>CAWJIC010000064.1:0-150734 GCA_963842755.1 uncultured Chloroflexia bacterium | reverse complement strand
CGTTCAGCCGCGAGAACTGGGCCCGCTCGGACGACGAGGTGGCCGGGCTCTTCGGGCTGCTCGAGGCGGCGATCCGCAGCGAGACGGACGAGCTCCGCCGCCAGGGCGTTCGAGTGCGCCTGCTGGGGCGCCTCGACGAGCTCCCCGACCAGACCCGGCGATCGATCGACCAGGCGATCGAGGCGACGGACGGAGGCGATCGGCTCCTCCTCAACATCGCCTTCAACTACGCCGGCCGGACCGAGCTCGTGGACGCCTTCCGGTCCCTCGCGGCGAGCGGGATCCCGCCGGAGGAGATCGATGAGGCGGCTGTCTCGAACGCCCTCTACACCGCCGGCCTGCCGGATCCCGACCTGGTCATCCGGACTGGCGGCGAAGAGCGCCTGAGCAACTTCCTGATCTGGCAGTCCGCCTACGCCGAGTTCTACTTCTGCCCGCTCCTCTGGCCGGACTTCGGGCCGGAGGCGTTCGACGCGGCCCTGCTCGAGTTCGCCAGCCGGACCCGGCGCTTCGGACGGTAGGGAGAGACCGTGCGCGAGCGAGCCCTGAGCGCGGCGATCTTCGTGCCGCCGCTCCTGGCGATCGTCGTCCTGGGCGGTCCCTGGATCACGGCGATCGTGCTCCTGGCCACCGGCCTCGCCGCCCACGAGGCCCTCCGGCTCCTCCGCGCCGCCGGCTACTCCGTCCTGGTCGGGCTCGGCATCGTCATCGCCCTGGCGATCGCCGCCGACGGTGCGTTCCCGGTTGACCTGCGCGGCTCGGCGGCGATCCTCATGGCTGTCGCCGTCATCCTCGCGGCGGTGGGCGCCTTCGCCCTCAACGATCCCAGGGAAGGCCTCGGGACGTGGCTCGGGACGGTCTTCGGCGGGGTCTATGTGGGGATGCTCGGGTTTGTCGTACGGCTCGGCAACGAGGCGCCCGCACTCCCGGCCGACGCACCGCTCGCCGGGTTCGGGTCGCAGCAGGCGTGGGTGCTCCTCCTCGTGCTGGCGGTGTGGGCCTACGACACGGGGGCGTTCCTCTGCGGGAGGGCGTTCGGCGGGCGCTTCGGCGAGGCGATCGGACGCGAACGGTTCCTCACCCACATCTCGCCGTCGAAGACCTGGGCGGGGCTCGCCGGCGGCCTCGTCGCCACCACGGTGGTGGTCGGCCTGGGCCTGTGGGCCACCGGCGGGCCCGCCTGGCAGGCGATCCTCCTCGGTCCGCTGGTCGGGTTCGCCGCTCAGGCGGGCGACCTCGCGGAATCGATCCTGAAGCGGGCGGCCGGCGTCAAGGACTCCAGCGGCCTCATCCCCGGTCATGGCGGCATCCTCGACCGGGTCGACTCGTTGCTGTTCGCGGCCCCCGTCCTGACCCTGTACGTGCTGACCTTCCTCCGGTGAGCCGGACCGCAACGGCGTCCCGGTCGACGTCCGGGCCACTCCGGATCGCGCTGCTCGGTTCGGGCGGCTCGATCGGTCGCCAGGCGGTCGATGTCCTCATCGGCCTGGGTGGCGCCGTCCGGGTGGTGGCGCTGGCCACCGGCCACCAGGCCCGGCTTCTCGAGGAGCAGGCACGGCGTCTGCACCCGGAGGTCGTGGCGCTGCCCGGGGACCCCGCGTCCGGCCGCTCGCTCGACCTGCCGACCGGCACGACCGTCGAGACGGACCCGGATGCCCTCGTGGCGCTGGCGACGCGGGGGACGTCGATCTCGTCGTGGTCGGCACGGGGGGCATCGTCAGCCTCCGCCCGGTCCTCGCGGCGCTGCGGGCCGGCAAGGTCGTCGCCACCGCGAACAAGGAGACGCTCGTCGCCGGCGGCCATCTCGTGATGCCCCTGGCCCGCGAGCGCGCCGCGGCCGTCGCCGCCGAGCGACCCGACGATCCGCTGGCCAGTCCGCTCGCCTGGCTCCGGCCGATCGATTCGGAGCATTCGGCGATCTGGCAGTGCCTCGCCGGCGAACGGATGGCTGAGGTGGCCCGGCTCATCCTCACCTCGTCCGGCGGGCCCGTTCCTGGAGGCGAGCGCGGAGGAGCTCGCGACGGTCACCCCGGAGCGCGCCCTCCGTCACCCGACCTGGACGATGGGGTCCAAGATCACGATCGACTCGGCCACGCTCGCGAACAAGGGGCTGGAGGTCGTCGAGGCCCACTGGCTGTACGATGTCGACTACGACGCCATCGACGTGGTGATCCACCCGCAGAGCGTCGTCCACTCCGCCGTCCTGTTCGTGGATGGCTCGCTCAAGGCGCAGCTGGGCACGCCCGACATGCGCCTCCCCATCCAGTACGCCGTGACCTACCCGACCCGTCATCCGTCCCCTGCGTCCCCCCCGGACCTGCTGGCCACCGCCCATCTCGACTTCCGGGCGCCGGACGAGACCCGGTTCCCTGCGCTCCGGATCGCCCGCGACGCCGGCCGCACGGGGTCGCGCGCCACGGCCGCGCTCATCGCGGCGGACGAGGTCGCGGTCGCCCGGTTCCTCGACGGGACGCTCGATTTCCCGGGGATCGCCCGCACGCTCGAGGCGGCGGTCGATCGCTTCGGGCAGGGACCGGACCAGGCGCCGGACGTCGATGAGCTGATCGCGCTCGACGCGGAGGTCCGCGCGGTGCTCGGGACCGGGAGGACCCGCTAGATGCTGTCGGTCGTCCAGTCGGCGATCACGATCGTGATCTTCGTGTTCATGCTCGGAGCCCTCGTGGTCATCCACGAGCTCGGCCATTTCGTGATCGCCCGCCTCGCCCGGGTCCGCGTCCTCGAGTTCGGGATCGGCTTCCCGCCGCGGGCCAAGGTCCTCCGTTCGGAGGGCGAGACGCTCTACACGCTGAACTGGCTTCCGATCGGCGGCTTCGTCCGGCTCGAGGGCGAGGACGGCGATTCGGATGACGCGCGTTCCTTCGTTCGGGCGCCGCTCCCGACCAGGCTGGTCATCCTGGTCGCCGGCGTCGCGATGAACATCCTCCTCGCGTTCGCGATCTTCTTCGCGATCGCCTGGTTGGCGAACCCGACGGTCGGGCTCGTCGTGCGGGATGTCCAGGCGGGATCGCCGGCCCTGGCGGCGGGGCTCGTCCCGGGCGACCGGATCGTCTCGCTCGGCGGTGAGCCGTTCGACTACTTCGGCGCGAGCGAGGGCTCGCCGGGGATGGTCCTCCTGGCGCACGCTGGCGAGACCGTCCAGCTCGGGGTCATGCGGGCGGACGGCACGCTGGCGAGCGTCGGCGCGACCCTTCGCGCCGCGGACGACATCACCGTGGGCAGAGGTGCGCTCGGGATCGGCTTCAGCGGCTCGCTCACCGGCCAGTACATCCAGCGTCCGCCGGGCGAAGCTGCGGGCATCGCCGTGGCCCGGACCGGCCAGGCCCTCTCGCTCATCCTCGACGGGCTCGGGCAGCTCGCCAATTCGATCGTGAACCGCCCGACGGAGGCGCCGCCGGTCACCGGCCCGATCGGCATCGCAAGCCAGGTCGGGGACGTCTTCTGGCAGCTGGGCCCGGTCTTCACGCTCTATCTCGCGGGCATCCTCTCGGCGAACCTCGCCCTGGTGAACATCCTGCCGTTCCCGCCGCTCGACGGCGGACGGATCGCCGTCCTCCTCCTCAAGCGGCTGACCGGCGAGCGGATCAGCATCCGGGTGGAGCGGCTGACCTACCTCGTCGGCTTCGTGTTCCTGATGACCTTCCTCGCGTGGATCACCTTCTTCGACATCACCGCTCCCGGGCGCGGCCAGTGACCAGCCCCGACGTCCGTCGCCCGCGCCGCAGGCCGACGATCAGCGTCGACGTCGGGGGCGTCCAGGTCGGCAGTGCCCACCCGGTCGTCGTCCAGTCGATGACGAACACGGACACCGCCGATCCCGACGCGACCGCGCTCCAGGTCGCCCGGCTGGCCCATGCCGGCAGCCAGCTCGTGCGGGTCACCGTGAACACGGAGCAGGCGGCGGCCGCCGTCCCGGAGATGACCCGCAGGGTCCGCGGCCTGGGCGTGGACGTGCCGATCGTCGGCGACTTCCACTACAACGGGCACCTCCTCCTGGCGAAGTTCCCGGAGACGGCCGCGGCGCTGGCCAAGTACCGGATCAACCCGGGCAACGTCGGGGCGAAGCGTCACGACGAGAACTTCCAGACGATCGTCCGGATCGCGATCGACAACGACCGGCCCGTCCGGATCGGGGTCAACTGGGGCTCGCTCGACCAGGCGCTCCTGACCGAGCTGATGGACGCGAACGCCCGGTCCGCTGCCCCGCGCGATGCCCGTGACGTGATGATCGACGCGATGGTCGAGTCGGCCATCCGCTCGGCCGAGCTGGCCGAGGCGACCGGCCTCCGCCACGACCGGATCATCCTGAGCGCGAAGGTGAGCGGCGTGCGCGAGCTCGTCGACGTGTACCGCCGTCTCGCGCCCCGCTCGGATCTCCCGCTCCATCTCGGTCTGACCGAGGCCGGGATGGGGATGAAGGGGATCGTCGCGTCGACGGCGGGGCTCGCCCTCCTGCTGAACGAGGGGATCGGCGACACGATCCGCGTCTCGCTCACCCCGGAGCCGGGGGCCGGCCGGGAGCTGGAGGTCGAGGTCGCCCAGCAGATCCTCCAGTCGCTCGGGCTCCGGTCGTTCCTCCCGCAGGTGAGCGCCTGCCCGGGCTGCGGCCGGACGACTTCGACGTTCTTCCAGGAGATGGCCCGCGACATCCAGGCCTATCTCAAGGAGCGCATGCCCCAATGGCGTGAAGCCCACCCCGGCGTCGAGGACCTCCGCGTGGCGGTCATGGGCTGCGTCGTGAATGGACCCGGGGAGAGCAAGCACGCCGACATCGGGATCAGCCTCCCGGGCACGTTCGAGGATCCGGTCGCGCCCGTCTTCGTCGACGGGAAGCTGCGCACGACGCTGCGCGGCGACGGTCTCGTCGCCGAGTTCCTCGCGATCCTCGAGGACTACGTCGCGGCGCGCTACCCGGGGGCGGCGATCGATTGAGGGTCCACCCGCCCGCGTGTATACTCCGCACAACTGAACGGCCGCTCCGTGACGTGGGTGACCCCCACGTTTCTTTTTGAGCGGACCGTCCTTCGGATTCGGCGGGCGACCGCCGGGGCAGCAGTCGTGACGGGAGGCGGAAACATGAATCGAGACTTCGTCACTGCGCTGCTGCAATTGAACGCGGAGAAGCAGGTTCCCCGCGAGCAGCTCGTCCGGACGGTGGAGGAGGCGATCCAGTCGGCCTACCGCCGGACGGAAGGGGATGAGGACATCCAGGTCCGGATCGAGGCCGACACGGGTCGCATCCGGGTCTTCCGCGCCAAGCGAGCCGTGGCCGAGGTCGAGGATCCGTTCACCGAGTTCCCGCTCGAGGAAGCGCACGCCTTCGATCCGGACGCCAAGCTCGGCGACCTCGTCGAGACGGCGGAGCTCGACCCCGACGCCTTCGGCCGTACCCACGCCCAGACGGCCAAGCAGGTGGTCCTCCAACGGCTCCGCGAAGCGGAGCGCGATGTCGCCTACGACCAGTTCGCCAGCCGCGAGGGTGAGCTCATCACCGGGACCGTCAACCGGGTGGAGCCGCGCGCGATCATCCTCGACCTGGCGGGGCAGGGCGGCGTCTCCCGAGCGGAGGGCATCCTCGCCACGACCGAGCAGTCGCCGCTCGAGCACTACCGCATCGGCCAGCCGGTCAAGGCGCTGGTCCTGGAGGTCCGCAGAGGCATCCGCGGGCCGCAGCTGTTCGTGAGCCGCGCCCACAAGAACTTCCTCCGCCGGCTGTTCGAGCTGGAGGTCCCGGAGATCCACAGCGGGAGCGTCGAGATCAAGGCTATCGCCCGGGAGGCCGGCTCGCGCTCGAAGATGGCCGTCGCCAGCCGCCAGGAGGGCCTCGATCCCGTCGGCGCGACGGTGGGCCAGCGCGGCGCCCGGGTCCAGGCCGTCGTGGCCGAGCTTGCCGGCGAGAAGATCGACGTCATCCCCTGGAGCGACGATCCGGCCGTGTTCGTGGCGAACGCCCTCAGCCCGGCCCAGGTGCTCGATGTCTCGATCGACGAGGAACATCGGATCGCGAGCGTGACCGTCCCGGAGCGCATGCTCTCGCTGGCGATCGGCCGCGAGGGCCAGAACGCCCGACTCGCCGCCAAGCTGTCCGGTTGGCGGATCGACATCAGGAGCGACGTCTCGGTCGCCGAGGCGCGCGCCGCCGCCGAAGCCGCCGCCGTGGCGGAGCAGGCCGCCGCCGCACCGGTCGAGGTGCCCAAGCCGAAGGTCGCCCGGGCGAAGAAGGCCGCGTCCACCGTCGAGGCCCCGGCCGAGGTGCCCAAGGCGAAGGTCGCCCGCGCGAAGAAGGCCGCGTCCACCGTCGAGGCCCCGGCCGAGGTGCCCAAGGCGAAGGTCGCCCGCGCGAAGAAGGCCGCGTCCACCGTCGAGGCCCCGGTCGAGGTGCCCAAGCCGAAGGTCGCCCGCGCGAAGAAGGCCGCGTCCACCGAGGAGGTGTCGTCGTAGGCGGCGCCATGTCCGGAGCTCGGCCCCGTGCCGTTCCGATGCGGACCTGTGTCGCCTGTCGGACCTCGAGTTCGAAGCGTGACCTCGTCCGGATCGTGCGCACGCCCGACGGCCGTGTCGTTCCCGACCCGAGCGGTCGCCTGGCCGGCCGCGGGGCGTACCTGTGCGCCGACGGCTCGTGCTGGGGGACGGCCCTCCAGAAGGGCGCCCTGAGCCGGGCGCTCGGCGTGCCGTTGCCGGCCTCGCTCCGGGAGGAACTCGCCGAGCGGGCGCGGACGATCACGACGATGATGACGAACGACGAAGGAGGCCAGCGTGGCGAGGAGTAGGAGCGGAACCCGCGGTCGTCGCGGACCGCGCAAGCCGCAGCGCCGCGACGCCGGCGCCGGGCAGGCCCAGGTGCAGGTCGCCGAGTCGCGCGAGCGCGCGGCGATCGAGCTGCCGGGCACGATCACCGTCAAGGAGCTCGCCGAGCTCCTCGCGGTCAACGCGGCCGACGTGATCCGCGAGCTCATCAAGAGCGGGATCTTCGCGACCATCAACCAGCTCATCGACCGGGACACGGCGGCCCTCGTGGCCGGTGAGCTCGGCTTCGAGGTGGCCGAGGCCGCGACGGTCGCGCCCGGTACCGGCGAGGGGGCGGGCGAGGAGGCCCCAGGCGAGGCGACCAAGGAGGTCCTCTACGAGGAGGACGAAGCGTCGCTCCTGCAGCCCCGGGCACCGATCGTGACCGTCATGGGTCACGTCGACCACGGCAAGACGAGCCTCCTCGACGCGATCCGGACGACCGAGGTCGCGGCCGGCGAGCGGGGCGGCATCACCCAGCACATCGGCGCCAGCGAAGTCACCCGCGGTGACCGCCGGATCGTCTTCCTCGACACGCCCGGTCACGAGGCGTTCACCGCGATGCGCGCCCGCGGCGCCCGGGTGACCGACATCGCCGTGGTCGTGGTCGCGGCGGACGACGGGGTCATGCCCCAGACGCTCGAGGCGATCCACCACGCCCGCGCGGCGAAGGTGCCGATCATCATCGCGCTCAACAAGATCGACAAGCCGGACGCCAACCCGGACCGGGTGAAGACCGAGCTGTCCGAGGCGAACGTGATCGTCGAGGAGTACGGCGGTGATACGCCGCTGGTGCCCGTCTCGGCCAAGGCCCGACTGGGGCTCGACGACCTGCTCGACATGGTCCTGCTCGTGGCCGACCTCCAGGAGCTCAAGGCGAACCCGAAGCGGCCCGCGATCGGCACGATCGTCGAGGCCCAGCTGGACAAGGGTCGCGGCCCGGTGGCGACCGCGATCGTCCAGACCGGCACGCTGCAAGTGGGCGACGTCATCGTCGTGGGGGAGACGTCCGGCAAGGTCCGGGCGCTCGAGAGCTCGACCGGCAAGCGCATCACGAAGGCGGGACCGTCCACTGCGGCGGTCATCCTCGGCCTGTCCGAGATCCCCCAGGCCGGCGACATCCTGCGCGTCGTCGCAGACGAGAAGGAAGCCCGCTCCACGGCCGAGGCCCATCGCGCCACGGCTGCCGCCAAGGGCGGCGAGGGCAGCGGCCGGGCGACGCTGGAGGACCTCTACCGCCAGATCCAGGCCGGCCAGGCCAAGGAGCTCCGGATCATCCTCAAGGCGGACGTGTCGGGTTCGCTCGGCGCGATCACCCATGCCCTCGACCAGCTCGAGGAGGAGGACGTCCGGCTGAACGTCCTCCACGAGGCGGCCGGCGAGATCACGGACAACGACATCATGCTCGCCGCTGCGTCGAACGCGATCGTGGTCGGCTTCAACACCCGGATCACCGAGACGGCCCGCCGGGCGGCCGAGTCCGAGGGCGTCGACGTCCGCCTCTACGACATCATCTACAAGCTGACCGACGACATCGACGCGGCCCTCAAGGGTCTGCTCGAGCCCGTCGTGCTCGAGGTCGTCGAGGGCCGGGCGGAGGTCCGCCAGGTCATCCGGGTCGGCAAGAGCACGGTCATCGCCGGCTCGTACGTCACCGACGGTCGGATCGTCCGCGGCGGTGCCCGCGTCTGGCGCAGCGGCAAGGTCATCGCCACGGACCGGATCGAGTCGCTTCGGCGGTTCCGCGACGACGTCCGCGAGGTCGCCCAGAACTTCGAGTGCGGGATCGGCCTGGCGAACTTCCACGACATCGTCGAAGGTGACGTCATCGAGTGCTTCACCCAGAAGACCGTGAGCCGGGCGGCGGCCGGCTGAGCCGGGTCCGTCCCGTCTCCGTCCGTCCGCCCGTCCGAGGCGTTCCTCGATGACCCAGAGAACTGACCGGCTCGACGAGCTCCTCCGGCAGGAGATCGGCGGGATCCTGGCCCGCGAGGTGAAGGACCCGCGGGTCGGCTTCGCCACGGTGACCAGGGTCGAGACGAGCCCGGATCTCGGGCACGCCCTGGTCTGGGTGAGCGTCATCGGCCAGAAGGGGGAGCGGGACCAGACGCTGCGCGCCCTCGAGCATGTCATGCACTTCGTACGCCGAGAGCTGGGTGCTCGTCTGCGCCTGCGACGGATCCCGGACCTCCACGTCCGGCTCGACGATTCCGCCGAGCGCGGCACGCGCATCCTGCACCTCATCGAGGAGCTCGAGGCCGGACGGTCCGTGCCGGTCGACGACAGCGCAACAGAGGGAGAGACGCTGCCGACCCCGGTCGGCCGGCTCCGCCACGAGGGCGACGCAGCGGACGAGCCGGCGCCGGCCGCCGAGCCGCTCGACAGCGCGCAGCGCACCCGCGCGCCTCGGGGCCGCCGGCTCCCGGGGACAAGGCCGCGGCCCGCAGCAGGACCGCGAGGATCCGGGAGGCCGCGCCGGTGAGCGTGGACCTGGCAGCCTGGACGGCGGACGTCCCGGATGCGGTCGTCGACCGGATCGGGTCCGCCCGGCACGCGCTCATCGTCAGCCACGAGAACCCGGACGCGGACACACTGGGAGCCGCCCTCGCCGTCGCCACGATCGTGGAGGCGCGCGGCGGCCGGGCCACCACGGTCTGTGCGGACCCCGTGCCGCCCCTCTACGCCTTCCTGCCGGGGATCGAGCGCGAGCTGGCGGATCCGGAGCCCGGCGCCGCATACGACCTCCTCGTCGTCGTGGACTGCGGCACGCTCGACCGGGTGGGGTCGGTTCGCCAGCGCCACGCCGCGCTTTTCGAGCGCCTGCCCCGGGTCGTCATCGACCACCACCTGTCGAACGACGGCGCCGGCGCCGCTGACTGGATCGACCCGACGAGCGCGGCGACCTGCGAGATGGTCGCCCTGCTCGCGGCGCGACTCGACGTGCCGCTCTCGGCCGGTGCCGGCGCGCTGGCGGCGAACCTGATGGCGGGCATCGTCATGGACACGGCCACGTTCGCCCACCCGAACGCGACCCCACGCACGCTCGCGGTCGCGGCCGCGCTCGTCGAGGCGGGCGCGCCGCTGAGCGAGATCTCGCGTCGCCTCTACCGCACGAAGCCCGATGTCCAGCTCCGTCTCTTCGGGCGCGTCCTCGATCGTCTCGAGACGACCGACGGCGGGCGTGTCCTGTGGTCCACCCTGACCGACGCCGACCTCGCCGCGACCGGGACCGACGCCGCCCACTCGGAGGGGATCATCGACCTGCTCTCCCAGGCCGAGTCGGCCGAGGTCGCGATCCTGTTCAAGGATCAGGGCACCGCGACCCGGATCAGCGTCCGGACGAAGCCCGGCGGGGTCGACGCCACGGTGCTCACCGGCGCGTTCGGTGGCGGTGGGCATGCCCGCGCGGCGGGCGCGACCGTACCGCTCCCGCTGCCCGACGCCCGCGAGGCCGTCCTCGTCGCCGCCCGTCGTCTCGCCGCTTCGGTCGAGCGGTGAGCGCCCGGGCCCGCCTGGAGGGACCGGGACTCGACGGGATCCTCGTCGTCGCCAAGCCCGCCGGGCCGACCTCGCACGACGTGGTCGCCCTCGTCCGCCGTCTCGCGGCCACCAGGCGCGTGGGGCATGGCGGTACGCTCGATCCGTTCGCCACCGGGGTCCTGCCGGTCTTCCTCGGCCGGGCGACCCGGCTCGTCGAGTACCACCTCGCTGATCGCAAGGCGTACCGGGCGACCGTCTGCTTCGGGGCGAGCTCGACGACGGACGATCTCGACGGGGAGATGACCCCGGCGGACGGTCCGGCTCCGACCCGCGAGGCCGTCGAGGCGGCGCTGACCGCGTTCCGCGGCCCGATGTCGCAGATGCCGCCGGCCTACTCCGCGATCAAGGTCGAGGGCCGCCGCGCGTACCAGGTCGCCCGGTCCGGCGGGACGCCGGAGCTCCGGCCGCGTGACGTCACGATCGAGCGCCTCGAGCTGGTCGACTGGGACGGCTCCGACCCGGACCGCCCGATCGCCGTCCTCGACGTGGAGTGCTCGGCGGGGACGTACATCCGGGCGATCGCCCGCGACCTCGGGCGGGCCGTCGGAAGCGCTGCCTATCTCGGGGCGCTCGTGCGGACGGCCTCCGGCGGGTTCCGCCTCGACGATGCCGTGCCGCTGGAGGCCATCCGGGCGGCCGCCGCCGACGGTCCGGTCGGGCTCCTCGGCCTCCTGCAGCCCGTCGATGCGGGTCTCGAGCGGCTGCCGCGGGTCATCCTCACCGATGCGGAGGTCGCGGCGGCCGTGCGCGGCCAGTTCATCAGGCCGGCCGCGGGTCTGCCTCGCCTGGCAACGCCCGAGGAGCGCGCGATCGCCGTCGACGCCACGGGACGGATCGTGGCCGTGGTCGGGCTGCGCGACGGCCGGCTGGCTCCCGACAAGGTGCTCGTCGATGCGCCCGCGTCGGCTCGGCCCGCGGCGGCCGCGAACGACCGGCCGACCGTGGACGTCGAGGCCGCGCTGGCCGCCGAGCTCGACGCGCCGAGCTCGGTCGATCCCGACCCCGCGTCGCCGGATGAGCTCTGAGGGCGGGGCGCGGGAGATGGACGTCGTCCACGGGGTCGATCGGCTGACAGCCGCCCACGGGCGGCTGTTCGTCGCGATCGGCGTCTTCGACGGGCTCCACCGTGGACATCGGTACCTCCTGCGCCACCTGCGCCGCGAGGCCACCCGGCGGGCCGCCCGGCCGACGGTCGTGACGTTCGATCATCACCCCGACGAGATCATCCTCGGGGCGGCCCCACCGCTCCTGTGCGACCCCGAAGAGCGCCTCGAGCTGCTGACGGCGGCCGGCGTCGACGTCATCGTCGTCCAGCATTTCGACGCGGCGCTGCGGGCGACGCCATACGACGCGTTCGTGCGCGCGATCGCCGGGCGGGTCGATCTCGCCGGGTTCCTGATGACTCCCGATGCCGCGTTCGGGTACGAGCGCCAGGGCACGCCCGCCGCCGTTGCCGCCCTCGGGGTGGGCGAGGGCTTCGAGGTCGTCGTCGTCCCGCCCCTGGACCTCGACGGCGGGCCCGTTCGAAGCTCGGAGGTCCGCGGGGCGCTCAGCCGTGGCGACCTCGCCCGGGCCAGGCGGCTCCTCGGCCGGGCGGTGGAGGTCGTCGGCGACGTGGCGGGCGATCCGCGGGACGGGTCCGCCAGCCTGACCTTCCAGGTGCCGGTCGCGCTCCCGCCGGACGGCCGGTATCGGGCCACGATCCGGCCGGAGGGCAGCCTGCCCACGACCTCGACACGCGTTCGGGCCCTGATCGAGGGCGGCTCGCTCCGGATCGTCTCCAGGACGGCCGGCATCGCGCCGGGTCGCGTCCACCTCAGGCTCGTTTCACGCTCGCGCTGACGAGGGAGCGGCCGTCGATGGTTTGCCCCATCCTGAGAAGCCTGCTATCCTGCGGCGGTCAAAGAGAAGAACAGCATCGATAGTTTCGTGTTCGGAGGACCGAGTGCCGCTCGCGCGGGAACTGAAGCAGCAGGTCATCGGATCGTTCGCCGTCAAGGACGGGGACACCGGCTCACCGGAGGTTCAGGTCGCGCTCCTGACGGAGCGGATCAAGGAGCTGACGGGGCACCTGAAGAGCTTCCCCAAGGACAATCATTCGCGCCGCGGCCTCCTCAAGCTCGTCGGCCAGCGCCGTCGCCTTCTTGCCTATCTCGTCAAGAAGGACAACTCGCGCTACCGCGCCGTCATCGGACGGCTCGGACTCCGCCGCTAGGCGATCGCCGCCACGGACCCTGGGCTCCCGCCCGGGGTCCTCTCGCATCCGGCGCCGCAGCGGCGGGCCACGGGCCCGCAAGGTCGCTCCTCCTCGCACGATGAAGGAGGAACCATTCCCGTGTCTCAGATCTTCGAGACGCAATTCGGTGGTCGCACGCTGACCATCGAGACCGGCAAGATGGCACGGCTGGCCGGCGGCTCCGTCACCATCCGCTATGGCGACACCATGGTGCTCGGCACGGCCAACCGGTCGGAGCCGCGCCCCGGCCTCGACTTCTTCCCGCTCACCGTGGACTTCGAGGAGCGGATGTACGCCGCGGGCAAGATCCCGGGCGGCTTCATCAAGCGCGAGTCGCGCCCGTCGGAGGCGGCGATCCTCGCCTGCCGCCTGACCGACCGGCCGATCCGGCCGCTCTTCCCGGAGGGCTACAAGGATGACGTCCAGGTCGTCATCACGGTCCTGTCCACGGACCACGAGAACCATCCGGACGTCCTCGGGACCATCGCGGCGTCGGCCGCGCTGACGATCAGCGAGATCCCCTTCCAGGGCCCGATCGGCGCCGTCCGCGTCGGCCGGATCGACGGGGAGTTCGTCGTCAATCCCACCTACAGCCAGCTCGAGGAATCGGAGCTCGACCTGATCGTGTCCGGCACCCGCGACGCGATCATGATGGTCGAGGCGGGCGTCAAGCTCCTGCCCGAGGCCGTCATGGCCGACGCGATCCTATTCGGCCACCGTGCGCTGCAGCCCCTGATCGATCTCCAGGAGGAGCTCCACAAGGCGGTCGGCAAGGCGAAGCTGATGCCCTACCTCGAGCCGTCCAGCGGCTCGGTCCTCGACTTCGTCAAGGCCGTCGAGAGCAAGCGCGAGTTCGTCGTCGTCGACACCGAGACGACGGGCACGGATCCCAAGATGAGCGACCTCGTCGAGATCGCGGCCGTCCGGATCAAGGGCGGGAAAATCGCCGATCGCTGGTCCACGTTCGTGAACCCGGGTCGCCCGATCGTCGGCAACCAGATGCACGGCATCACCGACAAGGACGTCAAGGGCGCTCCGACCCCGAAGGCTGCCGCGGAGGCCTTCCAGAAGTTCGCCGGCGACGCGCTCATCGTCGGCCACTCAGTCGGGTTCGACCTCGGCTTCATCGAGCAGGCCCTGGGCGACGGCTTCCGCTTCCAGCCCGGCACCTACCTCGACACGCTGGTGATCGCCCGCGAGGCGAATCCGGGCGCAGAGTCCTACAAGCTCGCCGACCTCGCGCGGTTCTACGGCATCGAGCTGTCCGCGAACCACCGCGCCCTGCCGGACGCGGAGGCGACGGCTGCGCTCCTGTCGACCTACGCCGGTGAGCTGCCGGCCCGTATCGCGACGCTCCGCGAGGGGATCGCCGCGTCGATCCGGGCGAACCGGACCGGCGGCGACGCCAAGGGCCTCCTCGAGGCGGCCCGACGCCAGGCGCGCGTCAGCAAGGCCCTGTTCGGCCTGCTCAACAAGAAGACCGGGCGCCAGCTCGTCCTGGACGAGGGGATCCGGATCGACGGCCGCCGCGTGGACGAGATCCGTCCGATCACGGTCGAGGTCGGCCTGCTTCCGCGGGCCCACGGCTCGGGCCTGTTCACCCGCGGTGAGACCCAGGCGCTGACCGTGGCCACGCTCGGCCCGTCCTCGGATGTCCAGCGGATCGACACGATCAACCCCGAGACCGAGAAGCGTTATCTCCACCACTACAACATGCCGCCGTACAGCACCGGCGAGAACAAGATGATGCGGGGCCCCGGCCGGCGCGAGATCGGTCATGGCTACCTGGCCGAGCGGGCACTGCTGCCGGTCCTCCCGAAGCACGAGGACTTCCCCTACGTCATCCGCCTCGTCAGCGAGTGCGTGACGTCGAACGGGTCCACCTCGATGGCCTCGACCTGCGGCTCGACGCTCGCCCTCATGGATGCGGGCGTGCCGATCACCGCACCGGTCGCCGGCGCAGCGATGGGCCTGATCTCCGAGCCGGACGGCCGGTTCGTGGTGCTCACGGACATCCTCGGCAAGGAGGATGCCCTCGGTGACATGGACTTCAAGGTCACCGGCACCCGGGACGGCATCACCGCGCTGCAGATGGACATCAAGGTCAAGGGCATCAGCGAGGCGATCATCCGCGACGGCCTGAACAAGGCCTTCGAGGCTCGCGTCGCGATCCTCGACAAGATGCTCGAGGTCCTCCCGGAGGCCCGCGAGACGATGTCCGACTTCGCCCCGCGGATCACCACGATCAAGATCAACCCGGAGAAGATCCGGGAGATCATCGGCAAGGGCGGCTCGATGATCCGCAAGATCCAGGAGGAGACCGGGACCGACATCAACGTCGAGGACGACGGCACGGTCGAAATCTCCGCGGTTTCCGGCGAGAACGCCCGCAAGGCCGTCCAGTGGATCGAATCGCTCACCCGCGACGTCGAGGTCGGCTCGCTCTACCTGGGCAAGGTCACCCGGATCATGGGCTTCGGCTGCTTCGTCGAGATCCTTCCCGGCAAGGAGGGCCTCGTCCGGATCGGTGAGCTCGCCGACTACCACGTGCCGACCGTCGAGGATGTCGTGTCCGTCGGCGATGAGGTCATGGTCGTCGTGACCGAGGTCGACCGCCAGGGTCGGATCAACCTCTCACGCAAGGCGGCCATGCAGCGCCACCTCGCCAAGGAACCGGTCTGACCGACGCCGGGCCTCGCGCCCGACGCCCCTCGCGAACCAGTGCGCGCCGCCGGGAGACCGGCGGCGCGCTGCTATACTCCGGCCGTGCCCGGAACCGATGAATACCGCAGTGGAGCCGTGCCCGGGATGACCCGCCAGCCGCTCACCGTCGCGGTCGTCGGCGCCACGGGCGTCGTCGGGCGGACGATGATCCAGGTCCTGCTCGAGCGTGACTTCCCGATCGGCGAGCTTCGCCTGATGGCCTCAGGACGCTCGGCCGGCTCGACCGTGTCGATCGGGGGGACCACCCACCAAGTCGTGGAGGCCGTCCCCGAGGCGTTCGATGGGGTGGACGTCGCGCTCTTCTCGGCCGGCGGTACCGTCTCGGAGGATCTCGCGCCCGACGCGGTCGCCCACGGCGCCACCGTCATCGACAACTCGAATGCGTGGCGGATGACCCCGGGCGTGCCTCTCGTCGTCAGCCAGGTCAACCCGGAGGATGCCGCGACCCACGAAGGGATCATCGCGAACCCGAACTGCTCGACGATGCAGCTCGTGCCGGTGCTCATGGCCCTGCGCGACGCGGTCGGGCTCGAGCGGGTCGTCGTGGACACGTACCAGTCCGTCTCGGGAACCGGCGCCGACGCGATCGCCGAGCTCGAGGGGCAGATCCGGGCCCACGCCGCCGGCGAGCCCATGACGGCCAGCGTCTACCCGCACCCGATCGCGTTCAACGCCCTGCCCGAGATCGACGTCTTCCTCGACAACGGCTACACGAGGGAGGAGTGGAAGGTCATCAGCGAGAGCCGCAAGATCCTCCACCTGCCGGAACTCCGGATCTCGTGCACGGCCGTTCGCGTCCCGGTGTTCGTCAGCCACTCGGAGGCGGTCCACGTCGAGACCCGCGACGCGATCACCCCGGAACGGGCCCGCCAGCTCTTCGCCGCGGTCCCGGGCGTGATCGTCCGCGACGACCCGGCGAACCATGTCTACCCGCTCGCGACCGAGGCGGCCGGTCGCGATGAGGTCTTCGTCGGGCGGGTCCGCCAGGACCCCTCGATCCCGGACGGTCGCGGCCTGGCCCTGTGGGTCGTCAGCGACAACCTGCGCAAGGGCGCGGCGACGAACGCCGTGGAGATCGCCGAGCTCATCGCCGCCCGTGACTGGATCCGGCCCGCGTCGAGACGAGCGGGCGCGGGGAGCGCGGCGTGACGGAGCCCGAGCGCGGCGCTGCGCTCGAGGCGATCGCGGCGGAGGTCCGGACCTGCACGCGCTGCCGCCTTCACGAAGGACGGGCCAAGGCGGTGCCGGGGGAGGGGAACCCGGAGACGGAGGTGGTCTTCATCGGCGAGGGCCCGGGACGCGACGAGAACCTGGCCGGCCGCCCGTTCGTCGGCGCCTCCGGCCGCCTGCTCACCGAGCTGATCGAGTCGATCGGCTGGCGCCGGGAGGAAGTCTTCATCACCAACGTCGTGAAGTGCTGGCCACCCGGCAACCGCGACCCGCAGCTCGACGAGGTCGAGGCCTGCGCGCCCTTCCTCCGACGTCAGCTCGCGGTCCTCGACCCCGCGGTCGTCGTCACGGTCGGGAAGCACTCGCTCGGCGTGTTCATGCCGGGCGAGCGGATCGGGCGCGTCCACGGGACGACCAGGCCCGTCGATCCGGTGGCCGGCGCCCGGGACGCGCTCGCGTTCGCGATGTACCACCCGGCGTTCGCCCTGTACGACGGCTCGAACCGGCAGACGCTGCTCAAGGACATCCAGGGGCTGCCTGGTGCGCTGCTCGCCGCGCGTCGTCGCCGCGGCGAGTTCGACGAAGCGCCCGCCCCCGAGCCTCCGTCAGGCTCGAATGCCATGTCGGCGAGCCGTCCGCCGGCAGTCACGACCCCGGCGCTGGAACCCGACGCCGACCAGATGACCCTCTTCTGAACCCATGCGCGCACGACGCGCAGAAACGAAGGACCAGATGACGTCCACCAACCTCCCGCTTCGGATCATCCCGCTCGGCGGGGTGGGCGAGATCGGCAAGAACATGTACGTCTTCGAGTACGGCGACGACATCGTCGTGATCGACTGCGGGCTGATGTTCCCCGACGAGGAGATGTTCGGGATCGACCTCGTCATCCCGGACATCAGCTACCTCAAGGAGCGCCGGAAGAACGTCCGGGCGTTCCTCATCACCCATGCCCACGAGGATCACGTCGGCGGGCTGCCGTACATCCTCCCGGAGTTCCCGGGCGTCCCGGTATACGCCTCGACCCTGGCGCGGGGCCTGCTCGGGAACAAGGTCAAGGAGCACAAGCTTCACAACAACCCGCTCCGCGCGCTCGATCCGGGAGACGAGATCCAGATCGGTCCGTTCGGCGTCCTTCCGTTCCGGGTCGGGCACTCCATCCCGGACGCGATGGGGATCGTCCTGCGGACGCCGGTCGGGAACGTCGTCCATACCGGCGATTTCAAGTTCGACCACACTCCCGTCGACGGCAAGCTGTCCGACTTCCACATCCTCGCGAAGGTCGGCGAGGAGGGCGTGATCGCCCTCCTGTCGGACTCGACCCGGGCCGAGAACCCGGGCTACACGCCGTCGGAGCGGACGGTCGGCGAGGCGTTCCGCGAGATCATGGAGCCGCTCGACGGCCGGGTGATCGTGGCAACCTTCGCCAGCAACATCGCCCGCGTCCAGCAGGTCCTTGACGCGGCCGCCTCGTTCGACCGCCAGGTGGCCGTCATCGGTCGGTCCATGGAGCAGAACTTCAGGATCGCGACCGACCTCGGCTACCTCACCCACAGCCCGGGCCGGATGGTCGCCAAGGACAAGATCGGCGCGGTCGCCGCGAACAAGCTGGTCATCTGCACGACGGGTGCCCAGGGGGAGCCGATGGCCGGCCTCGCCCGGATGGCCAACCGGGATCACCGGTACGTCGAGATCCAGCCGGGCGACACGGTCATCGTCAGCGCCAGCCCGATCCCGGGCAACGAGGAATACGTCAGCCGGACGATCGACAACCTGTTCAAGGCGGGTGCCAACGTCTTCTACCACACGATCAAGCGGGCCCATGTGTCCGGCCACGCCAGCCAGGAAGAGCTCAAGCTCATGCTCGGCCTGACCAAGCCGAAGTACTTCATCCCGATGCACGGCGAGTTCCGGATGCAGGTCCAGCACGGTCGTCTTGCGATCGAGACCGGCGTCGCCCCGGAGAACGTGTTCATCATCGAGAACGGGATTCCCATCGAGATCGACGAGGATGGCTCAGCGCGGCGTGGGCAGCCGGTCCCGGCCGGCTACGTCTTCGTCGACGGGCTGTCCGTCGGAGAGGTCGGCGAGGTCGTCCTGCGCGACCGCCGGGCTCTCGCCAACGACGGGATGTTCATGATCGTCGTGACCGTCGACAAGCAGACCGGGACGCTGATCGGGCGGCCGGAGATCATCACTCGCGGCTTCGTCCGCGAGAACGAGCGCGACCCCATGATGGACGGGGCGATCGAGCGGATCATCGGCTCGATCCGCACCCCGGGCGACCACATCAGCGAGATCGGCCTGCTCAAGGTGCAGATCAAGGACGGGGTCTCGCGCTATCTCTACGAGCAGACGAAGCGACGCCCGATGGTCTTCCCGGTCGTCGTCGAGGTCTGAGCGTGGCGACACGGCGCCGAACGGCGAGTCCGCGGCGAGCGACGGGCGGCTCTGGCGGCCCGACCCGGCGCCGGACGAGCGCGCCGCGCGGCCCGCGGATCAGCCCGGACGTCACCCGATCGCTGGTCGGCATCGGGATCCTGGTGGTCGGCGCGATCACGCTCATCGCCCTGATGCTCCCCGGCGAGGGACGGCTGACCGACTGGTGGCGCAACGCGGTGGCTCCCTGGTTCGGGACCGGCCGCTGGCTCCTGCCGTTCGTCCTGGTCGGCACCGGCCTGTACATCCAGCAGGACCGGATCGGGCGCGGCCGATGGGTCGCCGGCTCGATCGCCATCTTCATCTCGCTGCTCGCGTTCCTGGGCATGATCGAGGCGGCGCAGGTGGCCAACGGCGGGCGACTGGGCCGGGCCATCGGGGACGTGCTGTCCCGCCTCCTGACCCAGCCCGGCGCGGTCATCGCCCTCGCGGGGGTCACCGTCGGCGGTCTTCTGTTCGCCGCCGATCGGCCGGTCCAGTGGCTCCTGGCACACCTTGGCCGCGGTGCCCGCGCGGTCGGCGGCACCCTGGCGCCGAACGACACGGGCGAGGAGTCGGCGTCGAGAGCGGTCCAGGCCTCGCCCGCGCGGCGGCCGCCCGACGAGGGATCGGAAGCGGCCCGCCCGAGCTCCCGCGCTCCCAGCCCGGCCCCGATGAGCCAGACGATCTGGTCCGCCCGAGAGGGCGGCGACCAGGGACTCCGCGTCCCGGCCGGTGGTGCGGCTCGCCCGGGTCTCGCAGGATCGGCCGGAGGCGGCCCCGGTACGGGACTCCCGGGGTCGGATGGCGTCTCGGCCGGCCTTCCGTCCGAGATGGGACCCCCCGTCGACGTCCGCGACGTGACCTGGGAGCTCCCTACGCCCGCCATGCTCGAGCAGCGCGCAGTGGCGACCCATGGCGGGGAAATGGACCACCAGGAGAACATCACCGATATCGAGAAGAAGCTGCGCAGCTTCGGGATCGAGGCGAAGGTCGTCGCCGTGAACAGCGGGCCCGTGGTGACCCAGTACGAGGTCAGGCCGGACGCCCGCGTGAAGATCTCGCGGATCGAGGGCCTCGCGGACGACCTGGCGATGGCGCTCATGGCGCGCTCGATCCGGATCGAGGCGCCGATCCCGGGCAAGGACACGGTGGGCATCGAGATCCCCAACGTGAAGAGCGAGACCGTCGGCTTCCGCGCCCTGGTGGACGACACCCAGATGGTCGCCGCCACGAGCCGGCTGACCTTTGCGCTCGGGCGCGACGTGTCCGGCAAGGCCTACGCCGTGGACCTGGCCAAGATGCCCCACCTCCTCGTCGCCGGGGCCACCGGATCGGGCAAGAGCGTCTGCGTGAACGCGCTCATCACGAGCATCCTGATGCACGCCCGCCCCGACGAGGTCCGGCTCATCCTGGTCGACCTCAAGCGGGTCGAGCTCGCCCCGTACGACGGGTTGCCGCACCTGCTCCAGCACGTCATCGTCGAGCCGCACGAGGCGAAGGCCGCCCTGAACTGGGCCGTCCACCAGATGGAGGAGCGCTACAAGCTCCTCGCCTCACACACCGTCCGGAACATCGGCGCCTACAACGAGAAGGTGGGTCCCGACGAGCATCTCCCGTACGTCGTGCTGATCATCGACGAGCTGGCCGACCTGATCATGCGCGAGGGCCGCAAGGTCGAGGATCCGATCGTGAAGATCGCCCAGAAGGCGCGGGCGGTCGGGATCCACCTCGTGCTCGCCACGCAGCGCCCGAGCGTCAACGTCGTGACCGGCCTGATCAAGGCCAACGTGCCCAGCCGGATCGCCTTTGCGATGGCTTCGATGGTCGACAGCCGGACGGTCCTGGACCAGCCCGGCGCGGAGGACCTCATCGGCCGGGGCGACATGCTCTACCAGCCGGTCGACCTGCCGAGGCCGGTCCGGATGCAGGGCGTCTTCGTGAGTGACAAGGAGGTCAGCGCGGTCGTCGACCACTGGAAGCGCCAGGCCCCCGAGCCGTACTACGACCCGGCGCTCTTCGCATTCGTCGACGGCGAGGACGGCGCCAACGGCGGCCAGTTCACCTGGCTGGCCAGGATGGCCGAGGACGACTTGGTCGTGCGCGCCGCTGAGCTGGTCACCTCGAGCGGCAGGGCGAGCACGTCGAGCCTCCAGACGAAGCTCAAGGTTGGCTTCTCGCGGGCGAGCCGGCTGATGGACGAGCTGGAACGCTACGGGGTGATCGGGCCGCAGGACCCGCGCAACCCGGCCGCGCCGCGGATCGTCTACGGTCCCGACAACTGGCTCCGAAGTCTCGACGACATCGACGACCCGGGCAACTGATCGGTTGCCGAATGGGTTCGACACGAGAGGGTATCCTTCCGACCTCCGGACCGCGACCCCGGCCGCATCGCCTGCCGCCCGCACGACCAGGACGCAGCTCACCAGATGACGACCCGAGAAGAGGCACGGCGCCGCGCCGAACGAGGGCGGTCCGGCTTCAGCGACCGCTCCCCGATCGCCGCCGAGCCGCCGACCAGCCTGCCGGAGCGGCTCCTCGCCGCGCGCGAGCAGAAGGGCGTCGATCTGTACCGGGCGGAGCGCGACACCAAGATCCGCGCTCGCTACCTCGCCGCCCTGGAGCGCGGCGACTACCGGGAGCTCCCCGGAGCCGTGTATACCAAGGGCTTCCTGCGCAACTACGCCCTCTACCTGGGCCTGGATCCGGACGAGATCCTCCTCCAGTGGCGCCAGGAGCGCGGCGACAACGGCGCCCAGAGCGAGCCCGCGATCGTCGTCCCACGGCCGATCACGGCCCCCCGCCATGGGTTCACGTTCTCGATCGGGGTGCTCGTCGCGGCGGTCCTCACGATCGGGATCCTCCTGTTCGTGGGCTACCTCGCCTTCCAGCTCCTGCGCTTCTCACAGCCGCCGGAGATCGCGGTCACCGATCCGTCGACGGCGGTCTCCTCGGTCGACGAGACCGCGACCAGCTACACGCTGCGGGGCACCTCCCAGCCCGGCGCGCTCGTGTCGGTCGCGGTCGCCGGACGGGAGCAGCCCATCCGGGTCACCGCCGGCCCCGGGGGAACGTGGTCGGCGGAGGTCGAGCTTCGCCGGGGCAGGAACCAGTTCAGCATCAGCGCCACGGACCCGGACACGGGCAAGACCAGCGCCGAGACGCCCGTCGTCATCACCGTCCCGTTCTCGGAGGTCCTCGCCCCCGGCCTGACCGTGGATCAGCCGGCCGACGGGGCGACGTTCGAGAACGGCGGCATCCCCGTCCAGGGCTCGGCGACGAACGCGAAGACGGTCACCGTCGGCGCGGCGTTCAGCGCGCCGACCCCGTCCTCCGGCACGAAGCCCGCCCCGACGCCCGCGCCGCCGGCCCCCCAGACCGTCGACGTCGCCGCGGACGGCACGTTCAGCGTGCCGGTCGAGCTGACCGCCGGGAGCTGGACGCTGACGATCACCGCGTCGAGCGCGGAGGGCAAGACCGTCTCGCTCACGAGGACCGTCATCGTCCGCTACAAGGGCGTGAACCTCGTCGTGGCGGTCAAGGGCGGCCCGGCCTGGATGAAGGTCTGGGTGGACGGCCAGCTCGACCCGCGGGTCGGGGCCGGCAAGCTGTACAAAGACGGCAAGACGATCACCTTCAGCGGGAAGGATTCGGTCGAGGTCTTCACGGGATCATCTGGCGTCACGTACTTCACCCTGAACGGGACGAGGCTCGGTCGCCTGGGCAAGCCCGGGGCGCCGGAGACGTGGCTGTTCGCGCCCCCGGCCAAGCCGCGTCAGACGAACCATCGCTGAGCGGGATCGGAGGGTCGACATGGATGAGCTGCGCGACCTCGCGGAGCGTCTCCAGGGGGTCTGCCTCCAGCGCGGCCTGACGGTCGCGACCGCCGAGTCGTGCACGGGCGGCCTCGTCACCGACGCGATCACCGACGTCCCGGGATCGAGCGGCTACCTGCTCGGCGGCATCATCGCCTACGCCGACCAGGTGAAGGAACGCCTGCTCGGCGTCCCGGCCGAGCTGATCGCGGCCCACGGAGCGGTGAGCGTCCACGTCGCGCGAGCGATGGCCGTCGGGGCCCGGGAGCGCCTCGGCGCGGATCTCGCCATCGCGGTCACCGGGATCGCCGGCCCGCACGGCGGCACGCCGGCGAAGCCGGTCGGGCTGACCTACGTGGCCGTCGCGGGACCGGCGGGGATCGAGGTCCGCCGGTTCGCCTGGGCCGGAGATCGGGCCGCCAACAAGCGCGACAGCGCGCGCGCCGCCCTCGAGCTCCTGCTCTCCGCCGCAGAGGCGCTCGTGCCCGCGACCGCCGGCCCCCGTTGAGCCCGGGCGAGGCCGGATGACCCGAACCGCCGAGGAGATCGCCCGCGGCCTGGAGCCCGCCCGCCCTCCCCGCCCGATCCCGGCCGGGGAGCGCGTCCACGTCCTGGGCGCGGCTGGCTCGGCGGCCTCGGCCTCGCTCCTGCTCGCCACCGCGGCCGGCGCCACCGCCAGCGGTTGCGACGCCGGCGAGCCGACCCGCTACAGCGCGGCGGTGGAGGCGGCCGGGATCCCGATCACCTGGCACCACGACCCGGCCCACGTGGCGGTCGAGGGACGCCCGATGGTGGACCGGATCGCCGTCTCGAAGGCGCTCACCTCGGTGGCTCCGGACCACCCGGAGCTCGCGGCCGCCCATGCCGCCGGCATCCCCGCGACCAGCTGCCAGCAGCTCATCGCCGACGCGATCGCGACCCGCGGCGGGGACCTCCTCGCGGTGGCCGGCACGCACGGCAAGTCGACCACGACGGGCTGGCTCGTCCACCTCCTCGTCCGGGCGGGGCTCGATCCGTCGGCCTTCGTCGGGGCGATCATGCCGGCGGAGCTGACCGGCGGAACACCGTCGGTTGTCCGGCTGGGGCAGGGGAGGGCGAACGTCGTCGAGGCGGACGAGTACGCCGGCAACTTCGACCCGTACCGGCCCGACGTCGGCGTCCTGCTCAACGCGGACTGGGATCATCCGGATGTGTTCGCCAGCCGGGACGAGGTCGTCGCGACGTTCGAGGCCTGGATCCGCCAGTTCCGGGGCGCCGTCGAGGGCGATGGGGGAGTGGCTCCGCCGACGCTCGTCGCGAACGCCGGCGACGCCGGCGTCGCCGAGCTCCTTCCCCGGCTGTCGGACTGGCCGGGTCGCCTCCTCGCGACCAGTGTCATCGACGGGGACGCCGCGGCCGCCGAGGCCCGCCGGGCCGCACTCGCGGCGACGTACCGGACGGCGCTGGGGCCGGCTGCGGCACTCGTCGGGCGCTACTCGGTCGATCCGGACGGGGCGGCCCGCCTGACCCTCCACGGCCTGCCCTCACGCGACGGCGAGACCGCCCACCTGCGCCTGGTCGGCCGGCACAACGCGGACGACGGGCTGGGAGCGGCCGGGGGCGCGCTCGCCTACGGCGTCGATCCCGGCGCGATCCTCGACGGCCTGGCAACGTTCGGCGGCGTCGGCCGGCGGTTCGAGCTGAAGGGCGACGTCGGCGGGGTCGTCGTCCTCGACGACTACGGCCACCACCCGACCGCGATCGCCGCGACGCTCGACGCGGTCGCGCTGCGCTACCCGGGGCGACGCCTGTGGGCCGTCTACGAGCCGCTGACCTACCACCGGACCGCGGCCATGATCGAGCGGTTCGCCGACGTCCTGGCCCGGGCGGACCGGGTCGCGATTACCGACATCTTCGCCGTCCGCGACCCGGACACGACGATCGTCTCCGCCGCTGACCTCGCGCGGGCCGTGGAGCGGCGTGGCACGCCCGCTCTGGCGCCGGGTTCCGTCGAGGCGACCGCCGACGCCCTGGCGGCTGAGGTGGAGCCCGGAGACGTCGTGCTGGTCATGGGTGGCGGCCGCTCCCACGTGGTCGCCGAGCGCCTGGTCGAGGCCCTCCGGGCGCGGGCGTAGGCCGGGCGGTCAGTCGGCGGTCGCGCCGACCGCCACGGTTGCGCCCGCCGCCTCGGCCGCCGCGGCCAGCGCCGCGAGCTCGTCCTCGGTCAGCCTCCGGGCGCTCAGCTGGTGGCCCTCGGAGGTGAGGCAGCGCCCGCCGTCGAGCTCGTACTGCCAGCCATGGAGGGCGCAGGTGAGGATCGTTCCGTCGGTCGTCGCGAAGCGGGTCAGGTCCGCCTTCATGTGCGGGCAGCGCCGCTGGACCTCCCAGCCATCGATGACGAACGTGCCCTCGCTCTTCGCCTTCTCGGCGTAGTACCCCTCGGCGTACTGGAGCCGCTCGAGGTCGAGGCACTTGAACCAGGTGTACACAAACTCGTTGTACGGGCCCTTCCGGGTGGCGCTGAAGCGCAGCGACAGGAACAGCGAGTTGACCCAGTCGACCTCGTGGTCGCGCACGAGCGTCTCGACCAGCGGCCGGGCCAGCCTGAACACGTAGCGGCAGGCCTCCTCGCCGTCCCACCGCCGGACCTTCTGGTCGACGAAGTCGAGGATGATCCCCTCGTTCCCGAGATCGAGCAGGACCGGCGCCCCGATTCCCACGCAGATCTGCTCGCCGAAGCCCATCAGCGGCTCGAACCAGGCCTTGATCTCGGCCAGGAGGTCGAGCGGCTCGGCGCCGGGCTCGCCCAGCCAGCGGGCGTGCTCCGCCGCGAGGAGCGGCCGCATTCGGTCCCGGTACTCGACGAGGTAGGTCTCGCGGTCCTCGAAGATGCGGCGGACATCGTCGTCGGCGAGCGGGTGGGCGACGTCGAAGCTGCCCGGCCGGAGCTCGCCGCTCGAGCCCGGGAGCATCAGTCGCCCGCCACCGACGCCCTGGGCGACGAGGTGCTCGAGGAAGACCGTCTGGTCCGGGAAGATGTTCGCGGGATCGCGGTGGAGGTCATTCTGGGCGAACAGGTCGTCGTCGAGGAAGCACGGCGGCCCGGCGCTCGGGACGACGAACGAGGGTGCCAGGATCTCGATGTAGCGCTGGCTCCGGGCGAGCTGGACGACCCGCTTCTTGTGGGCCAGCGTCTCCTTCGCCCGGGGCGGGAACTCGTAGACCATCGGGTACCAGATCGCGCCGGAGAACTGCAGGAAGAGCAGGTCGATCGGCCCGAAGGCCAGCAGCCTGTCCGGGTCCGTCGGGCGCGAGTCGTTCATGTTCAGGACCCGGACCGCGCCGTCGTCGAGGAGCAGGGCGGAGTCGCCCAGCGGCCCGTCGGTCGGCGCGTCGAGGGCCATGACCATGATCCGCAGGCCATTGCCCAGGTCGAACGGCTCGCAGTCGGCCGTCTCGATGAACCGCCGGAAGCCGAGCCGGTGGAGCTCGTGGCGCAGGTCGTCGACGGGGTAGTCGGGCAGGATGACCGTCGCGTCCTTCGAGCACTGCTCGCGCAGCCAGTCGGCATCGAAGTGGTCGTGGTGGAGATGGCTGATGTACAGGTAGTCCGGGCTGCCGATCGTCCGCGGGTCGATCCCGTCGTTGGCCGGGAACGGGAACCACGAGCCGAAGTAGGCGGGATTGAACCACGGGTCGCACAGGATGCTGCCGGCCCGGGTCTCGAGGTACAGGCCGGCCTGGCCGAGGAAGGTCACGCGCATGGCAGGATGGTATCGGAGCCGGCCGGCCCGGGCCGGGCAGGGGCGCGGTACCATGGGCGTCCGCAACTCGAGCAGCGCGACAGGAGGGTCGGTTGGCCGGCGACGTCTCGTTCGACGTGGTGAGTGACTTCGACGAGCAGGAGCTCCGCAACGCCCTCGACCAGGTGCGCCGGGAGATCGGACAGCGGTTCGACTTCAAGGGCGCCCACGTGGAGCTCGAGCAGGCGAAGACGGAGCTCGTCCTGGTCACGGACGACGAGTTCCGGGCGACCGCCATCAAGGACCTCATCGAGTCCAAGGCGATCCGGCGCAGCCTGTCCCTGAAGATCTTCGACTGGGGCAAGGTCGAGCCCGCGGGCGGAAACAAGGTTCGCCAGGAGATCAAGCTGCGGCGGGGGCTCCCGGAGGAGGTCGCCAAGCGGATCTCGAAGCTCATCCGGGACGAGTTCCCCAAGTGCAAGGCCCAGATCCAGGGCGAGGCCGTGCGCGTCTCCGGGAAGAACAAGGATGACCTGCAACGGGTCATCGCCCGGCTGCGCGAGCTGGACGAGCCGGTCCCACTCCAGTTCGAGAACTACCGTTAGCGTTTCCGAGCTCCCGGCGGGGGAGGGGGCTCCGGTCGAGGAGAAGGCTGTCGAGCCTGTCGAGGCGCCCGTCGAGCCCGTGGCCGCCGTGGAGGCGACCGAGCCCGCGGCGACTGAGGAGCCGATCGAGCCGGTCGCGGCCGAAGCGCTCACCGAGCCCGAGGCCGACGCGGAGGCGACCGAGCACAAGCCTGTCGAAGCGGCCGTCGAGCCTGAGGCCGCTCTGGCGGCGACCGAACCCGCGGTGGCCGAGGCGCCCATCGAGCCGGACGCGCCCGTGGAGCCGCGCACGGCCGGCCGGGTCATCGCCGAGGCGCTCCGCGCCGCGGGCGTGACCATCGCCTTCACGGTTCCCGGGGAGAGTTTCCTCGGGCTCCTCGATGGGCTGACCGCGGCTGGCATCCGGATCGTCGCCACGCGCCACGAAGGCGGCGCCGCGTTCATGGCCGAGGCCCATGGCCAGCTGACCGGCCGCCCGGCCGCCTGTCTCGCGACCCGTGCCGTCGGAGCGGCCAATCTCGCGATCGGGATCCATACCGCCCGCGCCGAATTCGACCCCGATGTTCGCGCTGATCGGTAACGTCCCGCGCCCGTTGCGCGGCCGCGAGGCGTTCCAGGAGGCCGATCTCGTCGGGTCGGTCGGTCGCCTCGCGAAGTGGACCGTCGAGATCGATGCGCCGTCGCGGGTCGAGCCGCTCATCGGGGAGGCGGTCCGCCATGCCGTCGCCGGCCGGCCGGGACCGGTCCTCGTGGCGGTCCCGGAGGATCTCCTCGACGAGCAGGTCGGCGGCGCGCCGATCGAGCCGGCCCCGTTCCGTCCCACCCGGGTGGAGCCGGAACCCGATGACGTGCGGGCCGTCCTCCAGCTCCTCGCCGGGGCGCGACGTCCGGTGATCCTGGCCGGCGCCGGTGTCCTCCGGTCGCGCGGGACCGCGGACCTCATCCGGCTGGCCGAGTTGCTCGAGGTGCCGGTGATCGCCTCGTGGCGTCGCGGCGACGTCTTCCCCAACGACCACCGCCTCTACCTCGGGATGACCGGCTACGGCGCGCCCGACAGCGTCCAGGCCCGGCTCGACGCCGCGGACGTGATCGTGGTCCTGGGCTGCCGGCTCAACGAGGTCGCCTCGTTCGAGTACGCCGTGCCGCGCCGGGGCATCCCGTGGGCCCACGTGGACCTCGAGCCGCGGGTCGTCCATGCCGGCCTCCCCGCGCCAACCCTGGCCGTGACCGCCGACGCGCGGACGTTCCTGCGCGTCGCCCGACGGCGGGTCTCGGGCGGCGTCCTGGCCGCCGAGCCGCTCGACGCGCGCCGAGCCGCGAACGAGGCGGACCGGGTGGCCTGGGAGCTGGCCTCGCGGGTCGACGAGACGCCCTGGGACGGCCCCGGAGTCCATCCCGGCCGGGTCGTCGCGACGCTCAACGAGGTCCTGCCGCCCCAGGCGATCCTGACCACCGATGCCGGGAACTTCGCCGGCTGGGCCGCCCGCGGCTACCGGTTCCGCCGGCCGGGAACCTTCCTGGGCCCGACCTCGGGGGCGATGGGCTACGGGCTCCCGGCGGCGATCGCGGCGGCGCTGGAGCACCCTGGCCGGCCCGTCGTCGCGCTGGCCGGCGACGGCGGCTTCGCGATGACGATGAACGAGCTCGAGACCGCCGTCCGCGAGCGCGTGAAGGTCGTCGCGCTCGTCTTCGACAACCAGCGCTACGGCACGATCGGCGTCCACCAGGAGCGACGGGGCATCGGAGTGGGCGAAGCGACCGAGCTCGGGCCGATCGACTTCGTGGCGGTCGCCCGTGGCCTCGGGGCCCGCGGGATCCGGGTCGACGACGACGCCGGCTTCGAGCCGGCCCTCCGCGATGCGCTCGCGGCCGATCTGCCGACCGTGATCCAGCTGCGCATGGACCGGCGCTGGAAGGCCGTCGGCCGCCTCGATCCCGCCTGAGGCCCCGGAATGGCCCGTACGACCTTCCACCTCGTCCCCGTCGAGATCTGGGCCGCGAGCGACGCGTCAGAGCCCTACGCGGGCGCCAGCCTGGCCTCGGAAGGCTTCATCCACTGCACGGACGGCGCCGAGGCGATGATCGCCACCGCGAACCGCCACTATCGCGACGACCCGCGCGACTTCCTCGTCCTCACCGTCGACCTTGACGCCATTGGCGCCCCCTGGCGCTTCGACGATCCGTCCGGGATCTACCCGCACGTCTACGGTCCGATCGCCCGAACGGCGATCCTGTGCGCGGTGCCCATCGTCCGGGCAGCAGACGGGCGGTTCGTCTCCTTCTCCGCGTGAGCTCGCTCGACACGTAGTTGCCCACGCAACCATCGTCATGCTATGGTCGGGCGGACAAGAGGAGTCCCACATGCCCGCCGTCGTCGTCGATGACATCACCGTCCTGCCCCGCATCCCGGAGCCCGATCCCACGGTCGTCCGCGCAGCGCCCCGTGCGCAGCGTCACGAGCGCGCCCCGCGGGTTCGAGGGGGAGGGCTTCCCGGTCCGCCGCGCCTTCGCCGGCGTCGACCTGGCCGACCTCGACCCGTTCATCCATCTCGACCAGATGGGCGAGGTGGAGTACGCGCCGGGCGAGCCGAAGGGCACGCCCTGGCACCCGCACCGCGGCTTCGAGACCGTCACCTACATGATCGACGGCATGTTCGAGCACCAGCGACTCCAACGGCGGCGGCGGCGTCATCACCAACGGCGACACCCAGTGGATGACCGCCGGCGCCGGGATCCTCCACATCGAGAAGCCGCCGGAGTGCGCTCGTCGCCAGCGGCGGCCTGTTCCACGGGCTCCAGCTCTGGGTGAACCTGCCGGCGCGCCCAGAAGTGGGCCGCGCCGCGCTACCAGGACATCCGCGCGCAGGCGAGGTCGCCCTCGCTCTCGTCGCCGGACGGCGGCGCCCTCGTCCGGGTCATCGCCGGCGACGTCGCCGGCCACGCCGGCCCCGGCTCGACCTACACGCCGATGACCCTCGTCCACGCGACGCTCAGCCCGGGCGCGCGGCTGGCGCTGCCGTGGCGGGCCGACTACAACGCCCTCGTCTACGTCCTCGCCGGGCAGGGCACCGTGGGCGTCGAGGGCCGGCCGATCCAGACCGGCCAGCTGGCCGTCTTCGGCGCCGGGCAATGCCGTCACCGTCGCGGCCTCGACGGTCCAGGAGAGCCGGACCCCGAACCTCGACGTGCTCGTCCTCGGCGGCCGCCCGATCCGCGAGCCGGTCGCCTGGATGGGCCCGTTCGTGATGAACACGCGCGAGGAGGTCCTCCAGGCGATGGCCGACTACCAGGCCGGCCGCCTCGGCACGATCCCGGCGGTCCACAACACTCCGACGACGGTCATCGAAGCGCGCCGCCCGAGCTGACGATGACGACCGGCGACAGCGTCGGCCGGCGCGCCGTCGCTTCGGCGGGTCTTGGCGGGCGTGTCACAATCGCCCCATGAGCGAGGGCACGTCCCCGACCTCCGCGGCGCCCGCGGATCCACTGCAGGCGGGCCGAGACGCGCTCGCCCGCCATGCATGGCCGGAGGCCTTCGAGCTGCTGTCGCAGGCGGATCGCGAGGGCACGCTGTCTGGGGCGGACCTCGAGGCGCTCGCGCTCGCCTCGTTCTTCGCCGCCCGCGCCGACCTCGAGCTGGACGTCAAGGAGCGCGCCTTCAGGGCCCACCAGGCCGAGGGCAACGACCTCCGCGCCGCCTACGTCGCTCTCGACATCGCTCGCGAATACGGCTATACCGGCAAGCCCTCGATCGCGTCAGCCTGGATCCGGCGGGCCGAACGAATCCTCGGCGCCGAGGGCGAGACATACGCGCACGGCTACCTGGCGCTCATCCGGAGCGAGGCGGCCGGAGCGGGCGGCGACATGGCGACGGCCCTGGCCCTCGCCGAGCTGGCCGTCGAGATCGGAAACGGCGCCGCCGATGCCGACCTGAAGGCGCACGCGCTGACCAATCTCGGTGCGCTGAAGATCGCGACCGGCTCGACGCCGGCGGGACTCGCCCTGATGGAGGAGGCCTCGTTCGCCGCGGTCAATGGCGAGCTGTCGCCGTTCACGACGGGGGTGACCGCGTGTCGCATGATCTCCGCCTGCCGCGATCTGACCGACTACCACCGGGCGAGCGAGTGGATCGAGGCGACCCAGAAATACTGTGACCGGCAGTCGCTGTCCGGCTTTCCCGGCGTGTGCCGCATCCATCGCGCGGAGGTGACGGCCGTCGGCGGCGCCTGGGAACAGGCCGAGCAGGAGCTCCGGCGGGCGACGAGCGAGCTGGACGCCTACAACGCCGCCCCACCGCAGGCGGACGGCTACTACGCGATCGGCGACATCCGGCGGTTGATGGGCGACTTCGAGGGTGCCGAGGCGGCGCTCCGGGAGGCGCACGCTCGCGGCCGCTCGCCCCAGCCGGCGCTGGCCCTGATCCGGCTCGCCGAAGGCAAGGTCAAGGCTGCCGCCGCCGCGATCAACGCCGCGGTCGCCGAGGCGACCTGGGACCAGTGGGCCCGCGCGCGTCTCCTCCCGGCACAGGTCGAGATCGCGATCGCGGGCGGCGACGTGCCGCGGGCACGGGCGGCGGCCGATGAGCTCGCCGGGATCGTCTCGGGCTATCCGTCGCCGGCACTCGAAGCTGGCCGGCAGGTGGCGCTTGGCCGCGTGCTCCTGGCGGAGGGTGATGCGGCCGGTGCGGTCCGCGAGCTCCGCGCCGCGGTCCGGGGCTGGCGCGAGGTCGGCGCCCCGTACGAGGTCGCCCGGGCGCGGGCGGTCCTGTCGAGGGCGCTCCGCGGGCTCGACGACGACGAGGGTGCCGACCTGGAGCAGCACGCGGCGCTCGACGAGTTCCAACGACTCGGAGCACGCCTGGACGCCTCCACTGCGGAGCGCGAGCTCCGGGATGCCGAGGACCGCCGGAGCGGCCCGGTCCAGACCCGCAGGACGTTCATGTTCACCGACATCGTCGGCTCCACGAACCTGGCGGAGGCCCTCGGCAACGAGGCCTGGGAGCGCGTCCTCCGCTGGCACGATGACCTGCTCCGGGGCCTCGTGGCGAATGCGGGAGGGGAGATCGTCAACTCGACCGGCGACGGCTTCTTCGTCGCCTTCGACTCCGCGCGGCAAGGGATCGACTGCGCGGTCTCGATCCAGCGCGCCCTGCGCGACCACCGCGACAGCACCGGTTTCGCGCCCTCGGTCAGGATCGGCGTCCACAGCGCCGAGGCGAACCGGCGGGGAACCGACTACAGCGGGATGGGCGTCCACGTCGCGGCCCGCGTCGCCGCACTCGCCGGGGGAGGGGAGATCCTGGCGACCGACGAGACGCTGGTCGAGGCTGGCGACGTCCCCACGGCCGACGCCCGTGAGGCTCGGGTCAAGGGCGTGACGGCGCCGCTGAATCTCGCCTCGATCACGTGGACGTGAGCCGGCCAGGCGCGTTCATGCCGGCCGCTTCACCCGGGTTGGTGGTGCCAATGGTACTACTAGTACAAGTTGACAACTCGACTTGTGGCAAGCTATCGTCCACCCATGAATGAGGTTCAGTACTCCCGGGCGCGTTCGGACCTTGCAGACCTCCATGACCACGCGCTGGCGCATCTCCCGACGAGGATCACTCGCCGGCGAAGCGACCCTGCTGTGCTGCTCTCTGAGGAAGACTTCAAGGCGCTCTTGAGTCAATACGAGTTTCACCCCGAGGTTCTGTTCGAGGAAGGCGCGACCGCGATCTGGTTGCCAGAACTGGCGATCTGGGGCAGGGGCGAGTCGTTTGTCGCCGCCAAGGAAGACCTGATCGAGGAGGTTGACCAGCTCCTCGCCGTCCTCGAGCACGACGAGCGAGTTCGAAGCGCGGCGAACATGGTGTTGCGCCTTCCGTGGATCTTCCGTCTGATTGCCTCGGACGAGGCCGAACGGGAGGCCATCCTCTTTGCGGAGCCGTCGGAAGAACGAGAGACCAGCGTTTGCGCTGGCTGCTGTGTCCGCATAGCTTGGCGACGTTCGGGGATCTCAAGACCTACGTTGAGCGAGACGGTTGGACCGAAGAGCTCAACCTGGCGCGTGGCAAGCAGCGGGTCGGCGATCACTGGCGGTATGCCAAGGAACAGCCTGACGGCACGGTCCTGCGAACGAAGGTGTCCCACGCGGTCCGGGACGAGATCGGTCCTGCCCTTCTTGCCCACATCCTCCGTGACCAGCTGGGCGTCGATGAGGATCGGTTCTGGGCAGTCGGCCGGGGGCAACCGGAAGCAGCCTGCACCGACCGAGGATGGCCCCTCGTACCGCTCCTGGCTGGCTTGTTCAGCGCCTCATCTTCACGGTGGGCCTGTCGGAGGCAGAGGTGCGAGCGCTGACGCCCGATGAGGCGCATGCGGCATGGGTGGAGTATCAGACTCGCGAGAAGGCATAGAGCCCACGCCACTGCCTTTCCATGAGATCTCACAAGCTCCTGTGATTCCTCGCTCCGGAGGAGCGGACCGCACCCCGGAAACAACCGCGAGCGCCGCTCGTCTCACCCATTGATGGATCCGAACGCCGACGTGGAAACGACCTCCACCTCCACCGTTCCCGGGCTGCACGCACCGCTCCGCGTCGGCGTGGCTGGAGCCCAGACCGGCGCTGCGTACGAGCGACATGCAACCGAGGTCCACAGCTTCCTCGTTCGGACGGTCCGCGATGGCGACGTCGCCGCGGACCTCCTGGCCGACGCATTCACGAAGCTGCTCGTGGAGGAACGCGGAGGCCGTTGGCCCGACCACCCGCGCGCCTGGCTCTACCGCGTGGCGTCGAACCTCGCGATGAGTCGCGGCCGCCGCCTCCGGGTCGCGGCCCGGGTCGATCAAGTGCTCCGGGCGAGACACCAGGACGACGTCTCGGATTCGCCGGACGCTGAGGTGCTCCGACGCGAGCGTCGGAGCGATCTGGATCGGGCGCTCGGGCTCCTTGGCCCAGACGCCCGGGTGGCGTTGCTCCTCGCCGCCCAGGGCTTCGACGGGGCCACGATCGCGGTGACGATCGGCCGGACAGAGGCAGCGACGCGGACCCTGATGTGCCGGTCGCGCATGCGCCTGCGCGAAGAGTTCCGCGAGGACCCCCGATGATCGACCACCGACACGCCCTGACGCTCGCCGCCACCGCCGTCGACTTCCCGCTCGACGCATCCGACCGCGGCATCCTCGAAGCTCACGTCCGCGAGTGCGCGGCCTGCCGAGCGGAACTCGCCGCCTTCCACCATGACGTCGCTCGCCTTGCGGCCCTTCCTCCGATCGCGCCGCCGGGCTGGGTGCGCGGTGTCATCGGGAAGGCGCACCGGCCGAATCGCTTCGTGCTGCTCGCCGCGGCGGCGCTGCTGCTCAGCGCATCAGCCGGCATCGCGCTCGTCGTGGGCTCGGCGCTCAGGGACGCTCGGATCCCGGATGTCTCGCCGGCCATCAACCCGGTGCCCTCGGCCGTCGCGACCCCGCTTCCGAGTGGGCCATCGGCGACGCCGAAGCCGACGGGCGCCTCGACCGCGTCGCCGTCGCTTTCGCCGTCAGCCGCGTCGGCCACGCTCCCGGTCCACGGATCTGCCCGAGAGATCGGGGAGCGGGTCCTGATGGTTCCGGGACCGGGCGGGACCCTCTTCGTATCGATCCCACGGCCCGGTGGCTCGGTCCTGGCGCTCCTTGACAGCAGCGGGCGACCGCGTCCGGGGTGGCCGATCGCGGTCAAGGACTCGACCGAATGCGGGCTGCTGCTGCCGGTGGCCGACAGCTCGGTCCGTGTCGTCTGCACCCTCGAGAACCCCGACGGGAACATGTTCAGCCCCGTGAGCGCCTTCGCCTTCGATTCGAACGGCAAGCTCATCACGGGGTGGCCCGTGGCCGTTGAAGGCTTCTTCTTCTCCGGACGCATGGTCGGCGACGACCTGACGCTCTTCACGAGACGGTCGCTCGGCGACGTAGTCGAAGAGGGGCAGCCGACGACCGATGGCGGGCTCATGACCGTTGCCGCTGATGGCGTGATCTCGAGCGGCACTCGAGTGCCTGAGCTGGGCGCCGGGGCGGTCGGTCCGGACGGCGTTGCCTATGGGGTGACAGGCGACGACGCGAGCAATATCTGGGCGGTGGACCTCTCCGGAATGCGAACAGGATGGCCCGTGACATTCGACGGCTTCGCGTCGGGACCTGCCTTCGGGCCGGGTGGGCGGGTCGCTGTGATCGTGGGCTCGCCCACGAACGGCACAAGCCAAGTCCTGGTCTTCGACCGTGGTGGCAACGCCGTCCGGGGCCGCTCGGCGGCGATCCCGATCGTCACCGTGGACGAGAATTGGGGCACTGCGGGAGGCTGTCCGCCATGGCCGAAGCCACCGCTCGTCGCCTCGGACGGAACGATCTTCATCTTCAGCGAGGCGACCCCGGCCGTCATGGCCGTCGACCCGTCGCTCAAGCTGATGCCTGGCTGGCCGTACCGGCCGGCCGCACCTCTCGTCCTTCGCGATGAGCGATACGTCAAGGAGGACGCGTACTGCCCCTCGCTGGCTCTCCCGGCGGTCGGCCCCGGCAGCATCCTGTACCTCCCGCTGCAGGCCCGCAGCACCAAAGTCGGCGGGAGCCTCGTCGCCGTTGGCCCGGACGGCCGGGTGCGTCCCGGCTGGCCGGTCGAGCTGAAGCGTGCGGGCGCGGAGTTCTGGTCGGTCGCCGTCGGCACCGACGGAACTGTCTACGGACTGGCCATCGAGCCGGAGTCGAGCACTTCCTCCTCGGCGACCATGCTCGCCATCGCTCCGGACGGCACCGTGCTCTACACCACCACGATCATCGACCCGTAGTCGGGTTGGCGAGTCCTGGCCCGCCCGGAGGGCCTTTGGCCGCGTGCGGGCACGAGGAGCGCACCCATGTCTTCCGGACTGTGTCTGGCCGGCTGGCCGTCATCAGCTCGTTTCGTCGGGGAAGACCGGCCAGAGCGAGAAGGAGTAGATCGTCTTGCGGTCCGGTCCGAGGAGGTAGATCCGCTTGACGACGCCGCCGTTGGCCGAGAGGCCCAGCACAGCCGCCTCGTCCGCCGACATGATCCGGCGCGGGTTCCCGATCCACCCGCCCTCATCTCGTCCGACGAAATCCCCGGGTTCGAGGTCCGGCCATGGCCACGGGGCGCTACCGGCATCGCGCGGGTCGGGCAGCACTCCATTCTCGATGGCGCCGCCCGCCTCGCTCAAGGAGCCCCAGTAGCGATCGGGCACCCATACCTGCGTCGGGATGCTGCCTCCACGGTCGAAGTTGCGGAGGTGGTCGGCGAGTGCCTCGAAGGGACTGGAGCCGGGGACGACGACGCGCTTGTCGAGACCGCCGGCGTGGATGGTGAAGACCGCACCGCCAACGCCGTCGACATCCTGCGTTTCATACCGCTCGCAGGCGTTCCGGAGTCCGCCCTCACCGAGGGCGAACCGCAGGAGCGACTGGATCTGGGCCTCGTCGAGGTGGGCGATCTTGAACGGGCGGGCGCGGATGATCGGGCCCTCGGCCGGGGGTGGCTTCGCTCGATCGTTCCGGAAGATGACCGTTCCGTCGCCATAGAGCGTGAACTCCGGACCCGGCTGGAAGTACTCGCCGGTCAGCTCACTGGCCCCCAGGTCAGGGCCATAGTCGAATCGGAGCACGACGTCCGTGGGACCCATCGCATGCTCGATCCGGCCGATCGGCGTCCGGGTCGGCTCGCTGCTTGATGACGGCGCGGCGAGGTCGCTGTCGAGCGGGACGTCGACCGGGACGCTGCTGCTGATGCACCGCATGACGTTGCCGAGCTGGCCATACCCGTTGGAGCCCCAGCACTTGACCCCGCCGCCGCCCGTGAGCGCGCAGGTGTGCATGCCGCCCACGGCGATCGCCGTGACGCCGCTCGCGAGGCCCGAGACGTTGCCTGGGACCGAGACCCGCCTGTCGGTCGTCGTGCCGTTCCCGAGCTGGCCGTACGAGTTGTTGCCCCAGCACGCGACCCCGCCGCTGTTCGTGAGCGCGCAGATGTTGCTGTCGCCCAAGGCGATCGCGGCGACGCCGCTCGCGAGACCCGAAACGTCGAGCGGGACCATCCTGTCTGGCAAACTCTCGCCGGGCGGGGGTGCGTAGTTGGGGCCCCAGCACGTGACCCCGCCGCCGTTCGTGAGCGCACAGGTCTTATCGTTGCCCGCGGTGATCGCGGTGATGCCGTTTGCGAGACCCGGGACGTCGACCGGGACATTGCTGTGGAAGAGATTGGCGTCGTCAGACTGGCCGTCGCCCCAGCACGTGACTCCACCACCGCTCGCGAGGGCACACGTGTGGCGGCCGCCCGCCGCGATGGCGCTGACCCCGCTCGCGAGGCCCGCGACATCGACCGGGACGCTGCTGTCGGTATTCGTGCCGTTCCCGAGCTGGCCGAAGGCGTTGTAGCCCCAGCATTTCACCCCGCCCGCGCTCGTGAGCGCGCAGGTGTGGCCCCAGCCCGCCGCGATCGCGCTGACCCCGCTCGCGAGGCCCGCGACGTCGACCGGGACGCGGCTCGCGGTCGTCGTGCCGTTGCCGAGCTGGCCGACGTCGTTGGGGCCCCAGCACTTGACCCCACCGCCGCCCGTGAGCGCGCAGGTGTGGCTGTCGCCCGCGGCGATCGCGCTGACCCCGCTCGAGAGGCCCGGGACGTCGATCGGGACGCTGCCGTTGGAGCCGCCCCAGCACTTGACCCCACCGCCGCTCGTGAGCGCGCAGGTGTATTGGTAGCCCGCCGCAATCCGGCCGATCGCGGGACTGACGGTCGGCGGCGGCGATGCCGGGGGCGCGGTGGTGGCAGGCGCCGACGACGCGGGGCTCGTGGGCGCGGTTGGCGGCGTGACCGGGGCCGGGCTCGTGGCTGACGCGCAGGCAGATAGCAGGAGTCCCACGACGATCGTCGTTGCGACCCGCGAGATCGAGCAACGCATCCCAAGTCCTCCGGACGGTGTGTAGCCGTGAGACGTTCGAACCGCCCGCTTGCTTCGTCAGGAACCTGTCGCCCTGCCGACACCCTGACGGTACGCTCCGTTCGTCTTGGTGCGTCTCGCGGGTGGTGACCGGCGGCACGTGCCTGGTCCGCGAAGCATCGCCGGACCAGGCACCCTCGCCGGACCACCGGATGCGTCATCCTTCGCCGATGAAGAGCGCCACCGCGGACCCCTTCCTCGAGCGCGCCCGGGCGATCCTGGCCGAGGCGCCGCTGATCGACGGCCACAACGACCTGCCGATCGCGCTCCGCGAGAGGGTCGGCCTGCGGATCTCGGAGGTCGACCTCCGGCGGCCCGTCGACGGGTTCGCCACGGATCTCCCGCGACTCCGCGCCGGCTGCGTCGGCGGCCAGTTCTGGTCCGTCTGGGTGCCGGCCGACCTCCCGGAGGAGCGGGCGCTGGCGATGGCGCTCGAGCAGCTCGACATCGTCCACCGGCTTGCCGGCGCATATCCCGAGGCGCTGGAGCTTGCGACGACGGCCGCCGAGGTCGAGCGGACGTTCGCGGCCGGCCGGATCGCCTCGCTCATCGGCCTCGAGGGCGGCTCGATGATCGCGAGCTCGCTGCCGATCCTGCGCCACTTCCACGCCCGGGGCGTGCGCTACATGACCCTCACCCACTGGCGGACGACCCGCTGGGCGGACGCCGCCACGGACGAGCCCCGCCACGGCGGCCTCACCCGGTTCGGGGTGGAGGTCGTCCGGGAGATGAACCGGCTGGGGATGCTCGTGGACCTGAGCCACGTCGCCCCGAGCACGATGGCCGCCGCGCTCGACGCCGCCGAGGCCCCGGTGATCTTCTCCCACTCCGGGGCGCGGGCGATCACCGAGCACCCCCGCAACGTCCCCGACGAGATCCTCCGGCGGATCCCGGCGAACGGCGGCGTGGTGATGGCCGTCTTCCTCGGGATGTTCGTGTCCGACGCGGTGAGCCAGCACATGCAGCCGGGGATGGCCCTGGAGGACGCCTACAAGCGCGACCACCCCGAGGCGACCCCGAAGGAGCTCCACGACCGACGGCTGGCCTGGCTCGCCGAGCACCCGGGCCCCGAGGCGACCCTCGGCCAGGTGGCCGACCACATCGACCACCTCTGCGCGGTCGCGGGCGTCGAGCACGTCGGGATCGGCAGCGACTTCGACGGCGGCGAGCTCCTGCCGGTCGGCCTCGAGGACGTCTCGCGCTTCCCGGCCCTGATCGCCGAGCTGCTCCGCCGCGGCTACACGGACGCCGACGTCAGGCTCATCGCCGGTGGCAACATCCTGCGGGTCATGCGCGAAGCCGAGGCCGCCGCGACCCGCCTGCAGGCCGAGCCGCCCGCCCTCGGAGGCGACGATCGAGGAGCTGGACGGTCCCGGGTGAGCGACACGCAGGACGAGCGGCGGCCGAAGCTGCCCGGCGATCGGCGGATCCGGAATTCCTTCTTCGCCGGCCTCACTTCTGCGACGTGGCTGACTCCGCGGATCGCGCGTCCTGGACCGTGACGATGGAGACCCGGTCGCGCTCTTCGTCGTATGGGTACACCAGCAGCATCCACGGCCATGGCCCGAGGATGAAGCGGAAGCCGTGCCAGCGGCCAGTCAGCGGCGGGCCGAGCAATGGGAAGCTCGTCAGCGGTTCGAGTGATGCCCTGACGCGAGCACGTGTCGAGCCGGGCAGGCCGCGGGTCGTGGTCAGATGTTCGAGGTCGGCGACGGCCGTAGGCGTGAGGACGACGGCCGCCACGGGGTTACAGGTCCTCGAGCCGGATACCCTGACCCAAACGGGCTTCGCGGAGCCCTTGCTGTGCTCGCTCCTAGGCGTTCGGGATCGCATCCAGCAGTGCGGTCACGGTGGCGGGATCGGGATCCGCCTGGTCGAGCGCCGTGGACAGGAGCGACCGGGCGAGCGTGCCAGGGTTGACATAGGTTCGCGCGGCGAGCCTCGACAGCTTGGCAGCGTGTTCCTCGTCGAGCAGAACGTTGACGCGGTTCGACTTGGTCGACATTCCCTCACCATACACACGACTGCACAATCTGTGCTGCTCACGATACACCGTAGTGCTCTGTCGAGCAGCGATCCTACGTCCCCGACCTCATCGTCCGGATCGACGACGGCGAACCCGAGCCGCTCAACCTGATCATCGAGGTGACCGGCGAGCACCGCCGCGAGAAGGCCGCCAAGGTCGCCACCGCCCAGACCTACTGGATCCCCGCCGTCAACAACCACGGCGGCCTCGGCCGCTGGTCCTTCCTCGAAGTGACCGACCCCTGGGACGCCGCGAACCTCATCCGGGCGCACGTGGCCTCGCTCGCGAAGGCCCTCGCGTGAGGATCGAGGCGCTACTCGCGCCCCCGGCGCTCAGGATGGGGAGATCGTTGCCACGAGATCTCGAATGTCTCCCCACGAACCGGCGACCACGGCCCGCGGATCATCTCCAGATGTGCACACCATGTCGCGCAGACGAGCCGGCGGACGACAGGGATCAGGTGATACCGGAACATCAGCCAATCCAGGAAGCCGCCCAGGTACCACTTCCATGCGACCCACTCCTCCCAGGCGATGGCAGGGTGGAGGCGGCCGTAGCCCTCCGGGCAGTCGAGTGCCGTGCGGTGACAAACCCGAAGTTCGGTGTAGCGAATGATCAGGGAACTGAACATGGCGATGGCGCCGCAGACCGGCGCTTTACGGGTTCCGCGAGGTGAGGGGCTCGGATCGCCGGGTAGCCCGGTTTGGGCTCAGCGTCCGCGTTGATCGGGCGAACGCAGGTGCTCGGCGGGAAGGCCGAGTCCGGAACGAGCGAGGTATTCAAGCGTGACGCCGCTCGATACCGGGCCACGGGATCCGTCCGCGCCGTGCCAATCGAGGACGAGCATGCGCGGCGATCGGCCGGCCTTGACGGCCGCGATCACCGCAGGCCACGCATCGTACGTGGAGGCAAACCGGCCGAGGACCTTGTTCGATGGGATCAGCCGAAGTGAATACGCGACAGCGCCGTCGATGACGATGCCGAACCCGTCTCTGGAGAGCCTCGCGTACCGGCCGACTTCGATGCCGGCGCTGGCCCGCTCAGCCGGGGCCGAGAGGGCGCTGGTGTTCATACGCATTTCGTTCGCGCTTCGTGGCGCGCCGTGCGGAGATGATTCGCGAGGGATCGGGGCGGATCCGGTTACCTGCCGTCAGCTCGCCGCTCGGACCTGCCTGCGATCAGTGTCGTGGCCGAGCCCCGACCGAGCGACGGAGACGAGCAGGCGACCGGAACTCACCTGGCCGCGACGACCGTTCGCCCAGTGCCAGTCGAGGACGAGGCACCTCGCCGGTATCCCGCGCTCGATCTCGGCAAGGACCGCTGGCCATGCGTCGAATGTGGACGAGAATCGTCCTACGACCTTGTTCGAAGGGATGAGGCGGAGCGAGTACCCGATTGCTCCGTCGATCCGGATGTCGAGGCCCTCGCCAGGGCGCCGGGAGTATCGACCAAGCTCGCCCTTGCTGAAGTCGTACTCGACGGAACTGTCCACGTCAGCGTTGTTCGTACGCATTTCGTTCGCGCTTCGTGGCGCGCCATGCGGAGATGATTCGCGGGCGTGGCCCGCCCTCGGAGGTTACCACGACGAGGAGTCGACCAAGATCGGACCACCCGATCCAGTTACCTCGGGCACCGACGCTCGGCTGGCGTGACGCCATTGATAGCTGCGTTATCATCTGTGCCATGAGTGAGCGCGCGAGCGAGTACCTGGTGGGCACGAAGGAGGCGGCCGCGCTGTTCGGCGTCCGGCCATCGAACTTCATCCGTGACTGGGCGGACCGGGAGGACTTCCCGGAGCCGGTCGCGACCCTTGCGCGCGGTCGCCTGTGGGCACGCGAGGATCTGCTCTCCTATCGCGCCCGTACGGGCCCGCGTCGCGCCGTCGCGCTGGCGGAGCTGCCGCTCAGTCCGGACGCCACGCGCTGGTTGCCGCTGATCAAGCGGCGGATCGTTCGCGGCTTCCGGCCGGACCGGATCGTGCTGTTCGGGTCGCAGGCGCGCGGCGGGGCGCGCGGAGACAGCGATGTCGATCTCCTCGTCGTGCTCCCCAACGTTGCGCACCGGCGTCGGGCCGCAGCGCAGATCCACACCGCGCTCCTGGGGATCCCGCTGGGCAAGGACGTCATCGTCGTGACGCCGGAGGATGTCCAGCGTCTGGCAGACGTCGTCGGGACCGTCATCCACCCGGCACTTCGCGAGGGACGGACGATCTATGTCCACCACTGACCGCCCGCGCGCGCTCGCCCGGCGCTGGCTCTCGAAGGCCAGGACGGACCTTGCGCTCGCGACGGTGATCCTGGAGCAGGGCCCTGACATGGACCCATGGGTGGGCTGCTTCCACGCCCAGCAGGCGGCCGAGAAGGCGCTCAAGGCCGTCCTGGTCGCCCGGGGGACGGAGCCCCCGTACACGCACGATCTCGGAGCGCTGGCCGCCGTCATGCCAGACGACCTCTCGCTCGACGTCAGCGGCGACGACCTGGGCGACCTGACGACGTATGCGACCGGCCCCCGCTACGTGTTCGACGCGGGGACCGAGGCAGAGGACCCGACGTGGGCCGAGGCCGAACGGGCGGCGGTGGTCGCCGGGCGGATTCTCGCGGCGGTCCGGGCATTCCTGGGCGAGCCCGGATAGCGGGGAGGTCGCTGGATGACTTCCCCGAGCAGTTCCCGACCGTGCCCCGCGACAAGGCGGTCGCCATCCTGGAGCGGGCGAGACAGCGGGTTGCCGCCGAGGCCGTCAACGGGTGAAGCACGCCAGCCTCGCGGCATCTCGAACTGCGGCTATCGAGGTCGCCCGGCCGGCGACGGCCTGGTGGCCGTTGGGTCGCGAGCGTAGCCTTCGAGAAGATCGCGGACGACCTCGCTCATGCTTCGGCCCTCCCGAGTAGCGCGCTCCACGGCGCGCCTGTGCAGCTCTGCGGGCACGCGAACCGCGATCCTGGGAGCGTGCGCGGTCGCGGTCGAGTCGAGCGGTGGCCGGCCTGGTCGGGGCTTCCAGGACGAGATATCAAGATCCTTCTCGACGCTCGACACCAAGCGCTCGAGGTCGGCCTCTGACAAGATCCGGCCGCCCTTCGTCCTCACCGTCCGTGGCATCGCATCACCCTCGCGTGGTCATCGCGGCTGATCGGCTGAAGCGGATGGCCATGTCATCTGCCCATTATGTCGGACATAAGGCGGGCGTGCCGAACGGACCCCTCGGATGCCGAGCACCTGATCCGGGCGAGGTTCCTGGTGCGCGCGGAGGCGCGAGCCTGAGGCCGCCAGTCAAGGGTATTCGGGTAGTCCGAACAGGCCCGGGACCGACACGCCGTCCTCGAGCTGCTCCCACCAGATGCCGGCGCCGCCTTCGACGATCCGAAAATCGTGCCGCTGGTCCTCTGTGGCGTTGGCGAGCCAGTCGAACCACCCGAGCGGTACGACAATCTCGCGCCCGTCGTCCAGCGTCACGCGCAGTCGGCTGGCGTCGACGGTCACCGCATTGGCCCTCGGCCGGCTAAGGGTCTGGCCGCTCGTGGAAGAAGTCATTCCAGTCTCAGAAGCTCCGATCGATGGGTCGTTACGATGCGGCGGATCCGCTCGATCTCGCGGGGAGTGTACCCCCACGAATATCGCGGGAGTCCCCGCCGGCAGAACCTCGAGCGTGAGTCATGCCTGGTCGGCCCTTGACACCTCTGCGTTATACTCCTGGTATGAAGACTGCCGTGTCCGTTCCGGATGATGTGTTCGAACGCGCAGAGCGATTGGCCCGACGAGAAAAGCGCTCGCGCAGTGATGTCTATAGCACCGCTCTGCGTGAATACGTCGCCCGCCACTCCCCAGACGAGGTCGCGGAAGCGCTCGACCGTGTCGTCGCCGAGGTCGGGGAGGGGATTGACCCGTTCGTGACAGCCGCCAGCCGCCAAACGCTCGAGTCGACGGAGTGGTGATCTCGCAGGGTGACGTGTGGTGGGCCGACCTCGGCCAGCCCGTCGGCTCCGAACCCGGCTTCCGGCGACCCGTCATCGTCGTCCAGGGCGAAAGCTTCAACCGCAGCGCCCTCCGTACGGTGCTCGCAGTTCCGCTCACCAGCAACCTCCGCTGGGCGGAGGCGCCGGGGAATGTCCGCCTGTCGACCCGGGCCACCGGCCTGCCGCGCGACTCCGTCGCCAACGTCTCGCAGCTCGTGGCCGTGGACAAGTCGATCCTCGTCGAGCGCGTGGGCAGGCTGCCGTCAGCGAAGTTCGACTTGGTCCTGGCCGGGATCGACACGGTCCTCGGTCGGTGATCGGCTAGCGTGACGACCCAGCCGACCCTGACCGCGGCCGCCTTCGCCCAGAAGTGGCGCGGCGTGACGACCACGGAGAAGGCCGGCTCCCAGGAGCACTTCATCGACCTCTGCCGGATGCTCGGCGAGCCGACGCCGCACGAGGCCGACCCGATCGGCTCCCAGTACGCCTTCGAGAAGCGGGTCGCCAAGGCCGGGGGAGGGGACGGCTTCGCCGACGTCTGGAAGCGCGACTTCTTCGCCTGGGAGTACAAGGGCAAGGACAAGGACCTCAAGGCCGCCTACGTCCAGCTGCTCGCCTACAAGGACGACCTCGGCAACCCGCCGCTGCTCGTCGTGAGCGACATCGACGCGGATCGAGATCCACACGAACTTCACCGGCCTGACCCCGGTCGTGAAGATCGTCACCCTCGACGACCTCGCCGCCGACGACCCGTCCGACGCGCTCGCCCTGCTGCGCGACGTCTTCACCGCGCCGGAGGAGCTCCGCCCGCGGATCGAGCCCGCGCAGATCACGGAGAAGGCGGCCCGCCACTTCGCCGAGATCGCCCAGAGCCTCCGCTCCCGCGGCCACGACCCGGAGGCGGTCGCCCACTTCCTGGACCGGATCCTCTTCTGCCTCTTCGCCGAGGACGCCGGCCTCCTGCCGAAGGGCATCCTCTCGCGCCTGGCGGAGGCGTCGAAGGGCCGACCCGGACGTCTTCACCCGATCGCTCACCGAGCTGTTCGCCAAGATGAGCAAGGACGGCGGCCTCTTCGGCACCGAGGAGATCGACTGGTTCAACGGCGGGCTGTTCGACTCGGACGAGGTCCTCCCGCTGACCGGCCCGGAGATCGGCACCCTGGTCGAGGTGGGCCGGCTCAACTGGGCGCTCATCGAGCCGGCGATCTTCGGCACCCTCTTCGAGCGCGGCCTGGACCCGGCCCAGCGTGCCCAGCTCGGGGCGCACTACACGGACCGCGACGCGATCTGGGGCCTGGTCGAGCCGGTCATCCTGCGCCCGCTCCGGCGCGAGTACGCGGACATGCAGGCGCGCGTCACCCGAGCTCCTCCTGGCCGGGAAGAAGGTCACCAAGGCCACCCCGCGCGACGAGAACCCGGACGCCGGCTTTCGACGACTTCCTCGATCGACTCCGCCGCGTCCGCGTGCTCGACCCCGCCTGCGGCTCGGGCAATTTCCTCATCGTCGCGCTGTGGGCGCTCAAGGACCTCGAGTTCGAGGCGATCCAGTGGGGCTCCCTCGTCCTCGAGCGGTCCGATGCAGGTCCCCCAGATCGGCCCCGAGGCGGTCCTCGGCATCGAGATCAACCCGTACGCCGCCGAGCTCGCCCGCGTGACGATCTGGATCGGCGAGATCCAGTGGATGATCCGCCACGGCCTCGGCTACGGCCGCAACCCGATCCTGCGCCGCTCGACCACATCGAGAACCGCGACGCGCTGCTCGACCTCTCCGACCCGACCAACCCCCGCGAGGCGGAGTGGCCGGAGGCGGAGTTCATCGTCGGGAACCCGCCGTTCCTGGGCGGCAAGCTGCTGCGACGCGGGCTCGGGCGACGACTACGTCGACACGCTGTTCGGCGTCTTCGGCGGTCGCGTTCCGCGGGAAGCGCGACCTCGTCACGTACTGGCACGAGAAGGCGCGCGCGCAGATCGAGGCGCGGTCGAACCCGGCGGGCGGGTCTGCTCGGCGACGCAGGGCATCCGAGGCCGGGCCAACCGTCGTGTGCTCGAGCGCATCAAGCGAGACCGGCGACATCTTCTTCGCCCGCTCAGACGAGCCGTGGGTCCTCTCCGGAGCCAACGTCCACATCAGCTTCGTTGGCCAGGACGACGGGTCCGAGATCGACGCGAACTCGACGGCCGGCCGTGCCGTCGATCAACGCCAACCTGACGTCCGGACTCGACCTCACGAGCGCACGCCGGCTGCCCGAGAACGCTGGGCATCGCCTTCATGGGCGACACGAAGGGCGGCCCGTTCGACATCGATGCCGCGACGGCTAGTCTGGCTGCTGGCGCAGCCAAACCCTGATGGCCGCTCGAATGCGGACGTGGTCCGACCGTGGGTGAACGGCGCAGGACCTGACAGGCCGCGTCGCGGCATGTGGATCATCGACTTCGGTGCTCGACATGTCAGAGCAGGAGGCGGCTCTCTACGAGGCGCCCGTTCGAGTACGTGCAGTGCGCACCGTCAGGCCCGTCCGAATCACGAACCGGCGGCCGATCATGCGCCGAGCGATGGTGGCTCCATGCGGAGCCGCGCTCGAGCATGCGCGCGGCGCTCATTGGCCTGCCTCGGTTCATCGCCACTCCCACGCGTCGTCGAAGCATCGCCTGTTCGTCTGGCTACCCAGGAGACGCTCGCCGACCATCGGCTGATCGTGTTCGCGCGCGACGACGACTACACCTTCGGGATCCTCCAGTCCCGTGTCCACGAGCTGTGGGCCCGCGCCATGGGCACCCAGCTGCGCGAGGTCGAGTCCGGCTTCCGATACACGCCCGACCACCACATTCGAGACCTTCCCGTTCCCGCACCCGACCGACGAGCAGCGCGAGGCGATAGGGGAGGCGGCCCGCCGCCTCGTCGAGCTCCGCGACGGCTGGCTCAACCCGCCCGGCCTCCCACCCGCCGACCTCGAGAAGCGCACCCTCACCAACCTCTACAACCAGCGCCCCACCTGGCTCGCGAACGCCCACGCCACCCTCGACGCCGCCGTCTTCGCCGCCTACGCCTGGCCCGCCGACCTCCCCGACCCCCAGATCCTTGAGCGCCTGCTGGCCCTCAACCTCGCACGTGCGACAGCTCCCGCCTCGGAAGCGTCGGGGGACTGACGGGATGCCCTGGCCCGTCGTCTATTACCGTAAGCCCGACGGCACAGAACCCGCGGACGAGTTCATCCGAACACAGCCGCCAGCCGCACAAGCGGCGATCGACAACTACATCGAGCGGCTCGCGCTATTCGGTCCGACGCTCGGATACCCAAGCACTAGCCAGGTCGACGGCGAGCTGCGCGAACTCCGCCCAGATCTTGGGAGCACCCACTACCGGCTCTTGTATCGCCGCACGGACAACATCTTCGTGATCCTTCACGCCTTCCTCAAGCCGGGTGGCAAGTTGCCCAGACTGAGATCGAGATCGCCCGCAGGCGCTGGGAGGACCTAAAGGCCCGAATGGGCGCCGTTCCTCGTCATCCACCACAAGCGCTAGGTCACGAGGCACCAGGAAGTTGACAGACATATCAGAAGTGATATGTTTCGATCGCACACCACCAAGAGGAAGCGCTCCAGATGAGTTCCGTAACCGCGCCCAATGGCGAGCCCGCACCACTTGGTCCGCTCGGATCCGACTACCGTATCGGCCGACGCCACCGAATGGCGGACCCCGATTACGCTGCAGCGGCAGCGGCCCTTCGGCCCCTGGAGGCTCTGGCCCGCCTCGTGATCGCCTATCGGATCGATAATGAACTCACCCAGGAACAACTTGCCAAGCTGATGGACACCAGCGCGTCGGCGATCAGCCGCCTGGAGAGTGGGCAGCATCAGCCGTACTGGCCACCCTGCGAAGGTTCGCAGAGGTTTCGCGGCGACGGCTGCTGATTGGATTTGAAGACGATCTCGGTAGCCGCGAGCTGGTTGGCGTTTAGCGTCGCGAGTGGTAAATCCAAAGACGAGGCGCCGATCGCCCCTGACGCCGAGCCTCGGCGATTTCGCGTCGTATCGCCTGCGCCGCATCAACCGCTGGTCGGTCAGCCGACTTCGTGCTATGCAGACATAACTGACATTATCGGCAGTTGGCCGGGTGGTGAGTCCGGTGGCATGAACGCTTCGATCAGGTCGTCTGGAGTTCGTGTGGTGCGAGCATCCGGACGACATGCCCGGCCCCACGCCGCAGGCGCTCGTCGACCGTCACGAGCGGAGCGCCGAGGACCAGGGCGAGGGCGATGTACTCGGCGTCGTACGTCTTGGCCCAGCCGAGAGCCTGCGCGACGTCAAATGCGCGCTCGGACAGTTCATCTGGCCGATCGATGCGGATTGGAAGCGACCCCAGGTAGCGCAGGGCCGCCTTGCCGCGATCTCGGGGGATCTCGCCCCGCCACGCCATCTCGCTGATAACCGAGGTGACTTCGGACGCCAGGAGCGGTGGTGCTGCGAGTTCGTGACCGGCGAGCGGCCCCAGGACCCCGCCGCTGAGGATGACATGGGTGATGACGCTGGCATCGACGACGAGCAGCACGCGTCAGTGGCCCGCGCGAGATCGGCGGATGGCCGCGACGACGTCAGGCATCGGGCCGCCCCAGAAGGTGCGTTGCCATTCGGGCGGGATCGGCGCGGTGTCGGCGCCCGGCGCGATCAGGTTCGCGAGGTCGCGCTCGTCCACCACGTGCTGCGTCCCGACCTTGGTCGAACGCAGCTTGCCCTCCGGATCCATCGACGGACGGTCTCCGGGTTCCTGCCGATCCGCCTCGCGGCCTCGGGCACGGTAAGGGTCATCAGTCACACCTTCGTCGACCTGCGTGCGGCACACTGTAGCCCAGTGGATTGTAGCATGCTACAACACCTCAGGGCGGCTCGGACGCTCGAACCCTCGTGACTAGAGCGCAGGAGATCTGCCCGCGCCGAGCCATTCCGTGGAGAACGGACGGAGCTTCCGACCAGAGCAGTAAAAGCGTGGGTTCGGGGCGGATCGCTGGGGACTTGACGGGACTCGCGCGGAATGGCCAAGATGTGGCTACCGGCTGGTTAAGCGTCAGAACACGGGTAGGGAAGCCGTGATTCGGCTTCGAGCGTCCTTAGGGGGAGGCGAGAGTGTTCCGACTTCGAGATGCACCGCACGCGCAAGTTCGATCCTCGGGCCTAGGAAAGCGGCGACTGGCCCTGCGCTCTCTGCGCGGCGTGCTGTCAAGTCTGCTGGTCGCGATGTTCTTCACGATCGGCACTCTGGCCCGTCCCCTACCGGCAGCGGCGGCCATGCCGAACTGCACGCTCGATGGATACCACAATCTCTTTGCCGGCAATGGTTGGGTGGCCAGCGGCCTGCGGGGTGTCTAGGCTAGTGTCGAGTGGTTCAACACTTCGCTCTGCCACCAGGGCGCGACCAGTGATTACAGCTGGTCGCTCTCCTGGGTTGGGATCGTCGGGCCGGATGATCCCTTGAGGGACGGCTTCGATATCTTCCAAGGCGGGTTTGCGAAATGCGCAAACATCTCATCGTATCTGACGTGTCCCTACAACTCGGGAGTCTCCTATCACTGGTGGTTCTGGGAATACGAGGACGGGCCTTGCGGACCCGCCGCAAACTCGACCTTCCGGAAGGCGAACTTGGGGAATGCGGGGCCCGGTACGTACACCTATCGGATCGACTACCGACCCTCGGCCTCACGGTATTCGTTTCAGATCAATGGATCCGATCAGACGTTCATCACGACGTCAACGGTGTCGACTTGTTGGGGTGGAGTTGCTAACGCCCAGCTGATGAATGAGATGCTGGACCAAGGAGATCAGAACGCCGGCACGGTCTCAAATCACCAGTCGTTCGCGGATTCCTTGTGGGAGGACACCGCGGGCGCGCTCCACACGATCACTTGGCCGCTGGGAACGGCGTGTGATGCCAACTCCAACCCGAGTGTTTGGCGTTGCGCACGAAATGCGACGACTTCGGGTCTCTTCTTTGAATGGGATAGCAGAGCGCCATGAATGGGAATTCGAGTCAGACTTGCTGTCCTGGCGGCGGCAGTGCTAGTGACTGCCGCGTGCGTCGGTGCTGCTCCGGCTTCCGTAGCTCCCGCCGAATCGACCCTGATTGGACCTACGCCAGTCTTGTCTCAGACGCCCGTGGGCTCGGCGTGGGAGGCCGCACCCTCGGAGCCAGCCAGTCCGCCAGTTGACCCATCGCTTCCGGTATTCTCAGCGTCGAACCTCACGGCAAACGCTCGGCGCGCGCTGGAGCTGTGCGGCGCCTTGGATCGCGGGTTCGGTAGCGTCAGCGGCTTCACCGAACTGAGGAGTGTTGGCGACGCCGTCCGGTATGCCCGACTGTCGGACAAGGCCCCCCAAATCACCGACAACCTGGGCTCGCTCGCCTGGCTAGTCCAATTCCGGGGCGACTGGCCGGACGCGAAGACCGGCCAGTCTTGGATAGATGCCACGTGCATGGTCGTCGGCGACGATCCCGTCATCTATGCCACTGGCCCGATCCGTGATCTTCAGACGGGGAAGATTTTGCGCGGCTATTACGCAGAGGCTGCCGTGCCCGCTTGGGCAATCCCGGGTCTTGAGCCGTAGGTCGCATCGGTCTGAATTGACCTGATCGCATCGAGCTTGGTGGGGATGACGTGCGTCCTGTCGACTTGGTCTCACGACTTCGCGGCAACGGACCGGTCGCGGCGCATCCGTTTCTGCTGGCGGCCTATTTCGTCCTGTTCCTGTACTCCCAGAATCTCGATGAGGCCGACCTGGCCGACGTGCTGCCGGTCCTGGTCGTGGTCCTCGCCGCCACGCTCCTGATCTTCGTCATCGTGGCCGCACTGCTTCGTGGTGGTCGCCGGGCGGGCGTCGTCACGTCTGCCGTCGTGATCGCCCTGCTCGCGTACGGGCACGTGGCGCATCTCCTGGTCCCGAGCCGACTCGGCGCCGGCGTCCAGCAGCTGGGCTGGGCGGCCTTCGTCGGCCTGGCGCTCCTCGGCGCCCTGCGCGCCGGGCGATGGCTGCGGCCCTCCACGACGGCGCTCAACGTGCTGGCCGGTGCGCTCGTTCTCGTCACCCTCGTGCCGATCGCGGGTCACCAGGCGGCGATCGTTGCCCAGGGCGGCGGCGGGCCGGCGGCCGTGGAGCCATCAGCCACACCCTCGGGGCAGTCGCCGGCCGGGGCGGACCGCCCGGACATCTACTACTTCATCTTCGACCGGTACCCATCCGAACGATCCGCCCAGCTCGCGTACGGGATCGAGAACGACCTCTATCCGTGGCTGCGGGAGCGCGGGTTCTACGTCGCCGACCAGAGCCGCGCGAACTACCAGCGCACGACGCTCTCGCTGGCGGCGACCCTCAACCTGGGCTACCACGACGGGCGCGGCCGGCCGACGTTCCTCGGCCCGATCGACCGTTCCGCGCCGTACGCATCGCTCCAGAACAGCCTGGTCGATCGGTTCATCAAGCAGCAGGGCTACTACTCCGTCCACGTGGGCTCGGACTTCAGCGCGACCCGGACGAGCCAGCTCGCCGACGTGAACCTGCACTACGACGCCTTCTCCGACTTCGGAGCCGCGCTGTTCAACACGACCGCGCTGCCGGGGATCGGGCGTCGGCTCGGGTTGCTCGGCTCGCGCTGGGAGCGCCGCTATGCCTGGACGCGCTGGGAGCTCGATCGGGTCGCGGACCTGCCGGACTTCCCGAGCCCGAAGTTCGTGTTCGTCCACTTCATGCTGCCCCACACCCCGTACATCTTCGATCGAGACGGGCGCTTCGTGACCGACGAGGAGAATCGGAAGCGGACCGCCACGGAGCGCTACACGGCACAGCTCGCCTACACGAACACGCGGATCAGGGAGATCGTCGAGGGGCTCCTGGACGGCCCCGTGGAGAATCGGCCGCTGATCATCCTGCAGGCGGACGAGGGGCCGTACCCGGTCGGCCTCGAGGAGGACACCCGGCACGACTGGACGCTCGCGACGCCGGAGCAGCGCGAGATCAAGTTCGGGATCCTGAATGCCTGGTACCTGCCCGATGGCCGGGACATCGGGCTCTACCGCTCGATCAGTTCGGTCAACACCTTCCGGCTGCTGTTCAGCCGCTACTTCGGGGCCGACCTGCCGCTGCTGCCCGACGAGAGCTTCAGCCTGGATCATCGCGAGCCGCTGGAGTTCCCGGCGCGCTAGCCCAGCGGGCCGGGACGTCGGAAGGCGCCGGTCGAGCGATCCCCTACCCCGCCGGATCGGCCGCCGACCCCGTCCGCGGGGGACGTCGGGGCTCCTGGACGGGCCGGAGCAGAGCGGCCCCGACCGCGAACATCGCCACCCCCGCGAGCATCGCCACGCGCGAGCCGACGGCGATCCCGAAGCTGAGGCCGACGACGTACATCAGGACGCCCCCGATGGAGGTCGCGAGCGGGCCGTTCGTCGCCTCCACGATGTTGCTCATGCCCATGTAGCGGCCGGCCGACGCCTTGGGGATGATCTCGGTCATGAGCGCCCAGTCGACCGACAGGAAGGCGCCGCTGGCGAATCCGACGAGGGCGACGCCGCCCATGACGACCTCGACGCCGGGCGCCAGGCCGATGATCGCCATCCCGGCCGCGCCGATGGCCGTGCTGGCGTAGATGACCGGCTTGCGGCCGAGCCGGTCGGACAGCCGGGCTCCGGGGATCGTGCCGAATGCGGTCGCCACGACCGCGATCGCGAGCGCGACGAGGATCCACTTGCCCTGCTCCTGGCCGGTGATGCCGTGGGTGTTCTGGAGGTAGAGGATGTTCAGGTTCATGAAGAACCCGGTGGCCATCAGGATGAAGAAGCGCGACCCGAGCAGGAAGACGTAGCTCCGCTCGCGGAGGATGTCGGTGCCGAACGTCTCGAGCGCAACGGCGGACCACGTCCGGCCTTCGCGCGGCTTGGGCGGCGGTCCATCCGGAATCCACAGGAACGTGCCCACGCCGGCGGCGCCGACGAGGACGCCGAGGGCGATCATCGGCAGCGTGAAGTCCTCCTTGAGCAGGAACCCGGTCGAGATGAGCAGATAGCCGCCGACCAGCCCGAGGGTGATCATCAGCCCCATGAGCCCGCTCGCGATGCCGACCTGGCGCTCCGGGACGAGATCCGGGACGAGCCCGGCGAACGGACCGCGGGCGACGTTCGAGGTCAGTTGCAGGAGCACGAAGAAGGCGACGAGGACCGGGAAGCTCGGCGCGAGCCCGAGCCCGACGAGGGCGACGGACGCCGTCAGCGAGCCGAACAGGATGAATGGCTTCCGGCGTCCCCAGCGAGACCTGGTGTAGTCGCTGATCGAGCCCATGACCGGCATCGTGAGCACGGCGATCGGCATCGCCAGGATCTCCATCGCCCCGAGGGCGAGCGGCGCCTCGTCACCGACGAGCTGAACGACGCGCTTCTGCTGGAAGACCTCGAAACCGCCCCAGATCGCATTCAACGCGAACCAGTAGACCGAGATCTGGACGAGCTGGACGGCCGGCAGGGCGTCGGTCGGGCGCTCCCCCGTCGCCGGGCGGTCCGCGTCGCCCGGACGCTGGTTCGATGCAGCTGCCATGGTCGAGGTCATGTGGCCGCCTTCGGGACCGCGCCGTGGGACGTTGCGCCGATCGTGCTGCGTCGATCCGGCCGCGGGACAGGGCCGCCCGTCGCCGGATTGCGGGCCATCCGGGCCGTGGCGATGGACCGGCCACGTGCCCCGGTCGCCACGGGCGTCGTCGCGGGCGTCGTTCGCGACGACGGCGGGTATGATGAGCGGACGGTAACCGTGGTGTTAACGTCGAACGAGCGCCGGTCGCGGCGCCTACGAGGAATGAGATGCAGCCACCGCTCGCGTATATCGACCCGGGGTCCGGCAGCCTGATCCTCCAGGTCGTGATCGCCGGGGTCGTCGCGATCCCGTTCTTCCTTCGCTCGCAGATCAGGCGGGCTGTCGGGAAGGTCAAGAGCGCGGTCGGCCGCGGACCGGCCAGCCCGGCCAGTCCGGCCGCGGATGACGCTCACGATTCCTGACCCCGGACTGGCGCCGGTGATCGCCCGGGATCCGGGCTCGTATCGGGACCCGAGCGGCTTCGTCTACCGTCGCGACGGCGTCCTCTACCGCCAGGTCAACGCGTCCTACGCCCCTCACTGGGATGCCCTCGTCTCGAGTGCCTTTCTCGATGGGCTGATCCGCTCGGAGAAGCTCATTCCCCATGAGCCGGCCGGCCTTGAGCACGCCGCCGCCCCGGGCGCCCACGCCGTCATCCTTCCGGAGTCGCTCGAGTTCATCTCGTATCCCTACGAGTGGACGTTCGGCCAGCTTCGCGACGCCGCCCTCCTGACCCTGGAGGTGCAGGTCGCCGCGCTGGCGGCCGGCTTCACCCTCAAGGACGCCTCCGCCTACAACGTCCAGTTCCACCGTGGGCGACCGATCCTCATCGACAGCCTGTCGTTCGAGCGGGCGACGCCGGACGCGCCGTGGATCGCCTATCGCCAGTTCTGTGAGCACTTCCTCGCTCCGCTGGCGCTGATGGCCTACCGCGACGTGCGCGCGGGGCTGATGCTCCGCGACTTCATCGACGGGCTGCCCCTGGACCTTGCGAGCCGGCTCCTCCCCGGTCGGACCCGGCTCCGGTTCGGTCTCCTGAGTCATATCCACCTGCACGCCCGGGCGCAGCGCCGCTACGGGGACGAGGGTGAAGCGGCGAAGACGCGACCGCAGCCGAAGATGTCCGGCCTTCGGCAGGCGGCGCTGCTCGACAACCTGCGCGCCACGGTCGAGCGGCTGTCGTGGACGCCCCAGGGCACCGAATGGGCCGACTACGCGGAGCACACGAGCTATAGCGATGCCGCGACGGAGGACAAGGACCGGCTCGTCCGCGACGCGGTCGTCGGGGCCGGCGGCGGCCTCGTCTGGGATCTCGGCGCGAATACCGGGCGGTTCAGCCGGATCGCCTCGGACGTCGGCCGTCGGGTTGTCGCCTTCGACATCGATCCGGCGGCCGCGGAGCGACATTACCGGACGATCCGTCGCGACGACACGCGGACGATCCTGCCGCTCGTCATGGACCTTGCCAATCCGAGTCCGGGCTTGGGCTGGGCGGGGCACGAGCGAGCGTCGCTCGTTGAGCGGGCCAATGCCGACGTGGTCATGGCCCTGGCCCTGGTGCATCACCTCGCGATCGGGCGGAACGTGCCGCTCGACGCGATCTCGAGCTTGTTCGCCGCGCTCGCCCCGGCCGCGATCGTCGAGTTCGTCCCGAAGGACGACCCGATGGTCCGCCACCTCCTGGCGACCCGCGAGGACGTGTTCCCGGACTACACCATGGAGGGGTTTCGGCGGGCCGTCTCGCGCGATTTCGAGATCCTCGCGGAGAACCCGATCATGGGCAGCCCTCGGACGCTCGTCAGGCTCCGCCGCCGAAGCTGATCCCGGCCGCGACCGCGGCCGCCGGCGTCAGTGGCTCGCCAGCCGGTCGGTGACGTCGGTGAAGTCGTACGGGTGGGCCTTGTCCCGGAAGATCAGCTGGCGGTCCGGCAGCAGGGGCAGGTCGGCGCCGAAGTAGAGGCTGAAGATGAGCCGGAACGTGTTCACCGGGCTCAGCGTTGGCGGGATGGCCGGGACCTCGACGCCGGGCAGGTACAGGGCGTTGAGGATCTCGAACTTCACCCGCAGCTCGGCGAGCGTTGCCTCCGTCCAGGCGAAGTTCGTCGGGTCGCGCTCGTAGCGCGCCGGGTTGGGGCCCTCGTCGGTCTGCACGACGATGATCGGCCGGGTCGCCTCCGGCCCGGCCAGGAGTGCCTCGACGATCGCGCGCACCCTCGTGTTCGTGTAGCGGGCCTGCTCGATGAAGAGCTCGTTGGCCGGGCGGCCCCTGCGGAGCTCGGGGGTCATCCGGCTGCCGTCCGCGGCGAAGACGAACGGGTCGTGCGGGATGAGGAAGTGCGCGAAGACGAACTTGGGGCCGGGCGCCGCGCTGGCCTCCTCAAGTGCCCGGAACCCGTACAGCGCCGAGGCGTACTGGCCCTCGTCCCCGGTGGCGTCGGCCTCGATCGGCAGCCGGATCCCGAGCCGAGGCAGACGGCCCACGACGTCGGGCAGGATCGTCGTCCGGTAGAGCGTCGCGGCGAAGTCGGATCGCTGCTGGAGGCCGTAGTTGCGATCGGCGATCGAGCTGCGTTCGGTGGGGTCCCACCACGCTCCGATGTGGTGGTAGCGATAGCCTTGGGTCTTGAGGAACCTGACGACGGCGTTGTCGTCGATCATGTCGTAGAGGGGGTGGGAGTCCCCCGACTGCGTCCCGACCCGAGCGGCGATCTCGTCGAGGTAGGTCATGTTGAACGCCGCGGCCAGGACCTGGACCGTCTTGTTGTAGTTCGTCTTCGCATCGGTCGGGACGACGAAGCCATCTTCCCGGAGCCAGTCGAAGAGTCCGGTCTCCTTGAGGCCGTAGTCCTCTCGCAGGGTCCGCTCCGAGCCCAGGTCCTCGACCATGATGTAGTAGATGTCGCGAGCGGGGCCGGATGTGCTGCCGGCGACCACGGGTCGTGGCGTTGACCCGCCTGCTCCGTCACCGCCCGCACCGATCGCGCCGAGCTCATGGACGGCGATCGGTGCGACTGCGGTGATCACCAGGATCGCGGCCAAGGCGTTCAGTCCGGAGGTGAGGCGGATGGGCCCCCGCCGGACCCGGACCGCCAGCACCATGGCCAGCACCGTCAGCACGCCCCAGGCGAGGAGCAGCCGGCCGCCGCCGAGTGCCGTTCCGTCGAGCAGGTCACGGACGCGGCCGAACCCGAAGACGGCGAACAGGACGATGCTCGCCAGCAGCGCTCCACGACGTACATCCCGCAGGACCGCGGAGGAGAGGCCGTAGACCGTCGTCGCGGCCGCCAGGGACAGCGCGATCGGGGCGAGAAGCTCGCCGATCCGGACCTCTCCGAGGTTCTGTCCGTACAGGAAGAGGATGGGGTAGGTCGCCAGGAGGAGAGGGTGGACCGGCGGGACCGTGCGCCGTGGCGTCGGGGGCAGCGTCATCGGTCCTTCGGCCATCGGGCCCTCCTCCGGGGTGGACCGGGGAGCACTGGCCGCGGTCGCCTCTAGGATACGCCGGCCGATGGGCACTCGCCGCCAACGGGGATCGGCGCGCCCTCCCCTGCCCCGCGCCGGGCACAACGAAACGCCCAAAGGAACCAATCGATCCGCTGGTCCGTGGCCGCCGATGCAAGCACCGGCGTCTCGGTTCCAACGAGCCCCGGTCCGTAGCCATCGCCGCTGATGCAAGCACCTGCGACGCCGCTGTCGGTCCGGCATGGCCCCTTCGGGCAACACCTACGATACGGCGCGGTCCCGACCGTGGCTATGGGGTTATCCACGAGTTTGGCCACCCGGTGGGCCGATCTGCGAGCGTTGTCCACGCTCCGTCCACGTGACCGGCCGGAGGGGTGGCCGGTGGCGCGGGGCGGGGCGTGGCGGCTGGCGACGCCGGCGTGCCCGCGACCCGGTTGGCGTTACCTGTCCCCCCCATCACCGGGGGAACCAGGGGACGCCTGCCCGCCACCGCCCACCGGGCCCGGGAATTGAAACGCCCGAAGGAACCTTCGGTCCTCTGCCGAGTCCCCCCGATGCAAGCACCGGCGGTCTCAAGGCTTCGATCCTATGGCCCCTTCGGGCATGCGAACCGTACGGCCCACGGCGCCATCGGCGCTACCGGGTTTTCAACGAGCTTGCCGGCCGACGAGGGGATTCTCAGGGGCTTATGCACCGGCTGTCCACACCGCCGGCGCCCAATCCGTAGGTGCGCTGCCCAGCCCTCGGGTCGGCCGCATGAGCCGCCGGGCGACCGGCGGTCGAGATGGATGACCGTCCCCGCGAGCGATCGCGGGACAGAACTCGGCTTACAGACCGCCTCGCTGACGCTCTTCTCGTCGGGCTGGCAGCCCGGTGACCTCGCCTGCTCCTTCCGGGATCGGCCACCCGCCCAGCGTCTGCCGCGCCCGAACGTTGGCGCCGAGTGCACGAAACCCGGGATCGGCCACCCGCCCAGCGTCTGCCGCGCCCGAACGTTGGCGCCGAGTGCACGAAACCCGGGATCGGCCACCCGCCCAGCGTCTGCCGCGCCCGAACGTTGGCGCCGAGTGCACGAAACCCGGGTCGGAGCGATCCGGGCGGGCGAGGGGCAGCCGCTCAAGCCCCGAATTGTTCACTCCGCGCCAAGAGCCGGGCTCGGCGGAGTTGGGCGGGCGGAGTCGTGCGGGTCCAGGGCCCGAATTGTGCACTCGGCGCCAAGAACCGGGTTCCTCGCGGCCGGGCCGATGGGTCCAGGCCCCGAATCGTGCACTCGCCGCCAACGGGGATCGGCGCGCCCTCCCCTGCCCCGCGCCGGGCACAACGAAACGCCCAAAGGAACCAATCGATCCGCTGGTCCGTGGCCGCCGATGCAAGCACCGGCGTCTCGGTTCCAACGAGCCCCGGTCCGTAGCCATCGCCGCTGATGCAAGCACCTGCGACGCCGCTGTCGGTCCGGCATGGCCCCTTCGGGCAACACCTACGATACGGCGCGGTCCCGACCGTGGCTATGGGGTTATCCACGAGTTTGGCCACCCGGTGGGCCGATCTGCGAGCGTTGTCCACGCTCCGTCCACGTGACCGGCCGGAGGGGTGGCCGGTGGCGCGGGGCGGGGCGTGGCGGCTGGCGACGCCGGCGTGGCGGGGCGGGGTCGGACGGGCGGGTGGGACCGGACGGAACCGGCTCAGTCCTCGAGCGGCCAGGTGGCCTCGGCGGCGGGGAGTCCCCGCGCGTCGACGACAATCTCGCGGGCCGGCGCACCGGAGGTATCGTCGACCGACCAGCGATCGGCGTCGAGCCTCACCACCTGGCGCACGTCCATCTGCACGCGGAGCGACGCGTCAACGGCGAGGATCGGGATCGCCGCCTGCGCCCCGACCGCGACGACCGCCCGCCGACGATGGAGCGCCACCGCCATGGCGATCGGTCGACCGACGATGTCGATCTCGTGATCCGCGCTCCACGCGAACGCCAGCGGCCGGACCGAGCCGTCGGCCGCCACGACATTCCCGTGGATCTCCCGCTGGTCCGGTTCCGGGTGGAGGGTGAGCACGCCGGCTGGCGTCGTCAGCTCCAGGCGGGCGATCCGTCCGGCCGGGTCGACCTCGAGGAGAACGGCCTGGAGGAGAAGGACTTGCGTGCCCGACCCGCCCCGAGTCGCGATCGCCCTCCAGCGCCGACCGCGGCTGCCCTCGGCGACCGACCAGGCGATCACGGCTCCGTCCGCCGCCCGGCTCCGCCCGGCAACGCGCAGGAACCTCGAGCCGTCCACGTCCCGCGGAGACGCCGGCCTCAGGCCCGGGCCGCCTGTCCGGCGACGGCCTCGAGCTCGCCGGCGAGCGCGGGCGCCACCCGCCCGCGGACCCGGACGTCGCGCTCGCCGTAGTCGAGCTCGACCGTGCCTCGCTCGCGGACGCGGGCCAGGAGCTCGCCGGCCGCGTACGGCACCGCGACGTCGACGTCGACCCAGAGCGACGCGAGCAGCGCGGCGATCTCGGCGCGCAGCGTGTCGAGCCCGTAGCCGGTCACCGCGCTGACGACGACGGAACCGCCGACGATGCCGGCGCCGGCCGTTCGGCCGTCGAGCGCGGCACGGTCGATGAGATCGGCCTTGTTGAACGCGACGAGGCGCGGCTTCTCGCCCGGCCCCGAGCTCGTCGAGGACGGTCTGGACGGTCGCCCGGTGCTCGCGCGGAGTGGGGGTCGGAGGCGTCGACGACCTCGATGCAGGACGTCGGCCCGGTTGACCTCCTCGAGCGTCGCCCGGAACGCGTCGACGAGCTGGTGCGGCAGCTTGTGGATGAAGCCCGACCGTGTCGGTGACGATCGCGGTCTGGCCGTCGCCGAGCTTCACCTGGCGGCTGGTCGGGTCGAGCGTCGCGAAGAGCTTGTCCTCGGCCCGGGCGACCTCGCGAGCCGACGAGCGCGTTGAGCAGGGTCGACTTGCCGGCGTTCGTGTAGCCGACGATGCCGACGGTCGGGCACAGCCGCCGGTCGCGGCCGCGGGCCGCGGTCTCGCGCTGCTGGCGGACCTGCTCGACCCGCTCCTTCATCTTCTTGATCCGCGTCGCGGATGATCCGCCGGTCGGTCTCGAGCTGGGACTCGCCCGGGCCCGCGGGTCCCGATCCCGCCGCCGGGTCCGCGACAGGTGGGTCCACAGCCGGGTCAGCCGCGGCAGCTGGTACTCGAGCTGGGCGAGCTCGACCTGGAGGCGGCCCTCGTGGGTCTGGGCGTGCAGGGCGAAGATGTCGAGGATCAGCCGGCTGCGGTCGATGACCTTGACGTTGAGCAGCTCCTCGAGGGCCTTCTGCTGGCCGGGCGACAGCTCGTCGTCGGCGACGAGGACGTCGAAGCCGGTCTCGCTCTTCGCCTGCGAGCGAGCTCCTCCGCCTTGCCCTTGCCGACGTACCAGTTGGGGTCGACGTGGCGGCGGTTCTGCCACTCGGCGCCGACGACGTCGGCGCCCGCGGTGGTCGCGAGGCTGGCGAGCTCGGCCAGCGAGTCCTCGGCGCCGACCAGCCCTGCGTCGTCGCCGGTGTCGACGGCGACGAGGAACGCCTTCTCGACGGGCGGGGCGAGGTCGATCGTCGTTCGGCGGGCAGTCATCGGCGCGCCGTAGCATACCCGCGGTGCGAGCGAGCGACCGCGGTCGCGGCGCCAGGGCCGCACGGCGTCGGGTCCGCCGGTCGGTCGCATCGAGCCACGTCGATCGTCCGGCTCGGCCCGGAACCAGGTCCGCTGGCGCTTCGCGAAGGCGACGTTCCGGCGGACGTCGACCTCGATCGCCTCCGTCGAGCGTGGCCCGGCCGTCGAGGACCGCCCACGCCTCGCGATAGCCGATGGCCGAGAACGCCGGCAGCGCGGGGTCGAAGCGCTCGCGGAGGGCGGCGCGCCTCGTCGATGAGGCCGGCGTCGAACTGGGCCCGGGCTCGCTGCGCGATCCAGCTCGACGTGGACGGCCGGTTCGACGCCGAGGCCGAGCCACGGCGACCGGGCCGCCGTAGCCGCGCGGCTCCGGCAGCGGCGCGTCCCCCCGGAGCGTGGCGATCTCGAGCGCCCGGACGACCCGGCGCGGGTTGCGCAGGTCCGATCCGCGCGGCGAGCGCCGGGCGCCGTGGCTCGCAGGCGGGCCGACGAGGCGGCTCGAGGCCGTCCGCGGTCGAGCGTCGGCCTCGAGCGCGGCCCGGACCGCCGGATCGGACGGGCAGCGCCGTCCGTGTCGAGGCCCGCGGGCGACCGCGCGCAGGTAGAGCCCGGTGCCGCCGGCGAGGATCGCCGACGCCGCCTCGCCGCCGCGATCGCCGCCAGCGCCGCTCGCGCGTGGCGCGACGAAGTCGGCGACGGTGAACGGCTCGTCGGGATCGACGAGGTCGAGGCCGTGGTGGGGCACCCGGGCGCGCTCCGCGGCGGTCGCCTTGGCCGTGCCGATGTCCAGGCCGCGATAGACCTGGCGCGAGTCGGCCGAGATGATCTCCGCCGGGAAGCCCTCGCCCGCCAGTGCCTCGGCGAGTCGGATCGCGAGGCCGGTCTTGCCGGTCGCGGTCGCGCCGCCGATCACGACGAGCGGCGGCGCGGGACGTCACGTCGGCGCTCAGGCGAGCGTGCCCGCGGAGCGCGTACGGCCCGGCGTGGTCGACCCGGACGCGAGACGAGCCGGCCGACGAGCTCCGGTCGGCGCCGGCGAGGTGGACGAGCTTGTTCTCGCGCGTCCGGCCCGACAGTGCGGACCATCGGCGCCGTCGCACCGGCGCGGTCGATCGGTCCCTCGTCGTCCTCGTGGTCGTGGCTGCGCGGCGGGACGACGGCATCGACGAGGACCTCGACCTCGCGCCCGAGCCACGCCTGGTTGCGCTCGAGGCCGATCCCCTCCTGGAGCGCCAGCAGCGTCGTTGAGCCGGCGGCGCTTGTCGGCGGCCGGGACGTCGTCGGCGAGGCGCGTCGCGGGCGTCCCGGGCCGCTCGCGAGTAGGCCGCCGCGAAGACCTGGTCGTAGCGGACCGTCTCGAGCAGGCGCGAGCGTCGCCTCGAACTGCGCCTCGGTCTCGCCGCAGAACCCGACGATGACGTCGGTCGAGATCGCGATGCCCGGGACGGCCTCGCGGATCGCGGGCGAGCCGCTCGAGGTAGTGCTCGATCGTGTACTGGCGGCCCATCCGCCGCAGGACCGCGTCGTCGCCGGACTGGACCGGCAGGTGGAGGTGCTCGCAGACCGACGGGCAGTCGGCCATGCGCCGCGATCAGCCGGTCCGAGAGGTCCCACGGGTGCGAGGTCACGAAGCGCAGGCGCGGGATCGCCGGCGCGCCGTCCGCGGTCCGCAGGCCGTCGATCGCCCGGATCAGCTCGGCGAGGTCCGGGCGCGCCGTCGAGGTCGAGCCGGCGGCCGGCCCAGCGCTCGGTGTCGACGTGCGCCGAAGCGCGGCTCGGGCGGCAGGTCGTGGCCGTAGCGAGTTGACGTTCTGGCCGAGGAGCGTGACCTCGCGGTAGCCGGCGGCGGCCAGCGCGCGCGCCTCGTCGACGATCTCGTCGAACGGGCGGCTCCGCTCCGGGCCGCGGCTGAACGGGACGATGCAGTAGGTGCAGCGTCTTGTCGCAGCCGTAGATGATCGGCAGCCAGGCGCTGATCGCCGACCCGCGCGCGACGCTGACCACCTGCCACGGCGGCGGCCCGGCGTGGCCGCCAGGCGATCGGCCGCGCCGACGACCGTGCGCCCGACCAGCGTGGTCGCAGCCGACGCGACGGAGCGGCCGAGCGAGCCGATCGCGCGCCTGGGCCGAGGCGAGCCCGAGCCGGTCGACGAGCTCGGGCTCCTCGTCCGGACGCAGGAAGAGGTCCACCGCCGGGTAGCGCCGGCGCGAGCCCCGCCCGGTCCGGCTCGCGGACGGAGCAGCCGGTCAGGACGACCCGCAGCCCCGGGTTGGCCGCCTTCAGCCGGGCGAGGTGGCCCTGGCGGCCGATGACCTTCTGCTCGGCGCCTTCGCGGATCGCGCAGGTGTTGATGACGATGAGGTCCGCGGCCTCGAGGCCGGGCGCCTCGGCGCAGCCGGCGGCGAGCAGGCGCCCGGCCATCTCCTCCGAGTCGCTCCGGTTCATCTGGCAGCCGAGCGTCCAGACGTGGAACCGAGGCAGGGCGCGAGCCTCCGGTCGGTATTCGGCGAGCCGCTCGTCGCCGGGCGCCATCGGCTGGCGCGCTTCGGCGGAGGCCGCAGTCGGCGGGATGAAGTCGAGGATCGGCAGGGTGCGGGTCATCTCGTCCTGGCGGGTCCGGCAGTCGGCTTCGCGGCGAGTTCGGCGAGGAGCCGCTCGCCGACGCCTGGCGGGACCCACAGCTCGGCGTGGGCGGCGGCATACGTGCCGGTGTCGCCATGGTAGTCGGAACCGCCCGTCGGGAGGAGCGCGAGGTCCTTGGCGACGGCACCCACCGCCTCGACCGTCGCGCGCTCGAAGGTGCGGTAGTGGACCTCCAGCCCGCCCAGGCCGGCGTCACGCAGCTCGCGGATGAGGTTGACGCGGTCGGGGGCCTCCGAGAAGTGGGCCAGGACGGGCAGGCCACCAGCGGCGCGGATCGCGCGGATCGCGGCCGCCGGCCCGATCCCCTCGCGGGGGACGTAGGCGGGCCTGCCGCGCCCCAGGTACCGGGCGAACCCGTCCTCGACGCTCGTCACCCAGCCCTTCGCCCGGAGGAGGCGGGCGACTGTCGGCCGTCCGAGCGAGGCGGTCTCCGCGGGATCCAGGCCGGCCGCGGCGTCGTCGACCGGCATTCCGAGCTCGCGCAACCGGTCGAGCGTCCGCGCGAAGCGGACCCGGCGACGGCCGCGCTGCTCGGCGAGGATCGCCTCGAACGCCTCGTCCGACGGGTCGACACCGAGCCCGAGGACATGGAGCTCGCTCTCCCAGAGCTCGAGGACCTCGGCCGTCAGGCAGTTGATCTCGACCCCGGGCAGGAGCGTGAGGCCATCCGGCAGCGGCGTCGCGCCCGGAGCGGTGAGCTCGCGGTACGCCGACAGGTCGTCGTGGTCGGTGATCGCGAGGAGCCGGACCCCGGCCCCGGCGACCGCCGCGACGAGCGCCGCGGGCTCGAGGACGCCGTCCGAGCGGAGCGTGTGCGTGTGGAGGTCGACCGTCGACGGCCCGGGCGGGATCGCCGGGTCCTCGGCGGCCGGCGTGCGCGCCGGCGCGCCACGTCGCCTAGACCTCGACGAGGCGCTGGATCCGCTCGATCGCGAGGGCGCGTCCCGTGGCGGGATCGACGTCGATCTGGGTCGCGTTGAAGACGACCGGGCCGTCCGCCACCTCGAACCGGGTCGGCAGCGCGTTGATGAAGCGCGGCAGGACCGTCCTGGGATCGAACCCGATGACGCTCCAGACCGGCCCGGTCATGCCGAGGTCGGTCTGGTACGCGGTACCGCCCGGGAGGATCCGCTCGTCGCCGGTGACGACGTGGGTGTGCGTCCCGACGACCGCGCTGACCCGCCCGTCGAGGTACAGCCCGAGGGCGTTCTTCTCCGAGGTGAGCTCGCAGTGGAAGTCGACGATGCGGATCGGCGGCAGCGGCTCGGACGACTCGTCGAGCAGGCGGTCCGCCTCCGTGAACGGGTTGTCGATCGGCTGCATGTACGTCCGGCCCTGGAGGTTGATCACCGCGAGCTCGGTCCCGTCCAGGGCGTGGTAGATGCCCCAGCCGCGGCCCGGGACGTCGTGGGTCCCGTAGTTGAGCGGCCGCAGGACGCGGTCGGTCGTCTCGAGGTACGGGTAGATCTCGCGCTTGTCCCAGATGTGGTTGCCGGACGTGATGACGTCCACGCCGGACGCGAGGATCGCCTCGGCCGGTGGACGGCGTCAGGCCCATCCCGCCCGGCGACGTTCTCGCCGTTGGCGGTGACGAAGTCGATCCCGCGCTCGTCGCGGAGCTCGGGCAGGAGCTGCTCGACCGCCAGCCGGCCGGGCTTGCCGATGAGGTCGCCGATCATCAGGATCCGGCAGGCGCCGGACGGGCGCGGCGCGTTCCCGTTGGCCGGGTTCCCCAGTCGGGTCCTCCCGATCGACGCGTGCCCGGCGCCCTCGGAGCCGGTTACTTCGCGTACTCCACGGCGCGGGTCTCGCGGATCACCGTCACCTTGATCTGGCCCGGGTAGGTCAGCTGCTCCTCGATCTTCTTCACGATGTCGCGGGCGAGCCGGCTCGCCGTCAGGTCGTCGATCTCCTCCGGCCGGACGAGGATCCGGACCTCGCGGCCGGCCTGGACCGCGAACGAGCGCTCCACCCCGGAGAAGCTCTCGGCGATCGTCTGGAGGTCCTCGAGGCGCTTCACGTAGGTGTCCATGGACTCGCCCCGGGCGCCCGGCCTGGACGCGCTGATCGCGTCGGCGATCTGGACGATCGGCGCCTCGACGCAGGCGTACTCGACCTCCTGGTGGTGGGCGGCGATCGCGTTGACCACCCGCATCGGCAGGTTGTGGCGCTGGGCGATCTGGGCGCCGATCGCGGCATGCGGCCCCTCGACCTCGTGGTCGACGGCCTTGCCGATGTCGTGGAGCAGACCGCCCATCTTGGCGATCTGGATGTCCGCCCCGACCTCGGCGGCGATGACCGCCGCGAGCCGGCTCGTCTCGACGACGTGGTTGAGGACGTTCTGGCCGTAGCTCGTGCGGTACTTCAGCCGACCGAGGAGCTTGATGATCTCCGGCGGGCAGGCCGGGCACGCCGGCGTCATAGGCGGCCGTCTCACCGGCCTGGCGCATGACGAGGTCGACCTCCGCGCGAGCCTTGGCGACGACCTCCTCGATCCGGCCCGGATGGATCCGGCCGTCCGAGATGAGCTTGGTGATCGCCATCCGGGCGATCTCCCGGCGGACCGGATCGAAGCCGCTGAGCACGACCGTCTCGGGCGTGTCGTCGATGATCAGGTCGATCCCGGTCGCCTGTTCGAGAGCACGGATGTTGCGGCCCTCGCGGCCGATGATCCGGCCTTTCATCTCGTCCGAGGGAAGGTGGATGACGGTGACCGTGTGCTCGGCCGTGTGGTCGGCGGCGACGCGCTGGATGGCCGTGACGACGACCTCCCGCGCCTTCTCGTTGGCGTCTTCCCGGGCGCGGCGCTCGATCGACTTGGCGAGCTTGACGGCGTCATGCTCGGCCTCCTCGCGAACGGCCTCGAGGAGGATCCCCTTGGCGTCCTCGGCCGAGAGGCCGCTCACCCGCTCGAGCGCCTCGACCTGCTCCTGGTGGGCGCGGGCAACCTCCTCGCGGGCCCGATCGAGCTCGCGCTCGCGGTCGAGGAGCTTGCGGTCCCGCCCTTCGAGCATGTCGGTCCGCTGGTCGAGTTGCTCGTCGCGCTGGAGGAGCCGGCGTTCGAGGTTGCCGAGCTCGGTGCGCTTCGCCCGGGCTTCGTCCTCCGCCTCGCGCTGGAGGCGGATCTTCTCCTCCTTGGCCTCGAGGATGAGGTCCTTCTGCTGGCTGCGCGCCTTCTCGACGATGAGGGCGGCTTTCTCCTCGGCCTCCTTCATGGCACGGCTGGCGAAGATGCTGCGACCCACGAATCCGAGTACGGCACCGCCGGCGAGGGTCAGCAGGCTGACCGCCGCCACGACGACGGGATCCATCGTTTCTCCCTCTCGTCCGACCTACCCCGGTCGGAGGTGTGCTGAGATGCGGTAGCGGCACGGACGTCGCGACGGATCGCGTCTGGCTGCGCACGCCGTGCCGGCGATCGAGATGCGGCGCCGGAGAGTCTCCGCGGCGCGTGGTTATCTGCGTGTAGCCTACGGCCGGTCGGGAGGCAGGGTCAACCGAAAGGGTCCGGCGCCTCGTCTCCCTCGAGGGGCGGGGCGTCCGCGACGGCCTCAGCCGCCACCCGTGCGGCGACGCCAGGGGCAAAGCCGTTCCGGGCCAGGAGCGCGTACGCCCGCTGCCGGCGCTTGCGCGGGTCGGCGACGCGGTCGAGGTCCCGGCGGCGCCGTTCCACGAGGCGGCGGGCCGCCGCCTCGTCCGGATCACCGGGAGCCTCGTCGCCGTCGAGCGGATCGCCCATCGTCGAGCCGGCGAGCCGGTCCGTGCGACGCTCCTCGAGGGCGGCGTCGACGGTCGCCTGGTCGACCCCGCGGAGCCGGAGCTCGCGCCGGAGCGCCGCCTCGCCCCGGGGGCGAGCCCGGTCCCGCGACTCGACCCAGCCACGCGCGAACACGTCATCGTCGAGCAGCCCGATCGCGAGCAGGCGCCCGATGGCACCCTCGACCAGCTCGGGTCGGTAACCTGCGTCGGTGAGGCGGCGACGGGTCTCGGTGATGGAGCGGGCCCGAGCCTCGAGGTAGCGGAACGCGGCCGTCAGGACGACCTCCGAGTCGTCGACCGCCGCTCGCCGTGCCCGCCGCTCGGCGAGCGACTCCCGACGGGGGCGGCCGGGACTGTCGGTCACTCGGCCTCTTCGATGCCCTCGACCGGGACCGGCACCTCGGTGATCCGGGCGCGGATCTTCCGATCGATCTCGGCGGCGAGGGCCGCGTTCGCCTTGAGGAACTCCTTGGACGCCTCGCGGCCCTGGCCGAGTCGGGTCTCGCCGAAGGTGAACCAGGCGCCGGTCTTGGTCACGACGTCCATCGCCACACCGACGTCCAGGAGGCCGCCTTCACGGCTGATCCCCTCGCCGTACATCACGTCGAACTCGGCGACGCGGAACGGCGGCGCGACCTTGTTCTTGACGACCTTCACCCGGACCCGGTTGCCGACCGACTCGGTCCCGTTCTTGATCGTCTCGATCCGGCGGATGTCGAGCCGGACGCTGGCGTAGAACTTCAGGGCGCGCCCGCCGGGTGTCGTCTCCGGGTTCCCGAACATCACCCCGATCTTCTCGCGGAGCTGGTTGGTGAAGATCAGCGACGTGTTCGAGCGGCTCACTGCGCCGGTCAGCTTGCGCAGAGCCTGGCTCATCAGCCGAGCCTGGATCCCGACGTGGGAGTCGCCCATCTCGCCCTCGATCTCGGCTCGGGGCACGAGCGCGGCGACCGAGTCGAGGACGACGCAGTCGATGCCGCCCGAGCGGATGAGGGTCTCGGTGATCTCGAGGGCCTGCTCGCCGGTGTCCGGCTGGCTCACCAGGAGCTCGTCGACGTTCACGCCGCAGGCGCGAGCATAGCCAGGGTCGAGGGCATGCTCCACGTCGATGAACGCGGCGACGCCGCCACGCCGCTGGGCCTCCGCGATGACGTGCTGGCAGACGGTTGTCTTGCCCGATGACTCCGGCCCGAAGATCTCTGTGACCCGGCCCCGGGGGATCCCCCCGACCCCGATGGCGAGATCGAGCGCGATCGACCCGGTCGAAATCGAGTCGACCTGCTGACGCTCGGCCGAGCCGAGCTTCATGATCGAGCCGCGCCCGAACTGCTTCTCGATCGCGAGGATCGCCGCGTCAACGGCCTTCGTCCGCTCCAGCGCGGCTCGCTCGCCGTTGCGCTGCTCGACGCCTCGATCTCCGGTGATCGCCATCTCAGTCACGCTCCTGTCGTCAACGGTCGACGGAGCGGCGCACGATGACGTCCGCCCGGTCGCTCAGCTCTCCTCGGACTCCACGACGGGCTTCGGCTTGCGCGGCTTCCGGATCAGCTCGACGTTGGTCGGCGGCTCCATGAGCGGCTGCAGCTTGGGCGCGCCCTGCTTGTCCTTGGGCTTCTTCTTTCCCTCGCGGTGGGGACGATCCCTGGAACCCATCGACGAACCTCCGCGATCGAGACAACGTTACGAAAGAGCTCTTCACGCCGACTGCACCGCAACTTCACCGGCGCTTATCCGGCCTGCACGCGAGCGCAGTTCCGGGAGCGATCCGGGGAAATTGCCGGCCCGCAAGGCAACGCGGATCCTGGCCATGAAGTCTAGGGTGAAGGTCAGGTTGTGACAAGTCGCGAGGCGGTAGGCGAGCAGCTCCTTCGCCCGGAAGAGGTGGGCGATGTAGGCCCGCGAGAAGCGCGTGCAGGCGAGGCACGGGCAACCCGCCTGGACCGGCTCGGGGTCGTCGAGGAAGCGCTGGTTGCGCAGGTTCAGGCGCCCGCCCGGGACCCACAGCTGGCCGGTCCGGGCGACCCTCGCGGGGAGGACAGAGTCGAACAGGTCCACGCCACGATGAACTGCCTCGAGGATGTCCGCGGGCGAGCCGAGGCCCATCAGGTAGCGGACCCTCGGGTCGCCGTCCAGGAGCGGGATCGCGCTGTCGAGCACCTCGTTGCGCTCCTCGGGAGTCTCGTCGCCGGCCAGTCCGCCGATGCAGATGCCGTCGAACGGGAGCGAGGCGATGAGCCGCGTGCTGGCCGCCCGGAGGTCCGCCTCCAGCCCGCCCTGGACGATCCCGAAGAGTGCCTGGTCCGGCCGGCTGTGCGCCGTCAGGCAGCGCTCCGCCCAGCGGTGGGTCCGATCGGTCGCCTCGGCCACGGCGGCTCGGGAGGTCGACCCGGGCGCTACCGGCTGGTCGAACGCGACCGCGATGTCCGAGCCGAGCGCCTCCTGGACGGCGATGGCGTGCTCCGGGGTGAACCGGTGGACCGAGCCGTCGAGGTGGCTCCGGAACGTCACCCCGCCGTCGTCGACGACCCGGAGGTCCCCCAGCGAGACGACCTGGAAGCCGCCCGAGTCGGTGAGGATCGGGCCATCCCAGCCCATGAACCGGTGGAGGCCGCCGAGCCGCTCGATCCGCTCGTGTCCAGGCCGCAGGTAGAGGTGGTAGGTGTTGGCCAGGATGATCGATGCTCCGACCGTTCGGATGTCCTCCGGGTCGAGCGCCTTGACCGTGGCATTCGTGCCGACCGGTATGAACTGGGGTGTCTCGACGATGCCGTGGGTCAGCTCGAGGCGACCAAGGCGACCGCGGGTGGAGCCATCCACCGGGGGCGGGACGACGACCTCGAAGCGAGCCGGGCCACCCCTCCCGACCGCGATCGACCGCGTCCCGGATCCGGGAGCCGTCACGAAGGCTCCTCGACACTCTCGAGGGCCGTCTCGTCCCAGAACGGCGGCATCTCCGGCTCCGGGCGGCGGCGGGGCGGGACCTCGTAGCCGAGCCGGCGGAGGTGAGCCCGTCCGCCGTCGGTGAGGATGCGGCCCTGCGGCGTCCGGTCCAGGAATCCGAGCCGGAGCAGATACGGCTCGTAGACGTCCTCGATCGTCTCGATCTCCTCCGACAGGACGGCTGCCAGCGAGGCGACGCCGACCGGCCCGCTCCCGAACTTCTGGGCGATGGCCGCCATGAGCTTGCGATCCGTCGTGTCCAGGCCGGCATCGTCGATCTCGAGCGCCCGGAGGGCCTCGCTGGCGGCCGCCTCGTCGACCCTCCCGTCCCCGTGGACCTGGGCGTGGTCACGGGTCCGCTTCAGGAGGCGATTGACGACCCTGGGCGTGCCGCGCCCCCGTCGGGCGATCGCCTCCGCGGCTTCCCGCGTCACCTCCACCCCGAGGATGCCGGCCGAGCGCTGGACGATCGCCGTGAGGTCCGGCTCGTCGTAGAAGTCGAGCCGATACGTCGCGCCGAAGCGGTCGCGGAGCGGGCTGCTGATGCGGCCGGCGCGGGTCGTTGCGCCGACGATCGTGAACGGTTTGAGGGTGAGCCGCAGCGAGCGGGCGGAGGGCCCCTTCCCGATCATCACGTCGAGGGCGTAGTCCTCCATCGCCGGGTAGAGGATCTCCTCGACGGCACGGTTCAGCCGGTGGATCTCGTCGATGAACAGGACGTCATGCTCATCGAGGGAGGTCAGAATGGCGGCCAGGTCGCCGGCCCGCTCGATCGCCGGCCCGCTCGTGTAGCGGACGTTCACGTCCAGCTCGCGGGCGATGATCGTGGCCAGGGTCGTCTTGCCGAGGCCGGGCGGGCCGTAGAGGAGGACGTGGTCGGCCGCTTCCCCGCGCTGGCGGGCCGCCTCGAGCAGCACGGCCAGGTTCGCCTTGACCTCGCGCTGCCCGACGTACTCGTTCAGGCTGCGCGGGCGGAGCGTGCCTTCGACGGCCCGGTCGGCGTCGTCGAGCAGGCCCGCGGCGAGGATGTGGGAGGCGTCGTCCGTCATCGGCGGGAGTCTACCACGGATTCACGCCATTTCGCACGGATGTTCTACGGCGATCGGCCATCCGTCGAAGGTTCCCTGTCCTAGTCCCGGAGCAGCGTCCGCAGTGCCGCCTTGACGCGGTCCTCGAGCGAGGCCTCGACCGCGGCCGGCTCCGTCAGTGCCGCCCGGGCCGCGTCGCGCGCCTCGCCGAGCGAGTAGCCGAGGGCCTGCAGCGCGGCGACGACCTCCCCCTCCCCCGCCCCGCCGCCACCCGCCGCGCCGCGGGCCGCCACGCCGGCCGCGGCGACCTTCTCCTTGAGCTCGAAGATGATCCGCTCGGCGAGCTTCCGGCCGATCCCGGGGATGCTCACCAGCATCGCCTGGTCCTGCTCGATGATCGCCAGCTGGAGGTCCGGCACGGGCCGGCTGCCGACGATCGCCAGAGCGACCTTCGGCCCGACTCCGGTGACGGTCAGGAGGAGCTCGAAGAAGCCGAGCTCGTCGGCCGTCCGGAAGCCGTACAGCGCCTGCTGGTCCTCGCGGACGAGGTGGTGAGTGTGGAGCTTCAGGGGTGAGCCGGCCCGGGCGATCGCCAGGACGGCCGGCGCGGCGAAGACCCGGTAGCCGATGCCGCTGACCTCGATGACCAGCGAATCGGCCGCGATCGCTCCGACGGCGCCCTCGACCGAGGCGATCACCGAGCGCGCTTCCCGTTGGCGGATACGGCTTCGGCCTTCTCCCGGGCGAGCGCCTCGCGGACCGCCCGGTCATAGGCGTTCCCGCCGCGGCTGATCGGGGCGATCGCGGAGCGATCGAGCACGCCGGCGTTCAGCCGCTCGCCGGTCCGCTCGCGGTTCGCGATGCAGATCGCGACGGCGAGCGCGTCGGCGGCGTCATCCGGGGTGGGCACCGCGCTCAGCCCGAGGATCGTCGCGACCATCCGGCCGACCTGCTCCTTGTCCGCCGAGCCGTAGCCGGCGACGGCACTCTTGACCTCGTTCGGGGTCGCCTCGCGGACGTCGATCCCCGCCTGGGCGGCGGCGAGCAGCACGACTCCCCGCGCCTGGCCGACGGCGAAGGCCGACTGGACATTCCTCGTGAAGAAGAGCCGCTCGACGCCGACGAGGGCCGGACCGTGGGTCTCGATCAGCTCCACGACCGCCTCGTGGATCGCCCGGAGACGCTGCCCCAGGGGCAGGTCCGGGGATGTCTCGACGCAGCCGACATCGATCGCCCGGAGGCGGCCGCCGCTGCGCTCGACCACGCCGTAGCCCATCGCCGCGGTCCCCGGGTCGATGCCGAGGACGATCATCCGGCGACTTCGGCGAATAGTTCCTCGGGGATGTCGAAGTTCGCCGTCACTCGCTGGACGTCGTCGAGGTCCTCGAGGAGCTCGACCAGGCGGAGCGCCTGGCGGGCCTTCGCGGCGTCGAGTTCCACGGTCTGCTTCGCGATCATCGCGGACTCCGCCGACTCGACCGCCACGCCGGAGGCTTCGAGGGCTTTGCGGACTCCCTCGAGGTCACCCGGCTCGGTGAAGATCTCGACCGGGTCGACCGTAGTGTCGACGTCGCTCGCGCCGGCGTCGATCGCCGCCAGGGCCACCTCGTCCGGATCCCGACCGACGACGGTGATGAGGCCGCGCGGTTCGAACTGCCAAGCGACCGCTCCTGACCCGGCCAGCTGGCCGCCGGCCTTCGCGAACATCGAGCGGACCTCGGCAGCCGTCCGGTTGCGGTTGTCCGTGGCCGCCTCGACCAGGATCGCCACGCCGCCCGGCCCGTAGCCCTCGTAGACGATCTCCTCGTACTGCTCGCCCTCGCCGCCCCCGGTCGCCTTCTCGATCGACCGCTTGATGTTGTCAGCCGGCATGTTCACCGAACGTGCCTTCTCGATCGCGAGACGGAGCCGGTAGTTGGCGTCCGGGTCGCCGCCGCCCTGGCGCGCCGCGACCGAGATCTCGCGGGCGACCTTCGTGAACGCGGCGCTCCGCTTGGCGTCGGTGACGCCCTTCTGGCGCTTGATCGTGGACCATTTGGAGTGACCGGACATCGCGGCGGAGTATAGCGGACTATGATGGCAGGGCCGGTTCCCGGGCCGGTCCAGGTGATCGTCCGGGCGGCGCCCCAGCTGCCATATCGGGCCCCTCGCCGTCCCAGCCGCCCCGGTCGAACGTCCCCCCGTCCGAGCCTCGTACCGTCCGTCACCGCACCTCACCAGGAGAAGGACGCGTCATGACGACCAAGAGCGTTGACCTCGCCCACCTTCGGAGCGTCGTCCTGGCCGGCCACGCCGGCTCCGGCAAGACGACGCTCGCCGAGCAGCTCCTGCTCAGGACCGGGGCCATCGTTCGGGCCGGCAGGGTGGACGACGGGACGGCCAGCCTGGACTACGAGCCGGAGGAGCAGAAACGGCGCGAGTCGCTCAGCGCTCGCGGTCGCCACCTTCGACGACGACGGCACCATCGATCACGCTGGTCGACACGCCCGGCTACCCGGACTTCGTGGCGGAGGTCGATCTCCGGCTTCGCCGCCTGCGACGGCGCCCTCCTCGTGGTCGATGCGTCGGGCGGGGTGGAGGCCGGTCTCGAGACACGCCGTCCGCGCTCGCCCGGAGCAACGGACGGGCGGCCTGCTTCTTCATCAACAAGTGCGATCGCGAGAACGCCGACCCGACCGCCGCCCTCGACGCGCTGCGAGCCGCCTTCGGGAACAAGATCGCGCCGCTCCATCTCGCGATCGGCGCGGCCGAGACGTTCACCGGCTATGTCGACCTCGTCCATCGCAAGGCCTGGCAGTGGGACGGCCGGCAGGAGGTCGAGATCCCGATCCCGGCCGAGCTCGCGGCCGAGGTCGCCCGGCGCCGGGACCAGCTGCTCGAGGCGGCCGCCGAAGCGGACGACGACGTCCTGGCCAAGTTCCTCGAGGGCGAGGAGATCAGCGATCCGGAGCTCGAGGCGTGCCTTCGCAGGGGCGTCAAGGACTCGATCCTCGCCCCGGTCCTCGTCGGCAGCGCCACGAAGGGGATCGGCCTGCGGGGGTTGCTCGATGCGTTCATCCGCTATCTCCCGTCGCCGGCCGACGAGCCGCCGATCGAGCGCCCGGGACCCGAAGTCCGGGGACGAGGTCCGGGTCGAGCCGGACCCGGCCGGGCCTGCTCCTCGTGCGCGTCTTCAAGACCGCGGCCGACCCGTTCGTCGGACGGCTGACCTACCTCCGGGTCTACTCGGGGACGCTCCGCTCGCAGGGTCACGCCTGGAACGGGAACCGCGACGAGGACGAGCGGATCGGCCAGCTGCTCCTGCTCCACGGCAAGGAGCAGGAAACCGTCGGCGAGCTGAAGGCCGGCCAGATCGGGGCCATCGCCAAGCTCGCCGTGACCGCGACCGGCGACACGCTCACGGCGAAGGAGCGACCGCTCGTCCTTGCGGACGCTCGCCGTTCCCGGAGCCGACCCTGTCGGTCGCGATCGAGCCCCAGACGAAGGCCGACCTCGACAAGATGGGCGCCGCCCTGCAGCGGATGCTCGAAGAGGAGCCGTGCGCGCGGGTCGATCGCTCGCCCACCGGCGAGCAGCTCCTTGTCGCGATGGGCGAGGCCCACATCGCGGTCATCGCCGAGAGGCTCAAGCGGAAGTTCGGAGCCGCGATCCTCACCCGGACTCCGCGTGTCCCGTACCGGGAGACGATCCGCGGCAGGACCCAGGTCGAGGGCAAGTACAAGAAGCAGACCGGCGGCCACGGCATGTTCGGCCATGTCTGGATCGAGCTCGAACCGAACCCGGCCGGCGGCGTCGAGTTCGCCGAGCGCGTCGTCGGCGGGTCGGTGCCCAAGGGCTTCTTCCCCGGCATCGAGAAGGGCATCCGCGAGGCGGCCCACGAAGGGGTCCTGGCCGGCTACCCCCTGAGCGACTTCAGGGCCACGCTCTACGACGGCTCGTTCCACACCGTCGACTCGAACGAGCTGTCGTTCAAGATCGCCGCCTCCATGGCCCTCAAGAAGGGCGTCATGGACTGCCGCCCCGCGCTCCTCGAGCCGATCATGGCTGTCGCGGTGACGGTTCCCGAGGCGTACATGGGCGACGTCAACCGCGACCTCAACACCCGCCGCGGGCGAGTCCTGGGGATGGATGTCGCCGGCGACGGGATGCAGGTCGTGTCCGCCCATGTCCCCCAGGCCGAGCTGTTCACCTACGCAACCGAGCTCCGCTCGCTGACCCATGGGCGCGGCACGTTCCGTGCCGAGCTCGACCACTACGACGAGGTTCCGGCCCACATCGCCGAGAAGGTGATCGAGGCCCACCGCAGGGAGGTCGAGGCGTCCGGCGGCCACTCCGGCGGCCACTCCGGCGGCCACTGACGGCTCGAGGCCACGTCCCCGTCGAGGGTCAGGCTTCGGCGACGCGGACCGCCTCGGCGAGGTCGAGCGGCCCTTCGTAGATCGCCCGCCCGACGATCGCGCCTGCGCACCCCAGCTCCCGGACGGCACGCAGGTCGGCCAGGGTCGTCACGCCGCCCGAGGCGATGATCCGTCCCCGGCCGGTCGACACGAGACGACCGAGGAGGTCGAGGTCGGGGCCGCCGAGCAGGCCGTCGCGCTCGATCGCCGTGGCGGCGAACAGCTCGATGCCGACATCGGCCAGGGCGACGAGCGCATCGACCGCGGGGACGCCTGCCGCTCCCTCCCGCCAGCCCTCGCCGAGGGCGAGTCCTTCGCGCACGTCGAGCGCCACCACGATCCGCTGCGGGCCGTGTCGACGGACGAGCCGGGCGGCGAAATCGGGATCTCGGAGCGCCGCGGTGCCCACGACGATGCGGGCCGCTCCGGAGGCCAGCGCCGAATCCACCGCGCCGTCGTCACGCAGGCCGCCGGCGGTCTGGCAGGCCATCCGGTTTCCCACGGCGGCCGCGATCCGGGTGACGATGGCGGCCTGGACGGGCCTTCCCTCTCGCGCCCCGTCGAGGTCGACCACGTGGAGCCACCGGGCGCCGGCGTCGGCGAACGAGCGCGCGACTGAAACTGGATCGTCGCCGTAGACGGTTTCGCGGGCGAAGTCGCCCTCTCGGAGACGGACGACGCGCCCCGCGCGAAGGTCGATCGCAGGCAGGAGCTCGAATGGTCGTGCGACGGCACCCGGCGCGCCCGGATCGCGGTTGACGGGCTGCATCCTGGCATAGTAACGTTTTAGCACGCTACTACGCTAGTACGACAAGGCAGGGCGACGACCGATGGCGACTGAGACGACCTGGCGGACTGACGACGTGACCGCGCTCCTCGAGACGCTCGTGCGACTCGAGACTGTCGATGAAGCGTCCTCCTTCGTGCGCGACCTGTGCACGCTGGGAGAGCTCCGCGACATGGCCCAGCGGTGGGCCGTCGTCCGGCTGCTCGATGACGGGCTCCACTACGGGGAGATCTCGCGGCGGACCGGCGCGAGCACTGCCACGATCACGAGGATCGCCTCCTGGCTGCACCACGGCGAGGGTGGTTACCGGGCGATGCTGGACCGGCTCAGGGCCGACTCGGCCGCCGCGGGTCGGCGCTGATGCGCGACCGCCTCCGCCTGGCCGTCCCCAACAAGGGTCGGCTCGTCGAGCCGACGCTGGCGCTCCTCCACGACGCGGGCCTCGTGTTCGAGGAGCACGACCGCAGCCTCGTCGCGCGCGTGCAGAACTTCGACCTCGACATCCTGTTCCTCCGGACGAACGACATCATCGAGTTCGTCGCCGACGGCGTCGCCGACCTCGGGGTGACCGGCGTCGACCTCCTGGCCGAGACCGCGACCGAGCTTCCACGGATCCGCGACCTGGGCTACGGCCGCTGCCGGCTTGTCGCGGCGGTCCCGTCGGACTCGCCGTTCCAGTCGGTCGACTCGCTTGCCGGGGTGAGGGTGGCGACCGCTCACCCGAACACGACCCGGCGCTTCTTCGCCGAGCGCAGCATCCCGGTGGACGTCATCCCGATCTCCGGGGCGGTCGAGGTCGCGCCGCGGCTCGGCCTCGCGGAGGCCATCGTCGATCTCGTGTCGACCGGCTCCACGCTCCAGATGAACGGTCTCCGCCCAATCGGCGAAGTCCTCGCTTCGCAGGCGATCATCGTTGCCAACCCGGCCGCCCAGCAGGCTCGCGCGGGGGACCTGGCCGCGATCGACACGATGCTCTCGGCGGTCCTCGCCGCTCGCGGCCGCAAGTACCTGATGATGAACGCCCCGGCGCAGAAGCTGGCCGAGCTGACGGACCTGCTGCCCGGCCTGGAGTCGCCGTCGGTCATCCCGCTGACCCACCCGGGCATGATCGCGATCCACTCGGTCGTCGAGTCGGACGCGGTGTGGGGCCTGCTTCCCCGCCTGAAGGCCGCCGGCGCATCCGGGATCCTCGTCCTCCCGATCGAGAAGATCGTCCAGTGACGGCGCCCGGGAACCGGATGGCCTTCGCCGGCGCCGCGTCGGGGAACGACGCCGCCCCCACCACCCCGACCGTCTACGCCTGGGAGGCGACCGACGAGCAGGTCTCGCAGCGCTATGGGATCCCCGTCGAGGAGATCATCCGGTTCGACCTGAACACCTCCCCCGCCCCGCCCGATCTCGTCGCGCAGATCCTGGCTGCGGGCCGGTTCGAGGCAAGCCTGTCCGAGTACCCTCCGTCCGACTACCGCCGACTGACCGAGGCCGCCGCGGCGCGCTACGGCGTGGGCCCGGACGAGATCCTCGTGGGCGCCGGCGCGGACGAGATCCTGGACATGGTCGCCAAGGCGTTCCTGCCGCCGGGTGGCTCGGCCGCGATCCCGATCCCGACCTACGCGATGTACCGGGTCGCCACCGAGCAGCGGACCGGCCGGGTCATCGCCGTCCCCCGGCTCGGCCCGAACGCCGGCTACGCGGTGGACCTGCCGGCGACCCGCGCGGCCGCCCGCGCCGCGGACCTCGTCTGGCTGTGCAGCCCGAACAACCCGACCGCCCTTCCCGAACCGGACGGCGCGATCCCGGAGCTGCTCGACGGCCTGGCGACCGACGCGGCGGCCGACGGACGGACGCCCCCGGCGGTCATCCTCGACGAGGCGTACGCGGAGTTCGTCGGGACGACGCTCCTGCCGCTCCGGGGGCGGTATCCACGTCTCGTCGTCGTCCGGACGCTGAGCAAGGCCTACGCGCTCGCGGGTCTGCGGGTCGGGTTCGCGATCGCCCGGCGCGAGACGCTCGCGGAGATCGAGCCGTACCGGCCGCCGGGCTCGGTCTCGACGATCTCGGTGACCGTGGCGACCGAGGCCCTGCGCGATCCGGCGATCCTTGCAGCCCACGTCCCCCCGGTCGTCGCGGAGCGGCAGCGTCTTGGCGCTGCGTTCACCGCTCTGGGCTGGGCGCCGGGTCCGAGCGTCACGAACTTCCTGCTCGTGTCGTTCGGTTCGCCTGAGCGGGCCGCCGCGGCGGCCGAGGGCCTCCTCCGCCGCGGGCTCGTCCCGCGGACGTTCCCCAGCGGGCATCCTCTCGCCGACCATCTCCGTCTCACCGTCCGGTCGCCGGGGGAGGACGATCGGCTGATCGACGCAGCCGGCGCGTTCGAGGCCGGTCATCCCAGGAGCGACCGATGACGACCGCCCCCGGCCTCGGCCGGACCACCGTGGAGGCCCGTGACGGCCGCCGCGTTACGCTCACCCGCGCCACCCGCGAGACGACCGTGACGGTCAGCCTCGACCTCGACGGGACGGGACTGGCCGCGGTCGCGACCGGCGTCGGGTTCTACGACCATCTCCTGGGCTCGCTCGCCCACCATGGCCTGTTCGACCTCGAGGTCCGGGCATCCGGCGACCTCGGAGATCGACGAGCACCACACGGTCGAGGACGTCGCGCTCGTGCTCGGCATCCGCGTTCGCGGAGGCACTCGGCGACCGGGCCGGGATCGCCCGCTTCGGCGATGCTCGCGTCCCGATGGACGAGGCGCTCGCCAGTGCGGTCATCGACGTCGGCGGGCGGCCGTACGCCGTCGTCGACCTGCCCTTCCGTGGTGAGCGGGTCGGCGAGCTTCCCCTCCAGCTCGTCGAGCACGCCCTCGAGGCGTTCGCCCGGACGGCCGGCGCGACGCTCCACCTCGCCGGCACCGGGCGGAACGACCATCACCTGGCCGAGGCGGCGTTCAAGGCCCTCGGCCGGGCGCTGCGCGTCGCCTGCGAGCCGGATCCTCGGCGGGTCGGGGTCGCGTCCACCAAGGGCGCGCTCGGCTGATGCGGATCGCGGTCGTCGACTACGGCGCCGGGAACCTCGTGAGCATCGGGCGAGCGCTCGAGACGGTCGGGGCAACGGTCACGCTCGCCCGGGACGGTGCAGCGCTGGGCGGGGCGGACGCGCTGGTCGTCCCGGGAGTCGGGGCGGCCGGCCCCGCGATGGTCCGCCTCGAGCGCCACGGATTCGTCCAGCCGATCCGTGACTGGGTCTCGATCCGGGCGGCCGTACCTCGGGATCTGCCTCGGGATGCAACTCCTCTTCGAGGGCAGTGACGAGGACGGCTCGACCACGCTCGGCCTACTGCCCGGTCGTTCCGTGGAGCTGCGGGACGCCCCGACGCTCCCGCACATCGGCTGGAACCAGGTCGAGCGCCGGCGCGACCATCCGCTCCTCGGCGGCGTCCCGGACGGGGCGGACTGCTATTTCGTGCACTCCTACGCGGTCGCCCCGCTGGACCGCTCGATCGTCGTGGCCGAGACGGCCCACGGCGCCCGCTTCCCGAGTGTCATCGCCAGCGATGCCATCCTCGGTGTCCAGTTCCACCCGGAACGAAGCGGGGTCGACGGCCTCCGACTGCTGGCCAACTTCATCGTGCTCGCGTCCGCGCGATCGGCCGGCGACCGAGCCGCCGCGGCTCTCGCGGGAGGCCGCTGATGCTCCGCCGGCGGGTCATCCCGTGCCTTGACGTCGCCGACGGTCGGGTCGTCAAGGGGACCCGCTTCGTGGATCTCGTCGACGTGGGCGATCCGGCCGAGCTGGCCGCACGCTATGCGGCGGAGGGCGCCGATGAGCTCGTCTTCCTCGACATCAGCGCCGCGCACGAGCGCCGATCCACGCTCCTCGACGTCGTCGAGCGGACGGCGCGTCGGGTGTTCATCCCGCTGACCGTGGGTGGTGGCGTGCGGAGCGTCCGCGAGATGCGCGACGTCCTGCGGGCAGGCGCCGACAAGGTTTCGCTGAACACCGCGGCGGTCGCCGATCCGGACCTCATCGCCCGCTGCGCGGCGCGCTTCGGCCGCCAGGCGGTCGTCGTCGCGATCGACGCCCGGCGGGTCGTCGCCGAGCCTTCGGGTGACGCCGGGCCGGCCTGGGAGGTCCTCGTCCGCGGCGGGCGCGAGACCACCGGCCTCGACGCGGTGGAGTGGGCCGCCCGGGCGGTCGAGCTCGGCGCGGGCGAGCTCCTCGTCACCTCGATCGATCGCGACGGCACGCAGACCGGCTACGACACCGCCCTCCTCCGGTCCATCACCTCCCGCGTACCCGTGCCGGTGATCGCCTCTGGGGGCGCCGCCAGCCCGGCCGACTTCGTGACCGCGATCGTGGAAGGCGGCGCCGATGCCGTCCTGGCCGCCTCGATCTTCCATCGGCGGATCCACGCGATCGCGGAGGTCAAGGCGGCGATGGCCGCGGCGGGCCTCCCGGTGCGGGCCTCGCGCGAGCCGGCGGCATGAACGCGACGACGGGCGAGCGCCCGGCATTCGATCCCGGCGCCGTCCGATTCGGACCGGCCGACGGGCTTGTCACGGCCGTGGTCCAGGACGTCGCCGACGGGCGTGTCCTGATGGTCGCCCACATGGACGTCGAGGCCCTTGCCTCGACGCTCGCCACGGGCGAGGTCCACTTCCACTCTCGATCGCGTGGGCGGCTCTGGAAGAAGGGCGAGACGAGCGGGAACGTCCTCCGCCTTCGGGAGATCGCCCTCGACTGCGACGGCGATGCCCTTCTCGTCGGCGTCGAGCCGGCCGGACCAACCTGCCACCGCGGCACCCGGAGCTGCTTCGACCCGGACCACGCCCCGGCCGCGCCGGCCTTCCAGGGGTTCGCCTGGCTCGAGGCGCTCTGGGCGACGATCGCGGCGCGCGCCGCGGCCAGGCCGGCCGGGTCGTACACCGCACGCCTTCTCGAAGGCGGCGTCGACGCGGTCGGGCGGAAGGTCACCGAGGAGGCGACCGAGGTCCTCCTCGCCGCCAAGGACGACGCGACCGCCGAGTTCGCCGGCGCGGATCGCGGCGCAACACGGGCGGCCCTCGCCGGCGAGGCGGCCGATCTCCTCTATCACGCCCTCGTCCTGCTCGCCGAGCGCGGCCTGCCGCCGGGCGAGGCCCTCGCCGTGCTCCGCGCTCGTCATCGCGCCTGAGGCCGGCGGGCCGCCGCGACCGGCCGTCAGTCCGGATCGACCCTGACGATCCGGTAGGTCTTCTTGCCGCTGCGCAGGACGAGGTAGCGGCCGGCGATCGGCGCCGGGATCGTCGCGTCCGGCCCGGCAAGTCGCTCCTCGTTGATCGACACACCGCCCTGGCTCAACACCCGGCGAGCTTCGCCGTTCGAGGCGAACAACCCGGCGGCCACGGTCAGGCCGATCGGCCCCGCGGCGACGTCGGCCGGCCGGACGACGGCACTCGGGAGCTGCTCGAAGGCGAACGCGAGCGCCTCCGGCCCCAGGCTCGGCAGGCGCCGGCTGAAGACGGCCTCGCTGACCTCCGAGACCCGGTCGGCGACGTCGCCGCCGTGGACCCGGGCGGTGATGTCGCGGGCCAGGGCGCGCTGGATCGCCCGGCGCTCGGGCGCCGTCGCGGCCTGGGCCTCGAGCGCCTCGATGGCCGGGCGCTCGAGCAGGGTGAACAGCCGGACGAGACGCCCGGCCTCGGCGTCGTCCGCGTCCATCCAGAACTGGTAGAAGCCGTAGGGCGAGGTCCGCTGCGGGTCGAGCCACACGGAGGTCCCCTCGGCCGTCTTGCCGAACTTCTCGCCGTTCGCCGCGAGCAGGAGCGGGTAGGACAGGGCGTGGGCCGGCTCGGCCCCCTCCCCCGCCGCCTCGGCCCGGCGGATGAGCTCGAGGCCGGCCGTGATGTTGCCCCACTGGTCCGCGCCGCCGGTCTGGAGCTCCACGCCGAGCTCGCGGTAGAGGTGCAGGAAGTCGGCTGCCTGGAGGAGCATGTAGCTGAACTCGGTATACGTCAGGCCGGCATCCAGGCGCCGGTGGACCGAGTCCTTGGCGAGCATGTACGGGACCGTGAAGTGCTTGCCGATCTCGCGCAGGAAGTCGAGCATCCCGTATTCGCCGAGCCAGTCGTGGTTGTCCACCATGACCGCGGCGTTCGGCCCGGGCGTGAAGTCGAGGAACCGGGCGAGCTGCCCACGGAGCGACTCGGTGTTGGCAATCACCTGCTCGCGGGCGAGCAGGTTCCGCTCCGCGGACTTCCCCGATGGGTCGCCGATCATCCCCGTGCCACCTCCAACGAGCACGACCGGGGTGCAGCCGTGGCGCTGCAGGTGGAGCAGCCCGAAAACCGGCACGAGATGGCCGACGTGGAGCGACGGCCCGCTCGGATCGAACCCGTTGTAGGCACGCATCGGCCGGCCGGTCGCCAGGCGCGCGTCGAGCCCGGGCGTCCGATCCTGGAGGAGACCGCGCCAGCTCAGCTCGGCGAGCAATCCGGCGGGATCCGGGGCACCCGCGACGGGGCCCGTCACAGGGCGGCGACGCGAGGCGTCAGACGGCACGACCAGGGGGGAAGTCGGTTCATTCTGCCCCCTATGCTATCGTGACTCGGAGAATGCAGACCAGCCTCGCTCGGCGTCAGCGCCATCGCCGCAATGGCAACGGCCGGCGCCGGGATGGCAGTGGCGCCGTTTCCAAGGTCGCCATCGCCCTCCCCCTGTTCCTGTTCGCGACCTTCGTCGTGCTCGGCCTCGTCGGCGCGGTGACCGCGGTCGGCGCGTACGGCTACTACAGCCAGGGGCTCGAGGACCCGAAGAAGCTGCTCGACACCCTCGAGTTCGCCGAGGAGACGGTCATCTACGACCGGTCCCGGACGGTCGAACTGGCCAGGTTCGGCCAGTTCAAGCGGGACGTCGTGACCTACGACCAGATCCCTGGCTGGCTCGTCGACGCGACGACCAGCATCGAGGACAAGACGTTCTGGGAGAACGCCGGCTTCGACCCGGTCGGGATCGTCTCCGCCGCGATCGCCACGGCCGGCGGCGACGAGCGCGGCGCCTCGACGATCACCCAGCAGCTCGTCCGGAACGCCCTTCTGCCGCCGAGCGCCTTCGCGGGGGGCCCCTACGAGCGCAAGATCAAGGAGATCATCCAGTCGATCCGGCTCACCCAGGCGCTACCGCCCGGCGTCGAGGGCAAGAAGAGGATCATGGAGGCCTATCTCAACCAGAACTTCTACGGCAACCGGAGCTACGGGGTGAAGGCCGCCGCGAAGAGCTACTTCGGGATCGACGATCTCGCCCAGCTCAGCGTCGCCCAGGCCGCCATCCTCGCTGCGATCCCCCAGTCGCCGACGACGTTCGACCTCGTGAAGAACGCCGAGGAGGTCTGCTCCGTGGCGGTCGCCGAGGACGCCGACTGCCCCGCCGGCAAGAGCCGTCTCGTCGTCCCGGCGGACGCCCTGATCGTCGAGCGCCGGAACAAGGTCCTCGACCTGATGAAGACGCGCAGCGTGGTGACGCCGCCCGGCCAGTTCACGGACGCCGACTTCGAGGCGGCGAAGAAGGCGCCGGTCGTCCTGGCACCGCCCGCGAGCGCCAACTGGCTCGCCCCCCACTTCGTCTGGCAGGTCCGCCATCAGCTCGGGACGATCCTATGCGGCCAGAGACGCCGGATGCCTGCGAGCAGGTCGACACCGGCGGCTACGAGGTCATCACCTCGCTCGACTGGAAGCTCCAGCAGAAGGCCGAGAAGTGGGTCAAGGCCGCAGCGATCGCCCCGCAACCGGAAGACACTGCGGCCTACCTCAAGAGCATCCGGGTCCCGTCCTCCTCGTGGATCAGGAACCTCAAGGGCCGCGGGGTCTACAACGCCGCGCTCGGCGCCGTCGACTACCGGACCGGCCAGATCATGGCCTACGTCGGCAGTGGCTCGTACTACGAGAAGCCCCGGGGCAAGAAGTTCCAGCCCCAGTTCGACGTCCTCGGCGATGGCTGGCGCCAATCCGGCTCCGCATTCAAGCCGGTCAACTACCTGACCGGGATCGAGGATCACACCCTGACCGCCGCATCCCTGTTCATGGACGTCGTGACCGATTTCGGCGGGAAGTACATTCCCGGCGATGCCGACCTTCGTGAACGGGGACCGCTCCGCCTGCGGCAGGCGATCCAGCTGTCGCTCAACATCCCCGCGGTGAAGGCCGCGATCATCGCCGGTCCGGACCATGTCTTCGAGTTCGCGAAGAAGCTCGGGATCGAGTGGCAGAGCAAGGTCAATCGGGCGGCCGGCTCGATCGGGATCGGGACGCTCGAGCTGCACTATATCGACCTGATCAGCGCCTACGGGGCGATCGCCAACGGCGGCGTGCTCATGCCGCGGACGGCGATCCTGTCGGTGGCCGACGGCGACGGCAAGGCCGTCTGGCCACCCGCGGGCAAGAAGCCCACCGGCAGCCACGCGATCAGTGCCCAGGGCGCCTGGATCATGCAGGACATCCTCGCCTCGAACACGGATCCCAGGCAGAACCCGTTCTGGGCCAAGCGGGCGATCTACGACGGCAGCCGACGCCGGCCGGCCACCCTCAAGACGGGCACGACCAACAGCGAGATCGATCTCGCCGCAATGGGCTTCCTCGCTCCACCGGCGAACAAGAAGGCGCCCGCCCTTGTCGTCGGAGCGTGGATGGGCAACTCGGACAACAGCGCGCCACCCGGCGGCACGATGGCCCTCGAGACCGCCGCCAGCCTGTGGCAGGCGTTCCTGACCGACGCGAGCCGGGGCACGCCGATCGCGCAGTTCCCTGACAAGCCGAAGGGCGTCTCCCAGGTCTCGGTCGACGCCCACAGCGGGATGCTCCCGGGCCCGTTCACCTCGAGGACCGTGAAGGAGTCGTTCATCAGCGGGACCGTTCCCAAGCAGGTCGACGACACCAAGGTCCCGATCGACATCGACAAGGCCACCGGCCTGCTCTGGCAGGAGGGCTGTCTCGGACCCAAGGTGACGAAGGGCTTCCTCGACCTGTCCGGGGTGGACGCCGGCTTCCCAAACTGGCAGAAGTACGACCGGGGCTGGATCGCCCGGGCGATGAAGGGCGTGGGCGTCCGCGGCGGCCCGAAGCGGACCCCCACGGCCTACTACGGCTTTGGGTCGTACTACCCGTTCGGTGCGACCTGGGGCGCCAGATTCCCCCCGAAGGGCCTCTGCCCGATCGGCGGTCCCTCGCCCAGCCCGACGCCGATCCCCAGCGACAGCCCATCCCGTCCGACAGCCTCCCGTCCGACAGCCTCCCGCCGGCCCCGGTCCCGGAGCCCACCAAGGCGCCGAAGCCGTGATCCCGGCGCCGGCCGGGGCGTGGCTCAGAAGCTGACGATCGTCGCGCCGTCGCCACCCTCGCCGCGTTCCCCGGGGCGGACATCGCCGACGACCGGGTTCGCGCTCGCGGCCGCTCGGACGGCATCGCGCAGGGCCCCGGTCCCGAGGCCGTGGATGATCGTCACCCGGTCGATGCCTGCGAGCGAGGCGTCGTCGAGATAGCGATCGAGGAGCTCGAGCGCCTCCTCCACCCGAGCGCCGCGGAGATCGAGTGACGAGGCGACGCTGCGGGCCCGGTCAGCACGGCCGGTCGCCGGACGTGCGTCGCCTGTCCCGCGCCGGCCCCGGGCCGGGGTCATCGCGCTGCGCTCGCTCGGCCAGATGGCCGCGAGCGTCTCCTCGCGCGGGACCTGGCGCGCCTCGCCGACCGCGGGCTCGAGGTCGGCTGCGTCAACGGTGACCCGCAGGCCGCCCGCCTCGAGCGTCGCCCTCCTCCCGCCCCGTTCGAGCGCGGCGATCCGGCCCTCCCAGCCCTGGCTCCGGCTCCGGGCGCGATCGCCCAGCCGCCACGTCCGCGGCTCGGGCGCCTCGGTGGGCGTCGGTGCCGGTTCGGCCGTGTCGGGCAGTTGCGCCAGCCGTTCCTCCACGCGCTGGGCCGCCTCGTCGAGTGCCATCGCGGTGACCGTCTCGCGCTCCAGCGATCGCCGCGTGGCCCCGATCTCCTCGCGCAGCTCGGCGACGACACGCTCGGCCTCCGCTCGGGCAGCCCTGACCAGGTCATCGCGTTCGCGCCGGGCGGTCCGTCGCTCCTCCTGGGCCTGCCGGAGCATCCCGGTCGCCCGCGCCTCGGCCGATTGGGCGCGCTCCAGCGCGTCGCTTGTCTCACCCTCGGTCGCCCTGATCGCGGCGAGCGTCGCCTCGAAGGTCCGCTGGCTCTCGGTCAAGCGGGAGCGGGCGTCGGCGACGATCGGCGCCGGCAGCCCGAGCCGCTCGGCGATCGCGAACGCCTGGCTGCCACCCGGCAGGCCGATCGACAGGCGGTACGTCGGGCTGAGCGTCTCGAGGTCGAACTCCACCGAGGCGTTGCGCGCCTGCGGGGTCGTGTACGCATACGCCTTCAGCTCGGCGTAGTGGGTCGTCGCGGCGACGAGAGCACCGGCCCGGATGAAGTGGTCGAGGAGCGACTGGGCGAGCGCCGAGCCCTCGGTGGGATCCGTCCCGGCACCGAGCTCGTCGAGGAGGACGAGGGTGTCCGGTTCGGCGGCGGCGACGATCCGGGTGATCGAGCGCAGATGGCCCGAGAACGTCGACAGGCTCTGCGCCACGGACTGCTCGTCGCCGATATCGGCGAAGACGTCGTGGAAGACCGGCAAACGGGAGCCGACGTCAGCCGGGATGTGCAGGCCCGCCTGGTGCATCAGCGCCAGGAGGCCGAGCGTGCGCAGGGTGACCGTCTTGCCACCGGTGTTCGGGCCGGTGATGACGAGCGCCGTGTAGCCATCGCCCAGACGCACGTCGATCGGAACAACCCGCCCGTGGAGGCCGGGGTGCCGGGCGCCGAGGAGGACGACCTCGGGGCGCTCCGCCGTCTCCGGGCGAACGCCCTCCATCTCGGCGGCGAGCCGCGCCTTGGCCGCCCACAGGTCGAAGCGGGCCAGGGCCCGGAGCGTCTCGCGCAGCTCGCGCGCGTTGGCGGCGACCAGGGCCGACAGCTCGTCGAGGATCCGCTCGATCTCCTCGCGCTCGGCTGCCTGGGCCTCGCGCCAGGCATTGCCCAGCTCGACCGCCACGAGCGGCTCGACGAACAGGGTCTGCCCGCTGCCGGAGGCGTCGTGGACGATCCCCTTGACGCGACTCCGGGCGTCCGCTCGGACGGGCAGCACGTAGCGGCCGTTGCGCAGCGTGATGAGCGGCTCCTGGAGCGCACCCGCGGCGGACTCCGATTGGACGAGCGCGTCGAGCCGGCGCCGGAGCCGGTCGTAGGCCACCCGGACGGCATGGCGGAGACCGCCCAGCCGGGGAGATGCGCTGTCGAGGAGCTCGCCGATGGGGTCGAAGCTCCGGGCCAGCGTCCCGCGCAGGGCCGGCAGCGGATGGAGTTCCCGGCCGAGTTCCCGGAGCAACGGCCGGCGTTCCTCGGACAGGGCACTCGCCAGGCGTGCCGCCGCGTCGAGCGTCTCGGCGATCTCGAGGAACTGTCCCGGATCGAGTCGGCCGCCGCGGGCCGCCCGCTCGACCGACGGGCCGATGTCATGGGCGGACCCGATGCCGACCGAGGAACGCTCCGCGAGGAGGGCCCGGGCCTGGTCAGTCTCGTCCAGGCCGCGCCGGACGATGACCGGGTCGCCCGATGGCTCGAGCGTTTCGGCGAGACGGCGCCCCGGGGCGAAGCTGGTCGCCTCCGCCAGCCGGGCGCGGACGGCAGGGAACTCGAGGACGGCGATCGACTTCGCGTCCATCAGCCGGCGCTCCTCCGGCCCGAAGTGGCCGGGCTGCCGTCGACCACGTACCGCCATCGGTGGCTCACCCACGGCTCGCCGGCATAGGCGACCCCGATCCGCGGGGTGACCCGAACGGCAGGAGCGGGCTCATCCGGCGGGGCCGCCTCCAGGCGGAGCGCCGAGGCCGGGTCGCACAGGTCGGTGCCGGTCCAGCCTGCCGTGAGGCCGAAGGCCGCTCCGACCAGGCCCGGTCCCGAGGCGAGCCGCTCCACGGGCAACCGGGCCAGGCGCGCCTCGAGGGCTGCCCGTTCCGTGGCATCCGGGATTCGGCGATGGGCCCGGAGCACCCGCTCGATCCGCGCGGCCCGCGCGAGCTCGGCGCCCTCCACGAGCTCGACCGCCCGGATGAGGACGGCGGCGGGATGGCCGGGCGCCTCGGTGACGACGTTCAGGCAGACGTGCATACCGTAGACAAGGTACAGGTATGCCCGCCCGGGCTCATCGAACATGACCGAGTTCCGGGCGGTCCGACCGAACCGGGCATGCGACGCGCGGTCGTCCTCTCCGATGTACGCCTCGACCTCGACGATCCGACCCGCCCGCCGCCCGGAGGCGTCCTCGCGGACCAGGCTGACTCCGAGCAGCCGGTGCGCAGCCTCGAGCGTGGGCCCGGCGAGAATCTCGCGCGAGAGGACGGCGCCGTCGCTCAGAGGACCGAGAAGAGGAAGCGGATGTCCGAGGGCAGGAGCGGCCCCACGATCGAGACGAACGGCGGGATGAGCGACTCCCGGAAGACCCGGGCCGTCCCGGAGGCGTCCACTGCCGCGTAGAGGTCCTTGAGGAACTGGACCTGGTTCTCACCGATCCCCACATTCGGGAGCCGGTAGAACGAGTCGAGGATGAGGATCCCGGCCCCGACGATGACGAGCGCCTGGACCACACCCAGCAGGGCCCCGATGATCTCGTCGAGGACAGGCTTCCCGGAGAAGATCGGAGTGTGCTTGTAAAACGACTGGACCGCGATCGCGAAGACGACGCTCGAGACGACGAACAGGAACCCGAACCCCAGCATGAAGCTGTACTCCCGCGGCCACTGGATCCAGTTCGAGGCCAGGAAGGATCCGAGGGAGTCGCGGAGGTTCGCCGCCAGGAGCAACGAGAAGGCGATCGAGGCGATCCCGAGGAGCCGCCGGATCGCACCCTGGGCGTAGCCGAGGATGAGCATCGCGACGATGAACCCGACGACCAGCCAGTCGAACGGCGCGATGCTCGTGATCGTGTCGACGATGTTCACTCGATCTCCTCGCCTGATGCAGCGATCGTGGCGATGGCGTTCTGGCCGTCCGACGGCACAAGCGTAGCAGCGCCGTTTCCGGCGTCGCAACCCGGACGTTCGTCAGGCGCGCAGGCGCGCTCCCAGCTCGGTCGCGAGCGCGCCCGCGATCACCGTCATCCGGGCGTCGATCTCCGCGTCCGTGAGCGTCCGGTCCGGGGCCTGGAAGACGAGCCGCTCGGCGAGGCTCTTCTCGTCCACCGTGAGCGGAGCTCCGCGGTAGACGTCGAACAGCCGGCAGGACGCCAGGAGCGGCCCGGCGGACGCCAGGATCGTCGCCCGAACGACCGCGGCCGGCGTGACCGTCGGGACGACGACGGCGATGTCGCGTTCGACGGCCGGATGGCGGTTCGGGGCATCGCCACGCGGGGCGATCAGCTGGCCGCCGGCGAGGCCGGCGATCGCGAGCTCGCCGACGAGGATCCGGCCAACCCCGAGCTCGAGCGCCTCCGCGCGAAGCGGATGGAGCTCCCCGACCCGGCCGACGAGCAGGACCGGCACGTCAGCGGTGATCGAGAGCGGGGCATGGGCCGTCCATCCGCCGAAGGAGCGGGCGACCGCCGCCCTGCCGGGATGAAGGTTCGGGTCGTCGACCACCGGCTCGTAGTCGGGAGCCGGGAAGCCGAGCCGGCGGCAGAGCAGCTCGATCACGCCCTTGGCGTCGTCGAGGTCATACGGGCGGGCCGCGCGATTCCAGGCGGGAGGCTCGGCGTCTCCGGTAAGGGCGAAACCGAGCCGCCACCACTCGTGGGTCCCACTTCGGTCGGCGTCCGGGTCGCCGCCGGGCTCGGCCTTCGCGTAACCCTTGCCGACCTCGAAGATCGCCACGTCCTCCCGACCATGGCGGCCGTTGGTGGCAACGACCTCGAGAAGGCTCCCGAGGAGGCTCTGGCGCATCAGCGAGTGCTGGCTCGAGAGCGGGTTCGCGACGACGACCGCGCGGCCGCGTGCCCGGCCCTCCGCCGCGTCCGCCACCGGACCGTCGTCCCTGGGCCCGAACATCTCGACCATCCGCGGGGAGACGAGAGCCGGAGTGACGACCTCCGTCAGTCCCGCCCCGGCGAGCGTTTCACGGACGGCGTCCCGGAGCTCGAGCGGCGACGGCCGGTAGGGCGGCATCGGGGTGTCCGGGAGGGTCGACGGAACGTGCTCGTACCCGCGAACCCGGGCGACCTCCTCGGCGATGTCGGCCTCGATGTGCAGGTCGTGCCGCCAGCTGGGGATGGTCGCCACGAGGGTATCCGCGGCGACAGCCTCGATCGAGAGTGGGCGCGGTTCGGTGGCGATCGTCACGGTCTCCAACCCAGTGGCCGGCGAGGTCGCGATCCCCACCCGCCCGAGGAGCTCGCGCTGCTGGTCGGCGGCCAGGGAGGTCCCGAGCAGGCGGTTCAGGCGGGCCGGCCGGAACGCCACCCGAGCGTCGGCGGGCTCGTCCGGCGCAGTGTCGATCCGGCCGGGCGCGACCGATCCTCCGGCCCACGCGCCGATGAGACCGGCCACCCGGTCCGCCCCGATCCGGGCGAGGCGGGTTTCCTGGCCCTTCTCGAAGCGCAGGCTGGCCTCCGATCGAAGACCGTAACGCTGGCCGGTCCGGCGGATGCTGATGGGGTCGAACACGGCCGATTCGACGATGACCTCGGTCGTCCCCTCCCCGACCTCGCTCGCGGCGCCACCCATCACCCCGGCGATCGCGAGGAGGCCGGCGGAATCGGCGATGACGAGCGTCTCGGGGTCGAGCTCGCGGACCACGTGGTCGAGCGTCTCGAGCCGCTCCCCGGGCCGGGCCGTCCGGACGACGATCCGACCGCCGTGGACGGCCGCCGCGTCGAACGTATGGATCGGCTTGCCGAGCTCGAGCATGACGTAGTTCGAGGCGTCCACCACGTTGCTGACCGGCCGCATCCCGGCCGCGCGGAGGCGCATCTGGACGAGGCCCGGCGCCGGGCCGACGCGCACGCCGGAGATCCAGCGCCCCACGAACCGGCTGCACAGGGCCGGCTCCTCGACCGACACGGCCAGGCGATCGGCAGCCGGCCGACCGGCCTCGGCGACCGTCGTGTCCGGCCAGCGGACCGGCGCTCCAGTCGCCGCGGAGACCTCGCGCGCGAGCCCGACCAGGCACAGGGCGTCGCCCCGGTTGGGCTTCACGTCGACGTCGAGGACGACGTCCCCGTAGAGATCGCTGAGCGGGATGCCGAGCGGTACGTCCGGCGGGAGGATGAGGATCCCCTCGGCATCCGTGGTGAGCTCCAGCTCCTCCCCCGAGCAGAGCATCCCGTTGCTGGTGACACCCATCTTCTCGGCCCGCTCGATGCGCCGCCCGCCGGGCAGGACCGCCCCGGGCAGGGCGACCGGGACGCGCTGGCCGGGGGCGATGTTCGTCGCGCCACAGACGATCTCGAGGACCTCGTCTCCGCCCACTCGAACGGTCGTCAGCGACAACCGGTCCGCGCGCGGATGGCGCTCCACGGTGAGCAGCTCGCCGACGACGACGGACCGCCAGTCGGCGCCCCAGCGCTCGATCCCCTTGACCTCCATCCCGAGCAGGGTGAGGCGCTCCGCGAGCTGCTCTGGGGTGAGCTCGACGTCGACATAGTCGCGCAGCCAGCCGAGCGGTACCCTCATCGGAATTGCACTGTATAATGTGCCGCAGTGGTAGTCGTCCGCAGGGAGATCACGATGCAACGCTACCCCATCGCCTACCTTCGGCGCTCGTCAGCCGATGCCAGCAACCCCGGCGACGTGTCCCGCGAGGCGCAAGAGGCCGCCGTCCGGGAGCTGGCACGGCGGGACGGATACAACGGCGAGCTCCGCATCCTGGCCGACTGGGACCGCTCCGCCGACGAGGCGAAGGAAAGCCGGCGGGCCGGGTTCCTGGCGATGCTCGCAGCGATCGACCGCGACGAGGTTGATGTGGTGTACGCGGCGAGCCTGGACCGGCTCTACCGCTCCATGCGCACATTCGTCCGGCTGACGGACGCCGCGAAGGCCCACGACGTGCGCATCGTCACGCTCCGGGAAGGTGTGCTCGGCGGGGACGGCTCGCCGATGGCGCAGGCGTTCGCCGAGATCACCGCCGTATTCTCCGGGCTCGAGCTCCGCACCACGAAGGCGCGGGCCGCCGGCGCGCTGGCCGTCCGTCGCAAGCGCGGCGATCACATCGGCCGGGTCGGCTACGGCTACCAGCTCGCCCGGAACGATGCCAGGGCCATCGTCGCCGTGCCGATCCCGCCCGCCCGCTCGGGCCGATCATCGCCGCCGTGCGCGACGGCGGGAGCATCCTCGGCGGCTGCAAGCTGCTGCGGCTCCGGGGCATCCCGGCGCCCGATGGCGGGCCAGTGTGGGGCAGCACCACGCTCCGGCGGATCATCGAGCGGGCCGCCCGGACCTGATCCCGCCGATCGGCCCGACTGGGCGCCATCAGCCGAACCATGCCGTCCTGGCGCAGCTTCTCATCTGTCACTGCGGGCACACCCTGACGCCGGAGGCCGGCCGGCGCGCCTACCGCTGCACCCGTGGGAACCGGCTGGGCCGGGACGTGCATGGGCCGTGTCGTCGCCGAGCATTCCGTCCTGCCGTGGGTCCGCGACGAGATCGCCCGACTCCGGATCGTCGACCCGCTCACCGGCGAGCCGGTCGACGCCGTAAAGCTCGCCAGTGACAACGCGGCGCAGCGTGACGTCCTGGCCGGCCGCCTCGAGCGTGCGAACGAGCTATTCGTCCTCGGCCCGAAGGCGGGCGGATGGACGCGCGAACGGCGCGACGCTGAGGCCGCCGGCGTCACGGTAGAGCTGGACCGGCTCGGCGTAGCAGAGGCCGTGGTCAAGGTCCCGCCGGTCGACTGGACGTGGCCGGTACCCGAGCTGAACGTCTACCTCCGCGCCATTCTCCTGCACGTCACCCTCGGGCCGGACATGCGCCCCGTGTGGGCCGAGTGGCGGAACCGGGAGCTACGCGCGGACTAGCCTGGCTCCTCACCTCGTTCCTGCCGCGCGTAGTGCTCGCCGAGGGCCAGCGCAAGGGGAGGGCGCCACCCGAGACTGAACCACTCGTCAACGGCGCCGTTCTCGATGATGTTCAGGTACCGCGTGTCGTCGGCCCACGGCGCCGACCCGAGATACACGTCTAGGGCTCGCGTCGGACGACCACGCGTCACGCGATCGCGGTAGAGGATCCCGACGCGGTAGGCCCAGATCGCCTCGAGTCCCGGCGCCGCCCGCGCGATGCGCACCGTCCAGGTCGCCTCGTCTGTGGTCATCGCGGCCGTCCGTTGTGACGCCCACGTGATCGTCGCAAGGGCGCGCAGGACGATCACGGCCGCATCGGGATCCGCTTCGCCAGCGAGCGTCCATTCCGGACCGTTCCCCATCGCCGCGCGCATCCATCGTTCGACGCTCCGCCGATCCGGTACGACGCCAGCGAGCTCCTCCGCATCGGCGAGACGATCCATGATCTCTCCCGCGCTCAGCCGTTCAGCGCGGGTCCACAGCATGACGAGATCCCGGTGCCGCACGTAGGCTCGGCCAGGCCCGCGGGTCCGACGTGCTCTTTTGTCGGCAGCGTCCATCATCTGTCGTCCCAATCGCGTTGCGTTCGTCGTGGAGTCCGTCAAAGTGTATCCCATGGACGCAACGGCACGTATCACCTCGCTGGACCTGAGGACGTTTCGCCGGTCCCGGGAGCTCACGCAGGCTCAGGTGGCCGCCGCGATGGGGTGCGCCCGGATCACCGTCATGAGAAATCGAACAGCGACGAACGCTGCCGCGTCCCGAGACGGCCCGGCGGTTCTGTGAGGCCGTGATCCGAGCGGCGGCAGAGGCGCAATGAGCGCCCCGCGCCTGGCCGACCTCGAACCGACAACCCGCGCGATCGTGGTCGCTGCCCTCGCGGCGCAGAAGGCCGCCGCGCAATCATCCGGCCAGGCATGGCCCAGTCCTTCCGACGGCGGCCGGGCTCCGGGCACCACCCCGGGCCCGGCCCGTCGCCGGCCCGGGTCGGCCGCGTGAGGACCGACCCGGTCGAGCGTCTCGGCCGTCGGGCGAGGGCCGAGGGTGTGCCGCTCGTCGACTACCTGGACTCCCTGCCCGCCTGGGACCGGGACCTCGCCCGGCTGGCCCGCGAGCTGTCGGGGCGGACGTTCCGCGCGGAGCGCCCGTGGTGGCGCGGTCGCTGGGCCGACCTGACCCTGCGCCGCCTGGCGGCCGAGGTCCCCGACGAGGTCGCGTTCGCCGCGATCCATCAGCGAATGCGGGACCTGGCCGCATGAGCGAGCCGGCCGAGGATTGGTTCGGCGTCCCGGATCCCGACGAGCCTCCGATCCCGGACCAGCCCGCCGATTGGATGGGGCTCGACCCCCAGGAATGGAACCTTCGGGCCGCCGCGCGCCAGGCAGAGGCCGCGCCGCTCGTCGAGCTCACCGAAGAGGAGCGGCTCGGCGTGGTCCGGCCGCTGCCGCCCCCGCCCGATCCGCTGCCAGCCGACGAGGCCGCCGAGCTCGACGCGGCGGTGCGCGACGAGCGTCCGATCGTCCTCCTCGAGCGGCGCGGCCCGTCCTACCGCGCCCGGGCGCCGGAGCTCGGCCTGGAACTCGACTTCCGGGACGTTCGCCTGGACCGCGAGATGGGCGCCGACATCGCCGTCCGGGTCCACGGTCGGCACATCGTCCGAACGTCGACGACCCTGAGTCTGACCGGGCGCGATCGCCTGGCCAAGACGACGGCGGAGCTCGCGGGGGCCCGGACGGATGCCGCCGCGATCCGCCGGGCGATCTTCACCGCCGTCGAGGCGGTCATGGAGGCCGAGGAACGGGTCGGGGCGCCGGTCGACCTCCGATCCGCGAGCCTGGCCCTGCCCGCCGGCGGGCTGCACGTCGCCCGGCCGTTCTGGCCGACCGGCTCCGTCGTCCTCGTCTCGCCAGGCGAGGCCGGCAAGTCCACGATCGCCCGGGCCCTGGCCGTCAGTCTCGCCGGGAGCATCGCGGTCATCCCCGGCGTCGCGCCGGTCGGGGATCCGCGTCCGGTCCTGTACGTCGCCGGCGAGGATCCCGTCGCCTACTGGCACAGCCGGAGCGTCGAGGCGATCTGCCGCGGTCTCGGGATCGACCGGGCGAGCCTGGCCCAGCCGATCGAGCTGTTCGACGCCCGCGGTCGACCGCTCCACCGGATCGCCCGCGCGATCGCCGAGCGGGCCGCCGACTTCGGCGCGGTCATCCTCGACTCGCAGCAGGCGCTGCTGCCGCAGGCCGACCCGTCCGGCGGGATCCGGGACCGGGACAGCCTGTTCTGGGCCGCCGTCGACCAGTCCGAGCGCCCGACGTTCATCCTCGCCCACCCGAACCGGGCCGACGCGCGAGCCTGGCAACGTGTCGACGATGGCCGGATCGCCGGCTCCGAAGTCAATCGGGACCGGGCGCGCATGGCCTGGCGGGCCGCGTGGAAGGACGAGCTCGCCGTCGTCGGGACATCGTTCCGGCGCTACAGCCTCACGAACGTCAAGAACAACCACGGGCCGACAGAGGCGCCGCTGACGTTCGCCGCCGCCTGGGAATTCGGGATCGGCGACGACCCCGGCATCCTGCGGTTCATGTCTTGCGATCCGATCCGGGAGGAGAGGTCCGCCGACGAACTGACGCCGGCTCTCCGGGACGCGCTCGCCGCGTATGAGGGTGGCGCCACGACCCCGGGTCCGCTGGCCGCCGCTCTCGGCATCAGCCCGGACGCTGCGAAGAAGCGGCTGCAGCGGGTCCGCGAACACCTCGACGGGGACGTGGGGACATGAGGGACATGGGACATGTCCCCGGGACATTCCCGCTCGGACCTGAGGGGGACATGGGGACATTTCCCGTAGGGATGTCCCTTTGTCCCCGGTCCCCGGCTTGTCCCCCGACCGCGAGCGAGACGACACGATGATGAGCGTCCGACACGCTCCACCTCGCCCTGTCCATTGCGCCCGGATCGGCCGGCCCATCGACCCGACCTGCCGCCCGTCGTCGACGTGCCGCTGCGACCCGATCGAATGCGTCGACCTGGAAGAGCCGGCGCGCCTCGTGTTCGTCCACAGGCCGCCTGCCCGGCCGACCGCGGAGGCCGAGCGATGATCGCGCGCTGGACGATGCATAGCCATGCAGTCGCCGGCGCCTCGTCATGCGGTGGCAGCCCGGCGGGCGACGACGCGACGTCGAGCGAGCTCCGCGCCAACCGTGCGAGTCTCGCAGGCTCGATGCCTCTGTCGTGCGACTCTCGCACCCCCGGGGCTACCCACACGCGCGTTTCGCACTTCCGAAGGACCGCGCCCGCCAATCGTGCACGCACCGGGCACGGCGGATCGACTGCACCAATGCCTAGTCATGCAGGGGAGGCCGTGAATGGCGCCTAGGCTCCCGTTTCCCGGCGCACCGCCTCCCCGGACAGGCCCGGCCGTCCTGCGGACGCCGCGCGCTCCCGCCCACCTCGGACCATCCGGGCGCGATCTGTGGGCCGGCATCCTCCGCGGCTACCAGCTCGACGAAACGCACCAGCGGGCCATCCTGGCGAGCGCGTGCGAGGCAAGCGATCGGATGGTAGAGGCGCGCGAGGCGATCACCCGGGACGGCGCGTACATCGACGGCGGCCGCTACGGCATGAAGGCGCACCCCGGGCTAGCGGTCGAAAGAGACAGCCGTCTCGCGATGGTCCGGTGCCTCCGCGAGCTCGGCCTGGACCTCGCGAAAGACACGGCCGCACGGCCGCCTAGCAGGTGGACAGCATGACTCGCAGGGCATCCCAACAGCACCGGAAGGCGCCGATAGAGCGCAGTGGAGCGGACCGAGGCAACAATTCGCCGCTCTCTCTCGAATTCGGCCCGGCTCCGCGCCAGTACTGCCACGCCGACTGGCCCGAGCGCGTGGCCCAGGCGCGGGCAGTCTGGCCCCGCGTCCGCGAGACGATCATGGCCGAGCACGCCGCCCGCCCCGAGCTGTCCCGCCCGTTCGGCTACTTCGCCTTCGACCGGCCGCCCGAGGAAACGCGGCCCGGGCCCCTGTGCGATGCGCTCGTGGCCGAAGGCCGACTGACGGCCGGCGAGGCTTCGATGATGGGCAACTTCCACGTCACGACCGTCTACGCGGCGATCCGTCACACCGGCGCGACCATCGCCGAGTGGACCGACGCTCCCGACCTGGCCCCGCGGACGCTCGCGCTCTGCGGCTGGGATCCGTTCACCCCGGAACGGCTCGCCGAGCTCCGCGAAAGCGACGATGAGCGACAGGCGCGCCGGCATCAGGAATGGGCGGACGCCCACCCCGGCGCCGAGACTTCCGTCACCGCCGGCGGCGTCACCACGGTCTACCGGGCGAGGCTCGATCCCGAGCGCATCGCCTACGTCGCCCCGCCCACCGAAGAAGGAGACACCGATGGATGACCCGTACGCCGAGCTCGCCAGGGTGAAGGCGAGGATTGCCGAGATGGAGCGGATGGCCTCCCAGCCGCCGCTCGTGGGCCTGACCGGCGCCCTCGAGGCGATCGCCGCCAAGCCGGCCGATCCGTCCCGGGAGCGGGCGCGCCTCGAGTCGATCGCGCGCCAGTTCGTGCCGGATCCGCAGTCCGAGGACGCGCTCCGCCAGCGCGCGGCCATGGGCCCCGCCGCCTATGAGACCCAGCTCCGCGCCATGGGCGCCGACCCGCTCGCCCTGAGCCTCTACAGCCGCCAGCGTGACGCCGCGATCGCGACGGGCGCCTGGACACCCCCCACCACGGAAGGAGCATCGAAGTGACCATGCCCCGCCCCCTCCCCGCCATCGTCCAGCCCGGCTCGCTGTCCGCTGACGACGAGCTACAGGCGCTCGCGAAGGCGAGCTTCGCGCGCCGTCTGACACCCACCGAGGAAGCGCGCCTCAAGGCGTTGTCGTTCGCGCCAGACACCGAGCTCGAGCGCGTCCGGCTGATCCGGGAGCGCGCCCCGGACCTGTACGGGCTGGTCCTGCGCTCGCTCCGGCAGAGGTTGGAAGGCGTCACCGAGGGCCAGGGTCGGCAGGAAGGCTACGAGACCCGGCGCTCGGCCGCGATCGCCGCCGGACGGGCCGTGCCGGAGCCCGACGCCCGGGCGCTCGTCGGCGTTGACCGGCTGTCGAGCGACTACCGCGAGACGGCAGCGGACGCGCACGCGCACGCGGGTCTCGCCGAGCGACACCGCGCCGCCTTCCAAGGTGCGATCAAGGCCGGCGACTTCGGGGCCGCGGTCAAGGAATGGGCAGCCTGGCTCGCCGATCACGAGCTCGCTAACGCCTCCGCCGCTCGCCGTGCCCGTGTCCTGGAACAGTTCGGCCACAGCACGTCCGCCGACCGCCGGCCGGCACCGTCGTTCGTCCCGGAGCTCGAGGCGGCCGTCGGTGGCGGGACGATCGCGGAGACCATGCCCATCCCGAACCGCTGACCACGCATCCCCCCGCGGAGCCCGGAGCGCAAGCCGGGCCTCCGCACCCGCGCCAACGGCCGGCCCGTGTTGCCTAGACGCGGTGCCGGCCGTCTGGCCCTCCGGGAGACTGCCACGGGGCGGCTGACCGGCCAGCGGAGCGAAGAGAACGCCCGTTCAGGGCACTCAGACAGCCGCGCGGACCCGCTCGCCCGTCTCGGGCCGTCCTGGGCGGGCAGGCGGCTTGACGCGGTAGCTACGATGTACGCACCTGGATCTAGCAGGCAATCGCATAAAATCGTTGACGCCCGCTGTCAGTGCTAGATCCACTGGCCGCGGGCGTTCTGATTCGGAGACGCGACGATGGACAAGATGACGATCGCCAAGGCGCGCAAGCTCGGCTGGACCGTCGGGCGTGGCGCCTACACCGGCACGACTGACGACCACGCCGACCGCTGGTACATCCGCTGGGAAGATGGCGGCCCGATCGACCGACGCGGCCACGGCTGGCCGACTCGACAAGCTGCCCTCGAGCCGATCGCCGAGCGTGTGGCGATGGCTGAGGCTTACGACTCCGGGAAGGGAGCGGCGTCGTGATCATCGTCCGAAAACTCATCCCGCCCACCGCCCCGGCAATCACGCTCGACCTGGCCCGCGACATGGTTGAGACGGCCCGCCTCATCATCGCCACGATGGACGGTCGCCGGATGACCGAAGCCGAACGCCAGACAGTCCTGGCCGATGCGCTCGACCTCGCGTTCTACATCACCGGCCAGGCCGGGCACCTGAGCGCCGAGGGTATCGAGGCACGGGCGCACGTGCTCGCCGCCGCCTAGCATTCCTCGCGCTAGCCTTCACCCCGGCCCCGGCGTCGACCCCCTCGGCGTCGGGGCCGTTCTATGCTTGGGCGCATGGACATGATCCACAAGTTGGCCGAGGCGGAGGCCAGCATCAAGCGGGACCGCCGGGAGACGTGGACGCTGCGACTGGCGATCATCGGCATGGTGACGGGCGCGATAGGCGCGCTGACAGGAATCATCGCCCTCGCCGTCACCATCGCACGCGGCGGCCCGTAGCCGCACCTGGCCCTCGGCGTCATCCCGGCGTCGGGGATCGTTCTGTGCCCGGCTACTCGCCCAGCGCGAGCTCGACCTTCCAGCCGTTCGCTTCCATCTGCGCCCGGCTCCATGTCGGCCCGGCGCGCTGGTTGACCTTGACCGAGTAGAACGGGGCATCGGGGATACCGGGGAGGGTGAAGTCGAACCAGCAAGCCCAGGTATCGCGCTGCGCCATCGCCCCGGGCGGCAGGGCCACGGTCCCGATCGTCGTCCCGGACTCGTTCAGAACGACGATCGACGCCCCGGCGCGAACATCGTCGTACCCGCCCGTTCCCTCACAGATGGCGGGCGGGTAGCCCCGGAGCGAGATGTGACCCACGCCGAACAGCTTCAGCGAGCCGGTGATGATGTGGCTTGGGATCGGTGATGGGCTCGGCGTGACCGGAGCCGTGCCCCCGCATCCCACGAGCAGCACCGCCACGAGGATCAGGCTGAACCTGCGCATCGTTCCTCCCCTGTAGAGCCGCAGTCTGAGCGCCGGTCGTCACTCTACGCCCCGGGTCCCGGCTCCGCGTCTCGCGGATATTGAGGAGTGGCCGTCCGAGGCCTAGCCTTCACCCCGGCGCCCCGCCGGAAATCCCCCCTCCGGCGGGGCGGTTCCTTGTGCGATCCACCATCGTCATTCGCACGGTCGCGCGCCCTCCGGCGGGGCCGCTCTGTGTCCGACTCTAGCGGCAGATTGCCACTATCGGAATTGCTCCAGGAAACGCAGGTCGTTCTCCATGTACAGCCGCAGGTCCCCGACGCCGTATCGAAGGTTGGCGATCCGCTCGACGCCCATCCCGAAGGCGAAGCCCTGGTAGCGCTCCGGATCCAGCCCCCCGTAGCCGAGGACCACGGGGTGGACCATGCCGGCCCCGAGGATCGTCATCCAGCCCGTCCGAGAGCAGGCCGGGCATCCCGAGCCGCCGCACACCAGGCACTCGACGTCGAACGCGACGGACGGCTCGGTGAACGGGTAGTAGCCCGGCCGGAACCGGGTCCGCTTGCCCGGCCCGAACATGGCGTGGGCGAACTGGTCGAGCAGGCCGCGCAGGTCACCCAGGGTCGTCCCCTCGTCCACCATCAGGCCCTCGACCTGGAAGAACTCGGAGGCGTGGCTGGCGTCGACGGCCTCGTACCGGAAGCAGCGGCCCGGGAGGAGGGCTCGGATCGGCGGAGCCTCCCCGGCCATCACCCGGATCTGGCCGGGCGAGGTGTGGGTCCGCAGGAGGTGCCCCGGGAGATCCACGTAGAGGGTGTCCCAGAGATCCCGTGCCGGGTGATCGGGCGGGATGTTCAGCATCTGGAAGTTCGTGAGATCGTCTTCGATCTCGGGGCCCTCGTAGACGACGAACCCGAACTGGCCGAAGATCTCGGCGATCTCGCGGGCGGTCTCGATCACCGGATGGAGCGACCCCCGGGCGAGCGGCCGGCCGGGCGTCGTGACGTCGACCGCCTCCGCGGCGAGCCGCTCGACGAGAGCGGTCGAGCGGAGCACCAGGCCCCGTTCGGCGAGAGCCGTCTCGATCGCGACACGGACCGGGTTGGAGATGGCGCCGACTTTCGGGCGGTCCTCCGGCGGGAGTGCGCCGATGCCGCGCGAGACGAGCGTGAGCCGGCCCTTCTTCCCGAGGATGTCGATCTCGAGCCCCTGGAGCGCCGCGACGTCCGGAGCGGCGGCGATCGCGGCCAGGGCTTCTCCGCGAAGCTGCTCGAGGTCGCGGGTCAGGTCTGCGAGATCCACGTCGTCCTTTCGGGCAGGTGGGGCGATCCGGGAATCATGAGCCCTCGACAGCGGTCGCCGCGTCGAGGGCTCGACTCTCCCGTTTCCGGTGCGCCGGGGAATCCCGGGCGGGTCGGACGGTCGATCAGGCGCCGCGAGCGGCCTCGGCGATCTTTCCGAACGTGGCGGCATCGCGAACGGCGAGATCCGCGAGGATCTTCCGGTCGATGGCGATGTCCGCCCGCTTGAGACCGGAAATGAAGGCGCCGTAGGTCAGGCCGTTCAGCCGCGCGGCTGCGTTGATCCGGACGATCCACAGCTCACGCATCTGGCGCTTGCGCTGCTTGCGGTCGCGGGTCGCGTAGGCGAGCGCGTGGAGGCTCGCCTCGCGCGCTGGCTTGATCAGACGTGACTTCGTGCCCTTGCGCCCCTCGGCGTCGTTGAGCAGGCGCTTGTGGCGCCGATGGGCCGTGACGCCCCGCTTGACTCGTGCCATGAGACCGGTGTGCTCCTACTTGCCGAGGTACGGGAGCAGGCGGCGGACCTGCTTCGCATGCTCCGTCCCCAGGACGGACTTCCCGGCGTAGCGCCGGGTGCGACGCGATGACTTGATCTCAAGGTGATGCCCGCGCCAGCTGTTGACCCGGATCACCTTGCCGCTGCCGGTGACCCCGATCCGCTTCGCGGCCGCCTTGTGCGTCTTCATCTTCGGCAAGGTGGCCTCACTCTCCTGCCGGAGCCGGGGCTGGTGCCTCGGGCTCCGCTTTGACGGTCTTCGTTCGAGCCGACCGGGTGGCCGGCTTGGGAGCACGGGCCGCGGCCGTCGCTCCGTCCGTTGTCGTCTTCGGTTCGATCGGCGGCGCCGTTGCGGCTTCCGCGGCGGGAGCCGGAGCCGAAGCGACGATCGCATCGCCGACCGGAGCCTCGGTCGGGGCCGTGGGCCGGATCGCCGCGGCTGTCGTCTGCGGTTCCTCGCTCGTCGCCGGTCCCGCCTGGTCGGATGCCTCGGCGGCATGCTTCGCGACGTGCTCGACGACCTTCGGCTTGTGGATCGACGCCACCGTGATGTGCATCGACTTGCCCTCGAGGAGCGGAGATCGCTCCACGACGCCGTGATCCTTGATCTGGTCCACGAACTTGGTCAGCAGGTTGCGGCCGATCTCCGGGTGGGTCAGCTCCCGGCCCCGGAACTGGACGGCGACCTTGATCCGGTCCCCCTCCTCGAGGAACTGGATCGCCCGCCGGACCTTCGTGTCGAAGTCACCGATGCCGATCTTCGGCTTGAGGCGGACTTCCTTGAAGGTCACCGAGCGCTGCTTCCGCTTGGCTTCCTTCTCCCGCTTCGTCAGCTCGTACTTGTACTGACCGAAGTCGAGGAACCGGCATACCGGTGGGGCCGCCATCGGCGCCACCTCGACGAGGTCAAATCCCCGTTCCTGCGCCATCGCGAGGGCCTGCGGCGTGGGCATGACGCCCAGCTGGTCCCCGTTCTCATCGACCACCCGGACCTGGGGGATCCGGATCAACTGGTTGATGCGCAGGTCTCGGCTGATGGTTGAACCCCTTCGTACGTGCTCAGGTGCTTACGACCCTCGCACGGACACACGGCGGCCAGGGCGAGGACGCAGAGCGGTAGGTTAGCACAGGCGTTCCGAGGGGAGCAATCGCGGCCGGGACGCGTCCGCCGAACGGAACCGTGCGCTCCACGGCCTGGCACGGCAGGCCGGAGCCTTGTCCCGCCCGGTGTCGGTCAGGCGCCCCGCGCGGCTGCCTCGGCGGCCAGGCGGTCGGCGAGCGAATCCCAGGCCTCGGCGGGCTGCTGCTCACCGGCGCGGGTTCGCGGCGCAGCCGAGCGAGCCTCGACCTCGCGGTCGCCGAGGACGAGCATGTACGGCACCTTCTGCTCCTGGGCCAGCCGGATCTTGTTCTGCATCCGGTTGTCCGAGGCGTCCACCTCAACCCGCAGGCCACGCGAGCGCAGGACGCCGGCGAGCTCCTCGGCGGCGGGGATGTGACGGTCGGCGATCGGGATGACGACGGCCTGGACCGGTGCCAGCCAGAGCGGGAATGCCCCGGCGAAGTGCTCGACCAGGATCCCGATGAAGCGTTCGAAGCTGCCGTAGATCGCATAGTGGATGACGACGGGCCGTTCGCTCCCGCCCTCCGCGCTGCGGTACTCGAGCTCGAACCGCTGGGGGAGCTGGTAGTCGAGCTGGATGGTGGCCATCTGCCACTGGCGGCCGAGGGCATCCTCGATGAAGACATCGATCTTGGGGGCGTAGAACGCCCCACCGCCCGGATCCATCTCGTAGGCGATGCCGCCGGCCTCGAGAGCCTCGGCGAGCCTGCCCTCGGCCATGTCCCAGAACTCATCGGTCCCGAGCTTCTTCTCGGGTCGTGTGGCGAGCTTGAACCGGGGCTCGAACCCGAACGGGAAGTACTGGCGGCGAACCAGGCTGAGGGCCAGGTTCACCTCATCGATGACCTGGTCCTCGCGACAGATCACGTGGCTGTCATCCTGGGTCAGCTGCCGCACCCGGAACATCCCGGCGAGCGCGCCGGTCCGCTCGTTGCGGAAGAGCCAGCTGTAGTCAGCCAGTCGCATCGGCAGGTCGCGATACGAGCGCACCCGGGTCTTGTAGATCAGCATCGACTCCGGGCAGTTCATCGGCTTGAGGCCCGCCACGTAGTCGCCGTCCTCGAGGACGAACATGTTGTCGCGGTACAGGGCCCAGTGGCCGGAGGTCTCCCACAGCTCCTGGCGCACCACCGCCGGCGTGCGCACCTCGTCGAAGCCGCCCTCCCGGCGCACCTCGCGCGACCAGGACTCCAGGGCACGCCACAGGGCCATGCCCCGGGGATGCCAGAACGGCGCGGCCGGGGATTCGCCGTGGAAGCTGAACAGATCGAGCTCGCGACCGAGCTTGCGGTGGTCGCGCTTCTTCGCCTCGGCGCGACGCCAGAGGTATTGGTCGAGCTCCTCCTGGCTCGCCCAGACGGTCCCGTAGATGCGCTGGAGCATCGGGCGCTTCTCGTCGCCCCGCCAGTACGCTCCGGCGACGCTGAGCAGCTGGAACGGGCCGATGCGGCCGGTGCTCGCGACATGCGGGCCCTTGCACAGGTCGATGAACGACCCGTGCTCGTAGGTCGACACCGGCGGCAGCGGCTCGCCAACCACCTCGGCCCGAGCGGCGAGGTCGTCGAGGATCTCGACCTTGTACGGCTGGCCGCGCTCGACGAAGAACGCCCGGCCCTCGGCCGGGGCGAGCTCGTGCCGGATGAACGGGTGGTCGGCGGCGACGCTCGCCGCCATCCGCTGCTCGATCGCGGCGAGGTCGTCCGGCGTCAGCGGGCGAGGGAGGTCGAAGTCGTAGTAGAAGCCGTCGTCGATGGCCGGGCCGATCCCCAGCTTCGCCCCCGGAAAGAGGTCCACGACCGCCTCGGCCATGACGTGCGCCGCGGAGTGGCGCATCGGGTCCCGGTCGCTGTGGGCGCCGGCGTCGAGCAGCTCATCGGCCGAGCCGCGCTCGGGCGCGACGAGAGGCTCGTCGTCCTGGTGCTGCTCGTCCGCCATCCGTCCGCCTCCTGAGAATCGCGAAGCCCCTCGCCCATCGACAGGACGAGAGGCTGTGCCTCCCGCGGTCCCACCCGTGGGGGCGCGTTCCGCTCGACGCGTTCGTTCTGAAGTGGTGGGCGACACTGGACTCGAACCAGTGACCTCTTGCATGTCAAGCAAGTGCTCTAACCAACTGAGCTAGCCGCCCATGCAGCGCGGTTCCGTCGCGCTGCCGGGGAATGATACCGCAGGGTCCCGGACGACGGTCAACGAAGGGGCCCGATGCCGCACCCCTGTGCAGGCCATGGCGGCGTCGAGCCGAGCCCGGCCGCACCCGGCCGAGTCCAGCCGAGCCGCGTCGCGCCGCCCGCCGGTGCATGATGCCGGGATGAGCGACCGATCCGACCACGAGCTGCTCGACCTCGGCGATGGGCGCCAGCTCGACCGGTTCGGACCATACATCCTCGATCGACCGTCGCCGGGGGCCGCGTGGCACACCCCGCGCGACCCCGCTGCCTGGGCGACTGCCGATGGCCGCTACGACCGGGAAGCCGGCGGCCGTGGCGGGTGGACGACCGCGCGAGGGTCCATCGTCCCGTGGCAGGTCGACATCGAGGGGATCGCGTTCGAGCTCCGCCTCTCCAATTCCGGGCAGGTGGGCGTCTTCCCGGAACAGGCGCCGACGTGGCGCTGGCTTCGCGACCGGACGGCCGCGCTCGCGGCCGGGCGACCCGGCCAGGCGCCCGAGGTGCTCAACCTCTTCGGGTACACCGGCGGTTGCTCCATCGCCGCCGCATCCGCCGGTGCTGTCGCGGTGCATGTCGACGCCGCGAAGCCGACGGTCGCCTGGGCGCGGCGCAACGCGGCACTGAACGACCTCGGTGAGGCACCGATCCGCTGGATCGTCGACGATGCGGCCGGGTTCGTCCGGCGGGAGCGCCGGCGGGAGCGGCGCTACGACGGGATCGTGCTCGATCCGCCGACGTACGGGCACGGGGCCGGCGGTCGGGCGTGGCGGCTCGAGGTGGACCTGGCGGAACTCCTCGACGACTGCGCGGCGCTGATCGCGTCCACCTCCGCGTACCTGGTCCTCTCGGCGCACACCCCCGGCTTCGGCGCCGACCGGCTTGCCGACGAGCTCCATCGGGCGCTCGGCCTCGGCGCGGGCGGATCGATCGAGGCGGACGATCTGGCCGTCCACGCCGTCGATGGGCGACGGCTCCTCCTCGGTGCGGTTGCGCGGTGGTCGCGGTGAGACCGGCCGAGATCGCCAGCCCGACGAATCCGAGGATCAGGGCGGCGGCGGTGCTCCGCGATCGGCGCGAGCGCGACCGGAGCGGCCGCATCCTCGTCGATGGCGCCCGGGAGCTCCTTCGGGCGCTCGATGCGGGCGTGACCATCGAGACCATCTTCGGGTGCGAGTCGCTCTGTCGGTCGAACGACTGCCGGGCGCTGCTGCGACGGCTGACCGCGGACGATCCGAGGCTGGTGCCGGTCTCCGAGCCGGCGTTCGCCCGGGTGGCCTTCGGGGATCGCGCCGAGGGCGTCGTCGGCGTCGCCGTCCGGCCGTCGACCGATCTCGGCGACCTGCGCGTCCCTCCGGACCCGCTCATCGCCGTGGTCGAGGGGATCGAGAAGCCGGGCAACCTCGGGGCGATCCTGCGGAGCGCCGATGGCGCCGGCGTCGACGCCCTCATCGCCGCCGATCCGCGGACCGACCTGTTCAACCCGAACGCCATCCGGGCCAGCCTCGGGACGATCTTCCGGGTCCCGCTCGCGACGGCGACCGCGGCTGAGACGCTGGCCTGGCTGCGCGAGCGTGGGGTGCGGATCGTCGTCGCCCGGGTGGAGGGCGAGGCGCTCCACACCGAGACGGACCTGCGCGGGCCCCTGGCGATCGTGCTCGGCAGCGAGGCGCAGGGTCTCACCGACGGCTGGGCCGGCCCCGGCGTGACGGCTGTCCGGCTGCCGATGCTCGGCATGGCGGACAGCCTGAACGTGTCCGTCGCGGCTGCCGTCCTGTTCTACGAGGCTCGTCGTCAGCGCGGGCTACCCGCCCGGGCCTAGCGCGGACGCCCTTCTCGATCCACGACCGTGGATCAGGCTTCGAAGACGACCGTCCCGTCGATGAGCACCCGGCGCGGCCGGGCGGTGGCCAGCGGTCCGCCGATCGCCACCGGCTCCTCGAGCGCGGCGGCGGCCAGGACGACGATGTCCGCCCGCTGGCCGGCCGTCAACCGGCCGCGGTCGTCTTCGCCCGCCGAGCGTGCGCCGTCGATGCACGCCGAGCGCAAGGCTCGCTCGAGCGACAGCGCCTCGGCCGGGGCGAACGGCTGCATGGCGGCCGGCCAGCTTGCGTCGGCCCGGGTGACTGCGACAGCGAGACCCGGCCACGGATCGATCGGCTCGACCGGAGCGTCGGTGCCGAACGGCACCACAGCGCCGGAGGCGACGAGCGACCGCCACGGGTAGCCCGACCGCTCCGCTCGCGAGCCCCACAGGCGTCGCGCCTGGGCGGCGTCGCTCCGGACATGGACAGGCTGGACGGAGGCGGCGATCCCGTCCCGTGCGAACCGCGGGAGGTCGGCCGGATCCACCAGCTGGACGTGCTCCACCCGGGGCATCAGCGCCGTGCCGCCGGCAAGCGGCGCCAGCGCATCGAGGGCCGCCCGGACCGCGGCATCGCCGATGGCATGGATCTGGGTCGCGATCCCGACCGCCGCCGCCGCGGCCGCGAGCTCGATGAGCGCGGCGGGCCCGGTCATGAAGATGCCCCGTTCCTGGCCGGCCGGGACCGGGCGGTCCGGCTCGGGCTCGATCGGCTCGAGGAGGGCGGCCGTCCGCGACCCGAGCGTGCCGTCGCAGAACAGCTTCTGCCAGCCGACGCGCGCGCGCCCGGACGGGTCGGCGCCGAGCGGCGCTCCACTGCGCAGGTCGCGCGCCGTCGCCGTCGCGATCGCCTCCTGGCGGAGGCAGGCGTGGACCCGCAGCGGGAGTTCGCCCCGCTCGGACAGACGGGCGTAGGCCGCGTAGGCGCCGGCGAGGGTCGGATCCGGGGCCAGCCCGCCCGGATCGTGAACGGCGACCACCCCGAGCGCGACCAGCTCGCGCCCGAGCAGCGGGATCGCCGCCAGGTACTGGTCGAGCCTCGGCGGCGGGACATGGACGGTCACGAGGCGTGCCGCGGTCTCGTGGAGCACGCCGGTCGGACGCTCGTCCGCATCGCGGCGGATCGCGCCGCCATCCGGGTCCGGCGTGCCTGGCCCAATTCCGGCAGCGTCCAGGGCCCGCCCGCTCGCCCAGAGCGAATGGTGGTCGTGGGCCCACAGCGCGACCGTTCGGCCCGGGGCGACGCGCTCGAGGTCGGCGGCGGTCGGCCAGCCACCCCAGCGATCGGACTCCCAGCCGTGACCCAGGAGCCAGGCATCCGGATCGCGCAGTGCCGCGTGCGCCGCCGCGATCCGCGCGAGGCCCGGCGCGAGCCCGGGCACTGCGGACAGGTCGACCTGGCTCGCCCCGATGGCGGCCTCGGCGAGGTGGAGGTGGGCATCAGTCAGGCCGGGGATCGCGACTTCGTCGGGGCCCAGCTCCAGGTGCCGCGTCTTGGGGCCGACCAGGCCATCGACTTCCCCGGCCGAGCCGGCGGCGAGGACGCGGCCCCCTCCCATGGCCAGGGCTTCAACCCAGCCCCAGCCGGTATCGCCGGCGAGCGTGGTGATCCGGCCGTGGATGACGAGCTCGGCTCGATCGGTCATCGTGCACTGCCTCCGGGGGCCAAGACGGGACCGGGGTCCGGAGGCTGGGCCGCCGGACCGGCGAGGAGGAGGGCGAGCTCATCCCGGGAGAGCCCGGCGCCGAGGCCCAGGGCAAGCGCGATCCGGGCCTTCGGTCCCGTGAGCGTGCCGGCGAGGATGGCTCCGGCGCGGACCCACGTCGCGCCGCCGCCCGGGAACGCATAGCCGGCGGCCGCGGCGCCCGACGGACAGCGGGTCGCGAGGACGACCGGGATCCCGGCGGCCATCGCTCGCTTGCCGGCCGCGAGCAGCTCCGCCGAGGTGTTCCCGGCGCCGGTCGCCGCCACGACGATCGCTGCGGGGTGCAGCCCGGCGACCGCGTCGAGGATCGCCGCGTCCATCGCCACCGTCGCGGTCACCAGCGGGATCGGCTCGGCAGCGCGCTCGACCGTGAGCGGTCCCCGGCGCGCGCCGCGCGGCCGCTCGACCACGACCCGATCGCGCTCGATCCGTCCGATTGGCCCGACGTTCAGGCTGCGGAATGTGTCCAGCGCCGAGGCGTGAACCTTGGTCACGTCGTCCGCCGGCTCGATCGTGCCCGCCAGGACGACGACGACGCCCGCGTCGGCGAGCTCCGCAGCGGCGGCGCAGCGGACGGCGTCGCGCAGGTTCGCCGGACCGTCGTAGTCCGGCTCGGTCGCGTTGCGCATGGCCCCGGTCACGACGACGGGCTTGGGCGAGGCGATCAGGAGATCCAGCAGGAAGCTCGTCTCCTCGATCGTGTCAGTGCCCTGGACGACGACGACCCCGTGAATTGCGGGATCGGCGAGGAGCCCGCGGACGGCCGCGGCCAGGTCGAGAAGGGCGAGAAACGTGAAGTGGCTCGCCGGGACCCGGCCGCGGTCGACCGGCACGATCTCGGCGATCCGATCGAGGCCGGGCGTCCGGGCGAGGATCCAGGCACCGTCGAGCGCGGGGACCGCGCCGCCCGCGACCGGGTCGACGACCATGCTGATCGTGCCCCCGGTGAAGACGACCGCCACCCGCTTCAGCGCGTCCACTCCCCTGGTCCACCTCCGACGTGGTTCATCTTCGCGTAGCCGACCCGGCCCCGTCGCGTGCCGAGGCGCCACAGCGCGCCGGGCACGGCCATCAGCCAGATTCCGTTGAAGAGCGCGACCCGGACCGCCCGGCGGGCGCGAATCGCGGGCGCGAGGGGCCGGCCCTCCCCATCCGTCTCCCAGCGCAGTCCGTCCCAGGCCAGCGCGCCACCGGCCGCGAGGTACGCTCCCAGCAGGATGAGCGCGGGTCCCGGGCTGCGCCGCACGGCCGCGCCGGCGAGCGCTCCGACGATCGCCGGCGGGATCGCCAGCTGGCCGGCGTACGCCGCGAAGTCGACTCTGGCGCGACGGGACAGGGCCCGGCTTCGGATGACGCGTGGACCATGCTCGAACGCCCGCCGCAGGGCACCCTCGGCCCAGCGGTCGCGCTGGCGCAGGAGACCTCGGAAGGTGCGCACCGGTTCCTCCCAGACCTCGGCATCGAGAGCCCAGGCGACCGTCGTGCCGAGCTCAGCCGCGAGCCGGCTGGACAGGTCGAGGTCCTCGGTGAGCGCCTCCGCGCGCCACCCGCCGACTGCGGCGAGGAGGTCCTGACGGACGACGATTCCGTTTCCCCGGAACTCGGAGCAGCCGCCCAGCGCCCAGCGCCCTCGCTGGATCTCGCCGTCCAGCGTCTGCTCGTCCGCCTGGGCGCCGGCCAGCCAGCTCTCGCCGGCATCCAGGATCCGGCGCCTCGCCGAGACCGCGCCGGCGCCTGCCGCGATGTAGCGGGCGAGCCGCCCGAGGAACGCCGGATCGATCCGGGCATCCGCGTCGAGCACGACGATGACGTCACCACGGCAGGCTTCCGGCTGAGCCGCGGTCAGCGCGGCACCCTTGCCGTCGGGCAGATTGACGCCGTCGCGCCGGATCACCCGGACCCGGTCGGAGATCGCCGCGTCGGCGGCCGCCCGAAGCACCGCCTCGCCGCTGCCGTCGGTCGAGCGATCGTCGACGACGACCAGCTCGAACAGGGGCGTCCCGTCCGGAGCCCGATGGTCCTGGCCTGCCACGTCGCGGACGAGCGCGGGCAGGACCGTCGCCTCGTCGCGCGCGGCGACGAGCACGGAGAACGTGGGCGGGGGTGCGGCCGGGTCGAGAGGCGGAGCGTCCGGCTCGATCGGCGGGCGCCGGGACGCCGCGGCGAGGGGCAGGACGTAGCCTCCGGCGACGAGCGCGGCCAGGCCCAGGAGCCGCCGGGCCCCCCGGCCGCGGGTCGCCGCGAACCCGACGGCAAGGCCGCCGAGGAGAATCCCGAGGGAGGCAGCTCGCCAGGGGCGCGGCGTCCGGTCAGCCACCGGATGTGGGAGCCGTGCCGGACGGCCGGCGCCGGGACAGGATCGAGGCGGCGCCGACCAGCGACACGAGCACACCGACGGCGACGATGACCACGGTCGTGCCGACGAGGTCCGATATGGGCGCAATGATGATGATCGGCACGAGGCTCGCCACGGAGACGAGGCTGAACAGCACCCCGAAGACCCGGCCACGCACCTCCTCCGGCAGCTCCTCCTGGAGCCTGGTCTGAGCGGGGATCGCGACCAGGGCGTAGCACATCCCGGCCAGGAAGGCGATCGCGACGACCACGGCCAGCAACGACACGAGCGCGGAAAGATCGAACGGCGTGACCGCCTCGGCCCGCTGGAGGAATCGGGTGATCGGCCCGGCCGCCGCCAGCATGACGAGGAGGATCCCGAGCACGATCAGCCCACCCTCCATCAGGGCCCGACGCGGCAGGTACTTCCCGTAACTGTTGAGGACGAGGATCCCGGTCACGACGCCGAACCCGAGCGGCAGGAGGACCACCACGAAGTCGCTCTCGGCGAGGCCGAGGGTGCGGGTGGCGAAGTCCGGCCCGAGGACGCCCAGGACGCCGATGAGCGAGGCGGTGATCCCGAGGTAGACCAGCGACCAGGTGATCGTCCGGTGGTCCCGGATGTAGGCGAGTCCCTCGTGCAGCTGCCCGAAGGTCGAACCGACCGCCCTCTCGGTGCCCTTGACCGCCTCGACCGGGCTCAGACCGCCCCGGGTCGGGGGCGCGGCCGGAAGCGTGATGGTGAAGACCATGGCCACGAGGTAGAAGACGACGACCGTGAGGATGAGGGCCTCCGGGCCGGCCAGCTTCACGACGAGCGGCCCGAACAGGGCGAACCCGACGGCGAACGCCGCATTGAGGGTGAGCGTGAAGATCCCGTTGGCCGCCAGCAGCTGGCTGCGCGGGACGAGGGCGGGGATCATGGCCGCCTCGGCCGGAGCGAAGAAGGTGGTCAGCGTCGAGATCGCCACGTTCAGCATGAAGATCGCCGCGATGTTGTGTCCTGCGAAGAAGACGAGCGCGTACATGCCCGCTCGCAGGAGGTTCGTGACGACGAGGATGAGCCGCCGATCGAGCCGATCGACGTACACGCCGGCGACGGCCGAGAAGAAGACCGCCGGCGCGAGGTAGCTCAGCAGGAGCAGGGCGACCGCCGAGTTCGAATGGGTCGCCGAGAAGACGAGGACGGTCAGGCCGTAGAGGACCATGTTGCCGCCGACCTGGGTGGTTGCCTGGGACAGCCAGAGCAGCAGAAAGTTCCGGTTCCGAAAGACCGCCAGCGACCCGGTCGGGTCGCCCGCGTCCAGGGAGCCGGGATCCCCGGCGGCTCCGCTGATCGGGATCCCGGCGTCGAGCCCGGTCTCGACCGGCGGTTCCGTGGTGCGCTCGGTCATCGGTCGGCGTCCCGGGCGACGGGCGTCAGCGCGACGCTGAGGGCCTCGTCGCCACGGGTCTCGAACCCGGCCAGGCGTCGCTCCGCCACGGCGCGCGTGACGAGGACGTGACGGCCGCAGGTTGTGCAGCGGAGCCCGAGATCCGCCCCGAGCCGATCGACCAGCCAGGTCGCACCACCGCACGGATGGCGCCGCTTGAGACGGACGACATCACCCAGGCGGAAGGCGATCGGCGGTCGGTCAACCACGCGCGCCGGCGGGTCGGGACGGCAAGAATGGGTACGAGATGCGAAGGTCCATCGGCCGGTGAGGGTATCAGAGCCGCGGCACGCCGTGCGTCGGGACCAGGTTCCTGGTCGTCGCCGGCAGCGACATGGCCTCGATGGGCAGCACCGTCAGCTGAGCCTCCGGATACGTCGCCGCGAGCTGGGCGACGATCCCGCCGGCCCGCGTGAGCGAGCCGGTCAGCGTGGCCGGGTTGCCGATCGCCGAGATCTCGAACGGATCGTCGAGGGCCGTGTTCTCGACCGAGAGCGCGCCCGGGCTCCCGGCCACGACGGTCCCGGCGACAACCCGCACGTCCTCCACCGCGAGTGCCTCGGCGCCGGCGTTGCGGAGCTCATTGAGCAGGTCCTGGATGCCGCTCCCGGCGATCGGTCCGACGATCGTCACCCGCATCCCCGAGCCGGTGACCGGGTCCAGTCCGATCCAGGCCCGAACGCGGGCAAGGTCCCGGCGGAGCTGGTCGACCGAGGATTCGCCGCGGGCCCGGGCGCCCTGGAGCTCCGCAAGCTCGCGCTCGGTGGTCGCGATCTCCGCCCGGAGCTGGTCGTTCCGCGTGTTGAGGTTCGCCACCAGCACGGTGAGCTCCTGGGCGGACAGCGCGTCCAATCCGGTCCCGGCCGATTGCGTCCGGAGCTGGACGACCACGAGCAGGCCGAGGATGGCCGCCACGACGGCGATCGAGAGCTGGTTCCGGGTCGCCCGCATCAGGGTGCCTGGGACGTCGGGCTCGGCGCGGAACCCTCGGGCCGCGCGTAGCGGAGGTTGATCGTGCCGGCATAGGCGGGCAGCGTGATGTCCCGCAGGGGACTGAAGCCCACCTGGATCCCGAAGGCCTCGGCTCTGGACAGCGCGAACTCCTGGAAGCCGAGCGAACCGCTGACCTGGTCGTACAGGTCGTCCGGCCCGATCGCCAGGATCTGGTACGGCGGCGCCAGGTAGGCGCCGTTGACGAGGACGGAGCCGCCGATGTCGATGATCGCGGTCGTTGCGGTGACCCGTTCACCGTTGACGGCGATCGCCTCGGCGCCCGCCAGCCAGAGCTCCTCGACCACGGTCCGGACATCGCGGGCGGAAACGATGTAGTCGGTCGGGTTGCCGCCCGGCGGGATCGGCTTCGAGGAATCGCTCAGCTGGAGTCCGACCCCGGAGCCCTGGAGCGCCGTGAGCCCGGCCACCAGCCGCGCCTCGCGCAGACGCCGGTCGAGGTCGTGGACGAGGACCGCGCTGCCCTGCCCCTGCGACTCGAGGTCCTGGATCTCCCGGCGGAGTCCGAGAAGGCGGTCCTTCAGGCCATCCTGCTGTGACTGCAGCCCGTGCGCCGTCTCGACCAGCAAGATCCGCTCGTTGCTCGCATAGCGGACCCGTGGCGCCTCCGTCCGGAGCTGGGTGGTGATCAGGAACCCAAGGGTGAGCAGGGCCACCCCGAGGGCGACCTGCCAGCTCGGGATCGACCGAAGGAAGCGTCGTGCGGCGGTCATCCGTCGCCTCCCGGCCAACGCCGCCGCGACCGGGCGACCAGCACGATGGCGCCGACTGCGACGCTGCCGAGCAGGAGGCCGACGCCGACCGTGGTGGCCGAATCCGCGCCACCCTCGCCTGACGTGCCTCCGCCCGGCGAGGGTGGCGCGGACGGAGGGGCGCTGGCGGTTGCACTGGCGCCGGCGCCGGCGCTGGCCTCCGGCGCGCCAGGCGAGGCGCTCCATCCCGACGGGAGCGGCCCCGCCGGAGCCGGCTTGGGCCCGTGGGCGGTCGGCGTCACCGCCCGGAGGTCCCGGACCCACGCTGACTGGAAGGCCGCCACATCCGGGCCGCTGCCGCCGGAGCCCGACCCCAGCGCGGCACGGAACGCCTCGTCGTCGCTCACGCCGTCGGCATAGGACCGGATGAGCTTGACGAGCGCCGGCCGTCCGTAGGTACGGACGAGGAAGTCCACGGCCGAGACGCTCTCGCCGTAGGCAAGGAAGAAGCGGTCGCGCGTCGTCGGGAACTGGCCCGTCAACCCATCGAGCGGGATGATCGCGCGGCTCCGGACCGCATCGTCGACGGCGGCTCGCCAGGAATCGCTGTAGCCCTCGGAGAGGTAGACCGCGAGGCCCTCGTTGAGCCAGCGCGGCGGGAAGTGGTAGGGGTTCCTCACCGCGGTATCGAACACGAGGTGGGTGAGCTCGTGGGGCACCACCACCCCGACCCATGACGCGTCGATCTCATCGGGCGTGATGAGCGCGAACATCGTCCGGATGTCGGCATGGGCCTCGCCCCCGACGTTTTCGCGGGTCCCGGGCCCGAGTGCCTCGTAGAACACCTTCTGCCCGGCGTAGATGAAGAAGTCGACCGGTTCGGTCTCGGTCACGCCGAGGAGCTTGGCCGCGTTGGCGATCGCCCGCTCCCCGATCGCCAGGGCACGCTCGCCGAACGCGTTCGAACCCTCGTACCAGTGGACCCGGACGATGTCGCCGGTCTTCGTTCGCCAGGCGAACCGGGTGTCGGCGTAGGTCACCGCGATTTCCGGCCCGAGCGCCGTCCGGCCATCCTCGGTGATGACCCGCCAGCGGGCATGGATCGTCGTGTTCGGGACGATGTGCCCATCCGACTCCAGCCACGCGTAGCTGAGCGTCGGCCCCAGGGCTGCCGGGGACCCGGAACCCACGACGATGACGAGCGGTCCCGCCGCGGCAGGGAACGAGAGGAGCAGCTCCGCCCGCCCTCGGAGGTCCCGGGCGTCGATCGGTTGGCCGAAGCCGATCCCGGTCCCGAACGTCGCCGTGGCGCTGGGCGTCCCCCAGCCGATCGCGAGGGGATCGACCGCCGCCACCGGGACGATGGCCGTGGGCCCCGCCGGCGCAAGAGCGAGCATTGCGGTCGCACCCAGCGCCACGATCGCCCGCCGCATCCGGAGAGGGGGTCGGCTCACTGATTGGCCCAGGCGAGGCCGGCCAGGCGGAGGATGCCGAGCCCGCTCTCCCCGGCACCGAGCAGGCCGTCGCGAGCCAGGGCGTAGCCGGCCTCGTAGGAAACCGGGATGACCGGTGCGTCGCGCTGGACGATCCCCTCCGCCCCGTCGTAGGCCACCCGAGCCGCTGCGGGATCGAGGGCGGCGACGGCACGGGCGATCGCCGCGTCGAACTCGGGTGAGCTCCAGCGGCCGTAGTCGTTGGTGCTGCCGGTTCCGAGCAGGAGGCCGAGGAAGTCGTTGGGGCCCGGGTAGTCCGCCACCCAGCCCAGTGCCCAGAAGGCCGGCGGGTCCGACGCCAGCCGGTCGAAGTACGGCCCCGATTCCATCGCCTCGTACCGGACCTGCACGCCGAGCTCACGCTCCAGGTCCGTCCGGATCGCCTCGTCGTAGGGCGAGCCGCTGTTGACAAGGGTGGCCTCCGGGAACCCGGCGCCACCCGGGTAGCCGGCCGCAGCGAGATCGGCCCGCGCCGCGGCCGGATCGTGGACCGGCGCGAAGTCCCGCTGGCTTCGTCCGGGGATCCCCGGCGGGACCATGCTCGTCGCCGGGATCGCGCTCCCACCCGAGACGAGCGCCACGATCCGCTTCCAGTCCACCGCGGCAGCGAATGCCCGCCGGACGCGGACGTCGTCGAACGGCGGACGACTCGTATCGAAGCCGTAGTAGGTCAGGGACAGGGAGGGGACGGCTCGGAGCGTCGGGCCGAGCTTCGGGTCGTAGCGGATCCAGGCGGCATCCGCCTCGCCGATCGGCGTGTAGTCGAGGTCACCGTTCTCGAATGCATCGACCGGGCTCCCGCCATCGAGCGTCGTCCTCAGGTGGATCGTGCCGATCGACGGCCGGCCGGCCCAGTAGCGTTCGTTGGCCCTGAGGGTGAGCTCGTCGCTCCTCTCGGCCGCGAGGACGTACGCCCCGCTGCCGACGAAGGCGGTGCCCGCCTGAAGGGCGTCGGCACGCGACCCGACCCCGGGCGGGACGATGGAGAAGGTCGGGCTGGCGACAATCGCGGGAAGGTCCGTCGCCGGTCGGTTCAGCCGGACCTCGACCGTCGATCCCTCGGCCCGCACGCCGACGCTGCTCGGGTCGCTCGACGCGCCCCGGAGGTAGGCATCCGCCCCCTCGACGTCAGCCATGAGCGAGGCGAGCGGGGACGGGTGCGCCGGATCGACGATCCGCAGCCAGCTCCGCACGACATCCGCGGCCCCCAGCGGAGAGCCGTCGGAGAAGGTCAGGCCGTCGCGCATCCGGAAGACGATCCGCCGGCCGCCGTCGAGGACGTCCCAGGACGCCGCGAGCGCGGGACGCACGGTGAGTCCCGGATCGAGCGCGGTCAGGCTCTCGAAGAGCTGGGCGGTCACCCGGGCGCTCCCGACATCGCCCTGGAGGGCGGGGTCGAGCTGCGAAGGCAGGCCCAGGAGGATGGTCGCCTCGTCGCGGGCACCGGCGGCGGCGACACCCGCCGCCGGCCTGCCGGGGCCGAGGGTCGCCCCGGCTGCGATGACGAGCGCGGCAGCGGCCGCTGCGACGGACCGCAGCGCCGTGTGGCGATGAGGCATGCGGCCCCCCGTCCGGGTCGCTGTGCTCAGGGCCCGACCCACCACGCCGGTTCGGGGATGGCACGCTCGCCGGCGCCCCGCGGCAGGACGCGCTCGATCGGAACCGGCCGCCGGAGCCGGGCGAGCCAGACGTAGCGCTCGCCCTCCAGCCCCGCCAGGAGCGCGATCACGCAGAACCACCGCCGCATCCCCGGAGTGTACCCCGCCCTCCGTTCCTGCCCCGGGCGCGAAAAGAAGAGGCCTCGCTTTGTCACACCGCCGGGGGAACGATGTCTTGCCGCGAGGCCTCTGCTGCCAACAACGAGGAAACCGGGCATCCGTTAGGGCGCCGTCGCGGCCGCTTGCCGGCTAGCGCCGCGTGGCCTCGCTCCCTGACGCGGCGGCCAGGAGCAGATCCCGGCGCCAACCGAAGCGGTCGATGATCCGGTAGAAGTTCCGGCGGCTCCGGCGTTCCCGTTCGGCCGGCGTCAGACGCGTGAACCCGCGTTGTTCGTGGCGCTCCAGGGGGAGCCCGTCGAGACGCACGGCCCGACGAGGGACAATCCCCTCCCCTTCATCGCGCAGGACGAGGCTCCACCAGATGTCGAGGTAGCGGTGGAAGCGGAGGTGCTCGTCGAGCGGGCCGCGGGAGACGATGTCGCTGCGCCGGAACGCCTGGCAGTGACCCTCGATCGCGACCACGTCGCCGGCCGGCGCAGCCGCGAACGTGCGCAGGTCGTCCGACACGAACCCCCACCCACCGACCACCGCGACCGAGGGGTCGTCCAAGGCGCGGACGAGCGGGGTCACGACGTCGCCGGTCGGCTCGACGCTCATGTCGAGGAGGATCGCGACCGGGCCGACGGACCGTCGGAGCCCGGCATTGAGCGCCGCTGCATGACCGAGCCGCTCGCTCGTCCAGACGACCTCGGGCGCGATCCCGCCGATTGGAGCGGTGACGGGGCCGTTCGCGTCGACGAGGGCGGCCTCCTGCTCGGCCGACGGTCCCTCCGCGATGACGACGACCTGCGTCCCGGCCGGCGCGTGCGCCCGGAGCCCGGAGAGCGTCCGGGCGACGTCCTCCGGGCAGTCCGTTGCGAGCAGGACGACCGTCGCGAACGCCGTCGGGGCCTCCTCGAGCCTCGATGGGACCGAGACGCTCCGCCCGTACCGGACCCGATCGTCCTCGACCACGTCGGGCGCATGGGCAGGGGTCAGGTGGAAGCTCGTTCCCCGATCGACGACCTTCCAGCCTGCCGCCTCGATCTCCACCCGCAGGCGATCCGCCTCGGGCCAGTCGCGGGCCTCCCGGGCGGCAGCCCGAGCGCGAGCGAGATCGACGATCTCCGGCGGAGCGACGGCCTTCACCGGTTGCGAACGCTCGATAGACCCCGGCGCGGGCGCCTCGACATGGACCGTCCTCCGGTTCGTGCATCGGATCGCCGATACGGCGGACGCACCCGGGAGCGTGGTGCCCCTGGAGGGAATCGAACCCCCGACGCAGGCCTTAGGACGGCCTCGCTCTATCCGCTGAGCTACAGGGGCGCGCCACGGGCATGGTACCGCGTGAGGGGTCGGACCGGCTTCCTCGACTACAATCGGCTGGCATGGATCACCCGTCCGGCCCCGGTGCCGAGCGCCCCCACCTCCCCGAACTCGTCCTCTACACGCGTGCCGGCTGCGGGCTGTGCGACGAAACCCGGGCATCGCTCCTGGCCATCCTCGCGCGACGAGCGGCCGCCGACCTGCCGGCTCCCGCCCTTGTCGAGCGAGACATCGCGGCCGATCCGGCCTGGGAGCGTGCGTTCCTCGTGGAGATCCCCGTCGTCGAGCTTGGTGATCGGCGGTTGACGCTGGCGACCAGCCCGGCGAAGGTCGAGCGGCTCCTGGCCGAGGTCCTCGACCGGTGACCGACCTCACCCTCCTCGTGGCGATCGCCGCGGGCGTCGTGAGCTTCCTCTCGCCGTGCGTCCTGCCGCTCGTCCCCGCCTACGTCGGCCAGCTCACCGCCGTCGCCGTGGCCGCCTCCCCCGTTGGGGCGCAGCCATCGCGCTGGGTGGCGATGCGCCACGCCGCGGCGTACGTCGTCGGGTTCGGCAGCGTGTTCACCCTGCTCGGCGTGTCCGCCACGTACGCGGGCGGCGTGCTCGGCGAGTGGCTGCCGGTGCTGCGCCAGGTCGGCGGGCTCGTCCTGATCGTGATGGGCCTGAACCTCGCCGGCGTACTCACGATCGACAGGCTGTGGCGGACCTGGCGGCCGCTCGACGCCGGTGCCGCATCCACCGTGGCCGGGGCGACCGGCGGGATCGTCCTCGCCGCTCCGGGGGGCTGCGGCCCGGGTCGCTTCGATCGGCTCGGCGGCCGGCTCGTAGGCAGCGGGCGGGGCCTTCTCGCCTCGTTCGGGCTGGGGATGATCTTCGCGATCGGCTGGACGCCGTGCATCGGGACGATCCTCGGCGGCATCCTGACGGTCGCGGCCACCTCCGGCTCGACCGCCCAGGGGACGCTCCTGCTGGTCGGCTACACCCTGGGGCTGGGGGTCCCGTTCCTCATCATCGGGGCGATCTACGACCGCGCCCCGTCGATCCTCCGGCCGCTCCAGCGCCATGCCCAGACGATGTCGCTCGTGGGCGGCCTCCTGGTGGCCGGGATCGGCGTGGCCATGCTCTTCGACCTCCTGTCACTCCTGCCGCGCTACTTCCAGTTCCTGTCGGCGGTCTGATGAGGCAGGAGCGCCCCGGGTTCGAGCACCGACCGGAGCGCCACGGCCTCGTCGGCCCGTTCAGCGGACGCCAGCTCGGCGCAGTCTTCGGGGTCGTGGTCGTCGCGGTCGTCCTCCTCGTCGCGCTGACCCGCCCGCTGGGCAGCCTGGATGGAAGCGGTCCGGTCGACCCGCGCCCCACGGCCTACGTCCTCGGCTCAGCGACGGTCGGGCTCCAGCCGGGCAGCCTCGCCCCGGAGCTCGCCGGGACCCGCTCGGACGGGACGCCCTGGTCGCTGACCGACGTCAACGGCCGGCCGGTCCGCCTCGCGGACCTGCGAGGAAAGGCCGTCTGGCTCAATTTCTGGGCAAGCTGGTGCCCGCCCTGCCAGGCGGAGACGCCGATCCTGCGCGACGCGTACGAGCGCTACCGGGGCCGCGGCCTGGAGCTCATCGGGATCAGCGTCCAGGAGACGAACCCCGCGGACGTGGCGGACTACGCCCGGAGATACGCCCTGGGATACACGATCGCGGCGGACCTGTCAGCGGACGTCTTCCACCTGTACCGGGTCTACGCCCTGCCGACCCAGGTGTTCATCGGGCCCGACGGCGTGATCCAGCGGATCATCCAGGGGCCGCTCACGGCCGAAGCCGCGGCTGCCGCCATCGAGGCGATCCTGCCGCCGGCCGGAGCCCAGCCGGCGGGTCCCGCCCCGAGCCCGACGCCCTGAGTCAGGCCGGCTCGAACCGGTAGCGGTCCCGGTCCCGGACGAGGCGACCCACCGGCCGCAGGGGCTCGTGCGACAGGACGACGATCCAATCCTCCTCCGACGCCCGCCCGAACAGCTCGCCCTTGACCAGGACCGAGTCGAGCGGGAAGTCGTCGAACGCGGTGACCCAGCGTCGGGTTCGCGCTCCACGGCCGCATGCGCGAGGTCCCCGAAGAAGGCCAGCGTCCGCGCGCCGGGACCCGCGCCACGGACGACGATCGCCTGGTGGCCCGCCGAGTGGCCCCCCGTCGGCACGACGCGTCACCCCGGGCAGGAGCTCCCGCTCGCCATCGGCCCAGCCCTCCGCGCCCCAGTCCCTGACCAGGCGGAGCTCGGGCTGGTCGTAGCTACGCGACGAGCCGCGGGTTGTCGCCGAGCGCGATCTCCCACTCCGCGCGCTGGGCGACGATCCGGGCCCGCGGGAACGCCCGCGGCCGTCGGCAGTCGAGGAGGCCCGCCGGCGTGGTCGAAGTGGAGGTGGCTCATCGCCACGACGTCCACGGTCGCCGGATCGAAGCCGGCCTGGCGCAGCGCCGGGACGATCGGCCGGCCCTGGTATCGGCGCATCGCGCGGGTCTTGCTCGTCGACCCGCTCGCCGATGCCGGTCTCGACGAGCACGCGACCCGCGGGCGTCTCGACGAGCAGGCAGTTGAGGGCCTGGAGGAGCCGGTGGTCGTCGGTCAGCTCGGCGCTGACGTGGCGCTCCCAGAGCAACCGCGGCACCGGGCCGAAGAGCGGCCCCCGCGTCGGATCGGAAGGTGCCGGCCTGGACGAGCGCGACGCGGCGTCCCGCCGCCCAGCTCGCGCAGACCAGTCGACGGCGTCGTTGAGGCCCATCAGGACGCGGGACGTCTCCTCGGCGCTTCCGTCCGGCTGTCGAAATCGCGGTGGAAGGCGGACGCGGTCGGCTCGCGACTGGCCCTGGTACTTCGAGCCGAGCTCGGGGCTGCCGTACGGCCGCTCGACCGGGCTCGACATCCGGAAGAAGCTGATCTGGCCGATCCGCATCCCGAAGTAGAGCGCGATCGGCAGGTTGGCGACGTTCGACAGCTCGAGGGTCAGGTTGCCCTTCCAGCCCGGGTCGACGTAGCCGGCCGTCGAGTGGATGAGCAGGCCGAGCCGGCCGAGGGAGCTCTTGCCCTCGAGGCGCGCGACGAGGTCGTTCGGCAGCTCCACCCACTCGAGCGTCTGGCCGAGCACGAACTCGCCGGGATGGAGGATGAACGGCTCGTCGTCCGCGATGCGTCAGGAGCTCGGTCAGGTCCGGCTGCGGCGGCCCGCACGTCGATGAACGCGTAGCGGTTGTTGCGGAAGACCCGGAAGCTCCGGTCGAGATGGAGGTCGACCGACGACGGCTGGAGATCGCGCGGGTCGTACGGATCGATCCGCACGTCGCCCGGCCTCGAGCGCGGCGCGGATGTCGCGGTCGGACAGGACGCTCATCCGAGGGAGCTCACGGCGTGGGCCTCACTTGGAGCGGCTGCCGTCGCCGCGAGTGGCGTACAGGGTGTCGACCTCGCGCTTGAGATCCTCGAGGTCCTCGAAGCTCTGGTAGACGCTGGCGAACCGGATGTAGGCGATCTGGTCGATCGCCGCGGAGCTTGCTCCATCGCGAGCGCGCCGACCCGCGACGACGGGACCTCGCGTGGCGCCCGCGGCGCGGAGCTCGGCCTCGATCTCGTCGGCGGCCGCCTCGGCGGCGCCGTCCGGGACGGGCCGGCGGGTCAGGGCCTTGCGCAGCCCGGAGGCGAGCTTGTCGCGGTCGAACTCCTGGCGGCCGCCGTCGCGCTTGACGACGACGAGCCGGGCGGCCTCGATCCGCTCGTAGGTGGTGAACCGGGTCGCTGCACGCCGCGCACTCGCGCCGGCGCCGGATCGTGGCCGAATCGTCGAGGTCGCGCGAGTCGACGACGCGGGTCTCCCGCTCGCCGCACTGGGGGCAGCGCATCGCTCTCCCTGAACCTGGCGCACCACTACCGCTTGTGGTGTGCGTCGAGGATACCACTAGATACAGTGTCCGCGCAGGTCGAGCCGGAGACGACGCGTCAGCCAGCGGCGCTGGTCCGCCGGACGGCCCGACGGCGAGGTCGGCCGCGTGCCGGGCCGATCGCCTCGCGGGCGTGCAGGGCATTGAGGTAGCCACGCTTGATCGCAGTCTGCGCCTCGAGCTCGCGGGGGCCGTCTGGCGCCTCGTCGAGAAGCGTGCAGCCGTGGGCTCGACCATCTCGAGCGCCCGGCCGGCCCGCTCCAGCTCGGCGACGAGGTCGGCCCGGACTGCTTGCGCCGGGACAGGCCGTGGAGGGCGCGCCGCCTCCTCGGCGTAGCGCTCGACGGCGTCCGAGGCGGCGGCCAGGTCGTCGGCTCGATCGCGTCGGCGGCGAGCATGGCCGTCGGCGGACCGCGTCGATCCGCTCGATCACCCCGCCGAGCGACCGATCGACCCGCTCCGCGAGGTCGCTCCACGGCCTGGCGGAACCGCTCCACGTCGCGGGTCTCGGCGATCGACCAGCGAGGCGCGACGCAGGACGACCGCGAACGCCACCGCGAGCGCGACGAACGCGGCCAGCGCCACGAGCGCGACGACGAGGGCGAGCACGTCCGGCACCGTGGGCCTGCCCGCGCTCCCGCCTCAGCCCGACCGGGCGCGGAGCTCGGCCACCAGGAGCGCGGGCCCGACCTCGAACAGGTCGCCGACGACGAGGAGGTCGGCGAACTCGGCGATCGGCGCGTCCGGGTCGCGGTTGACGGCGACGATCGTCTCGGCCGTCTGCATCCCGACCTTGTGCTGGATCGCGCCCGCAGATCCCGAGCGCGAGGTACAGCGCCGGCTTGACGATCTTGCCCGTCTGGCCGATCTGCTGGGCTGTACGGGATCCAGCCGGCATCGACCGCCGCCCGGCGTCGCCCCGACCGCGCCGCCGAGCGCCTCGGCCAGCTCCTCGACGACCCGGAAGCCCTCCGGGCCGCCGACGCCCCGGCCGCCGGCGACGATGATCCGTGGCCTCCTCGATCGGCGCGGCCGCGCCGGCCTCGGCGACCCGCTCGAGGACCGGGCACGAGCGGCAGGTCAAGCTCGCCGATCCACGGCCGCCGGCGTCGACCGTCCCGACCTCGGGCGCCGGCTCGGCGACGACCACGTTCGGGCGGACGGTCACGATTCCACGCTCGCTGCGTGAATGCGCTCGTCGTCAGGAGCTTGCCGCCGAAGACGCTCATCTCCACGGTCGGCGCCGTCTGCGCCCAGGTGACGGCCGATCGCGTTGGCGAGGACGCCCCAGCCGAGCAGGGCCGACAGCGACGCCGGCGACGTCCCGGCCATCCGGCCCGGCGCCGCCAGGAGCAGCGAGCGTCGCGGCCTCGCCGCTCGACGAGAGCCGGCCACGCGCTGGCGCGACGATGCTCGCCGTCACGTGGCCGCCGGCCGCGGGCTCCGTGACGGCGATGACCCGCGGCAGGTACGCCGCGAGCTCCGCGGCGGCGGCCGCCGGGTCCGCCGCGACGACCACGCCGACGACCTCGCGGCCGGCCAGCCGTCGCCGAGCTCCCGGGCGAGCGTCGCGACCTCGGCGCTGATCCGTGCCAGGCTGCCGTCGGACGTCGTCTCCGCGACGACCCAGATCGCGTCCGGCCATCAGATGAGCCTCCGCTCGGCGAGGAAGTCGACGACGCGGGCGGCGGCCTCGGCAGCGGGCTCCCGGATGACCCGGGTCGCGGCCCGGGCGGCGGGTGCCCGGGCGGCCAGGACGCGACTCGTGGCGAGGGCCCCGCCGACCGTCCCCGCGTCGAGGCCGAGGTCGGCGAGCGACCAGGTGGCGATCTGCCTTCGAGCGGGCGCCCATGATCCCCTTGAGCGACGGGTAGCGCGGCTCGCCGAGGGCCTGGGTCGCGACGACGAGCGCGGGCATCGGCGCCTCGAGGACGTCGTAGCCGGTCGGGCTGATCCGGCGGACGCGGACCGTGCCCGGCCGCCGGATCGGGCTCGATCCGCGCCGCGTACGAGAGGTACGGCAGGCCGGGCAGCGCCGCGACTCCGGCCGCCACGACCCCGGCGCCCCCGTCCGAGGTGTCCGCGCCGGCGAGGACCAGGTCGTACTCGAGTCGCGCTGAGGGCCGCCGCGAGGACCCGCGCCGTGGACAGGGTGTCGCGAGCCCTCGAGAGCCGGATCGGTCACCAGGATGCCGCGAGTCGGCGCCCATCGCGAGCGCCTTGCGCATCGTCTCGGGCGCGGTCGTCGGGCGCCATCGACAGGAGCGTGACGCTCGCCGCCGTGCGCCTCGCGCGAGCTTGAGCGCCGCCTCGAGGGCGTATTCGTCGTTGCCGTTGACGACGGCGGGCGTGGCGGCGCGGTCGAGCCGCCAGTCCGGACCGAGGCGCTCGCCGGCCGCGCCGTGTCCGGCACGGGCTTCACGAGAACGACGATCCGCACGGGCGGGAGCCTCCCTCTGCGGCGAGCCGGTCGGGGGACTCCCCCGGTCCGGACCGCGCGGTCAGCGTCTGGCGAGCAGCGCCGCGGGCGACGACGAGTCGCTGGATCTGCTGGGTTCCTTCGTAGAGCTGGGTGATCTTCGCGTCGCGCATCATCCGCTCGACCGGGAACTCGTCGATGTAGCCGTAGCCGCCGAGGACCTGGACGGCGTCGGTCGTGACCCGCATCGCGGCGTCGCCCGGCGACGAGTTTACACATCGCCGCCCATCGGCCGGCGTCCGGCCGCCCCGGCCTCGATCTCGGCGCAGGCCGTGTACAGCAGCTGGCCGGGCCGCTTCGGTCGCGGCGTCCATGTCGGCCAGCAGCGCCTGGACCATCTGGAGGTCGCCGATCGGGCTGCCCGAACTGGACGCGCTCGGTCGCGTAGTGCGGCGGCGACGTCGAGGGCGCCCTGGGCGATCCCGACCGCCTGGGCGGCGATCCCGGGCCGGGAGCGTTCGAACGTCTGCATCGCGATCGCGAAGCCCTCGCCCTCCGCGCCGAGGCGGTCCGCGACGGGCACCCGGACGCCATCGAAGATGAGCTCGGCCGTCGGCGACCCCCGGATGCCCATCTTGTGCTCGAGCCTGCTCGACCGAGAAGCCCGGCGCCGATGCCTCGACGACGAAGCAGGACAGGTTCCGATGGCGGCCTCGCCGCCGGGTCCGTCACGGCGAACACGACCACGCGGTCGGCCACGCTGCCGTGGCTGATGAACCGCTTCGAACCGTCGAGGACGTAGGCGTCGCCGTCGCGCACCGCCCGGGTGGCGATCGCTCCGGCGTCCGAGCCCGCGCCGGCCTCCGTCAATGCGAAGGCGATCAGCGCGCGACCGGCCGCAAGGTCCGGCAGCCAGCGGTCCTTCTGCTCATCGGTCCCGGCGTGGATGATCGGCAGCGACCCCAGCTCGTGGACCGCCAGGATCAGGCCGGTCGTGGCGCAGGCCGCACTCAGCTCCTCGATCGCGAGGCAGGTCGTAAGCAGGTCCGCCCCGAGGCCGCCGTACGCCTCCGGGAACGGCAGGGCAAGGATGTCCTGGGCGGCGAGGAGATCCCGCAGGTCCCAGGGGAACTCGGCCGTCCGATCGATCTCCGCGGCGCGCGGCGCGACCCGCTCCCGGGCGAGCTCTCTGACCGCGTCGCGCAGGGCGCGCTGCTCGTCGGTCAGACGGTAGGCGGGAGGCGGGATCGACGCGGTCAACGTGGGCGCATCCTAGCATCGGTCCCGGCACAGGTTAGATCGACGCGGGCCCGGTCCCAGCGTATTCTGGCGCACACGCCGGTCGGTCATCCCGGTGGGCGGTGGGTTCGGGGATCACTCCATGGCTACGACGACGGCGCTCATTCTCCTCCTCGCGGCGGCCTCGATCGGCCTCGTCGCGGTCGTGCTCATCATCAGGCGGCGGCGCCGGGAGGTTACCGACGCCAGCCGCGAGAGTCCGTATGCGGCATCGAGCGAGGGCGAGAAGCGCTGTCCGCACTGCGGCGGGGGCAACCTGTCGACGGACGATCGCTGCGTCTACTGCGGGTCGAGGCTGCCGGACAGCCAGTCACCGCACACCTGATCCGGACCCGCGGTCCGCGGGCGCCGGCTACTGGATGACGGGCAGTCGCCGCCCGTCCGCGGGCAGTGGCTCGAGGCTCTCGGCGAGCAGTTCTGCGATGTCGATCGCCCGGACCGCGCCGTCCACGTTCGCCTCGGCGGAGTCGAGGCCGTCCCTGAGCATGGTCATGCAGAACGGGCAGTTGGTCGCCACCGTCGATGCGCCGGTCGCGAGCGCCTGGCGGGTCCGCTCGGCGTTGATCCGGGTGCCGCGCGTCTCCTCCATCCACATCCGACCGCCGCCGGCGCCGCAGCAGAAGCTTTCCCTGCCGCTCCGCTCCATTTCGCGCAGCTCCAGGCCCGGGATGGCCGCCAGGACAGCGCGCGGCTCGGCCACCACGCCGTTGTAGCGGGCGAGGTAGCACGAATCGTGGAAGGTGACGCTCCGGGTCGGAAGCTGCGGCCCGGTCTCGACGGTCGCCGCCGGGTCGATCGTCCGCAGCCGACCCTGCTCGAGCAGCCGGCGCAGGTAGACCGAGTGGTGGACGATCTCGTAGTCCCCACCGAGCTGGCCATACTCGTTGCCGATCGTGTTGAAGCAGTGCGGGCAGGCCGTCACGATGCTCTTGAGGCGGTAGCGGTCGAGCGTCGCGATGTTGGCGGCGGCCAGCATCTGCCAGACGTAGTCGTTGCCCATCCGGCGCGCCGGATCGCCGGTGCACGTTTCCTCCTGGCCGAGGATGGCGAAGCGGATGCCGGCGGCGTCGAGGCAGGTCGCGAAGGCTCGGGCGACCTTCCGGTTGCGTTCGTCGAAGGCGGCCGCGCAGCCGACCCAGTAGAGGACCTCGATCTCTTCGAGCCGACCGGCGGCGGCAAGCTCCGCCACGGTCGGCACCGCGAACGGCAGGCCCTTCGTCCAGTCCGTTCGGGTGGCCTTGGGCTGACCCCACGGGTTGCCGGCCCGCTCCATGTTCGTGAAGGCCGCGGTCAGCTCCTGCGGGAACCGGGAGTCCTCCAGGACCAGATTGCGCCGCAGACCCACGATCTTGTCGACGTGCTCGATGAGGACCGGGCAGGCCTCGACGCAGGCGCCGCACGTGACACAGTCCCAGACGGCGTCGTAGGGGATCGCGTCGTCGACGATCGGCCGTGCCAGCCGGGACGCGTCGGGTCGCGTGTCGTCGAGCCCGTGGACCTCGCGCACGATCGGCGAATTCGGGATGAGGTCGATGCCCTGCTCCGCCTCGACCGACATCCGGCGGATGCCCATGATCAGCGCCCGCGGGTCGAGCGGCTTGCCGGTCCGGTTGGCGGGGCAGGCGTCCGTGCAGCGACCGCACTCGGTACAGGTGAACCCATCCAGGAGATCCTTCCAGCCGAGGTCCTGGAGCGTCCGCACGCCGAAGGTGATGTCCTCGCGCTCGAGATCCATGGCCGGCAGCTCGCCGCGTGGCGCGAGCTTGCGGAGGTAGATGTTCACGAAGCTCGTGTAGACGTGGAAGTGCTTGTTGAACGGGATGTAGACGAGGAAGCCGGAGAGGACGACGATGTGCCCCCACCACAGGAGCACGAAGGCGGTCTCCGTGGCCTGCGGGCCCAGCCCGCGCAGAGGCCCGCCGAGGGCGTTTGCCGCGAACGCGCCCGCGATGTCGCCGAAACGCGCAGCCTCGAACGCCTGGGCCAGGAACTCGGTCGAGACGACGGCGAAGATCATCGCCAGGATGATCAGGGCGGTGCGGGTGAACAGGAGCCGGGCGGGCCGGCTGATCAGGCGGCGCTCGAACGCGTAGGCGACAGCCGCGAATGCCGCCAGGGCGACGGCGTTCTGCACGGCGGTGAGGAGCGTCCAGAGCGCACCGTCGAGGGGCCACGACACGACCGCCTGGAGGAAACCGCCCGTGACGGCGTTGGCGTTTCCGATGAGCAGGATCGTGGAGCCCAGGAGCAGGCCGATATGCATGACGCCAACGCGGCGGTCTCGGAACATCCGGGTCTGGAGGATCGCGTAGCGAACGACCCCCCACGTCCGGCGCGGGATCTGGACGAGCGCCCGGGGGCCCTCCGCCCGCGCCTCCGCGAAGATCCGCAGGTGGCGGGCGACGACCAGGCCGAACACCGCGAAGGCGCCCCAGAACACCGGGAAGACGAGCGGGTACGCCGGAACGATGTCGAACGCTTCGAACATCACTCGTGTGCCTCCGGTGCCGGAAGGTCGGGCCGCGCGCCGGCGGCTGTGGCGGCGGCGTGGTCGAACGGGCCTTCCAGGGTCTCGAGCGCGTGGCCCAGGACCGGAACGATCGCGTTGAGCGACTCCGTCGCGCCACGCGGGCTGCCGGGCAGGTTGACCACGAGCGTGCGGCCACGAACGCCGACGATCCCCCGCGACAGGGCGGCCATCGGAGTCGACCGGCGACCCTCGGCGCGGATGAGCTCGGCCAGGCCGGGGACCTCGTAGTCGATGACCGCGGCGGTCGCCTGGGGCGTCACGTCGCGGGGCGTGAGCCCGGTCCCGCCGGTCGTCACGATGAGGGCGGCGGTGGCCGCTCCGGAGACGATCGCGGCCTCGATCGCGGGTCGCTCGTCCGGCACGACGACCCGCTCCACGCGGAACCCGAGCCCTTCGAGACCATCCGCGACGAGGCGACCGGAGGTGTCCGGTCGCTCTCCGGAGGCGCTCCGGTCGCTCGCGGTCAGGACGAGGGCGCGGCGACCGGCGCCCGGCAGAGACACCCCGGTCACGCTCCCGCTCCCGCCCGGGTCACGGCTTGGCCTTCCTCGGGCTGACGATCCGACCGGCCGTCCGATCGCCCGGCCGGCGCTCCGGGACGACCTGGCGCTCGGGGGCGGGCTCGGCGCCCGGCCGCACCCAGTCGCCGCTCTTGCCGCCGCTCTTCGAGACGAGTCGGATCGACCGGATCTCCACCCCCCGCTCGACGCTCTTGACCATGTCGTAGACGGTCAGCGCGGCCACCGACGCCGCCGTGAGCGCTTCCATCTCGACCCCGGTGGAGCCCACGGTCGCGGCCTCGGTGCGGATCCTGAGTCCGCCCGCCGCCCGGTCAGGGACGATCTGGACGAGGAGGTCCGTGAGCGGAATGGGGTGGCACAGCGGGATGAGGTCGCTGGTCCGCTTGCCGGCCATCACGCCGGCGAGCTCCGCCACGGTCAGCACGTCGCCCTTCGTCGTCGCGCCATCGATGATCAAGCTGAGGGTCTGCGCGGTACACGCGACGAACGCCTCGGCCACGGCCCGCCGGGCGGTCGGCGCCTTGCCGCTGACGTCGACCATCCGGGGCCGTCCGCTGCGGTCCACGTGGGTCAGGCGACGACGCTCCGAGCGTGGGGCGGGCTTACGGTCCATCGGGTGCCTCCGGGGTGGGACGGGCTCGGTCCTCGGACCGAGATCGGGTGGTCATGGGCGGTCGAGCCACCACAGCTCGACGGGCGCGCCAGCGGGCAGCGCATTGACGGTCTCGGGCACGATCGCCAGGGCATCGGCCGCCGCGAGGGCGCTCAGCACGTGGCTGCCCTGGCCCCCGGCGAGCCGCAGCCGGACGCGCCCGGCTGCGTCGCGCAGCGGTGTGCCTGCGGCGTCGCGCTCGGCACGGGCGCGCAGGTAGGCGCGCCGACCGGACGCCTTCGACGCCGGGTCGAGCAGGACGCCGCGGTCCGGCATGCGCAGGAGGTCGCGGTGACCCAGGAGCCGGCGCAGCGCGGGCCGGACGAAGAGCTCGAACGTCACGAAGGCACTGACCGGGTTGCCAGGCAGCCCGAACAGGAGCGCCGGAGCGGCCGCCCCCGGCCTCGCGGCCAGGCCGAACGCGAACGGCTTGCCCGGCTGGACGGCCACCCGCCAGAGGTCCATCCGCCCGATGGTCTCGAAGGCGAGCCGCACGACGTCGTACGGCCCCACCGATACCCCGCCGCTGACGATCACCACGTCGCTCTCGGCGATCCCCCGCCGGAGGTGGCCGAGGACGTCGTCCAGCTCGTCGCGGGCGATCCCCAGATCGGTGACCTCGGCGCCCGCCGCGAGAGCCATCGCCCGAAGCCCCGGACCATTCGCGTTCGGGATCCCGGCCGGGCCGAGCGGCTCGCCCGGCGCCCGGATCTCGTCGCCGGTGGCCAGCACGGCGACCCGCGGCCTCCGATGGACCGCGATCGCGCCGGCGCCGACGCCTGCCGCCAGGCTGACGGCCACGGCATTCACAGCCGAGCCCGCGTCGAGGACGGCCGCACCGGCCCGGAGGTCGTCGCCGCGGTGCCGGATGGCATTCCCGGCGGCGACCGGGACATGCACGGCGCAGGCGACCGGGACGGTACCCGTCGCGTCGCGACCGCGCTCGCCGGCCGGAAGGCCCGCGGCATCGAGCGGCGTGGTCAACTCGACCGGCACGACGGTGTCCGCCCCTCGCGGGATGGGCGCTCCGGTCGCGATCCGGACGGCCGTTCCCGAGGACACCACGGCATCGGCGATCGCGCCGGCGGCAACCTCCCCGACCACCCGGAGGACGACCGGTGCTTCCTCCGCGGCCCCCCGGATGTCGTCCGCCCGGATGGCATAGCCGTCCATCGCGCTGTTGTCCCACGGCGGCAGGTCGGTCGAGGCGATGACCGCCTCGGCGAGAACCCGCCCCAGCGCGGCGACCGGGTCGACGAGCTCGGCGGAGAGCGGTCCGGGGATCGCCGCCAGGACCCGGTCGCGGGCCGCCTCGACGCTGAGGAGCGACGCGCTCACGTCTCGGACCTCCCGCGCAGGCCCCACCACGCGACGGCGGAGCTGATGACGAGGATGACCACCCCCACTGCGATCGAGGTCTCCACCCAGAACGCCTCCGGGAAGAGCTGCACGAGCCGGTCCACGGCGGGATCAAACGTGTACGTGCCGCCCGAGAAGAAGAGCCGGTGGAAGACCTCGAAGGCCTGCTCGAAGGCCACCGAGACGACGACGGCTCCGATGACGACCGCCACGCCGAGAACAATCGCTCCGGCCCCGGCCGATCGGCGGAACCACCCCGCTCCGCGCGACGCGAGCCGGGCGTTGACGAGGGTCAGGCCCGCCAGGAGGCTGAGCGCCCCGAAGGCCATGAACACGCCCCGCACGTCGATCATGTGGGAGCGCTCGCGGTCGGCGAGGACCGGGACACCGTCGACGGCCTGGGCGAACTCCGGCGGTCCGATGACGAGGTCGCGCAGGATTCCGCTCGTCACCTCTCCAACCTGGGCGGGCGTGAAGCCGGTGTACCCGGCGGCACCGGTCCGCTCCTGCTCGAAGCCGAGCCACAGCGGGTTGAGGAAGAGGGCGACCGAGACGCCGACGATGACCAGGATCGTCGACGCAGCTACGAGGACCGTCAGGAGGGCCCGGACCGGGGATACGTGCACCGAGCCATCGTACCGGCTGGTGCCGTCGACGGACGGCGCCAGCCTATGCATCCTCGAGCGTGCGGGCCTGGTCCCACCAGCCCTCGGCCCGGAGATCGTCGGGCGGCTCCCCGTTGAGCTCCGTCGCAGCGCGCGCAAGTCGGGCCCTGAACGTGGCGAGGTCCACGGCCAGGACGTCCCTCAGTCCATCGATCCCGGCCTGGATGAGCAGCTGGTGCTCGGTCGGCCCGAAGTTGGCGAGGTTGAGCAGGAGCGCCTCGTCCCGCCAGGCGAGGACGTCGTTGGTGGAGGCCCCGACGTGGTCCGCCAGCGACTGCCGGCGAGTCGGGGTCTCGGAGACCTCGAGGAGGATCCCGGTCGTGAACACCCCCTGCTTCTCGAGGCGTTCGAGGTTGACAGGCTCGATGCGGGTCAGCTCGGTGATCGGCGGCACGTGGGCTCAGCTCCTCCGGTCGTCGCGCGGCGTCGGGACGTGGCCATTATCGGCCCTTGGGACTACTCCGGCTTGTCGCCGAAGATCGTGTAGTGCCAGCCCTTCACGGGTTCCCCGGTCAGCTCGATCATGACGTGCTTGACCTGGGTGTACTCCTCGAACGAGTAGCTCGACATGTCCTTGCCGAAGCCGGACTGCTTGAAGCCGCCGTGAGGCATCTCGGAGGTGACCATCAGGTGGTCGTTCACCTGGACATGCCCGAAATTGAGCGTGCGGGCGGCCTCCATCGCGCGGAACACGTCGCGGGTCCAGATCGAGGCGGCCAGGCCGTACTTGGTGTCGTTGGCCATCTCGAGCGCCTCGGCGTCCGTGTCGAACGGAAGGACCGCGAGGACCGGCCCGAACACCTCGTTCTGGACGATCTCGCTGTCCTGGGCGACGCCGGCCACGATCGTCGGGGCGTAGAACGCACCGCCTTCCAGGCCGGGGACCGTCGGCCGGTAGCCGCCGGTCACGACCGTCCCGCCGGCCGCCCGGGCCCGCTGGACGAAGCCGTCCACCCGATCGACCTGGGCGCTGCTGATGAGCGTCCCGAAGTCCGTCGCCGGATCGAACGGATCGCCCACCCGGACGCTCTCGAAGAGCACCTTCGTCCGGGCCAGGAACGCGTCGTGGATGGAGCGGTGGACGTAGGCCCGGGTCGCCGCGGTGCAGTCCTGGCCGCCGTTGATCAGGGCCCCGGCCGTCGCGCCGCGGGCCGCCGCCTCGAGGTCAGCGTCGGCATGGACGATGAACGGGGCCTTGCCGCCCAGCTCGAGGTGGACGCGCTTGACGTTGCCGGCCGCCAGCGCCTGGATCTTCCTGCCCGTCTCCGAGTCGCCGGTCAGCGAGATGAGGTCGACGTCCGGATGGGCCGCCAGCGCGCTCCCGACGATATCCCCGCGCCCGGTCACGACGTTGAACACGCCGTCCGGGATGCCGGCCTCCTTCGCCAGCTCGGCCAGGCGGATCGTCGTGAGCGGGGTGGCGCTGGCCGGCTTGAGCACGACCGAGTTGCCGGCCGAGAGCGCCGGACCGATCTTCCAGATCGCCATCCAGAACGGGTAGTTCCAGGGCGTGACCTGGGCACAGACCCCGATCGGCTCGCGCCGGACCATGCTCGTGTGGCTGCCGCTGTACTCGTACGCGGCCTTGCCCTCGAGATGGCGGATCTGGCTCGCGAAGAAGCGCAGGTTGTCCGACGCGAAGGCGAAGTCCGACTCGCGCCGGAGCTTGTAGCTCGTGCCCGTCTGGAGCGTCTCCAGGCGGGCCAGCTCGTCGGCGTGCTCGTCGATGATGTCGCCGAGCCGGTTGAGGATGGCGACCCGCTCGGCCATCGCCATCGACCGCCAGCGACCGTCGCGGAACGAGGCTCGCGCCGCCGCGACGGCTCGGTCGACGTCCGCCTCGGTGCCGGCCGGGGCGCGCCCGACGAGCTCGCCGCTGGCGGGGCTGCGGACCTCCAGCCAGGCGCCGCTCGTCGAGTCGGCCGACGCACCGTCGATGAACATCCGGAAGTCCGGGGCGACCTGCACGGCCATGGCTGCTCTCCTCGTGGCGCGGGTGTCGGATCTCGTCCGCGCGGCGGCTCTGATCGATCGGCCCGAGTCTATCGCACGACCGATCCGCGGGACCTCGGGCGTCCCGAGCCGTGAGCTGCCAGAATCCCATCACCGTCCCCCTCCCCGTGCTCGAAAGGTCGCCGCGTGACGCTGTTCCTCCTGCTCAAGGTCGTCCATGTCCTGGCCGCGATCGTCGCCGTCGGCGCGAACGTCACGTACGCCTTCTGGCTGAGCCGAGCGGGCAGGGACCGGGAGCGCCTGGTCTGGTCGATCGAGGGCGTGCGCCGGCTCGACCGCAGGTTCGCCAACCCGGGCTACATCGTCGTCCTGATCACCGGGATCGCCATGGTCATCACTGGCGGCTACCGGTTCTCCCAGGGCTGGATCAGCGCCGCGATCGCCCTGTACATTCTCACCGCGATCGTCGGGATCGCCGCGTTCGCCCCGGCGATCCGGCGCCTGCTGGCGGAGGCGGAGACGGACCCCGCTTCGGAGGCCTACGCGGCGGCCGCGCGGCGGGTGAACCTGTTGGGCCGGCTGACCACCGCGATCGTCGTGCTGATCGTGTTCCTCATGGTGACGAAGCCGTTCTGAGCCCACCGGCGGCGCGGCTCGCCCTCGTCGGGCCTGGGATATGCAGGTACTGCATGGAATCGCGGTCGGCCACGCTCAGCCACGGTTCAGAATCGACGAAGCGGCACCGCGGCTACGCTCGGTCGGTCGTCGATCCATGCGCGGGCTGCATGACGGCCCCGCGGCCCCGCGGTTCGCGGCTGCCCGGCTGCCCTGACGGCGGCCGTCAACCCCGGGCGCGCTCCCGCTCGACGAGCGCCCGGGCGAACCCCAGGCCGTCCGGCCAGCCCGGCGACTCGGCCATCGCGCCGACGACGTGGACGTGCATCGCGAAGCCGAGGGCGGCGGATCCGTCGACGGCGCCGAGCGCGGCGAGGACCTCGGCCAATTCCCGCAGCCCGACCCCGAGGCCGCCCGCCGATACCGGCACCGGAGCGAGGTGGAGTCCCGCGGCGACGAGCGCTCCCGGGATGGCGGGATCGAACCCTTCCGCAGAACCGGGCAGCAGTCGTCCGAGCCGGACGAGCGCGTCGTCGAGCCGGGCGGCGAGGTCGGACGGGGTGCTGCGGCGGGTCGAGGTCACCGCGCCATGCTAGCGGCGGGACTACCATGGACGCATGCTCCCGATCAGAGCGCTCGTCGCCGCTCTCGTCGCGGTGACCGTGCTCGCCGCCTGCGGACCGAGCTCCCCTCCATCGCCGGCCGGATCCGTCACCCCGTCCGCCACGGCCCCGGCGTCCGCCCCGACCGTCGGGCCTCCGACCGGGAGCCCCGTCCCCTCCCCCTCTCCGACCGCGGCACCGGTCCCCACCCCGACCCCGACGCCCACGCCATTGCCCGCCCCGGCCGATGCACCCGACTTCTGGCGGGTCGCCCTCGACGCGCTCACCGCCGCCGGCCGGCTCAGGCTGACCGCCGACGGCCCGAGCCCCGGCGAGATCCGCTACGAGCCCACTGCCTCGGCCTCGATGCTCGATGGCCACGCGGTCTTCGTCTGCCTGAAGGGCGTCGCCTACGACAGCCAGAACCTCTGGGAGCCCGTACCCGGCCTGTGGAGCTGCGGCGCGAAGGCGCTCCGCCAGGGGTTCCGCGAGCTGGGCCAGCCACTTGAGGCGTGGAGCGCCGCCCTCGAGCCGAACAAGGGGATCCGCGAACGCGTCCGGGTCGACGCTGACGGCACGTGGCTGTGGGACTACTCGGCCGACTCGCCCCAGTACGGCGGCCGGGTCACGGCCACCGTCCGGCTCGATCCGGCCACCGGCCGGATCCTGTCCGCAGTGCGCGACGACCCGATCGGGAGGACCGACTACACGTTCGAGTACGACGCCTCGTTCCCGCCGATCGCGCTCCCGGGCGACTGACCCGGACATTCGGCGGCCGGCCCAGCCATGAGCCTCACCCCGGACCCGGCCTCGCGTCCGCGGTCAGTCCTCGAGCCGGGCCGCCGCCTCCCGCAGGAGCTCCCAGGCCCGGGCCACGTGGCGCTCCTCCGTGCGCACGTTGCCGACCGCCAGCCGGATCGTGAACCGGTCGGCCAGCCGGGTGTGCGAGAGGAAGACCTCGCCGGTCCGGTTCACCGCGTCCATGATCGCGGCGTTGCGCGCGTCAAGCAGCGCTCGGACCGCCGCCTCATCCTCGTGCCTGGCGAGCGCCGCCCGACGCCAGCGGAAGCAGACGGTCGAGAACGGCACCGGCGCCAGCCGCTCCCAGTCGGGGTCGGCGTCTACCCAGTCCCCGAACCGCTGGGCGAGCTCCAGGTGGTGGGCGATCCGGCGGCGGAGCCCCTCGAGCCCGAAGTAACGGAGCTGGATCCACAGCTTGAGCGCCCGGAATCGCCGGCCGAGCTGGGGCTGGTACTCCGTGTAGTCGCGGACCGGGGCCTCCCGATCGAGCGTCCGGAGGTACTCCGGGACGAGGCTGAACGCCGTCCGCAGCGCATCCATCCGACGGGTCAGCAGGAGCGACGCGTCGAGCGGCGTGAAGAACCACTTGTGCGGGTTGACCACGATCGAGTCGGCCCGCTCCCAGCCGGCGAACGGGCCGCGGCGCTCGGGGATGAGCGCGGCCGCACCCGCGTACGCCGAGTCGACGTGGAGCCACAACGCCTCGTCCTCGGCGACGTCGCCGATCGCCCCGACCGGGTCGACCGATGTCGAGCTCGTCGTGCCGATCGTGGCCACGATCGCGATCGGGCGGACGCCCGCGGCACGATCGCCATGGATCGCCTCCCGGAGCTCGTCGACGCGCATGGCGAACCGCTCGTCGGTCGGGATCCGGCGCAGCCCGGCCCGGCCGATGCCCAGGGTCATGCATGCCTTCTCGATCGATGAGTGTGCCTCCGCGGAGGCGTACACGCGGACACCGCCGGGAAGGTCGTCGCGCCCGGACAGGCCGAGCGCGGCCGCGTCAACGCCGGCCGCCTCGCGCGCCGCCGCGATCGCGATGAGCGAGGAGGTGGATGCGGTATCGGTCAGCAGCCCGTCGAAGGCTACCGGCAGCCCGAGACCCTGCCGCAGCCAGTCGACGACGACCCCCTCCAGCTCCGTCCCGATCGGCGAGGTGCGCCACAGCATCGGGTTCTGCCCGAGCGTGGCGGTCAGCATCTCGCCGAGGATCCCGGGTCCCGAGGCGGTGGTGCCGAAGTACGCCAGGAAACCCGGATGCTGCCAGTGGGTGGCGTTCGGCTCGACCAGGGTCTGGTAGTCGGAGAGGATCGCCTCGAGCGGCTCGGGCGCCTCCGGAGGCTTGGACGGGAAGCGGGGCCGAAGGGTCCCGGGCTCGATCGGGGGGAAGACCGGGTAGCGCTCGACGCCGGCCAGATAGTCCGCCATGAGGTCGACGACCTCGTGGGCCGCGGCCCGGAACGTCTCCGGGTCCATGTCCCCGAGGCCATCGAGCTGGGCAGCATCCAGCCGGGCGGGGGCCTCCTCGGATGTCGGGTCGGGGGTCATCCATGGAGTCTATAGGGCGAACGGCTGGATCGGCCCATCGCACGGGAGGTTCGGCCCTGGCATCACCGGCACTCCAAACGTAGGCTGCTTGTGGCGGGGCGGCAGTCCACCTTTCGCCGAGGGGGAGATCCATCGTGGCCGGTCATCGGACGGGCTTGGACCTGGTTGCCGGGGTTGCGTCGCTGATCCTGGTCGCCGGGTGCGTCGGCGAGCTGCCCTCCGCGTCCGTACCGGGCGCGTCCGTACCGGGCGCGTCCGTGCCGGCGGCATCTGTCCCGGCAAACGGACCTCCCCCGACCCCGTCCACATCGCCGATCCGGATCAACGTCGGGGCGATCGCGCTCGCCGTCCTTAGCGACCCAGCGTTCTCCGCGGCAGCTGACGTCTGCGCGACCGTGACCGACGAGCGCTTGATCACCATCCTCAACGGCACGTTCAACGTCCGGGGGCCGGACGTCGCCATGGAGCTTGCGAGCGGGTCCGGCGAGGCGGCCGAGGGGTTCGGCGTTGTGTCGGTCGGCGGGCGGACGTACCGGCGATCGGGGGGCGGGCCATGGATCCTCGGCCCGAAGCGGGTCGGGTCCGCCCGACGACCGACGCTTGCCGAGGTGTTCGCGGGCGCCGGTTCCCTGGTCGATCGCGGCGTCGTCGCACGAGATCGCGGCGCTGCTCGCCGCCTCGAGCCCGTGGGGCTCGCGGCGGACGCGCTCGTCTTCGCCCTGGGGCTCGCCGATCCGGGCGATCTGGTCGAGTCCGCCGTCGCCACCGTCTACGCCGACGATGCCGGGCAGCCGGTCGGACTGGTCGCCCGGGCGAGGATCCGGGCGGTGGGCGCGACGGCGGTCCGTGCCTGGGCACTGACGGTCTCGTTCACCCGCCGCGGGGAGGTGAACATTGGTGCCCCGGCCGGCGCTTGGGTGCTCGTCACCTCCACCCGCTGGCACTACTCTGCGGTGCGACCGCCAACGTGGACGGTGACGTTCGCGACCAGCCGGGACGTCTTCACGTCGAGGGCGGCTCGCAGGATCGAGGTCGAGCACCGGCGCGACGCGAGCGCCACCCTGAAGCGCCTGGTCTCCGCCTCGACCCGCCGGGTCTCCCAGGTCTACCGGGTCCGGCCGGAATCGAGCGTGGCCGTCGTCGTCGGCGGCGTCGCGGTCCGTCGGCTCACCTACGCGATCGTCTCCCAGGGGATCCGGTTCCGCCTCGTCGAGGTCGTCCTCGTCCGGCGCGGGGTCGCCTGGACCATCCGCTGGTTCGGTCCGGCCGGCACAGGCGCCGAGGACACCCTGACCTTCGACATCTTCCTGTCGACGTTCCGCTTCTGAGCCGGGCCTCAGGGCCCGGCCAGAGCGCGCTTCGCTGCCTCGTATTCGTCGGCCGTCACGTGCGGACGGGAGGTCTCGAGCAGGTAGCGCTCGATGCTCCGTGTCGGGTCCGCCTTCACGGTGCGGGGGCCATCGCCCGGCGACGCGACCGCGCCCAGATAGGCGACCAGCGTGCTCCCCGGGCGCATGATCGTGAACCCGTGATACCCCAGGCCCCCGGCTGGCGGCGAGCCCGTGCCGTCCGGGAGGGCCATCAGGGCGCTATCCAGGGCGGCGACCTGCTCCGCCGTCAGCGTCCACTCCGGATCGAGCAGACCCGAGTAGAGACCCAGGGCCACCCGCACCGATCCCACCGGACTGGTGCTGCCGGGGACGCCGTTGCCGGAGCATCCGACCACCAGGAGCAGACACGAGACGACCACGAAACCCGGGACGAACCTCACGCCACCCGTCCTTTCGCGGCGCGTTGCTGTGCTCAATCAACCTATGCCCCGCACGAGGCGGGCGCACGACCCGGGGCCGTTCCGCCGGCCTCTTCGCCCGACCCGCGCCAGAAGGGGGACAGGCCGAAACCATGAGGGCCTCAATTCGCTACGGCACGGTCACGGTGAGCGTCCACGGGCCGGTGAGGTGGATCGCCGTCTCCGGGCCGCCGTCACCGCTCACGTACCAGAGCTCGGGGATCTCGATCTCCCAGGTGCCCGTAGCCTCATCGGAGCCGGCGATCGTGTTGAACTCGAACTCGTCACCGTTCGGCCCTTGATCCTGAGGGTCCTGGGCAACGTGATAGCCATAGCCAAAGGTGTACGAGGTGCCGCCGTGCCGTAGTGATCCGTTCGTCGACCACCAGGATCCGTCATCCGTCAGCCAGTAGGCTACGGTGCTGCCGGCCACGCGCAGAGCGATCCTGCCAGTGATCATGGTCGGACTGACTCGAAGCTCCGTAAGCGTGACCGTGGCCTGCCCTTCGGTGTCACTGACATCCGCCGACACCACCGTCCCGGTTGGCTTGGGCAGCTCGAACTCGAATCGCCAGGTACTGTCGATCATGCCGTCCGCACGCGGGCTCGCGCATTCCGGGTCGAGGGCTCCGACGGTGCAGATGCCGGGGTTCATGCCGCCGTCGGAGGTAACGGTCAGCTCCCAGGTCCCGGCCACCAGGGCCGGCCCTCCCGGGGCCAACCACCACGTCTGGACGTACGCCGAGAGGTCGGTCTCGTCGACCCCGCTGCCGCCAATGGCGGGGGCCTCCGGACCGCCGATCCGCCGGCCGGTCGGATCGCGGAGTTCGGCGTGCCACAGGATACCGGCGCGCTCCCCGACCTCCAGGCCCTCGACGGTGAAGCCGACCATGACCTGGTTGAGATCCGCGTAGGCGCGCTCGAGCGTGAGCGTGAGCCCCGCATCCGTCTGCCGGATGCCGAGGATCTCGGCTCGGTCCCGGAGCCGCGGCGGGCCGTCAGCGAGCCGTTAGCTGGCGAGGTCCCCCGGGTTGCCGCCCAGCAGCACGTAGATGATCGCGATGACGAGGCCGATGCCGCCGCCGCCGACCGCCAGACCGCGGCCACCACCGTAGCGGCGACCGCGGACATCGGCGACCTCCGAAGGGTTGAGCTAGCTGCCGGGGTTGAACGTCATCGGGCGGCCTCCTGGGCTGGAGGACTCATCAGAGACGCGAGTGTGCGTCGCGCGCTCGTCGCGGCGCCAGCTCCAGCGGCGCCCCAGGCACTGCGGAACCATGGCAACCGCGCGCTGTCCGGCCGGGCTTCGACACTTCGATCCGGCGCCCGGGTCATGGAATGGGCCTTCTTCGGCCGACCACAGGTTAGACCGGGCCGCGGCCCGAGCGGGACCGGCCACGAATGGCGGCCCAGGCCACGACTGCGATGACGGCGCCGACGGTCGCGACGACGATCGTCGAGATGTTGATCCCGGTCGTGAAGTCCTTGCCGCCGGTCAGCAGGCCGGCCAGGAACCCACCGACAAGGCCCCCGATGATGCCGAGCACCACGTGGCCGATGACCCCCATGCCCTCGTCGCCCTTGACCATGAAGCCGGCAAGGTAGCCGGCGATCGCTCCCACGACCAGCCAGGAGAGGATTCCCACTGTCAGTCACTCCTTCCGTGCGTCTCGACGATGCCGGCCAGCCACCAGCAACTTCCCTCGCTTCGACTTGAACCCGGAGGCGACGGCGCAGGGTGGATCGGCGCTCTCCAGGCCCGCAAAGAGAAGGCCTCTCGGATCGCTCCGAGGGGCCACCTCGTGCGTGGACCAGTGGTCGGGGCGGAGCGATTCGAACGCTCGACCTCCTGAACCCCATTCAGGTGCGCTACCAGGCTGCGCCACGCCCCGACAAGGCACCGAGTCTAGCAGAGCAGCCGGCCGACCTCCACCGGTGAAGCGGCGACGTCCGCACCGCCCAAGAGGAATCAGGCGCGGTCGAGGTGGGCGAACCAGGCGCGGAAGTCGGCGAGCTCGTCCTTCGACTCGCGGGCGAGGAGATCGACCAGGCAGCGCTTGACGCTCTTGCCCTCGAACAGGGCCCGGTGGACCTCCCGGGCGATCGGCATCTCCACGCCGAGCCGGTCGGCCAGGGCGATCGCTGCGTCGACCGTGTAGGCGCCCTCGGCCACGCCGGGCAGGTCCGCCTCGATCTCCGCCCAGCGACGACCCTTGGCGAGCTCCACGCCGAGCCGGTGGTTGCGCGATAGCGGCGAGCCGCAGGTGGCGATGACGTCGCCGATCCCGGCCAGGCCGGCGAAGGTGAGCGGGTTCGCCCCGGCAGCGATCCCGAGCCGGGTCATCTCGGCCAGGCCGCGGGTCATCAGGCCGGCCTTGCCGTTGTCCCCGAAGCCGAGCTGCTCGGCCGCCCCGGCGGCGATCGCGATGACGTTCTTGAGCGCCCCGCACAGCTCGACGCCGACGATGTCCGAGTTCACGTAGAGCCGGAAGCGACGGCGCCCGAGCCGCGCCTGGACGCGGGCCGCGAGCGCCTCATCATCCGCGGCGACCACCGCCGACGCGGGCAGCCCCCGGGCGATCTCGAGCGCGAGGTTCGGGCCGGACAGCGCGGCGATCCGGCGCGGGTCGAAGCCGCCCGCCTCGGCGACCACCTGGCTCATCCGCAGGAGCGTGCCACCCTCCAGCCCCTTGACGACCGACACGAGGTCGGCCGTCGGCGGCACGAACGGGGCGACCCGGGCGACCTCCACCCGGAGATGGTTGGACGGGACGGCGAACACGACGAGCTCGGCCGAGCCGAGCACGACCGGGTCGGCGCTCACCGCGAGACCGAGCGGGAATGGGACCCCCGGTAACCGACGCTCGTTCGCCCGGTCCGCCTCGAGCCGCACCGCCGTCTCGGCGGACCGGGCCAGGAGGACGGCCGGCTCCTGCCTGGCGACAAGGATCGCGAGCGTCGTCCCCCATGCGCCGCTCCCGACCACCGCGACCAGCGGGCCTCGGGTCACGCCCGACGGGTCCCCTTCGAACCGGGCCGAGCCGGATGGGCGCCGCCCTTCGGGGCGGCCTTGCCACTGGTCTTGCCCGCCGGCTTGGGGGTGGCCCTGGTGCGCGGCTTCGAGGTCCGCTTTGCACTGCCGGCCGACCGGGACGTGCGCCGGGCCGGCAGCTCGACCGCGCTCCGTTCCCGGAAGATCAGCCGGATCGGCGTCCCGTCGAACCCGTAGGCCTCCCGCAGCTGGTTCTCCAGGTAGCGCTGGTAGCTGAAGTGGACGCTGCCGGCCTCGCGGGCGAAGACCACGAACGTGGGCGGCGCGACGGCCGCCTGGGTGGCGTAGAAGATCTTCGGGCGCTTGCCCTTGACCAGCGGTGGCGTCTGACGCAGGACGGCGTCGCCGATGAGCCGGTTGAGCGCCCCCGTGGAGATCCGCTTGCGGCGCTCGCCCCACACGTCGACGGCGGCCTCGAGCACCCGCGAGACGCGCTGACCGGTCTTGGCGCTGATCGACAGGATCGGGGCGAAGTCCAGGAACGGCACGTCCCGGCGGATCGTGTGGACGTACTCGTCGAAGGTACGGTCCGTCTTCTCGACGAGAAGGTCCCACTTGTTGATCGCGATGACGAGCCCCTTGCCCTCCTCGACAACGTAGCCGGCGACGTGGGCGTCCTGCGCGGTCAGCCCGTCGACCGCGTCGATGACGAGGATCGCGACGTCCGCGCGCTCGATGGCCCGGAGGGCGCGCAGCGCGGAGTAGCGCTCCGCTGCCGCACCGCCGGCGATCTTGCCGCGGCGGCGCATCCCGGCAGTGTCGATCAGGACGACCTCGCTGCGGCCCCAGGCGAGGGTCGTGTCGATCGCGTCGCGGGTCGTCCCGGGGATCTCGCTGACGATGGCGCGCTCCTCGCCGAGCAGCGCGTTGAGCAGGCTCGACTTGCCGACGTTCGGCCGGCCGACGATCGCGATAGCGACCGGCGCGCTCTCGGCCTCGGCGGCGATCGCGGCGTCCCATTTTCGTACGTCGGCGTCCGGGCCGGCCAGCTCCGCGCCGGCGGCCTCGTCGGCCTGAGCCTCGGCGCCCGCCTCGGCGATCGCCCGGCCGTCCACGACGAACGGCTCGAGGAAGCCCTCGGCGACGTCACGCGCCCACGCCTCGGCCTCCGCCTCGCGCGCCTTGCGGGCGATCTCCACCTCGCTCTCGGGCGGGAGCGCCCACACCATCGCGTCGAGCAGGTCGCCGGTCCCGCGGCCGTGCGCCGCGCTGATCGGATAGGTCTCCTCCCAGCCAAGGGCGTAGAACTCGGCGGCCTCGAGCTCGCGCCTGTCGTTGTCCGTCTTGTTCGCCGCGACGAGGACGGGCGAGGTAGCGGTCCGCAGGAGCCGGGCCGCCTCGAGGTCCGCCGGCGTGATTCCGGCGATCGCGTCGACCACGAACAGGATGACGTCCGCCTCGGCGATCGCGAGGCGGGCCTGCTCCTGGACGCGCGCCTCGATCGGGTCGTTCGGATCGATCTCGAGGCCCCCGGTGTCGACGATGATGAACCGCCGGCCATTCCACTCGGCCCGGCCGTAGAGCCGGTCGCGGGTCGTCCGGGCCCGATCCTCGACGATCGCGTGGCGACTCCCGAGGATCCGGTTGAAGAGGGTGCTCTTGCCGACGTTCGGGCGACCGACGATGGCGACGACCGGCAGCCGGTCCATCAGGGCGCCCACGCCGCGCCGACGACGGCCGGGGCGTTCGGGGCGTTCGGGTCGCGGCTCGGCAGAGACGTCGTCCGGCCGGCGGGGGTCGCAGCCGCGGCGAGGGCGGCGGTCGCCAGCTCGTGGGCCCGGGCCGCGGCATCCGCGGTCCCACCCAGCTCGAGGATCCGCTCCGCGACGGCCTGGAGGTCCTCGATCGGGGTCGACGTACCGCCGGTCACCCCGACCACTGCGGCGGCGGCGAAGACGGTCGCGTCGGCGAGGTCGCGGACACTCTCAATCTGGACGGCGTGGGTGCCCGCGATCTCGCACAACCGGGTGAGCTCCTTGGTGTTGGCCGAGGAGCGCCCGCCGACGACCACCATGAGGTCCACCTCGCGGGCGATCTCCAGGGTGTCCTCCTGGCGCCGGATGGTGACCGGGCAGACCGTGTTGACGATCTTGAGCTCGTGGCTGCGGGAGACCATGTGGGCGGCGAGCTTCTCGAACTTCCAGGGCGGCTGGGTGCTCTGGGAGATGAGCGCCATCTTCTTCTTGCGGGGAATGAGTGCCCAGTCCGCCTCCTCGTCGACGACGATGGCATCGGGCGCGAAGCCCAGCAGGCCGACGACCTCCGGGTGCCTGGGCGTCCCCAGGAGGACGATCGTGTACCCCTCCTCGACGAGGCGGACGAGCTCGCGCTGCTCCTGGATCACCCAGGTGCAGGTCCCGTCGATGACCTCGAGGCCCCTGGCCTCCGCCCGCTCCATGACCTCCGGTCGGACGCCATGGGCGCGGATGACGACGGCGGCGCCCGTGTCGACATCGTCGAGCGTGTCGACGGTCCGGACGCCGTTCGATTGGAGGTCCCGGATCACGCCCTCGTTGTGGACGACCTGGCCCAGGGTGTGGGTGGTCTTCCCGGCGGCCGAAGCCTCCTTTGCCTTGTCGATCGCCTCGCGAACGCCATAGCAGAAGCCGGTGCGCTTGGCGATGCGGACTTCATGAACGGTGCCCATATGGGCCGATTATCGCACGGGGTCCCCGGCGGGCCCCCCGGCGGCCACGGCCGCGGCGTAGGCCCCGCGCTGGGCGGGCGGCAGGAGCTCGGCGATCCGGCGCATGATCTCGCTCGTCGCCGCCTGCTGGCCGGCCCGTCGCGCGGAGCCGGTGCCCACTGCGCCGAGCGTGAACGGGTCGCCCACCCGAAGCGCGACCCTGCCGCCCGGTCGCGGCAGCGCACGCCCCCGCGGCCACACGCTGCCCGTCCCCACGATGCCCACCGGGAGGATCCGCGCGCCCGTGCGGAGGGCCAGGATCGCCGTGCCCTCCTTGGCCTCCTGGAGGGCGCCGGTCGGGCTGCGCGTCCCCTCCGGGAAGATGCACAGGACGTGGCCCTCATCGAGGACGCGCTTCGCCGCCCGGAACGCCTCGATGTCGGCCTCGCCGCGGCGGACCCCGATGACCGCGTTCCGGGCGAAGATGCGGCCGAGGATCGGCCAGTCGAGCGCCTCCTGCTTGCCCAGCCAGTGGATCCGTCGCCCGAGCGCCGGGATGAGGAACGAGCCGACCAGCGGCGCGTCGGCGTTCGAGACATGGTTGGCGACAATGAGGATCGGGCCCTCGAGGCCGCGCAGGCGGTCGAGGCCCTCGAGCCGGACCCGGGTCGTCGCCCGGAAGACGAGCCGGGCGAGGGCGTCGGTGGCCCGGATGACCCAGTCGGGGCGGTCGTCGAGCGGCGACGTCGGCGGGCGCCGGTCGGTCACCAGGACGTCCCCGCACGTGCCGTCTCGGCGGTGCGGATCACCGCCTCGACGGCGGCGACCGTCTCCTCGAACCGGTTGCCGTCCGTGCGGATGATCCGGGCATCGGGCGCGGCCCGGAGCGGCGCCACGGGCCGGTTCCGGTCGAGCTCGTCGCGCCGGTGCAGGTCGTCGAGGATCGCGCGCGCCTCGGCGGAGCCCGGAGCGAGCCCGCGCTCCTCGGCCCGGCGCCGGGCGCGCTCCTCGGCCGAGGCGTCGAGGAAGATCTTCAGGTCCGCGTCCGGGAGGACGACCGTGCCGATGTCCCGCCCGGCCATCACGATCCCGCCCTCGGCGGCGAGCTCCCGCTGGCGGGCCAGCAGGGCGGCCCGCACCTCGGGGATCCGCGAGACCTCGCTGACGTGGCGGTCGACCGCGGGCCCGCGCACCTCGGCGGTGACGTCCCTGCCGCCGACCACGACACGCGACAGGCGTCCCTCCTCGTCCGCGGCGAGCTCCACCTCGTCGACCAGCCGGACGAGCCGTGCGGCGTCGCTCAGGCCGATGCCGCGCCGCAGGGCGAGGTCGGTCACGGCCCGGTACAGGAGCCCGGTGTCGCAGAACCGGTAGCCGAGGTCGCGTGCGGCCGCGGCCCCCACGCTGCTCTTCCCGGACGAGGCCGGACCGTCGATGGCGATCACCAGGCGCCGGCCCGCCCCGCTCATCGGGGCGGCGCGAGGCGGCCGGCACCGAGCGAGCGGACCTCGGCGGCGCTCAGCGGACGGACAGCGCCGGTGCGCAGCTCGTCGATCCGGAGCGTCCCGATCCGGACGCGAACGAGCCGCTCCACGGGGGCCCCCACCGCGGCGAACATCCGGCGCAGCTGGCGCTTCCAGCCCTGGGCCAGGGTGGCCCGGTACCAGACCAGCCGGGGCGGGGCCGGGTCGAGGATGGAGACCAGCCGGCGAATCTCGATCCCGGTCATCGGGCGCAGGTGACCCAGCGTCGCCAGCCCCTCCTCCAGGCGGATCCCGGCGGTCAGCGCATCTCCCTGCTCCTGGGTGAGCTGAGCCAGCCAGGCCGATCGCGTACTCGCGCTCGACGCCGAACCGCGGGTGGAGGACCCGGTCCGCCCAGGCTCCGTCGTTGGTGAGGACGATCAGCCCCTCCGAGTCCTGGTCGAGCCGCCCGACCGGGTAGAGCCGGGTCGCGCCGACCAGGGCCCGCGGGATGAGGTCGAGGACGGTCCGCTCGGCATGCCGGTCGCGGGTCGTCGAGGTCACCCCGGACGGCTTGTGGACGACGAGGTGGACGAGCGTCGAGGCCTCGCCGATCGGCCGCCCGTTGACCGCGATGACGGTTGTGCCGGGCTCGACCGATTCGCCGAGGGTCGCGACCCGGCCGTCGACGGTGACCCGGCCGTCGGCGATGAGCCGTTCCGCCTCGCGGCGCGAGGCGACGCCGGCCGCGGCGAGCACCTTCTGGAGACGCTCCGGCGCCATCAGGGCCTGCCCGGCCCGACGGCCGTGCCGGGGGTCGGATCGCCGAGCCCGCCGGGGTCGCGCACCGCGGCCGCGGCGTCGGCGGCCGACAGGAGGCGGGCGGCGACGTCCACGTCGAGCGGCGGAAGCTCGTCGAGGCTCGTCAGCCCGAACCGCTCGAGGAACTCGAAGCCTGTCCCGTACAGGAACGGCCGGCCGGGCGCCTCGGACCGCCCGAGCTCCACGACGAGCCGGCGGTGCAGCAGCGTCCGGATCGTGTAGTCGGAGTCGACGCCGCGGATCCGCTCGATCGCGCCCCTGCGTGACCGGCTGGCGGTAGGCGACGATCGCGAGCGTCTCGAGGGACGCCGGCGAGAGCCGGACCGCGTCCGGCGCCGACGTAGCGCGCGACGAGCGCGCCGGCCTCGGGCGCGGTCGCCAGCTCGACCCGGTCGCCGGACGACGATGAGCCGGATCCCGCGGTCGGCGAGGCTCACCTCGAGGTCGCCCAGGCGGGCGTCCACCGTCGCCGCGATCCACGCCGGCGAGCGTCGCGATCTCGCGCCGGGCGAGCGGCCGCTCGGCGACGAAGAGGAGCGCCTCGAGCGCGGCCTCGGTCAGCTCGGCCGGCGTCGGTGCGGCTCGGTCGGCTCGGTCGGCTCGGCGCGCGTCGACCGCGTCCGCGACGTCGGCGGCGCCCGCCATCAGCTCCTCCGACGCGCTCGTGCTCACGCGAACGACTCCAGGGTCTCGTCGAGCGGCTCATCCGGCGAGCGGCCGCGCCGGCCGTGAGCCGCTCCTCGGCCGTCGTCCGGCGGGCGACGATCGGGCCCCACGGCTCGGCCTGCTCGACGACGATCTCGCGCCGCTTCATCAGCTCGAGCATGGCCAGGAACGTGATCGCGATGACGACCCGGTCGCGCACGCCGCGCAGGAGCTCCTGGAGGACGATCCGGTCGGCGGTGCGCAACGCGGCGCGGATGATCGCGGCGCGCTCGGTGATGGTGATCATCCGGGCCAGCGTCTCGGGCGGCGGAGGCGGCGGAGGCGACGACCTGCAGCAGCCGCTCCACGCTGCGCGCCAGGACGGCGGGGTCGATCGGCGGCGCAGGTGCGGCGACGGCCCCGGCGCGCCCCGCGGCCAGCGCCACGGAGGGCTCTCGGCGGAAGATCCCGACCCGCTCGAGGGCAACCGCCTGGATCGTCGCCCCGGCGTCGCGGTACGCCCTGTAGAGGATGAGCCGGGCGCGGAGCTCGGCCTCCGGATCAGGGGCCTCGTCGAGGGGCAGCGCGGCCGGGTCGACCCGGCGCGGCAGCATCGCCCGACTCTTGATCAGGATGAGCTGCGCGGCGATCGCCACGAACGCGCTGACGTTGCCCATCCGGTCCGCCTCGAGGCTGCCCAGCGCGTCGAGGTACGCCTCGGCGAGAACGCCCAGCGGGACGGTCAGGACGTCGAGCTGGCGGGCCTCGATCAGCGAAAGGAGCAGGCGCCAGCGGCCCCTCGAACGCATCGAGCCGGACCTGGGTGGATGCCTCCGGCCGGCGGCCCGTCGCCGAAGACGATCGCCGGGGGCGCCGACCGGGAAGCGTCGTCGATGCGCGATCTCGACCATCCTCAGTTCGCCTCGTCCGCGAGCCGCAGCAGCTCGCCGGCGTCCGGCTCGAGCGGGTCGTCCTGGTGTCGGATGAGCTCGACCGTCGCGCGCCGAGCAGCCGGCCTCGAGCGCCAGCCGGGCGGACACCTCGGCGTGGTCGCGCAGCCGGTCGAGCGCGGGCCCGAACCCGGGCAGCCGCCGGGCCGCGCCGACGACCCACGGCCCCCACTCCTCCCCGAGCGACCAGGCGATCCGGTGCCACAGGCCCACGGTCGGCCCCTTGGCACAGTCGTGAAGCAGCCCGGCCAGGAGGAGCTCCGGGTCGGTCGTCCCGGCGGCGCGGAGGGTCGCCACGACGTCCAGGCCGTGGCGCCGGTCGGCGACGTGCATCGCGTCGACCAACGCCAGCTGGGCGGGGGTCAGCCAGGCGGCCAGGGCGGCGCGCTCAGCCGGCCGGACCCGGGCGGTCAGGTGGGAGCGGAACTGGCGGACCTTACAGACCCAGGAGAAGGTCGGCGAAGCCATAGATCACCCGGCCGAGGCCTTGGCTGAAGAAGAGGATGCCGACGATCAGGATGACGAAGCCGTACTGGCTCAGCACGGGCCGGATCCGCCAGGCCGTCTGGGGCGACACCAGGCGGAAGAGGAGCGCCGACCCGTCGAGCGGCGGCACCGGGATCATGTTGAAGATCGCCAGGCCGACGTTGAACACGACGAACAGGTAAAGGATCTCGACTGCCACGCCGGGCACGTCCGCCCGGGCGGCCGCGAGCAGCCGCCAGAGGAGCGCTCCGAGGCTGGCCATGACCAGGTTCGAGGCGGGCCCGGCGAGCGCGACGAGGACCTCGCCGTTGCGCCGGTCCCGCAGGTTCGACGGGTTGACCGGCGTCGGCTTGGCCCAGCCGAGGAGGATCCCGACCCGCGAGTGCCGTCAGGACGATCATCAGCCCGCCGAATGGGTCGAAGTGCGCGATCGGATTCAGGGTGAGCCGCCCGAACAGCTTCGCCGTCCCGTCGCCGAGCCGGTAGGCGACCAGCGCATGGGCGAACTCGTGGACCGGGAACGCGACGAGCAGGAAGATCGCGATGAGGATCGCATCCAGGACGAGTCGTTCTGGAGTCAGGCTAAACACGAGCTACCTCTGGTCCGATGCGGGATGCCGGTATCGTACCGTCCGCGGCGCTCGGGCCGCTGCCGGGCTCAGAGTCGCCCGAGCAGCTCCGCCTTCTTCGCCTCGTACTCGGCCTCGCTGATCGCGCCGCGGTCGCGCAGGTCGGCCAGGCGATCGAGCGTCCGGGTCACCTCGTCCGGGGACATCGAGCGGGGGGCCGCCGGATCGGCGGGCGCGGCCGGCGCCGGGCCGGTGGCCGTCGGCCCGGACGAGGCGCTCGGCGCCCGCAGCGGCGCGCTCGGCATGGACGGGCGGGCGAACTCCATCTCGAGCTCGTACTTCGCGTCGAGCATGGCCTGCTTGAAGTCGTTCGCGTCGACCAGCATCCGGAAGCGGTCGATCCCGGCCTCGGATGCGGTCAGGATGTCGAGGTCCCCGAATCCGAAAATCCGGCCGAACCACGACTGGGTCAGGCGGCGTCGTTGATCTTCTCGAGCGAGCTGTCCGTCGCCCTCTTGTTGATCACGCCCTCGGAC
>CAWJIC010000063.1:0-231640 GCA_963842755.1 uncultured Chloroflexia bacterium | reverse complement strand
AACGAATTGTACGGATCCACCCGCCCGCCTGCCGAGCGACAGGTGAACAGGAGAGACGGACGTGAAACAGGCGGTTGTCACCGACGCGGCCCCGACTCCCGTGGGGCCCTACTCCCAGGCGGTCATCAGCGACCCCTTCATTTTCGTCGCCGGGCAGGGACCACGCGACCCGGCGACCGGCCTCCTCCCGGAGGGGATCGAGGCACAGACCCACCAGGTCCTGCGCAACCTGCGCTCAATCCTTTCGGCGTGTGGCGCATCCATGGCAGACGTCGTCAAGGTCACCGCGCACCTCGCCGACCTGCAGGACTTCGCCACCTTCAACGCCGTTTATGGCGACTACTTTCCCGAGCCGTATCCCGTGCGCACGACGGTCGGATCCTCGCTCGACGGGATCCTCGTCGAGATCGACCTCATCGCCCGCCAGCCCGTCGTGGAGGGCTGACACCGATGGAGCCACTCACCCGGATCCACGAACTCGGCCTCGTACCGGTCGTGGAGATCCCCTCCGCCGACCAGGCGCTGCCGCTCGCGGAGGCCCTCCTCGAGGGCGGCCTCGCCTGCGCTGAGATCACCTTCCGGACCGCGGCCGGCGCCGATTCCCTTGAACGGATCGCGGGAGCCTTTCCCGAGCTCCTCGTCGGCGCAGGCACCGTCCTGACGACTGTGCAGGTGGAGCGCGCCATCTCGGCCGGCGCGCGCTTCGTCGTCTCGCCGGGCCTCGACCCAGCGATCGTCCGCCGGACCCGGGAACTCGGCGCGGTGCCCCTCCCCGGGATCTGCACCCCCAGTGACATCCAGGCCGCGCTTGCGCTCGGGCTCGACACGCTGAAGTTCTTCCCGGCCGAGGCGATCGGCGGCGCCCGATACCTCAAGGCGCTCGCGGGGCCGTTCGGCGGGCTCCGGTTCGTCCCGACCGGTGGCATCGAGCCGGACAACCTCGGGATGTACCTGGCGCTTCCGGTCGTGATCGCCTGCGGGGGGAGCTGGATGGTGAAGAAGGACCTGATCGCCGACGGCGACTTCGCCGGCATCCGGGAGCGAGTCGCCGAGGCGGTCGCCCTCGTCCGGCGGCTCCGAGGAGGTGAAACGTGAGCAGCCTGACGATCAGGCCGGAGGAGGAGTGTCGCTGGGACCTCGTCTCCCTGGGCGAGGTGATGCTTCGCCTGGACCCAGGCGAAGAGCGGATCGCGACGACCCGGACGTTCCGGGCCTGGGAGGGTGGCGGCGAATACAACGTCGCTCGCGGCCTGCGACGCTGCTTCGGTCTTCGGACGACGATCGTAACCGCCCTGGCGGACAACCCGGTCGGGCGGCTGATCGAGGATCTCATGCTCCAGGGCGGCGTGGACCTCTCCCACGTCCGCTGGGCGCCCTTCGACGGCGTCGGGCGCACGGTCCGCAACGGCCTCAACTTCACGGAACGTGGCTTCGGCGTGCGGGCAGCCCTCGGCTGCTCGGACCGCGGCCACACCGCCGCCTCGCAGCTTCGGCCGGGCGAGATCGACTGGGACAGCCTGCTCGGCGACGAGGGCGCCCGCTGGTTCCATACCGGGGGCATCTTCGCGGCCCTCTCCGAGACGACCCCGGACGTCGCGCGCGAGGCGATGGAGGCCGCTCACCGTCACGGCGTCGTCGTCTCCTATGACCTGAACTACCGGCCCTCGTTGTGGAGCGCGATTGGCGGCCTCGAGCGCGCCCGCGTGGTGAACCGGCAGCTCGTCGGCCTGGTCGACGTGCTGATCGGCAACGAGGAGGACTTCACGGCCGCCCTGGGTTTCGAGGTACCCGGGCTGGACCACGACCTGTCCGCCCTCGACCCGGCCAACTTCGGCCGGATGATCGAAGCCGTCGTTGCCGACTACCCCAACCTCTCCGTCGTCGCCACGACGCTCCGCAACGCGAAGACGGCGACGCGCAACGACTGGGGCGCGATCTGCTGGATGGACGGCCAGCTGCACGAGGCGAGGCAGCGGCTGGACCTGGAGATCCTCGACCGGGTCGGGGGTGGCGACTCGTTCGCCTCCGGCTTGGTCTACGGATTCCTGGCCGGCAAGGGCCCGAAGGCGGCGGTCGAATACGGTGCCGCCCATGGTGCCCTGGCGATGACGACCCCGGGCGACGCGTCGATGGCGACCCTGGCGGAAGTCGAGCGGGTGATGAAGGGCGGCTCGGCCCGAGTCACGCGCTGACGCGCGACCGAGGCGACGGACCGGCCCTCGGAAGCATCCCATCCGCCCCTGGCTTCTCGAACCGACGGGCGACCGACATTCTGCGCAAGACCCATCCGTGCTCCCGAGCACACTCTGCGCAGAAGCGAGACCTCGACGGTCCCGGTTGGCCGGGGGCCATCGCCAGCCCGAAAGAACGGGCGGATGGGCCGGCGAGGACCAATCGCCATGGCCTTCACTCGCCCCTCAACCGCCATCGGGCTCGGTGCCGACCGCTCGACACCGGTCGCTCCGTTCGACCTCGACGAGCTGTGGGAAGAGTTCATCGATGCCTCGGCGTCGATCGTGAACCCCGTCACCGAGCAGGTGCATCGCGCCACTATCCCCCCGTTTCCAATTATGTAAGTCTATGCAGTCTGCAAGTCCGGGCATGATGCGCGGGCGCGTGGCACGGTCCACAGGTCATGGCGACAGAGCCAAAGGGGCCCGACCAGCCGGCGATGCTACAGTCGCTCCGACATCGCCCGTCGGGCGTGAGAATCGGGGACTTCGCCCGTGCTGCCACGGCTGATCCAGGGGGGTATGGGGGCTGGCGTCTCCGGTTGGGCTCTCGCGCGGGAGGTCTCCTCGCTCGGGCAGATCGGGGTCGTCTCCGGAACGGCCCTGGACTCGATCCTCGTGCGAAAGCTGTGGGGCGGCGACCCGGGTGGGCACGTGCGACGAGCGATCGCTGCGTTTCCCTCGCAGGAGATCGCCCGGTCCGTCCTGGATCGCTACCTTCGGGTCCACGGGTCGGTCGTGGAAGCGGCCCCGTCCGCCCGGGACCGGGTGGGCGACGACGCGGGAGATGAGGCCGCCGAGTTCATCCAGGGCCAGCGCTACAAGCTCGCCCCGCTGCTCCGGGCCCCGCTGACGGCCGCGCGGAACGGCCTGCTGGTCCTGGCGAACTTCGTCGAGGTGTTCCTGGCGAAGGAGGGTCACGACGGGGTCGTCGGCATCAACTACCTCGAGAAGATCCAGCTCCCGACGCTTCCCAGCCTGTACGGAGCGATGCTCGCCGGCGTCGACGTGGTCCTGATGGGAGCCGGGATCCCGGCGGAGATCCCCGGCGCCCTCGATCGGCTCCGTCGGCATCTCAAGGTGTCCATCAGCCTGGACGTCCTCGAGGCGGGCGATGAGAAGTACGAGCTGAGGTTCGACCCGCGGTCGATCGGCCTCGGCGATGGCCCGGCCGGCGCGGTCGAGCTGCGGCGCCCGAAGTTCCTGCCGATCGTCTCGGCGGCGACGCTGGCGAAGGCGCTCCTGCGCAAGGCGCCGGGTGGCATCGACGGCTTCGTCGTCGAGGGCCCGATCGCCGGCGGACACAACGCCCCACCGCGTGGGCAGCTCCACCTGTCCGAACGCGGCGAACCGGTCTACGGCGAGCGCGACGTGGTGGACCTGGAGAAGATGAAGGAGCTCGGCGTGCCGTTCTGGCTTGCCGGCGGGTATGCGAGTCGCGAACGGTTCGCCGCGGCCGTGGCCGCCGGGGCGCACGGCGTCCAGGTCGGGACCGCCTTCGCGTTCTGCGAGGAGTCCGGGCTGGATCCGGAGCTGCGACGACGGTTCCTCGCGATGCTGATGCTCGACGAGGGCGACGTGTTCACCGATCCGGTGGCCTCGCCGACCGGCTTCCCGTTCAAGGTGGCCGCGCTCGAGGGCACGCTCTCCGAGGAGGCCGCGTACGAAGAGCGGCCGCGGCTGTGCGACCTGGGCTACCTCCGCCGGGCCTATCGCAGGGCCGACGGGAGACTCGACTACCGCTGCCCCAGCGAGCCGGTGAACGACTACGTTCGCAAGGGCGGCCGCGCGGAAGATACGGTCGGTCGCAAGTGCCTGTGTAACGCGCTCGTGACGAACCTCGGGATGGGTCAGCGTCGAGCCATCGGCTACGAGGAGCTCCCGATGCTGACGGCCGGCGACGATATCGACTGCGTGAGGGCGTACATCACGCCCGATCGTCCGTCCTATCGGGCCCGCGACGTCGTCGAGTCGCTGCTGCCGTCCGCCTGAACCAGCGCCGTCCGCCTGAACCGGGGCGGCCGCGGGTGATCGGCGACTGACCTCGGCACGGTCGTGCCGACGGTGCAGACCAGCGCCGGCGGATCGGCCGCGCGTCGACCCCCTGGAACCCCTATCGGCCGCAGGCGGCCGGATCCAGCGGCTCGACCCGGAAGATCGGTCGATCGACCGCGGCCGAGGGCCCGCCGGCGGCGACCCGGACGGTCATGAACGGTTCGAGCCGGAAGGCCTGCCGGGTCGGTGTGAGGTCGCGGTCATCGAGCCGGAGAATGAACACGGGTCGCCGACAGATGAGCGACGAGATTCGCCGTTCCCGGGTGACCCACTGCTCGTAGACGATGTTCGTGTCGTCGACGATCAGGACATCCGGCCGGCTCCCTTCGACGTACCGTCCATGCCAGAGCGGCGTCGAGGCGCCCCAGTCCGAGAGGATCGCCGCGTCCCGGGGAAGCGCGGCGAAGACCGCGTCCACGTAGTCCTGGCCCGATCGGTCGCTGCTTCGGTCCGAGGCCGACCAGTTGATCGTCCCGAGGGCCAGCGCGAACGTCAGCGCGGCCGTGCCGATGAGCACGCCGCCGTCGAACGTCGCGATCCGGCGCGGCCGGCGCGTCATGGCGCCAGCGATCCACTCGAGCGCCACCGACACTCCGATCGCGAGAAGGAGCCACGGCGCGAGAAGGTAGTGCTCGAGCTGCAGGTAGTTCGCCCAGACGTAGACGCCGCTGGTCAGGATGGCTGCGCACAGCAGGCCGAATGCCGGTCGCCGGCGGACGAGGATGGCGAGCCCGGCCAGGCCGAGGATCGGCAGGATCGGCGTGGCTCGCGCCGCGAGGAGCGCCCACAGCGCCGGCAGGGCGGCGACGAACTCGCCGGGACCTCTGGGCGACAGGAAGTCGAACTGGCCCCGGAACTGCGTCCCGCTGAGGAGCCAGAGCACGCCGTCGAGGGTGACCGGATGGTTGTACGGCAGCGGGGGCGACTGGCCCGCGGCGAGCGGGATGTAGAGATAGACGGCCAGCCCGAGGAGGACGGCCGCCAGCGCCGGCACCAGGATCCACGGCCTGGCCAGGATCTCGCGACGTCCTGCCCACAGCACGAAGACGGCGACGAACGGGGCGATGAACAGGGTCAGCAGATGGTTCCCGAGGGCGAGTCCGACCAGCAGCCCGCCGAGGACGAGATCGGACCGGGACCGCCGGTCCTCCCAGACAAGGGCCCGGTGGAGGATCAGCGCGCCGAACAGCAGATGGAGCGGGTTCACCTCGGCGACGGTCGCGGCGGCCCACACCGTCCCGACGGCGCCGAGGGCGAGGGCTCCGGCGCTGGCGATGATCGGCCGGACGCCGAGCCGGATCGAGATCAGCGTGACGGTGCCGAGTGCCGCGCCGACGAAGACGGCCGACAGGAAGTTCGCCCGGAAGGCGATCGAGCCGATCGGCACGAGTTCGGCCAGCCAGGCCAGCACGATGTACGTCGGGTAGCCGGTGGGGTGAGCGACGCCCAGTACATGGGCGACAGTCTGCATCTCGCCCCAGTCGCCGAAGGCGATCCCCGGCATGAGCGTCCGCGCGTAGACGACCAGCGCCACCCCGCCGACGATTGCCGGCATGAGCCGGGCAGGGCGCGACGGGTGGGCGTCGGCAGGCAGGCTCAGGCGGATCGACTCCGGTTCGGCGGACGCCATCCCGGCATGGTATCCGCCGTCGGAGGTCTCGATTCGCGCCCGAGGTGGGTGCTGCTACGGGCGCCGATCACCACCCCTCAGGCGTTCGCCTGCCTGGCCCGGAGTCGCGGCAGGACATCCGTGGCGATCCGTTCGAAGGTCGGCACCTGTCGCTGGTCCAACGGGTAGTAGAGCCCGATCTCGTCCATGCCGAGGTCGATGATCCGGCTCGCCATCTCGTCGAAGCGATCGACCGAGTCGTAGTAGTCGATCGAACCCCCTCGTGGACGGGCCCGGGCGTCGAACATCGTGTAGGAACGTCGCAGCGTCGCCGGCTCGCGCCCGAGCGCATGGCAGTACTCGTCCATCAACTCCGCGCGGTGACGCGTCTCGTCCACCTGGGCCTCGAACGACTCATGGAACGACAAGCTGTTCCAGGTGTCAGCGTGCCGAGCGGCATGCCGCATCATCACCGGCCCCATGGCCCCCACCATGATCGGAGGCCGCGGCGACTGCACGGGCCGTGGGTTCATGAACGCCCCATCGACCCGGTAGAAGTGACCCGCGAACGAGGTCACCTCATCGCGCAGCAGTCGATCGACGATCTCGACGTATTCCGCCAGCCTCGCAACGCGCTCCTTCGGCTCCCAGTTCGGGATACCGACCATGTCGCACGACGGGTCGATCGTGATGCCGGTCCCGAGGCCGACCTCGAGCCGGCCATTCGAGATGTGGTCCAGCGTGAGCGCCTGTCGCGCCAACATCGCCGGGTTCCGGAGTGGGATCTGCGTCACGCAGGTGGTGAGCCTGATGGACTTCGTGGCGGCAGCCAGCCCGGTGAGCGCCGTCCAGGACTCGAACCACGGGCTCGGCGGGTTGGTCCAGTCGACGAAATGGTCCGGCAGCGCCGCCACCTCGATCCCGAGTTCTTCGAGCCGGACGAACCGCTGCTTGAGGGCGTCCCACGGGACATTGGGCAGCGAGAGGACCTGGAATCGCAGCGCCGGACGCATGCCGCATTCTGGCACGGACATCGCCCCGAGGATGGCCTCCACGACACCAGAACTGAACCCAATTCGCTCGGTCGTCCACGCTCACGCCACTGCGCTCACGAGGTCAGGACTTCCCAAGCAGAATGTCGCGGGTTCGAATCCCGTCTCCCGCTCCACCTGCCCCCGGGCACCGGCAGACTGTTGCAGTGAGCGTGGAGTTCGTGGGCAACGCTCGTAGCGGCAGAACCTCCTATTGATGCCGGGCCTCCTGCTGTACCCTCGGTCCTTCACGTCGCTCGGGAGCCTTGGGTGGTCTGCTCGAACTGCGGGACGGAGAACGAAGAAGGACGCAAGTTCTGCGGTGAGTGCGCGGCTCGACTGGCCGCCGTCTGCCCGGCCTGCGGAGCCTCGAACTCCGCGACCGCGAAGTTCTGCGGCGAGTGCGCCACCCCGCTCGTCGCCGGAGCCGCACCGTCCCCGTCGACGACCTCCCGTCCTGCCCTTCCGACCGCGAGTGAGGCACCCGTCGCGGAGCGCCGGGTGTCTCCATCCTGTTCGCCGATCTCGTCGGCTTCACGACGCTCGCGGAGGGACGCGACGCCGAGGACACCCGGGAGCTCCTGTCCCGCTACTTCGACCTGGCTCGGGACGTGATCGGCCGGTACGGGGGGACGGTCGAGAAGTTCATCGGCGATGCGGTCATGGCGGTCTGGGGTACGCCCATCGCCCACGAGGACGACGCCGAGCGGGCCGTCCGGGCCGGCCTCGAGCTCGTCGATGCGGTTCAAGACGCTCGGGCCGGGCATCGCCGCCCGGGCCGGGGTCCTGACCGGCGAAGCTGCGGTGACGATCGGGGCCACCAACCAGGGGATGGTCGCCGGCGATCTCGTCAACACCGCGAGCCGGCTCCAGTCCGTGGCCGCTCCGGGGACCGTCCTCGTCGGCGAGGCGACGCAGCGAGCGGCATCCCGGTCGATCGCCTTCGAGACGGCCGGGCAGCAGACGCTCAAGGGCAAGTCCGCACCCGTCCCAGCCTGGCGAGCCCTCCGCGTCATCGCCCAGGTCGGCGGACGCAACCGCACGGAGACGCTCGAGGCGCCGTTCGTCGGCCGCGACGAAGAGCTGCGCCTGCTCAAGGACCTGTTCCACGCGAGGACGCGCGAACAGCGAGCCCGACTTGTCTCCGTCATCGGCCCGGCCGGGATCGGCAAGACGAGGCTCGGCTGGGAGTTCCTCAAGTACATCGACGGCCTCATCGAGACCGTGTGGTTCCACGACGGGCGCTCGCCCGCCTATGGTGACGGGATCAGCTTCTGCGCCCTGGGCGAGATGGTCCGCCGCCGGACCGGGCTCCTCGAGACCGACGACGAACCCACGGCACGGGCCAAGATCGCCGAGACGGTCGCCACGCACGTCCACGACGAGGCCGAGCGGCGCTGGATCGCGCCCGCCCTCCTTGCGCTTCTCGGCATCGACGCTGGCTCCGTCGCCTCGGACGAGCTCTTCGCGGCCTGGCGGACGTTCTTCGAACGGATGGCCGCAGCGGCCCCGGTCGTCATGGTATTCGAGGACTTCCACTACGCGGACAGCGGCCTCATCGACTTCGTCGACCACCTGCTCGAGTGGTCGAGGACCCTCCCGATCTACGTCGTGACCCTGGCCCGCCCGGAGCTGCTCGAGCGCCGACCCGACTGGGGTGCCGGAAAGCGGAGCTTCACCTCGATCTTCCTCGAGCCGCTTTCGTCGGCCTCGATGCGCGAGCTCCTCGCCGGACTGGTGCCTGGACTCCCGGAGAGCGCGGAACGGGCGATCGTCGCCCGCGCCGATGGGATCCCGCTGTATGCCGTCGAGACCGTCCGGATGCTCCTCTCCGAGGGCAGGCTCACGCTCGAAGGCGGCGTCTACCGCCCGACCGGCGATCTCACCAGCCTCGCCGTCCCCGAGACGCTCACCGCGCTCATCGCATCTCGGCTCGATGCCCTGCCGGCCGACGACCGGACCCTCGCGTCCGATGCGGCCGTCCTCGGCCAGTCCTTCACGCTCGCCGGGCTTGCCGCCGTGAGCGGGCTCGATGAGGAGGTCCTCACGACCCGCCTCCGCTCGCTCGTCCGGCGCGAGATCCTCGCCCTCGAGACCGACCCTCGGAGCCCCGAGCGGGGCCAGTATGCGTTCGTCCAGGCGCTGATCCGCGAAGTGGCGTACAACGCCCTGGCGAAGCGCGATCGGAAGAGCCGGCACCTCGCCGCCGCTCGCTTCTTCGAGAGCCTCGACACGGACGAGATCGCCGGTGGACTTGCCGGCCACTACCTCGCCGCGTACCGGAACAGCCCCGAGGGTGCGGAGGCCGAGGCCGTCGGCGCCCAGGCCCGGATCGCGCTCACCGCGGCTGCCCAACGGGCCATCGCCCTGGGCTCCTACGACCAGGCCCTGACCTTCCTCGAGCAGGCCCTCACCGTCACGACCGACCCGGTCCAGACGGCCAACCTCCTCGAGCAAGCCGGCGACGCCGCCGACACGGCCGGTCGTCACGAAGCCGCCGAGGCGCATCTGCGGCGAGCGATCTCGGCACAGCGCGAGCTCGGCGATCGCCCGGCGATCGCCGGCGCGACCGCCGCCCTCGGCCGGGCACTGCTCCGCGCGTCTCGGACCCCGGACGCGCTCGCGCTCCTCGAGCCCGCCGCGGCCGAGTTCGCCGATCTTGCGACAGACGCCGCGGGCATCGCCCTCGGCGGCCAGCTCGCCCGTGCCTACTTCCTCAACGACGACACCCGCCGCTCGATCGAGGTCGCGGACCGCGTCCTCGAGGCTGCCGAGCACGCCGATCTCCAGGCGGTCGTCGCCGACACGCTCGTGACGAAAGGCACCGCCCTGGTCACGCTCGGACGGGCGTTCGAGGGCCTCGGCGCGATCGCGGCGGGCCGTGACCTCGCCGAGGCCCGCGGCCTCAGTGCGACCGTCCTGCGGGCGACCAACAATCGCGCGTACGCCGAAGCGCCGCGGGACCCACGGGCCGCCCTCGAGACCTCAAGGGCAGGCCTCGCCCTCGCCCGCCGGCTCGGGGCGCGGAACAGGGTCCCGGGGTTCGTCCAGAACATCGGCGGGCTCGCGCTCCGGACGGGCGACTGGCCCTCCGCCCTCGCCGAGCTCGAGGCCGCCCTCGCCGAGGAATTCGAGCCATCGGACCGTGTATATCTCCTCGCTGAGGTCAGCGTGCTCCGGGCCCTCCGCGGCGAGCCGGTCGACGATCGTCTCGGCGAGCTCCGGCGGCTCATCGGCGACGGCGGCGACCCACAGCTCCGCGCGAACGTATCGAGCGCCGCAGCGTTCGCGGCCTTCGCGACGGACGACCTCGACGAGGCCCGAACGTCCTGGCAGGCGACCGTGTCGGTGGGGAACACTCTCGCAACGTACCTGCCCTGCGCTGCCCGGGCGGCACTCTGGGCAGGCGATGGAGCCGCGGCCCGAGACGACCTCGCGACGCTCGACGGATCCGGGTTCCACGGTCCGGCCGTCGAGGCGGACCGGCGGACGATCCGAGCCGGCCTCGCCGCGCTCGAGGGTCGGCCAGCTGATGCCCTCGCTCTCTATCGCGAGGCCCTTCGTGCCTGGCGCGACCTCGGCCTTGCCTGGGACGAGGCGCTCTGCGGGCTCGACGTGGCGACGTTCCTCGACCCGGCGGACCCGGAGGTCCGCGCCGCCGCGGCGGCCGCCCGCGAGATCCTCGTCCGGCTCGAGGCCGCGCCGTTCATCGCCCGGCTCGACGCGGCACTAACTCGTACATCGGACCCGGCCGGCAGCTCCGCCGCGCCCAGGATGGCGTCCGTGACGCCTCCGTGAAGACACTCTAGCGACGGCTACTCGCTCCCCCTTCGTACCCGCCGACCACAGCTTGATGCCGACCAAGCGGCTGCCGAAGGCCTCGAACAGTGGGCCGATGGTGGACCTCCGACGACAACGACGCGCCCTGACCGGCGGTCGAGTTGAATCGACCCGCTGGGGGTCGGCTCAGCCGAAGATCGAGCGCGGACAGTAGGCCGTGACGATCCAGTTCGGCTGGTCGACGATCTCGCTGATCCGCAGGTCGCCTGAGACGCTCAGGAGCAGGTAGGCGTCGACGGCGCCCAAGCCGTGCTCGACACCAAGCCGGTCGATCATCCGGCGAACCGCGTCGCGCGCCGCCACCATCAGGTCCGGCCCCACGCCGTCCGCCGCAAGCCAGCCCGCAGTGTTGGTCGAGTCCACAGGCTCGGCCGGGGTGGCGGGTGCTGCACCATAAGTATGCGAAACCTCTTGCCTAGAAGCCAGTTACTGCATACTCTTGGTGCATGAGCGAGCGCAAGACGATTGAGGGTCGGGGCTCCGAGCTCCTGGTCCACTTCGCCCAGCGCAATCCACCGGTCTTCGAGGCCCGGGAGGCGGCTGAGTTCCTCGCCGCCGACGAATTGACCGCGGCGCGAATCCTTTCGACCCTGGTCGCGCGCGGTTGGCTCACCCGGCACCGCAAGGGCATCTACGAGATCGCCCCGCTGTGGGCGACCTCTGACCTCCCCTATGACCCCGACCGCTTTGCCGCGCTTGCCCACTGGGTCCGCGAGCCGTACTACGTCGGGTTCCGGTCCGCCCTCGAGATCCGCGATTGGCTCGACCATCCGGTCCGAGGCCGGATCTGGATTGCCGTCGCGACGCCGCACCATGCCCCAGCGACGATGCGCGACCGAGTCGTCTGGGTCGTCCTGCGCAAGGACCGATTGACCTGGGGTCGCGAACGGCACTGGATCGGGGACCAGGCGATCTGGGTGAGTGACCCCGAGCGGACCGTGCTCGACGGTCTCCACCTCCCGCGCCACATCGGCGGCGTCACCGAGGTCATCGCCGTGCTCGTCCGCGCGTGGCCGGCGTTCGATCGAGCGCGACTCATCGAACACACCGACCGGCTCGGAATCGACGCCGTTCGGCGACGGCTCGGCTTCCTCCTCGAGACCGTCGACCTGCCGGGAGGACGCCAAGTCGCCCAGAAGCTGTACCGGAGCCGTTCCACGTCTCGACGCTCGCCCGTAGTCCTCGATCCGAGCCTCCCGGTCGAGGGCTCCGTCGACCGGCGCTGGGGCGTCCGCGTGAACCTCGATCAATCCGAGCTCACGACGACCGGCCGCACGTGATCGCCCGACCTGAGATCGCGCGCCTGGCCCGCGAGGGCGGCGTCGATGAACGAACCCAGGAGCGCGACTACGTCCTGGCGTGGCTCCTCGTCGGCATGGCAACCCGGGACTTCGGCCTCGTCCTCAAGGGCGGAACGTGCCTGCGTCGCTGCTACATCCGCGGCTATCGGTATTCGGAGGATCTCGACTTCACGCTCAGTCCCGGAGCGAGCCCGATTGCGGCGGGCGATGCGGTTACTGCCTGGTGTCGTTTCATCGGCGAGGAGGCCGGGATCCGCGCCGACGGAGCGGCCGACCCGATCATGGCCGGGAAGCGGGCGTGGGTCTCGTTCACCGGACCACTCGCGGCGCGCCGCGAGAAGGCGATCAAGGTCGATCTCGCGAATGACGAGGACGTCGTTGACCGGGTCGTCCGCCAGACACTGATGTCTGAGTACTCGGACCTTCCGGATGAGAAGTACGCAGTGCCGGCGTACTCGCTGGCCGAGATCTGGGCCGAGAAGACACGATCGCTCATGCAGCGGGCTGAGCCGCGCGACGCGTACGACCTCGCCGCCTTGGCAGAACGGGATGGCAACCTCGCGGAGGCGGCGCGAAACGTCTTCGAGCGCAAGGCCCGAGCCAAGGGACTGGACCCGGGCGATCTCGCGGACCGCCTCTCCGCCCGGGAGGCGACGCTGAAGCGGATGTGGACGGATCGGCTGCGTGATCAGGCAACCGTCGTACCGGACTTCGATACGACGTGGCGGGTCGTCCGGCGGGCCCTGCGGCAGGCTCGCTACCTCTAGCCGCCGAAGTTCCGATCGGCACGAACTCAGCACGCCACCCTGAGGCTGCGAGCTCGACAGCTCAGGTCTGCGCCCGCCGGAGGAAGCTGCGGACCTCGGCGTTGAAGCGTTCCGGCGCCTCGAGGTTCGCCAGATGGCCGACTCCGGGCAGGACCACGAGCGTCGAGGCAGGGATCCTGGCGTGGAGGTCATCGGCCACGGTCAACGGGGCTCGCCGATCGGCGTCGCCGTACAGCAGCAGCGTCGGCACGTCGATGCGCGGAAGCACATCGCGCAGGTCCGCTTCGGCAAGGGCGTGCGCCATCGCCCGGTATCCGGCCGGGTGGAACTCGGACATCATCGCCACGACTTCATCGACCAGCTCCGCGGGCGCGGATTCGGCCAGAAGGCCCGGGATCCATCCGGGCACGAACTGATCGGGCGGCAGGTCGGCTTCCCGCAGCGCTTGCTGGAGGCGTTGTTCGACAACCTCGGCCGGAAGGGAGCCCGCCCATCCCGCATAGGCCGCAGCCAGCACGAGGGTCCGCGGGACCCGCGGATGCCGGCGGTAGAGCTCCAGGGCGAGCGCCCCGCCCAGCGACAGCCCGAGCACGTGCGGCCGCCCCAGGCCGAGCGCGTCGACGAACGCGGCGAGGCAGTCGGCGTACTGGGGCAGGCGGAAGGTTTCGGGTGGATCCGCTGACCGGCCGCAGCCCGGCGCGTCCCAGGCCACCACCGTGAACTCGTCGGACAGGGCGTCGAGCTGCCTGCGCCACGCACGACTGTCCTGGAGGATCCCGTGGAGGAGGACCAGGGGCGGCCCCGTACCTTGCCGCTCGAAGGCGATGCCGAGCCCCCCTACCTCGATCTCGTCCATCTCGTCTCCCTCGGAAGGTCGCCGGTTCAGGAACTCTAACTGAGCCCGATTCGCTCACCCATCCACGCTCACGCCACTACGCTCGCGAGGTCAGGACTTCCCAAGCAGAACGTCAACGTGGACGACAAGGCCACCGAGACGCGGCGGTCCTCGTCGGCCAGGCTCGGGGCTGCTGCGCGTCGGCTCGGGCATCAGCAGGGGTCGGTCGGGCATGGCGGATTGCCTCGGGCGGCGGCCGCTGCACACCCGGGGTGCCAACTGGCGGCCCGTGAACCGCTCCAGGCCCGAAGCGCACTCCCCGTGTTCAGATTCGCCTCTTCAGGTTGGATCCCGCACTCCGCATGTGCCGGATCCGCCCGAGGTCACCATGGCGCGCCGGAGGTACCGGCTCCCAGCCGACCGTTGGAACATGCCGTGTGCAGCGCCCAACCATCGCACCGCTTCGCCGTGATTCTCGGTGAACCACGGTCGGCCGACCGGCGAGGAGCGCCGAGAACCACGGGGGACCGGACGTCCATGGCAGGTCGGGGCCCGCCGGAATCGTGCGCGGTCAGCCCCCGACGATGATGCGCCGTGCATTGGGCTGTAGTGGGCCGACAGCGTGCAGGCGAACTGGAGCGTGTCGCCCGCCTTGAACGTGTAGCGGATCTCCTGCGTACCGCTGCTGAACAGCTTGACCCCCGTGAGTCGAGGCTAGTCCTGGGCCGCCAGGTCTTCCTTCCTGCCGATCCAGAAGTTGTGATCCCGGCCGAGCACGTTGCTGACCTTGAAGACGTACTCCACGCCGGGGCTCACCGTGACTGCCGTGACCTGCTTGCCGCCCTGGAGGATCTCGAGCTTCCCGAGCTCCAGTTCGATGACCGGCGCAGAGCTGCACCCCGTCAGGGTAGCGCTGGCCATCAGCGCCGCGAGGAGCAGGGCGGACGCCCGCTCCAGGCTGTTCATCGTGTACCTCCCTCATGCATCCGGGGACGCCTGGTCGGGCCGATGGAGCCAGCCCCTGCCGGCCCCCTCGACCGCGACCTGGACGACGGGCCGGAGAATCCGCGTGGCACCGCGGCCGGGGGCGATCGCCTCGATCGCCTCGATCGCCGACGCCGGGTCGAACGCCCAGCCCTCGAAGATGAGACCGACGACATCGCGGTCGCGCACGAGCGAGACGCTCGTGACGCCGAGCCGGACGAGCTCGGGTGCGCTGCTCGGCCCGAGGACGACATCCGGATCGCCCTCCTCGAGGAGCACCACCACCGTCGCCATGACCGGCTTCCTTCCCGAATCAAGGCGCTCATCCTCGACTCGATGCACGCCCACATCACCGTCTCGATCGGGAACGGCCTCGAGACCGAGCACGGACATCCGTCGCTGCCCGGTTCGTGGGCGATCATGGCCGGGGTGTTGCTCCGGACCGGCGCCGACGTGACGACCATCGACCCCGTCGGCACGATCACCAGACTCGGCGACCGCCCCGTCCTCCTGATCCACAGCACGACTGACGTGCTCGACCGACCAAGCGAAAGCGCCGAGCTCAACTTTCACGCTGCGCTCGATGCCGGCGTCCCGGTCGAGCTCCACTACTGCCAGGGCGCGAAGCACGGCGAGGTGATCGACACGTGCCCCGCCGCCTGGGCCGGCTGGGCGACGTCGTTCCTGGACGGAGCGATGACGTATCGATGAAGCTCGCTAACGACCGCTGACGGCGGCTCGCCGGGGGCGCTACGCTGCGCCGATGGTCGAGCACGTCCTCCTCGATCCGCTCATCGGGCGCGGGCTGGAGCTCGCGGCCGTCGAGGTGGCGCTGGCCGAGTCGCGGCTGGTGAGCATCACCGGCCTGGGGGGCACCGGCAAGACGCGCCTCGCGCTTGCGGTCGGCGAGCGAGCGGGCATCGGCCGGATCGGACTTCGTCCGGGCGAGCCGGCTCTTGGCAAAGTACTTCGCCCGGAGCGGGTTGACCACCACGACCGGTACGCCCTGGCGATGGAGGTGGCTGGCGAGGGGCATCCAGTAATGGCCCGACGACTCGAGGGCGACGAGCTCGACCGGCTCGGGTCCGGCGGCCAGCCAGGCGTCGAGGGCCGTGAACCCGGCCCGGCTCTGGGGTACGCGCAGGACCGCCCGATTGGCTCGCGCCTCACCGGCACGACAGCGCCCGACCGCGTGGCTCTTGCCCCCGACATCGATTCCGACCGTGGCCATCGGTGGACTCCCTTCCGACCCATGGGGCTCCCCGTGTCCATCGTCCGGGCGTCCGCTGATCGTCCCATCACCGGTCCGTGCCGCAGGATCCCGATCACCGCTCGTGGGCGAAGGACGGGGGCCGGACTCTCGGCTCAACGGTCATCTGCCGGACAGCGTGACGCCGGTCTTCCCCGTGGTCGATGCCCATCATCGACCCGGTCCTACGTATATCAGCGTGACAAGCCAAAGGACGCCTACGACATCGACTACGTCCTCCGCCACGCCGGCGTCGACGAGATCGCCGCAGGGATTGCCGAGTTCAACCTGGTGGAGCCCGTTCGCACGGCGCTCGGCGTGCTCGCCGCGAAGTTCGCTGGCGTGGACGGCATCGGCGCGACCAGCGTCGCCCTCTATCGGCGCGCGCAGCTCCGTTCGACCGAGGCCGACGAACTCCAGGCTCTTGCCTTCGCGCGGGTTCAGCGGCTCCTCGACCTGCTGCGGCAGGGAGCGCGATGAGCAGGCTGGCGGAGCGGCTATCCGTTGCGGCGTTCGAAGTCGCGCATGAACTCGATGAGCGCGTCCACGCCGTTCTCCGGGAATGCGTTGTAGATCGAGGCGCGCATCCCGCCGACCGAACGGTGCCCCTTGAGCCCGTCGAACCCGGCGACCGTCGACTCCTTCACAAAGGCCTTCTCGAGATCCTCGCTCGCCAACCGGAAGGTGACGTTCATCAGGCTGCGGCTCTCCTTCTGGGCGGTCGGTCGCCAGAAGCCCGTCCGGTCGAGCTCCGCGTAGAGCTTGCCGGCCTTGCGCTCGTTGATCGCGGCAATCGCGGGTAGACCGCCCAGGTCCAGCAGCCACTCCATCACCAGCCCCAGGACGTAGATGCCGAAGGCAGGCGGCGTGTTGTACAGCGAACCGTTCTCCGCGTGGACGGCGTAGTTGAGCATCGTGTGCAGCGACTTGGTCGATCGCGCCAGCAGGTCCTCGCGGATGATGACCAGGACGACGCCGGACGGCCCCAGGTTCTTCTGCGCGCCGGCGTAGATCAGGCCGTACCGCGAGACGTCGATCGGCCCGCTGAAGATGTCGGATGAGGCATCGCTGACCAGAGGCGCATCGCCCACCTCCGGAAGCCGGTGCCACTGCGTGCCCTCGATCGTGTTGTTCGAGGTCAGGTGGATGTAGGCCGCGCCCGGCGTGAACGTGCACTCGGCGTCCGTCGGGATGCGGCCGAAGCTCTCCCCTTCGGTCAGGCCCGTCAGGTTCACGCTGCCGACGCGCCTGGCCTCTTTCGCGGCCTTCTCCGACCACGAGCCGGTCATCACGTAGTCGGCCGTCTTGCCCTCGGTCAGCAGGTTCAGCGGGACCATCGAGAACTGCAGGCTGGCACCACCCTGCAGGAAGAGGACCTTGTAGTTGTCCGGGATCCCCGCCAGCCGCCGGATGTCCGCCTCGGCCTTCTGGATGATCGCCTCGAACGGGGCCGAGCGATGGCTGATCTCCATGACCGACATGCCGACGCCCGGGAGGGCGACGAGATCGCGCTGCACCTGCTCGAGCACGGACACCGGGAGCACGGCGGGGCCGGAGGAGAAGTTGAAGACGCGGTTGGTCACGGACATGGGATGGCTCCTTCCCGAGCGGATGGCGACGGCAGCCGGTGGCCTAGATGGCCACGAGCTGCAGGCTGAGGATGTTCTCGTTTCCCGACTGGATCGCGGCGAGCTGCGCCTGCGACGGCGCGCCGTCCAGGTTGATCCGGGCCACGGCTGCCCTGGCGTCCTCGAAGATGATGTTCTCGGTTTCCTGCACGTTGATGTCGCCGCTGCGCAGGTGCTCGAACACGTGGGCGAGCACGCCCGGCCGATTCCGGTGGCGCACCACGAGCATGTGGGTCGCCGGGGTCCGGCGGGCGAGGTTGACCACGTTCGGCACGCGGCCGGTCTCCATGAAGGACCGGACGATGCGCACCGTCTCGGCCGCGATCGCCTCCTGCGACTGCTCGGTGGACGCCCCGATGTGGTGCGTGCCGTACACCCCGGGCTCCTGCAGGAGCGGGTGGCTGAACTCGGCAGTCGCGGTCGCCGGCTCGTCGGGGAAGACGTCGAGGCCGACGCGGATCCCGCGATCGCGAACCGCCTGGGCCAGCGCGTCGTAGTCGACCACCTCGGCGCGGGCCGTGTTGATGAAGAAGGCACCGGGCCGGAGGCGCCCCAGGACGTCCGCGCTCACGAGTCCCCGCGTCTCGGGACCGAGCGCCACGTGCACGCTCAGGATGTCCGCCTGCTCCGCCACAGCTTGCGGTGAGGGTGCGATCGTCACGCGCGAGCCGCGGCTGGTTGGCTCGAGGCCGTAGGCCGCGAGGTCCACGTCGGTGTGCTCCGTGAACCGTCGGGACCAGATGACGACGTGCAGGCCGAACGCCTGCGCGCGCCGGGCAAGCTCCTGGGCGATGCTGCCGAAGCCGAGCAGCCCGAGCGTCGTGCCGTAGACACCCCTGGCCTTCGAGAACTCCTTCTTGTTCCAGCGGCCGGCGCGCAACTCGGCGACGTTGTCGGGGATGCGCCGATCGAGGGCGAGGATGAGGCCGAAGGCGAGCTCCGCCACCGCGATCGCGTTCTTGCCCGGGCAGTTCGAGACATAGATGCCGCGTGCCGAGGCGGCGGGAACGTCGATCGTGTTGTAGCCGGCGCCAGCCCGGACGATCAACGCCAGGCTGCCGACATCCATCATCTCGGCGGTCACCTTGGTGGACCGCACGACCAGCGCGTCCGCCTGCGTCTCGCCGAGCGCCGCGACCAGCGCCTCGTCCTTCAGCGCCGCGTCATGGACGACCTCGCACCCGGCCGCCCTCAGGCCGTCGAGACCGGACTGCTCGAACTGGTCGGCGACGAGAACCTTCATGCGTGCTTCGCTCCACTCGACAGGTTGCGGACGACAGGCTGTCGCTCGATCGGCTGCGCAGGCTGCAGCCGGGCTAGATGAGGTGGGTCAGCAGGCCATCCCGGAGTTTCGGCTCGAACCAGGTCGACTTGGGGGGCATGATGCCGCCGGAATCGGCGATCCGCATCAGGTCCTCCACGCTGACCGGGTGCATGGCGAAGGCGACGGCGGCCGCGCCCTCGTCCACCAGCGCGGCCAGAGCGCGTGGGCCGCGGATACCCCCGACGAAGTCGATCCGCTTGTCGGTCCGTGGGTCGCCGACATCGAACAGCGGCCCGAGCACCTGCTCGTGCAGCAGCGACACGTCCAGCCGGTCGGCGGCGGGCGTGCCATCCGTGGCAGGCGCCAGACGCAGGGTGTACCACTGTCCGGCCAGGTACATCGCGACCTCGCCGGGCCCGCCGGGCGTGTCGGCCCCGGGCGTGACGCCCACGTGCGCGGCCAACAGATCGAGCAACGATGCGGGTGTGTGGCCGGCGAGATCCTTCACCACGCGGTGGTACGGCAGGATCTGGGTCTGGTCGTGCGGGAAGGCCACCGCCAGGAACGTGTCCGCCTCCATCGCGCCCTCGCCCGGCGTCCGCTCGCGCAGGGCCTGCCGCGCGCGCATCGCGCTGGCCGCGCGGTGATGCCCGTCCGCGATGTAGAGCAGCGGAACCCGGGCGAACGCCGCGACCAGGGCGTCGCCCACCGCGTCGCTGGCACGCCAGACCGTGTGTTGCACGCCATCGGCGGCGGTGAAGTCGAAGAGCGGCGGGTCGGAGACGGTCCGCGCGACGCCCTGGTCCACCTCGGCCGAGGCCGGATAGGTCAGGAAGACGGGGCCGGTCTGGGCCCGGAGGTCGATGATGTGCCGGGTGCGATCGTCCTCCTTGTCCCTGCGCGTGCGCTCGTGCCTGCGGATGACGTCGCGCTCGTACTCGTCGACCGAGAAGCAGGCGGCCACGCCGGACTGCTCGTGGCTCCCCATGCGCAGGCGATAGACGTAGACGCTCGGCGTGGCCTCCTCGACCAGGGGCGCCGCTGCCCGCAGCCGCGCGAAATGGCGCACGGCGGCCTCGTAGACGGCATCGGCGTGGGGGTCGGTATCGGCCGGCAGTTCGATCTCGGGGCGGGACACGCGCAGGAAGCTCAGCGGGTTGTCGGCGGCGAGCGCGCGAGCCTCCGCGGTGCTCACGACGTCGTACGGAACGGCGGCGACCGCCGACGCCTGCTCGGGCCTGGGCCGGAGAGCGCGGAAGGGTTCGATCGTGGCCATGAGGCACCGGATTATAGGGTGCCGGCACTGCGCCCGAGCTGCGTGGCCCGAGCCCGGCCAGACGGGCCCGCGCGGCGTGACCCGAGCCCGGCCGCCGCGCGCATAGTGCCGACCGGCTCTGGCGCCGCGCCTGCCGGCGACCGAACCTGCCTCTTTTCAGCCTGCAGAAAGGAGGGGCTCCGTGGCCGATCTCTCGACCGTCTTCACCGGCATTCGCTTCGAGAACCCGTTCCTGCTCGCGTCAGCGCCGCCGACTGAGTCCGAGGCCAACATCATGCGGGCCTTCGAGGCGGGCTGGGGCGGCGTCGTCACGAAGACGATCGGCCTGCACCCGGTCGTCAACGTCCGCGGCCCCAAAACGACGTTCCTCCGCGCCGACAACGGCGGGGGCCGGCTGTCGATGGCGAAGCGGCCGGATTCGACCGTCGTGGCCTCGTGGAACTGGGAGCTGGTCTCCGACAAGCCGCTCGACTGGTGGGTCGGCCGGCTGTCAGCGATCAAGAAGGCCTGGCCGAACCGGGTGCTCGTCGCGTCGATCATGGCCGGCTCCGGCAGCGACAAGGAGCTGGCGAACTGGCAGGTCCTGACCGAGGCCGTGCAGGCGGCGGGGGTCGACGCCATCGAGCTGAACTTCTCCTGCCCGCACATGGACCGGGTGGACATGGGCGCCAACGTCGGCAAGGACCCGGTCCTCTGCTCCGTCTCCACGCAGGCCGTCAAGGAGGTGGCGCGCATCCCCATCTGGGTGAAGCTGACCCCGGCGACAGCGAACATCGTCGAAGAGGCGGCCGCGACGTTCCTGGGCGGCGCAGACGCGATCTCGTCCTCGAACACGTTCCCGTCCCTGCCGCCGATCGACCCGCGGACGCTCGACTTCGAGGTCAACGTGGACGGGTACGTCTCCTCCGGCGGGCTGGGCGGGCCCGCGATCCTGCCCCAGTCGCTGGCCAAGATGGCGCAGCTGACCCAGGCCTTCCCGGATCGCGAGTTCTCCGGGCTCGGCGGGATCTCCGGGTTCGACCAGGCCCTGAGCTACTTCCTCCTGGGCTGCGGCACCGTCCAGGTCGCCACGGCCGCCATGCTCGACCATGCCATCGGGCCGAACGTGATCAAGGCCCTCACGGCGGGCATGACCGAGTTCCTCGAGCGGAATGCCGATCGCGGCTGGACCTCGCTCGCGGACTTCCGCGGCCTGCGCCGGGGCAACGTCGTCCCGCACTCGCAGATCCGGCGGCCGGACACCTCCGACTACCACGGCGGGTACGAGGAGCAGGCCGCCGAGGAGCAGGCCGCCGAGGAGCAGGCCGCCGAACGACGCCGGCGGGCTCGCCTCCGGGTAGGACGGGGCTCGACCCAGGAAGCTCGGTCCGCTCCAGGTCTCGGAGTTCGGCCTCGTCGAGCACGGCCTGCTCGTCGCTCACGTCGTGCTGGTTCGCGGCCGCCACTTGGTTTCCAAGCAAGGCCTTGCGGGTCGCGTCGGCCGCTATCGCGGGGGCGCTTGTCCCATGTCCCGAACGTGCGCCCGACGCAGCCGCCGGTCAAGCGACCAACGACCCATCAGTGTTCCGGTTCCCCCCTCTGATCCAGGCAGCAGCATGTCGCCGCCAGCCCTTACGCCAGGCCGAGACGGTCCGAGCTGGCGGCCCTCCGCGTGGCGACCAGCTGGGCGATACGCTGGTGCGACACGCCCAGAACGCGACCGGCCTCTCGAACGGTGAGTCCTTCGCCCTCGACGAGCCTCGTGGCGAGCCGGCGCGTCAGATCCGCGTACTCGCGCTCGCTGCGCGCGATGACATCGCGGAGATCGTTGACGCTCGCCACGTCGCGCTGCAGGTCCCCGGGGAGCTCGACGACGACCGACACCTCGAAACTGCCGGGCGCGATGTCGAGGAACGCCGCGATCGCATCGCGGGCCATCTCGTCGGCCTGGTCGAGCCGGCGAACCTGGCTGAACAGGCCGGGGAGCTCCCCAACGCGAAGGAACCAGTAGCGGCCATCACGCTGGGCGACGACCTCGTACGTGTGGCGCGCGACCCCTTGCGTCGAGCCGTTGGTTCTCATGTTCGCCATCAGCTCCACCAACCATCCCCGAGTACAGGCTCCAGCGACTGCCTGACCGCCAAGGCCAGCTTCTCGCCAACCTCCCGGTGACGAGGGAGCGAGAACTGTGTGCTCCCGATACGCCAGATGTCGTGTCGGGCCCCATGCCGAACAGCTCCAACCGACGGCCGGATACGTCGGCACCGTCTCTGATGTCCCGGAGGAGATCGATCGTCTTCACGAATGCTCGGCTATCGCAGTGGACTTGTCAAGGCTAGTCGCATAGACATCGCCTGGCGTCCAACGGGGCGGCGGGCCCTGTTCGAGCAGGCCCGCCGATGCCGTTCAGTCGGTCTCGCCGTTGTCCACCGCGGCACGGTACCCGCGGGCACTCACCTGGGACTCATCTGACGAGTAGCTCGCCCGATGGACGGCCAGTGCCCGCGAGCCGCCGCACCTCCACGTCGAGGTCGGCCGTGACCGGCTGCGCGTCGCGTTGTCCGATGACCGGGAGCTGACCGTCCCGATCGAGTGGTTCGACTGGCTTGCTTCGGCCAGCGATGAAGAGCGGTCCGATTGGACGCTCATCGAGGGTGGCGCCGGCATCTGGTGGAACCGACTCGACGAGAGCCTGTCGGTGGCCGGCCTGCTCGGGTTGCGCGAAACCGCCTGCCGGGGTCAGCTCGAACTTCAACGCGCCGACTCAGGACGTGAGCGCGTTGTCGAGGTGCTCGAAGAGCGCGTCCGGACCATCGACGACCGTCACGCGGCCGGCGGCCACGTGTCCATCGACCTCGCGCTCCATCGCCTGCCAGCGCTCCGTCCAGAACCAGCGCTGATCCGCCGGAACGGGCAGCACGGGTCGCAGCTCGATCCGGCCGTCCTCCTGCTCGATGATCTGGAGCTGGGCTCCCGGCTCGTCGAGATGGAGCCGCTGACGCAGATCGATGGGGAGCGCAACGGTCCCCCGCAATTGCACGGTCACGAAGTGCGTCTTCACGGATCGCAGCTTGGCAGCAATGCGGCCTCCGTCAAGTCTCTGTACTCGTTCAGTTCAGTTCAGTTCAGCCGCGATGTTCAGCCGCAGCCGCTTGCGCAGCCGCGCTGCCCACGTCTTATCGCCCACCGCGATGGTATCGGCCGTGGACCGGGGTCTGCCCACGTCTCATCGCCCACCGCGATGGTATCGGCCGCGGACCGGCGTCTGCCCACGTCTCATCGCCCACCGCGATGGTATCGGCGCTACCGGGCACTCTGGCCGGGACAGGCGTGCTCCGCTGAGCATGGGAGTCCCGGCTGAGGAGCCGGAACCCGCGTGGGAGCAGCGATAGCATCGCGGACCGCGATATCCCGGGGAAGCCTGGGAGCGCGGACGGGGGGAGGCGCGCGGGGGCGGCGGGGCACAGGGCGGAGCCGTCGCGGCATGTCGGGAGCGAGGTAGGATCGCGCCAGGAGGTGGGCGCATGGCTGTTCCGGTGATCGCCGACATCTTCGGTTGACTCTCGAGGGTGAGGTGGCCGAGCACGATCCCGTCGTGATCCGCGTCGAGGACCTGGTGAAGCGCTACCGCAAGGCGAAGCGGAACGCGATCGACGGGATCTCGTTCACGATCGGCGCCGGCGAGTTCTTCGCGCTCCTCGGTCCCAACGGGGCCGGCAAGACGACCACGATCTCGATCCTCACGACGACGCTCACGCCGACGTCCGGGCGGGCGCTGATCGATGGCCACGACATCGTCGCGGAGGCGAGCGTCGTGCGGCGCAAGGTCGGGATCATCTTCCAGCGCCCGAGTCTGGACCTGAACCTGACGGCCGAGGAGAACGTGCGCTTCCACGCCGTGCTGTACGGGCTCTACCCGTACGCACCGGCCTACCGGCTGATGGCGCGCGAGTACCGCCGCCAGGTCGAGAGTTCGGCGGCCCTGCTCGGCCTTGAGCGCGAGATCTTCGCGCCGGTCCGGACGTACTCGGGTGGCATGCGACGCAAGCTCGAGATCGTCCGCAGCCTGATGCACCGCCCCACGGTCCTCTTCCTCGACGAGCCGACCGCGGGCCTCGACGCGCCGAGCCGGCGAACGCTCTGGAACCACCTCGCGACCGTGCGCCGGGAGAGCGGCACGACGATCTTCCTGACCACCCACTACCTCGAGGAGGCGGAGCAGGCCGACCGGATCTGCGTCATCGACCACGGGCGGGTCGTCGCCCACGGCAGCCCGGCATCGCTCAAGGCCGAGCTCGCCCGCGCGTACCTCGTCGTCGACGCCGATGATCGGGCGCACCTTCGCCTCGAGCTCGACCGCCTGGGACTCTCGCACTCGGGTGACGGCCCGTTCCAGCTCTCGCTCGATGGTCGGAGCACGCACGCGGCCCTCAAGGCGATCGAGACGCCGCTGACGGTCGTCCGGACCCACGCGCCGAGCCTCGAGGATGCGTACCTCGAGATCGTCAGCAGGACGGCCGATGGGTGAGCTTTCGGCGGTCCTCGTGATCGCCCACCGCGACTTCGTCAAGCTGCTCCGCGACCGAGCCCGGATCGTCGCCGACTTCGCGCTCCCGCTGCTGCTCATCGCCCTCCTCGGGCCGGCTCTCCAGGCCGGGTTCGGCTCACCCGGGGGATTGAACCTCCAGACCTTCGTGTTCACCGGCGTCCTCGCCCAGACGGTCTGGCAGTCGGCGGCGCTCGGCGTGATCTCGCTCATCGCAGATCGCGACGAGGACTTCAGCCAGGAGATCTTCGTCTCGCCGATCTCGCGCTACTCGATCGTCATCGGCAAGATCCTCGGCGAGTCGCTCGTGGCGCTGCCGCAGGCGGTCGCGATCGTGGCGGTGGGGTTCCTGCTGGGAGTACCGCTCTCGGTCGCGACCCTCGTCGCGCTCGTCCCCGTCGTGTGCATCATCGCCGTCTTCGGCGGCGCGTTCGGGATCCTCGTCCTGTCCAACCTCGGCAGCCAGAGAACGGCCAACCAGATCTTCCCGTTCGTCATGCTGCCGCAGTTCTTCCTGGCCGGCGTCTTCAACCCGCTCCAGAACCTGCCCTGGTTCCTCGACCTCCTGTCGCGCGTGGCGCCGATGCGCTACGCCGTCGACCTGCTGCGAAACGTCTACTACGGCTTCCAGCCCGCAGGCGTGCGTGTCGAAGTCTCGAGCGCGGCGGCGAACCTCTCGGTCATCGGGGCGTCGTTCGCGGTCTTCATCGTCGTCGGGACGACGCTCTTCGTCCGCTCGGAGCGCAATCGCTAGGCGGCCTTCCGGCGTCCGCGGGGCGGTCATGCAGCCCACGCATAGATCGCTGATCGGCCGAGCGTGGCCAGGGTGCCGTTCTGTCGATCCTGAGTCGTGGCCGAGCGCGGCCGAGCGCGGCCGAGCGCGGCCGAGCGTGATTCCATGCAGCAGCCGCATAGACCAGGTCCGCCGGCAGGTCCGCCGGCGCGGCCGCGGGGCGTGTCACGCGAGCGGGTCGCGGGGTCCGCCACAGGTGCCGATGACCGTGCCAGTCAACAACGTGCGCGGGAATCACAGCTAGCGGAGGCCGGCGAGCTCCTGGAGCAGCCGCCAGTTCGCCAGGCGATCGTGGCGGTCTCCAAGGGACGTTTGCGCGGTAAAATCATCGGTGGCAGCGCGGGGTGGCGTTCGCCCCGCCCGTTCGGGCGCCCAGCCGCCGCTGCCAGCAGGAGTGACAGCATGTCTGAGTCCACCCTTCCCGCCGGTGCCGGGGCGCCGGCCACGAGCCTGCCCCGCCTGGGCCAGCCGGCCCCCGACTTCGAGGCGGTCACGACCCACGGCACGATCCGCCTGGGCGACTACCGCGACCGCTGGCTGATCCTCTTCTCCCACCCGGCCGACTTCACCCCGGTCTGCACGACCGAGTTCATCGCTTTCGCCCGCATCCATCCGGACCTCCAGGCGCGCGGCGTCGACCTGCTCGGGCTCTCGATCGACAGCGTCTACAGCCACATCGCGTGGGCGCGCAACATCGAGGAGAAGATGGGCGTGCAGGTGCCCTTCCCGATCATCGCCGACCTCGACCGCAAGGTGGCCGAGACGTACGGGATGATCATGCCCGGCGAGTCGAAGACGGAAGCCTCGCGGTGCGTCTTCATCATCGACCCCATGGGCATGGTCCGGGCGATGATCTACTACCCGCTCACGACCGGCCGCAGCATGGCCGAGATCCTGCGGGTGATCGACGCGTTGCAGCTCAACGACACGTTCAAGGTGGCGACGCCGGCCGACTGGACGCCGGGCGGCGAGGTCATCCTGCCCGCCCCCGCGACGAGCGAGATGGCCGCCCAGCGGGTGGCCGAGGGGATGCCCGGCACGCGGGACTGGTACTTCACCAAGAAGCCGGCGCCCACCAGCGAGGGCGGCTCCGGCGCCAAGGGCTGAGATGGCCTGCCTGAACCCGGACGGGTCGCTGAGTCTCAGCGGGCGTCGCCTGCTGGCGGTTCTGCCCGGCCACGACGCGCCGGCCGGCCTCGGGCCGGCCGAGCTGTCGGCGGCCACCGACCTGCCGCTCTTCCGGGTCCGCGGCTCCCTGCGCGAGGCGCTCGAGGGCGGGCTGGCGACCGTCGACGACGAGCGCTACCGGCGCACCGCCCGGGCCGACCGGCTCCTCTCGGAAACGCCGACGCCGACGCCGACCCGCCGACCGGCGCCTGACCGCTCGGCCTATGCCCGCATCCGTGCGCCGCTCGGGTCGTAGAGTGGCGCCGCGACGACCGACGCTCCGCGCCGTTCCCCGAGGATCTCGACCTCGAGGCGAGTCCCCGGCACGCTGAGCGACGACGGCAGATAGGCGAGCCCGATCGTCTCGCCCACGGCGTGCCCCCGGTCGGCCGCGAGCAGGTAGCTGACGAGCGCTTCCCCCACGTGGATCGGCTCGCCCCCGCGCGGGAACAGGTCATCGGCGGGATCAAGGTCGATGGTTAGGCACGCCAGCGACCGGGCGATCCCGGCGTCGCGCTGGCGCAGGAGCGCGTCGCGGCCGATGAAGTCCCCCTTGTCGAACCGCACGAACCGGTCGAGGCCCGCCTCGAGCGGCGTGTACTGGGGCGTGATGTCGACGCCCCACAGCCGGTAGCCCTTCTCGAGCCGGAGGGATTCGAGCCCGCGGTAGCCGATATCGACGAGCCCGAACGGACGGCCGGCGTCAACGAGCAGCTCGTAGAGCGTCGGGGACGACCCGATCGGGTGGTGGAGCTCCCAGCCGAGCTCGCCGGTGTAGGTGGCTCGCAGCGCCCGGACCGGGACCGACCCCAGCCGGATCTCGCGTGCCGCCATGAACGGGAAGGCCCCGGCCGAGAGGTCGTCGTCGCACACGGATTCGAGGATCTCGCGCGACCGCGGTCCGGCGATCGCCAGGACCCCCCAGCGGTCGGTGACGTTCTCGACGACGACGCTCCCGTGGAGCGGCAGGTGCCGTTCGATCCACTCGAGGTCGTGCGTCTCGGTACCGGCGGCGGTGATGAGATAGAAGCGGTCGGGCGCCAGGCGGGTCACCGTCAGGTCGCACTCGATCCCGCCCCGCGGGGTGAGCATCTGGGTCAGCGCGATCCGGCCCTGCCTCGGCAGCGCGTTCGCGCAGAGTCGGTCGAGGAACGCCTCGGCGCCCGGCCCGCTCACTTCGTACTTGGCGAAGCTCGTCATGTCGAGGAGGCCGGCCCGCTCGCGTACGGCGCGGCACTCGGCGGCCACGTACGGCAGCCAGCCGGGACGGCGGAAGGTCGGCTCGTCGCCGGTGGCGACTCCCGGCGGCGCGAACCAGAGCGGGCGCTCCCAGCCGTTGCGCGCCCCGAAGACCGCGCCACGCGCCGCGAGGCGGTCGTAGAGCGGGTCGGTCTTGAGCGACCGGCCGGCCGGCAGCTCCTCGAACGGGTACGGGATCGCGTACTCCCGCTCGTAGACCTCGCTCGCGCGGGCGATCAGGTGCGGGAGCGCGGCCGCGTGCGGGCCGAAGCGGCGCACGTCGAGCTCCCACAGGTCGTCGCCGGTCTGGCCCTCGACGATCCACTCGGCGGCGGAGCGGCCCGCGCCGCCCGCCTGGACGATCCCGTAGCTGAAGCCGGCGAGGACGAAGAAGTTGCGCAGTCCCGGAACCCAGCCCATGAGGGCGTTGCCGTCTGGCGTGTAGCTGGTCGGCCCGCAGACGACCCGCTTGAGCCCGGCATCGGCGAGAACCGGGATCCGCGACTGCGCCAGGTCCATGATCCGCTCGATCTGGGGGAGATCCGGCGAGAGCAGCTGCTGGCCGAACTCGGGCGGAATCCCGTGGGCGGACCATGGCTTGGGGTTCTGCTCATACGGGCCGAGGATCAACCCGCCCGCCTCCTCGCGCACGTAGAAGGAGGCCTCGACGTCGCGGATGACCGGCAGCTCGCGATGCGGCGCCGCGAGGACCGGGATGGCGTCCGTGACGAGGTACTGGTGCTCCATGGGCACGATCGGCAGCTCGATGCCGGCCAGCTCACCGATCTCCCGGCCCCAGATCCCGCCCGCATCGACCACGATCTCGGCGGTGACCGTGCCCTCGTCGGTCACGACCTCCCACTCGCCGCTCGGCTTCATGTGCAGCGCCCGGACGGGCGTGTGGCGGCGGATCTCCGCTCCGAGGTCGCGAGCGCCCTTCGCCAGCGCCTGCGTCACGCCGCTCGGATCCACGTAGCCGTCGGTCGGCGTCCAGGCGCCGCCGAGGACGCCGTCGAGCGAGACGATGGGGCAGAGCCGGCCGACCTCGTCCGGCCCGATGACCTCGAAGGGGAGCCCGGCGATCCGCGCTCGACCGCGCGCGTCGAGGTACTGATCGAGCCGGTCGGGCACCGTTGCCAGACGGACGCTGCCGACCTCGTGGAAGTCGACGGCCTGGCCGGTCTCGGCCTCCAGGCGCTGGTACAGGTCGACGCCGTACATCAGGAGGCGGGTGATGTTCAGGCTCGCGCTGAACTGGGTGCACAGGCCGGCGGCGTGCCAGGTGGAACCGGCCGTCAGCTCGTTCTTCTCGAGGAGCAGGGTGTCTCGCCAGCCCAGCCTGGCCAGGTGGTAGAGGAGGCTGCACCCGACCACGCCTCCGCCGATGACCACCACCCGTGCGTGGGTCCGCATCGTTCAGTCTCCCTGCTGAGCACCGGTCTGGACGTGGGCGCGATCCGCGCGTTGCCGCGTGACCGCGACACGCGCGGGTTCGGTCGGGTTCGGGCGGCATGACGATAGGCCATGCTCGGACGCCGCGCCGCGCCGTGCCGGGCAGCGCGTCTCGCCCTCGCCGGGCCCGGCCCATGCAGCTGCAGCATGAGATTGCGGTCGGCCGTGCTTGGCCACGACCCGGAACCGACGAAACGGCCCGATGGCCACGCTCGCTCGGTCGCCGATCCATGCATGGGCCGCATGGCCGGCCCCGCGGGGTCTCGGAGCGGCGGTCAGGCGGGAACGGCGCACGCTCCGCCGCGCGCTCGCAGCCGAAGTCGCCAGCCGAGCGGAGCTATGTCCGAGCCGCCAGGGCCTCGATCACGCGCTCGAGGCGCGCCGTCGCCTCTTCGGCGACCGGGCGGATCCCCGCGCTCTCGACGATGCCGAGGGCGGCCATCGGGTCCATCGCCTCGACGATCGTGTCTGCCCCGTCCTCGCGCAGGACGACATTGCAGGGCAGGAGCGCGCCGACCGACGGGTCGGCCTCGAGCGCCCGATGGGCGAGCGGCGGGTTGCAGGCGCCGAGGATCAGGTAGGGCGGTCGGTCGACGCCGAGCTTCGCCTTCAGCGTCGCCTGCACGTCGATCTCGGTCAGGATGCCGAAGCCCTCTGCCTTGAGCGCGGCTTCCACGCGCGGACGGATGTCGGCCACCGATCCGGCGAGGCGGGTACCGAACGTGAAGCTCGTGAGTCTCGTCATCTGATCACCTCTGCGATGCGTGGCGGGTCTGCCCGGGCGGGGACTCAGCCTGGCATGAGTTGCGTATTTGCGCAAGTGACAGGCTCACGGTGGCGCGACCCGCCCGGCGGCCCGGTGGCGGTAGAACTCAGCCGTGGACGGCGGCAGCGGGGCGTTTCCCAGGATCAGGTCGGCGGCCTTCTCGGCGACCATCATCACCGGGGCGTAGATGTTGCCGTTGGTGACGTAGGGCATCACCGAGGCGTCCACCACGCGCAGCCCGTCGAGGCCGTGGACGCGCATGCTCGCGGGGTCCACCACGGAGCGCTCGTCGGTGCCCATCCGGCAGGTGCACGACGGGTGGAGGGCGGTCTCCGCGTCCCGGGCCACCCAGTCGAGGATCTGCTCGTCCGTCTCGACCGCCGGGTCCGGGCGAGGTCTCGCCGGCGTTGTACGGCTCGAAGGCGGGCTGGTTGAGGATGCGCCGGGCGACCCGGATCGCCTCCACCCACTCGCGCCGGTCCTGCTCGGTCGACAGGTAGTTGAACCGCAGGGCCGGGTGGACCGCGCGGGTCGGCGCTCGTGATCTTGACCGAGCCGCGCGCGTCGGAGTACATCGGCCCGATGTGGACCTGGTAGCCGTGGCCGCCCGCCGGGGCCGAGCCGTCGTAGCGGATCGCCAGCGGCAGGAAGTGGAACATCAGGTTGGGGTAGGCGACGTCGTCGTTGCTCGCGGGCGAAGCCGCCGCCCTCGAAGTGGTTGGTGGCGCCCGGGCCGCGGCGCAGGAAGAGCCACTGGAAGCCGATCCACGGCCGCCGCCACTTCTGCAGCGACGGCTGCATCGGACACCGGCTGCCTGCTCGGCGTACTGGATGTAGACCTCGAGGTGGTCCTGGAGGTTCTCGCCGACGCCCGGGCAGGTCGTGGACGACGTCGACCCCGAGCGCCTCGAGCTCGTCCGCGTTGCCCACGCCGGAGAGCTGCAGGAGCTGCGGCGAGTTGATCGCCCCGCCGCACAGGATGACCTCGCCGGCGCGCACCTGGCGGGCCGGCCCGTTCCCATGCGCGACCTCCACGCCGACCGCCCGCTTGCCCTCGAACAGGACCTGCGTCACGAACGCCCGCGTCTCGCACCTCCAGGTTCGGGCGGCGCATCACGGGATGCAGGTAGGCGCGGGCCGCGCTCAGGCGCCGGCCGCGCTGGATGTTGCGGTCGAACGGCGCGAAGCCCTCCTGGCGGTAGCCGTTGACGTCCGTCGGTGAGCGGGTAGCCGGCCTGCTGGACGGCCTCGAAGAACGCCCCGAACAGCGGGTTGGTGGCCGGTCCGCGCTCCAGGACGAGCGGCCCGTCGTGCCCGCGGAACGCGTCGTCCGGCGCGGCGGCGAGGCAGCGTCTCCATCCGCTTGAAGTACGGCAGGCAGTGGGCGTAGTCCCACGTCTCCATGCCCGGGATCGGCCGCCCAGCGCTCGTAGTCGAGCGGGTTGCCGCGCTGGAAGATCATCCCGTTGATGCTGCTACGAGCCGCCGAGCACCTTGCCGCGGGCGTGGTAGATCCGCCGGCCGTTCATGAACGGCTCGGGCTCCGACTCGTACTTCCAGTCGTAGAACCGGCTGCCGATCGGGAAGGTGAGCGCCGCCGGCATGTGGATGAACGACGTCGCAGCGGTAGTCGGGTCGGCCCGCCTCCAGGACCAGCACCCGCGTTCGCGGGGTCGGCGCTCAGCCGGTTCGCGAGCGCGCTGCCGGCCGAGCCGCCGCCGACGATGACGAAGTCGTACTGGGTTGGCGTCATGCATTCCTCGCGGTCGGCAGGGTCACGTGGGTCACGTCAGCGATGCTATCAGCGCTGGTCGGTGACCGGCGAGCTCGGGGCACCTGCTAGGCTTGCCCGCGATGCGCACCCTTGGGCGTCGTGCGATCCAACTCGTCTCCGGGATCGGGGCAGCTCCGGGCGATCCCGTCGAGCTTCGGCTGCGCAAGGCGCTGCTCGTCACGGTGGCACTCATGGTCCTCCCGGCCGGGGTGATCTGGGGCGCCCTGTACTGGGCCGCCGGCGAACGGGGCGCCGCGCTCCTGCCGTGGACGTACGTGGTCGGTTCGCTCGCCAGCCTCGCCGCGTTCAGCGTCACCGGGAGCTACGCACTGCTGCGCCGGTCCCAGCTGCTCCTGATCCTCGGTACCCCGTTCCTGCTGACGCTGTCCCTCGGAGGCCTCGCCGCCTCGGGTGGGGTGATCCTCTGGTCGCTCCTAGCCGCCCTGGGCGCCGTCACGTTCGACAGCCCGCGCCGGGCGTGGCGCTGGTTCCTTGCCTTCGCGATCCTCCTGGCAGCAACAACGCCGCTGTCCGCCCTCGTTCGTCCCGTGGCCGCCACGCTTCCGGAGGGCCTGCTGCTCGCCTTGCTGGCGATGAACATCGGGGCGGTCTCGCTGATCGCCTTCGTCCTGCTCGCGACCTTCGCCCGCCAGCGCGAGGACGCCCAGCAGAAGGCGGACGGGCTCCTCCTCAACATCCTGCCGCCCGAGATCGCGGAGCTCCTGAAGGCGGACTCGCGCCAGATCGCCGAACAGTTTGACGAGGCCAGCATCCTGTTCGCCGACGTGGTCGACTTCACCCCGCTCTCGGCGCGCCTGTCGGCGTCCGAGGTGGTGAGCCTGCTCGACCGGCTGTTCACCGACTTCGACGGGCTGGTCGATCGCTACGACCTCGAGAAGATCAAGACGATCGGCGACGCGTACATGGTCGCGTCGGGCGTCCCGCGGCGCCGGACGGACCACGCCCACATCCTGGCTTCGATGGCCCTCGAGATGCGCGACCTGGTCGCGAACCACTCGCGCGACGACGGACGCGCCCTCGAGCTGCGGATCGGGATCAACTCGGGGCCGGTGGTCGCGGGCGTGATCGGGCGCCGGAAGTTCATCTACGACCTGTGGGGCGATGCCGTCAACACCGCCAGCCGGATGGAGTCGCACGGAACCCCGGGCCAGGTCCAGATCGCCGAGGCGACCTACGAGTTGCTGAAGGACGACTTCGTGTGCGAGCCCCGAGGTCTGGTCGAGGTCAAGGGCAAGGGGGCCATCCGAACGTGGTACCTGATCGCACCCAACCCGGGCTGACAGGGCCTGATCGCGCAGCGCGTCCCGACCGAGAAGACCTGATGGACCGTGATGTCGACCCCATTCGGGGCTGGCGCGGTGGCCGTCCTCGCCGCACGATGGCTCCATGCCATCTCGACCGATCGAACTCGAACTCCCCGGTCGCGGGCGCGCGGAGTTCCGCTTCTACGGGCCGCTGAACGACTTCCTGCCCGTGGCCCTGCGCCAGACGACGCTCCGACGGGCGCTCCACGGGACGCCGGCCGTGAAGGACGTCATCGAGGCGATCGGGGTGCCGCATCCGGAGATCGGGCTGGTCGTCGTCAACGGCGAGCCGGTGGCCTTCGCCTTCCGGGTCTCGCCCGGAGATCGGGTGGCGGTCTTCCCGCCGTTCCACTCGATCGAGCTCGGGGCCGTGGTCGGCGTCGCGCCGCCGGCGCTGCCGGTCACGGCGCTGCGCTTCGTCGTGGACGGCCACCTCGGGCGGTTGGCCGCGTACCTGCGGATGTGCGGCTTCGACACGGCCTACGACAACCGCGCGGCCGACCCGGAGCTTGCCCGGCGGTCGGCCGCCGACGACCGGGTGCTCCTCACCCGCGACCACGGCCTCCTGAAGCGGGGGATCGTCGCGCGGGGCTACTTCGTCCGCTCGGACCGGCCGCACGACCAGCTCGCCGAGGTCATCGAGCGGTTCGACCTGGCGGCCGCCGCCCGACCGTTCGGGCGCTGCCTGCGCTGCAACGGCGCATTGGAGGCCGCCGAGCGGACGTCGGTCAGGGACCAGGTGCCGCCCCGCGTGTTCGGCGAACAGCCCGAGTTCCGCCGCTGCCCGAGCTGCGGGGCGATCTACTGGCGGGGCTCCCACCACGCCCGGATGGAGCGGCTCCTGCGCAGCGTGCTGCCGGGCGTCGGGTCGACCGAGACCGGAGCGTCCCCGGCGGCCAGCGAGGGTCTTCCCCGATCGACGCCGGCGTTGTAGCGTGGGCGCGTTGGAGGTGCCTCATGTCCGAACAGCACGATCCGGCCGATGCGATCGGCCGCGTGACCCACTACTTCAGCCACCTCTCGGTCGCCGCGGTCACGCTGACCGCCCCGCTCAAGGTGGGCGATCGGATCCATGTGCGCGGCCACACGACGGACCTCGTCCAGGCCGTCGCCTCGATGGAGGTCGAGCACCGCAGCGTCGAGCAGGCCGCGCCGGGGGATGACGTCGCCCTCCAGGTCACCGATCACGTGCGCGAGCACGACCTGGTCTTCCGGGAGGCCTGACCACGGCCGGACGCTTCGCCGGGGCACGGGCGATCGTGACCGGCGCGGGCTCGGGGATCGGGTTCGCGGTGGCTCGGCGGCTCATTGCCGAGGGCGCCCGGGTGGCCGGCCTGGACCGGGACGCTGCCGGCCTCGAGCGGGCCCGAGCGGCGCTGGCCGGGGCCGGGGCCGGTGCCGGGCCCACCGTCGAGACGTTCGTGCCGCTGACCGTGGACGTCGCCGACGAGCCCGCCGTCGAAGCCGCGGTCGAGGCCGCCGGGCAGGCCCTGGGCGGAGCGCCGACCGTCCTCGTCCAGGCGGCCGGCATCTACCGGGTCCGCTCGCTCCTCGAGACGAGCGGCGCCGAGTGGAACGAGGTCCTCGGGATCAACCTCCGCGGCACGTTCCTCGTCGCCCGGGCGGCGGTCCGCGCCATCGCCGCGGCCGGTGGGCGAGGCGCGATCGTCAACCTCGCCTCGGTGGCGGCCTGGGCCGGGTCGGAGACCGAGCCGAGCGGCGCCTACAACGCGAGCAAGGCCGCCGTCGTCGTGCTCACCAAGCAGATGGCCGTGGAGTGGGCGCCGCTCGGGATCCGGGTCAACGCCGTGGCGCCCGGGGTGATCGCCACGCCGATGCTCCGGCTGATGGACGACCCGGCCGCGGGTGCCGCCTGGCTCGACGCCGCCGTCCCGCTGCGGCGGCTTGGGACGGCGGACGAGGTCGCCGCGACGATCTGCTTCCTCGCCTCGGACGAGGCGGCCTACACGACCGGCGAGACGGTCCTCGTCGATGGCGGCCTGCGGGCTCGCTGACCCCGGCTCTCCGCGCGACCTGCCGGTTCCGTTCACTCTCCGCTTGACATTGAACGGTTCGTTGCGCGTCATTGCCCAATCCGTTCAGTCTGGCGATGCGAGTGAAAGGATCGGACTGGGTGTGATTCACGAACAGGTTGTTGGCGCGGGGGCGGTTATGCGGCCCACGCATGGATCGCTGACCGGCCGAGCGTGACCAGGGTGCCGTTCTGTCGATCCTGCGCCGTGGCCGAGCGCGGCCGAGCGTGATTCCATGCAGCAGCCGCATCGCCCAGGTCCGCCGACGGGGTCGAGCCGGGTACAGGTGCCGATGACCGCGCTCGTCAACAACGTATCCGGATGGCACAGCTAGAGCACGGGCTTGGCGGCCTCGACGAGGATCCGGGCGGCCCGGGCGCACTGGTCGCGGGTCACGTCGAGGTGGGTGACGGCGCGGATCGTCCGCGGGCCGAAGGCGAATACGAGGGCGCCGAGCTCACGCGCCCAGGCGACGACGGTTGCCGCGTCGGGCGCCTCCGGAGCGAGGTGGAAGACGACGATGTTCGTCTGGACGGCGGCCGGGTCCAGCTCGATCGCCGGGCTGGCCGCCAGGGTGTCCGCCATGAGCCGGGCGTTGGCGTGGTCCTCGGCGAGGCGGTCCAGGTTGTGCTCGAGGGCGTACCGCCCAGCGGCGGCGAAGATGCCCACCTGGCGCATCCCCCCGCCGAGCATCCGCCGGTAGCGGACGGCCGCTTCGACCAGCTCCCGGGAGCCGGCGAGGAGCGACCCGCCGGGCGCGCCCAGACCCTTGGACAGGGCGACCGACACGAGGTCGAACGGCGCGGCGAGCTCGGCCACGATCCGGCCGGATGCGATCGCGGCGTTCCACAGCCGGGCGCCGTCGAGGTAGCTCGCGACCCCGTGCTCGCGGGCAGCGGCGCAGATCCGCTCGGCGTGCTCCTGCGGGAAGACGACCCCGCCGGCCCGGTTGTGGGTGTTCTCGATCTCAACCAGGGTCGTCGGCGGATAGAGCAGGTGGCCGCGCGGCTTGAGCGCGGCCAGGAAGTCCTCAGCGGTGAAGACGCCGCCGGCCCCGATCTCCGTGAACTGGACGCCGGCGTTCGCGGCCGAGGCCCCGGTCTCGTGCCACACGGCGTGGCTCTCGCGGGAGACGACGACGTCGTCGCCCGGTCGGGTGAGGAGCCGCAGGGCAACCTGGTTGGCCATCGTCCCGCTCGGCAGCCAGAGGGCCGCCTCCATCCCGAGCATCGCGGCGACCTGCTCCTGGAGGCGGTTGACCGTCGGGTCCTCGCCGTACTGGTCCTCACCCACCTCGGCGGCCGCGATCGCGGCGCGCATCGCGGGAGACGGCTTCGTGACGGTGTCCGAGCGGAGGTCGATGAGGTCCATCGCCGCATCGTACGCGCGCGGACGGTGGGACGGGCCTACCTCGCGACGAACGGGGCGATCGCCTCGGCGGCTCGCTCGATGTCCTCGCGGCTCGTGTAGACGTGGGTCGAGCAGCGGATCGCCGTCCCGCGGACGGCCGCCCGGACGCCCGCCTCGCGCAGCGCCGACCCCGCGGCATCGGCGTCATGGATCGGGGCGCAGACGAGCGACGCCCCGCCCCACGGGACCCTCAGCCGGCCCGCCAGCTCCCGGGCGAGCCCGAGCGCGTGCTCGAAGGCCCCGGTCGGCGCCCAGGCCTCGAGCAGCCGGAGTGATTCGACGGCCCCGACCCAGGGCAGCCAGGCGAGCGAGACGTCGAGGCGCGCCGCGCCGGACGCGAGCGTGAGCGGGCCGCCGAAGTAGCGCCCGTACGGCTCGTCCGCGGCCCGCCAGTTGGCGTCGAGCGGCGCCAGGCCCGCCAGGCGCTCCGGCCGGACGGCGAGGAAGGCGACACCGCGCGGGCAGAGGAGGTGCTTGTACGCGGCGCAGACGAGGTAGTCGATCCGCTCGACCAGCCCGGCAAGGGGCACGAACGGGACGCCCTGGGTGACGTCGACGAGCACCTTCGCCCCGAAGGCCGAAGCGCGTTCGAGGATCGCCGCGAGCGGGGCCACTCGACCGGTCTGCATCTGGACCAGACTGAAGGCCACGAGGGTCGTGCGTGGCCCGATCTCCTCGGGCAGCCGCTCGAAGGCGACCTCCCGCACGACCGCGCCACGCTCTCCGGCGACGAGCAGCGGGAAGAGGGTCGAGGTGAACTCGTCCGCCGGCACGACGACCTCGTCACCGGGTCCGAGCGCGGCCGCCACCAGGCCGACGCCGACCGAGACGGCCGGCATGAGCGCGACCCGGTCGGACGACGACCCGATCAGCTGGGCGAAGGACGCCCGGGCCGCCTCGGCCGGCCGGTCCCAGTCGGCCTGCCAGTCGGCCGTCCCGGTCTGCCAGGCGTCGAGGGCCCGGCGCATCGCCCGGATCGTCGGCTCGGGCGGCAGGCCGTACGTGGCCGAGTCCAGGTAGGCCATCCCGGGCGCCGGCGCGAACAGGGAGCGGATGTCGTCGTCCAACCTGCACCTCACTCGGAGGGGCGACCGTGGCCACCGCCGGCCGTTCGCGCCCGCCCATGGAGGCCAGAGCGTACCCGACCGCCGCCGGGTGGTGCGACCGGGTCCCGCGCTCCGGGCGACCGCCGCCGGGACTATCCTCTGCCTCGTGCTCCGCCTGGCCCTCGCCCTGTTCGCGGCCCAGGCTGGGTTCCATGCCTACACGGCCTCGCTGCCACTCGCCCTTTCGGCCGGCGGGGTGCCCGACCCGACGATCGGGCTCATCGTCGGGTCTGCGGCGCTCGTCCAGGTGCCCGCCGCCTTCGTCGGCGGATCGCTTCTCGACCGGTTCGGCGGGGTCCGGCTGTTTCACGTCGGGGCGCTCGCCTACGCCCTCGCGTCGCTGATCGTGCTCCTGCCGGGTGTCGAGCCGGGTGGCTCCACGCTGCCCTTCGTGGCGGTCCGAATCCTGCAGGGCATCGGCATCGCGATGTGCCTCCCGGCGGCGCTGTCGCTCGTGCCGCGCCTCGTACCGATCGCCCGGCGGGGCATCAGCCTGGCGGTCACCGGGACCGCCCAGAACCTGACCCTGCTCGCCCTCCCGCCGCTGTCGCTGACGGTCCTCCGGGCGACGTCGCTCGAGGGGGTCGCGGTCCTGGCCATCGGTTTCGTCGCGGGCGGGATCCTCCTCATCCAGCGCCTGCCGTTCCGCTCGGCGAGCGCGATCGCCGCCGAGACGGCCGCCGAGACGGCCCCCCGGATGGAGACGGCCGGACGCCGGTTCGGTTTCGCGTTCAGGCGGAGCTGGGGGCCGCTCCTGGCCATCACCCTCCTGTACGTCGCCCACTGGGGCGTGGTGACCGCCTACCTGCCCCAGCGGGCGGAGGCCGCCGGCGCCGACATCGGCCTCTTCTTCGTCGCCGACGGACTCGGGATCGTCCTCATCAGGGTGCCCTCGGGCTGGCTGGCGGACCGGGTGGCCGGGCGCTGGCTCGTCGGAGCGGGGCTGGGCCTGACGGCGCTCGCGCTGGTCCTCCTGCTGCCGTCGCCGACCACGACGGTCCTCCTCGTCTCCGGGCTGGCGGGCGGCCTCGGTGGCGGGCTCGTCCTGACGCCGCTCCTCCTCGAGCTGTCGCGGCGGAGCTCGGACGCGGACCGTGGCAGCGCGTTCTCGCTCTTCTCGGGCGCCCTCGCCGGCGCCCTCTCGCTGGGCAGCATCGGCGGCGCACCGGTCGTCGCGGCAGCAGGGTTCGAGGCCGCCATCGCCCTGGGCATCGCCGGGGTGGTCCTGGCCGCGGCGGTCACCGCCCTCGACCGCGGCCTGGCCCACCAGCCGGCGGCGCGACCGGGCGCCCGTCCGAGACGGCCCATCATCGACTGATGGCGGACCGCCCGCACGGGGCGCTACCCTTTCGCCAGGCGGCGTCCCGTGGTCGACGCCACGCCGGAACGCGGAGGGCGCGGCGGGTCCGCTGAGCCCCTACCGCGCCGCCAGGCGCTCGGCGAGGCTCTTGCCGCTCGGCGGCACGCCCGTCCGCTCGGCCTTCGCATCGAGGCGCAGGAGAGACTCCTGGGCGAAGCGGACACCGAGCCAGCGGAGTGGCTCCGGCTCCCAGTCGGGCGAGCGGTGGTTCACCAGCGGCAGCGCCGAGAGCTCGGTCTGCGCGCCGGTGATGAGGTCGGCCAGGACGCGGCCGGCAAGGTTCGCGGTGGCGACGCCGTGGCCGGTGTAGCCGCGGCCGGAGGCGATCCCCGTCTGCGGGTCGTGCGAGAACGTCGGAAGCCAGTCGCGCGGGAAGCCGAGCGGGCCGCCCCAGGCGTGGGTGAAGCGGATCCCGACCAGGCCCGGGAACCAGGCCTCGACCATTCGCCGCAGCCTCGCGTGGGTCCGCTCGTCGCGGTCGTACTCCGGCTCGATCCGCGACCCGAAGCGGTACGGCGCCCCGCGTCCGCCGAACAGGATCCGGCCGTCCTGGGTCCGGGTAAGGTAGTCGATCGACATCCGGTACGACGCCACGCACTCGCGATTGCGCCAGCCGATCTCGGCCCACCGGGCGTCGGACAGCGGCTCGGTCAGGACGATGAGCGAGTACGTCGGCAGGAGCTGGCGGTGCAGCCTCGGAATCTGGGTGAGGTAGGCCTCTCCGGCGAGGACGACGGTCGAGGCACGGACCTCACCCCGTGCGGTCCGGAGCGCGGGCCGGACCCGGCCGCCGCCGCTCCCGGGTTGGACGTCCGTGACTGCCGTCCGCTCGTGGATGACCCCACCGCGGCGCTCGACCGCCCGGGCCAGCCCGCGCACGAGCCGGCCGGGATGCATCGACGCGTACTGGGTGCCGAAGATCCCGCCGCGGGAGCCATCGATCCGGACCATCTCGTTGGCCTCGGCGGCATCGAGCCGGCGGTAGTGACCCGCCCGGCCGGCCGCCTCGAGCGCGCTCCAGTGGGCCTCCATGGCCGGGACCTGGCTCGGGCCGCGGGCGACCACGAGGCTGCCGCTCTTGACGTAGTCGGCGTCGATCCCCTCCTCCGCGCAGACTCGGCCGATCTCGTCGACCCCGCTGTCGACCGCGTCCTCGATCGCGGTCATCCCGGCCCGCCCGAAGCGCCGCTCGAGGTTCGCCCAGCTCGCCTGCAGGCCCGCCACGCACCACCCGCCGTTCCGCCCGGAGGCCCCGAACCCGGCAATCTCGCGCTCGAGGATCGTCACCTTGAGGCCCGGGTCGCGCCTCAGCAGCTCGTAGGCGGTCCACAGCCCGGTGTAGCCGGCACCGAGGATCGCGACGTCCACGTCGGCCGAGCCGTCGAGGGGGGTCCGCGGGGTGAGGTCGTCGTCGCACGTCTCGAGCCAGAAGCTCGTGGCGCCGTAGCCGAGAGGATCGATCGTCATCCGCGGGCGCTCCTCGCATGGGACGCAGGGTCGGTCGTGGTCGTGGTCGGACAGGGTTGACGTGGCGCCATCATCGCAGGAGGCTCGGCCGGCCGCCACGCCCGCCCGCTCGGTGGAACGGCCGGACGAGCGGCAGCGCGTCAGGCGAGGCCGGCGATGCCCGGCGGCGACGCGAACGGGTCGAACGCCTCGGTCCGCTCAGCGACGGCGTCGGCGCCGCGTCGACCCCGACCCGGCCCGTTCGGCGCCTCCCCGAGGATCCACGGCCAGCCCTCGGCGGCGAGACGCTCGAGCGTCGCCACGGCTACGGCCACGGTCCCGCGGGCGAGCTCCAGGGCGGGGCCGCGTGCCTCGAGCGGTCCGAGCGAGCCGGTCACCTCCGCGGCCGTAGCAGCCGCTGCCCGGGTCGCGCTCGCGACGTCCGCGATGCCATCGACACGGCCGACCCGGACGATGAGCCCGGCCGGACCCGCGAGCGGGAGGACCGCCGCGAGGATCGCCGGCCAGACGGCGGCCGATCCCGACCCGACCTCTGGCTCCTCGAACGCGAGCGGGTGGTCGGGCAGGAGGGCCCGCCGGAGGACGACCTGGGCGATCGCCGCGGCCGCCGGTGCGCGCTCGCCCGCAAGCCAGCCCGGGAGCGCCCCGACGAGGAGCCGGTCCGCGGGCAGGCCATCGAGCCGGGCCAGCGCCGCCCCGACGAGCTGGAGCGCGAGCGCTCGGCCGGCCCGGGTCGTCGCATCCGACGGAACCCCGCGGGCGAGATCCGGCGCGACGACCAGCGGCCCCGCGCCGATGAGCACGGTCGCGCCGGACCGGGCGAGGAGGCGGTGGGCGAAGGCGTGGTCGGCGACGGCGCGGTCCGGGTCCACGTTCCCGTCGACGATCTCCGCAACGACGTCCGTGACCGCAAGGTCCACCCGCTCGAACGCGGCAACAAGGGCCTGCTCCGGCGCGCCGAGCGGCGGGGCGAGGGTCGCGAGGCGCGCGTACGAGCGGCGCTCGGCGGCGGCCGCGTCGACCGCCTGGCGCAGCTCGACCAGGCCGCGCTGGCTGCCGGGCGGAGCGAGCTCGCCGGCCTCGGGCGTGGCCGGCACGCCCGGGAGCGGCCGCGGCCGCCAGAACGGGACCTCGAGGCCCTCGTCGTGGAGCCGCTCCGCGAGCTCGCGCACGGCCGGCATGCTCACCCGGACGACGTCGACGCCGGCGTTCACCAGGGCGGCCGCCTCGCGGGCCCCCGTTCCCACGCTCTGGCCGCCGAGCGCGGCCCCGACCCACGGGCGCTCAGCATCCCCGAGCATCGCGAGGAGCTCGAGACGGGCCGTCCGGTTCGCGTCGATCCGCTCGAAAGCGACCGCCGCGAGGCGCCGGGCGGTGTCCTCGGCGACGGCGCGGCGGCCGGCGTCGCGCAGGACCTCCGCCTCGAGCGCGAGGTCGACGGCGCCGGACGCGATGTCGAGGGCGAGTTCCTGCGGGGCAGTGTCGTACTCGACGAGGGCCGCGGCGAAGGGGAGGGCGACGCCGCCGGCCAGCCGGTCCGGTCGGTCGCCGGCGTAGCGCTCCACGACCTCCGCGGCGAGCGGGCGGCCGGACCGGTCGAGCCCGGTCACTCCGAGCATCCGCAGGATCGCCCGCTCCTGGCCGCCGGTCGTGCAGCTCCGGGCGCGGGCGCCCCACGAGCCCGCGAGCGTCTCGGCCAGCTCGTTGAGCCGGTCGATCGGACCGAGGTCTGCCGACCGGCTCATCCGGCTCGGCCCGCAGCGCGGAGGTGATCGAGCGTGCGCTCGATCACCCCGGTCCGGGCGATCCCGCGGCCGAGCTCGCCGGCGCACTGGCGCGGGGCGGCCGGCTGTGAGGTGGTTGGCGGAGCGGCGGGCGGCACTCGAGTCTCCGGTGGGCGGCCTGCGGCCCGGCGTCCCTCGCCGAGCGACCGCTCAAGGATAGCCGCGGCACCGAGCGGGCAGTTCCGGTAACCAGGCCCCTGCGATATCACGTGGATGGCCAAGTGGATGAGTAACCGGCGCGCTTGGAGACCGTCGGGGCCCGGATCTGCGCTGATCGAGCCCGTACCCGGACCCTTGAGGTCGCTCCTACTCATCGTGGTGGTATCTCAGCAGGCAGTCGCGGCTACAGAAGCACTCAACGCGCCGGCTAATCATCGCGGTGATATTCGGGACGACTACCGTGGGCCGGAGCGGGCGGCGGGCCGGAACGCGGAGAGCCCCCCGGCCCTTGCTCAGTCGACAAGAGACACGAGCCGGACGCCGGCCAGGAACCCGCGGTAGGCCAGGACCGGGTCGTCCGAGGCGAACCGGACGCCCGTCTCGCCGACCCGCTCCGCGCCGGGCACGATCGCCGCGTAGTCCGCCTGGACGGCGTTCTGGTACGTCACCTCGACGACGTATGGCCGGTCGAGCACGAGCGGCCGCATCTCGCCGGCAAGCGCCCGGCGCACGGCCCGCCCGGCCCCGGCCCGGACGAGGTCGCGGGCGACCGTGGGGTGGACCGAGGCGGCGGCGTGCCGGCCGATCCCCTCCTTGACCACGACCCGCTCGGCCCACGGCAACCAGTCGGCCGTTTCGGCGGCGAGCACGTCATCCCCGGTCACGAGCCCGACCGGCACGCCCCACGCCCCGAGGGCGATCGCGTTGAGCCCGCTCTCCCCCACCGGGCGGCCGTTCAGCGTCGAGCGAACGGCCCGGCCCGAGTACGTGTGGGCGATCGTCCCCTTCGGATTGCCGGCCCGGGCGTGGTAGCCGACGAACAACGCGACCCCGAAGCCGCGGTCCGGACCGGCGCCCTCGACCATCGACCAGGCCTTCTGGCCCTGGAGGAGATGGGCGCGCGGGTCGAGCCCGAGCTGGCTCAGGTTGTACATCCCGCCGTGGCTGTCGTTGACGAGGACCTCGGTCGCGCCGCCGTTGAAGGCACCCTCGATCGCCGCGTTGGCCTCGCCGGTCATCAGCTCCACCGCGTTCGGGTAGCCCCGGTCGTCGCGGCCGGTCGGGTTCGGGTGGTTGACCCCGGCGATCCCCTCCATGTCGACGCTGACGTAGACCTTCACGCGGGCTCCTCCGGTGGCGGTGAGGTGGTGGGCTCGGTGGTGGGCTCGGTGGTGGGCTCGGTGGTGGGCTCGACGGCGGACGGGGCTTCAGGTCCGGTCCGCGCCGGCGCCCCGATCCAGACGTGGCCGTCGGCGAAGCGCTCGGCCTTCCAGATCGGCGCCCGGGCCTTCGTCTCGTCGATCGCGTAGCGGGCAGCGTCGAACGCGGCGTCGCGGTGGGGCGAGGCGGCGATCACGAGGATGCTCGTCTCGCCGAGCGGGACCGGGCCGGTCCGGTGGACGATCGCCAGACGGACGACCCCGAACCGTTCGGCGATCTCGTTGGCGATCCGCTCGAGGATGGCCAGGGCCATCGGCTCGTGGGCCTCGTACTCGAGCGCGGCGACGGTCCGGCCGGCATGGCGCGCCGCCTCGGCCTCCTGGCCCGGCGCGGGCGTCCCGGGGGAGACGCGTGTCCGCCCGACGAAGATCACGACCGCGCCGTCGGCCGGTGTCGCCAGCCGGGCGGACAGCTGGTCGGCGAGGTCGGCCGGGAAGGGCTGTTCGCGGAGCTCCAGGATGCGGATCGGCCGGTCGCTCGGCTCGGCGTCGTCGTATGGCTCGGCGTCGTCGTATGGCTCGGCGTCGTCGCTCGGCTCGGCGTCGTCGCGTGACTCCCCGGACCCACCGCTGACCGGGGGAATGCAGGCGAGCTCATCGCCATCGGCGAGCGGCGTGGCGGCGTCGGCGTACTCGCCGTTCCGGGCGAAGCGGACCGAGGAGCGGCCGGCTGCCAGGACCGGGAACAGGCCGACGAGCGCGGCCCAGCCATCCTCGATCGTCGAACCGTCCGGCAGCTCGAGCGCAACCTCACGCGTCCCCGCCAGCTCCCGCTGGACCGCGAACAGGCGAGCCCGGACGCGCATCGCTCGATCAGCCCCGCAGCGCGGCGACGAGGAGCCCGTCGCCCACCGGCAGGATCGTCGCGACGAAGCGCGGGTCGCGCAGGACGGCGGCCCCGAACGCGCGGAGGGCGTCCGTGCCGTCACCGGCCGTGGTGGGCTGGTCCCCCGAGACGCGGCCGGACCACAGGACGTTGTCGGCGACGACCAGCGCGCCCGGCGCCAGTCGCGGGACGATTGCCTCGAGGTAGGCCGGGTACTCGTCCTTGAGCGCGTCGATGAAGGCGAGGTCGAACGGGCCGGCGAGGGCGGGCTCGGTCGAGCCGGCCGCGAAGGCCTCGAGGGCCGGGCGGTTGACGACGGCGACCCGCTCGTCGGCGATGCCGGCCTCCCGCCACCAGCTCCGGGCGAGGTCCGTCCGCGCCCGGTCCAGGTCGATCGTCGCGATCGTCCCGTCGGGCGACTGCCCGAGCGCCATGCACAGGGTTGAGTAGCCGTAGGCCGTGCCGACCTCCACGATGCGCCGCCGCCCCGCGGCGAGGACCCCCAGGACCCGGCCGGCCTCTCGGTCCAGGATCGGGATGTCGCGCGCCTCGGCGGCCGCTTCGATGGCGGCCAGGACCGGGTGGATCGGCGTCGCGATCGCCTCGATGTGGCGCCGGTCCGCGACGCTCGGGACGTAGCCCGTCTCTGCGCTCATCTCGTGCCTCCCTCGATCAGACCAGCAGCCCGGCGCCGAAGTAGAGGCCGGACGCCACGATCGTCGCCGCGGCGATCGTGCCGACGTTGATGTACAGCAGCCCGGTGGCCGACTCCATCGAGCGGGTGCGCGCCGTCTGGATCGCCGCCCACGAGACGATCAGCGGGAAGACCAGCCCGACGATGAGCCGGAGCCAGACGAACAGCGCCCAGGGGCCCGTCAACGGGGCGAACGGCCCGCCGCCGGAACCGCCGCCGAGGCCGACCGAGACGACGAAGAACGCGAGCTGGAGCCCGACGATCCCGAGGAGGAGCCGGGAGAAGAGGACGAGCGGCGCCTCCGGCAGCTTCGGCGTGACGAGGTACCAGTGGCCGAGGATCATCGCGGCGAACACGCCGCCGGTCGCCGCGGCGAGGAGGAGGCTCTGGACGAGGAGCGGGACGAGCGCCGGGAAGCCACCGCCCCAGCCGAGCGCCCCGAAGGCGAAGGCGCCGACCCCGGCCGCCACGCCACCCGTTCCCAGAAGCGGCGCCCGGCCGCGCCGCGCGAGGACGACGGTGTAGGCGAAGGCGGCGGCGGTGAACGCGACCAGGCAGGCGCCCCGGGCGGCGTCGAAGGTCGGGTCGATCGGGACGGCGGCGGTCCCGGCGGTGCCGCCGGTGCCTGCCGCGCCTGCTGCGCCGGTCGGGAGCGCGCCGTCCGAGAGGTACGCCAGGAGCCCGAAGAGCGCCGCGCAGAACGCGGTGAACGCGAGGTAGCCACGGGTCGCGTCGGTCCGCAGGCGGGCGAGCACCACCGCCGCGAAGGCGCCCACGCCCAGCCCGGCGAGCACCGTCCAGTTGATGAACGCGAGGTTCTCGGCGATCCGCTGGGCAGGCACGTCGCGAGTGTATCCGCGCCATTCGGACTGCGCCGAGGGCGACGGTGACCGACGCTCGGTGGCCGGGCACGGCACGGCCGGCACGGCGCGACGCAGGATGTGGCCGGCTGATGCGACCGGTGCATGGATCCGGGTCCGGGCGAGCGTGGCCAAGGTGTCAGTCTGTTGAAACCGGTGTCCGCCCACGCTCACTGGTGCTCGAAACGATGCCCCTGCTGCATGGGGCACGGGCGGGCAGCAGGGAACCGGGCGCTTCGGTGGCGCGGCCGGGGGCGGTCGCGCACTCGCGCCGGACGGCAGCGCGACGGCTCAGCTCGATCCCGCCACGCGATCGTTCGAGGCGTCCGGGTTCCCGTCGTCGGGCTCCAGCGTGATCCCGATCCTCGGGTAGGCCCCCGGGTCCGCCGCCGTGGCGAGGGTCAGGTCGATCGGCGAGCCGTCTGAACGGAAGGTTCCGGCACTGACCCGACCCTGGTCACCGACGAGCCAGAGCTCGTAGAAGTCGTGCGGTCCGGACCGCGGCAGGCCCGCCATCTCGAGGGTGACACGGACCGTTCCGCTGGGCTGGCGGTCGAGCACGGCGGCGCCGAGCGCCGATGGAGCGAGCGAGGAGCCGGCCAGGGTGACCCGCTCCGGGCTGACCCGGGGGCCGCCGACGACGAGAACCAGCACGACCGAGGCAGCTCCCACGAGTGCGCCGACGCCGCCCCAGGCGAGGCGGCCCGCCCATCCGCGCCATCCGCGCCAGCCGCGGGACCCGCTGGCGGTCGCGGGCTCCGGCGCGGGGGCGACCTCCACCCGACCCGATGCGGCGACCTGTCGGCGCGTCGCCATGAGCCGTCCGCGAAGGCGATCCGGCGGCTCGGCGTCGAGCGGCAGGCTCCGGCTCGCGGCGATCAGCCGAGCGGACGCTCCGGCCAGGCGTCGCCACTCATCCGAGCAGGCCGCGCACGTCCCGAGGTGGTCCGCGAGGTCGGGTTCGAGCGGGCGGCGCTCGATGACGGCCGCGGCGATCCGCTCACGCCAGGCGCGGTGGTCGAGCGGCTCCGTCACCGTCGCACCTCCGTCTGGGTCGCAGCTGGCCCCGCGCCGGAGCGGGGTGGGGTCGGAGAGGACTCCAGGAGGCTCGCCGCGGCTCGGAGCGCATGGTAGGTGCGGCTCTTCACCGTACCGAGCGGGATGCCCAGGACATCCGCGATCTGGGACTGGCTGAGGTCCTCGCGATAGGCAAGGAGGAGGACCTCCCGTTGGACGGCCGGCAGGCGCTCGATCGCCGCCGCGACGTCCCACGCGTCGGCGAGGGCGTCGGTGTCGAGCTCCCAGCCCAGACCGTCGGCCGCGTCGAGCGCGTCGACCGGTCGCCGGCCGCGGTCGCGGAGCCGGTCGGTCGCGACGTGGCGGGCAATCCCGAACAGCCAGCTGGCGACCCGGCCCCGGGTCGGATCGAAGCGTTCGGCCTGGCGCCAGGCCCGGATGAGCGTGTCGTGCACGAGTTCCTCGGCGTCCTGCACATCACCGAGCCACCGCAGCCCGAGGGCGTACAGCGGCCGGGCGAAGCGATCGTAGAGCGCGTCGAAGGCGGCATCGTCGCCGGCGGCCACCGCTCCGATGAGCCGCGTCTCCTGTTCACGCTCTTCCATCATCCATGTCTTCGCTCATTCGGGCCCGTTCGGTTCATTCGCCGGCCGGATGAACCGATCGCCCGTTGCCGACCGAAGTGTGGCACGTCAACCCCAGTCCCTGGAGGAACAGTTCATGCGGAAACTCGTCGTCTTCGCCGCGCTCACACTCGCGCTGGTCCTGCCCGCGAGCGCCTTCGCGGCGCACGAGTCGAACAACAAGCTTGTCTTCGAGCCGGTCGCGGGCTCGCCCTCGCCGAGTGCATCCGGCAGCGGGGTCATCAACTACATCAAGGGCATCAGCGGCGAGGAGCCCGACACCGCCTGGAGCTCCGCGTTCCGGTTCACCGGCCTGACCCCGGACGCGACGTACAGCGTGGTCGTCCGCGGCCGGTTCGCCGTCGCGACCGCCTTCTCCGGCATCTGCACGTTCACCGCGAACGCGGCGGGCGTCGGAGCCTGCCGGAGCGAGTTCCTCGGCCTGCAGCGGCTCGCGATCGCCCAGCTCCGGCTCGGCAGCGAGACCGGGACGCCGGTCCTCCAGGCGACCCGCCAGGCGGTCATTGCCGGCCCCGGCTCCATCACGAGCGATGGCGGCTGCCGCGAGCCCGACCAGGCAGGCGCCACCTGCACGGCGCCCGGCCAGAACTGACGGCCCGTCCGACCACCCCCGGCGGGTCGCTCGCCGGTCATCACCGCCCGGGACGTCCGGCGAGGGCCGTCGCGAACTCCCACCCGGGGGCCGCGACGGCCCTCCGTCGTCTCCGCCCGGCGCTGGCGCTCGGTCCGTGCCCGACGCTCGGCGCTCGGATATCACCACCTCGGCGGGCACGGCCGAGCGACCCCGCCAAGCGCTACGATGCAGGCGGAGGTGAACCGATGGCACTCGACCGCGACACCCGCATCACCTGGTACGGCCACGCCTGCGTCGAGGTGGTGACGCCGGGCGGCAAGACGATCCTGTTCGACCCGTGGTTCGGCAACCCGAAGAGCCCGAAACCGGCCGATGCGGTGACCCGCTGCGACCTCCTCCTCGTGACCCACGGGCACGGGGATCACATGGGCGACGCGGTCGCGCTCGCCAGCCGCCTCCGGCCGGCCTGGCCGTGCATCCACGAGATGAGCCTCTGGCTGGGGCGACGCCTCCCCGGCGGCAACGACGCGGTGATCGGGATGAACAAGGGTGGCACGGTCGAAGCGGCCGGCCTCCGCGTGACGATGACCGGGGCGGACCACTCGGCCGGCGACTGGAACGCGGAGGGCGGCGTCCCGCTCTACCTCGGCGAGCCGGCGGGCTTCGTCGTCGAGCTGGAGAACGGGTTCCGGATCTACCACGCCGGCGACACCGCGGTCTTCGGCGACATGCGCCTGATCGCCGAGCTCTACCGGCCGGACCTCGCGATGCTCCCGATCGGCGGCCACTACACGATGGGACCGCGCGAGGCCGCCCTGGCGGTCGAGCTGCTCGGCGTGCAGCACGTCCTGCCGATCCACCACGGGACGTTCCCGGCCCTCGCGGGCACGCCCGCTGAGCTCCGGACCGAGCTCACCGCCCGCGGCCTCGGCGAAGTCACCGTCCACGACCTGCGCCCGGGCGAGACGCTCAGCTGACGGCGAGCTCGGCGATGGCGTCCTCGAAGACGGCCAGCGATTCCCCCGAGTAGAGGACGAACGTCGCCCGGTTGATCGTCGTCTCGCCGGCCAGGTGATCGCGGGCGGCCTCGAGGGCGATCCGGGCGGCGGGCTCGAGCGGGTAGCCGTAGATCCCGGTGCTGATCGACGGCAGGGTCACGGACCGCGCGCCGGCCTCGCGGGCGAGTCGCAAAGCCGTCCGGTAGGCCGAGCCGAGAAGGGCCGGCTCCCCCTCTCCGCCGCCGCGCCAGATCGGCCCGACCGCGTGGATCACCCAGCGTGCCGGCAGGTTCCCCGCCACGGTGATGACGGCGCTCCCCGTCGGGCAGTGGCGGTTCGGGCCGTCCCGCCGCCGGAGGTCGGCCATGATCGCGGGACCGCCGGCCCGGTGGATCGCCCCGTCGACGCCGCCCCCGCCGACGAGGGCGGAGTTCGCCGCGTTCACGATCGCGTCGGCCCGGATCGTCGTGATGTCGCCCTGGACGAGGGCGAGGACCCGTTCGCCGATGCGCAATTGGCGCATCACCGCGCCCCTCAGGAGGCCCCGCCGGCCAGGGCGCCCAGCCGCTCGGTCAGGCGGAGGTTCTCGCGGTAGTCGATCGGGACCTCGACGAGCGACGGGCCCGTCGACGTCCAGCGCCCGCATGAGCGTCGGGTAGAGGTCCGCCGCCGAGCCGACGGCCGGAACCCGGCGATCCCGAACGATCTCCGCGTAGGCGACGAAGTCCGGGTTGCCGAACTCGACCCCGAACGGCCGGCCGAACTCGTTGCGCTGCTTCCAGTCGATCAGCCCGTAGCCGTCGTCGCGCCAGACGACGACCGTGACGTTCGCCCCGATCCGCTTCGCGGTCTCGAGCTCCTGGCTGTTCATCAGGAAGCCGCCGTCGCCGCACAGCGCGACGACCTTGCGGTCCGGGTGGACGAGCTTGGCCGCGATCGCGCCCGGCAGCGCGATGCCCATCGCCGCGAAGCCGTTCGAGATGATCACGGTGTTCGGCTCGTAGGCCTGGTACAGCCGCGCGACCCAGACCTTGTGGGCCCCGACGTCGCTGACCACGATGTCCTGCGGGCCCGAGCGCCCGGCGCAGGTCGGCGATCGCCCGCTGCGGCCGTGATCGGCCAGCCGTCGTCGCGCGTCGAGCGCCTCGAGGTCGGCGAGGAGCGCCGTCCGCAGGTCGGCGTGGACGAGGATCTCGCGCGACTGCGTGGCGCTGCCGTCGCGTCGCGGCCGCCGATCCCGAGCGGGCAGGACCGCGGCGAGGAGCCGCCGGAGCGTGCCGTCGATGTCGCCGATCAGCTCGACCTCCGGCCGGTAGCTGGCGTCGACCTCGGCCGGCTGGGTGTCGATGTGGACGATCCGCTTCGCGGCCGTCCGGGTTCCAGCGTGCCGGCGCGTACTCGACGAGGTCGTAGCCGACCGCAGATGACGAGGTCCGCCCGGTCGAACCCGGACAGGACGTGGTCGCGCGCCTGGAGCCCGACCGCCATGAGCGAGAGGTGCGAGCGGTCGTCGATCGGCGCCCTTGCCCATGAACGTGACCGCGACCGGCACGTGGAGCCCGCGGGCGAACGCCCGGAGCTCGTCCGAGGCGCGCCGGCGGAGGACGCCGTTGCCGGCCAGGACGATCGGCCGCTCGGAGGCGGCGATCAGCCGGGCGGCGTGGGCGATCGCCTCGTCGGTCGGCTCGCGGGAAGTAGGCCCGGGTCGGGGTGAGCGGCCGCGTCGCGTCGCCGGATTCGGCGTGCCATCGCCGCGAGGTTCTCGGGCAGCTCGATGTGGGTCGGCCCGGGCTTCTCCAGCGTCGCCACCCGGAATGCCTTGCGGACGATCTCCGGGATGGCGTCGATCCGCTCGACGCGGGTGTTCCACTTCGTGACCGGCTCGAACATCCGGACGATGTCGACGACCTGGTGGGCCTCCTTGTGGAGCTTGTCCGAGCCGGCCTGGCCGGTGATCGCGACCATCGGCGCCCGATCGAGGAACGCGTCGGCGATGCCGGTGATGAGGTTCGTCGCGCCCGGCCCGAGGGTCGCCATCGCGACGGCGGCGCGGCCGGTCAGCCGGCCGTGGACGTCGGCCATGAACGCGGCGCCCTGCTCGTGGCGGGTCGTGACGTGGCGGATCCGCTCCGTCGCGCGAGAGCGCGTCGAGGATGTCCATCGTCTCCTCGCCCGGCACGGAGAAGACGTAGCTCGCAGCCCTCGGCCTCGAGGCACTCGACGAGGAGGTCGGCGGCGGTCCGGGCTGGACGCGGGGGAACGGGCATGGCCGCGAGTGTACCCGGCGCCCCTACGGGGTGTAGGTGACCTGGACTGCGAGGTAGTAGAGCTGGAACTGCCTGGACGTGGAAGTCGAGGCGTCGATGATCCGGACCCGGAAGTTCGTCGTGTTCATCTGGGTCAATGTCCAGGCACGACCCCAGGTGTCAGAGGTCGTCCCGAACGTGTAGGTCGTCCGGCCGGTCACGGTGATCGCCTGAGTCTTGATCGTCGTCCAGGTCGTCCCGCCGTCCCACGACAGCTGGGCGCACAGGTTCGTTGTCCCACTGGCGCTGTTCAGGCCGAGGTCGGCACGGACCTGGATCCCGTTGATCGAGGTGACCGCGCCCGGCAGGCCGAAGACGAAGCCCCAGAACCGGTGGCGGTCCTTCGCGGCGTCCGGGACGGCACCGGCGCCACACGACTGCGTGCCGCCGGTGCCGCTGTTCGAGTCGGTGGCCGCGGTCGCCCCGCCGAGACACGGGCGGCCCGCGTTGAGCTCATACCCGTTGTTGTCGCCGGCGCCGACCGTGTCCGCCCCGTTCGAGGCGCATAGCGTGTAGCCGGTGCTCACCGGAGCGGCCGTGACGACCGCCGAGACCGGACCCGCGTCGACGCTCTCCCAGCTCTGGTAGTAGGCCCGGACGGTGTACCAGTAGGTCCCGGCAGGCGGCGAATTGGTGTAGGTGACGGTCGTCCGAGGGGCGACCGCGGCGACCTGGCTGTACGGCCCGGCGAGCGCCGTCGCGCGGTAAACGTTGTAGCCGGACGCGTACGTGTCGGCGGTCGCGGTCCAGCCCAGGACGGCGGTCGCGCCGCCGGTCACGGAGAGCCCGGTCGGCGGTGCGAGGGTGTCGGTCGAGAACGTCGCCGTCGTCGTGTCGCGTCGCTGAACGCGGCCAGCGAGAAGGACGCCACCCCGAGCGAGACGGCCAGCAGGACGGCGAGAAGCGCCGGGGCCCGAACGGTCCGGAGCCCGACGCGGAGGCGCACGACCGACGACACGGGCCCTGCCCTCAGCTCGCGCGCCTGGCGGCGCGCCGGACGGCGGGCGGACGCGCCGCGAGGTGGCGCGCGACCCTGCCCTCGAGGGCTGGACCGGTCACCCCACGCACGGCGCCGGGGCGAGGACCGGGGGAGCCGGGAGTGCGATCAGCCCCGGGTCGCCGTCCGGCTCGATCGTCTCGAGCAGGAAGGCCGTCACCGCGAGGCTGACGCCCAGCCCGAGGACGAACATCACCCCGATCGGCACGGACAGCAGCGCCAGCAGGAAGCCGGCAAACGGGATCGACCAGGCGACCCGCCCGATCACCGCGGAGGCCGGGATCGTCGGCCCCGTCCGGTGCCCTGTTCGCGTCACCCTGCGTCGCGATGTGGGGAACGCCGTCGAGCGTGAGGAGCCGGGTGACCCGGTGGGTGAAGACCGACTGCCGCGGGCCGACCTTCATCGTGACCACGTCGCCGACTGCGATGTCGGCCGGGGCGACCGGGTCGATGACGATGGCCGAGCCGAGTGGAATCGTCGGCTCCATCGACCGGCCGCCGATGATCAGGGTCTGGCGCCCGGACATGGGCACGCCGCGCCCGAGGACGACCCCGAACGCGACGAGCAGGATGAGCGCGATGATCGCCACGTCGACCACCCGGCGGACGGTGGTGATGAGGCTGCGGTGACTTGCCATCTGATGTGCCTCAGGGATGCTGCGGCCCACTCAGCGATCGAGTGGGCCGCCGTCGCCGGACGCAGCCGGCCGAGGGCTACGGGTTGTTGGCGGTCTGCTCGGAGTCGAAGGTGAACGTGATCGCGGTCGTGACGTTCTGGAACGTGTTGCCGGACGCAGCCGGGAGGCTGACCCGGAAGCACAGGTCGTCGGTCGAGCCGGAGTTCAGGGTGGGGTCGCCCACGTCGCCGGTCACGGCGGGATTCCCGAATGCGGCGAGGTCCAGCTTGCCGGTGTAGAGGGTCGTGCCGTCGAACGCCGCGCAGCTCGTGCCCTTCGTCTTGACCACGGCGTCGAGCTGGCCGGCGAGGGTCGCGCCACCGGTGACGGCCGTCGTCATCGAGTAGCGGAGCTGGCCGCTGCCGTTGTTCGTGAGCGCCAGGGTGGAGTTGCTGGTGTCCCCGGGAAACATCCCGGTGACGGCAAACAGGGCGGTCGTCGGGCTGACGTCGAGCTTGATCGTGCCCGTCGTGAACGAGCCGTCCGTCGTGTCCGTGTCCGTGAAGTACGCCAGCGAGAACATGCCCGCGCCGAGCGTGCCGAGAGACAGCGTCAGCAGCATGGCGATGAGGCCGCGCCGGCGCCGGGTGCGGCGCCGCTCCTGCCGATCCGTGTCGGTCGTGCCTGCGTTCATTCGGTCCATCGTCGTCAAGCCTCTTCGGTCGGTCCGGCCGGGCGATCGACGCTGCCGGTGGACGATCACCCCCATCCAACCGACGCTGGCCTGGACCGGGGTCTCGCAGGTCCGGGCGTGCCGTCGGCGGTCACCCGTATCAAACACGAAGACCTGCGTAGTCGGCCACCAGACGAAGGGGCCATGCGACCCCGTACCTTGGTCCGGCTGTGGACCTCGGTCGTGCGTGGAGCGTGCCGCGGCGCACCATGAACCGAGCGCCCCGGAGCGTCCCCTGCCCCCGCATCCGTCGTAGGTGCCGGCACGCACTGGGAGCGCCCACCGGGAGCGCCCACCGGAGGCGCCGGCAGGGCGGTCAGGCCTCCAGGTCGGTGGCTGGCCCGGCAGTGCTCGCCGGACCCGCGGCACTGCGTTCGTCGTAGCGCCGGTCGCGCCAGGCGAGGGCGGCCTTGAGCCCGTCGCGCCGGACGATCTCGTCCCACTCGCGCTGCTCGGGCGTGCCCGCGGCGTTGATCGATCGCCCCGAGATCGAGACCCGCCTCGACCGCCATCGCGCAAGCCGGCGGCGTCCATCGCCCGGTTGAGCATCCGCTTCGTCGGGCGCCATCACCTCGGGCGGCGTCCGGGCCAGCCGGTCGGCCAGCGCGTCGACCTCGGCCGCGAGGCGGTCGGCCGGGACGACCCGGTTGACCAGCCCGATCCGCTCGGCCTCGACCGCGTCGATGAGGTCCCCGGTCAGGAGCAGCTCGCGGGTCTTCTTCTGGCCGATGAGGCACGGCATGAGCAGCGTCACCGGCGCCGAGCCGTAGCGGATCTCCGGCTCGCCGAGCTTCGTCCCCTCGGCCGCGACGATCAGGTCGCAGGCCATCGCCAGCTCCAGCCCGCCGGCCAGCGCGTAGCCGTGGACCTGGGCGATGACCGGCTTGGGGCAGTCCCAGATCCGCAGCGTCGCGGCGACGTCGCCGGGCCAGCAGCTCGCGCCACCGGACCGGCCCGCCGATGACGCCGGCCGGCCTCCTCGGTCAGGTCGTAGCCCGACGCAGAACGCCCGACCGGCTCCCTCGATCACGATGACCCGCACCTCCGGGTCGGCGGCGGCCGCGTCGATGGCCGCGATCGAGCGCCTCGACGCAGGCCGTGGTCCAGCGCGTTCAGCTTCGCCGGCCGGTTCGAGGACGAGCCGGACGCCCCACGGGGTGCGCACCGTCGCGGAGGACGGCCGCCGTCAGCCATCGCGGTCTCCAGCCAGCACGACCAGGGCGTCGACCGCCAACGCGCCGTCCGGCGCCGGCGATGACCGGGTTGAGGTCCACCTCGACGATGTCCGGGCGCTCGCCAGGCGAGCCGGGCGAGGGCGACGACGAGGTCGGCGACGGCCGCCCGGTCGACGGCCGGCCGGCCGCGGACGCCGTCGAGCAGGCGCGCCGGCCGCGGAGATCGTCGAGCATCGCCAGGGCCTCGGCCGCGATCGAGCGGGGCGAGGCGGATCGCCACGTCGTCGAGGACCTCGGTGAAGACGCCGCCGAGGCCGACGATGACCGCCGGGCCGAACGAGCGGGTCGCGGCGTCAGCCCGACGATCAGCTCGAGCCCGGGCCGGGCCATCGGCTCCACGAGCAGGCCGCGGACGTCGAGGTCGCGGCGCCCGGCCGAGCTGGAGGAGCTCCGCGGCGGCGGCGCGGACGGCCGCCGTCGTCCGACGAGCCCGAGCCGGACGGCGCCGACGTCGCTCTTGTGGGCGAGCCCGACCGCGTCGAGCTTCAGGCGACCGGGCCGGCGCCGAACGCCGCGCGGCCGCGACGGCGGCGCCCGTCCGGGTCGACCGCCACCCGCGCCTCGACGACGGCCAGGCCGGCCGCCGCGGAGGAGCTCGAGGCTCTCGCGCTCGGGCAGGGCGTGCCGGGCGCGGGCGGCGCAGGGCGGGGGCCTCCCCCGGGGCGTCGCCGTGGCCGTCCCGTTCGTGACTTCGTCGAGGCCGACCGGCGTCCGGTCCGCCGCGAGCGCCGGCCAGGTCGGCCGCGCCGGCCCCCGCTCCAGCCGCTCGGCCCGCCGCCGCTCCCACCACGCCCGCCGGGCGATGGCGATCGATGCCTCTCGAGCGCCGCGCAGGAGCGGCACGCCGCCGGCCGCGTCGAGCATGGCCTGGACCTCCGGCGGTCGGCTCGCCGGAGGTCAGCGAGACGTAGACCGGCAGGAGGTCCGGCCGGTCGCGGGTGGCGTCGAGGAGCGCCCGGGTCACCGTCGAGGCGACGTCCGACCTCGCTCGGCAGCGAGCGGTACGGGAAGTCGTGGACGACCGCCAGGACGTCGTACGCGCCGGAATCGGCGAACGCCGCGAAGACCGCCGGGTAGCAGCCGCTCGGTCGGCGGCGCCCCACGGGTCGATCGGGTTGCCGACGTAGCCCATCGTCGGCAGGTCGACGAGGATCGCGGCGCGCGCCGCCTCGGGCACCGGCGGCAGGTCGAGCCCCGGTCTCGCGCGGCGAGGTCGGCGACCAGCGAGGCCTCGCCCGGTCGACACCGTCACGACGCCCGGTCCGGCCGCGACCGACCGACCGGCCCAGTGCGCCGGCAGCCGGCGTACGAGCTCGGCGGTCTCGAGCAGCTCGTCGAGGTCGTCGCAGCGGATGACCCCGGCCGCGGCGAGCGCGGCGTCGGTCACCCGGTCCTCGCCGGCGAGCGAGCCGCGAGTGGGCGATCGCCGCCGCCTGCGCCTGGTCGGCTGCGGCCCGACCTTGACCGCCATGATCGGCTTGCCCAGCTCGAGCGCCCGGTCGGCCAGGGCGAGGAACCGCTCCGGCCGCTTGAAGCCCTCGACGAACAGGATGACCGCGTGGGTCTCGGGGTCGTCGAGGCAGTAGGCGAGGTAGTCGCACACGTCGAGGACGACCTCCGCGCCCGCAGCCGACGATCCGGCTGAAGCCGATCCGCGTGCCCGGAGTGGATGAACGCGTCGGTGACGCAGCCGCGACTGGGCGATCCCGGCGACGCCGCCGCGCGGCAGCCACGGGCTGACGTCGCCGATGTAGGTCGGCGCTGTTCGTCGTCAGGTCGACCATCGCCCATGCAGTTCGGGCCGAGCAGGGCCAGCCCGTGGCGGACGGGCGATGTCGCGGACCTCGCGCTGCATCTGCGGCCGCCGCCTCGCCGCCCTCGACGACGCCGCCGCCGGGGATGATCGACGGCCGGCACGCCGGCGCCGGCGGCCGCCTCGGCGTGACCGCCGCGGCGCGCAGCGGGTTGAGGGCGACGAGGACGATGTCCGGCCGCTCCGGCAGCGCGTGCGAGGTCCGGGATAGCAGGGCTGGCCCCAGGCCTCGTCGTACTTCGGGTTGACGAAGTGGCAGCGGGTCGCGCTGCCCATCACGACGAGGTTGTCGCGGACCGTCTGGGCCAGTCCGAGCCGCGGCGACGCGCCGACGACGGCGATCGAGCGCGGGGCGAACAGCGGCCGGAGGTCGATCGAGGGACGCTCGCGGTCGCGCCGATCTCGTCGGTCGGCTCGGCGCGTCACCCGACGACCCGACCGACGCCGCGCTTCTCGAGCGCCCGGGCGATGACCAGCCGCTGGATCTCGCGACGTGCCCTCCCAGATCCGGTCGACGCGGAGCTCGCGGAAGAACCGCTCGGCCGGGAACTCGCGCATGTAGCCGCGCCCGCCGAAGACCTGGACGACCCGGTCGGCGCAGCGGAACGCGGCCTCCGAGGCGAACAGCTTGGCCAGCGACGCCTTGGCGTGGACGACCTTGGGGTCCGCGCCGTGGTCGGCTCAGCCAGGCGCACTCGCGGGTGAGCAGGCGGGCGGCCGCGGCGTCCGCGGCCGAGTCGGCCAGCGGGAAGCTGACGCCCTGGAAGTCGTAGATCCGCTCGCCGAACTGGACCCGCTCCGTGGCCCACTCGACGGCCAGGGTGAGCAGCCGCTCCATCGCCCCGCTGCAGCGCGCGCCGATGTGGATCCGCTCCTCGACGAACCACTCGTTGGTCAGCTCGTCGGCCGCGCCGATCTCGCCGAGGATCGCCGAGGCCGGCACCCGGACGTCGCTCCAGGACGAACTGCGGGTGGCGGTCGGCGAACGTGTGGGTGTAGTCCGGGTCGTGCTGTCATCGCGCAGGCCGGGCGTGTCGTAGTCGACGAGGAACAGGGTCGGCAGGCGCCGCTCGCCGTCGAGCAGATGGCAGTGGAAGATCATGAAGTCCGTGTCGTCCGGGCCGGTCACGAACCACTTCTCGCCGTTGAGGACGTACTCGCCGGTGGCCGCGTCGCGGACGGCCGTGGCGGCCAGCGTCCGGGCGTCCGAGCCGGCGCCGTCCTCGGTGATCGCGTAGCTGCCGGAGCGCTCGCCGCGCAGGCACGGCTCGAGGTAGCGCCGGCGCTGCTCCGGCGTCGCAGTGGACGAGGACGTTGTAGGCGCCCGGGATGTACGACCACAGCCCGCCGGTCACCTGGCCGAGCTGCTCGTGGACGAGCACCTGCTCCAGGGCGGTCCAGCCCTGGCCGCCGTACTCGCCTGGGCATCGAGCCGCCGTGGAGGCTCGCCTCGATCGCCGCGGCGGCGGAGCTCGCGGCCCTGCTCGGGCGGGAGCCGGCCGCCGGCTCGCTCGAACTCGAGCCTCGATCGGCTGGAGGACATCGTGGACGAAGGCGCGGGCGCGCGCCTGGAGCTCGAGCTCCGTCGGGGTCAGGGTCAGGTCCATGCCCCAGATGGTGGCCCACCGGGCGCGCCGCGTGGGCCCGCGTCCCGGTTGGCGGAACGCGGAGGTGACGTTGGCTACTGCGGCTGGGCGAGCACCATGATCCGGATCTCGGTCATGTCCTCGATCGCCCAGCGGAGGCCCTCGCGGCCGAGGCCGGAGTCCTTCACGCCGCCGTAGGGCATGTGGTCGATCCGGTAGGTCGGGATGTCGTTGACGATCACCCCGCCGACCTCGAGCTCGCTCGAACGCCTGCCAGGCCGTCGGCGAGGTCGTTCGTGAAGACGCCGGTCTGGAGCCCGAACAGCGAGTCGTTGACCCGCGCGGATCGCCTCGTCGAAGTCGCGGAACGGGAACGCGACGACGAGCGGCGCGAACGCCTCGTTCGAGCAGACCTGGGCGGTGACCGGCGACGTCGGTCAGGATCGTCGGCGGGAAGAACGTGCCGTCGGCCGTGCCGCCGGCGAGGAGCTTGCCGCCGAGCGGCGACCGCCTCGTCGACCCAGCGCTGGGTCCGGCGCGCGCGGCGTTCGCGTCGACCATCGGGCCGAGGTCGGTCGTCGGGTCGAGCGGGTCGCCGAGCTTGAGCGCCCCGCGCGCCCTCGACGAACTTCGCCATGAACGCGTCCCAGACGTCCTCGTGGACGAACATCCGCTGGACGCTGATGCAGACCTGGCCGGCGTAGGTGAACGCGCCGATCGAGGCAGCCGCTTGACCGCCCAGTCGAGGTCGGCGCGTCTTGTCGACGATGACGCCCGGCGTTGCCGCCGAGCTCGAGGACGACCTTCTTCTTGCCGGCCCGCTCCTTCATCCGCCAGCCGACCGACGGGCTGCCGGTGAACGTCAGCAGCTTGAAGCGCTCGTCGCGCGACCATCCGGTCGCCGAGCTCGCGGGTCATCGGCAGGATGCTGACCGCGCCCGCCGGCAGCGCCGGCCTCGTCGATGATCTCGGCCGACGGTCGAGCATCGTGAGCGGGTCCTTGGACGGCGGCTTGAGGACGATCGGGTTGCCCGCCGCGATCGCCGGGGCGAGCTTGTGGGCGGCCAGGTTGAGCGGGAAGTTGAACGGGCTGATCGCCGCGATCGGGCCGATCGGGAACCGGCGGGTGATCCCGACCCGGCCCTTCGACGCGGGCATGCAGGTCGAGCGGGATCATCTCGCCGACCATCCGCTCCGCCTCCTCGGCGCCGAGCCGGAAGGTGAGGACCGCCCGGTCGACCTCGACGAGCGCGTCGCGGATCGGCTTGCCGGCCTCGAGCGGCGATGAGCCGGCCGAGCTCCTCGCGGCGGGCCTTGATCCCGGCGCTGATCTCGCGCAGGATCGCGGCCGCGCTCGTAGGCCGGCAGCGTGCGGGTCATCTCGAACGCCGCGACCGCGGCCTCGACCGCCTCCTCGTACTGGGCCTCGGCGTCGCGTTGTAGGTCGCGCCGGCCGGCGTCGCCGGGTCGGCCGGGTTGTCGACGACGAGCGACGTCGGGCGAGTCGACCCAGCGGCCGGCGAGGAAGATCGGATGGGGGGTGACGCCGGTGGCGGTGGCCATGATTGGGGGCTCCTGAGGGCGCTCGAAAGGACGGCGATCGTGTCGCGGTGGACCGTTGTCATTCTAGCCCGACGGATCGCGAGGACCGACGGGAGGAGCGACTGATGGCGCGAGGTCGACGGTTCGGCGCGCCGGGTGAGCCCTACGAGGCGACCGCCGGGCGGGCCGGGTCCGAGGTCGCGGCCAGGGCGTCCAGGTCGATCGGGTCGGCGTGCATGTTCGGGCCCGGGCGGGCGAGCAGGTACCCCTGGGCGGCCGACATGCCCAGGCCGCGAACGGCGGCCAGCTGTTCCGGCGTCTCGACGCCCTCGGCCACGGTGACCGCGTGCCAGCGCTCGACCAGGTCGTGGAGCGCCCCCAAGATCGCCAGGGACGACTCCCGGACGGCGCCACGCTGGACGAGCGAGAGGTCGATCTTCACGATGTCGAACTCCAGCTCGGAGAGGAGCCGAAGCCCGGCGTTGCCGGCGCCGACGTCATCGGCCGCGATTCGGAACCCGGCCGCCCGGCAGGCCGCGAGGTTGTGACGCAGGCGAGCCAGGTCGGTGGTCGCTTCGCGCTCGGTCAGCTCGAGGACGATCTGGTCCGGCCTGAGCTGGCTTTCGGCCAGGATCGCCAGGACCCGACCCACCCGGAACTGCTCGGACTCGAGCGTTCGGGGCGACATGTTGACGCTCAGATACTGGCCCGGCCCGAACGGGCCCGCACCGGCGACCACGACCTCCAGCGCGACGGCGTCGAGCTCGAAGGTCCGCTCGGCCACCTCGGCCGCGCCGAACAGGCTCTCGGCGTCGCGGAAGCCCGAGTCCTCGGACGGACGGACGAGCCCCTCGAAGCCGATCGGGCGACCGGTCGACAGCGAGAAGATCGGCTGGTAGACGGCTCGGAGCGCCCGTCGTGCCGCGACCTCGGCGACCGCCGTCGCGAGCTCGGGGGTCGAGCGTGGGTCGCCGGAGGTCCCGTGACGGGCGGGGTCGAACAACTGGACGTCGGTGCGGCCATGGCGCTTCGCCCAGTAGAGGGCGGCGTCCGCCTGGCGGCCAAGCCGGGCACCGTTCACGCTCGGCTTCGGGAAGGAGGAGATCCCCGCCGAGAACGAGACCTGCTGGACCCCACGGAGCGCCGGATGGCCCTCGAGCGCACCCGCCAGAAGACGCCGAACGAGACCGTGCGCGTCCTCTCCCTCGGTATGGGGCATCAGCAGCGCGAACTCGTCGCCGCCGATCCTGAACGCGCGATCCGTCCCCCGGACCGTCGCCTGGATGAGCCTGGCGACCGACTCGATGAGGGCGTCGCCGCCCGCGTGACCGAGCTCGTCGTTCGTCCGTTTCAGATCGTCGATATCGAGCACGGCCAGGGAGAGAGGCCGGCCGTAGCGGCGCGACTCCTCGATCTGGCGGGCGAGCTCCTCCTGGAACGCCCGGTGGTTGCCCAGGGCGGTCAGCGGGTCGAGCAGTGCGTCGAGGCGCGCCCGATCGTAGAGCCCGATCATCTGCCGGCGGGACCTGTCGACCTCCTCGATCGCGGAGAAGATCCGATTCGCGAGGAGCGCGAGGGCCACCGGCAACGCACCCGCGGCGACCGCCAGCACGGGCAACGCCCCAAGCAGTCGCCCGCCACTCCCGGCGATCGCCGAGGGGATCAGCACGAGCGACGCGCCGGCCAGGACGGTCACGAACGCCACGGTGACGCGGTGGCGAGCGAGACGGACCGCGACGTTCCCGGCGTCCTCGGACTGACCCGGGCCGTCAGACTGGCGGATCGTGAACGGCGATGTGGGTGTGAGCAAGATCAGTGACCCCCTGCGTCACCCCCTGCGCACCTTGTACCGGGTGCGTTGACTACCCGCCAGCAGGAGGAAGTACCGGGACCGGCATCCCTTCGGCCGAGGCGCTCGGCAGAAGGGTCGGCGGCGGCCGTCGGGCCCTCCCCCTCCAGCCCGGCCGTCCACGCCGGCTGACCCCTTCGGTCCACACCGGACCGTACCAATGGCCCATCGACGCCTCCCGCGTCGATGGTAGGGTCGGCCCGATGACATGAACGCGCCCTCGATCTCCAGACGGTCCCTCGTGCGGCTCATGGCCCGATCGCTCGTCGTCGCGATGGCCTTCGGGGTGTTCGTGCCGCCGGTCGTCACGCTCGCGGCGAGCTGCTCCAACCCGGCGCATCAGATGACCCTGTCGAGTGGCGGCGCCAGCCCGGGCTCGGGGACGACCAGCACCCAGTTCACGTTCTCCGTGACCTACACCGACAACGCGAACTGCACGCCGACGAGCATCACGGTCACGATCGCCGGCGTCGGGACGTTCGGTCTCGGCGCGACGTCCACGACCTACGCCGCGGGCGTCGTCTTCCAGACGAGCCGGACCCTCCCTGCCGGCTCGCACGCGTACTCCTTCGCCGCGTCGAGCGGCTCGAAGTCCGGGGCGAGCAGCTTCACGTTGACGAGCGTCAGCCCGTCGACGGTCGTCATCAGCTCGCCGACACCCAAGCCCACGCCGAAGCCCACGCCCAAGCCGACACCCAAGCCCACGCCGAAGCCCACGCCCAAGCCCACGCCGAAGCCCACGCCCAAGCCCACGCCGAAGGCCACGCCCAAGCTGACACCGAAGCCGACGCCGAAGCCGGCCACCGCGTCGGGGGCAACGGCCTCGCCCGGCCCTTCGGCCTCGCCCGGCCCTTCGGCCTCGCCCGGCCCTTCGGCCTCTCCCGGCACCACGCCGCCGCTCATCGGTGGGGTCGGGGGCGGAACCTCCCCGGGTTCGGGTCCGGGTTCGGGCCAGCTACCGAGCGGGTTCCCCGGGTTCGGTGACGACCCTGGACCGGCGGCGACCATCCTTGCCACGCTGTTGACCGGCCTGACCGGGATCGGCCTGTTCCTGCTCCTGGTCACCAAGCCGTGGCGACGGCGGCAGCTCGCGCCCGCGGGCGGGTCCTTCGAGGGTGATCAGATCCTCGCGTCCGTCGGCGTTGGACCCTCCGAGACGGCACGGGTCCTCCCCCCGGACACGCCGCTCGAAGAGGCCACCATCCCTCGCTGGCGCCGACCGTCGCTCCAGAGCGCCCGCCAGGCTCCGTCGCGGGGGATCGAACCGACCCACATCCCGGCCCTCTTCGCGACGCCTCCGGCCGACGGTGTCGAGCGACGCCGGATCTCCTACCGACTCGTGCGCCTGGCCTCCATCCCCGACGAGATCATGGGCGACGAGGTGGCCCGGGTCGACCGAGGCGACGAGGTCGAGCTGATCCGCTCAGCCGGCACCTACTGGCTCGTCCGCACGCCGTTGGGGTTCGAGGGCTGGGTTCACGAGATGACGTTCAGCCGGGAGCCGTTCACCGAGGACCAGGTGTAGTTCCCGGGGTTGGCGAGACATGCCCGCGGCTCGAGCCTCGGCATCGTCCGCTCGACTCAGCCCCCGTCGGCGCTCGGGTAGGAGCTCAGGACCCGGAGCATCGTCGTCACCGCCCGGAGCGCCTCGAGGGCAGCGACCGTCGCGGGCGAGAGGCGTCGGGACACTGCGCGGGGAGAGCATCGTCACGGCCGCCTCGCCGGTCCCGAGCGAGGTGAGGGTCTGCTCGACGTCGTAGAACTCGGACATCGGGAACGGCCGGGCCCGTCTTGCGCAGCGCGTCGGCATCCTCGGGCGTGAAGACGCGCAGGGCGTGCTGGACTCGGTTGCCGAGCTGTGTCAGCAGCGACGACGGGACGTCGGTCGGCGTCTGGGTGACGAAGGAGACACCGACGCCCTTGGGGCCGGTCGGCCGGGCGATGATCAAGAGGCACCGGCCGCCCCGGCCAAGGGCTGTTCCTTGTGCAGGGAGGCGAACGCGGTCGACGCCACGAAGTGCAGGTACTGCGCCAGCGCGATCTGATCGTCGCCACCGCGTCCGTCTGAAGGCCCCCGGAGTGCCCGGGGGCCTTCCCTTATGGCCGTGCCGACGGACGCTGCCTCGATGTCAGGGCCCGGGTGTTGCCGCCGTTACTGGATGAGCCCGTAGTCGGTCGGCTTGGCGAACGCGTCGTCCTGGAAGTAGAAATGGAAGCTCGCGTTCCCCTGGAGCTGAAGGTTCCAGGCGATGAACTGGAGGGTCAGGTCGAGTGCAGCCCCGCCGCTGCCGCCCGACCCACCGGTCATGAGGACCTCGGCGGACGGCGCGTAGACCGTCCCGCTCACGTTGACCGTCCCCCCGCCGTTGAGCATCACTGCCGGCTGCTGGTAGGAGCTGGTCGGCACTGGTGACGCATCCTGCCAGAACAGGAGGTTCTGGTATTCCGCCCCGTTCGGCTGCGTCGGATCGAGAGCCGACTGGTACGGACGGAGCATCATCGTCGCTCCCGCCCCAACGCTGATCGGGGCGAGGCTTGACGTCGTACCGGAGTTGAAGATGAGCACGCCACACGAGGCGACGGGGCAGTCCGTCTGCCAGGTCGAGAGGCTCGTCGACGTCACGTTGGCCGGGACGGAGAAGACGGAGGCCTGCGCGCCCACGTCGAGGCCGCCCCCGTCGATGACGTAGACCCCGGGCGTCAGGACGGCCACCGACTTGTTCTTGAGCTGGATCCCGTTCCTGTAGACCCCCGGGGTCAGGATCGTGGTGCCACCGGACAGGGTGGTCTTTGAATTGTGGACCGTCATCCCCGTCGTGTTGATCGGCGGGAGCCCCAGGAGCGGGTCCTTGACGTACGGCTGCCCGACGAGTGGCGCCGGGGTGATCGTCATGGCGCCCGGAACGTAGCCACCGACGATGCGGGCGCCCGTGCCGCTGGCAAACGTCAGCGTCGCCGCGGTCCCGTTCGTCCCGAGCGCGCCACCGTTCCCCACGGGGCAGGAGGAATTGATCTGGAGCGAGCCATCGAAAATGACCGTCGGCCCGCCGGAGAAGAGGACCGAGGGACAGCCGCTGCCCTTGACCCATGCGGGATGCGAGGGATCGAGCACGACCACCGAGTACTTGGCGCCCGCGAACTGGCCGTTGACAGCGGTCCCGGACGCTCCGACACCGATGTTGCTCTGCCCGATGACGCCGCCGAGGAAGGTCGGCGCGGTGGTTCTCAAGTCGACCTTCACCGCGTAGTTCGACCAGTCGCTCGGGCAGGAGACGGAGACATTCCCCTGCGGGTACGAGGGCAGATTCGTGGCGACGCTCGCCGCCGCCGCGGCGACAACCTCGGATCGTGGCGATCCGGGCGGCGGTCCGGCCGTCGCGCTGCAGCCCTTGACGGTCCCCGACTGGATCACGTCCGCGGCCGCGAGCGCGGCCGCGTCCGCGGCGTCCTGGAGCTGCCGGCGAATGACGAGTGCGTGCGCGCCGTCGAAGAGCAGCGCGCCCATGGCCATGAGTGCGACGAGCGAGAGCGCGAAGAGCGGGAGGATCTGCCCTCGAGAGCGGGCGGTTCGGGTACGCATCAGTGGTTCACCAGCATCGTGGAGGTTCCCGAGAGCGTGAACGAGCTCATGCCGAGGAGGGACGGCGTGAAGAGCGAGACCGTGCTGCTGACGACCACCGTCACCGGAGTGCCGCGCACGTTCGTCGCGCCAGCGCCCACCGCGTCGACGCCGTCGGTGTCGCCCGTGCAACCCACGCCATAGCAGACGGTCACCGTGATCGGGTTGCCGCCGGCGATCGCAAACTGGGTCGCCACGTCCCTGATCGCCTGCTTCGACGGCGACGGATAGGGGCAGCTCGCGCTGGCGGGCACGGCTTTCGCAAATGGCGCCGCCGGACCGACCGGGCAGGCCGTGTTGGGGCTGCCGCCATGGACGATCGCGAACCTCGTCGCCTCGGCCGCCGCGTTCGTGAGGCTGTTGGTCGCCCACACGACGCGCCCGAAGTCGAAGACGCCGAACAGCATCGCGAGGAACACCGGGATCACCACGGTGAACTCGACGAGGGCCTGGCCCCGGCCTCGACGGCGAGTCATCGACCCTGGACCACGCTGTAGGTAACGCTCGCGCCGATCGTCCAGGCCCCGTTCTGGGTGAAGAAGGGGTAGGCGAAGAGCGTCCGGAACGGCATCGTGGCCGTCACCGTCGCGGTGCCGATCGGGTGTGCCGGCGACGCGCCCGTCACGGTCGTGCTCAACGACCAGTTGCTCACGGTGACCGCGGGGGACACGCACGACGAGTTGCCGGTCACCTGAGCGCATACCATCACCTGGGCGTCCGTCTGCGCCGCTGACAACGTGGTGTCTCTCGTGGCGACGTACTCGGACGCGGACCGCGTGGCCGACTGCAGGTCGATCCAGCCCCGAAAGACGCGCGCGAAGTCGATCGAGCCGCCCAGCAACGCCAACATGACGGGCAGGATCAACGCGAACTCGACCAGAGACTGGCCAAAGTCGCGACCGCCTCGAGTGAGCGCGGGCGGGACTCGCCAAGATCCGCGGTTTCGTGGGCTCGGATTCATGCTCCCTCAACGCTTCCCGGCGGTGCGGCGATCATGCGGCCGGGACGTCGCCCGGATCATGACCCAAGAGTCCTAGGACCCACGGGAATGACCATGGCTCCCGTGCGCGCCGCGGGAATGGGCGTCCCCGGGCTCGCACCCTGCAGTCACAGGCGGACGCAGCGCGGCGCGTCGAACCTGCGCTCGCGCGCTCCTCAGCCGGACGCGCGGAGATAGCTGCCGAGGATCCGGAGCATCGGGACCGTGGCCGCCACGTCGTCGAGGGCGGCGCGCACGGCCGGGGTGGACGCATCGGCGTCGAGGTCGACCCAGAAGACGTACTCCCAGGCACGTCCGTGGAGCGGTCGCGACTCAAGCTTGCTCATGTTCACGCCGGCAGCGGCGAAGATCCCCAGGATGCGATGGAGCGCTCCGGGCTCGTTCGCGACGGCCATGACGAGGGTCGTCCGCATCGGCCTGCCTACGCTCGCAGGGGCCAGCGGTGCTAGAAGCCAGGACGGCTCCATCGTCACACCCGGGCGCACGACGACGACGAACCGGGTCCGGTTGTCGGGGACGTTCTCGATCGCGTCGGCAAGGATCTCGAGGCCGAAGAGGTCGGCAGCGCGCGGCGACAGGACGGCAGCGGCGGCTCGCTCGCCGCGCTCAACGATCAGCTTTCCGGCGCCAGCGGTGTTGTAGGTCGTGAGCAGGCTCCAGGGCCGTGTCCGCAGGAACCGATCGGCCTGGCCGAGCGCCTGGATGTGCGAGTAGACCCGTTCGATCGCCTCGAGACGTTCGCCCGGCAGCGCGGCGAGGCAGAGCCGGACCGGGACGACGACCTCGCCGCGGATCTCGAGGTCGTGCTCGAGGAGGAGGTCGTAGTTCTCGTGGACCGTCCCGTTGACGAGGTTCTCGATGGGGACGACGCCGGCCGCGATCGGCCCGGCCTTCGGCGGATCGGCGGCCAGCCGGCCCGCGGCGACCGCCTCGAAGACCGCCCGGAAGCCCTGCAGAGGGGCGGTCGGGACGTCACCGAAATAGGCCCGGACGGCGTCCTCGGCGAACGCCCCGGGCTCGCCCGAGTAGGCGACCCGCGCCGCGGGCTCGTCCGGACCGCTCGTCCCGCTCACGCCGCGCTCAGCGCTCGAACCAGGCGGTCGTGTCGTGCTCGGGGGCCTCTTCGTCGAGCTCAGCCCGGCCAGGCGCCTTCGCGGCGGCCGCGGCCTTCGCCCGCTTGCGGTTGCCGGCCGCCTCGGTCGCGCCCTGCCAGTGCTCCTCGGCGAGGAGCTGGTTGACCGCCTCGACGTAGCCCTCGATCGAGGCCGCGATGATATTCACGTTGCGTGACGTGCCCGTGTACCGCCCGGTCGCGCGCCGACCGGGCGCGGATGCCGGCGGAGCGATCGTGACGGTCACCAGCCCCTCCGAATCCGGCCCCTCGGCGACCGCGTGGACGTCGTAGGCGATCAGCCGCGGGGGGCCGGTGAGGACCCGGTGGAGGGCGCGGTCCACCGCCCGGAAGAGGGCGTCGACCGGACCGTTCCCCTCGGCCGATCCCTCCCACTGGTGGTCGCCTGCGCTGATCACCACGGCGCCCCGGCTCTGGACGTTCGATCCGGAGGTCACGGTCCAGCGCAGGAGGTGGAGGGTGGGCGCGCCGGCTTCCGCACCGGCCGGCGAAGCGGTGTCGCTGCCTGTGGACATCGGCTACCTCCCCTGGTTCGCATCGGCGGCCGCTGGCTCGCGCGGGGCCGTCGTGAAATGGCGTTCGTCGCGCCGGCGCAGCTCCGCGCCGGACTTCCAGATCGCGTACTCGAGCGAGTCGGCCAGCGCCGCCGCCGAGGCCGCGATGATGTTCGTGTCGCTGCCCATCGTGGACCAGGTCCGGGCACCGTCCGCGGAGTCGATCACGACCCGCGTCCGGGCGGCCGTGGCCGCGCCCCCGTCCAGGATCCGGACCTTGTAGTCGACCAAGTGGACGGCGTCGATCCCCGGATAGAACGCGCCCAGCGCCTTGCGCAGCGCGGCATCGAGGGCGTTGACCGGGCCGTTCCCGTCGGCGGCCGTATGGAGGACCTCGCCGGCCACCTCGACCTTGACGGTCGCCTCGGCGAGGAGCTCGCGCCCGTCACGCTGCTCCACCAGGCAGGTGTAGTCGAGGATCCGGAACGGAGCCACGTAGTCCTTGCCGTGGCGCCGGATGAGGAGCTCGAAGCTTCCCTCGGCGCCCTCGAAGGCCAGGCCGTCCGCCTCGAGCCGCTTGATCAGCTTCGAGAGCTCGCGCGGGTCGACGACCCCCTCGAGCCGATGACCGAGCTGCTCCGCCCGGAGCTTCGTGTTCGCCCGGCCACCGAGCTCGGACACGACGAGGCGGCCCTCGTTGCCGACGAGCGGCGGGTCGACGTGCTGGTAGCTCCGCTCCACCTTGGCGACCGCCGCCCCGTGGACGCCGCCCTTGTGGGCGAATGCCGAGCGGCCGACGTACGGCTGGTAGTCGTTCGGCGCGACGTTGGCGATCTCGGCGATCGTCCGTGACAGCGCGGTCAGCCCGGTGAGGTCGCCGCCGCCGGCCGGCACCAGCGCATTCGAGGTCTTCAGCGCGAGGTTGGCCAGGATGCTGACCATGTTCGCGTTGCCGCAGCGCTCACCGTAGCCGTTGATCGTGGCCTGGACGTGGCGGATGCCGGCGGAGACCGCGGCCATCGAGTTGGCCACCGCGAGCTCGGCATCGTTGTGGGTATGGATCCCCCAGACGACGGGCGGGGCGTCCGGGTCCGCCTCGAGGGTCGTCCGGACGTCGCCCACGATCCGCAGGAGCTCGTCGGTCATCGTGCCCCCGTTCGTGTCGCACAGGACGAGGCTGCGGGCGCCGGCCTGGCGGGCCGCGCGCAGCGTCGCCAGGGCGTAGTCCCGGTCCGCCCGGTACCCGTCGAAGAAGTGCTCCGCGTCATAGACCGCCTCGCGGCCGTGCTCGACGAGGAAGCCGATCGAGTCCGCGATCATGTCGAGGTTCTCGGCCGGCGTCGCGCCGAGGACCTCGATGACGTGGAGCAGCCAGCTCTTGCCGAAGATCGTGACGACCGGGGTCTCCGCCGCGACGAGCTCGCGCAGGTTCGGGTCGTCTTCGGGCGCGTTCGCCCGGTGGCGGGTCGAGCCGAAGGCCGCCAGCTTCGCCGTCTCCCAGCGGAGCTTCTTGGCGGCCGCGAAGAACTCGATATCCTTGGGGTTCGAGCCGGGCCAGCCGCCCTCGATGTAGGGCATCCCGTACTCGTCGAGCATCCGGGCGATGCGCAGCTTGTCGGCGAGCGACAGGATGATGTTCTCGCCCTGGGTCCCGTCGCGCAGGGTCGTGTCGTAGAGGACGACCGGCCGCTCGCTCATCGAACGGCCTCCACGCCGACCGGCAGCCGGTCGACGATCGCGCGGGTCATCCCGAGGGTGCCGACCCGGGTCAGGCCCTCGGTCGCCGCCCCGTCGACCGGCCACAGGTCCGCCGTCCGGAAGCCGTCGTCGAGGGCCCGGCTGACCGCCGCCTCGACCGCGTCCGCCGCGCGCACCCGCGCGAGCGACCAGCGCAGGAGCATCGCCCCGGACAGGATCGTCCCGATCGGGTTGGCCAGGTCCCGCCCGGCGATGTCCGGCGCGGAGCCGTGGATCGGCTCGTACAGGCCGTGGAGCCCGTGCGCCGTGCGGCGCGAGCCCACCGACGCCGACGGGAGCATCCCGAGCGAGCCGGCGAGCACGGACGCCTCGTCCGAAAGGATGTCCCCGAACAGGTTCTCGGTGACGAGCACGTCGAAGCCGGCCGGCCACTTCACGATCTGCATCGCGCAGGCGTCGACGAGCCGGTGGTCGAGCTCCACGTCGGGGAACTCCGGGCGGATCTCGTCGGCGACGCGGCGCCAGAGCCGGGAGGTGGCCAGGACGTTCGCCTTGTCGACGCTCGTCACGCGGCGCCGCCGGCCGCGGGCGAGCTCGAAGGCGAGCCGGATGACCCGGGCGATCTCGTGCTCGGCATATGGCAGCGTGTCGCTTGCCGCGCGCGCCCCGGGCTCGCCGGTCGCCTCGGTCCGGTCGCCGAAGTAGAGGCCGCCGGTCAGCTCGCGGACGATCAGCAGGTCGACGCCCACGAGCAGCTCCGGGCGGAGCGGCGAGGCCGCCGTGAGGGTCGGGTGGATCGTCACCGGACGGAGGTTGGCGAACAGCTCCAGGCTGCCGCGCAGGGCGAACAGGGCTTGCTCGGGGCGGACCGGTGAGGTCGGGGCGTCCCACTTCGGGCCGCCGACGGCGCCGAGGTAGACCGCGTCCGCCGCCGCGCATGTCGCGACGTCCTCGGGACGGATGGCGACGCCGTACGCGTCGATTCCCGCCCCGCCGACGACGAGCTCCGTCCACTCGAGCGCGAAGCCGTCCGCCGCCCCGACCGCGTCGAGGACGCGCCGGCCGGCGGCGAGGACGTCCGGCCCCACGCCGTCGCCGGGGATCGCGGCGACGCGGAAGGTGGCGCTCGTCGCGCCCGTCGCGCCCGTCTGGCCCGTCACGCTCGCTGCCGCTTCGGTCACGGGAGGTCCTCGGCCATGGTCTTGCTGGCGAACGCGGCGGCGACCCCGTTGATCTCCGCCCCGTGAAGCTTGTTGGTGGCCACGAGGTACGCCTCGAGCGACGCCTCGATGATGTTCGTGGAGAGACCGTGGCCGCTCACGACGAGCGCGCCCGGGCCCTCGTCGGACGAGCGCCGGCAGCGGACGAGGACCTGGCCCTGGGCGTCCTCCCCGGCCGAGACCGCCTTGATCTCGTACGCGGTCAGGACCGGCCGCCAGCCGAGGATCGGCTGGATCGCCATGTCGACCGCGCTGAACAGCGCGTTGACCGGGCCGTTCCCGGTCGACTCCGCGCCGCGGACGTCGCCGCCGACGGAGATCGAGACCGTGCCGGTCGCGTTCCCGCCGTGTGAGCTGGTCACGCTCCAGCCCTCCAGCCGGATCGACGCGGGCACGTCCGACGTGCGCGCCTCGACGAGCGCCAGGAGGTCCCCGTCGGTGACCTCCTTCTTCAGGTCGGCCAGGGCGATCGCCTGGCGGTAGACCGCGTCGAGCGCCTCGCCGTCGAGTTCGTGACCGAGTTCCCTGAGCTTGCCCTGGAGGCCGCGCCGGCCGGACAGCTTGCCGATCGACAGGTGGCTGCCGGTCAGACCCGACCGACTGCGGGGTCATGATCTCGTAGGTCAGCGGGTTCTTGATCACGCCGTCCTGGTGGATCCCGGACTCGTGGGCGAACGCGTTCCCGCCGACGATCGCCTTGTTCGGCTGGACGGCGAACCCGGTCAGGTAGCTGACCAGCCGGCTGGCCGCGGTGAGCTGCTCGGTCTGGACGTGGCTGCCCAGCTCGGGGAACTGGGTCGGGCGCGTCCGGAGGGCCATGACGACCTCTTCGAGCGACGCGTTGCCGGCCCGCTCGCCGAGCCCGTTGATGGTGACCTCCACCTGGCGCGCGCCGGCCTGGACCGCGGCGAGCGTGTTGGCAGTGGCGAGCCCGAGGTCGTTGTGGCAGTGGACCGAGACGGTGGCGTCCCGCCCGACCCGCTCCACGACGCGCCCGACGAGCAACCCGAACTCTGACGGAATCGCATAGCCGACCGTGTCCGGGATGTTGACGGTGCTCGCCCCGGCGCCGACGACCGCCTCGTAGACGTCGAGCAGGTAGTCGATGTCCGTGCGCGAGGCGTCCTCCGCCGAGAACTCGATCTCGGCATCCGCGCCGAGCGCGTTGCGGCCGTAGCGGACCCACTCGACGGCCTGGCGGAGGGCCTCGTGGCGGTCGATCCGGAGCTTGTGCTTGAGGTGGATGTCGCTGGTGGCGATGAACACGTGGAGGTGCGGCCGCTCGGCGACGCGGATCGCCTCGACGGCGCGCTGCGGGTCCCCGTCCCGGCAGCGGGCCAGGGCGGCGACCGCGATCCCGCCCTTCGTCTCGCGGGCGATCCGCTGGACCGCCTCGAAGTCGCCCGGCGAGGCGGCCGGGAAGCCGGCCTCGATGACGTCGACCTTGAGCCGGACGAGCTGGCGGGCGACCTCGAGCTTCTCGGCGGCGGTCAGCCCGGCGCCCGGGCGCCTGCTCGCCGTCGCGCAGGGTGGTGTCGAAGATCCGGACCGAGCCGGCCGGCACCGCGGGCCCGCTCATCGTGCCGGCTCCGCGACCCGGCGTGGCTGGCTCGCCGCGGCCTGGGCCTCGCCGGCCTTCACCTCGACCGGGTTGAGGAACGCCATCTGGCTCCGGAGCTGGGCCCCCACCCGCTCGATGAGGTGGTCGTGGTCGGCGGCCCGGAGCCGCTCGAAGTTCGGGCGGCCGGCCTCGTTCTCGGCGATCCAGTTCGCGGCGAACGTGCCGTCCTGGATCTCGGTGAGGACCTGCTTCATCGTCCCCCGGACATGGTCGTCGATGATCCGCGGACCGCTGACGTAATCGCCGTACTCGGCCGTGTCGCTGACGCTGAAGCGCATGAAGTTGAGGCCGCCGCGGTACATCAGGTCGACGATCAGCTTGAGCTCGTGCATCGTCTCGAAGTAGGCGAGCTCGGGCTGGTAGCCGGCCTCGACGAGCGTCTCGAAGGCCATCTTCACGAGGGCCGCCGTGCCGCCGCACAGGACGGACTGCTCGCCGAAGAGGTCCGTCTCGGTTTCCTCGGCGAAGGTCGTCTCGAGGACGCCGGCGCGGGTGTTGCCGAGGCCCCGGGCGTAGGCGAGGACGCGGGCGCGGGCCGTGCCGCTCTCGTCGCGGTGGACGGCGAACAGCGCCGGCACGCCGCCGCCGGCCTGGAAGACGCTGCGGACGAGGTGGCCCGGGCCCTTCGGGGCGACCATCCCGACGTCGATCCCGGCGGGCGGGTCGATCCGCTTGAAGTGGATGTTGAAGCCGTGGGCGAACATCAGGAGCTGGCCGGGCCGGAGGTTCGGCTCGATCTCCGCGTCGTAGACCGCCTTCTGGGCCGTGTCCGGGACGAGGATCATCACCACGTCCGCGGCCTTCACCGCGTCGGCGACGTCCATGACCCGCAGCCCCGCGTCCTCGACCAGCGCCCGGCTCCTGCTCGTCGGGGCCAGCCCGACGACGACGTCGACGCCCGATTCGTGGAGGTTGAGCGCGTGGGCGTGGCCCTGGCTGCCGTAGCCGATGATGGCGACCGTCTGGCCGGCCAGGGCGGACGGGTCGGCGTCGTTCTCGTAGTACATCTTCGCGGTCATCGCTTGATCGCCTCCTCGATGGATTGTGGGCCGCGAGCCATGACCACGGTCCCGGTGCGGACGAGTTCCCTGATTCCGTAGGTGCGCAGGAGCGCCACCAGCGCGTCGACGTCGGCCTCCGTGCCGGTCGCCTCGACGATGACCGACGTCTCGGAGATGTCGACGACCCGGGCGCGGTAGAGCTCGACGATCTTGACGACCTCCGCGCGGTTGGCGTCCGTGGCGCGGACCTTCACCAGCGCGAGCTCGTGCTGGACCGTCGGCTCGGCGGTCAGGTCCTGGACCTTCAGGACGTCGATCAGCCGGTAGAGCTGCTTGATCGCCTGCTCGACGAGGACGTCGTCCCCGTGGAGGGTGATCGTCATCCGGCTGATGTCGGGCTGGTCCGTGTGGCTGACCGCCAGCGACTCGATGTTGAAGTTGCGCGCCCGCATCAGGCTCGACACCCGGTTCAGGACGCCGGGCTTGTCGAGGACGATGACGACCAGGACGTGGCGGTGCTGAACGCCGGTCCCGGGCAGGGCCCGCGGCGGCGGCGCGGCATGGGCGGGGGCGGGGGGAGCCGGCGCGGCGCCGTCGTCGCTCGGGTTCGGGTTCGGGTTCGTGCTCACTCGTCGGCGCCTTCCCACTTCTCGATCAGGTCGGACAGGCCCTTGCCGGCCGGCATCATCGGGAAGACGTTCTGCTCCTCGGCGATTTCGAACCAGACGAGCGCCGGGCCGTCGACGGCCTGGGCCGCGCGGATCGCGGCGTCCACCTCGTCCGGGGTCTTCGCCCGGAAGGCGGGGATACCGAACGCGTCGGCCAGCTTGGCGAAGTCCGGGCCCATCAGCGTCGAGGAGTGGTAGTTCCCGGCGTAGACGATCTCCTGCCACTGGCGGATCATCCCCAGCTTCTTGTTGTCGAGGAGGGCGATCTTCACCGGGATCCGGTCCTGGACGAGGGTCATCAGTTCCTGGAACGTCATCTGGAAGCCACCGTCGCCGGTGACCGCCCAGGTCTCGCGATCCGGCCGGCCAAGCGCCGCGCCCATCGCCGCCGGCACGCTGAAGCCCATCGTCCCGAGGCCGCCCGAGCTGACGTGGCTGTTCGGCTGCGTGAAGCCGGTGTAGCGGGCCAGCCACATCTGGTTCTGGCCGACGTCCGCGACGTAGGTGGCCCGGTGCTCGGTCAGCTCGCCGATCCGCTCGACGACGTAGTCGGCGGTGAGGACGCCCTCGCGCCAGCCGCCGGAACCGTGCCAGCTGGTGGCCTCGGATTCGGTCTTCCACTCGGCGAGCTGGGCGAGGTAGTCGGCGCGCTCGGCGGGCTCGACCCGGGCGACCATCGGTGTGAGCGCGCGGAGGACGCGCCCGGCGTCGCCCACGATCGGGACCTCCACCGCGACGTTCTTGCCGATCTCGGCGGGGTCGATGTCGACGTGGATGATGCGGGCGTACGGGGCATACGTCCGCACGTTGCCGGTCACCCGGTCGTCGAAGCGCATGCCGAGGGCGATCAGGAGGTCCGCCGACTGGATCGCCCGGTTGACGTGCTTCCAGCCGTGCATGCCCATGTAGCCGTAGGCGAGCGGGTGGGTCTCGTCGATCGCGCCGATCCCGAGGAGGGTCCAGGCAACCGGGATGCTCGTCTTCTCGGCGAAGGCGACCAGGTCGTCCCAGGCTTCGGCGTGGAGGATGCCGTGGCCGGCCAGGATGACCGGCCGCTTCGCCCTGGCGATCTCCGCGGCGGCGTGCTTGACCTGCTTGGGGTGACCGTCGAACGTCGGCCGGAAGCCGGGCAGGCCGGCGATGATCGCGGCCTCGGTCGGGTGCTCGGCGGTCGTCTCCTGCTGGAGGGCGTCCTTGGTGATGTCGACGTGGACCGGACCGGGGCGGCCCGTCCGGGCGATGTGGAACGCCTCGGCGATGACCCGCGGGAGGTCGTCGGCGTTGCGGACGAGGTAGTTGTGCTTGGTCATCGGCAGGGTGATGCCGGTGATGTCGATCTCCTGGAAGGCGTCCTTGCCGATGAGCGCAGACGGGCACGTTGCCGGTGATCGCGACCATCGGGACGGAGTCGAGCATCGCGGTGCCGATCCCGGTGACGAGGTTGGTGGCGCCCGGGCCGGAGGTGCCCATGCACACGCCAACCTTGCCGGTCACCCGGGCATAGCCGTCCGCGGCATGGGCGCCGCCCTGCTCGTGGCGAACGAGGATGTGGCGGAGCTCGGGGTAGTCGCCGAGGATGTCGTAGAGCGGGAGGATGACGCCGCCGGGGTACGAGAACAGGACGTCAACGCCCTGCCGGAGGAGCGCCTCGCAGACGACGTCGGCGCCGATCCGCGTGCGCTTGCGGGGCTTGACCTCGTGGAGCATCTGGCCCCGGGCATGCTCGACCGCGGCCGCCGTGGTGGTCCCGTCGCTCGGGACGTGGCTGCGGCGGGGTCGGGGCGTGCCCGGGCGGGGACTGCCCGCCTCGGCGGCCTCCCTCGTCGGCGGGGCACCGCCCTCGGGCGTCCCCTTCGTCATCGTCATCGCGTCAGCCCCTTCGTGGCTCGTGTGTGTTCGGCCTCATCCTTCCGGACAAATAACAAGACCCTCGCCTCCCGGCGAGGGTCCCTTTGGTTCTCGGTGGCGCTTGCGCTACCTCCGCGATCCTCCGTTCTCCCGCCGGGAGCCGGTAATAAGGCCGAGAAGGCCATCCAGCCCAAGGAGGAGCGAGCGAAGAAGGGAGAGAAGCGATACATCAACGAGCCCGGCGTCGCTCATCGGCAGGTACACGCGGCGGCCATCCGTCGTGACGACGACGGCGACGCGACTGCGATTCCTTCCGTTGAACAGGCCCAAGTCCGTCTCCGTGTGCGCGTGCGCGCAGCCGACCAGCGCGCGCTGCCCCGGCAGTCTAGCAGCCTCCGAGGAATCCGCAACCGCATCCGCAACCGCCTGTCCGCAACCGCCCGGACCGGGCCGGGCCGGGCCGGACCGGACCGCATGCCGTCCGTCGCCGGCCATCGGGGCCTGCGGTCGGGGCCGCGTCGGGGCCTGCGGTCGGGGCGGTCGGCGGGGCCGTCGGCGGGGCCGTCGGCGACCACGCGCGGTCCACGCCCGGCGCCAGGACTTGGCGCCGAGTGAATGATTTCGGGCCCTGGGCGGTCCGGACCACCCCGATCGAGGCCGCGCGGTACTCGGGCCCGGTCACCGCCGGCCCGTCGGGGCTGCCAATGACCCGTTGGGGGCCGTCCGGTCCCGAGACTTGGCGCCGGCTGAATGATTCGGGCCCCGGGCGGTCCGGCCCGCCCCCATCGAGGCCGCGCGGTGCAGTCCACCCCCGGATTCGTTCACTCGGCGCCAACGCGCGGGCACGACCCGGCCGGCGGCTCCGCTGGCCTGGCGCTTACCCCCGGATTCGTTCACTCGGCGCCAACGCGCGGGCACGATTCGGCCGGCGGCTCCGCTGGCCTGGCGCTTACCCCCGGATTCGTTCACTCGGCGCCAACGCGCAAGCGCAGGGTGGACCAGGTGCGGCGGAACGGGCCCAGCACGATGAGCGCCGGTGCCTTGGCGGTTGAGCCGCAGGTGAGCGGCGCCGAGTTCAATGGACCCAGCAACGTGTCGACGAACACCAACCCCTGTGGTGACGCCTTGGTCCGCATGAGCCGCACGAAGATCGGTCGCGACGCCGCGCAACTGACGCTCGACCTCCGTCGCGCGATCGGCGGGGAGATCCGGCGCGCTCGGTCGGATGCGGGCGTGAGCCAGGCAGCGCTCGCCCGCGCGGCCGAGATCAGTCCCGCACACCTGAGCAAGATCGAGCGAGGGACGGCCGAGGCGAGCGTCGACGCACTGCAGGCCATCGCCGTGGCGCTCGGTGGCCGGGTATCGCTTCGCCTGCACCTCGAATCGGGGCCTGCCATCCACGATCGGGCCCAGGCCCCGATGGTGGAGGCGCTCCTGCGGATCGTCCATCCGCGCTGGAAGCGGTTCGTCGAGGCCCCCGTGCATCGGCCCGCCGAGGGGGTGATCGACGTGGTCCTCCACGATCCTGCGGAGCCGCGGTTCGTCTGCCTCGAGGCGGAATCCGGCCTGAGGCGGGTCGAGCAGCAGCTCCGCTGGTCCGGGCTCAAGACGGAGTCGCTCCCGTCGAGTCAGCTGTGGGCGTTCGCCGGGCCCGAAGGGGCGGTCCGTCCCAGCGTGTCGCGCGTTCTGCTGCTTCGATCCACGCGCGCCACCCGCGAGATCGTCAACACGCTGCCCGGCACCTTCGCGACCGCCTTCCCGGCGCCGGCGACCGCGATCCGCGACGCGCTGACGTCACCGTCAGCCCGATGGCGGGGCGACGGGGTCCTGTGGGCGTCGGTGGACGGGTCGAGAGCGACGATCCTGCCGGGCCCACCGCGCGGCGTCGAGTTCGGTCGATGAGATCGCGGGGCGCCCGTCCGCTCCGAGCCGATGGCGGGGCGCCCGTCCGCTCCGAGCCGATGGCGGGGCGCCCGTCCGCTCCGAGCCGATGGCGGGGCGCCCGTCCGCTCCGAGCCGATGCGGACGATCTACCCCGACCGCCCCGAGCCGGAGCGACCGCCCAGCCGTCGCAGCAGCCAGCCGATCAGCAGGGCCTGGACCGCGAGCGACAGCAGCCACAGCCGACCGCCGGGGTCGGCCGGGCCGGCGGCGATCCCGGTCGGCTGGATCCGGATCAGCGGCAGGCCGGCGCCCATCGCCCGCAGCGCGTCGTCCGGGGTCGTCCGCGCGTCCCCGACCGTGAGCCGGCCGATGACGCCGAGGCTCGCGATCAGGTGCCGGAACCCGCGCGCCCATTCCTCCGGATCGGTCACCTCCTTGGCCGTGCCCGCGAACGAGGCGGCCGGCAGGACCACCTCGACGCGCGGGTCGGCGAGGACGTTGCGGTACCACTGGGTCCGGCTCCCGAAGCCGGCACAGCAGTAGACGGCGCCGTCGAGGATCGAGTAGCCCAGCGGAGTGTCCCGGGGCAGTCCGCTCCTGCGGCCCGTCGTGTGCAGGATCATCAGGTACCCGGAGCAGGGGTTGCCCATCAGCGGACCGAGGCCCGCCCGCAGCATCGGCACGGCGACGTACCGGTTCAGCGCCGGGAAGCAGCGGTAGAGCGGCTCGAGCAGCCGGCTCATGATCGGTCCGTACGGGAGTTCGCCGAAATCGGAAGAGGCGGCACGCGATCCATCGGGCGGTCGGGCCGCCGCTCGGGCGTTCATGTCGGGACCGTACCGCCGATCGGGGGTCGGCACCACGTGCCGGCCGTCACGAACCGCCAGGACGCAGCGAGACGCGTCGGGCGGTGCAGAAGCCACCTTCTGCTACCCTCTGGGCTCCACCCGTCCGAACCGTGAGCGAGCCGCAGCCGCATGACCAGCGCGACCCGACCCCGCACCCTCGTCGAGAAGATCTGGGACGACCACGTCGTGGCCGAGGAGCCCGGCGCGCCGACGGTCCTGGCGATCGACCTCCACCTCGTCCACGAGGTCACCAGCCCGCAGGCGTTCACCGGGCTCCGAACCCGCGGCCTGCGCGTCCGCCGCCCCGGCCAGACCGTCGCCACCGCGGACCACTCGATCCCGACCCACGACCGGAGCCTGCCGATCGTCGACGCGATGGCCGCGGCCCAGGTCCAGATGCTGACCGACAACTGCCGCGAGTTCGGCATCCCGCTCCACGGCATCGGCTCTCCGAACCAGGGGATCGTCCACGTCATCGGCCCGGAGCTGGGCCTCACCCAGCCTGGCATGACGATCGTCTGCGGGGACAGCCACACGGCGACCCACGGCGCGTTCGGCGCGCTCGCGTTCGGGATCGGCACCAGCGAGGTCGAGATGGTCCTCGCGACCCAGTGCCTCCTCCAGCGCCGGCCGAAGACGTACGAGGTCCGGGTCGACGGCCGCCTGACCCCCGGCGTCGGCGCCAAGGACATCATCCTCGCGCTGATCGCCCGGATCGGCGTCGGCGGCGGCACCGGCCACGTCTTCGAGTACACCGGCGAGGCGATCCGCGCGCTGACCATGGAGCAGCGGATGACCGTCTGCAACATGAGCATCGAGGGCGGCGCCCGCGCCGGCCTGATCGCCCCGGACGACACCACCTTCGAGTACATCGAGGGCCGCCCGCACGCCCCCCGCGGCGCCGCCTGGGAGGAGGCCATCGTCCGCTGGCGCCGCCTCCCGACCGACGACGGCGCGCCTTACGACCGGACGATCACGATCGACGCCTCCGCCCTCGAGCCGATGGTCACCTACGGCACGAACCCGGGCATGGGCATCCCGATCACGAGCCTCGTCCCCTCCCCCGCGAACCAGGCCGACCCCGCCCAGCGGCGCGCCCTCGAGCGCGCGCTCGAGTACATGGACCTCCGCCCCGGCGAGCCGATCCTCGGCCGGCCGATCGACGTCGTCTTCATCGGCAGCGTGCACCAACGGCCGGATCAGCGACCTCCGCCTCGCCGCCTCGGTCCTCCGCGACCGGAAGATCGCCCCGGGCGTCCGGGTGATGGTCGTCCCGGGCAGCCAGGAGGTGAAGAAGGAGGCCGAGAACGAGGGCCTCGCCGACGTCTTCCGGGCCGCCGGCGCCGAGTGGCGCGAGGCCGGCTGCTCGATGTGCATCGCGATGAACGGGGACCAGCTGAGCCCGGGCCAGTACGCGATCTCCACCTCGAACCGCAACTTCGAGGGCCGCCAGGGCAAGGGCGGCCGATCGTTCCTCGCCTCGCCGCTGACCGCCGCCGCGGCCGCCATCACCGGTGTGGTGACGGACCCGCGGACGCTGCCCGGGATCGAGGCCGCCGCCGGCCTGGGAGGTCGCTGACATGGCCGAACCGTTCACGACCTTCACCAGCGCGGTCATCCCGCTGCCGCGGGAGAACGTCGACACGGACCAGGTCGTCCCGGCCCGCTACCTCAAGGTAACCGACAAGGCCGGCCTGGCCGAGGCGCTCTTCCGCGACTGGCGGTTCGAGGCGGACGGTTCGCTCAGGGAGCCGCGCTTCATCATCGACCGGCCCGAGATGGCCGGTCGGCGGATCCTCCTGGCCGGGGACAACTTCGGAGCCGGCTCCTCACGCGAGCACGCGCCGTGGGCGCTCACGAGCTGGGGCATCCGGGCGATCCTGTCGACCAGCTTCGCCGACATCTTTCGGAGCAACAGCCTCAAGAACGGCCTGCTGCCGATCGTCGTCGAGGCCGAGCGTCACCGCCAGCTGCTTCGAGCTCGTCGCGGCCGAGCCGGACGTCGAGCTGACCGTCGACCTCGAGGCCCAGGTCGTCCACCTGCCCGGCGACGAGGACCTCCCGTTCGACGTCGACCCGTTCGCCAGGCAGATGCTCCTCGCCGGCACGGACGAACTCGGCTGGCTGCTGAGCCGGACCGCCGCGATCGAGGCCTATGAGGCGAGCCACCGGCCGCGGGTCGACACGCGGGTCGGGGCCCGGGGCTGACCGGTCCCGCCGATGTGCCATCCGCTCGTCGACCAGCTGCGGTTCGCCCGGAGCGAGTTCCGCCGTGGCCTCGAGGGGCTTTCCGACGAGGACGCCCGGAAGCGGCTCCTCCCGATGAACTCGATCGGCTGGATGATCGGCCACATGGCCTGGCACGAGCAGCTCTACTTCCTGCGCCGGGGCAGCGGCCTCACGGTCCGGCCGGATCTCGACACGCTCGTTGGCAGCGGGCAGCCGGCGAGCACGCCCCCACTGGACGACATGTGGGCCGCCTGGCGGGCGATCACCGAGGCGGCGGAGCCCTATCTGGTCGGGCTGACGACCGAGACGCTCCAGCGCCGCATGGATCATGACGAGCGGGCCGACCCGCCGAGTGCCGGGACGATGCTCCAGAGGGTCATCTACCACTACTGGGCCCACGCCGGCGAGTCGACCGCGGTTCGCCAGATCCTCGCGCACCCGAACGTGCCGGAATTCGTCGGCCCGATCGAGAGTCAGCCGCCATACCGTCCAGAACAGCCCGGCTGAGGGGGCGAGTTTCACCCGACCCGGCGGAAACCGATGCCACGGCGGGTGCGGCATCAGCGCGACGGCGGGTGCGCTGTCCGGCGGACGCCGGGTGCGCTATCCGGCTGGGTTTCCGGTATCGGCGAACAGATCCCGGCCGATTCGGGCGTCATGACCCTATGTGAGGTGATTCCGCGCCCGGCTCAGACTCGGCGGTGACCGACGCGTGGCCGGTGGCTCGGCTGCCGGCAGGGTGGGGCTCGAGTCGGATGCCTCACGGGGCGTCCCGAGGCCGAGGGGTCCGGATCCTGTTCGCTGATAGCGGATTCCGGACCGTGCCGACACGCCGGGCCGGGACGCTCCGGAGCGGGACGACGCGCCGGACCGCAACGACGCGCCGGACCGGGACGAGGCGCCCGACCGGGACGACGTGCCCAACCGGGAGGGCGCGCCACGGGACGACAGAGGACGAACGCCCGGCGCCCGGCGGTAGCACGAGCGCGGAACCATCCCGGCCCGACCGTCGTCTCGGGGCCATGAAGACGAACGTCCGCGCCGTGGCCCTCGGCGTCATCGCCACGCTTCTCCTCGCGGCGTGCGCCGCGGCACCCGTCCCGACCAACCCGACCCAGCCCTCGCCGGCCGACCCCAACGCGCCGATCGGGAGCGAGCCGGGCGGCGGTGGCTCCGGCGCTGGCTCCGGCGGTGGCTCCGGCGGTGCCCCGGGCAGCGGCATCACGATCCCGGACTTCCCGCTGCCGGGCGGCGGCGGGCAACCGGGCGAGAACCCGACGATCGTCGTTCCGAAGCCGGGGCGGCTCAACGTCCACCCGGTCGGTGCCGCGAAGATCGAGGCCCGCGTCGACGGTCGCCGCGTCCTCGTCCGGGTCAGCTGGTGGAGCGGTGTCGAGCCGTGCTCCGTCCTCGACTCCGTCCTCGTCGAGCGGAACGGCACGAACGTCACGATCACGATTCGCGAGGGCGCCGACAGGCTTGACGTCGCCTGCATCGAGATCGCCATGCTCAAGGCGACGATCGTCGACCTCGGGGAGCTGGAGCTCGGCACGTACACGATCTCCGCCGGCGGCGACGCGAGCCCGATCCAGGTGACCGTGAGCTGACGGCGGCGGGCCCCATCGAGTGGCGTCCTCGTCGATACTGCGCTGGTGAACCTCGTCGATATCGGCATTCTCGTCCTGCTCGTCTTCAGCCTGGTCGCCGGCTGGAACACGGGGCTCTTCCCGCAGCTCCTCGGCCTCGGCGGTGCAGCGGTCGGCGTGGCCGGCGTCGTCCTCGCTCTTCCCTTCGCCCGGGACGCCATCGAGCAGCTCGACCCCGCCGTCCGAGCGTTCGGCCTGCTGGTGGTCCTGCTCGTCGCGGTCGCGGTCGGCGAGAGCATCGGCTCGAGCGGCGGCGGGATGATGCGCCGGCGGATCGGCCAGGGGTTCCTCGGCGTCGTCGACAACCTCTCGGGGTCACTCATCGGGATCGCCCAGGGGATCCTCGTCGTCTGGCTCGTGGGCGGCGCGCTCGCCGTCGGCCCCATCCCGCGGCTCGCCGCCGAGGCCCAGCGCTCGTGGTTCATCCGGACGGTCGATGCCGCCCTGCCGCCGCCCACGGCGTTCACCGACGAGCTCGGCAGGTGGCTCAACGCGACCGGCCTGCCGGACCTGTTCATCGGCCTCGAGCCGTTCCCGGCCGCGCCGGTCGACACGCCGACCGACAGCCAGGCCGCGCGGATCGCCCGGGCCGCCGAGGCCAGCACGGTCCGGGTCAGCGCGACCGCCTGCGACCGGATCTCGAACGCGACCGGCTTTGTCGTGGGGCGTGGCGGATACGTCGTCACGAACGCCCACGTCGTCGCCGGCTCGAAGGCGATCGTCGTCGGGTTCGACGGGGGCTCGCCGTTCGACGCGGACGTCGTCCTGTTCGACCCGAAGCTCGACGTCGCCCTCCTCCATGCCCCGAAGCTCAAGGCGCCGGCGCTCGTCTTCGCGACCTCGAGCCCGAAGCGCGGGACAGAGGCCGCGGCCCTCGGGCACCCGGGCGGCAAGCCGCTGCGGATCATCCCGGCCGCCGTCTCGAACAGCTTCAAGGCGGACGGTCGCGACATCTACGGGTCCAGCCGGGTCACCCGCGACATCGTCGAGCTGCGCGCCGAGATCGACCGAGGCGACAGCGGCGGACCGCTCATCCTGTCCGATGGCACGGTCGGCGGCGTCGTCTACGCCGAGGCCCTGAGCGACCCGACGGTCGGCTACGCCCTCGGCCCGGTCGCCGTCGCCTCGCGGGTCATCCCGTCCGTCGGCCAGACCGCGGCCGTCTCGACAGGCGCCTGCACCCGATGACCGGGGGCGACTCGAGCGAGACCGCCGCCTCCGCGACCGCTGCGGCCCTCGATGCCCTCGCCCGCGAGGCATGGGACGGGTCGATGGCGGCCAACCCGGTCTTCGCCACCTCGATCGGCGACCGGCGCTTCGACGACCGGTTGACCGACATCTCGCCCGAGGCCCGCGGGGCGGAGGCCCGCCGGCTGGCCGAGCTGCTCGAGCGGGCCCTGACGATCCCTGAGGCCGAGCTCTCATCCGGCGAGGCCGTCACCCGATCGGCGCTCGTCGGCTGGCTCGGGATGGAGCTCGACCTCGTCGAGGCGAGTCACGACCGCTGGGCAATCGACCCGCTCGACGGACCGCAGGTCGGATTCCTCAACATCGGCTCGTTCCAGTGGGTCGAGACTCCGACCGACGGGGAGCGGATGGTCGCCCGGTGGCGAGCCATGGGCCCGTGGATCGACCGGCACGCAGCCAACGTCCTCGACGCGCTCGACGCCGGCCTCGTCTCGCCGGAGGCGCCGATCCGGAGCGTCGTCGACGAGCTGGGCGACCTCCTGGCTCGGCCCGACGCCGAGTGGCCACTCCTCGAGCCCGCCCGCGTCGACCGGCCGGCCTGGTCCACCGCCGAGCACGGGCGGTTCGCCGGCGCCCTCGAGTCGGCCGTCGCCGACCTCATCCGGCCGGCCTTCGCCCGCTATCGGGACGTCCTCGTCGACGTCGTCCTCCCGCGCGTCCGCCCGGACGACCGGCCCGGCCTGGGGGCCGTCCCCGGCGGCGGGGAGGCCTACCGGCGGCTCGCCCGGGCGCACACCTCGCTGGAACTGCCGCCCGAGGAGATCCACCGGATCGGCCTGGCCGAGGTGGAGCGGATCGACGCCGAGCTGGAGGCACTCGCCGGGCGCGTCCTCGGGACGACGGACCGGGCGGCCGCCCTCGCCCGGCTGCGGGGCGACCCGGCCCTGCACTTCGCCACGTCGGAGGAGGTCTTCGCGACGGCGGCGGCGGCGCTGGCCCGGGCGAACGCCGCAATCCCGGCCTGGTTCGGGATCCTGCCGGGCGCCCAATGCGAGGTCGTCGAGATGGGCGCCCACGAGGCGAAGCACTCGACAATCGCCTACTACCTCCAGCCGGCCGTCGACGGGAGCCGACCCGGCCGGTACTACCTCAACACGACGGCGCCCGAGACCCGGCCGCGCTACGAGGCGGAGGCGCTCGCTTTCCACGAGGCCGTGCCCGGCCACCACCTCCAGATCGCGATCGCCCAGGAGCTGGCCGGGCTGCCCGACTTCCGGCGCCATGCCGGCCCAACCGCCTACGTCGAGGGCTGGGGCCTGTACACCGAGCGGCTCGCCGACGAGATGGGCCTCTACTCCGGCGACCTGGACCGGATCGGGATCGCCTCGTTCGACGGCTGGCGGGCGTGCCGGCTCGTGGTCGACACGGGGATGCACGCGCTCGGCTGGTCCCGCGATCGGGCGATCGCGTTCATGCTCGAGCACACCGCGCTCGCCCCGAACAACGTGGTCAACGAGGTGGACCGGTACATCTCGATGCCCGGCCAGGCGCTGGCCTACAAGGTGGGGCAGCTGGAGATCCGGCGGCTTCGCTCCGAGGCGGAGACGGCGCTCGGGCCGCGGTTCGACCTCCGGAGGTTCCACGACGCGGTCCTGGGGAGCGGCGCCGTGCCGCTCGCGACCCTCGGCGCCGTCGTTCAGCAGTGGCTGGCCGTCCGTCCGCCGGGGTCCTGAGCCAGCCGCGCCCTGCGCCTCAGCGCTCCTTGCCCAGCGCGCGCCTCAGCGCTCCCCCCGTGCCTACGCGCTCCTTGCCCCGATATCAGCACCATGATTAGCCGACGGGCTTTCCGCCCGAATCGGCCACGCCCCACCTCCAATTCTGGCCCGGGACCGTCGATGACCGCCTCTTCTACTCATGCCCGTGATATTCCGTCCCCCAACGGTCGTCATCCGGCCGCCGACCGTGCCTGCTAATCACCCTGGTGATATTCGGGGCCACAGTGCCGCACGAAGGGGGTGTCGGATCGAGCCGTGGCGCACGAAGGGGGTGCCGGATCCGGAGCGGGCAGCGTCATGCGTGACCGGCGGAGGGAGCTGACGCCCGTGGCTTCGCCTCAGACGACGTGGGTCTCGCCGATCGGGCGGCCGGCCGCGAACCGGTCGAGGCCGAGCGAGGAGACGTCGACGGTGTGCGCCCGACCCTCCACGATCATCTCGGCCAGCAGCTTCCCGACGATCGGGGCCTGCTGGAAGCCGTGGCCGCTGAAGCCGTTGGCGAGGTAGAGCCCGTCAAGGCCGGGCACGGCGCCCAGGATCGGGTGGCGATCCGGGGTCATCTCGTAGAGGCCGCACCAGGAGTGGGCGATCGAGGCCTCCGCGAGGGCGGGCAGGATCCGAACGGCGGTCGGCAGGAGCCGCTCCGCGATGAAGCGCTCGTCGACCCGGGTCTCGAACGTCGGGCGCTCGGCCGGGTCGCCCATGCCCATCAGGACGCCGGGGCCCTCGCGGTGGAAGTAGAAGCTGGTGGCTGCGTCGATGACGAGGGTGCGCCGGGCCGGAACGCCGGGGAACGGCCCGGTCACGATGACGGCGCGCGGGATCGGCTCGATCGGGAGGTCGACGCCGGCGGTCGCGGCGAGGAGGCCCGCCCACGGTCCGGCCGCATTGACCACGGTCCGGGTCGCGATGACGCCGTCGGTCGTCTCGACCCCGCTGACGCCTCCGCCGTCGACGAGGATCCGGCGGACGTCGACGCCGGTCCGGATCGTCGCGCCGGCGCGGCGGGCGATCGTGGCGTAGCCCTGGGTCAGGCCGGACGGGTCGGCGATCCCGTCCTGCGGTCCGTAGGTGGCGCCGATGACGCCGTCGACCGCGATCCCGGGCACGAGCTCGGCGGCCTCCGGCGGCGTCAGGAGGCGGACGTCGACGCCGAGGCCGCGCTGCATCTCGGCCGCCGTCCGGAACGAGGCCCACGCGGCCTCCTCCCGGATGAGGAAGAGGTAGCCATCCTGCACCACGTCGAGGGGGAGCCCGTGCGCTTCGCTGAAGCCGACGATGAGCGGCACGCTCGCCCGTGACAACTCGACGTTGATCCGGCTCGAGAACTGGTGCCGGAACCCGCCCGCGCAGCGGCCGGTCGAGCCGGTACCGAGCGCCGCCTCCCGCTCGAGCAGGACCACCGAACCAGCGCCCGCCACGGCCAGGTGGTACGCCGTGCTCGCGCCGACCACCCCGCCGCCGACGACGACCACGTCCGCGGCGCGCGGTGGACTGGCGTCGGATCGATCCATGCTCACGTGGACATCGTAGCGGGACGCAGCGGCGCCAGACGTGGGCGACAATGCGGTGATCCTGTACAACCAGTGACCGAGGAGGCGACGGTGCCCAGCTCTCCCTACGACCGGCCGAGCGATCCTGCGAAGCGCCACTCCGCGGGATTGACCGACGGTCCGGACCGGGCAGCCGCCAGGGCGATGCTCAAGGCGATCGGGTTCACGGACGAGGACCTCGCCAAGCCGCTCGTCGGCGTGGCCACGACGTGGATCGAGACGATGCCCTGCAACTACAACCAGCGGCGCCTGGCCGGGTTCGTCAAGGAGGGCATCCGGGCGGCGGGCGGCACGCCGATGGAGTTCAACACGATCGCCGTCAGCGACGGCGTGTCGATGGGCACCGAGGGCATGAAGGCGAGCCTCGTCAGCCGCGAGGTCGTGGCCGACTCGATCGAGCTGGTCGTGCGTGGCCACCTCCTCGACGGCGTCGTCTGCCTGGTCGGCTGCGACAAGACCATCCCCGGGGCCGCGATGGCCCTCGGCCGGCTCGACGTGCCCGGCGTGATCCTCTACAACGGGACGATCTACCCGGGCACGTACAAGGGCAGGCGCGACGCGACGGTCGGTCACGGTCTTCGAGGCGATCGGCGCGTATCGGGCCGGCAAGATCACCCTCGAGGAGCTCTACGAGGTCGAGAACGCGGCCTGTCCGGGCGCCGGCGCCTGCGGCGGCCAGTACACGGCGAACACGATGAGCACGGTCATGGAGTTCATCGGCCTGTCGCCGGCCGGCCTGAACGGCATCCCGGCCGAGGACCCGGGAAGGACGAGGCCGCCCGCGCGCACCGGCGAGCTGGTGATGGACCTCGTGCGCCGGGACGTCCGGCCGTCGGCGTTCGTCGACCGGCGGGCCCTCGAGAACGGGATCGCCTCGATCGCCGCCACCGGCGGCTCGACCAACGGCGTCCTGCACATGCTCGCGATCGCCCACGAGTTCGGGATCCCGCTCGACATCGACGAGTTCGGCCGGGTCGCCGACCGGACCCCGGTCGTCGCCGACATGCAGCCCGGCGGCCGGTTCACGGCATCGGACATCCACGACGCCGGGGGAGTCGCCCTGGTCATGCGCGAGCTCCTCAAGCGCGGCCTGCTCCACGGCGACGCACCGACCGTCGACGGACGGACGATCGCCGAGATCGCCGCGGCGGTGCAGCGAGACGCCCGGCCAGCAGGTGGTCGTCCCGATCGAGACGCCGCTCAAGCCGACCGGCGGCCTGGCGATCCTCCACGGCTCGCTCGCGCCGGACGGCTGCGTCGTGAAGCTGGCCGGCCACGAGCGGCGCCACCACCGCGGCCCGGCCCGGGTCTTCGACTCGGAGAAGGCCTGCTACGACGCCGTCCGCGCGCAGCGGATCCGCGCCGGGCGACGTCGTCGTCATCCGCTACGAGGGCCCGGTCGGCGGTCCGGGGATGCAGGAGATGCTGTCAGCGTCACCGGCGCGCTCGTCGGCGAGGGGCTGGGCGACTCGGTCGCGCTCATCACCGACGGCCGCTTCTCGGGCGGGACCCACGGGCTGATGATCGGCCACGTCGCGCCGGAGGCGGCGCTCGGCGGCCCGATCGGCCTCGTCGAGGAGGGCGACCCGATCGTCATCGACGTCGACCGCCACGCCCTGGACCTCGACGTCCCGGCCGACGAGCTCGAGCGCCGGCGCGCGCCGCTGGACGCCGCCCGCCGCCGAACTACACCGGCGGCGTCATGGCGAAGTACGCGGCGCTCGTCAGCTCCGCGTCCCAGGGCGCGGTCACCACGGGCGAGCGGATGCGCGCCGGGCTGCGACGCGGGTGAGCCGCGTCCTGATCGGCTTCAAGACGTCCCCCCAGGAGGTCGACTGGCCGACCCTGGACGCGACCTGGGCCGCCGCCGGCGAGCTCGACGTCCTCGAGTCGGGCTGGATGAACGACCACCTGTCCGACCCGAGCCTGGAGTGGGGCGGGCCGAGCTGGGAGCCGCTCACGCTGGTTGCGGCGCTCGCCCGGCACGTCCCCGGGAAGTGGATCGGCCATGGGGTCCTGTCCAACACGTTCCGCCACCCGGCGGTGCTCGCCAAGCAGGCGACGGCGCTCGACATCATCACCGGCGGCCGCTTCATCGTGGGGCTGGGTGCCGGCTGGCATGCCGGCGAGCACGAGGCGTTCGGGATCCCGCTGCCGCCGATCGGCGAGCGGATCTCGCGGCTCGAGTCGGCGGCGATGGTCCTCCGGGCGCTCTTCTCCGAGGCTTCCGGCGAGACGCCCGGGGTCACGCTCCGGCGACCCGTTCTACCCGCTCCGCGACGCGACGAACCTGCCGCGACCGCTCACGCCGGGTGGCCCGCCGATCTGGCTCGGCGGACAGCGCCCGCGCGGCTTCAGGATCGCCGCCCGGCTCGCCGATGGCTGGATGCTGCCGGCCGGGCCGGAGGAAGGCCTCGTCCAGTTCCGCGAGCGGCGCGAGGCGATCCTGCGCGAGATGGATGCGCTCGGGCGGGACCCGGCGACGTTCACCTTCGCCGCCCAGCTCCCGACCGGGACGACCCCCGCCGATCGCCGCGCCGCCCTGGGTGCCGCGCTCGAGTTCGTCCGCGCCGGCGCCGGCCACGTCATCCTGGGGATGCCCGCCCGCCTCGGCCCCGACGGCCTCGTGGCCGTCGCCCGCGAGGTTGCGGAGCCGCTGCGCGCCGCCCTCGGCTGAGGCGGGGACCCATTCCGCGGAGTCGGGCCGGGGGTGGGGCCGGGGGTGGGCCACCCGGACCCCAGGGCGCCCGTTTGCGTGTGACGAACGAACCCGACGTCCTCGGCACCGATCACGTCGATCCTGTGGGCCAGGCGTGCGTAACGGTCACGATCCTTGCGTGACACGAAGGGAATCGACCGATCAGCCGCCGATCCGGTCGCGTTCGTTCGCGTGACGCAAAGGCCCCGGCCGCGGGGTCGCGTCCCGGATCTGCTGGGCCGTCTGTGGGACCGCCCGGGCCGCGATGAGCCCGGCGATCGCATGGCGATCGGGAAGCGTCAGGCCGAGGCCCCGGTCGGTGACTCAGGAAACACGCCCGGAGCCATGCTGTTTCGGTCTCGCCCCGAAGACTCAACGACGTGCTGGACAAGAGGATGGGTTCCCCGCGAGGCGCTGCCCACCTACACTCCGCAGATGGTGCGCTGCCCGTCCTGCGGCGAGGAGAACCCGGAGCGCTTCCGGCACTGCGGGTATTGCGGCGCAGCGCTCGCCTCGTCCGCCCCGGCGCGCGAGACACGCAAGACGGTGACCATCCTCTTCACCGATGTGACGGGCTCCACGGCGCTCGGCGAGCGGCTCGACCCGGAGTCGCTGCGGTACGTGATGGGCCGCTACTTCGCCAGCATGCGCGAGGTGGTCGAGCGCCACGGCGGCACGGTCGAGAAGTACATCGGCGACGCGGTCATGGCCGTCTTCGGGGTGCCGGTGGTGCACGAGGAGGATGCTCTGCGCGCCGTCCGCGCCGCAGCCGAGATGCGTGCGGCGCTCGACCGGCTCAACGGCGAACTGCGTATCGAGCGCGGCGTCACCCTCGAGACGCGCACGGGCATCAACACCGGTTCCGTCGTGGTGGGCCCGGGAGGGCCGGGCGAGGCGATCGTGGTCGGCGATGCCGTGAATGTCGCGGCCCGGCTGCAGACCGCCGCGGCGCCCGGCGAGATCGTCATCGGGGGCGCGACGCACGAGTTGGTCCGCGATGCGGTCGAGGTCGGCCCGGCCGAATTGATCGAGCTGAAGGGCAAGTCGGAGGCGGTCGTTGCGTACCGGCTGCGCCATGTCGCCGCGGGAGCCGAGGGGCACCTGCGCCGCCTGGACGCTCCGATGGTCGGCCGGGAGCGCGAGCTCGATGTGCTCCACCAGGCCTTTGAGCGAGCCGTCTCGGCGCGATCGTGCCAGCTCTTCACGATCCTGGGCGCGGCGGGCGTGGGCAAGAGCCGCCTCGTGGTCGAGTTCCTCGGGGCGGTTCGGGACCGGGCCCGCGTCGTCCGCGGCCGGTGCCTCTCATACGGAGATGGCATCACCTACTGGCCGGCCGCGGAGATCGTCCGGCAGGCCGCCGGCATCGAGGACGGCGACTCTGCCGAGATGGCGCGCGAGCGGATCAACTCATTCGTCGCCGGGCTGCCTGAGGCCGCGGCGATCGCGCGCGGGCTCGTAGGCATCATCGGCCTGGAGGCGTCGGCGGCGCAGGAAGAGCTCCTGTGGGCGTTCCGGCGCGCGCTGGAGCGTCTCGCCGACGAGCGGCCCCTGGTCGTCCTCGTCGACGATATCCACTGGGCCGAGCCAACGCTGCTCGACCTCCTGGAGTCGGTGGCAGACCTTGCCCGGGATGCGCCGATGCTCCTCGTCTGCGCGGCGCGCCCCGAGTTCCTCGACGACCGTCCGGCCTGGGGCGGTGGGAAGATCAACGCGACGACCATCCTCCTCGAGCCACTGGCGGCGGGGTCTGCGCTCGAGTTGATCGACGCTCTCGTCCCGGGGCGAGCGCTCCCGGCCGCCGTGCGCGCCCGGATCGCCGATGCCGCCGAGGGCAACCCCCTGTACGTCGAGGAGTTCCTCGGCATGCTCATCGATGACGGTGCGCTCGTCGCAGAGGCCGACGGCTGGACGGCCTCGGGGGATCTCGACTCGGTCGCCGTGCCGCCGACGATCCAGGCGCTGCTTTCGGCGCGCCTCGACCGGCTGGGGTCCGAGGAGCGCGCCGTGGCCGAGCGGGCATCCGTCGTGGGCCGCGTCTTCGACCAGTCCTCGGTCGTCGCAATGTCGCCCGCCACCAACCGCGCCGACGTCCCGCGCAACCTCGTGGCACTCGTCCGCAAGGAGCTCATCCGTCCCGACCGCTCGGGGCTGTCCCAGGGCGAGGCGTTCCAATTCCGCCACCTGCTCATCCGCGACGCCGCGTACGAGCGGCTGCCGAAAGCGGAGCGAGCCGAGCTGCACGAGGGCTTCGCCGGCTGGCTCGACGTCGCCGCCGGTGACCGTCTGAGCGAAGTCGAGGAGATCGTCGGCTATCACCTCGAGCAGGCCTTCCGGTACCGCGAGGAGCTGGCACCGGTCGATGAACGAGCGCGCGAGCTTGCCCGGCGGGCCGCGGAGCGGTTGATCGCCGCCGGCCGCCGCGCGTACGAAAGATCCGACATCGCCGCGACGGTGAACCTGCTCGGCCGAGCCGCGACGTTGTTGGACCCGGCCGATCCGACCCGCCTGGCGATCCTGCCGGACCTGGGTCGCGCGCTCGACTCGAACGGGCGCTTCGACGATGCCAGGGCCTGCTTTGCCGAGGCGCTCGAGCGCTCCGAGGCGGCCGGAGATGAACGAGCGTACGCCCACGCTCGCGTCCTGCAATGCCTGGATCTCGGCTCCGAGATCACCCCGCAGTACCGGCGCCGAGTCGCGGACGAGTCCGCCGCGGTCTTTGAGCGCCTGGAGGACGACCGAGGGCTGTCGCTGTCGTGGAGGCTCCGCGGCGAAGCCTCGTGGGCGGAGGGGAAGGCGGCCGGCCATGAGGCCGCACTTGCTCGGGCGCTCGAGCACGCTCGTCGCGCCGGCGCCCACCGGGAGGAGACGCTGATCGCCTTCGGTCTGAGTGCCGGCCTGGTCCAGGGTCCGACACCGGTGCTGGACGCGATCCGACGCTGCCACGAGATCCTCGCCCACGCACCGGACGATCGGGGGATCGAGATGGCGATGTCCCACGCGCTTGCCCACCTGCACGCTCGCCTCGGGCAGTTCGAGCTGGCGCGCCCGCTGGCCGCCCGTTGCCGGGAGATCGCCGCCGAGAGCGGGCAGCGTGCCGAGGCCGCCGACCTCACCGAGGTCGCATGGGACGTAGAGACCCTGGCGGGCGACCACGAGGCCGCAGAGAGGATCATCGCGGAGGGATGCGATCGGTTCGCAGCGATGGGCAAACCGAACCCGATGCTCGAGAGGTTCCTCGCGTTGTCGCAGATCGCGCGCGGGCGCGCCGTGGACGTCGACCGACTGACCGAGAATGCCGCAAAGGAGACCGGCTGGTTCAGGGCGAACCGGTTGCGCGTCATCGCGCTGGCCCGCGCCGCGGCCGGCGACCTGGACGAGGCGGAGGCGCAAGCTCGGGCGGCTGTAGAGGCCTTCACGACCACGGACTTCATCGCGTTTCATGCGGACGCCCTGCTGACCCTGGGCGACGTGCTGCGCTCCGCCGATCGTCCCTCGGAGGCGGATGCGGCGTTCCAGCAGGCACTCGACCTGTTCGGGCAGAAGGGCAGCCTCGTGGGCGTGCGGATCGCCGAGGCCCGCCTCGCCGGCCAGGCGCGGTCCTGACGCGGGCGCGCCGGTCAAGTCCTCGCTGGAGCGGGGGTTGAAGAAGGCCGAGCAGGCGGGCGGGCAGCATGCCCACGGCCGACGTCATCGAGATCGATCACGGTCTGGTCATCGTGTCGAGTCGCGGCGACCCCAGGTGCCGATCGATCGGCCTCGCGCCGGGCGCGTTCGGCGTCGATCGTATCCCGCTTGAACGTCGTCGGTTCGAGGGACGTGTACTCGAGTCCATCAACGCGGCCCGCGAGACGAACGAGTCCCTCGCTCGCCAGGACGTCGCCCGGCCCTGCGATCGCGCACATCCGAGCGGCGAGGTCCAGCGCCGCCCCGCGATAGCCGTCGCCGACCGGCACGGCCTCCCCGACGTCGAGGCCGATGCCAACGCCCAGGGGCAGCGCCGACTCGCTCTCGGTCTCGTCCGCGAACGCCGACTGGAGCTCGACCGCTGCACGGAGCGCCTGACGAGCGGAGTCGAAGACTGCCAGGGCCTCGTCGCCGCGCAGCTCGACCAGCTCGCCGCCCCAGGCCTCGACCCCTTCGGCGGCGACCTCGGCGAACTTGGTCGCCAGGCGGGAGGCGGCCTCGTCGCCGTGCTGGGCCGTGAAGCGCGTATAGCCACGGACGTCCGCGATCAGGAACGTCCGGATCGCCGCTGCTCGAGCCGGACCGCCGTGCGACGACGCTATCGCCTTCGGCTCCAACTGCAAGCCGACATCCCTGACGACACTGGGTGGTCATCACGCCGGCTGGGTCCCTCGGGGGCGCGGCCCCACTCTACAGGTCGCAATCAGCGAAAGAAAGGCTCGATGAGTTCAACCGTTCGCTGCAACAGCTTGTTCGAGCTTGGCGGCTGGGGTCATGAAGCCGAGTGTCTTGCGGGGCCGGCCGTTCAGCCTGAGCGCGATGCCGTCGAGGTGCCCCTGGCTGTGAGGTGACAGGTCGGTGCTCTTGGGGAAGTGCTGCCGGAGCAGGCCATCGTGTTCTCGTTCGAGCCGCGTTGCCAGGGGTTATCGGGTCCGCGAAGTAGACCGGCCGCGGTCCGGACGGGTCCATGCCGGGACCCGGGCACGACGTGGGCACGACGTGGGCACGACGTGGCAAGACGGGGCATCATGACGAGGTGAACGAGCCCGACCCGACCGCCGCTGCACCCGAGCCGACCCCCGCACCCGAGCCGACCCCCGCACCCAGCAGATTGCCGCGGCCCACCAGCACCCGGGCAGGGCGGTGCCGTGGCCGCCGGCCGCGGATCAGCGCGGCCTCGCAGCGCCCTATCCCCCGGGCGGGTTCGACCCGGACCCGGAGACCGGCCTCCGCGAGGAGCGCCGCTACCTGAGGCTCCTCGTCGCGATGATCGTCGCCATCGTGGCCGGCGGGTTCACGCTCAGCATCGTTGCGATCCTCCTCGGGTTCGGCGGCGGGAGCTGACGCCCGTGACGACGCGGGCGCCCACCCCGTCCGCTGCGGTCGAGCCGGCCGCCTGGGATCGCGACCACGCCGAGCTCGTCGAGCACCTCCAGGCGCTCATCCGGATCCCGAGCGTCAACCCGCCGGGCGACGAGATCCGCGCCGCGCGGCACGTCGCCGCCGTCCTCGAGGACGCGGGGCTTCGGCCGGACGTCGTCGAGCCGTACCCCGGTCGTGGTTCCGTGGCGGTCAGGCTCCGCGGCGACGGCACCGGCGGCGGCCCGCTCCTCCTGCTCAGCCACCTCGACGTCGTCCCGGCGCCGCCCGAGGGCTGGACCCACGACCCGTTCGGCGGCGAGATCGACGGCGGCTGGGTGTGGGGCCGCGGCGCCCTCGACATGAAGGGGATGGTCGCGATGGAGGTCGCGGTCATCCGCCGGCTCGCCGCCGAGGCCCGCGCGGCCGGCCGCGACCCCGCCACGGACCCGATCCCGGGCCTGACCAGGGACGTCCTGTTCGCCTCCACGGCGGACGAGGAGGCCGGCGGGCACGAGGGGATCGGCTGGCTCGTCGAGCACCGCCCCGACTGGCTCCGGGCCGACGGCGCGCTCAACGAGGCCGGCGGCGTCTCGATCGACTTCGCCGGTCGCCGGTTCTACCCGATCCAGGTCGCCGAGAAGGGCTACGTCCGCTATCGGATCACGGTCCGCGGGACGTGGGGCCACGGCTCGATGCCACGCGAGGACAACGCCGCCGTCCGGGCCGCCGAGGTCGTCGCCCGCCTGGCGCCGCCCGGCCCGCCGAGGCTCACCCCGGTGATGGCCCGCTTCCTCGAGCTGACCGCCGCCGAGCTCGAGCCCGAGACCGCGCGCCTGGTCCGGGCCATCGCCTCGCCGGACGCGCGCGTCTCCGATGCCGCCCTGGAGGCGCTCTGCGAGCCGGCGTTCCGGCGCGCCGCCAGCGCCCTCCTGCGCGACACGGTCAGCCCGAACGTGATCCGCGCCGGCGTGAAGTACAACGTCATCCCGGGCGTCGCGGAGGTCGAGCTGGACGTCCGGACCCTGCCGGGCACGGACGAGCCCGCCTTCCGCGAGCGCCTCCGGGACCTCCTCGGGGAGGAGCTCGGCGCGGTCGTCGAGATCGCGCCCGCGCTCGTCGGCCAGCCGGTCGAGGCGCCGACCGACTCGCCCCTCTACCGGCTCCTGGAGCAGGCGATCCGCGACCACGATCCGGACGGCATCCCGGTCCCGATCCTCGCCCCGTTCGCGACCGACGCGAAGCACCTCGTCAACCTCGGGGTCCCGGCCTACGGTTTCTCGCCGCTCCGCCTGCGCCCGGAGGACCGCTTCCTCGAGCTCTTCCACGGCGACGACGAACGGGTCGGCCTCGACGCCCTCCGCTTCGGCCTGCCCGTCCTCTACGACGTCGTCCGCCGCTTCTGCAGCTGACCGAGCGCCCGACCCGGCCGACGGCGGTTCGGCCGACGGCAACCGGCGCCGAACGACCCGGCCCGACCCGACCCGGCCCGGGCGGTGCCCGCTACTCGCGCGGCTGCTTGATCAGCCGGCCGCGGCGCGAGATCGCCCCGGTCGCCAGCGCGGCGACGCCCATCGCGATGAGCTTGCGCTCGGGGGGTGGCAGCGCCCGGACGGCGCCCAGGAACTGGTCCGCCCGACCACGGTCCACGACCCGCAGCAGGGCCTGCCCGCGCTGGGTCAGCCACAGCGAGCGCTGGCGCCGGTCGTCCTCCTCCTGACGGCGCTCGACGAGCCGGCGGCCGACCAGGCCGTCGACGAGCCGCGACGTCGCTGACGGTGAGCGCCCCAGCGCGTCGGCGAGATCCGCCACGGTCGTCGTCCCGGGATCGGCCAGGACGTACAGCGCCGCGAGCTGGGTGAACCCGAGCCGGAGCTCGCCGAGCTGCCAGGCGAAGCCGATGACAAGCTCGCGCCAGAGCGCCCTGCCCATCGCCACCCGCTCGGAGATCTGGCGCGGATTCTGGATCGAGGTCCCGGCGCTCAGGACGGGCGCCGACAGGGCAGCCTCGAACGTCCGGGCGATCGCCCGGCGGGGTGCGGCTCGGCGGACCGGACGGGCGCCGGGACGCCCGGCGGGACGGGACGCAGACGGGTCGGAGGCCATGGCCGGAGGGTACGCCGAGCCGCCTATGGGTGCAACCTTGCACATGCCTGCCGCAGGGACGTCCTGCCGGGCCCTACCCTGACCCGGCGAGCCGCACGAGCGGCACGCCACCATGCCCTCCCAAGCAGGAGCCCGATGCGCACGGTCGCCCATGTCTTCCCCGGACAGGGATCGCAGTCGGTCGGCATGGGCCGTGCGCTCGCCGCCGCCTCCCCGGCCGCCGCCGCCGTCTTCGCCGAGGCGGACGCCGCCCTGGGCGAACGCATCTCCGACCTCGCCTGGGATGGCCCGGCCGAGATGCTCGACCGGACCGAGAACGCCCAGCCCGCCCTCCTGGCGACCTCGATCGCCTACCTCGCCGCCCTGCGCGAACGGTGGGCCGCCCTGGGCATCGCCGAGCCCGCTCCCGCGTTCATCGCCGGCCACTCGATGGGCCAGTACAGCGCGATGGTCGCCGCCGGGGTCATCTCGCTCGGCGACGGCATCCGCCTCGTTCGTGAGCGGGGCCGCCAGATGCAGGCGTCCGGCGCCGGCCGCGATGGCCGGATGGCCGCGATCATCGGCCTCGACGATGCCCGGCTGCCGGAGCTCGTCGAACGGGCCGGCGCCCACGGCATCTTCGGCGTGGCCAACCGGAACTCGCCCGGCCAGGTCGTCGTCTCCGGCGAGCGCCCGGCCGTGGAGGCCGCCCTGGCGATCGCGAAGGAGCTCGGCGCCAAGCGGGCCATCGAGCTGCCGGTCTCGGTGGCCGCCCACTCGCCCCTGATGGCCGAGGCCGCCGAGGGGATGCGCGCCGTCCTGGCCACGGTCGACTTCCGCGACCCGGCCGCCCCGCTCGTCGCGAACCGGGACGCCCGACCGCTGACGACCGCCGAGGCCGCCCGGGGCGAGCTCGTGGAGCACCTGACCGCCGGCGTCGACTGGGTCCGCGCGGTCGAGACGATGGCCGCCGCCGGGGTGACCACGTTCATCGAGATCGGGCCGGGCCGCGTCCTCACCGGCCTGATCAGGCGGATCGCCCCGGAGGCCGAGGCGATCGCCACCGACGCCCCCAGCGCTCCCGACGGCCTGGCCGTCCCCGGCGCCGAGATCCCCGCCTGATCCCCGTCTGGACCCCGCCCGACCACCGCCCGACCCGAGGAGACCGAACACCGTGCGAGCCCCCGACCACACCCGCCGCGTCGTCGTCACCGGCCTCGGCGTCATCAGCCCCGTCGGCAACGACGTCGCGACCGCCTGGGCGAACCTCCTGAAGGGCGTCTCCGGGATCGGCGAGATCACGAAGTTCGACACCTCCGGCTACGAGCAGCGGGCGGCGGGCGAGGTCCACGACTTCGTGGCGACCGACTGGATGGACCACAAGGCCGTCCGTCGGAGCGAGATCTCGATGCACTACGGCGTGGCCGCCGCGAAGCAGGCGCTGGCCGACTCCGGCTTCGAGATCACCGACGCGAACCGCGAGGACGTCGGGGTCGTGTTCGGCTCGGGCGCGGGTGGCGTCTCGATGATGATCGACAGCTGGGAGTCGCTCCAGACGCGCGGTCCGCGGACCGTCGCCCCGACGTTCATCGCCAACGCGCTGGTCGACTCCTGCTCGGGGATGATCGCCATCGAGACGGGCGCCATCGGCCACAACATGTGCATCGTGTCCGCCTGCGCGACCGGGACCCACAACGTGGCCGAGGCATCCGAGGCGATCCGTCGGGGCGACTGCATCGCGATCATCTCCGGCTCGACCGAGATGCCGCTCCTCGAGGTCGCCCACGCCGGCTTCGGCAACATGCGCGGCCTGGGCAACCCGCGGCCGGGCGAGCCGATCTCCACAGTCTCGCGGCCGTTCGACCGGACCCGCGACGGGTTCGTCCTGGGCGAGGGCGCCGCGTCGCTCTTCCTCGAGGACCTCGAGCTGGCGAAGGCCCGCGGGGCGAGGATCTACGCGGAGATCGTGGGCTACGGCTCGGCCGCCGACGGCTGGGACATGGTCCAGCCGATCGACCGCGGGGCCGGCTCCGCCCGGGCGATGAAGATGGCCCTCGAGCGCCGTGGCGTGCCGGCCGGCGAAGTGGACCTGATCAACCCGCACGGCACGTCCACCCCGCTCGGCGACAAGCGCGAGGCGGAGGCGATCTGGACGGTCTTCGGGGATCACACCCCGAGCATCTCGATCAGCGCCACGAAGTCGATGACCGGCCACATGATGGGCGCGGCCGGCTCGTTCGAGGCGTTCGCCACCGTGATGTCGGTCGCCGAGCAGACCGTCCCGGCCACGCTCAACTACCGCGACCCAGATCCGGAGTGCGACCTCAACGTGGCCACCGAGACCCACCGCCGGGAGATCCGCCACGCGCTCTCGAACAACATCGGCCTCGGCGGCCACAACGGGGCCGTGATCTTCAAGCGCTACGACGGCGACTGACCCAGCGAACGGAAGCCGTCGAGCGACTCGCTACAATCGGTCGCGAGTCGTCGGCAGCCCTCCGCCGCCCCGTTTCCCCGTGAGGTAACCCGTGCCCAGCCAGGATCCCGCCCGTCGCGCCGTCGTGACCGGACTCGGCGCCGTGATGCCGATCGGCAACGACTTCCCCACCTACTGGGCCAACCTCCAGGCCGGGGTCACCGGGACCCGCCGCATCCGGAGCTTCGACGCCTCGGCGTTCGAGGTGAAGATCGCGGCGGAGGTCCTCGACTTCGACCCGGCCGCGCACATGGACGCCAAGATGGCCCGCCGGATGAGCCGGTTCGTCCACTTCGCGATGGCCGCCGGCAAGGAGGCCGTGGCCGACTCCGGGATCGACTTCGCCGCGATGAGCCAGGAGGAGCGCGATCGGGTCGGCGTCGTCATGAACACCGGCGGTGGCGGGATCGAGCAGATCATCGACGCGACCCACGTCCAGGACGCGAAGGGGCCGCGCTTCGTGAGCGCCTTCGCCGTGCCGGCCCTGTCGGGCTCGATGGGCGCCTGCATGCTGTCGATGGAGTGGGGCTTGACCGGGCCGGTGATGACCCAGGTCGCGGCCTGCGCCACGAGCGTCATCGCCTTCCACGACGCGCTCCGGCTGATCCAGACCGGCGAGTGCGACGTGGTCCTCACCGGCGGTTCGGAGGCAGCCCTCCTGCCGATGGCCATCGCCGCGCTCGGCAACATGGGCGCGCTGTCGCGCCGGAACGACGATCCGGGGCGGGCGTCGCGCCCGTTCGACCGCGACCGGGACGGCTTCGTCATGGGCGAAGGTGGCGGCGCCGTCGTCGTCGAGTCGCTCGAGCACGCGCGTCGGCGCGGCGCGACCCCGATCGCCGAGATCCTCGGCGGCGCGCTGACCGCGGACGCGTTCCACATCAGCGCCCCCGAGCCGACCGGCCGCGGCCAGATCCGGGCGATCCAGGGCGCCCTCGCCAACGCCGGCGTGACGTCCGACGAGATCGACTACATCGTGGCCCACGGCACCTCGACGGCGCTCAACGACGTGACCGAGACCCGCGCGATCAAGGGGGCCTTCGGCGCCCAGGCGTACAAGGTCCCGATCAGCTCGCCCAAGTCGATGATCGGCCATCTCGTCGGCGCCGCCGGGATCGCCAGCGCCCTGGCCGCGTTCGGGGCCATCCGCGACGGCGTCATCCCGCCGACCGCCAACCTCGAGAACCCCGACCCCGAGTGCGACCTCGACTACGTCCCGCTCGTCGCCCGCCGAAAGCAGGTCGACACGGTGATGATCAACGGCTTCGGCTTCGGCGGCCAGAACGCCGTGGCCGTCTTCCGCCGCGTCACCGACTGACCTGCGGCGCTCCGGGCCGCCGTCAGAGCGCCGGGTCCACCACCAGCGTGCCGCGCATCCCGGCCTCGGCGTGGCCGGGCACGGAGCACATTAAGGGGTAGGTGCCGGGGCGGTCGATGAGGAAGCGGACCCGCTGGGTCTGGCCGGGGCGAGCCGGCGCATCCACGTTGGCCAGCCCGTCGACCATCCAGTCGTGGAAGACCGGGTCCAGGTTGGTGAACTCGAGGACGACGTAGCGACCGGCGGTGACGTGGATCTCGGTCGTCGAGAACGCGTTGTCGCGAGCGGTCAGCGAGACATGGACCGCCGACGCGTCGAGCGCCCGGTCGGCGGCGGTGACGCCCGCCACGAGGCCGAGCGCGAGGAACGCGACGACCACCAGGAAGGCGGCGTCGCGGACGCGTCGGAGGGCGCCCCGCCGGCTCTCGCGCAGGGCGGCCTCCGGGCGGGCGTCGAAGCCGCGCAGCCGGAGCGAGTTGGTCACGACGCTGACCGATGACAGCGCCATCGCGCCGGCGGCCATCGCCGGGTTGAGGGTGATCCCGAACGCCGGGAAGAGGGCGCCCATCGCGACGGGGATGAGCAGGACGTTGTAGCCGAACGCCCAGAACAGGTTCTGGCGGATGACGCTGACCGTCCGGCGGGACAGGGCGATCGCGCTGGGGACGCCGCGCGGATCGCCCCCGACGAGGGTGATGTCGGACGCCTCGATCGCGACGTCGGCGCCGGTGCCGATCGAGATCCCGAGATCCGCCTGGGCCAACGCCGGCGCGTCGTTGATCCCGTCGCCGACCATTGCCACGACCAGCCCCTGAGCCTGGAGCGCCTCGATCTTGGCGGCCTTGTCGCCGGGCAGGACCTCGGACAGGACGCGCTCCGGTGGGATTCCGACCTGGCGGGCGACCGCCTCGGCCGTGGCACGCTGGTCCCCGGTGACGAGCCACGCCTCGATCCCCTCGGCGGCCAGCGCGCGGACCGCCTCGGCGGCCTCGGCCCTCACGGGGTCGGCCATGACGAGGAGGCCGGCGACCCGTCCGTCGACGGCGACGAAGACGCCGGTCCGGCCGTCCGCGGCGGCGCTCTCCACGGCGCCGGCGAGCGGCGCGACGTCGATCCCGCGCTCGGCCATGAGCCGGGCGTTGCCCACCAGGACGTCCCGTGCCGGGGCCCCGGCATCCGGGCCCGCGACCGAGCCCTCGACCCCGTGGCCGGCCAGCGCCGCGAACCCGCTCACGGCCCGGAAGCCGAGCTCCGCCTCGCGCGCCCGGGTGAGGATCGCCGCGCCGATCGGGTGCTCGCTGCCCTTCTCCAAGGCACCGGCCAGCTCGAGCAGCTCGCGCTCGACGAAGCCCGGCACCGGGACGACCTCGGCGACCGCCGGCTTGCCGCGGGTGAGCGTGCCGGTCTTGTCGAAGACGACGGCGGTGACCCGCCGGGCCGTCTCGAGCGCCTCCCCGCCGCGGACGAGGATGCCGGCCTCCGCCCCGCGCCCGGTCCCGACCATGATCGCGGTCGGGGTGGCCAGGCCCATCGCGCACGGGCAGGCGATGACGACGACGGTGACGAAGGCGGCGATGGCGAGGGTGATCCGCGGCTCCGGCCCGACCAGGTACCAGATCGCGAACGTCAGGGCGCCCAGGGCGAGGACGATCGGGACGAAGACCTCGCTGATCCGGTCCGCCAGGCGCTGGATGGGGGCCTTGCTGCCCTGGGCCCGCTGGACCATCTCCACGATCCGGGCGAGGGCGGTCTCTCGGCCGACCCTGGTGGCCCGGAAGACGAAGCTGCCGGTCGTGTTCAGGGTCGCGCCGATGACCTCGTCCCCGGGGCTCTTGTCGACCGGCATCGCCTCACCGGTGAGCATCGACTCGTCGACCGCGGAGGCGCCGCTCACGACGATCCCGTCGACCGGGACCTTCTCGCCGGGGCGAACCCGGAGCAGGTCGCCCGGCTGGACCTCGGCGAGCGGGACATCGAGCTCGTCGTCCCCACGGACGATCCGGGCGGTCTTCGCCTGGAGCCCCACGAGCCGGCGGATCGCGCCGGTCGTGCGGCCCTTCGCCCGGGCCTCCAGCCAGCGACCCATGAGGATCAGCCCGACGATGATCGTCGAGGAGTCGAAGTAAGTGTCGGGGTGGAGCCCGGCCTGGTGGACGATCTCGGGGAACATCGTCACGAAGACGCTGTACGCCCAGGCGGCGCTCGTGCCGGCCGCCACGAGCGTGTCCATGTTGGCCGAGCCGTGACGGAGGGCGCGCCAGGCCGCCCGGTAGAAGCGGCCACCGGCCCAGAACTGGATGAACGTGGCCGGCCAGAGGACGAGCCTGTTGAGGGTCTCCATCGGGACGATGGTCTGCGGCCAGAACATCAGGACCATGGTCAGCAGGGCGACGGCGATCGAGACGCCGGTGTGGATCGCCAGGGTCCGCTGCTCGCGGGCCCGCTCGACATCGTCGGCGGAGATCGCCTCGTCGAGGGTCGGCTCGGTGGCACCGGCCTCGGCGGGGAGAGCGGTCGGCCTGACCTCGTAGCCGGCGGACTCGATCGCGCCCACCAGCTCCGTCCGTCCGGCGACGTCCGGCAGGTAGCGGATCGTGGCGACCTCCGTGGCGAGGTTGACCGTGGCCTCCGCCACTCCCGGGGTCTGCCTGAGGAACCGCTCGATCCGGTTGACGCACGAGGCGCAGGTCATCCCGGCGATCGGCAACGCGATCTCCGCGGGGGCTTCGGACGAGGCAGTCGACGGGTCGGGCGCGGTGGTCTGGCTCATACTCCCGGGGAGTATACCAGCATCGTTCGGGCCGGCGCGCCCGTCCGATCGCGTCCGAGGCTAGACTCCTGCGATGATCGGGTTCATCGTCGTCGAGGCACCGTGGGGACCGGTCCACCTCGCGGCCGACGAGGACGCGGTCGTCGGCCTGGAGATGCTCACGACGGCCGAGGCCTTCGCGGGAGCGCTTCGGCGCCGACTCGGCGAGGCTGTTGGCCCACCTGGCTCATCGATGCCTGTGGCCGTCCGGCGGCGGCTCGACGCGGCGGCCGAGGCGGTCGCCGCGCACCTGGCCGGGGAGCCGGACGCGTTCGCCGGGCTCGCGTTCGAGCTGCGCGGGTTGGCGGCCTGGGACCGGCTCGTCCTCGACGGCGTCCGCCACGTCCCGTGGGGCGAGGTCACGAGCTATGGCCGGCTCGCCCGGGCGATCGGGCGGCCGGGGGCGGCGCGGGCCGTGGGAGGCGCCGTGGGGCGGAACCCGATCGGGCTCATCGTCCCGTGCCACCGGGTGATCGCCGGCGACGGCTCGCTCGGCGGCTACGGCGGCGGCTGGGCCGGAGATCGCGAGGCGCTCCTCGCGATCAAGCGCCGGCTGCTCGCCCTCGAGGGCGTCGAGCTGCCGGCGCACGATCCCGGCCCTGATCGGAGACCGGACGTCCGACCGGCCTGCGGGCGGCCGCGCCAGCGGTCAGACTCTCGACCGTGAGCGTGCTGCGCGCCTATCGCGGGCTTCTGTCGAACGGCCCACTCGTCCGGTTGCTCGGCGGCGAGTTCGTCTCGTCGATCGGCGACTGGCTCTACCTGGTCGCGCTGCTCGTCCTGGTCTACTCGGCCAGTCGGGATCCGCTCCTGCTCGGGATCGTCGGCGCGGCCCGGGTCCTGCCGTATGTCCTTCTGTCGATCCCGGCGGGGATCGTCGCCGACCGCTTCGAGCGGCGGCTCGTCCTGCTCGTCACCGACGTTGCCCGAGGCGTGCTGATGCTCGGGATGGCCGGGCTGGTCGCAGTCGACGGCCCACTCTGGGCGATCGTCGCGCTGGCAATCTCGGCAACCTGCTTCTCGGCGTTCTTCGGCCCCACGATCGGGTCGTACCTCCCCAGCCTCGTCCGCGACGAGCGGGAGCTCGGTCCGGCGAACAGTGCCTGGTCGATGCTCGACAACCTCGCCTTCGTCATCGGTCCGGCGATCGGCGGGTTGCTCATCGCCGCGAGCGGCCTCGCCCTCGCGTTCCTCCTGAACGCGGCCTCGTTCGCGGTCGTGGCAGTGGTCCTGTGGCGGCTACCGTCCGAGCCGGGACGCAGCGGCGGAGCGGGCGAGTCCCTCTCGGGCGCAGACCACGGCGCTGGCCCCCGTCCATCGGCACCGGCCACATTCGCGGCAGCGGCACCCGCACCGTCGCTCCGGGCGTTCCTCGTCCCACTCAGCGGGCTCGCCCTGGCCGACGTGGTTGCCGGATTCGTCCTCGGTGGGTTGAGCGTGCTGACGGTCGTCCTGGCGGTCGACCACCTCGGCGCCGATGAGGCGGCCACCGGCTACCTCAACGCGGCGGTCGGTGTGGGCGGCCTCCTCGGCGCGCTCGGGTCGGGCGCCTTCGTCGTCCGGACGGGGTTGCGCGGGCCGCTCGTCCTCGGCTCGGTCGGGCTCGCCGCGGGCCTCGCCTGGCTCGGGCTGACGACGTCCCTCGCCCCGGCGCTCGTGGCCATGGCGGTCGCGTCCGCCGGGAGCCTCCTGACCGAGGTCGTCAGCACGACGATCTTCCAGCGGATCGTCCCGGACGCGATCCGCGGCCGCGCCCTCGGGACGATCGCGTCGGTGTCGACCCTGGCGTACGCGGCGGGCTCGCTCGCGCTGCCGGTCCTCGCGGGCTCGTTCGAAGTCGTGGCGGTCCTCGTCGCGTGCAGCGTCCTCGTCGTCGCAGGGGTCGGGGCCGCGGCGGTCATCGTCGGCCCGGTCGCGGACCGGGCGCCGACGCCGGAGCTCGTCTCGACGGCCGCCCGTGCTGCCGCACTCCCGGTCTTCGCGGGCGTCCCGGAGGCCCGCCTTGCTGCGGCCTTCGCCCGAGCCCACGAGCTCGCCGTCGCCGCCGGCGACGTCGTTATCCGCCAGGGCGATCCGGCCGACCGGTTCTTCGTCATCCTTGACGGCTCGTTCGAGGTGACCCAGGCGGCAGCACCCGGCGCACAGCCCGCGCTGCTCCGGCAAATGGGCCCGAACGAGGTCTTCGGGGAGATCGGACTCCTGCGATCGTCGCCTCGAACCGCGACGGTGACGGCCGGGACGGCCGCTCGGCTGCTCGCCCTCGACGCGCCCGACTTCCTCGAGCTCGTGCGCACCGGCGCCGAGCTCGGGCCGCAGCTCCTGGCGCTCCATCGGGGAGGGTCGCTCCCCGGCGGTTCGTCCTCCACCGGCGGCGGGTGACGCGGGCGACAGGCAACGTGTCGCTAAGGCGACGCCCGGAGCGTCGCACGTGGGGATTCCGTGGCAGGGCGGGCGGGTGTACGGTGTCGGCGGCCGGCACCCCCGCCCGGTCCCGCGAAGCGATCCAACTCGACGGCCGAAGGCCGGCAGGAGGTTCTCGATGGCCGACCGTGACGAGACCCGGGCGCCCGGGATGAAGAGGCGGATCGACGAGGATGACGTCGAGGGTCAGCGCTTGCGGGCGGGCGAGCCCGAGGGGCTGCAACGGCCGCGGAACGAGGGCGGGCCGGACGACATCTCGCGCTCGCGGCTGTCGCGGACGCGCGAGGACGGCGACGAGGATGACGTCGAGGGTCACATCGGGCGGCTTCAGAGCCCGCGGAGCAAGGGCGAGTAGCTCCCGATCGCTCCGGGCTGCGCGCCCCCGGTCACTCCCGTCGCCAACGGCGCTCGTTCCGCGGTCAGCCGCCGGATCGGGCGCCGTTCGATGTGGCCGCCAGGATCGCCTTCACCTCGAACGGGGTCGCCGTCGGGTGCTTCGCCCGGATGAGCGCGGCGATCCCGGCGATATGCGGCGCGGCGAAGCTGTTGCCGGTCGCCGCGATCCGGCCGCCGTCCTTCCAGGCGACCTCCACGTCGACCCCGCAGGCTCCGAATTCGACCGGCGGCCGCGGGTTGTAGTACCACGTCCACGGGTCCGCGACGTCGTGGGCGGCGACGGACACGACCGACGAAAAGAGCGAGGGGTAGCTCGCACCGGGGACGTTGTTCGCGGCGCTCACGAGCAGGACGTTGGCAAAGTAGGCCTGGTCGGCGAGCTCGTGGAACACCCCGAACAGGGCGTCGCTCTTCGACGACAGGCTGAGGTTCACGACGGTCGCGCCGTGGGCGATCGCCCACTCGAGGCCGGCGGCGAAGATCGTCCCCTTGCCGCGGTTGTCCGGTCCGAGGACCCGGATCGAGATGATGTCGGCGCCCGGCGCGAGGGCGTGGATGATCCCGGCGCAGGCGGTCCCGTGCCCGACGACGTCGATCGCATCGGGATCGTCGAGGACGACCGGTTCGTCGTCCCCGGGTTCGACTCGGACGCTCGCGACGAGCTTCCCACCGACTGCCGGGTGATCCCGCTCGACGCCGGAATCGACGATCGCGACGGTCACGCCGGTGCCGTCCGTCCCGCCGAACGCGGCCTCGCGGTCGAGCCCGACGACCGGGACCATCCGGTCGAGCTCCGCCCGCCGATCACCAACGAACGGCTCGCTCCAGGCCGGGAGATACAGCTCGGTCAGCGGTCCGCGCCCCGCTCGATCAGCGGTCCGCGACGCGGCCGGCCGGGCCTGGCCCGCGGCGGCGTCGCCGGGTGCGGGCATCCCGCTCGGCCTGCCGGGCGAGGGCGGCCAGCAGGTCCGTCACCAGCTCGAGCGCATCGGGGTCGGCGCGGCGGATCCGGGCGATCTGCTCGACGAGCGCCCAGAGCCGGGAGTCGTCATCCCGACCGAGCTCCGCGGTCGCCGCGCCGACGAGTTCGTCGAGGGCGGCGACCGGCGCCGCGCCGGGCCCGCCGGCAAGCTCCGTGAGCGTCGAGCGAAGGAGCGATGCGACATCCCGCTCCACCCGGCTGGCGCTGATCGCCACCGCGGCCTGGCGGGCAAAGACCCCCGCGAGCTCGATGTCGCGGAGGGAGAACGCCGCCTGGCTGCGCTTGTCGAGGACCTCGAGGACGCCGATCGTCCCGTGCTCGTCGACGAGCGGCACGGCGACGATCGACCGGGGCAGGTAGGCGGTCTGCTCGGCGACCGCCCGGCCGAAACGTGGGTCGCGCTCGACATCGGACAGGGCGAGCGCCTGGCCGGTCGTGTAGACGTACCCCGCGATCCCCTGGTCCGGCGCGATCGAGACGCCGATCACTCCCTGGCCCTGCTCGCCGGCGGCGACCTCGAAGACGAGCCGGTCCGCCTCAGGGTCGTACAGCGCGATCGACGCCGCCTCCGCCTCGAACAGCACGACCGTCGCCTCGACGACCGAGCGCAGGACGGCGCGGGCGCCGGCGGTCTCCAGTCGGCGGGCGGATTCGGCCCGGAGAGCGATCGCCTGGAGGAGCGCAACGGCGTCCGGCCCGAGCTCCGGGCGCGGGTCGTCAGCGGCCATGACGGTCCGGGTTCGGCTCCGTCCGGTTCGCGCTCATCGCTCCGCGGCGCGGGCGAGCCGCTCGAGGTCCGGGATGAGCAGGCTGTCGTGCTCGAGCCGGATGAGATCCCGGGCCGTCATGTCGGCGAGGAGCCGGTTCACGGTCTGACGGGTTCCGCCGATCATCGCGGCGAGATCCGACTGGGTGAACGGCCAGTCGAGCCGGACGTCCCGGCTCTGGCCCGGCTTGCTCTCGCCGGCGAGCCGGACGATCCGGCTGGCGAGGCGACCGGGCAGGTCCAGGAAGTGGAGCTCCTCGACGTGGCCCGTCAGCCGGCGGAGCTCAGCGGCGAGGGCGGCGAAGAGGGCGTGGCGGAGCTGGGGCTGGGTCTCGATGAGCTCCTCGAACCGATCCCGCTGGAGGACGAGCGTCTCGACCGGCTCCATCGCGATCGCGGTCGCCGAATGCGGCGCGCCGTCGATGAGGGCGAGCTCGCCGAAGAAGTCACCCCGGACGAGGGTCGCGATGATCGCGCCATCCTCGCCCTCGGGCCACGGGAGGACGATCTTCACGGAACCGGATTCGATGATGTAGAGCGAATCGCCGGGGTCGCCTTGGTGGAAGATCGTCTCGTGCTTGCGATAGCGTCGGACGCGGAGCGACGAGGCGCACAGACCGAGGGTCTCGTCGGCGACCTGGGCGAACAGCGCGCAGCGCCGGAGCGCCTCGATCGCGAAGCTCGGCTCGGTCATCGTCCCTCCAGGCCGGACCCGGGGACGCGCGTGCCTGCGTCGCAACGGGATCCGACCCGCGCATCGTAGTCGCGTCGGCGGTGTGGCGTCGACCGGGAAACAGCGGAGCGGCGCCGCAGGCGCCGCTCCGCTGGCCTGGTCCGGTCGGGACGCGCCGATGGCGTCCCGGTGGGCCGCCTACTTCTTGTGCGGGCGGCTCGCCTCCTCGCGCACCTCACGGGTCCTGAGGTTCCGCTGGATCTCCTGCTCGCGCGCCCGCGCCAGCTGCTGCCCGAGGAGCGGGTTGCTGAGGCTGTGCCCCTCGGTATCGTCCTCTCCGCCATCCTCGCGCGGCCGCGACACCTGCGAGCGCAAGAGGTCGGCCGGCCCGGCCGCGTTGCCCGCCCGCATGAGGCCTTCCGGCTCCGTGGCGCGCAGCATCCCGTGGCCCTCGACGTCCTCGTCGCCGTCGCCGCCGACCCGGGACTTGTTGCCCTCGGGCTCCACGGCACGGCTCTTGTTGCCTTCTGGCTCCATCGCCCGCAGCTTCGACATCGTCTGATCTCCCGTCACTGTCCGAACTTCGGCTCTTCCGTGACCGGGCCCATCATGCCTCTCGAACCGAGGCGAGTCCAGCGGTACGCGCGACGCTGCGACTGTCGTCAAGGCGACGTTCCGACGGTCCGGCCGGGGACGCGGTCGAGGCTACGCCCGGGTGACCGGCCGCATGGGGTAGACCCCGACCACGACCGGGGCGATCGGGTCGAGCTGGAGCTCGTAGCCGACCTCGCCGGCGCGGAACAGCTCGCCGAGCATCGTCGCCTCGCGGGGCGGCAGGCCGACGAAGATCCGCCCCGAGCCGAGCACGATGCCGATGACGTCGTCGTCCTCCGCGGCGATCGCGAAGCGGCGGCGGATCTCGTGCATCGGGATGTAGGCGCGGCTCTTGATGAACCGGCGCAGCTGGGCGGTCGTGCACGCGGTGCTGCGATCCGCGGGGCGGTCGGCGCCCTGATCGGGAGCGCGCTGGGCGTCTGACGGTCGGGGTGTCTCGGGGATGGGTGCGGACCGCGGAAGCTCGGCGGCGATCGGCTGGGCTGCCACCATCGAGTCGTCCCGTCGGTCGAGCGGGAACGGGCGCAAGTCGACGGCAACGGGCGGCTCGCCGCGCAGGATGCCCTCGATGGGCGCCTCCCGGCCGGGGTCCCTGAGGGCCTCGGGAGCGGCCCCGCCCCCGGCGTCCGGAGACGGGACGCCGGGCGCTCCGGGCCGGGCGACGCGCGCCGGGTCGTGGGGCCGTGGGCCGCCGCGATGGTCGGCATGGCGAGGCCGGCCAGCGCGACCGCTGCGCCGGCTCATCGGGGCGCCTCGGATGGGCGTCCGCCATCGACGGCCGCGCGAGGGGCCAGGTCCGTGTCGTCATCGCCGAAGCGACGGAAGAAGGTCGTTGGCATCGATCCGAACGCGTGGGCGGGCGCGCTCGTCTGGGCGCGTCGGTTGGGCCCGATGATACCCCGCCGGCCGCCGAGGCCGGCCAGGGCCGTCCCGGCCTAGGTGCCGCTGACGATGTGGAGCTCGAGCGGAGCACGGTTGAGGACGATCGGGCCGTCCTCGGCGCACACGACGATGTCCTCGATGCGTGCGCCGTAGCGGCCCTCGAAGTAGATCCCGGGCTCGACGCTGAAGGCCATCCCCGGCCGGAGCGGCTCCGCGTTGCCGGCGACCAGGTACGGCTCCTCGTGCCCCTCGAGGCCGATCCCATGGCCGGTCCGGTGGATGAAGTTCAGGCCGTAGCCCTCCGCGGCGATGATCTCGCGGGCGACGTCGTCGATCCGCTCGCACGGGACGCCCGGCCGGACGGCATGGGTCGCCTCCGACTGCGCACCGCGCAGGACGGCGAACAGCCGGCGGAAGGCTTGGTCCGGGCCGTGGGCCGGATCGCCGCCGGTCACCCACAGGGTCCGGGTGATGTCGCTGCCGTAGCCGCCCAGCGTGCCGCCGATGTCGAGGACGATCGGCTCGCCGGCGCGGATCACCCGGTCGGACGCCTCGTGGTGGGGCGAGGCGCTGTTGGGGCCGGAGGCGACGATCGAGAACTCGGCCAGCTCGTGGCCCTCCGCCAGGAGCCGCTCGCGGACCTCGCGTGCGACGTCCGCCTCCGTCCGCCCGACCAGCCGCCCCGCGGCGATCTGCTCGACGACCCGGTCGGCGGCCTCCGCGGCCAGCCGGAGGAGCTCGATCTCATCGGCGTCCTTGATCATCCGCAGCTCGCGCAGGACGGCCCCGGCGCTCTCGAGCCGGGCCGACGGGATCCCCGCCTGGAGCCGGAGGACGTGCATCGCCCAGAGCCGGTCGCTCACGGCGAGGCGGGCAAGCGAGCCGACCTGCCTCGCGAGCGCCTCCGCGGCGAGCCGCGCGACGAGGGCGACAGCGTCCTCCGTCTCCTCCCAGGTCGCGACCTCGACGAACCCGCCGGCGACCGCCGAACAGCCGCGCGCCGGCGTCACCTCGAGGCGCGGGGCGACGAGCGTGATCGGGCCCGCGGCCGGGACGACGAGCATCGTCAGGCGCTCGAGCGGCATCGCGTCGTAGCCGGCCAGGTAGTGGAGATCCGGGCCGACGCCGATGAGCAGGGCGTCGAGCCCGAGCGCGGCGGTCCGCTCGCGAGCGCGGGCGAGGCGCTCGCCGAAGCGGGCGGGCGGGATGGTCGGGCGGGCGGCGGCGGTCGTCATCGGCGGGTCTCCGCTGGCTCGGTCGTGGGTCGGGCGGTGGCGGCGGCGGTCGGGTCGGTCGGGTCGCCGAGGCCGGCGCCGGTCGGTTCGGGCAGGCCGAGCCAGGCGGCGATCGTCCGCGGGCCGTCCTCGAACAGCTTGCTGTAGGCGTAGACCCGCCGGGCGCCCGCGGCGAGCGCCCGCTTCCGCGCCGCCACGTCCTCGTGCGGCCCGACCCCGACGACCGGCAGCCCGGCGCCCGCGGCCGCCTCGATCGCGGCGAACGGGTCCGCCCGCCGAGCCGACAGGTCCACGATCGCGGCATCGGCCGCGGCCAGCGCCTCGGTGAATTGCTCGGCCGAGCCGGCGACCGCCGCCTGCGCGCCTGCGGCCCGCACGATCGAGCCGAGCCGGGTCGCCCAGATGAGGTCGTCGGCGAGGACCGCCACGCGCAGGTCCCGGGGCTCGGCGGCGCCCTCACGGGCGTCCGTCACCCGATGACCTCGAGCAGGTGCCCGAAGACGTTCCGCGCCTCGACGAGCCCGACCAGCCGCCCGTCCTCGACGATCGGGATGTGGCGGAAGCCGCCGACGGCCATCTTGTGGATCGCCACCGCGGTCGTGTCGTCGTGGCGGAGGACGGCCGGATCCCGGGTCATCAGCTCGTCGACCGCGAGCCCGTCGAGGGATCGGCCGTGGAGCTTCACCAGCGCGTCCTGGTAGGTGACGATCCCGACCAGCCGGTCCCCGTCCACGACGAGCAGGCATTCGAGCCCGTCGTCCTTCATCCGGGCGATCGCCGCCGCGGCGCTCGTCCCGGTCGCGACCGTCGGCGGCGCCTCGATCCCGAGCGCGTCGAGGTGCTCGCCCAGGAGGCGCCCGCTGAAGTCGGCGGCGTCCTGCGGCACGTCGATGGCGCGCAGGTCCGCCCCGCACGCCTCGCACAGCTCCTCACCGGCGTAGTTGACGGCCTCGCAGGCCGGACAGCGGATCATTCGACCACCCACGTCTCGCCGGCCTCGAGGAGCTCCTGGAGGTTGCCCGGGCCGCGCCTCGCGAGCGCCTCCTCCAGCTGGGCGGTGAGGAGCTCGTCGTGGGTCGCCCGCTTCACGTCCAGGATGACCCCGACCGGGACCGGGAACTCCGGCCAGTAGATCCGGCTGAGCATGAACGCGATGAGCGGGTCCCCTTCGTCGTGGACGAGCAGGTCCGCCTCCGTGATCCCGTCCCGCCCGATCGTCACGACCTCCGGCCGGTGGCCGCTCAGGCGGATCCCGCGGTCGCGGTCCTTGCCGAAGATCATCGGCCGGCCGTGCTCCAGGACGAGCATCCGGTCCTCGCGCACCTCGCGGTCGGTGAACTCGCGGTAGGCGCCGTCGTTGAAGATGTTGCAGTTCTGGAGGACCTCCACGAACACCGAGCCGCGGTGCCGGCCGGCTCGCTCGAGGGTGTGCTGGAGATGCTCCGTGTGGGTGTCGACCGACCGGGCGATGAAGCTCGCCTCCGCCGCGATCGCGATCGTCAGCGGGCTGACCGGGTGGTCGATCGTCCCGGCCGGGCTCGACTTCGTGATCTTGCCGAACTCGGAGGTCGGCGAGGCCTGGCCCTTGGTCAGCCCGTAGATCCGGTTGTTGAACATCACGATCTTGATGTCCACGTTCCGCCGGAGCGTGTGGAGGATGTGGTTGCCGCCGATCGAGAGGGCGTCCCCGTCGCCGGTGATCACCCAGACCATGAGGTCCGGCCGGGCCGCCTTGAGCCCGGTCGCGAGGGTCGGGGCACGGCCGTGGATCGAGTGGAAGCCGTACGTGTTCATGTAGTACGGGAGCCGGCCGGAGCAGCCGATCCCGCTGATGAAGACGATGTTCTCCTTCGGGTAGCCGAAGTCCGGCATCACCTTCTGGGTCTGGGCCAGGATCGAGTAGTCGCCGCAGCCCGGGCACCAGCGGACCTCCTGGTCGGACACGAAGTCCTTCCGGGTCAGCGGCACGGCCTGCTGCAGCTGGGCCAGGACCCGGGCGTTCGCCGGGTCGAGCGCCGGCTGTCCGGCGGCCGGCCGGCCGTTCGTCGTCGTGTCGGTCATCGTCGGCGGCCTACTTCCCGTCGAGGAGGCGGAGGGCCTCCTCCTCGATCTCGGCGATGCGGAACGGCTTGCCCCGGACCCGGTCGTAGCCGATCGCGTCCACGAGGTACCTCGCCCGGATGAGCATGAGCAGCTGGCCCAGGTTGACCTCCGGGATGAGCACCTTGCGGTAGCTGTCGAGCGACCGCGCCGGTGTTGCGCGGGAACGGGTTGAGGTGGCGCAGGTGGGCGTGGGCCACGCTCCGGCCCTGGGCCTGGAGCCGCTCGACGGCGCTCCGGATCGCCCCGTACGTGGAGCCCCAGCCGAGGATGAGCAGCTCGCCGCGCTGCGGGCCGAAGACCTCGAGCTCCGGGATGTCGTCCGCGATCCGGGCGATCTTCTCCGCGCGGAGGGTCTGCATCCGGTGGTGGTTGTCCGGGTCGTAGCTGACGTTGCCGGTGATGTCGGCCTTCTCCAGGCCGCCGATCCGGTGCTCCAGGCCCGGCGTCCCGGGCACGGCCCACGGCCGGGCGAGGGTGACCGGGTCGCGGTCGTACGGGTGGAAGCCGTCGCGCTCGGTCCGGTTCGCGACGGAGATGTCCGGCAGGTCGTCCACGTTCGGGATCGGCCACGGCTCCGAGCCGGTGGCCAGGAACGCGTCCGAGAGGAAGACGACCGGGGTCATGTACTTCAGCGCGATGCGGACACGCCTCGAAGGCCATGTCGAAGCAGTCGCCCGGGGTGGCCGGTGCGACGACCGCGATCGGCGAATCGCCGTTCCGCCCGAACATCACCTGGAGGAGGTCCGACTGCTCGTTCTTGGTCGGCATCCCGGTGGACGGGCCGGCCCGCTGGACGTCGATGATCGACGAGCGGCAGCTCGACCATCACGGCGAGGTCCATCGCCTCGCTCTTGAGGGCGATCCCGGGGCCGGACTGGTGCCGGTCATCCCCAGCGCGCCGCCGTAGCTCGCGCCGATCGCCGCGCCGATCGCGGCGATCTCGTCCTCGGCCTGGAACGTCCTGCACCCCGAAGTTCTTGTAGCCGGACAGCTGGTGGAGGATGTCGCTGGCCGGGCGTGATCGGGTACGAGCCGTAGAACAGCGGCCGGTCCGCAGCTTCGGCTGGCGGCGACGAAGCCGAGGGCGGTCGCCTCGTTGCCGGTGATGTTGCGGTACGTGCCGGGCGGCAGGTGGGCCGGCGCGACCCGGTAGTGGGTGTGGAAGATCTCGGTCGTCTCGCCGAACGCGTAGCCGGCCTTGAGCGCCCGCTTGTTCGCCTCGGCGATGACCGGGCGCGCTTGCCGAACTTCTCGTCGATCCAGCGGAGCGTCGGCTCCATGCTCCGCTCGTAGAGCCAGAACATCAGGCCCGAGGGCGAAGAAGTTCTTCGTCAGGTCGACCTGCTTGCTGGTCATCTCGAGGCCCTCGAGCGCCCGCGCGTTGAGGGTGGAGATGGGGATCTCGAAGACGGCGAAGGCCTTGAGCGAGCCGTCGGTCAGCGGATTCGCCGCGTAGCCGACCTTGTCCAGGTTCGGGCCGGTGAACGCGTCCGCTGTTGACGATCAGCGCGCCGCCGGCGGGCAGGTCGCCGACGTTCGCCTTGAGGGCCGCCGGGTTCATCGCCACGAGGACGTCCGGCTGGTCGCCCGGGGTGTGGATGTCGCTTGCTGGAGAAGCTGATCTGGAAGCCGGACACGCCCGGCAGGGAGCCGGCCGGGGCGCGGATCTCGGCCGGGAAGTCCGGGCAGGGTGCTGATGTCGTTGCCGAAGACCGCGGCGGTCCGGGTGAACTGGGTCCCGGTCAGCTGCATCCCGTCGCCGGAATCGCCGGCGAAGCGGATCGTGACCCGCTCGAGCTCCTGGACTCGGGAGCTCGCGCTCCGTGGTGGGTGTGGTCACGCGCCCTTCGGACTCCTTCATTCGCTGGTGCGGCCGCGGCGGCAGGTTGAGGAGCTCCTCGGGAAACGCCTCGGCGAGGTACTTGAGGATGTCCTGTTGGCGGACGATCCCGACGACCCGGCCGGCAGCGTCGACGATCGGGATGTTGCGGTAGCGGCCGTCGGCGAACAGGGCGATCGCGTCGTGGACGGTCTGCTCCAGGTGGAGGGTGTTCGGCTGCGCGTTCATCAGCGTCTCGACGGGGGCGGCCAGGTCGATCTGTCCGCCGACGATGACGCCGAAGATGTCGCGCTCCGTGAGGACGCCCCGGAGGGTCCCGTCCGCGTCCGCCACGACGACCGAATCGCCGATCCCGGATTTCTCCACGAGCTTGAGGCACTCCCCCAGCGAGGTCCCCGGACGAACCGTCAGCGGCTCGCGCCGGTTGACCACCCGGAGCGTCTCGCGCGCGAGTACGGGAACGCGCGCCGAAACGGCGCGCTCGGTGTGCTCAGCCACGCCCCGCAGTGTAGTCGGTCCGCGCGGGAGCACAGGATGGGCCATCTGTCGCTCGGCAGCAGGGCCGCTGGCCCTGCTAGGCTCCGGCGCGTGGATCGTCACCGGCTCGTGGGCGTTGGGCTCGTGCTCGTGTCGGCGGCCTCGTTCGGGTCGGGCGCGCTGTTCGCGCAGCCGGTCTACGGCGCGGGCGTCGACTGGCTGACCCTGCTCGCCTGGCGCTTCCTCATCGGGGCCGGCCTGTCCTGGGCGTGGCTCGCGCTGTCGGCCGAGCGGCGGGCGGGACTCCGGGGGCTGTCGCGCCGGCGAACGGCGATCGCCCTGGCTCTCGGCGTCGTGTACCTGGGCAACTCGGGGACATACTTCGCCGGACTCCAGACCGTCTCCCCATCGCTGGCGGCGCTGATCGTCTACATCTACCCGGCGGTGGTGGCGGTCCTGGCGATCCGGGTGGGCCACCGGCTCGTCGGGCGGCGGCCGTGGATCGCGCTGGCGATGGCGCTCGGGGGCGTTGCCCTGGCACTGGGCGGGATCCCGGCCGGGACGATGCCGCCGCTGGTAGGGCTGGTCGAGATCATCGCCTCTCCGCTCATCTACTCGGTCTGGATCGTGCTTTCGGCGCGGCTCGCCGGCGAGCGGACGGACCGGGTGGGCGCCGACGCGGACGAGGGGGCGGCGCCGGCCGTGGCGACGGCGCTGATGATGACCGCCACGATGGTGGGGTTCTGGGCCCTGGCGCTCGCCGCCGGACGGCCGCTGCTGCCGGGGTCCGTGCCGGCCGCTGCGTGGCCGGGGATGATCGGGATCGGGGTGGTCGCGACGTTCCTCGCGATCCAGACGTTCTACGCGGGGGCGCGACGGATCGGCGCGGCCCAGGCCTCGCTCATCTCGACGTTCGAGCCGGTCTGGACGATCACCCTCGCGGCGGTGCTGTTCGGCCAGGGGCTCGCGCCGATCCAGCTCGCCGGCGGGGCGCTGGTCATCGGGGGCGTGCTGCTCGCCCAGGCCTCGCCGCCGTCGCTGGGGCGCGGGGTCACGCTCCGGGTCGCTGACGAGTAGGCTCCGGTTCGCGCATGGCCCACCCCCTCTGGCCGATCTACGATCTTCGTCTCCGGACGGAGCGCCTGGAGCTGCGCCTGCCGAACGAGGACGAGATCGTCGGGCTGTGCGCGGTGGCGCAGGCCGGCATCCACCCGCCCGACGAGATGCCGTTCGGGTTCGCCTGGACGGACAAGCCGAGCCCGCGGTTCGAGCGCGAGTACATCCAGCACCACTGGAAGTCCCGCGCCGACTGGACGCCGGCGGCGTGGAGCCTGGAGCTCGGGGTCTTCCTCGACGGACATCCGATCGGCTGCCAGGAGCTGTTCGCGCGGGACTTCGCCCTGATGCGCCGGGTCGGGACCGGCTCGTGGCTCGGCGCGCCGCACCAGGGCCGGGGCCTTGGCAGGGAGATGCGGACCGCGGTGCTCGCGCTCGCCTTCGACGGGCTCGGGGCGGAGGTCGCCGAGACCGAGGCGTTCTTCGACAACCCGGCCTCGGCCGGGGTCAGCCGGGCCCTCGGCTACGAGCCGAACGGCCTCGGCCGGATCGCGCCGCGGGGCGTCGCCCGAGACACGCAGCAGTTCCGGATGACCCGCGAGCTATGGTCGGGGCGGCTCCGCCCGCCTGTCATCATCGAGGGCCTCGAGCAGTGCCTGGATCTGTTCGGGGCGTGACCTCCGGCTGACCGCCGCGGGACCCTACCCGTTCGCCGCCTCGCTGCGGCGTTCCATGAGGACGACGTCCCGCCAGCGACCGGTGGCGTCGCGGCCGAGGCGTTCCTGGACGCCGACCCGGCGGAAGCCGACCCGGCGATGGAGGGCGAGGCTGGCCGCGTTCTCGACCAGGATCGCGGCCTGGAGCGTCCAGATGCCGGCCACCTCGGACGCCTCGACGACGGCCTCCAGGAGCGCCCGACCGACACCCCTGCCCCGCACGTCCTGCGCCACGTAGATGTTCACCCAGACGACCCCTTCGTAGACGCGCCGGCTCGAAGTCGGCGAGAGCGCCACCCAGCCGAGGACCCGCTCGCCGTCGACGGCGACGAGCCGGCAATCGGGGCGATGGCCGCGATCCCAGGCGTCCCACTCGGGTGCCTCGCGCTCGAAGGTCGCGTCGCCGGTCGCGATCCCGGCCTCGTAGATCGTCCGAACCGCGGGCCAGTGCCCGGGCCGCATCCGCTCGATCCAGACCGAGCTCGGGTCCGCGCCGCCGGTCGGGCCCGGGTGTGCGGGCCGCTCCGTCATCGGTCGGCCGCCGGTCGTTCGGCGATGGGCGTCCGGAGCTCGCCCAACCGGTCGATCCTGAGCGTGACGACATCCCCTGGCTCGAGGTACCGCCCGGCGAGGTGCGCGTCGAGGGTCGAGACCGGGTGGCGGAAGAGGGCGCCGTTGTGGGCGCGCCGGGGATCGGCGGCGGCCAGCCGGCGGCGGGCGACCTCCAGGTCGAGCCACTCCTCGGCGCCGGCGTCGAACGCCTCCGCGAGCCGGAACGGGGTACCCGCCGGCGCGTGCCGTTCGCGAACGTGGGCCCCCTTCATGGCGGCAGTCTAGCGACCCAGACCCACGCCCCCGGGCCACGCTCATCCGGTCAGGCCGACGACCTCCGCCTCGGGTCCCGACGACCACGAACGAGCCACCAGGGACCCATGGCCGGCGTGCGGCAATCGACGAAGCCTCTCCGTGAAGCCATTGAGCGAGGTCCGCGTCCCATGGTCCGTCTTCAGGGCAGGCGTCTCGATGATCCCGACGAGGTGCGCCCGTTCCCGCTCGGTCGGGTCGAGATCTTCGAGATCGGTGACGTCGTCGTCGGGCGCACCATCTACGAACCCGGCTGGCACTGGTCCGAGCACGTCCGACCGATCGCGGGCACGGACCTGTGCATGTATCACCACCTCGGCTACGTGCTGACCGGGGTCCTCCACGTCGTCCTGGAGGATGGCACCTCGCTCGACATCGGCCCGGGCGAGGCCTTCGAGATCCCGCCCGGCCACGACGCCTGGGTGAGCGGTGACGAGCCGTGGGTGGCCGTCGACTTCGCCGGCATGCGCTCGTTCGCCCGCCCGGTCGTGGGCAGCGGCGAGCGCATCCTCTCGACGATCCTGTTCACCGATATCGTCGACTCGACGGCGACGGCCGTGCGCCTCGGAGACGCCGCCTGGCGAGACCTCCTCGCGCGGCACAACGAGCGCGGCCGGTTCGAGATGGACCGCTACCGAGGGCGCGAGATCGACACGACCGGTGACGGCTTCCTGGCGCTGTTCGACAGCTCGGAGCGGGCCGTCCGCTGCGCCGCGGGGATCGCCGACGGGACGCGCGAGCTCGGCCTGGCGATCCGGGCGGGAGTCCACACCGGAGAGGTGGAGCTCGTGCCGGGCAACGTCCGGGGCGTGGCCGTCCACGTCGCCGCCCGGGTCATGGCGCTCGCGGGGCCGGGCGAGGTGCTGCTCTCGGGCACCACGCGCGAGCTCCTGGCGGGATCGGGCCTCGAGTTCGAGGATCGCGGCCTCCACGAGCTCAAGGGCCTCGACGGCGCCCGCCCGATCTTCGCGCTCGCCCGGCGACCGGATACGCAGCCCGCGGCCTAGAGCTTCCCGCGCCTGGCCTGCTCCCGCTTGATGTTCCGGGCGCCGTGCGACACTGTCGGCCGGATGGACGTGCGCACGAGGTCTGGACGATGAGCGGGACGGACGGGACGGCCGAGCGGCTCCGGGCGGCGGCCGCCGGGTTCCGCCGCTTCCAGCAGGTCATCGAGGCGGGCCGGCCGTGGCCGCTCCATGTCGTGGAGCACGACGCCGGCCCGGAGTCCGAGTGGGGCCCGACCGAGGTCCTTGCCCACGTCACCGAGATGCTCCCCTACTGGCTCGGGGAGATCGAGCGGATCCTCGACGAGTACCCGGAGCCAGTCCCGTTCGGCAGGACCACCACGGACCGGGTCCGGGTGCTCACGATCGAGCGCGACCGGACCCTCCCGCCGCGGGAGCTGCTCGACCGGGTCGACGCCGCGGTCGAGCGCTACGCCCGGCGACTCCCCCAGCTCACGGGCGCCGAGCTGGCCCGGCGTGGCTTCCACCCGACGCTCGGCGAGCTGACCGTCGGGGCGATCCTCGAACGGTTCGCCGTGTCCCATGCCGAGGGCCATGTCGATCAGCTCGCCGCGACGCTCGGCACGGCCGGCGGCGCGGCCGGCGGCTGAGGCTCCCGAGCCCGGTGTTCCTCCTCTACGCGATCGCCGCCGGGATCCTCGCCGGCTTCCTGCTGGGCGGTCGGCTCGAGCGACTCGATGGGCTCCGGCTCCGCTGGACCCCGGTCGCCTTGGCCGGGCTCGGCGTCCAGCTCGTCCTCTTCTTCGGGCCGGTCGGCGACGCGGTCGGGGCGCTCGGGCCGGCGATCTACGTCGCCTCGACCGGGGCCGTCCTCGCCTTCGTCGTGCGGAACCTGCGAGTGACCGGCCTGCCGGTCGTCGCCGGCGGCGCCTCCGCGAACCTCGCCGCGATCCTCGCCAACGGCGGGTACATGCCGGCCTCGGCGGACGCGCTCACGGCGGCCGGGCTGGACCCCGCCGACGGCTTCTCGAACAGCGTCGTCCTCGCCCAGCCGGCGCTCGCGCCGCTCACCGACGTCTTCGCCCTGCCCGCCTGGCTGCCCATGGCGAACGTGTTCAGCGTCGGCGACGTCCTCATCGGCATCGGCGTGGCGGTGGCGATCGCCGTCGCGATGCGCCGGCCGGCGCCAGGCCCGGCGGGGCCCGCGGGGGCCTGATCCCGGCGACCCGCCCCACGGTGCGACCGGGCAACTCCCCCCACTGGCCGGCCCGGACCGGTACCTCCGTTCCATGGCCTTGCGAGACCTCCCTCGCTAGCGTGCGTCACGGAGGCGAGATCGCCTCTCGATGGACACCCGTCCAGGGCAAACCCGCCGCGAGGCGGGGACGCAAAGCCAGGGATCTGCGCGCGCGGGGACGCCCAGACCGCCCAGCTGCCGGGGACTCCGTCGCAGTGGACTCGAGGTGAAGACGTGGACGCGAACCTGGCGCGCCGCACCCTGGCCGAGGCGCCCTCAGGCGCCGAGGCTCTCACCCGGGGCGAGAAGGATCGGGTAGGCGCACCGTGAAGGATCTCATTCGTTCGCAGGCGTTCCGGGTCCTGCTCGCCCTCGCGGCGCTGGGCAGCTCGGCACTCGCGCTCGAGGCCGGCCGGCGCTGGACCTAAGCCGGCGGCCGCAGGGCCGCTGACGCTTGCGAATCGGACCGTCGGGAGACCGGCGGTCCTTCGTTTCCCGGGGGGCCGCTCAGCCCCGCCGGCCCCCCGTCCGGCCCCTTCAGCCCCGACCTCGACCCTCCCGGAGCACGCTGCGGACGATGAACGCCACGTTCGCCGGCCGCTCCGCCAGGCGGCGCATGAAGTACGGATACCACTCGCGCCCGTACGGGACGTAGACCCGGACCCGGTAGCCGGCCCGCACGAGCCGCTCCTGCAGGTCGCGCCGGATGCCGTAGAGCATCTGGAACTCGAACCGGTCGCGCTCGATGCCGTCCTCCCGGGCGACCCGGATCGCCCTCTCGATGATCGCCACGTCGTGGGTCGCCAGGGCCACGTACGTGCCGGCCCGGAGCAGCCGTTCCATCAGGGCGACGTAGCTCGCGTCGACCTCCGCCTTCGTCGCGAAGGCGACCGAGGCCGGCTCGTCGTAGGCGCCCTTGCACAGCCGGATCCGGGCACCCTCGCCGATGAGCCGCTCGACGTCCGCGGCGCTCCGTCGCAGCGCGGTCTGGATGACCACGCCGCTCGACGGGTTCGCGGACCGGACCGCCCGCCAGAGGTCGAGCGTGGCGTCCGTCTTCGCATGGTCCTCCATGTCGATCCGGACGAACGCCCCCGTGGCGGTGGCCCGCGCGAAGACGCGCTCGACGTTCTCGCGGCACAGCGCGGGATCGATGTCGAGGCCCATCTGGCTGAGCTTCAGGCTGACGTTTCCGTCGAGCCCCCGGGCGGCCAGCGCGTCGAGCGTGTCGAGATAGCGGTCGGCGGCGGCCCGGGCGGCCTCGGCCGTGGCGACCGCCTCGCCCAGGACGTCGACGGTGGTGGCGAATCCGCCGGCCTTGAGCCGCTCGAGCGCGTCGAGCGCGTCGAGCAGCGACTCCCCAGCGACGAACCGGGCGACCATCGAGCGGGTGAGCGCGGTCCGCGTGGCCAGGTCGCCCAGCCTCCGCTGGCGGGAGAGCGTCAGCAGCGCGGACCGCATCGTCCGTTCGGACAGCTCGCGCAGCGCGCTCATTCGGCCGGTGGCTCGTCCCTGAGATGGCGCTTCAGGAACGCCACGGTCCGGGTGAAGGCGTCCCGCCGGTTCTCGCGCCTCTCCCAGCCGTGGCCCTCGTCGTCGTACCAGTGGACCTCGTGGAGCTTGCCCTCGATCGTCGAGCGCCTCGACCATCTTCTCGGTCATGAGCGGGACGACCCGCTTGTCCTTCCGGCCGTGGAGGATGAGCAGCGGCGCCTCGATCCGCTCCGCCCGGTAGAGCGGCGAGCCGCGCTTGAACAGGCGGCGCACGCTCCGGGTCGTCCGGGTCGCCCATCATCCGGAGCAGGTCGAGCCGGCCGGGCCGGTCGCCGTGCCGGAAGCTCTCCGCGATCTCCGAGTCGCCGTACAGGTCCACCCCCGCCCGCCAGAGCGACGGCTCCTCGACGAGCGCGCAGAGGATCAGGTAGCCGCCGTACGACCCGCCGTAGACGGCGAGTCGGCCGTCGGACCAGGGCTGGGCGGCCACCCAGCGTCCGGCGTCGACGCAGTCGAGGACATCGGCGTGGCCCCACTCGCCGACGTTCGCCCGGCGGAAGGCGCGCCCGTAGCCGGTCGAGCCGCGGAAGTCGACGTCGAGGACGGCGAAGCCCTCCCGCACGAGGATCTGCTTCAATGGCGACCAGCCCCGGAAGCTCTGCGAGGTCGGACCCCCATGGAGGTGGACGACAGTGGCGCACTTCGTCCCGCCGCGCCTGCCGGTGGCCGTCGCCGGGCGGAACAGGTTGGCCTCGATGCGCAGGCCGTCGCGGGCACTGAAGTGGACCCGTTCGGCGTCCGTCCAGCGGGCGCCCCGGAGCACGGCCGGGAGCGAGTCGGTCACGCGCCGTGGTCGCGAGCCCTCGGGGGCGACCCCGGGGACGGGCAGGAACCAGAGGTCCTGCGGCCGCCGCTCGCTGTCGCCCATCGCCGCGACCCAGGCGCCGTCCGACGTCCAGCCCATCGCCCGCCACAGTCCCGGCCAGGGGTTGATCGCCACGCCCGGAGCCGCCGCGCCGATGGGGCGCGGGTTCTTCGGAGGGCGGCCCCGACCGCGCTTCGCCGGCGCCCCGCCGGCGACCGGAGCGACCAGGAGATCGACGACGCCGTCGTGGACCTCGACGTGGACGAAGCGCTCCCCATCCGGTGCGGGCAGGGCGACGTAGCCGACGCCGCCGCCCGGGTCGCCGTGCTCCCGGGCGCCCCCGGTGAGGACGGTCCGGTCGTGCCCGTCGGCGCTCACCCGGACGACCTGGAACCAGCCGTCCGCGTCCGAGAGCAGGAGGAGGCTGCCGTCCGGGAGCCAGCGCGGTCCGCACTCCCACGCGTCGCCAGGTGGGATGAGACGCTCCGCCCCGCCGGCGACCTCGACGACGGACACGGCGGACCACCAGTCCCGATCGGCGCGCTGGGCGGCGACCGCGACCCGCGCCCCGTCGGGCGACCAGGCGTACTCATCGACATCCAGGCCGGTCGGGGTGAGCGGGCTGGGCTCGGCAGGCCTGGGGTTCGCCGCCGGTCGGCCGCGGCGCGGGATCGGCGCGTCGATCAGCCACAGCTGCGACCAGCCCCGCCGGCGGGAGACGAAGGCGAGGCGGCGGCCGTCCGGCGACCAGCGCGGCTGGGTGTTGCCGGCCGGATGCTCGGTGACCCGGACCTGGCGGGAGCCGTCGGCGTCGATGACCCAGATCGCGCCATCGCGGACGAACGCCAGGCGGCGCCCGTCGGGCGACCATTGCGGGTCGCTGATCGGCTTCTCCGACCCCGTGAGCTGGACGGTCGGGCCGCCCCGGATCGGCAGGACGAACAGCTGGCGGGCGCCGGCCGCCTCGGCCGTGCAGGCGACGAACCGGTCGCGCGGATGGAGGCGGTACTCACGCGGCGGGTCGAACGCGACGACCCGCTCGATCGTCAGCGGGTCGCCGTCCGGGCGGGCGGCGACGGCCGGGCGCGGAGCGGGATCGGCGGCATCCCTCGGCATGTCGCTGCGGATCATCGCAGGTCCGCCACCGCGTCCGACGGCAATGGCGCATCGAGGGGCGGCGGCCAGCCCTCGCGGACGCACCACGGCGCGACCATCGCGACGTGGGACCGGACGTGCCCGGTGAGGTTCTCGTAGGTCCAGCCCCAACCCTCGGGCGAGCGGAAGTCCGGCTCGGCCAGGCGGTCGGCCAGTCCGCGCAGGCGGCCGCGACCGGCCTCGAGGCGGGTGCGGATCTCGGCGACCGTCAGCGACCGAGATCGCTCGACCTCCCGGGCGTTCCACGCGTCGAGGCCCTCGGGCGGCCCGCCCAGCCAACCGCCATCGCGGAGGTGGGCGTCGATCGCCCGGGCTGCCTCCTCGTACCACGACGCGAGATGGCCGACATGGTCCCTGAGCGTCCAGCCCGGGGTCACCTCGGAGGCCTCCCAGCAGGCGACCGGGACGGCGTCCACGAGCGCCACCAGCTCGTCGAACGTCCGCGCATCATCGGCCCAGAACGCCCGCCGGTCGGCCGCGGCGTCGCCGCTCCCGAGCGCCGGGTCCGGCCCGAACGGGTCTCCCTCCGCCTGGCGCTCGCGGAGGCGATCCGCCCACGGCTCGAGGATCCCGAGATGGTCGAGCTGGTGACCGTGGAGGCTCATGTACACCCAGCCCCAGGCGTCGTCGCGGCGGATCTCGGCGTCGGAGAAGCGGTGCGACAACGCCAGGAGCCGATCGTGCGAGGCCTCCAGGCGCGCCCGGGCCTCCGCCGGCCGGATCGCCATCCAGGCGTCGCGAAGCCGCTCGTTGTAGGCGTCGAAGTCGCCGCCGTCGAACTCGTCGTCGCTCGGCCAGCGGCCGCTCTCGAGGGCGGCCGCGACGTACCCGACGGAGAGCTCCTGCCAGGCCGCGACATGGGCGACGTGGTCCGCGAGGGACCAGTCCGAGCCGCCCGCGTCCGATGGAGCCGCGCCGGGCAGCCGCCAGGCGGCGTCGTCCAGGCCGGCCCAGCAGGCGCGGAAGCGGTCCCACATCGCCGCCTCATCGGCCCGCAGGTCCCGTTCAGGGGCGCGCAGGTCGAGCGCCCGGATGTCCGCGAGCGGGACACGCCTCAGGTCGATCCCCGTCATCGCCCCCGCAGCTCCGCGCACCGTCGTGTCAGCGTCCGGCCGGGGCGTCAACGCTGGCCTCGAGCTGGTCGCCGAGTTCCACGGTCCGCCGGTAGGCGGCCCAGACCGCCTCGGACAGGACCGTCCGGAGCCGGCCGGACTCGAGTTCGTGCAGCGCGGCCGCGCTCGTCCCGCCGGGCGACGTGACCATGTTCCGGAGCACGGCCGGGTGATCGCCACTCTGCTTCGCGAAGTAGGTGCTCCCCTCGAGCGTCTCGACCACCAGGTCGTGGGCGATGTGGCGCGGGAAGCCGAGGTGGACGGCGGCGTCGATGAGCGCCTCCATGACGAGGAAGACGTACGTCGGGCCGGTGCCCGAGACGGCCGTCGCCATCGCCACGAACTTCTCGTCGTCGACCTCCAGCTCGGCACCCAGGGCGCCGCAGGAGCGCCGCTCGCCTCGGCTCGCTGGTCGTCGCTCGTCTCGGGCGTCGCGTACCAGACCGTCATCCCCCGCCCCAGCCGGGCCGGCGTGTTGGGCATGCTCCGGACGATCTGGCGGTGGCCGAGGAAGCCCGTCGAGGGCCGTCGTCGTGGCCCCGGCGATGACCGACAGGACGAGCTGGTCGTCGCGCAGGCGCGGACCGATCTCCCGGCCGACCTTCGCCAGCATCTGTGGCTTGATCGCGAGGAGGACGATATCCGCGGCGTCGACTGCCTCGGCGTTGCTGGCCACGGTCCGGATGCCGTACAGCCGGGTGAGCTCCTCGCGCCGCGCCGCTCGCGGGTGGCTGGCGACGACCTGGTCGGGGGTCACCAGCTCGCCGCGGAGCAGGCCGGCGATCATCGCCTCCGCCATGACACCGGAGCCGACCGTCGCGATCGTGCGCTGCGCGAGCGGAGACATGGGCCGGAGTATACGGGTCCGCGAGGGCCGGCCGAGCTTCTCCGACGCGCCTCGCGCCACGGGCCGTGCTCGCCTGGTTCCGGCCCGAACCGGCCCTCGTCCCGCCACGCGCGCATGCCCCGCACGCTATCCGCCCGAACCGGCCCTCGTCCCGCCACGCGCGCATGCCCCGCACGCTCGCCCGGCCGATCGCACCATCGGGTACCCTCAGCCTTCGAGGAACGCTGCAGGAGGCGTCTGGAGCCGGGATGATCTGCTCGACCTGCGGGGCCACGAACAGGGCCGGCCGCAAGTTCTGCGCGCAGTGCGCGAGCCCGCTGGCCGTGGCATGTCCCTTGTGCGGGGCATCCAACGAGCCCGAGGATCGCTTCTGCGGCGAATGCGCGGCCCCGCTGATCCAAGGCGGTCGCCCCGCCGCCACCCCCGCCCGCGTCGCCGAGCGCCGCCTCGTGTCGGTCCTCTTCGCCGATCTCGTCGGGTTCACGCCCTTCGCCGAGGAGCGCGACGCGGAGGAGACCCGTGAACTCCTGACGCGCTACTTCGAAATCGCCCGCGATGTCATCGAGCGCTACGGCGGCACGGTCGAGAAGTTCATCGGGGATGCCGTGATGGCCGTCTGGGGCGCCCCGACCGCCCGGGAGGACGACGCGGAGCGGGCCGTCCGGGCGGGGATGGAGCTGGTGGACGCGGTCCGGGCCCTGGGACCGACGATCCAGGCGCGCGCCGGCGTGCTGACCGGCGAGGCGGCAGTGACCATCGGCGCCACGAACCAGGGCATGGTCGCGGGCGACCTCGTCAACACCGCGGCTCGGCTCCAATCGGTCGCGCCGCCGGGCATAGTGCTCGTCGGCGAGTCGACGCAGCGGGCTGCGTCGGCCGCGATCGCCTTCGAGGAGGCGGGCGAGCAGACACTCAAGGGCAAGGCGAGCCCCGTACCCGCCTGGCGCGCCGTGCGCGTGGTGGCCCAGCGCGGCGGTCACGGCCGCTCGGACATGCCCGAGCCGCCGTTCGTCGGGCGCGACGAGGAGTTCCGCCTGCTCAAGGAACTCGTGAGCGCGGCGGGCCGCGACCGGCGGACACGGCTCGTCTCGATCACCGGACCGGGCGGCATCGGCAAGAGCCGGCTGGCCTGGGAGCTCGAGAAGTACATCGACGGCGTGGTCGAGACGGTGTACTGGCACCGCGGCCGCTCTCCAGCCTACGGCGACGGCATCACCTTCTGGGCGCTGGGCGAGATGGTCCGTCGGCGCGCAGGCCTGGCCGAGTCGGACGACGAGGCCACGACCCGTGGGCGAATCGCGGCGGTCGTCGCCGAGCACGTCCGCGACGCCGAGGATCGGCGCTGGGTCGAGCCGGCGCTCCTGACGCTCCTTGGCCTCGAGCCTCCGCCGGCCGGCGGGCGGGACGTCCTCTTCGCGGCCTGGCGAATCTTCTTCGAGCGGATCGCCGAGAAGGGCACCACGATCCTGCTCTTCGAGGACCTCCAGTGGGCCGACAGCGGCCTCCTCGACTTCATCGATCACCTCCTGGAGTGGTCGAAGGGCGTGCCGCTGCTCGTGGTGACGCTGGCCCGCCCCGAAATCTTCGACAAGCGGCCCGGCTGGGGCGCCGCCACCAGGCATCTCACGGCCCTCGCCCTCGAGCCGCTCTCTGACGCGGCGATGCGCGAACTGCTCGACGGCTTCGTGCCCGGGCTCCCGCGGCCGGCCGTCGAGGCCATCCTGGCCCGCGCGGACGGGATGCCGCTGTATGCCGTCGAGACGGTGCGGGCCCTCGTCGCAGACGGCCGACTAGAGCGCGTCGATGACGGCTACCGACCAGTCGGCGAACTCGGCATGTTGTCCATCCCCGAGACGCTCCGCTCACTCATCGCCTCGCGGCTCGACGCGCTCGAGCCGCTGGACCGGGCGATCGTCCAGGATGCGTCGGTCCTGGGGCAGACCTTCACGCTGGCCGGCCTCGCCGCGGTGACCGGGAGCGACGAGGCAGACCTCGAGCCGCGGCTCCGGGGGTTGGTGCGCCGCGAGCTGCTCGATCTGGAGGCGGACCCGCGATCACCGGAGCGCGGCCAGTACAAGTTCGTCCAGTCGCTCATCCGCGAGGTCGCCTACGGCACGCTCACACGGCGGGACCGCCGCACACGACACCTTGCCGTGGCCCGCTATTACGAGACACTCAGCGAGGAGGAGCTGGCGGGCGCGCTGGCGACCCACTACCTCGCCGCCCATCAGGCCTCGGCGGAAGGAGCCGAAGCCGACGCCGTCGCCATCCAGGCCCGGCTTGCCCTGGGCGACGCGGCGGCGCGGGCAGCCTCGCTCGGTGCCCACGATCAGGCCGTGGCGTACCTGGTGCAGGCACTCGAGGTGACCGCCGACCCGGCCGAGCGCGGCGGGCTGCTCGAGCGGGCCGCAATCTCCGCCTCGGACGCGGCCGATCACGAGGCCGCCCAAGCGTTCGCGCGGCGATCGGTGGAGGAGTATCGGCGCACCGGCGACGCGGCGTCAGCGGCCCGCGCGACGGCCGAGCTGGGAGCCATCCTGCTCAACGCCCAGGAGCCCGGACCGGCGGTGGCGATCCTCGAGGCTGCGCTCGCGGAGCTGCCCCAGACCGCGCCGGACGAGGTGCGCGCACGCCTCCTGGCGAACCTGTCGCGGGCATTCATGCGCAGCGACATGCCCGAGCGGACCATCGAGGTGGCGGACCTGGCGCTCCCGATTGCCGAACGCCTCGACCTCGACGAGGTCATCGCGGACGCCTTCAACAACAAGGCCTCCGGGCTCAGCTACCTGGGTCGTGCCCGCGAGTCGGCCGCGCTCATGGAGGCGGCGATCGCGATCGCCCAGGCCGGCGGCTTTGTGTCTGCGGAGCTGCGCGCCCGAAGCAACCTGGCGGATGTCCTCTGGGAGCGGGAGCCGCGCCGCGCCATTGAGATGCAGCGTGAGAACCTCGAGCTATCGCGACGTGTCGGGAACCGTCAGATGGCCAACTGGATCATCCTCTTTACGACCGCCGGCGCCTGGTTGCAGGGAGACGACTGGGACGCCGCACTCGCCGCGGTCACTGAGGCTCTCGCGACGGCCCGGGATCTATCCGAGGAAGCCGGCATCCTCGCGTGGGCCTGTCACTTGTGGGTCGCCCGTGGTGACGCGACCGACGACGCGCTCGGCCGCCTGGAGGTGGCTGCCGGTCAGCTCTCCGATCCAATCGCGGCCACCCAACTCCACTTCCTGAAGGGGGACCGAGCGCTTCTCCGGGGCGACAACGCCGAGGCCTACGAGGAGATGGTGCGGGCGGCCGATTTCAAGGGGCAGGCCGGCGAATACCTTGCCGAGGCGGTGCGGCCCGCGCTCTGGCAGAGGGACACGATCTGGGCACGCGCCGTCGCCGAGAGGCTCGATGCCGAGCCCGACGCTCACGCCACCGTCTCGCGGGTCAATCGCGCCGCAGCGTGGGCCGGCATTGCCGCCCTCGAGGGCCGCCGCGACGAGGCCATCGCGGGCTATCGCGACGCGTTGAAGTGCTACCGAGAGATCGGCTACGAGTTCCAGGTCGCCCGCGTCGAGCTGGACATGCTCATGCTCCTCGGCCCGGACCTGCCGGAGGCGCGCGCCGCAGCGGAGGAGGCACGCGCCGTCTTCGAGCGCGTGGGCGCGCGGCCCTACCTCGAGCGCCTCGACGCCACGATCGGCGATGTGCGGACCGCCGGCAGCACCGCCCCGACCGTCCCGGCCGGAGCTGCCGCGGAACTCGCCTGACGGTCCCTGCGCTCAGCCGCGCGCGGCGGGCTCCACGTCGAGGACCTCGCGGACCTCGCGGGCCAGCTCGACGGGGGAGAAGGGCTTGCCGAGGAAGGCGGTGCCGAGGGGGAGCCCGTCCACGACCCAGCGCGTCCGGTTCTCGGGTCGCGACCCTACGCCGTCGCGCGGCCGAGCAGGAAGAACCGGGTGGTCGTTCGGACCTCGGCCGAGGCGAAGCCGGCCCGGCCCAGCTCGGCCTCCAGCTCGGACGGCTCGTAGAAGACCTTCACGACCCGGAACTCACGGCCGTCGGCCAGTCGGCGTCCGGAGACCTCCGGTTCGGGCGAGATCGGCTGGTCGACCGCGCCGGACTGCGGGTCGGGCCGCGAATCGATGAACGCGAAGAGGCCGCCCGGCTTGAGCCAGCGCCGGACCAGCGCCAGGAACTCCCCGAGCCGGGCGCGCGGGACATGGCTCAGCCAGAACCCGCAGAAGAGCGCGTCGACCTGTCGGTCCGGCTCCGCCCAGGCATCGCGGACGTGGATGTGGGCCCGGAGCCCGTGGGCCACGAGCCGATCGCGCGCCCGGTCGAGCGGCGCCTCGGACGCGTCGTAGATGGACAGCTTGCCCTTCGACGCGAGGAGCGGCGACCACCAGCCGGTCCCGGCGGCAAGCTCGACGACCTCCCCGCCGATGGGCAGCGCATCGAGCCAGAGCGTGGCCTGGTCGAGCTCCGCGGTCCAGGCCGGTCGTGGATCGGTCCCCGCTCGTACCGGCCGCGGCGGAGATACCAGTCGTCGTACTCGGCGGCTCGGGCCGCGTAGTACGCCACCATCTCGGCGGACAGATCCCCGCCCACCGGAGCCGACGCCGGAGCCGGAGCCGGCCGCCCGGCCGCCGTGGTCCTTCGCCCGGTCGGCCAGCGCCGCCTTCAGCCGGAACCGCAGGAACTCGTTCTCGCCCGCCCGGCCGACGCAGGCCGGGCAGAGCTGGGCGAACCCCTCCAGGTCGTCCGGACCGCGGACCGTCCAGGGCGTGCCGCACCACAGGCAGTCGAACATCGGGCGGAACGGCACGGGACAGGACCTCGGCCTAGAGGAGGGGCGTCCAGCTGCCCAGCGGCGAGGTCTCCACGAACCCGTCCGGGTCGAAGATCTCGGCGAGCAGCGCGATCCCGTCGATGACCCGCGGCCCCGGCCGGCTGAAGTACGCCGACCCGTCGACGGCGAAGACCTGGCCCCGGCTGACGGCCTCGAGCTGCCGCCAGAAGGGCGGCTTCGGCGTCCGCTCCCACTCGGCGACCGTCTCCGAGAGGTGGAACCCGCAGGGCATCAGGATGAGCATCTCCGGGTCGACCTCGCGGACCGCCTGCCAGCTCGTCGCGACTGACGGCTCGCCCTCGCGACCGAGCAGGTCCCAGCCGCCCGCCCGGCGGATCTGCTCCGGGACCCAGTGCCCGACCGCGAACGGCGGATCGAGCCACTCGAGGCCGACGACCCGCACCGGGGGCTGGCCGCCTCCGCGCCGTCGCGCCAGCCGCGTCTCGAGCTTCTTCAGCCGGCCGCGCAGCTCGGCCACGACATCGACCGCGGCCTCCTCCGCGTCGGCCATCGCCCCGACCGTGGCGATCGTGTTGAAGATCCCCTCGATCGAGGTCGGCTCGAGGGAGACGACGGAGACGTCGGCGTCGATCGCCCGGGCGACCTCGTTCACCTCGCGGTAGCTCACCGCGCAGACGGCGCACAGCTCCTGGGTGAGGATGAGGTCCGGCGCGGCCGCCTCGAGCGCCGCCTCGTCCAGCTCGTAGAGCGACGAGCCACCGTGGAGAGCCTCGCCGACGAGCCGGTCGATCTCGCGCGACGACAGGCCCGAGAGGTCGTGCGCGCTGCGGGTCACGACCGGCATGCCGGCCGACCTCGGGCGGCCAGTCGCACTCGTGGGTGACCCCGACGAGCTCGTCGCCGAGCCCGAGCGCGCAGACGATCTCCGTCGCCGACGGCAGGAGCGAGACGATCCTCATGCCCGGAGTCTGAGCCCTGTGGGCCCTGTGGGCCCGACGAGCGAGGCGAGCGAGGCCAGTGGGCCGAGTGGGGCGGGTCCCGCAGGGGTTCCGCCCGGGGGTCAGGTCGGCTTGAGCGCGTCGACCTCGGCCCGAGCGGCTGCCCTGTCGCTGAACCAGACCGCGTCGATGTGAGTGTAGGCGGCCCACTCGGCGGGAAGCGACTCCTCGGGGAAGATCGCATTGACCGGGCACTCCGGCTCACAGGCGCCGCAGTCGATGCACTCGTTCGGGTCGATGTACAGCTTGCGGTCGACGCCTTCCTCGAATTTGATGCAGTCGACCGGACAAACCGAGACGCACGACAGGTCGAGCACGTCGATGCACGGCTCGGCGATCACATAGGTCATACGAGTCTTCTCCCTGGGGCGTTCACGATCCCGACCGCACCCCGCGCCGGGCACCGCCGCGAGGACGGCAAAAGGGTATCACCGGATGCCGCTCAGCCGCCCGGCGTGACGAGGCGGACCGGCGCCAGCATCCCCTTCGCCCAGTGGTCCGGGATGTGGCAGCCCACGAGGAGCGCTGGCGGGGTGGCTCCGGGCGGTGGCACCGCCGGGACCGACCAGGTCACGTCGACCCGCTCGCCGGAGCGGACCACGACGCGCAACCCCTCGAGCCCGGGCGGGACGCTGACGACGGGCGTCGGACCGGGTGGCGCGCCGACGGTCGCCGCCTCGGCGGCCTCCCAGGCGTCCTGGACCGTCATGTCGCCGATGACTACCTCATGGACCTCGAGCCCGCCGTTCACGACGTGGATGAGCACCGTCTCGCCGGGCACGAAGTCGATGACCGGCGGCTGGTACGAGTACTCCCTGGCGATGATATTCACCTCGCGCGGGGCGGCTCCCGTCCCCGGCGAGATCGGCGGCGTGGCGGCCGGCAGGTCCGGGCCGCATCCCGCCAGGGCGGCCGCCGCCAGGAGCAGCGGGGCGAGCGGCGTGGCGCGGCGCGGGACAGTTGCCATCGGCGCGCAGTCTAGGGCCCGCGGCAGCTTGACATCGTCGGCCTTCGCGCGGCACAGTGCCCGCCATCTCGCCGCTTCGACGAGCCGGTTCTCGGTGGGCGGGATCCGGTCCCGCAACCGATGTCGACCCACCAGCGCGCCGCTGCGAGACCATCCGAGGAGACGCTTGGCGATCCCCACGATCCCCGACGAGGCGCGAGCCGGCCCGGCAGCGCGCGCGAGCGCGACCGAGCCTGCGGCGGCCGTGCGCCTCGAGGGCGTGCGCAAGCGCTTCGGCGAGGTCGAGGCCGTGGCCGGGATCGACCTCGACATTCGCGACGGGGAGTTCTTCTCGATGCTCGGACCGTCCGGCTCGGGCAAGACCACCACGCTCCGGATGATCGCCGGGTTCGAGCTCCCGACCGCGGGCCGGATCCTGCTCCATGGCCAGGACGTCAGCCGCCGGGCCGCCGTTCGAGCGGGACGTGAACACCGTCTTCCAGGACTACGCCCTCTTCCCGCACATGACCGTCGGGGACAACGTCGGGCTACGGGCTGATGATCCGCAAGGTCCCCCGGGCCGAGCGGGTGCGTCGGGTCGCCGATGCGCTGCGGATGGTGCGCCTCGAGGGCTACGAGGCGCGCCGACCGGCGCAGCTGTCCGGCGGCCAGCGCCAGCGGGTCGCCCTCGCGCGGGCGCTCGTGAACCGGCCGGCCGTCCTCCTGCTCGACGAGCCACTCGGAGCGCTCGACCTGAAGCTCCGCGAGGAGATGCAGATCGAGTTGAAGGCGATCCAGCACGAGGTCGGGATCACGTTCATCTACGTGACCCACGACCAGGAGGAGGCGCTCACGATGAGCGACCGGATCGCCGTCTTCAACCGCGGCCTGATCGAGCAGGTCGGATCACCGGCGGAGGTCTACGAGCGGCCGGCGACGGTCTTCGTGGCCGGCTTCGTCGGGACGTCCAACCTGCTCCGGGGCGAGGTCGCGGAGCGCGTCCTCGGGGAGCGCGGGACGTTCACCGTGCGGCCGGAGAAGATCCGCTTCGCGGGCCTCGACGAGGTCGCGACCGGGGACGAGACGACGACCACCGGACGCATCCGGGAAGTCGTCTATCTCGGCTCGGAGACGCGCTACCACGTCGCGCTCGACGCGGGCGGCGAGCTCGTCGTCACCCAGCAGAACCTGGCGACCTCCTCGATGGAGGCCCTCGCCGCGCAGGGCAACGCTGTCCGACTCGTGTGGAAGCGGCAGCACAACCTCGCGATCAGCGGTTGATCGGGGGACGGGAACGGAGGAGGAACGGATGAGGAGATACCGGATCGCGGCCGTGGTGGCCGCAGTCGCGCTCGTCGTGAGCGCGTGCGGCGGCGGAGCCGCCAGCCCGAGCGCGAAGCCGAAGCCCAGCGTGCCGGCATCGGTCGGTGCGGGCGAGGGCGCGCTCAACCTCGTGGCCTGGCCGGGCTATGTCGTCGGCGGGACCGGCGGCGAGAAGGTCGAGGGCTATGACTGGGTCAGCCAGTTCGAGACGGACACCGGCTGCAAGGTGACCGTGAAGGTCGGCGGCGGATCGTCGGAGATGGTCCAGCTGATGAAGACCGGCGAGTACGACGGCGTCTCCGCGTCGGGTGACGCGACCCTCCGGCTCATCGCCGGCGGCGATGTCGCGGCGGTCAATCTCGACCTCATCCCGAACTACAAGAACGTCTTCGAAGGCCTCAAGAACAAGTCTCACAACACCGTCGACGGCGTGTCCTACGGCGTGCCCCACGGCCGAGGCGCCAACCTCCTGATGTTCCGGACCGACGTCGTCCCGGAGACGACCGACAGCTGGAGCGTCGTGTGGGAGGGCGGCAGCGCCTACAAGGGCAAGGTCACCGCGTACGACTACGAGATCTACATCGCCGATGCCGCCGTCTACCTGATGGCGACGAAGCCCGAGCTCGGGATCAAGGACCCGTACGCCCTCGACGACAAGCAGTTCGCCGCCGCGGTCGACCTGCTCAAGGCCCAGCGCCAGAACATCACCAAGTACTGGTCGGCGGCGCAGGACCAGATCGACGCGTTCACCAGCGGCGACATGGTCGTCGGCACGACCTGGCAGTACCAGGCCAACGTGCTCACGGACGCCAAGGTGCCGGTCAAGGCGATCCTGCCCAAGGAGGGCTCGACCGGGTGGTCCGACACCTGGATGATCTCGTCCAAGGCGAAGCACCCCAACTGCATGTACAAGTGGATGGACTACATCATCTCGCCGGCCGCCAACGCCGCGGCAACGGTCTACTTCGGCGAGGCCCCGGTCAGCCAGCAGGCCTGCGACGAGGCCGAGAAGCTGAGTCCCGGCCACTGCACCACGTTCCATGCCAACGACGAGGAGTACTTCAAGAAGGTCTGGCTGCTGGAACACCCCCACGAAGGAGTGCCTCGACGGGCGCGGCCCGATCTGCAAGGACTTCTCGGAGTGGACCAAGGCCTGGACCGAGATCAAGGGCTAGCGGCCCACCGACCCTGATCGTTCACCCCCGGCGTCCGCCCTGCCCGGATGCCGGGGGTCTCGACCCCTCGAGCCGATGATGACTGCCGACCACTCTCCCTCGCTGCCCCGCCCGTCGGCCGCCCGGAGGCTCGCCGCGGCGCTCCACCGGCATCCCCGAGCGCAGCTGTCGCTGTTGTTGGCGGCGCCGCTCGGCTGGCTCGTGATCGCCTACCTCGGCTCGCTCGCGCTCCTGCTCGTCTCGGCGTTCTGGCGGCTCGACCCATTCAGCGGCAACATCGTGGCGGAGCCGACCCTCCAGAACTTCCAGACGCTCCTCGACAACGAGGTCTACCGGACGGTCACCGTCCGGACGGTCGTGACGGCCGCCCTCGTCACCTTCACCGACATCGTCCTGGCGTTCCCGATCGCGTTCTTCATGGCCCGCGTGGCCTCGCCGCGGATGCGCGGGATCCTGGTCGTGTCGATCCTCCTGCCCCTCTGGTCGGGCTATCTCGTCAAGGTCTATGCCTGGCGGCTCATCCTGAGCCAGGGGGGCATCCTCAACTGGCTCCTCGAGCCGCTCGGCCTCCAAGGTCCCGGCTACGGGGAGGTCGCGACCTGGATCGTCTTCTCCTACCTGTGGCTGCCGTACATGATCATCCCGATCTACGCCGGGCTTGAGCGGATCCCTGACTCGCTGATCGAGGCGTCGAGCGACCTCGGCGGACGGGCCGGCCAGACGTTCCGCAAGGTGATCCTGCCGCTGGCCCTGCCGGCGGTCGTCGCCGGATCCATCTTCACGTTCTCGCTCACCCTGGGCGACTACATCGTGCCCACGCTGGTCTCGAGCCGGCAGTTCATCGGCAACGTCGTGTACGCCAACGTGGGCGTCGCCGGCGACCAGCCGTTCGCCGCGGCCTACGCGCTCGTCCCGGTGACGATCATGATCGTGTACCTCCTCGTCGCCCGGCGGCTGGGCGCCTTCGAGGCCCTCTGATGGACGCGTCGCGCGCCACCCGGATCGGGCTCCGGATCGCGACCGGGATCACGCTCGGCTTCATCTACCTGCCGATCGGGGTGATCGTGCTCTACGGGATGAACGCCGGCCGCGTCCAGACCTGGCCGCTCCAGGGCCTGACCCTGGACTGGTTCCCCCGGGCGCTCCGGGACGAGGGGGTCCGGCAGGCCCTCATGGCGTCCCTCGGGGCGGGCATCGGCGCAACGATCCTGGCGCTCGTCCTCGGCTCGCTCCTGGCGTTCGCCGTCCACCGCTTCCGGTTCTTCGGCCGCGAGACGCTGTCGTTCGTGGTGATCCTGCCGCTGGCCCTGCCGGGGATCGTCACCGGGATCGCCCTGAACACCGCGTTCCGGACCCTTGGCCTGGACCTCGGGATGCTGACCGTGATCGTCGGCCATGCCACGTTCTGCATCGTCGTCGTCTACAACAACGCGATCGCCCGCCTGCGGCGATCCTCGCGCTCGATCGAGGAGGCATCGATGGACCTCGGTGCCACCACGATCCAGACGTTCCGCTACGTCACCTTCCCGGTCCTCCGGTCGGCGCTGTTCGCCGGCGCCCTGCTCGCCTTCGCGCTGTCGTTCGACGAGATCATCGTGACGACGTTCACGGCCGGCTCCGGGACCCAGACCCTGCCGATCTGGATCTTCAGCAACTACCAGCGGCCGAACCAGCTGCCCCTGGTGAACGTGGCGGCGGTACTCGTGCTCGTCCTGTCGATCCTCCCGGTCTATCTCGCCCAGCGGCTGAGCTCGGACTCGACGACGGTCGGCGCCGCCCGCTAGACCGAGCCGTCAGGCCGGCAGCAGCCCTCCGGCCCGGCTCGACCATCGGCGTCCGGCCAGATCCGACGAGACCCCGCCGGCGGACCCGTGCTCGCCCGCAGCGGGCGCCACGGCCCAGCGGCGCCCCTGTGGTTCGCGCGGTGCCCCCGCGACGACGGCGATGGCGAGCGACAGCCCGGCGATGAGCAGCCCGAACCGGGAGATCCGGCCCATCCGACGACTCCTGACGTGCCCCTGGCGGACCCATCCGTCGCGGCGCTCGCCGCAACCCGGGGACCGGAGGGTCAGTCTGCCGGCGGCCGCTTCACTGCGACTAAACCGGCCGGGCGGCGAGCGGTCACATCGACGGGACGTGGCCAGGGTCGAGGAAGCGCTCCGGGTCGTCGCGGAACTCGAGCAGACAGCCCTTGCCGCAGAACCAGTAGGTCCGGCCGTCATGGTCGAGCGACAGCTGCGAGGTCTTCGTGTCGACCTCCATGCCGCAGACCGGGTCGGTCGCGATCGTGCTCGCCTCGTCGTTCATCGCCTGTGCTCCTCGTGCTTCTGGTACTCCCGGGGAGTATACAGGGACGCGACACCGGGGCTCCCGCGGCGTAGCATCGACGGATGGATCCCGCCCTTGCCGCCAGTGGCCGTGCGACCCTCGAGGCCGAGCGCGCCCGCCTCCGCGCAGAGCTCGACGCCGAGATCGAGTCGCCCGGCCAGATGACCTACGGCTCGCAGGCCGCGGCGGGCAGCCAGGTCTTCGCCCAGCAGCGAGACCTCGCCCTGCGCGACAAGGCGGAAAAGGAGCTCGAGCTCGTCGAGGCGGCCCTCGCCCGGTTCGACGAGGGCACGTTCGGACGGTGCCTCCGGTGCGGCGAGGAGATCGCGGCCGGGCGGCTCGAGGCGCTTCCCTGGGCGGCCCACTGCATCGCCTGCCAGAAGCTCGTCGGACCGGGGCGGTGAGCGGGCCCGAATCCTCGCCCGCGGAGGCCGGCCCAGCTGCGCCGTCGACGGACGGCGGGCCCCTAGTCGGACTCGCGGCGATCCGGACCGCCGCACGGATCCTCGAGGGCGTGGCCGTCAGGACGCCGCTCGTCGGGTTCGGGCCTCCCGAGCGACGCTGGCTGCTCAAGGCGGAGTCGCTCCAGCCCATCGGCGCGTTCAAGATCCGGGGCGCCTACGTCGCCATCGCCGGCCTGTCCCCGGACGAGCGGGCGCGCGGCGTCATCACCTACTCCAGCGGGAACCACGCGCAGGGCGTGGCCCGGGCCGCCCGGCTCCTCGGTGCGCCGGCGGTCATCGTCATGCCGTCCGATGCGCCGGAGATCAAGCACCGGCGGGTCGTGGCGGACGGCGCGGAGGTCGTCGTGGTCGGCACGTCGAGCGAGGAGCGCCGACGGGTCGCCGAGCGGATCGCGGCAGAGCGCGGGCTCTCGATCATCCCGCCCTACGACGACGATCGGATCATCGCCGGACAGGGGACGTGCGGCCTGGAGATCGTCGAGGATCTCCCCGACGTGGCCGCGGTCCTCGTTCCGATCGGCGGTGGCGGACTGGCCAGCGGCGTCGCGGCGGCGGTCCGCGGGCTGCGCCCGGGGGCGCGGGTAATCGGCGTGGAACCGGAGCTGGCCGCCGATGCGCGGGAGTCGCTCGAGACCGGTCGGATCGTCGAATGGCCGGCCGAGCTGGTCAGCCGGACGATCGCCGACGGCACCCGGACGCAGTCGATCGGCCGGCGGAACTTCGCCCACCTGCGGACGCTCCTCGATCGAATCGTGACGGTGTCGGAGGCGGAGATCGCCGCCGGGGTGAGGCTTGCCGCCGAGGAGAGCCGGCTCGTCGTCGAGCCGTCCGGCGCGCTGACCATCGCCGCCCTCCGGTTCCGCGCCGCGGAGGCCGGGCTGACCCCGGCGGACGGCCCGGTCGTCGCCGTCGTGAGCGGCGGCAACGTCGATCCCGAGCGCTACCGCCAGCTCCTCGGCAGCCCGATCCCCGAGTAGCGGGCGCTTGACCGCTGCCGGCGCTTGACCGCTGCCGGGGCCCCAACGGCGACCTTGGCGCAGCGCGGGTCGGATGGAACGGCGGTGCGATCGTTGAGGGCGCGAGCTCCGTGCCCAATTCCACGGTGACGCACAGGCGGCGATTCCGGTATGAGCGAATAGACCGGCTCCCGGCGACGTCGTCGGTCGACCGAGTGCCGTCGTGGCGGCATCCGCCCGCGCTCACGGTCGGGTCCCCCGGTGGCCTCGATGCGCCCAGCTGATGCCCAGCGGTGCATCACCGAACCTGCGGAGGCGGAACCTGTTCGCCCAAAGCGGAAAGGCTGCTCACCACAGCTCCGGTGCAGCCCCGCCGGGTGCAGCCCCCGCCGGGTGCAGCCCGGCGTCAGCGCGGCGAGGGGTAAGCGCCGGGTGCAGCCCAGCGGATGCGGGGACGTGCGCCGGCGTCCGCCTGGATCTCAGGTCACGCCCGACCGACCGCCCGGAGCGCCTCCGCCGCCTCCCGATAGTCGCGGAACCTCGGCTTCGCGGCCGGAAGTGCGTCTCGGTCGATCCACGTGCGGCGCTGGCCGCCTGGAGGAGCGGTCGGGTCGAGCAGGAGAAGGGTCGAGCTCGTGCCACTCTGCGGCAGTTGGCCCGCCCACCACGCCGCGAAGCCATCCACCGGGTCCGGGCAGACGGACGCGAAGCTCTCCTGCCGGAGCCGAACGCTGTGCATGATCTCCCCGGACCAGAGCCCGACCATCGCGTGCGTCTCGCTGCGCCAGCCGCGCCTGACGCCGAGCCTGGCCGCGAGCTCGGCACCGAGATACGCCCGCTTCGCGTTGTACGACCCGTAGGCTGCCTGGAGGTCGGGGAACGCGGTCCGGTTCTCCAGGTGAAGGAGCGCACGGTCGTCGAGGTCCCACGCGACGACGTCGCCACGCCCGGCGAACTGTTAGTGCTGGTAGGGCTCGTCGATCGCGACCCGTCTACCGAGCGCCCGGAGGCGTGTGGCCTCCAGCTCGCCCATCGCGGCGTGGACCGGGTCGGCATCCCGACGGCCGCCCGAGTCCTTCCGCCGCAGATCCACGAGCTGCCACTCGGTTCTGAGCCCGAGCGCCTGGGTGATCCGAGCGTAGGTCAGGAGCGATGCCGGCCGCCCGGTCTCGACCTCGTGGAGATGGCTGACGGACAGCCCCGCCTGCGTGGCGAGCTCCCGGAGCGTCCACCGGCGCCGACGCCGCTCGTCGCGGATGGCCGCACCGATCCCGCCGGCAAGCTGACCCATTGCTCGAAGAGCGGGGTCGGACGGCGGGATTGCGGCTCTCGCTGGTGACATCGTGCGGATGAGACCACGGAGGGCTCACCTGCCACTTACTTGCCCTGGTGGCACGTGTCACGCCGCTGGCTCGATCGATCCTCGCGGGGGTGGATGCCGCCACGAGGGCCTGGATTCCGCTATCGGCGAACAGGATCGAACCCCACGTCCCCCTGCGTCACCCACATGGGATCGCGCCGGGGCACGCTCACGTTCAACCGAACCGAGCAGGACGCCGATGGGCACGCCGGGGGGACGCACCAGGCGCCCGGATGGCCTTCGGGCACGCAGATGGGCACCATCTCTCGCGTGTCCGTTCGGCGATACCGGAATCTGGGCGATTCGCGGCGAGGCGGGTCCGAGCGGGAGGGGCGCGGGCGGGGCGCGGGGTTAGGCGTCACCCCGCTCGCGGGCGAGCCGTTCCGCCAGGCGGGATTCGCGCTCCCGGATGTCGGCGCGGGCACGGTCCTGGCGCGCGTCGGCGGCCCGGGTCTGGCGCTCCTCCCGCCGCATCCACCCGACGATGACCCCGAGGATCGCCACGAGGAAGAGCAGATCCCCGGCGACCCACATGATCGCCCCGGCCATCTGCTGGTCGATGAGCGCCGTCGGCCCCCAGTCCCGCTGGAGCGTCGCGTAGTGGGCATAGAGCGGCGCGGTCGCGCTCACGATCGCCAGCCCGAGGAACGAGTTCTGGGGCATCTGGAGGAACGTGTAGAGGATCCGGACCGGCTCGCTCATCCGCCACGGGCTCGGGTCGAGCCCCACCACCGGCCACCAGAACAGGCAGGCTGTGGTCAGGTACAGCGCGTGCTCCAGCTGGTGGACCAGCGGCTCCTCGAGCGACCGGTCGAAAACCGGCGTGAAGTGGGTCCCCCACAGCGCGAAGGCGAACAGCAGCCAGGGCACGACCGGGAACGTCAGCACGCGGATCGGCAGCGAGTGGAGGATCGGCAGGATCACCCGTCGGCGCGACTGCGGCCGGACCACCCGGAGGAGCAGGGTGATCGGCGCGCCGAGTGCCAGGAGCGGCGCCGCCACCATCGTCAGCAGGACGTGCTGGATCATGTGGATGCTGAACAGCGTGGTGTCATAGCGCTCGATCGGGGACTGGAGGGCGACCCAGATCACCAGGAGTCCCGCCAGCCAGGACGCGACACGCCCGCGCGGGACCGGGCTGCGGGGATGGGCGCCGTCCACCCGCCGGACGGCGAGGCCATAGGCGAGGCCCGCCAGGACAAGCGGGACGACGATCGTCGGATCGAACGACCAGGCGAGCAGGACGTCCGGCAGGACCGGCACCGCGACGCCGTCGCCGTGGGCGACCACCGACCGGGCCGCCATCAGCCAGCCGAGGCCCAGGCCGACCGTCGTGCCGGCCCGCCCGATCGACCGGCGGTTGCGAAGAGGACGCATCACGGCGCCCATTCTGCCCGGGATCGCCGCATCCGTCCGTCGGCGTCGACGGTGCGCACGGCATCGCGTCGCCGGGTATCATGTGCCACGGTCTTGTCCCGAACGCGGGTCCTCCCGACGGGCGCGGCCATGACGGCGACCGTTCCCGGGTCCGGCTCCGTCCCGAGCCGCGGTCCCACTCGAGTTGTGAGTTACCGCCACCCGTTGTCGTGACGCGAGGACACCACCCGATGTCGATCCCCAGGCTCAGGCGACCGCGCCTTGCGACGATCGTCGCCCTTGCGGTCGCGACGGTCCTGCTCGCCGGTTGCGGCACGCTCGACTCGCTCCGGCCCCCGAAAGCCGTCACCGCCCAGGGCGGTGAGATCGGGACCCTCTACGACTTCGTGCTCGCGATCGCCGTCATCGTCTTCGTCCTCGTCGAGGGGCTGATCATCTTCATGGTGGTCCGCTACCGCCGGAAGCCGACCGACACTGACCTCCCCCCGCAGATCCACGGCAACAACCTGCTCGAGGTCATCTGGACGGTCATCCCGACCGCCATCGTGGCGGTGATGTTCGTGTTGTCCTACCAGACGCTCACCAAGGTCGACGCGGTCGAGGGCAAGACGGACATCCGGATCCGGGCCGTGGCGGCCCAGTTCCAGTGGACGTTCGAGTACCTCTCGGCGGACGGCGCAACCGTCCTGTTCGAGACTCCCCTGGAGATGCGGGTCCCGGTCGGCGAGACCGTCCACCTCAGCCTCCGGGCCACGGACGTCATCCACTCCTTCTACGTCCCGAAGTTCCTGTTCAAGCGGGACGCCATCCCGGGCCGCGAGAACGTGTTCGAGTTCACCGTGGATCCGGTCGACGCCGGCCAGACGTTCAGGGGCCAGTGCGCCGAGCTGTGCGGCACGTACCACGGCTCGATGGTGTTCTCGGTCAAGGCCGTCCTGCCGGCCGACTACGACGCCTGGCTCACGGAGCAGATCGCGGCAGCCAGGGCCACCCCCGCCCCGCCTGCGAGCACGGCACCCGGACAGCTGGAGCTCGCCCTGTCGGCCAAGGACATCAAGTACGACACGGCCGCGCTCGAGGCCCCGGCCGACAAGCCGTTCACCATCAAGTTCCAGAACAACGACCCGGGCATCGACCACAACGTGGAGATCAGGGACGCGACCGGCCAGCAGGTCTTCAAGGGCGAGATCTTCAAGGGCGTGGACGTTCGGACGTACCCGGTCCCGGCCCTCCCGGCCGGAAGCTACACCTTCGTCTGCACGGTCCACCCGAACATGACCGGCACCCTGACGGTCAAGTAAGGAGCTCCCAATGGCGACCACCGCGCTGACGCCCGCCGCCACCGGAACCCGAGCCGGCCTGTACGCCTGGCTGACGACGACCGACCACAAGAAGATCGGGATCCTGTACCTGATCAACTCGTTCGTCCTGTTCCTGGTGGGCGGTCTCCTGGCGCTCCTCGTGCGGCTCGAGCTGGCCGCCCCCGGGCTCCAGTTCATCAAGGAGGACGCCTACAACCAGGCGTTCACGATCCACGCCTCGTTGATGCTGTTCCTGTTCATCATCCCGATCCTGGCGGGTTTCGGGAACTACGCCGTGCCGCTCATGATCGGCGCGCCGGACATGGCCTTCCCGCGGATCAACGCGCTGTCCTTCTGGCTCCTGCCGCTGGCCGCGATCCTGATGCTCACCGGCTTCTTCACCGATGGCGGTTCGGCCGCGGCCGGCTGGACGAGCTACAGCCCGCTCGCGCAGGCCAAGTATTCCGGGATCGGGACGGATCTCTGGATCGTGGCCGTCATCCTGATCGGAACGAGCTCGATCCTGGGGGCGATCAACTTCCTGGTCACGATCTTCAAGATGCGGGCGCCCGGGATGACGATGTTCCGCCTCCCGATCATGGTCTGGACGATGCTCGTGACGAGCGTGCTGACCATGCTCGCCACCCCGGTCCTGGCCAGCGGCCTGATCATGCTGTTCATCGACCGCAACTACGGCGGCCACTTCTTCGACCCGGCGACCGGCGGCAACGCGGTCCTCTGGCAGAACGTGTTCTGGTTCTACTCCCATCCGGCCGTCTACATCATGGTCCTGCCGGCGATGGGGATCATCAGCGAGATCCTGCCGGTCTTCAGCCGCAAGCCGCTCTTCGGCTACAAGGCGTTCGTCTTCGCGACGGCCGGGATCGGCGCCCTCGGGTTCTCCGTATGGGCCCACCACATGTTCACGACCGGGGCGGTCTACCTGCCCTTCTTCAGCTTCATGACCTTCCTCATCGCCATCCCGACCGGGGTCAAGATGTTCAACTGGATCGCGACGCTGTTCCGCGGTCAGCTGATCTTCTCGACCCCGCTCCTCTATGCGCTCGGGTTCCTGACGATGTTCCTCATCGGCGGCATCAACGGCGCGTTCAGCGCGGCGGTGCCGGTCGACTTCGCGAGTCCACGACACCTACTTCGTCGTCGCCCACATCCACTACGTCCTGTTCGGCGGATCCGTGTTCGGCGTCTTCGCCGGGCTCTACTACTGGTTCCCCAAGATGTTCGGCCGGAAGCTGAGCGAGGGGCTCGGCAAGATCCAGTTCGTGCTGATGTTCATCGGCTTCAACCTGACGTTCTTCCCGATGCACAGCCTGGGGCTCGCCGGGATGCCGCGGCGGATCGCCAACTACGCTCCGGACGCCGGCTGGACCGAGCTCAACCTGCTGGCGACCATCGGGTCGTTCACGATCGCGCTGAGCATCCTGCCGTTCCTGTGGAATGTGTTCGTCACCCTCCGGAACGGTGAGCCGGCCGGCGACGACCCGTGGGAGGCGAACACCCTCGAATGGGCGACCTCGTCACCGCCGCCGCCGTACAACTTCGACCACCTGCCGGAGATCCGCTCGGAGCGGCCGGTCTTCGACGCACGGCACGGCTTCGGCAAGGGAGGGGCCCACTGATGGCGGCGGAACCGATGGCCGTGACCGTCGCCCACGGCGGCGTGGGCCACGCCCGCGAGGGCGGGATCAGCAACGTCATCCTCGGGATGATCCTGTTCATCGCCTCCGAGGTGATGTTCTTCGCCGGCCTGTTCGCGGCCTACTTCAACGTCCGGGCGACCGCCCCCGGCGGCTGGCCGCCCGGCGACTTCCTCGGCAAGCTCAACTTCCTGCCGACGGCCGAGCAGCCGATCCCGGTCGTGACCCTGGCCACGATCCTCCTGATCTCGAGTTCCGTCACCTGCCAGGTCGGCGTCTGGGGGATCCGTGCCGGCGACCACCGCAAGCTCGTGCGGGCCATCGGGATCACGGTCGTGCTCGGCGTGACGTTCCTCCTGATGCAGGCCTACGACTACAGCGTGCTGTACAGCGAGGGCGTCCGGCTCGACGCGGGGACGTTCGGCACGACGTACTACACCCTGACCGGGTTCCACGGAGCGCACGTCCTGGGCGGCGTGATCATGCTCTCGGTCGTCCTCTACCGGGCGATGGCCGGCCAGTTCTCAAAGGACCACCACGACATGGTCGAGGCGACATCGATCTACTGGCATTTCGTCGACGTCGTCTGGATCGTGCTCTTCTCGACCCTCTACCTCATCCCGAATCCCGCCTGACGGAGAGGACACGATGGACCACCCGCTCGCGCACCCGCGCAACGTCGTCGCCATCGGCGTCCTGTTCGCCACGATCGCCATCGTGTACCTCATCCTCAGCCACGACATCGGCGGGGCGACCATGATCGGCGCGCTCGCGATCGCGATGACGCTGGCAGCGTACGTCCTCGCCGCCGGCTCCCCGCGCGGTTGAGCCCAGACCCTCGACCGCCCGACGCCGACCGACCCGATGCAGCAGATCTGGGACTCGCTCCTCCAGCTGATGACGCAGTTCGTCACGCCCGACTGGGGCGCGCTGATCGGGCTCATCCCGATCGGGCTGCTGGCCCTCATCCTCCTGGTCGTCGCGCTGCTCGCGGGGCGGATGCTGTCGCTCGGGCCGCGCCGGCGCGGGACGGGCCGGATCGCGCCGCGGCCGCCCGAGGGCGTCCACATGCCCGGCCCCTCGCTCGCCCCGATCTTCGCCGCGGTCGGCACCGCCCTCCTGATGTTCGGGCTCGTGTTCGGCGGGCCGTTCATCCCGCTGGGGCTGCTCACCCTCGTCCTGACCCTCCTCTACTGGGGTCGCGAGGCGATGCGCGACTACGACCACGTGGCCCGCGCCGGGGCGACCCTCCCGGCGGTCGCCCATGCCGGCCCTCCACCCGGCGTCCACATGCCCGGGCCGTCCTTCCGGCCCCTCCTCGCGTCGATCGCCCTGGCCGTCCTGATGTACGGCCTGGTCTTCGGTGGCTGGCTCCTGGCGATCGGCCTGGTCATGCTGGTCATCAGCCTCGTCGGGTGGCTGCGCGACGCACGGGTCGAGTACCGGCTCGTCGAGAGGGCGGACGCGACGGGCCATCTCGAGAACGCGCCGGCTCCCCGCGTCCCGACCGGGACGCTCGCGCTGTTCGGGGCTCTGCTCGTCCTGGGGATCGTCCTGAACAGCGGACTCATCCCGTCGAAGCCGGCCAGCGGCTCGACCGGTGGCTCGCCCGCGCCGAGCGGCGCGCCCGGTCCGGCCGCCTCCGGGGCCCCGAGCGTGCCGGCCGCGGACCTGACGATCACCGCCATGAAGATCCAGTACACCGAGCGCGAGCTGACCGCGCCTGCCGGCCGGGCGTTCACCGTCGCCTTCGTCAACCAGGACGCGGGGATCCCCCACAACGTGGACCTCTACGACGCGTCGGGCAAGCAGGTCTTCAGCGGCGACACGATCAACGGCATCAACACGATCACCTACAACGTGCCGGCGCTCACGCCAGGCGCCTACAAGTTCGCCTGCAAGTGGCACCCGAGCATGGTCGGGACGCTCACGATCAAGTAGCCCGGGGTCCCTCGTCACGCGTCACCTGCTCGCCACCCTGTTCCTCACCGTCGCCCTGGCTGCCTGCACGGGCGGCCCCGGTGGGAGCGCCGCCGCGGGCGGCAACGCCAGACCGGGCGACCCGGCCCCGGCCCTCGCCGGGACGACCCTCGACGGCGCGGTCCTTCGACCTCGCGTCCCTTCGCGGTCGGCCGGTCATCGTGAACTTCTGGGCATCGTGGTGCGTCCCGTGCCGGGACGAATTCCCGCTCTTCCGGGACGAGCTGGCGCTCCACGAGGCGGACGGTCTCGCCTTCGTCGGCGTCGTGTTCAAGGACGACGATGCGGCCGCCCGGGCGTTCCTCGACGCGTTCGGGGCGACCTGGCCCAGCGTGAGCGACCCGGATGGCGCGCTGGCCCGCGGCTGGCGGGTCGCCGCGCCGCCCCAGACGTACTTCATCGGACGGGACGGGGTCATCCGGTCGCGCCAGATCGGCCAGGTCGTCAAGACGGACTTCGAGCGCCAGCTCGACGCCATCCTGAAGTGACGGTCGCGCCCCCCGGTGACCCGGCGATCGTCGTCCGTGGCCTCGTCAAGCGGTACGACGGGCGGGCCGTCGTCGACGGGATCGACCTCGAGGTCCCGGCCGGCTCGATCCAGGCCATCCTCGGCCCGAACGGCGCGGGCAAGACGACGACGGTCGAGATCCTCGAGGGCTACCGGCGCCCGGACGAGGGCGAGGTCCGCGTCCTCGGCCTCGACCCGGTCCACCAGGGCGCGGCGCTCAGGGCCCGGATCGGGCTGATGCTCCAGGGTGGCGGGATCTACCCGCAGGCGACCCCGGGCGAGCTCCTCCGGCACTACGCCCGCTTCTACGAACGACCGCTCGATCCGGATGCGCTCCTCCGGCAGGTCGGCCTGGCCGATGTCGCCGGGACGCGCTACCGGGTCCTGTCCGGCGGCCAGCGCCAGCGGCTCGGCCTCGCGCTCGCGCTCGTCGGGCGCCCGGAGCTCGTCCTGCTCGACGAGCCGACCGCGGGCATGGACCCGGCCGCGAAGGCCTCGACGCGCGAGCTGATCGTCGGACTCCGCGGCGCCGGCGTGACGGTCCTCCTGACGACCCATGAGCTCCTCGACGTCGAGCTCCTCGCCGACCGGGTCGCGATCATCGACCGGGGCCGGATCGTCGCCGCCGGCACGGTCGCAGAGCTGGCGGCGGGTCCCGCCGCGCGGCTCCGGTTCCGGCTCGGGGCGGCCCTCGACGCCGCGGATCGGGCCCTGATCGAGGTGGTCCTCGGGGGCTCGCTCGTCGAGGACGGGGGCGTGGGACGGTATCGCCTGGAGGGTCCCGAGCCGGGCCCGATCGCAGTCGCCGCCCTGGCCGCCTGGTTCGCCGCCCGGGGGATCCTCATCGCGGAGCTCCGGACGACGGGGGCGACCCTCGAGGAGCGCTACCTGGAGCTCACCGGGGACCGCGGGACGGAGGCGGGCGCGTGAGCGACCAGTCGACGGCGCCCGGGGACGCCATCGGCGCGCCCGTTCGCGGCGGAAACGCGGCCCCGGTCGCGCGGGCGACACTCGCCCAGGTGGGGATGGAGCTGCGGCTGCTGTCCAGGCGGGGCGAGAACCTGTTCGTGACCGTGGTCATCCCGCTCGTCCTGCTCGTCTTCTTCTCGCTCGTGCCCGCCCTCGACCGGGGCGGCGTCGAGTTCCTCGTGCCCGGGATCCTGGCGCTCGCGGTGATCTCGACGAGCCTCGTCAACCTCGGGATCGCAACCGCCTTCGAGCGCTCCTACGGGGTCCTCAAGCGGCTCGGCGGTTCACCGCTGCCCCGCTCCGGGCTGGTCGCGGCCAAGATCGCGACGGTCGTGATCGTCGAGCTCGGCCAGGTCGCTCTCGTCCTCGGGGTCGGTGCCGTCGCGTTCAGCTGGACGCCCGGGCCCGGCGCCAGCCTCGGCGTCTGCGTCGCGGCGTTCGGCCTGGGGACGCTCGCCTTCGCCGGGCTCGGGTTGCTCATGGCCGGGGCGCTCCGGGCGGAGGCGACGCTGGCCCTCGCGAACGGCCTCTTCCTCGTGCTGCTGCTCCTCGGCGGGATCGTCCTGCCGGTCGACCACCTGCCCGGGATCCTCGCCGAGCTCGCTCGAGCCCTGCCGGCGGCCGCCCTGTCGGACGCGTTCCGGATGGGGCTCGGCGCGGCGAACGGCGACCCTCTGGGGCCGCTCGCGATCCTGGCCGCCTGGGGTGTGGCGGCGACCCTCCTGGCGGCCCGCACGTTCCGCTGGGAGTAGCGGGGCCGGGATCCCGGCGGTCGCCCCGGACAGAGAAGAACCCCGGGTGGTCGGGACCCGGGGTTCAGACGATATGCGGTCTTGGTTGCGGGGGCCAGATTCGAACTGGCGACCTTCGGGTTATGAGCCCGACGAGCTGCCGCTGCTCCACCCCGCGATCCGTAACTCTAGGGCCTCGATGGGAATTGGTCAAACGCCTGTCGTCGACACTGTTGATCGGTCCGGTGGCCGAGGCTGCCGACGACCACATCCGTCCGGACGATCTTGCCTCTGCGTAGTTCACGCGTGTAGTACGCGGGCGAAGGATCTCGGCCGGCGGTGCGGCGGCGATCAGGCCGTGGGCAGGCGCTCCGCCGTCGAGGCTGCCGCGGCTGCGCCGCCGGCCGGCCGGATCGCCCGGATCGGCCGCCAGCCGATGGCCAGGCCGATGACGAGCGCGACGACCATCACCGCCGAGAACATCCAGAACGGATAGCGCAGGTCGATCGAGGCGAGCTGTCCGGCGACGATCGACGAGAGGATGAAGCCGATCGTCCCGGCCGCGCCGAAGACGCCCTGGGCGGTCGATGAACGCCTCGCCGGGCTGCCGGCCGCGACGACCGCGTACAGCGCGGGCGACATGAACGCGATCCCCGTCGACTCGAACAGGATGATCGGAAGCGCCAGGACCGGGTCGGAGATGAGCGTGTAGAGGATGCCCGCGATCGCCGCCATGAGCGCCCCGGCGATGACGAAGGCGAGACCCCCGCGCCGGTCGACCAGGCGGCCGGCGGCCGGCGACAGGAGGAGGATCGGGAGGCCGAAGGTGGCGAACGTCGCGCCGACGAGGTCGAGGCCGGCTCCCATGTGCGTGAGGAAGAGCGACCAGACGACCTCGTACGTCCCCGACGCGTAGAACGCGCCGGCGTTGATGACGATCGCCGAGACGAGGAGCCGGTTGAGCAGGGACGACGGGCCGGGTCGATCCGCCGGGACCGGACCCGACGGCGGGACCGCTGACGACATCTCGGCGACGCCCTCGGGCGGGAACCCGGTCCCGGTCCGGAGCCCCGGCCGCTCGCGGACGACTGCCGCGATGATGAGCCCGGCTACGGCCGACGAGACCGCACCGAACCCGAACACGAAACTCTCGTTCCCCACGAACGCCGTTCCGAGCCCACCGATCGCGGGCCCGATCAGGAGCCCGGCCATCTGGGCCGCGCCGTACAGCCCGAACGCCTCGCCGTGGCGCTCGGCCGGCGTCGTGTCGACGAGGAAGCCGCGGGCGGCCGGGTCGTAGACGGCGGTCGCCAGGCCTGCCGCCGCGCGGAGGACGATGAACGCCCCGGGCCCGATGAACACGAGCGGCAGCGGGATGACGACCGCGGTCGCCAGGAGCGCGCCGACCATGAGCGGCTTGCGGGCGGTCCGGTCCGCGACCCAGCCGAAGACCGGCTCGGCGACGAGCCGCGCGGCCGGCCACGCAGCGACGACGATCCCCAGCATCGCCAGGTCGATCCCGTTCGCGGCGAAGTACAGCGGCAGGATCGGGAGGAGCGCGCCGAAGCCGAGCCAGACCACGAGCTCGGCGAGGAGGAGCGGGAGGATCGGCCCCCAGCGCTCGAGCCAGGCGGCGATCCGGGGCGGGGCGATGGTCGCGATCGTGGGCGGCATGTCGGGGTCTCGGAGGCGGGGGTCGAGCGCCATCGTAGCGGGACGACCGGGTTCCCACCGTTCCAGCGCACGAGGCGGGACGCGCCTGGGCCCTATCATCGGTTCGTGCCGAACCCCGCGCTGCTCGCTCTCGTCGGCGTCCTCTTCCTGCTGCTCCTCGCCCCGACCCGGCGCCTCCAGCTGGCGGGCTGGCCGTCGCGGGCACTCGCGACGTACCTCGGCTCGATGCTCCTCCTCGGCCTCCTCGTCGCCGAGCTGCGGGGCCCCGCCCGCTTCCTCGTCCCGATCCTGGTCATCGGCTACCTCGCGCCGTTCGTGACCCTGCGCTCCGGCCTCGACCGCCTGCGCGGTCGCGGCGCGCGAGGCGGTGGTCCGGACGTGCGCGTTGAGCGGCCCCCGATGAAGTCCGTCAGCGGTCCCGCCCGGGACGTTCCCTCCGAAGAGCCGGGTGATCGAGGCGACCAGGAAGGCCGGACGTCCCGGAGCGGGTGACGTTCGCCTCTGCCTCCGGGGCGGCGTCGGGCCGACAGTCGCCCTCTGCAGAGGGCAAGGCGTGACGCGCGCGCTCATCGTCCGGCACGACCCCGCGGTCGCCGAGGAGGAGGTTGCCTCGCTCCGTGCGCTCGGCTACGAGATCGAGCGCTGCAGCGGGCCGGATCGCTGCGGCTGTCCGGTGGTCGCCGGGCGACCGTGCCCTCTCGCCGAGCACGCCGACATCCTAGTCTACGACCTCCGCTCGCTCCGCTACAAGGAGCACGAGCGAGACCTGGCCGAGCAGCTCCGGGAGCTCTACGCGGACAAGCCGCTCGTCGTGGTGCTCGGCGATGGCGATCTCGGCGCGCTCGCCCCGGTCGAGATGGGCGAGGGGGTCGTGCGGCTGCATGGGCCGATCACGGCCGAGCGGCTCGACCTGGTCCTCGAGAATGCGCTCGGGGACCGGTAGCGGCCGGTCCCGATCGACGGTCCCGAGGTGCCGGTCATGGACTGCCCGGTCCCGGCCGCACGCGAACCCGGCCGCGAGCCGTCGGCGCGACTGCTGCGAATCTCCGCCCAGGCCTACAACCTGATCGAGCAGTACGAGGTCCTGGCCGCCGCCCTTCTCCAGGACCTGGCGGCGGAGGGCGGTCCGGGCGGCCGCTGAAGGCTTCCCAGGTGAGCTGCGGCGGAGCGATGATGGGGCGATGACGACCCGGTGCGGCTCCTGCGGCACGGACAACCCGCGGACCTCGCGGTTCTGTCGCGCGTGCGGCAGCCCGCTCGGCGTGCGCTGCTCCGCGTGCGGAAGCCCGGTCCTGCGCGAGTTCCGCTTCTGCGGGAACTGCGGGGCAGGAGTCGAACGGAGTGCGGCCGAGCAGCCCGCGGGGTCGGCGACGACGGGCGGGGAGAGCCCGGATCGGAGGGCCGTGTCGATCGATCGGACCGGCGTCGGCGCCGCGACGATGCCAATCGCCGAGCGCCGGGTCGTGTCGGTCCTGTTCGCCGACCTCGTCGGCTTCACCAGCCTCGCCGAGGGCCGCGACCCGGAGGAGGTCCAGGACCTCCTCGCCAGCTACTTCGACGCCTGCCGGACGGTCATCGGTCGGTACGGAGGAACGGTCGAGAAGTTCATCGGGGACGCCGTCATGGCGATGTGGGGCGCGCCGGTCGCCCACGAGGACGACGCCGAGCGTGCCGTCCGCGCCGGCGTCGAGCTGGTCGCGGCGGTCGCCACGCTTGGTCGGGAGCTCGGGCTCGCCGGCCTGTCGGCCCGCGCGGGCGTCGTCAGCGGCGAGGCCGCCGTGACCGTCGGGGCGGTCGGTCAGGGGATGGTTGCTGGCGACGTGGTCAACACCGCGTCCCGCCTGCAGGGAGCGGCGAGGCCGGGAACCGTCCTCGTCGACGAGGCGACCTACCGGACCGTGCGCGGCTCCATCTCGTTCGAGCAGGCCGGCAAGCGCGCCCTCCGCGGCAAGCGGCTGCCGGTCCCCGCCTGGGAGGCCCGTCAGGTCGTCGCCCTGCGGCGCGGCGAGGGGCGCTCGGCGCTGCCCGAGGCGCCGCTCGTGGGGCGGGAGAGCGCCGTCGCGATCACCAGGGACCTGCTCCACACCGTGCGCGGGGAGCGGACGGTCCGGCTCTGCTCGATCTTCGGCCAGGCCGGCATCGGCAAGAGCCGGATCATCTGGGAGCTGGAGAAGTACGTCGACGGCGTCGTCGAGCAGATCTTCTGGCACCAGGCGCGATCGCCCGCCTACGGTGAGGGGCTCGCCTTCTGGGCGCTCGCCGAGATGGTCCGCAGGCGGGCCGGGATCGCCGAGGGTGACCGGCCGGCGGCAAGTCGACGACGCCTGTCCGCCTGTCTCAGCCGCTTCGTCCCGGACCAGGCGGAGCGGCGCTGGCTCGCTCCGTACCTCGCCTCGCTGGTAGGCCTCGGTCCGGCGCCCGGCGGTGACCGTGAGGAGGCGTTCGCGGCCTGGCGGGCGTTCCTGGAGCGTATCGCCGACGTGGGCACGACGGTCCTCGTCTTCGACGACCTCCACTGGGCGGACGACGGCCTCCTCGACTTCATCGAGCACCTCGGCGAGCGAGCCTCCGGCCGGCCGATCCTCATCGTCACCGTCGCCCGGCCGGAACTCCTCGAGCGGCGGCCGGACTGGGGCGCCGGACGGCGCGGCCATGTCGTGCTCAGCCTCGAACCGCTCTCCCGGACAGCGATGGCCGAGCTCCTCACGGGACTGGCCCCCGGCCTGCCCACGGACGTGGCCGCGCGGATCCTCGACCGGGCCGAGGGCGTCCCGCTGTACGCGGTCGAGCTCCTCCGGATGCTCGTCGACCGGGGCGATCTCGAGGTGGTCGACGGGGTCTACGAGGTGCGCGGCCGGCTCGCGCGGCTGGCCGTCCCGGAGACGCTCCACGCGCTGGTGGCGGCCCGGCTCGACGGTCTTGACCCGGAGGATCGGACGCTGCTCCGCGATGCGGCGGTCCTCGGCCAGGCGTTCCGACCGGCCGCGCTTGCGGCGATCGCCGGAACCACCGTCGAGGCGATCGAGCCCAGCCTCCGACGGCTGGTCCGGCGCGAACTGCTCGTGCCCGACCCCGACGACCGCACGCCCGGCCGCGATCGAATGCGGTTCTCGGAATGGCTCGTCCGGGAGGTCGCCTACGGCACGCTGGCGCTCCGTGACCGGCGAACGCTCCATCTCGCCGCGGCGGGCCACTACGAGTCGCTCGACGACCCGGAGCTCAGCGGCACGGTCGCCAGCCACGTCCTGGCCGCCTACCGGGCAGGTCCGCCCGGACGGGCCGACGCGACGCTCGCGGAGCGAGCCGCGGCGGCCCTCCGGACGGCGGCCGACCGCGCCTCCGCGCTGTATGCCCACGAGACGGCCCTGGGCTTCCTCGAGGAGGCCCTCTCGGTGACGGCCGACGGAGCCGTGCAGGCGCGGCTCCTGGAGCAGGCGGCGATCTCGGCCCAGGCGACGGCCCGGCTCAAGGAGGCCGAGGGCTACATCCGCCGGGCGATCGATTGGCACCAGGCCCGCGGCGATCGCTCGGCCGTCGCCCGGACGACCGCCCGCCTCGGGACGATCCTCATGGTCGGCTACGAGGCCGATGCGTCGATCGCGGTCGTGCGGGCCGCCCTCGACGAGCTCGGCGACGACACGGCCCTGCGCGACGACCCGGCGCTCGTCTCGCTGCTGGCCGGGCTGGCCCGGGCATACCTGACCCACGGGCGGACGCGCCAGGCAGCCGAGTGGGCCGACCGCGCCCTCGAAGGAGCCGAGCGACTCGACCTCCGCCCGATCACCGCCGAGGCCCTCGCGACGAAGGGCGGCGCCCTCGTCGAGGACGGACGGACGAGCGAGGGGGTCGGCCTGCTTCGGGCCTCCCTGGCAATGGCCGAGGAGCACGGACTCGTCGTGCCGGCGCTGCGGGCGCGCAACAGTCTGGCAGTGGGGCTCCTGGTCGACGACCCGCGAGCCGCGCTCGGGGTGGCCCGTGCCGGCCTGGAGGTCGCCCGGCGAGTCGGCTTCCGCGACCTCGCCCTCCGGCTTGCCAGCAACTGGGCCGAGGCCGCCCTCGAGGTCGGCGAGTGGAGCGCGATCCTCGAGATCCTCGCCGAGCTCGATCGCGACGACCTCCCGCTCCTCGATCGGGTCGACTTCGAGAGCGCGGCGGCGCTCGTGCTGACGTGGCGCGGCGACCCGATGGCGGCCGTGCGCTTCGCGACGCTTGAGAAGCTGCTACCCGGGACCGGCGAGGACCTCGCCGTGGCGACCCTGCGTGGCCGGCAGTCAGCCGCGGCCCTCGCCCTCGGACGGCCGCTCGAGGCGCTCGAGCACGCCGACGCGGCCACGGCCGGCCATCGTCCCTACGGGCTCCGGACGGCGATCCTGGGAGGCTCGATCCTGGCCGGTCGGGCGGCGCTGTGGGCCGGTGAGCTGCGTCGCACCGGGCAGATCATCGCCGAGATCGAGCGGTCCGGGCTCCACGGCCGCTCGCTCGACACGATCCGGATGACCCTCGAGGCCGGGCTCGCGGCCCGGCGCGGCGAGGTCGCGACGGCACTCGAACACTATGCCGACGCGGCCGCGACCTGGCGACGCCTGGACGTCCCGCTCCAGCTGGCGCTCTGCCAGATGGAGGCCGCGACCTTCCTGCCGGCCGGCTCAGAAGAGGCGCTGGCCGAGGCTGCGGAGGCCCGCAGGACCCTCGAAGGTCTCGGTGCGGTTGCGCTCTTGGCCCGGCTCGATTCTCATCACGCCGCACCGACCGTGACGACGTGACGAGACGGCCCGAGCCGCCGGATCATTCGGCCGGCGGCTGCTTGTAGTAGGTCACCGCGACCGTCTTCTCATCGGGGGCGACGATCGCCAGCGCGTAGAGGTGGATCTTGCTCAGCGTCCGGTGGTGGTTCACCACGAACGAGGTCACCTGCCAGCCGGCCTCCACCTCCGCGATCCCGTCGACCAGGGCCGGGACCGGATCGTGGAGGAACGCTTCGGAGTCCGGCGAACTGCTCTTGAACCGGTTGCCATACAGCCGGAACGGGATCGGCGTACCGTCCGGCGGCTGCAGCCGGGAGATGTCGATCTCGTGCCAGCCGGCCGTGTCGTTGGGCTCGCCGTCTCCGTAGCCGGCCTCGCTGCTCCTGAACGCCGCCATGAGAATCCCTCCTGTGTCCGTGCGCCGACGCGAGCACGTCGCGCGGCGACGTAGCGTAGCGGGCCACCATCGCGCCAGCGTCGCGGCAGCGAACGGGCGCCGGCGCGGGCGCGAGGGGCTGGTGAGCCGTGTGGGATTCGAACCCACGACCGACCGCTTAAAAGGCGGCTGCTCTACCGCTGAGCTAACGGCCCGGGCCGAGTCTAGCACCGGCCGCCGGGGCCTCTCGGACCGGGGTGGGGAGCGGCTCGCCCCGGACGCCGGCCAGGAGGTCCGCGGCGGCCATGGCGGTAGCATCTGGCCCCGGCGGGCCACGCCGGGCAGGGCGGGTAGAATTGGGCGATGTCCACGTTCTACACGATCGACCGGGCGAACGCGCGGATCCCCGAGCTGGGGGAGATGCTCGAGCTCCTTCGTGGCCAGCGCGACGAGCTGCGCGACCTGAAGGCCGCCCATGACACGACCCCACCCGGCGACGACCGGCGACGGCTCCGCTTCCGGATGCAGGGGCTGGTCGACCAGATGCAGGCGACGGTCGCCCGGATCGACTCGTGGGGGATCACCCTGCGCGACATCGAGACCGGGCTGATCGACTTCCCCGCCCTCGTGAACGGGCGCCAGGTGTGGCTCTGCTGGCGGCTCGGCGAGGGGCCGCTCGAGTGGTGGCACGAGCTCGACACCGGGATTGCCGGGCGGCAACCCCTGGCCGATCTCACCTGAGCGACGTGATCCGGCCTCTCCGCCGATCCGGCTCACCTTCCACGGAGGTCCCGAACCCGATGTCCCACGATCCGGCCGGCACCCCCGCCGTCGACGTCCGCGAGGCGAACCGCCTGCGCAGCCTGCTGCTCGACGGATCCGGCGCGCCGGCCCTGCTGGTCGACGTGCGAGAGGTCCGCGAGGTCATCGCGGTCAGGGCAGACGACGTCGTCGTACTGCCGCTGTCCCAGTTCGCGCTGCGCTACCGCGAGCTCCCCAGCAACCGGTCGCTGCTGATCATCTGCCAGTCGGGCAGCCGATCCGAGATGGCGGTCGGCCATCTCGTCCGGAATGGCTACCCGGACGCGGCCAACGTCGTCGGCGGGATGATCGCCTGGGAGCGGGCCGGCCTGCCCGTTCGCCGGGGCCCGCTCGCGCCCGGGGAGGGCGAACTCGCGCCCGGCTGAGCTCGCACGCGAGTCGCCGAGGGGAGGGCGCCGGCCGGCCCGGCCCGGGTCAGCGCCTGACGCGGCCGCCGATCCGGCGCAGGATGGCCTTCGTCCGCTCCTTGTGGGCGAAGGCCCAGCCGATGAGCAACAGCAGGACGAAGTTCACCGTGGCGACGCCGGCCGCGCTGAGGTAGCCGAGCTGCTGGCCGATCTCGCCGCCGATCTTGAGGGCCGGGACGGTCGCGCCGAACAGGCCGAGCTGGAAGAACGGCGGCTGCGGGGCGAGGTTCGCCCGGGCGCTCCCCACCAGGGTGCCGTTCGAATCGGTCCCGCCGACGATGAAGACCACCGAGCCGCTGACGAGAGCGGACGCTCCCTCGACGCCGACCGGGAGGTCCGCCACGGGAAGGTGCTGCCAGCCGGGCAGGTTGCCCTGTGGGTCCGGGACAGTCCAGTACATCTCCCCGTGAAGCCCGTCCGTGTCCGATCCGCCGATCAGGTAGAGCGCGCCGTTGGCCGTGAACCCGGTCCCCCGGGTCCGGGCGACCGGCAGGTTCGACGCGGCGCCGCCGATGTCCCAGCTCACGATTTGGCCCAGATTCTCCTTGTCCTTGCCCACGTTGCCGCGCAGGACGAGGCCCACCGGACCCCGGTCGTCCCGTCCCCCGTAGAGGTACAGGTGGTCGCCGACGAGCGCCGCGGACGCCTCGCCGATCCCGGCGGGCAGAGCCGCCTGGGGCGTCCACGGCCCGAGCTTGCCGCTCTTGTCGAGGACCGCCTTCCAGACCGTGGGCTGGTAGGCCGTTCCGTTCGTTCCGCCGATGAGGATGAGCCCATCGCCGGCCGCCAGGAGCGAGGCGGCGGCGCGAGCCTGGGGCAGCTTCAGCGCGTCGTTCGCGGCGAACTCGCCGAGGGCGCCCGTGGCGAGGTCCTGCGAGGCGACGAAGACCGTATCGCTCGGCGCGCCGTCCGGGCCGTAGCCACCGGCCACGTATACGACGCCGTTGAGCGCCACGACGCCGGCGGCGGCGCGCGGGGCAGGCAGCCGGCCCCCGGCCTTCCACGGACCGAAGTTCCCGGCGTAGAGGTCCGCCACGAACGTGCCGTCCGTCGCCGCGGTCCCGTCTGACCCACCGACGTACAGCATCCGGGTGCCGAGCTGGACGACCGACCCACTGGTCCGCGGCGAGGGGAGCGCCAGGTCCGCAGGGGACGGATCCCACGGCAGGGTCGCGCCGACAGGAGCCGGACAGGGCAGGGTTCCGTTCCCGGGCGGGCAGAAGTTGATCGGCGAGACCACGTTCACGCCGAGGTCGATCGTCGGGAAGACGGTGAAGTAGTAGGCGCGGTCCGGCAGGTAGCCGAGCATCATCACGATGACGACGAACCAGAAGGCCGCCTTGACCGACGCCCATGTCCAGCCGTCGCCGTCGAGCAGGCCGAACAGGACCCGCTTCCGGCCCGTGGTCCCCGCGCTGAGCGCCTGTCCCGCCATCGTCCTCCATCCCCACCGCGGTCCGGGCTGGCCGGCGCCGCGGGTCGCCTACTTGACCGTCAGCTCCCCGACCATGTTGGGGTGCCACTTGCAGATGAACTTGTATATTCCGGCCGTGAGTGCCGGCACGTTGTAGGTGATCTGGTTGACCCCGTTGACCGTGTCGCCGCTGAACAGCTGCTTGCCCGAGGCGTCATAGATCTCGACGTTGTGGGGGATCCCTGCGTCCTGGTTGTCCATCACGATCGAGAACGGCTTGTCCGCCGGCGCCTCGAGGCTCGCCTTGTCGAACTTGATGCCGCTCGCCAGGAGGTTGAGCACGGTGGCGCCCGGAACGGGCGTCGCGGCGGGCGCGCCGCCCGGCGCCGGCGTGCCGGCCGGCGCGCTCCAGCAGGCCGGGACCGGGGTGGCGCCCGGGGCGGGCTCGAAGTTCGGGTCCCCCCAGCCGGTGAAGGTCCTGACCTTGCCCGACGCGTCGCGGACCTCCTCGTTGCTGTCCGGGTTGCGGACCTCGTACTCGTGATCGTTGGTCGCCCGCAGGAACGCGATGAGCTCCTTGATCTGGACGTAGTTCAGCGGTCCGCCGTTGGTGTCCGCCCAGACCGGCATGATGCTCTTCGGGTTGCCACAGACGTACCGGCCGCCGACCGTCAGGACGTTGTTCAGGTAGCCCGGCTTGAGATGGACGAAGAGCTTCATCTGGTCGTTCAGGATCGGCCCGATGCCGCCCTCGCCGGTCACCCCGTGGCAGCTGGCGCAGTTCGCCTGGTAGATGTTGTAGCCGCGCTCGACCGCGGTGACCTGTTGCGCCTCGGTCTCGGCGACCAGCCGGCTCGTGTTCGGCACGCCCGGGAAGCCGAGTTCATAGAAGTAGTAGAGGATCACGAACAGGACGACGACCAGCGTCGCCAGGAAACCGACCCACCGGGCGCTGCCGCTCTGCCGGACGATTCCGGCCGCCCGCTCCGGCGTGAGCGCGAACTGATGCGCGCTCGGCGGGGCGGCGAAACGGTCGACGGGGGCGGCCTCGCTGTCGGGCCGCCGGGCAGGCAGCCGCTGCTCCGGACCGCGGCCGGGCTGGTCGCTCATGCGTCTCCTCGGGGATCGAAGCGGTCGGTCACGACGGTCAGATGCAGCCGTTCGGCGACTTCGGCGGGATGACGCCCGGCTGGCCGAGCGCCACCGGCAGTGAACCGAGGGTGATCTTCAGGGTGTCCACGAAGAGCGCCCCGTCGTCATCGACGATGATCGCGAAGCGGTCCATCCCGCGCGGGGCAGGTCCATACGCGACCCCGGCAACCTTCGTCCCGAGCCGGTCGTAGCGCGACCCGTGGCAGGGGCACTCGAGCCAGAAGTTCTTGACGCACGGGTTCGGCTTGCAGCCGAGATGCGGACAGCGCTGGTACATCGCCCGGACGTTGAGCGCCGTCCCGTCGCCGGTCCTGTCCTCGCCCGGGACGAACTCCTGGCGGGCCGGATCGACGAGGGCGACGAACGCCTTGGCTTCCGGGAAGTAGGCCGGGAACCCCTCGGCGATCGGCAGCGCCGCGTTCAGGGCCTTGATCTCCTTGAGCGTCCCGACCCGGACCTGGCTCTTCGTCCCGCTGGCGATGCTCGGCCAAAGGAAGCCGATCGAGCCGGCGGCGAGCTCGAGGAGCCACAGCCCGACAGCCGCGCCGAGCGACGTCCGGAGGAGCTGGCGTCGGGAGATGCCCTGGACCTGCTCGTGGCGGAGCGCCTTGATGGCCTCCTTCGAGAGGGCCTGGGGCTTCGCTGCCGGCTCGACCTGGTAGTTGCTCATGGGTGGGTCCGTGGATCCTCGGCTACAGGCTGAAATGCAGGCCGCTGGTGGTGATGTACGGGATCGCGAAGGCGTAGCCGGGGCCGCGGAAGAAGATCCCGATGAACGTGATCACCAGCCCGGTGACGCAGAAGATCGAGAACAGCACGACGGCGGTCTTGCGCTCCGACGGCCGGAACGCCAGGAGGTTGCCCCGGTCCACGAACGGGATGAGCGCCGCGCCGACGAGGACGAAAATTGGGGTGAGCGCGCCGGCCACCGTCGGGTGGAAGTAGGCGAGCAGCTCCTGGAGTCCAAGGAAGTACCACGGCGCCTTGGCCACCGGCGGCGTGACGTTGAGGTTGGCGAGCTCCTCGAGCGGGGCGTTCACGAAGAGGCCCATGGCGAGCAGGAAGATGCTCATCATCGCCGCCGCGAGGAACTCGATCGACAGGAGATGCGGCCAGGTCATGACCGTGTCGTCCGGCTCCTTCTGGACCCGGACCACGGCGTCCTGCTTGACCAGCGCGAGGAGCCGGTAGGGCCGTGCCGACATCGGGACGCGCTGCTTGTCGATCTCCGTCCGGCGAGTCGGGTCGACCGGCAGCACGACGCGCGGCTCGGACGGGTTCTCCACGTCAGACATCGGCGACTCCCGCGCGCGCGGCCGTCCACGACGCCAGCTCCACCATCCGGGACGCTAGGACGAGTTCAGCCCGAGGCGGAGCCGAGCACTCGAGCGAGCGCACCTGAGGGTGCGTGAGCGAGCGCGCGGAGGCGACAACGAAGGGATGAGCCGTCATAGCGGACCGGAGATCCCGCCGTCCTTGCGGATCCGCCAGAAGTGGACGGCCAGGAAGATCGCGGCGAGCAGGGGGAAGACCATGATGTGGAGGACGTAGAACCTCAGGAGGGTGTTCTGGCCGACCTCCAGGCCGCCGAGCAGGATGAGGTTGGCGGGGGTGTTGAGCAGCGGCGCGTAGCCGGCCATGTTCGTGCCGATCGTGATCGCCCAGTAGCCGATCTGGTCCCACGGCAGGAGGTAGCCGGTGAACGACAGCATCAGGGTGACGAACAGGAGGACCACCCCGACGACCCAGTTGAACTCGCGCGGCGGCTTGTAGGCCCCGTGGTAGAAGACCCGCATCATGTGCAGGAAGACGAAGAAGACCATCAGGTGGGCGCCCCACCGGTGGATGTTGCGGGTCAGCAGCCCGAACGTGACCTCGCTCTGGATCGACAGGATGTTCGAGTAGGCCTGGGTGGCCGACGGGACGTAGAAGAACATCAGGTAGACGCCGGTCACGGTCAGCACGAGGAACAGGAAGAAGCTCAGCCCGCCCAGGCAGAACGTGTAGGCGAACTTCACCGCGTGCTGGCGGACCCGGACCGGGTGGATGTGCAGGAAGACGTTGTTCATGACCGCGTACGCCCGTGACCGCTCGTCGTTGGGGTACGGCTGGCGGAACAGCGACCGCCACACGGGGCTTCGGCGAATGGTCTGATCCACTCGCTCGAGGAAACTCACCTGGCTCCTCCTGCCACGCCGGGCGTCCCGGCGAGTTGCGCGTCTCGGTACGACTCCTTGTAGAGCCGTCCGTCGGTCGAGATCTCCTGGAGCTCGAACCGCTCCATCGTAATGGCGTCGAACGGGCACCGCTTGACGCACAGCGCGCAGCGGATGCAGCGCTCCTCGTCGAGGATCATCGCCGCGCCGCCCTCCCAGCCATAGGCCTCCTCGATCTCCGGGAGGAGGCCCTCTGTCTTGAGCTGGTTCACGTCGACCATGTGGATGACGCCCTCCGGGCAGACATCCGCGCAAGCCCCGCACAGGACGCAGCGGAACGGGTCGAACCAGATGTTGAAGTTGCACATCAGGCAGCGGGTCGATTCGGCGACCGCCTGGGTGGCCCCGTAGCCGAGCTCGACCGGGGTCGTGAAGTTGACCTCCGGCTGCGTCGAGGGCATCCTCGCCTGGGACTGGACCACCGGGATGTGCTGGCGCGGGAGCACGTCGTAGAACTCGGGCATGTCGTGGCGCCACGAGCTGGTGATCTTCACGTTCGCCGCGACGGTCACGTCCGTCCGGCCGGACAGGTAGCGATCGATCGCGTAGGCGCACTTCTTGCCGTGGCCGGCCGCCTCGATGAGGGTCGTCGGGCCGGTCACGAAGTCGCCGCAGGCGAACACGCCGCGGACGTTCGTGGCGTAGGTGGCCGGGTCCACCTTGACCCGCCCCCGGTTGATCTCGAAGTTCGACTCGACCCACAGGAACGTGAGGTCGGTCGCCTGGGATATGGCGGGGATGACCGTCTGGGCCGGGATGACGAACTCGGATCCCTCGATCGGGACGGGCGAGCGGCGGCCGGACGCGTCCGGCTCACCCAGCCGGTTGCGGATGAAACGCACGCCGGTGACCTTGCCGTCCTCGCCCACGATCTCGATCGGACTGGCGAGGAACTCCATGCGGACGCCCTCGCGCTCGGTCTCGCCCAGCTCCTCGTCGTCGACGACGAGCTCGGACCGGGTACGCCGATAGACGATCGAGACGTGCTCGGCGCCGTGGCGGAGGCTGGTCCGCGAGCAGTCCATTGCCGTATAGCCGCCGCCGATGACAACCACGTCGGTGCCCACGGTGAGCGGGTCGCCCAGGTTGGCGCGCTTCATGAAGTCGACGCCATACTGGACGCCATCGAGGTCGGCCCCCGGGACATCGAGTCCGATCGCGTTCATCGCGCCGGCGGTGATCGCGATCGCGTCGAAGTCCCGCTGGAGCTGGTCGAACATGACGTCGACCCCGATCGTCGTGTTGTAGATGAACCGGACGCCCAGACGTTCGACGAGCCGGACATCCATCTCGATCGCCGCACGCGGCAGGCGGAAGGCCGGCACGCCGACGAGCATGAAGCCGCCGGCGTACGGGAGGCTGTCGAAGACCGTGACCTGGTAGCCCTTGGTGGCCAGCTCACGCGACACGGCGAGACCGGATGGGCCAGCCCCGATGACGACGACCCGCTCCGGGCGCGGCGTGATGAGTGGCATGACGTCCGGGATGCCCGACGCCTCGTGCCATTCGACCAGGAAGCGCTTCATCGCCCGGATCGCCAGCGGCCGGTCGATGTCGCCGCGGCGGCAGGCCCGCTCGCACGGCGCCGAGCACACGTACGAACACATCGCCGCGACCGGGTTCGGCTCGCGGGACAGGATGTAGCCCTCCTCGAACCGGCCCTCGGCGGCAAGGTTGAGGTAGCCCCGGCAGTTCGTGCCCACCGGACAGGCTTCCTGACACTCGATGTTGCACTGCAGCCAGGACGCGTCGACGGGCTGGACGAGGAATTCCTGGTTCGGGTCGATGGCCAAGAGGGGGTCGTGCCTTTCCCTGCTATCGGCTCGGACAGGCGGAAACGGATCGACGGGGTCGCCGACGCCGGGGAATCTACCACTGCGGGCACGCCCCCTGCTGGTACCACCCTGCTGGTACCACCCTGCTGGTACCACCGGCGATTTGACGCCCCCCGACCCGGCAGCTACGCTCCGGTCGGGATTCCGGCGATCCGCCCTCCGATGGCCGGATCGAGCGAGGAGGACAGGTGACCGCGAGCGAATTCGCATTCCTCGCGCTCGGGCTCGTGCTCGGCGTCGCCAGCGGCGCGGCGCTCTCGATCGTGATCCGGGCGAGACCGCCCGCTCCGCGGGAGGTGCGCGTCACCGTTGCGCCGGACGCGATCCCGCGAAGGCCTGCCACAACCCTGTCCGGGCTGGGCGTGCCGCTCGCGATGGAGGAGGCGGCGCGCGGCGGCCCGGCGGATCCCGACGCCCTCGGCTGGGCTCGTCACACGCTGGCCGATGGAACGTCCGTTCGGTCCGCGCCCGCGCGCCCGCAGGTCGGCATCCCGATCCGACCAGCGCCGGATGCGCTGCTCGGCGCGCTCGCCCTCGCCTCGACCGCGGTCGCCGGGCGTGCCCGGGTGGAGCGCCTGGGCGTCGCCGTCGGCGCGTCGGCCACCGCCGTTCGGGCGAGCGCGGACCGGGACGTGCCCGCCGCGGCCGATCGGACGCCGACCGATCCCAAGCCGACCGATCCGCGGGTCGAGCCGGCAGGCGCCGTGGCCCCGGCAACCGGGGTGTGCGCCGAGCAGCGCCGCCACGTCGAGGAGCGCTGCGCCCTCGCGGATCGGCTGTCCGAGGAATCCACCGCCGCGAGCGCCCGCCTCCGGGAGGCCCAGCGCGCCTACGATGACCACCTGGCGCGGGCCGACGGAGCGGCCACGGCGGCCGACCCGCGGGCGATCCTGGCCGCGAAGGAGGCGGCCTGGCAGGCGTTCCGCCGGGCGAACGTCGACGCCCATTCCCACGAGGCCGGCGAGGCAGCCGCGCGCGACTGGCTCCAGGAGATCGATCGAACGAACCGCGCCGCCCGGGAGGCCGCGACCGACGCGGTGCGCGAGCGCGAGGCCGCGAGCGGCCTGGTGACCGTCATCGAGCGGCTGAGCCTCGAGGCGGATGTCGCCCGGATCAACGCCGAATCCGCGAGCGACGCGTGCATCGCGGCCCGCGAGGCGCTGGCGGCGTGCGAGGAGTTGACGCTCGATCGACGGGCCGGCCGGGCCCCGGTCGGGACGGGCGGAACCGGCGACGAGGACCGGACCCGGGCCCAGCTCGCCGGCGGCCCGAACCTCGAGCCAGGGGAGCTCTGGCTCGAGCCGGACGCCACCCAGCGCGTGTTCGGCGATCGCGAGCCGGCGATCCTCAGGCTCCTCCGCGGCGACCGCGAGGCGATGCGCCGGCTCGTCGCGACGCTGGCGGGGGATGACCCCGTCGAGCAGCGGCGCTGGCAGCTGGGGCTCAGCGGGCTGGTCGACGCGATCATCGCCCGGGCGATCGAGGCAGCCGCGCTCCAGTTCCCGCACGACCATCCGTTCTGGGGCCCGTTCACGCAGGCCCAGTGCCGCGACATCGCGACCGCGCTCGCCTCGCTCGGATACCGCTTCGACGGGCTGGGCGGGTTCGCCGATGTGCGGGTCCCGAGCCTGCGCGACCTGTCCCTCGCGGTCGGCTATGCCGGGCTCGACCCGATGCGGATCCGCCATTGGCCCAATGAGAGCGAGATGCCCGAGCTCTATCGGCACGTCGCGGTGGCCGCCGACGAGTTCCTCGCCGGTGCGGCGGGCGAGCTCGCCCTGGGCGAGATGGTGGCGCTGCTCGGCGGCCGGGCAGCGGAGCTCACCGACCTGTGGAACGCCTGGGGTCGGGTCCGGCCGCTCCTCCTCCAGCCCTGACCGTCAGCCTCCGGTCGGACCCTCGTCCTCGTCGTCGTCGAGGATGACCACCCGGAAGTCCTCGGCCGCGGCCACCCCGATCCGGGCGCCGTCGCCGGCCGCCCACGTCCGGATCCGCTCGTCGAGCCGGGCGGGCTCGCGGACCTGGCTGACGTGGGCGCGGAGCGCGTCGATCTTGCGCCCGATCGTCGCCGAGACGTCGACCCACGCCGTCGGCTCCCGGCACCAGAACAGGTAGACCCGCCTGACCCGGTGGGGAGCGAGCCCGGTCCGGGCGAGCCAGGGGAACGCCATCGGGTTGCGGGCAGCCGGGAAGACCGCATCGATCGCGGCGATCCCCGCCGCGCGATGGTCCGTGTGGTTGATCCCGCCGTCGCCGTAGATGACGACCTCGGGGTCGTGGGTCAGGACCGCGTCCGGGCGGAAGGTCCGGATCTCCCGGACGAGGAGCTCGCGCAGCGGCAGGTCGTTGGCCAGGGCGCCGTCCGGCTGGTTGAGGAAGCTCACCCCCGCGTAGCCGACGATGTCCGCGGCGGCTTGCTGCTCGGCCTCCCGGGCGGCCGCCAGCGCGAGTGGGTCGAGGTCGGGATCCTCGCCGCCCTGGTCGCCGCTGGTGCAGCACACCAGCCAGCCGACCGAGCCGGCGTCGATCCACTTTGCCGCGGTCGCGGCCGGTCCGTAGTCGGCGTCGTCGGGGTGGGCGACGACGACCATGAAGCGCGCCGGCCGCCAGTCATGGGGCATCGGCGCGACGGGTACCTGCGCTGCGGACATCTACGGGGCCGCCCCCGGACCGGTCGTCGGGTCGGTCATCGACCGCTCTCGAGCTGACGTGCGGACGGGCTGGACAGACATTATTTGCCTCCGCTAAAATGTTGCCGAGGCTTCGCTCGTCTCCCCCCACGGGCGAAGCCTCTTTCCATGCCCGGCCGGCCGTCAGGCGGGACCGATCTCAGCCGCCGCGGGCCGTCTTCGCCGCGGCGATCGCGGCCAGGACCTCCGCCGCGTGTCCGTCCGCCGTCACCCGCGGCCAGGCCCGGGCGATCCGTCCGTCCGGATCGACCAGGAAGCTCGAGCGCTGGATCCCCATGGACTCGCGTCCGTAGCTCGTCTTGAGCATCCATGCCCCATACGCCTCGGCGACCGCGTGGTCCTCGTCGGACAGGAGGGTGAAGGGAAGTTCGTACTTCTCGCGGAAGCCGCGGTGGCTGGCGGCGCCGTCCGGGCTGATCCCCCAGATCGCAGCGCCCTCGTCGCGGATATCGGCGTCGAGGTCGCGGAACTGGCAGGCCTCCGTGGTGCAGCCGTGCGTGTCGTCCTTCGGGTAAAAGTAGATGCAGATCCACCGGCCACGCTGGTCGGACAGGCGATGGACGGTGCCGGTCTCGTCGGGCAGCGCGACCTCGGGTGCCAGGTCGCCAGCTTCAGGCATGCTCATGGCCGCAGCCTATCAGCCGGCGTCCGGAAGCGTGGTCTCGATGACGAGGAGGAGCCCGCCACGGACGGTCACCCGGACGATCGGCGCGGTCCGCACGTTCGACAGCCCGCGGGCCGGACCGATCGGGAGGGGCTCGTCGCGGAGCGCCCAGGCGAGCCCGTCGCTCGTCACCCCTTCGACGCCGGTGCCGAACGGCAGGAGCGACACGAGGTCGCCGACCCGACCCGCCAGGTCGCGGGTTCCCGGCCCGTGGACGAGGGTGATCCGGGTCGAGCCGTCGAGGAGCTCGGCCGGCCGGCCGGCGAGCTCGGGCAGGGCCAGCAGGCCGGCGTTCGCGAGGAGGTGGTCGGGGCGGCCGCCGAGACCGCCGACGATCGTGATCGCGTCGGCGCCGCGGGCGAGCGCCGCCCGGACGGCGAGCTCCGCATCCGACTCGTCCTTTGCGGTCGGCGCGGCCTCGACCGGGACGCCGCGTGCTCGGAGCGCGGCAAGGGCCCCCGGGTCGAGCGAATTGAAGTCGCCAACGACGAGATCGAGGGAAAGGCCGAGCCGCTCCGCCGTCGCCGCGCCGCCGTCCGCCGCGATCACGAGGTCGATCCCGTCCGCCCAGCCGGGCCACGCGCGGTCGAGAGCGGTCCTATCCGGCGGATCGCCGGCGGCCACGACGAGCGCACGCACCGGGCGGTCCCCGCTCAACCGGGCGCCGGCGCGGTCGGCATCGCCGCGGTCCGCCGCCCGGTGCCGCGTGCCAGCCAGCGCTCCATCCACTGGACGGCCGTGGCCGCCGTCTCGCCGGCGCCGGCGGCCCGCAGCTCGGCCGCATCCCCGAAAACCGACTCGATCCCGATCGCCACCGTGCCGACGGCGAGCGCCATGCGCATGTCGTCGGGCGTGTCACCGACGTAGACCGAGCGCTCCGGCCGGTCAAGGCAGTCGAGCTTGGCGAGCGCTCGCCGGAGCGGCGCCGGGTCGGGCTTGTGCAGCGGGCGGCCGTCGGCGAAGAGGTCGTCCCCGTAGACGATCGATCCGAACATCCGCTCGAGTCCGTGGCGGCGGAGCTGCGCGCCGACCCGATCGCTCAGGCCGGCCGTCACCAGGCCCAGCGGATGGCCGGCCGCGGCCAGCCGATCGAGCGCCTCGCGGACGCCCGGGAAGAGGGCCGCGTCACCCTGGTCCAGGATCGCCCACCAGTGCTCGTTCGCCTCGTCGATCCGCTCGATCGGGACCCCCAGGCGCCGGTACATCGCCCTCCAGTCCGAGGTGATGCTGCGCCGATAGAGCTCCTCGTCGAAGGGGAGACCCAGGCGGTCCATGACCGCCACGTTGGCGCCGTACATCGCGCCGAGCGTGTCGGCCAGCGTGCCGTCCCAATCGAACAGGATCGCGTCCATCGCGGTCGATGCTACTCGACCACCCGATGGTAGACTCCCGCCGTGCCTGAGCCAGTCGAACACGCCGGCATCCAGCGTGTCCGGGATGCCGCGGCCCGGAAGGGCGTCACCCTCGGGATCCGGGTCTTCGACGCGTCCACCCACACCGCCGAGGAGGCGGCCGCGGCCGTCGGGGCGGAGCTCGGCCAGATCGTGAAGTCGCTCGTGTTCGTCACCGCGGACGATGACGGCGGGCTCCAGCCGATCCTCTGTCTCGTGTCCGGGCCGAACCGGGTCGACCTCGCGCGGCTCGCGGCAGTGACCGGCGCGGCGGACGTGCGACGGGCGACCGCCCGCGAGGCGAACGAGCTGACCGGGTTCACCATCGGCGGCATCCCGCCGATCGGCCATCCCCGGCCGATCCGGGTGATCATGGATCCCGACCTCGGCCGCTACCCGATCGTGTGGGCCGCGGCCGGGACGCCGACCGCCGTCTTCCCCGTCCCGCCGGGCACGCTTCGGACCCTCGCCAACGCGACCGTCGCCCCGATGACCGAGGAGCGCGATCCGGACGCGCGCTCGGCGCTCGAATCGACCTCGCCGCCGGCTTGACCGCCGAGCCGCGCCAGGGCGTCGTCGCCTACCCGGGCGGAATCCGCGTCCGCTTCCGCTGGGCGGGCAGTGGCCAAGGGGCAGCCGTCTTCGCCCTGTCCGAGGCGGGCGGCACCCTGGTCGACCACGGCGCGGTCGTGTCGCCGACCTTCGAGCGGCTGTGCCGGGCGGAGATCCGGGTCGAATCCCCGGCCGGTGCCTGGGCGGCCCGCCTCGCGACGCCGGTCTTCGACGACCCGGCCGCCCTGCTGTGGGACGCCGCGGGGCTTCTCGTCGTGAAGTACGGGTTCCTGACCTACGCCTTCGAGGCCCGGACCGGCGAGCTCCGCTGGACGCATCGATCCGGAACTCCGGTCGTGACGGCCCTCGGGTCGTCCCGCCTCCCGCACGTCATCGTCCAGGCGGAGATCGAGACGTTCGCCGTCGACCCCGGGGGCGAGGTCGCCTGGCGGGTGGCCCACTCGGACGTGGTGACCGAGGCGGAGATCGTCGGCGGCCGACTCGTCCTCACGAGCTACGGCGGGCAGGTAACGGCGCTCGACCCGCGGACCGGTCGCCCCGCCGGTTGACTGTGGACGGGCGGTGGACAACCCCGCCCAAAGACCGCGATCTCGTGGACAGGTGCGGTTGACCGACGATCCTCCGGAACCGTAGTGTTGGTTTCAGCCCGGAGAGGCCGAACTGCGCTAACGGCGGCGATCGCATCAACGCCCACGCGCCGGGTAGGTTCCTTCGGGCCTTTCCATGCCCGGCGCAGCAGCTGGCACATGGCGCCCGGGGACCGTCGCGGCTCGTCCTCGGGCTCGGCGCCCGGCGCGTCGGTATCATCCGGGCGGTGGAACCCCTCGTCGTCGTCATCGCTGGTCTCGTCGCGCTCGCCGGGGGTGCGCTCGTCCTGCGCTCGTTCGGGCCCGGCTACCGGGTCGGGCGACTCCTCGCCGGCACGCCGACCGCGACGATCGAGCAGGCCGAGGCACTGGCCGCCGCGGGCCGCCCCGGCTACGTCCGGCTCGAGGGCCGCCTCGACAGCGCCGCCGACTTCCCCGACGAGCACGAGCGGCCGCTCGTCTTCCGGCGGCGCCGCCTGGAGGCGTACCGGGGCGGTCGCTGGTCGGTCATCGAGGAGGATCGCCAGATCGTCCCGTTCGAGATCCGCGATGGGCTGGCCGTCGTGGCGATCGATGGCGATGCGCTCCGCGAGGGGCTGATCGTCCTTCCCCGCGAATCGCTCGGGACGGCTGCCGACGCGCCCGACCGGATGCCCGCGGACCTCCCCCCCTCGTCGCCGGTCCGGCTCACGATCGAGCAGATCTCCTCGGTCGAGCACGCCACGGTCGTCGGGGTCCCGAGGCGCCGCGCGGACGGGACGACCGTGCTCACGGCCGGACTGGGCCGACCGCTGATCCTGTCCACCCTGGACCAGGTCGAGGCGATGCAGCTCCTGGCCGGCGGCCGGCGCGGCCGGCCGCTCGCGGCGATGGCCCTGCTCGTCGGCGGGCTGTCACTCCTGGCGCTCGGACTCGCCTGGGCGCTCATTCGAACGCTCGCGACCGGCCTCGTCGGGGCCGTCGTCCTGGCCGCTTCTCCCGGTCCGAGCACGGTCCCGGGTGGCGACACCCGAAGCGTGGGCGAAGGGCCGGGCCTCGTCGGGGCGCCGCTGGCCGCGCTAGGCGCAGTCGCCGTCATCGCGATCGCGAGCGTCGTCGTCACCCTCGTCTACGTCCGGGCGACCTCGGGCCGCTCGACGGAGCCGCCGCCCCGCCGCTGAAACGGCGTCCGCGGCCATCCCGAGGCCCCGGCCGGAACGGGCGTGCCCGGAGGGAAGCCGGCGGGAGTACGTTCGTCCTATTGGCAGGAACTGTGAGGTTCCGTAGGCTGGCCGGGTCCAGACTTCACATATCCTCCAGTGAGAAACGTGACCACGGAACTCATCCAGCGCCCGACGGACGCGACCCTCTCCGTGATGAAGGCGGCCCGGCTGCTGGGCGTCCATCCGAACACGATCCGGACGTGGAGCGACCAGGGCCGCCTGCGCTACTACCGGATCAACACGCGGGGTGATCGGCGCTACCGGCTGGGCGATCTCGAGCGCTTCCTGGCAGCGGCCGAGGGGTCGCCGATCGGGCCGGGCCACGCGGAGATAAACGCCCGGGGCCGCCTCTCGGCGCCGACGATCGCCCCCGGGCCCGCTGCCGAGGCCGTGGGCGACGAGGCGAGCGTGGCGATGCGGACCGCCCGGGACTACGCCCAGATGGCGACCTGGGCGGCGCAGCTCCAGTCGATCCAGCAGCTGGGCAACCGGCTGAACCGGTTGCGCAGCGTGCGCGAGATCGGCAACGCGATCGCGCACGAGCTCCGCCAGCTCATCGACTACCACAACGTGCGGGTCTACCGGGTGGACGGGGACGAGCTCGTCCCGGTGGCCATGCTCGGCCATCTCGGCGAGTACGTCGACGAGACGCCGGACCAGCTCAGGGTCGCGGTCGGCTGGGGGATCACCGGCTGGGTCGCGGCCCACGGGATCGCCCAGAACCTGCCCGATGCGGCGCAGGACCCGCGCGCCCAGACGATCCCCGGCACGGTGGATGACCTCGACGAATCGATGCTCCTCGCCCCGATGGTCTACGACGACCAGGTCCTCGGGGTCGTCGTCCTGTCGAAGCTGGGACTGCACCAGTTCAGCGAGGACGACCTCCGCCTGCTCGTGATCTACGCCAGCTTCGCGGCGGGCGCCATGGCCAACGCCGACTCGACAGAGTTGCTCGCCCAGCGGTCGGCCGCCCTCGAGCGCCAGCTCCGCAGCCAGCGCGAGCTGCTCGAGATCACCGAGTCGATCCTGACCACGCTCGACCCGAAGGCCGTCCTCGACCAGATCACCGACCGGCTCGGCGCCCTCGTGCGCTACGACACGATCTCGATGGAGGTCTTCGACCGGAACGTTGAACATCCTCACCCCGCTGACCGCCCGGGGCGTGAACGCCGAGGACTACCTCGAGCCCTGGAAGCCGGGCGAGCAGGGGCTGGCGACCTGGGTGCTCCTGAACAACCGGCCGCAGCTCGTCGTCGACGAGCTGGCCGATCCGCGGGTCACCCAGTTCGAGTCGACCGGACCGGTCGAGGGCAGCCTGATCGTCGTCCCGCTGCGCGGCCGCGAAGGGGTCTCGGGCGTCCTCACCCTGGAGCGACTCGGGGCCGCGAACCGCTTCAACGAGGAGGAGTTCGAGCTCGTCAAGCTGTTCGCGGCCCAGGTCTCGATCGCCCTCCACAACGCGGAGATCCACACGGCCGTCGAGATCCGCGCCCGCTCCGACGACCTCACCGGGCTGCTCAACCACGGGACGTTCGAGGAGTGGCTCGCCCGGAGCGTAAGCGACGGATCGCCGTTCAGCCTGATCATGCTCGACCTGGACGACTTCCGGACGATCAACAACGAGCTCGGCCACCAGGCCGGGGACCGGCTCCTGCGGACGATCGCCGGCGCGCTCCGCCGGGCGGGCCGGGACACGGACCACGTCTTCCGCTACGGGGGCGACGAGTTCGCGTTCCTGCTGCCGGGCACGGTCGGGGCGGGCGCCATGCGGGTCGCCGAGCGGGCTCGAGCGGCGGTCGGGGCCGTGGCCGGCCCGAACACGCCATGGGCCGCCGCCGGGACGCCGGTGACCGCCTCGGTCGGGACTGCCACGTTCCCGACCGACGGTCCGACCGCCGAGGAGGTGCTCCTCGCGGCCGACCGGGCGTGCTACGTCGCCAAGCGGTCCGGCGGCGATCGGCTCGTGACCGCCGCCGAGGGCCTCGCGCTCGCCTCCGAGCTGTCGCTCCAGGACCCGACCCCGGTCGATCCGCCGACGCTCGCGCCGGACTGAACGCCCGGCCGTCACCGGTTCGAGCGCGAAGGCGTCACACTGGTTCCGATGACGCGCCGTCGATCCCCGATCGCCGTCCTCCTCGCCGCGAGCCTCGCCTTCGCGGCCGGGCTCTCCGGCTGTGGCCTGGGCGACCTGCCGACGCGTCCGCCGACGCCGGTCGCGAGCGCGGCCCCGACGGGGTCGAGCCCGACGCAGAGCCCCACGCCGGCCTCGACCCCGACGCCCGCCCCGACGGCGACCCCTCGGCCGTCGCCCACGCCGATCGACTACCTTGTCCAGGCCGGCGACAATCTGTTCTCGATCGCCCGCCGGTTCTCGACGACCGCGCGGAGCATCGCCTTCTGGAACCGGGCGACCTACCCGAGCCTGGATCCCGAGAGCCCGAAGTACGATCCGAACCGGATCGAGATCGGCTGGCGACTCGTCATCACGCCGGGCGCCGTGTTCGACGAGGATGCCGAGTCGGCGCCCCCTGCCTCCGCGACGCCACGCCCATCGCTCAGCCTGCCGCCGGCGCCGACGCCCCAGGCGGACGGCTCGGGACTCCTCGTCACCCACGGCCCGCGGGCCTCGAACGTCGTGGCGCTGACCTTCGATCTCGGCGGACGGACGGAGCCGGCGCTCGACATCGTCCGCTGGCTGGTCGACCACGACGTCCCGGCGACCCTCTTCTCGACCGGCGCGCTGGCCGAGGACGATGCCACGGCGAAGGCCGTCCTCGAGCTGGCGGCGGCCCACCCGGACCTGTTCACAGTCGGCGACCACACCTACGACCACCCGGACCTGACGGGGCTGAATGCGGAGGCGATCGTCGAGCAGCTCACCCGGGCGGACGCGGCGATCTCGGCCGCCATCGGCCATACCACGAAGCCGCTCTTCCGCCCGCCATACGGCGCCCAGAACGCGACGGTCCGCGCCGCTGCCGCATCAGCAGGCTTCCCCTACGCGGTGATGTGGGACGTCGATACGATCGACTGGCGGCCGGAGGCGGACGGCGGACCGACGGCCGACGACATCGTCACCAAGGTCGTCTCGCAGGCGCACGGCGGCTCGATCGTGCTGATGCACCTGGGCGGCTGGAACACGCTCGAGGCGTTGCCCCGGCTGGTCGACGGACTCGGCAGGGCCGGACTCGTGCCGATCACGCTGGCGACGATGCTGGGGCTCTGAGGCGCCGCTACCCCGGACCCTTGGGCCGCGTATCCTCCCGCGATGAGCCAGCCACTGTCCTCCGCCCCCACCCCCGTGTCAGTCTCGCCCCGGATCTTGGTCACCGTCGCCGTCGCCGCGCACCAGTCCGAGCCGGAGATCGCCGAGCGGAAGAACGGCCTGTTCGCGGACGGCATCCGGCGCCACGGCGGCAAGCCGATCGTCCTCGACGCGACCGCCCCGGCCGGCGAGCGAGCGGCCGCCTTCGCCGCCATGGACGGGCTCGTCATCTCCGGGGGCGCGGACATCGATCCGGCTCGCTACGGCCAGCCGAACCGCGGCTCGATCAGCATCGAGCCCGACCGCGACGAGCTCGAGGCGGCGGCCTGGGCGGCGGCGTCGGCGAGGGGGGTGCCGGTCTTCGGGATCTGCCGCGGATTCCAGGCGATCAACGTGTTCGCCGGGGGGACCCTCCTCCAGAACGTCGACGGGCATGCCGGTCCGGGCTGGGGACACGGCCCGGCGAAGATGCACCCGCTCCGGCTCGTGCCGGGCTCACGGCTCGCCCGGATCCTCTCCCCGACGAACGTCCGCGGCGGCCTGACCGAGGTGAACACGTACCACCACCAGGGCGTCCGCCCGAGCGACCTCGCGCGGGGCCTCGTCGCGAACGCCTGGGCCGCGAGCCCGGCCGGCGACCTGGTCGAGGGCTTCGAGACGGTCGACGGCCGGTTCATCATCGCCGTGCAGTGCCACCCCGAGCGAACCGAATCGACGCCGGAAGCATTCGAGCGGCTGTGGTCCGTCTTCGTCGACGCCTGCCGCGGTCCGGTCAGCCGCCGAGGCCGATGAACGCCGCGGCGGCCCGCATCCTCGCGCAGCCGGCGTAGCTCCCGACGGACGTCGCGACCAGGACGATGGCCGGACGCCCGAAGCGGCGCCGGGAGGAGGCCCGGCGCCGCTTCGGTGGAGGGTCGGCCACGGTGGAGGGAGGAGGGGGAGCTCCATCGCGGCCTGGGTATTCGGTTGATGGGCCGGGAAGATCCGGCGATCCGGTCGGTCAGTGGCCGGACCCGGCGGCGCCGTCCTCGGCGCCCCAGGATCCGGCTCGGGCTAGCTCGCGGAGGAACAGGAGGCGGTTCACCTCGGTCAGCTGCCAGTGCTGGTCCCCGATGTGAAGCCCGCACAGGAAGGCGGTCAGGTTCGAGGCCTCATCGGGCTCCAGGCCACGCATCAGCAGGTGCCGGTAGGTTGCCCGGGTCGCCGTGTCCCGCGACGGGAAGGCCGGCTCGGTCGCGGTTCTCGGTCGGAAGGACTGCTGCGCGGAGGTGGTGGACCCAGACGCGCCCGCGGAGACCGCCGCGACCGCCGGCAACGAGCGACCGGCCCGGGATGGACGCCCGGACCCCCTGGTGTCGGCTGGACGCTGCTCGGCCATGGCTCACGTTCCCTGGTCTTCCTCTCCTGGTTCCCGCATGAAGCGGTTGGCTCTGGTGACGTTCAGGGCAGTCGCCCCGTGGCTGCACTGTCCTCCCGCGCGATCCGCAAATCGATGAGACGACGGTCCCATCCGGGCAGGTACTTGCGTAGCCCCCCTCTCCTGCGGACGAGTGCTGCGGACGCTCGGACGGGAGGGTAGGCCGCCGCGACTAGACTTCGGCGGTGCGCGTTCGTACGTTCGAGCTCCGCCTCGTGGCGGTCGGCCTGACGGCCCTGTGGTTCCTGGGCGCCCTCTACGTCGTCTTCGGGTACCGGCCGGGCGGCCCGATCGACGGCCTCGTCGGGGTGGCGGCCGGGTTGCCGATGACGATCGCCCTCGCCGGGGTCGTCCGGCCGCCGGTGGCTCGCGGCGACCGGGCGTTCGCCGGGATCGTCTGGCTCGGGCTCGGGGCGGCGCTCCTCCTCGTCCCGTCGATCGGCGGCGTGCTCAACCAGCTCCTTGCCCGCGGCCCGCAGACGCTCCTGCCATCGCTCGAGGCGGCCTACCCGTGGCTCCTCGCGCTCGCCGCGACGAGCCTGTTCACGGGACTCGGAGTCGCCCGCCGATGGCTCGGCGAGACCGCGCTCCGCCGGCATCGGCTCGTTCGCGGCGGCTTGATCGGGGCGGGCCTGACCATCGCTGCCGGGTCGGTCTTCGCGACCGCGGCGATCGCCAACGACCTCGCCCTGCGCGATCGCCCCGCAGCCAGTTCGCGCTTCGGTCCGACCGTCGGCAGCGCCCGGCCACCCCTGTGCGACGAGGCGATCCGGGCCGGGGCGACGGCTGACCTCGAGGTCCTCCTGTCCGCCGACGTCGACGGGCGCCGGGTCGGTGCAATCGGGCTCGCCGGGGCACGGGCCGGGACGGACGTCCGGTGGGTCGCGGACGTGGCGACCGAGCTCGCGCTCGGGCAGTTCGGCGCGGCCCGCGTCGGCAGCCGGGCGTGGACCCGCGGACCGGGCCGGCGGTGGGTCGCGACCGACCCGGCCGCGCTCGACGTGGAGCTCGTCGACGCCCGGGTCCTGGCGACCGCGCTCGAGCCGGGCGTCCGGGCGGCCGCCGAGGATCGCGGGCTGGAGTTCGTCGAGGGGGCGCGCGGCCGGCACTGCCGGATCGCCGTCGACGGGCCGACGTTCGTCGCCGCCTTCCCGCAGGCGCGCTGGCTCGTCGGGAGCGATACCCTTCGGCGGTGGCGCGGCCAGCTCGACTACTGGGTGTTCACGGACGGCGAGCTCGGCCAGGTCGTCGGGAGCGTGAGCGGGCCGGCGACCGCGCTGGGCGTGGAGGGCATCGGGGGCACGATCCGGGTGAGGCTCACCGCCACGGACCGGGACGCCGTCCGGTCGATCGTGCCGCCGGCCGGCTGACGACGGCGATCCTGACCGCACGAAAGGGGACGCGATGACCGACGAGCGCGACCGGCTCAGCGCGAAGCGCGATCGGACCGCCAGGTTCTACCGGGTCGTCACGTTCCTCGAGGGGCGCGGCGAGCGGGGCGCGACGCCCACCGAGATTGCCGCCGCCGTGGGGATGTCCAAGCGGACCGCCTACCGCGACCTGGTGGCCATCCAGGACGAGCTGGAGATCCCGATCTGGGAGGACGGCGGTCGCTACGGGCTCGACGAGAAGGGCCTCCTGCCCGCCCTGCGGCTCACCCAGGCGGAGGCGATGGCGGTCTTCCTGTCCGCCCGGCTCATGGCCCGCTACGCCGACGCGTACGACCCGGACCTCGCCGCCGGCTTCCAGAAGCTCGCGACCGGGCTGCCCGACGTCCTCCGGGCGCACGTCGTCGGCACGCTCGACCTGATGTCCCGGCGGGCGCCGGGCGCGCCGGCCGAGCGGGCGATCATCCACCGCCTGACGAGGGCCTGGGCGGAGCGGCGGATCGTCGAGATCCGCTACCGCGGCGGGACCTACGACCCCGCGAAGGGGACCCGGACGGCCCGCGTGCGCCCGTACCTGATCGAGCCGTCGCTCACGACCCGGGCGCTCTACCTCATCGGCTGGGACGAGATCCGCGGGGCGATCCGGACGTTCAAGCTCGAGCGGATCGCGGACGTCGCGCTCACCGCAGAGGCGTTCGCGCCGCCACCGGAGGGGACGATCGAGGAGACGTTCTCGCGGGCCTGGGACATCATCGCGGACCAGCCCGACGTCGAGGTCATCCTGCGCTTCTCGCCGGCGGTCGCGGGCCGGGTGGCGGAGACCCGCTGGCACCCGAGCCAGGCGCTCGAGCCGGGCGACGACGGCTCGCTCGGCTGGCGGGCGCGGGTCTCCGGAACGCTCGAGATCCGGAGCTGGATCCTGGGCTGGGGCGCGGACGTGGAGGTCCTCGCGCCGGCCGGGCTGCGGGACGAGGTCGCCAGGATCCTCGCCACCGGCGCGGCGCGGTACCGCCCCGGCTGAACCGGCCGAGGGGGGGCGAGCCGTCCCCTCCGTCGAACACGACGATGGCCGGATGACCGGATTTCCGGATCTCGGGTAACCTACGTCCTTACATGCGCGTCCCCTTCCCCGAGCCGCCCGCACACCGGGCACGCCTCTCACGGCACACGCGCTCGACCCTCCTCGCATTCGTCCTCGTCCTCGTCGCCGTGATCGGCTGGGCGGGAGCGCCGAGTCCGGCGCGCGCCTCGACCGACCCGTCGATGGCGGCATCCATCCTCACCTCGATGAACCGTGACCGGATCGCCCGCGGCCTGCGGTCGTACCGGATCGATGGACGGCTCATCGAGATCGCCCGGGTGCACGCCGATGGGATGGCCGCGTCCGGCGTCCTGAGCCACTGGACCGGCGGCAGCTCGGTGTGCGACGCGGTCGCGGCGCGCTCGATCGACTGGTACTCGTGCGGCGAGGACATCGGGACGACGAACGCCGCCTGGGGCCTGCCCGCCGCCGACTGGCTGTACGGGCTGTGGCGGACCAGCCCGTCCCACTGGGCGGCGATGATGAGCCCGGACTACAACTACGTCGGGATCGCCTTCGCCCTGCGCTCGGACGGCTCGACGTACGCCTCGATCGTCTTCCTCGAGGGCCCGGACCGGACGCGGCCGAGCGCCCGGATGACCACCCGCTCGAGGAGCGGGACCACCGTCCGCTTCGGCTGGGCGGGCAGCGACCCCCGCCTCCAGACCCACACGGCAGGCCTGCGCGACTTCAACGTCCGCTACCGGGTCGACGGCGGGACCTGGCGCAGGATCCGGACCGCGACGACCGCGACCTCGATCACGCTGCGCTATCGGGCCCGCGGCCACGCTTACCGGATCTCCGTCCAGAGCCGGGACCGGCGCGGCAATCTCTCCGGGTGGAGCACGCCGTTCCGGGTCTGGGTGCCGTAGCCGGCTTGGCGAATGACGAATCGGCGATGGTCGGGTAGGCTTGCGCCCCTGATGCCCGACCGACCACACCGGCCCCGCGCCCGCCGCGCCGGCCTCGTCGCCCTCGCCGCCATCCTCCTCGCGACCGTCGCCACGATCGGTGCGCCCGCGCCAGCGAGCGCCTCGACCGAGACGTCGATGGAGAGTTCGCTGCGGACGTGGATCAACCGCGACCGGGCCGACCGGGGCCTCCGGCCGCTCCGCCTGGACCTCCGCCTCGTGCAGCTCGCCGGCGAGCGGGCGAGCTGGATGGCCGCTCACGGCAAGCTCACCCACGACTCCGTCGACGGGACGATCTGCGACGCCCTCACGGCGCGCTCGATCCGCTGGTACTCGTGCGGCGAGGACGTCGGCTACACGAGCTATCCGTGGGGCTCGAAGGCGGCCGCCTCGCTCTACTCCATGTGGAAGCACAGCCCTGCCCACTGGGCGCTGCTCATGAGCTCGCGGTTCAACTACCTCGGGATCGGGGTGGCGTACCGTTCGGCAACCGCGACGACGTACGCCTCGATCGCGTTCCTGGAGGGCCCCGACCGGACCGCGCCGTGGGCAAGGATGCGCACGAAGAGCGTCTCCGGGACGACCATCCGGTTCACTTGGTCCGGGGCGGACCGGCTCCTCCAGACGCACACGGCCGGGTTGCGCGACTTCAACGTCCAGTACCGCGTGGACAGCGGCGCCTGGACGCAGATCCGGACCGCGACGACGGCCACCTCGATCACCCTCTACTCCCGTCGCCACGGTCACTACTACACGATCCGCGTCCAGGCGCGCGACCGACGGGCGAACCTGTCGTCGTGGTCGGCCGGGCTGCGGGTCTGGGTCCCGTAACCGGCACCGGCCGGCAGGGTCCGATGCGCCGCCACCCGTTCTCGGCGGTCAACCTCATCAGCGACCCGATCCACGGGTACATCGAGCTGACCAAGCGGCTCGAGCCGGCGGCCTCGGCGGCGATCGACCTCCCGGACGAGGAGTTCGCCGAGGAGGACCTCCTCGATACGGCCTGGCTCCAGCGCCTGCGCCGGATCAGCCAGCTCCAGAGCGCCCGATGGGTCTTCCCGACCGCCGAGCACAGCCGGTTCACCCATGGCCTCGGCGTGATGCACGAGGCCGGGCTGTGGGCCCGCCACCTCTACCCGAGCCTGCGCTCCGCGCTGGTCGACGCCGAGCCGGGGGCTCCGCCGCCGTCCGAGGGGCTCGTCGTCGAGACCCTCCGGGTCGCCGGGTTGCTCCACGACGTGGGCCACGGGCCGTTCGCCCACTTCTTCGACGACCACGTCCTGCGCGACTTCCCCGCCCCGGCCGATGCCCGCCGCCCCGGCGCGAAGGCGCTCAGCCACGAGGACCTCGGCCAGCTCATCGTCGAGCGCGAGCTCGGCGGGCTCATCTCGGGCCTGCGCCGGGCGCCGGGCGTCGTCGCCGAACGCGACGCGTTCGCCCCGGGCGAGGCGATTGATCCGCACTGGGTCGCCTTCCTCATCAGCAAGCCGGCCCTGGCCGACCCGACGATGCCGCGCTGGGTGCGCTGGCTCCAGCCGCTCCTGTCGGGCGTGTTCACCGTCGACAACCTCGACTACGTCCGGCGGGACGCCTACCTGACCGGGGTCGCGATCGGGCCGGTCGACGTGGAGCGGCTGCGCCGGTACTGCTTCATCGGGGAGGCGGGGCTGACCCTCTACGAGCCGGGGCTCGGGGCGCTGGAGATCTTCCTCGCGGCACGCCTGTTCATGTATCGCCAGGTCTACTTCCATCGGACGGTCCGGGCGATCGACCTCGACCTCGCGGAGGTCTTCGGGCCGAGCGTCCGGGCGATCTTCGGGGACCGCTCACCGGCCGAGGCGCTGTCCGCCTACGCCGACCTCGACGAGTACGCCCTCCTCCACCAGGCGGCTCTCTGGGCGCGCGGCGAGGCCGTTGCGGACCGGCCGCGGACCGGCGACGGGAGGGTGACCCCCGCGATCGCCGAAGCCTGGCGGGCGATCCTCCTGCGCCGGCCGCGCTGGCACTCGGATGCCGAGGTGCGGGCGGAGTTCGAGCCGGGCGGCTTCCCCGATGCAGCCGTCGCCGGGCTCGGGGCGGCCGTGCCCGGACGGGTCGCGATCGACCTCGCGGTGGTCGACGCCCGACCGGCCGAGGCGACCGAGACGGATTCGCTCCTCGCCGTGGAGGGGCGCGACGGGCGTCCCGCGCCGCCGCTGTCCGAGTCGCTCGCGCGGCTGCCCGCCTACGCGCTGATCGCCCGCCGCTACCGGCGCGACGGCGAGTCCGGGGTCGCGGGCCAGGGCTGAGCTCCCGGCGCCGGAACCCGCCCGCTCGGCCCTCGGGGCCGGTCATGCGGCCCATGCATGGATCCGCGACCCAGCGAGCGTGGCCACCGGGCCGTTCTGTCGATTCCGAGCGCTAGCCGAGCGTGCCCGACCGCGATTCCATGCACCAGCTGCATAGACCAGGCCCAGTGGGGGTCGCCCGGCGGGGGTCGCGGGCCAGGGCTAGGGGTTCGGGCTGGAGCTCGGGCTGGGGGTGGGTTTCGCGCTCGAGCTCGGTCGCTTGGGGAGGACGAGGAGCGGGTCGATCCGGGCGATCTCCCACGTCGGATACTTCGTCCGCTGGCGGACGTCCGGGCGGAGCCGGAATCGCTCGGTCTCCCAGGGGCTGAACAGGCCGTAGTGGAGGTGGCAGCCGGTGGCGAACCCGGTGCTCCCCTCCCAGCCGAGGAGCCGGCCCGCCTTCACCCGCTGCCCGACCCTGACGGCGATCGCGTTGAAGTGCGCGTACACGCTCCGGTAGCCGTTCCCGTCGTCGATCACGACGACGATCGGCAGGGTGCCCCAGAGGTGCTTCTCGGCCATGTGCCGAGCGTGCGGCCCGAGGTCGCCGATCCAGCCGATCCACTCGTCGAACCGGCGTCCGGCTGCGACGACGACGCCGTCGTGCGCCGCCACGACGCGATCGCCGCAGAACGTCGCGATGTCGAGACCGTCATGGAACCGCTGGCCGTCGACGAGGAGCGCCCCGTACCAGCTCGGACCGAACTCGCTCGAGATCCGGCCCCGGGGCAGCGGCCAGCGGTAGCCGGCGAGCGTCCGCGGGTCGGGCGCCATGGGGCCCTCGCCGACGAGGGCCGGGGCGACGGCCGGAGCGGTCGGTCGGGGGGTCGGCGTCGGCGTTGGGGTCGGCTCGAGAGTCGAGGTTGGCTGCGGGGTCGAGGTCGGGTCGGGCGTCGGCGTGGTCGCGCTGCCGTCGTTCGGTGCGCCGGTCGCCACCGCCGGGAGCACGGCTCCGACCAGGACGGACCGCGGCACGATCGAGGCCAGCCCAGGGGCCGCGAGCAGCACACCGGCGGAGGCCAGGGCCGCGACGAGCACGAGCAGCGGCAGACGACGCACGGGCGGTTGTCACCCCATTCGGCTGGCCGGGGGCAAGAGCCGGCCGGCCGCAGCGGCCATCATAGGGTGCCCCCGCAGTCCGGGCGCCCCCCGAGACGCGCGGCGGCCCCTGCACCGGGCCGGTCGCGTCGGTCTTACGCGGGGCTTACGGACGCTGACCGTGGCACGGTGGCCGGGTCCGCCCCGGCGGCGCGATGCTCCCTCCAGCGGCGGGCATCCGAACCGTTCCATCGCGATCCCTCCCGTCGCCGCAAGGAGTCACAGATGCTCAGCCACCTCCGCAGGTTCGGCCCGCGCCGGGCGATCGTCGTCGTCCTGGCGCTCGGCCTCGTCGGGGTCGTCGCCGTGCCGACGATCCTGGCCGCACCACGCGCAGAGACCCAGGCCGGGTCCGGAACCGGCGTCGAGCAGGCGGCCGGCCCCGGCCGGCTCGGCCGCGTCCTCCGCGCCGACACGACCGTCCTCAAGAAGGACGGCACGACGATGGTCGTCCACTCCGAGCGCGGCGAGATCAGCGCCGTGAGCACGAGCTCGATCACGATCAAGGGCCTCGACGGCGTCTCGACGACGTTCGCGGTGACCGCCGACACCCGCGTCCGCGAGAAGGGCCGTCAGGCGAAGATCGCGGACCTCGAGGTCGGCGATCGGACGATGGTCGTCGGGAAGGCGAACGGCGCCGGTTACGAGGCGCTCCTCATCCGCTCCGGCCCCAAGCCGCCGCTCGCCCAGGGTGGTGGCATCGGACCGGGGGCCCGGCAGCCCTAGCCGACGAGTCAGTCGCTGTCGTTCCCCCGCGTTCCGGCCGGTGCGCGTCGATCACCTCGACCGGGCCGGCCGCTTCGTGCGTGCGGGGTGCCTCCCCGACCCTCTCGACCGATGGTTCGCGCCGTGTGAATTCCGCGACCAACGGCAGACGAGTACGTCTACGTAGTTGCCGGGATTCCGCCACGGCTAATTGATGGCTAAGATTGACACAATTAGCCGTCGCGGTCATCATGGCGGCTAACAACAACACGATTAGCCGTGGGTTGGCCATGAGAGTCCCGGACCGAGCACCTGGCTTCGAGGAGATGCTGGGTAACCGCGAGCTCATGCAGCAACTGCCTCGCGTCCTGAGAGCGGGCGCGACCCCCCTCGTCGATGGTCGGTATATCCACTGGGATGGCCTGCGTCGGCGGACGTGCCCGAAGGACCTGACGCACCAGGAATGGTGGCTCGGCATCGCGTTCGCACGACAGTCGACCTTCCGAGACATTCCACTCATCGCGACCGATGGACGCTCGTTCCGATACTCCCTGCCCGATCCTGTTCTCGAACTCCTTCATTGGATCGACCAGCACGCCGCAGGCGAACTCGTGCTATCCGAGACGATCAAGGAGCCCGGGGATCGCCAGCGATACCTCGTCAACTCCCTCATCGAGGAGGCGATTACGTCGAGCCAGCTGGAGGGTGCAAGTGCCACGCGGCTGGTCGCGAAGGAGATGCTCAGGTCGGGTCGACCACCACGCGACCGCAGTGAGCGCATGATCCTGAACAACTACCAGGCAATGACGGTCCTGCGCGATCTAGCCTCGCAGCCTCTGACCCCCGACGCCATCTTCCGACTGCATTCGATCCTTGCCGCCGGGACTCTGGACAATCCCGATGCTGCTGGCCGCGTTCAGCGCCCGGACGAGGAGCGAGTTCACGTCGCAGCCGGCGACGGAACGGTGACCCACAATCCCCCTCCGGCCATCGAACTTCCGGGGCGCTTGGCTGCCATGTGCGACTTCGCCAACAATCCCGGTCCGGGTTTCATGCACCCGGTCGTCCGCGCGATCCTCGTGCATCTTTGGCTCGCGTACGATCATCCGTTCGAGGATGGCAACGGCCGAACGGCCCGGGCGCTCTTCTATCGAGAGATGCTCGCGCATGGCTATTGGCTATTCGAGTACGTGTCGATCTCAAGGCTCCTACTGAAGGCACCCGTTGAATACGGGCGGTCATTCCTCTACACCGAGACCGACAACTTCGACGCGACATACTTCCTTCTCTACCACCTCAAGATCCTTCGCCTGGCGATTGAGGAGCTCAACGCTTACCTGGTCCGCAAGATGACCGAGCTTCGCGAGACTCTGAGCCTCCTTCGGCGGACCGATCTCAATCACCGTCAGGTCGCTCTCCTGACCAACGCCCTTCGGCACGAAGAGGCCGTGTACACGATCCGCTCCCATTCTCAAAGCCACCGGGTGACCCGTCAGTCAGCTCGCACGGACCTTGCGGATCTCGAGGCGAGAGGGCTACTCGAGCGTCATGCCGTGGGACGCCGCTTCGACTACTACCCAGCTTCCAATCTTCGCGCGAGACTCGCGTCCGGGACCACGCGGACATAGCAAGGGGGCGCCTGACCCTGACCCTGACCCTAAGTTACGATGATGCGCGTCGCGGTGGCCTGGACCATGGCGCAGAGCCTCGTACTTCGGAATTTAGTCACTCCGAGTTGTGCGCTCCGAAAGCGCTGTGGTCGAGCCTCGCGACAGTATCCGCTCCAAGTGAGCGTGAACCGCGCGCCCGTAGCTCAGTGGATAGAGCGACTGACTTCGGATCAGTAGGTCGGGGGTTCGAATCCCTCCGGGCGCGCCATGACAACCTGCGGCAGAGCGAGGGCCATTTGACGAACGTCACCATCCCATGGCAAGACGGCCACCTGTTGCGCCGCGGAGAAGAGTGCCATCGGTTGCGCCGTGAGTCCCGGCTCGGGACTGCTGAATGACACCTCTACGCAGTAGGAGCCCGACCCCCTTGCAGCGGCCTCCGACGCGGGAGCGCATCGGCCGCCCTGGCCTTGACTACCGCCCAGAGTCTTCGACTCCTACCGTCGGTCTCGAATGCCCCCTCGACCTACCGGTAGCGGCTGCTGCCCAACGGACGTCGACTTGGCGCTCTCCGCCAACATGTGGTGGGTATCCGAAATCCGCCATCTTGTGCTGGACGGCGTGGTAACTGAGCTCGAGCTGCTCACGAACGCTCATGACCCATGATATCGAACGAGCGTTCGGTGTCGCGATCCTCACGTAATCGCCCGTGGCGTAGCCGACGATCGGGCTCGGCGCAGGCCGCATCCTGCGTCAGGATCGCCCCCGATAGTGACCGGCGCCCGTCGCCAAGGGTCCCGGAGATGCAGCCGAGCCCGAGAGATGCAGCCGAGCCCGGCCACGTGCCCGCGTATCCTCCAAAGAGACCGACGCCCGGGTCGCGAAATGGCTACACGGTTGGGGGAAGCAGCCCGAGTTCGTCGAGCCATGTGACGAGGGCGGCCACCTCACCGCCGGCAGCCGCCACGGTCATGACGTTCGCGTAGAGGACATCGGCTTTCGCCGGTTCCCTCGGGTATCGGATGTACGCGGCTTGGCGACCGCCTGCGACGAGGGCTATCCCCAAGGACTTGATGTCTTCCACCACGGTGAACCGGTGCTTGATCTTGTTGTAGGCGTCCGCGAGCGTCGCGCCTGCAACGGGGGTCCCGGTATCGACCAGTGCCGTGACGATGTTCACATCGTCAGGAGGGAGAGACGCCCGCGGATCGGATAGTGCTGGCACGGCGTCGGTTCGGGTGCGGTACATCGCCCCGATTTGCGGCAGGCTGACGGACAATGCCTCGTAGTCGGTCACGATCGCAGGCGGTGGCGCCGGTTCGATGGACTCGAGAGGCGGTAGATGCAGCAGGTCAGCCACCGAACCTCCGGCGAGCACGAGATCCCACAGGTCGGCTACCTGTCCCGGTTGCGAGTTCAGGTAGCGGTAGAGGATCCCCCGTCGGTCGCGATACCGGACTGCGTCCAACAACGCCCCGAAATCCTCGATGGCTGCGGCCAGTTCTGCCAGGAGGCGGGCGACGACATAGGTCTGCACGAGAGCCGGCGTGTTGCCGGCAGTCGCAACTCTCTGCGTCGGATCGATCGAGGCGACGGGTCTGCCCTTCCGCGAGGACTGCCACGTCTTGGGCATCAACGGCCGCATGCCTCAGCGCAATGGCTGCAATCGGGTGGCTCAGGCAGACGAAGTTTGCGTACTCAGTCCCCTCGATCTCGTCGACCCCTGTTCTATCTTGGGTGGAATACGACACCAGAGGCGGGCCTGAGTGAGCGCGGCTGACTCAGGATCCCTTCTCTCGCAGGAACACCCCCTCGATCGGGAGCTCGAAGAGCTCGGAGAGGCGGAACGCGAGCGCGAGGCTCGGGTTGTATTCGCCTCGCTCGAGGTAGCCGATCGTCTGTGGATTGACCCCGACCCGCTCCGCGAGCTCGACCCGGCTCAGCCCGGCCTTCTCGCGCAACTCGCTGATCCGGTTCGGGATCGGGGCCTCCGCCGCCGGCTTGCGCCCGGTCACCGCGCCGCCGATCGAGCGAGCCAGGCCGGGAGGCGCGATACGCGCGGGGCTTCGGGCGCACCGTCGTCGGGCGTCCCGTCGTCACGGTGCGGGTTCATCCAGGCGTAGGCGACGCTCGGGAGCATGAAGAGCAGCAGGAACGTCGGGAGCAGGATGTCGATGAGCTCGACGCCGTAGCTCTCGAGCCGGAGCAAGAGGGCGCTGTCGATCGCCGGATTGACGACGAGCAGCGCGACGCCGATGGCAAGCGCACCGATGGCGATCGTGTGGGCACGGCGATAGACGTCGCCCTGGATGGCGCGCTCGCGCTCGTCGGCGTTGTCGCGGGCGATCTGCGGGATGGCGCGCTGGTAGACGTAGAGCCCCGCGGTCGCGGGCACGAGGGCCGCCGCAGCGACCTGCTGGATCACGCGGAACGCATCAGTCACGGGCTGCCACACCCCGCTCCAGACCATCCCGAAGTCGCCGATGGCGAGCGCCAAGAGCACGAGCCAACCGACGGCCAGGAAGCGCCCGTCGCGGCGCGACCAGAACCGCTCGAAGCGGCCCGGTTCGGATCCGACGTCACGTCCGGGCAGGAACCGCCGGACGAGCGCGGTGTTGCGCAGGAACGCGATCAGGCCGACGACCGAGACCGCAGTGAGAAACCAGATCGACATGACCCGCTCCTCCCCAGTGGGGCGACCAGCCCAACGGGCTGTTGTATTCATACGATAGCGCGCTGTTGTAGGAATGCAACATCGGGGACGGGGCCAGAACGGCTGGTCGCCCAGCGTCGAACGATGCCCGATCCGTCTTCTCTTGACACGACGCTCAAGCCGCCGAGAGTGCCACCTGATGAGGCGGGGCTGCGAAGAGTGCCAACGGATGCGGCGCGAGATTGGAGCGGCGGGACCCCGCCTTCATCACAAGTCGGGAGGCGGGAGTGCCAACGGATGCGTCACGGTCACGGCAACGGATCAACGGTTCGTCACTGATGGACCTCTTGGCAAACCCCCCGAGCGCCCCGTTTGCAGCCTGACTGCAGCCTATGTGGCAGTCCCTGCCGTCAGGAGGTCGTTCATGCGATCCGCGGCGTCGCGCTCAAGCGCCGGAATGACGTGGCCGTAGATGTCCATGGTCGTCGAGATCTGTTCTCGGAGATGCATCCGGTGGTGCTGCACGCTTGCTACAATCCCGAGCCTGTGGCTTCAGGCCGTTGGGGTCTGGTGGGCCATGGTCACTGGTCTGCTGCACCGTCGCCATCGCAATCCGTTCGCTCACCGTCACTCTCAAGGTGAAGTTGACCGGGAGTCACGGCTCCCGGAGAAAGGAGGCCCGGATGGCGCTCCGGATGCGGGTTCACGCCTCAAAGCCGTCGCTCTGGCTGGTTCTCAGCTCATCGGTGGTGGCGGGCAGCCTTCTGGTGACCCCACCGGCCTGAGTCCACAGCGTAGAGGCGCTCACTGAGCGCCGTCTGCAGTTTCCGGACCCGTCGATGACAGCTTCTTCGAGCGGACTGAGCGACCCAGGTCACAGACGGGGCCGTGGTCATCGCCACGAACCGTTCATCGTGTGGGGGTGGCCGCGCACGTGAGGCGGGTTCCACCCCGGCCCGCGTTGGGCTAGGCTCGGCACCCCACACGGAGGGGCGAGGGCGTCGTGATCTGCTCGAACTGCGGGACCGAGAACCCGGCTGGCACGAAATTCTGCAAGGAATGCGGGACCCGACTCGGTCTGGCGTGCGCAGCCTGTGGGATCGCGCTGCTGCCGGGCGCCAAGTTCTGCGGGGAATGCGGCAGTCCCGTTTCGGCGGCGACGACCTTGCGCCCGGCCTCGGTCCGTCCGGCGGTCCCCTCCGCCGCCGCGCCGCCCGTCGCCGAGCGCCGCCTGGTCTCGGTCCTGTTCGCCGACCTTGTCGGGTTCACGCCGTTCGCCGAGGAGCGCGACGCCGAGGATGTCCGCGACACCTTGACCCGCTACTTCGAGATCGCGACCGACGTCATCGCCCGCTACGGGGGCACTGTCGAGAAGTTCATCGGCGACGCGGTCATGGCCGTCTGGGGCGCCCCAACCGCAAGAGAGGATGACGCCGAGCGGAGCGTCCGCGCCGCCCTGGACCTGGTCGATGCCGTTCGCCGCCTGGGCCCCACGATCCAGGCCCGGGCGGGGGTCCTGACCGGCGAGGCGGCCGTCACCCTCGGCGCCACGAACCAGGGCATGGTCGCGGGCGACCTCGTCAACACCGCCGCCCGCCTCCAGTCCGTCGCCCAGCCCGGCACGGTCCTCGTCGGCGAGCCGACGATGTGGGCCGCCAGCGCCGCGATCGCGTTCGAGGAGGTCGGCGAGCAGGTGCTCAAGGGCAAGACCGCGCCCGTCCCGGCCTGGCGGGCCCTGCGGGTCGTGGCCCAGCGCGGCGGCGGGGGTCGCTCGGACCTGCCCGAGCCCCCGTTCGTCGGCCGCGACGAAGAGCTGCGGCTGCTCAAGGACGTCGTCGCCACGGTCGGGCGCGATCGGCGGCCCCGGCTCGTCTCGATCACCGGCCCGGCCGGGATCGGCAAGAGCCGCCTCGCCTGGGAGCTCGAGAAGCACATCGACGGGATCAGCGAGGCGATCTACTGGCACCGCGGCCGGTCCCCGGCCTACGGCGAGGGGATCACGTTCTGGGCGCTGGGCGAGATGATCCGTCGGCGGGCCGGCCTGGCCGAGACCGACGACGAGGCCGCCACGCGAGAGCGGATCAAGAGCACCGTGGCCGAGTTCGTCCCGACCGACGACGACCGGCGCTGGGTGGAACCCGCCCTCCTCACCCTGCTCGGGCTCGAGCCCGCGCCGGCCGGTGGGCGCGACGTCCTGTTCGCGGCCTGGCGGATCTTCTTCGAGCGGATCGCAGAGCGGGCCACGACGGTCCTCCTGTTCGAGGACCTCCAGTGGGCCGACTCCGGGCTCCTCGACTTCATCGAGCACCTCCTCGAGTGGTCGAAGGGCGTCCCGCTCCTCGTCGTCACGCTGGCCCGGCCGGAGCTGTTCGACCGGCGACCGGAATGGGGGTCCGGGACGCGCAACCTGACGAAGCTGGCCCTCGAGCCGCTGACCGACGAGGCGATGCGCCAGCTGCTCGACGGCTTCGTGCCGGGCCTGCCCGACGGCGCGATCCGGGCCATCCTCGCCCGGGCCGATGGGATCCCGCTCTACGCGGTCGAGATGGTTCGCGCGCTCGTCGCGGACGGCCGCCTGGAGCGCGACGGCGCCGGCTATCGACCCGTCGGGGAGCTCGGCGAGCTGACGATCCCCGACACGCTCCGCTCGCTCATCGCCAGCCGCCTCGACGCCCTTGACCCCGCCGCCCGGAGCCTCGTGGCCGACGCGTCGGTCCTCGGCCAGACGTTCAGCCTGGCCGGGCTCACCGCGGTCAGCGGTCAGACCGCGGAGGCGCTCGAGCCCAGGCTCAAGGTCCTCGTCCGGCGGGAGCTGTTCGACCTCGAGATCGACCCGCGCAGCCCCGAACGGGGTCAGTACCGCTTCGTCCAGTCGCTCATCCGCGAAGTCGCCTACGGCACGTTGGCGAAGCGCGAACGGCGCACCCGCCACCTGGCCGTCGCCCGCTACTTCGAGGCGCTCGGCGACGACGAGCTCGCCGGGGCCCTCGCGTCCCACTACGTGGCCGCCCACGAGGCGTCGGCCGAGGGCGCCGAGGCCGATGCCGTCGCGATCCAGGCCCGGCTGGCCCTGTCGGGGGCCGCCGAACGGGCCGCCACGCTGGGCGCCCACGACCAGGCCGTCTCGTACCTCCGCCAGGCGATCGCGATCACCGCCGACCCCGGGCAGCGCGCCGGGTTGCACCTCCGGGCGGCGACGTCGGCCAACGCCGCCGCGCTCCACGCCGATGCCCAGGCGCTCGTGCGCGCGGGGATCGACCTTGCCCGTGCCGCGGATGATCGGCAGCAGGCCGGCGCCGGAGAGGCGCTCCTGGGCGAGATCCTCATCGACAGCGGTCAGCCGGCGGAGGCCGCGGAGGTCCTCGAGGCCGCCATCGCCGCGTTCCCCGAGATCGGCGATGACGAAGTCCGGGCCGACTTGCTGGCGAACCTGTCACGCGCCCTGATGCGGACCAGCCAGCCAGCGCGGGCGATCCAGGCGGCCGACCTCGCCCTGGATCTCGCGGAGCACCTGGGGCTCGAGCGAATCGTGGCGGAGACGTTCAACAACAAGGGGTCGTCGCTCGGGTTTCTCGGCCGGAAGCGCGAGGGATTGGCCCTGGTCCAGGCGGCGGTGGACGTCGCCCGCACCGGCGGTTTCGTGGCCGCCGAGATCCGGGCCCTGTCCAACCTCGCGGTCTGCATCGACGATCAGCGCCGGGCGCGCGACACGGCCTGGACGGCCGAGGAGCTGGCACGCCGGGTCGGCAACCGGAGCGGGGCCACGTGGGCCCGAGGGGAAGCCCGGATCCACAGCTACTTCGTCGCCGACGGATGGGACGAGGCGCTCGCCGAAGGAGCGGACGACCACGGCGCCGGGACGGGTCACGACACGGGTGGCCCGATGGACGAGATCCGGCGACTGGGCATCGCGGCCCTCTTCCTGGTGGCGAGAGGCGAGTCGACCGACGCCACCCTGGCCCGTCTCGAGGTCCTCTCGACGGAGGTCTCGGACCCGTACGGTCTTTCCAGCGTTCGCTTCCTGCGCTCGGATCGCGCCCTCCACGCCGGCGACTTCGGCCTGGCCTGCGATCAGGCGGTGAGCGCGGCAGAGGACGAATCCCTCGCCGCGATCTACCTCGGGCTCGCGATGCGGCCTGCCCTCTGGGGCGGCGATCTCGCGCGGGCACAACAGATCGCCGATCGGCTCGACGCCGACCCATCGACCGGGCTCGGCGTCGCGGCGGATCGGATCGCTGCCCGGGCCGGGATCGCGGTGCTCGAAGGGCGGGTGGATGACGCGATCGCCGGCTATCGCGACGCCCTCTCCCGGCTCCGATCCATCGGCTCCGACTTCGAGGTCGCCCGGATCTCGCTCGACTTCGTCATCCTCGTGGGTGGGGACCATCCGGCGACACGGGAGGCGGCCGCCGAGGCGCGGACCATCTTCGAGCGGGTCAAGGCGCGGCCCTACCTCGAGCGACTCGAGGCGGCCATGGCTCGGGATGCTACGGACGCCCCGATGGCCGAGGCCAGGGGTAGCGAGGCCGTGTCCAGTACTCCAGGTTGACACAGCCGCCATTGCTCATCATCAACGTCGGCGACTCCGCGGCGTCCCAGCTGACCAGCTGCTGGCAGCGATGCTCGAGTCCATCCCCGACGACGCGGTGTCCCACACCTCGCTGGGCGGTCGCCAGGTGACGTATGTGACGCGGGGGCGTGGCCCGTCTGGTACTACGCGACAGGCGAGCTGGTCTACGGGGTCGCGGGGATGGAGGACACGGCAGCCAGGGTCCTGGCCGGCCTCCCTTGAGCCAGGATCAAGGAGCTGATCGAGTCCGAACGGTAGAGGCGGCCGTGTTGGGCGGCCCGGGTCAGCCTCGTACCTTCGTACGGTCTATCCGACCACGCGCCAAGGGTCGATGCCCTCGGGTCAGTCGGCCCAGAAAACGTGGGTGAGGATCAGGTTGCCCGCGCCGAGGTCGCGCACGTACCAGGCGCCGTGCCCGTGGTTCGTGACCTTCACGAGGGTCCCCCACGCGGAGTCCGGCGCGTTGGCGCCGGCGGCAGTCGCCGCGCCGGCCGGCGCCGAGGCGACGGTCGTCGTCGTGTCGAGGTGGCTGTAGATCGTCACAAGCTGGTCGTAGTCGTGTGTGTTCGGATGCTGGTTCGAGGTCGGGTTGTTCGTGTAGTCCATGCACGTGTCGAGGTTCGGGTTGTCGAACGCCTCGTCCTGGTGGTCGAGGCCGAGCGTGTGGCCGACCTCCTGGCAGGAGACGAGGTTCCGCCACGCCTCGGTGTTGTAGCTCGCGGTGTTGAAGTACGTGTCGTTGAGCTTGACGGTGCCTTTCGTGATGTGGCTGCCGGATGCCCAGATCGACGCCACGCCGAGCCAGCCGTTGTTCCCGTATTTCGCGTTGCACACCTGGACCATTCCGACCGTGGCGTTGCAGAGCCTCGGCCGCGCGCTCCCCGTCACGATCGTCGTGTCGAGGACGGTCGACGCCGACCAGTCGGCCGAGGTGGTCACGAGGAACGGATCCCAAGTCGAGCTGACGTTGTCGCCGAGCTTCAGCGTGAACGGGTTGGCCTGCCTGGCCCAGTGGTAACCGCCCCACGAGTGGTTGGCGGAGACGGAGGCCGGGAACGCCATGACGAGAGCGAGAGCGGACGTCAGCAGGAACGCTCGGCGCGACGCGCGGGACATGGGGACCTCCAGGACAGCAGGCCGGGTAGGCGAAGGTGGCGTCGAGGATAGACGCGCCGCCACGCAATGGGAAGCACCAGAATCGATCGTTGTTGCCCGCGCGCGCCGGGGACCTGCCACTACTCCCAGAGGGCCTGCGCGGCCAGCCCGAACCCGGCCACGACCAGGGCGACGTGGACCCCGATCAGCGCCCAGCGTCCGGTCGAGAACGGGTCGTCGAGCCGAGCCGGCACGGGCAGCAGTCGGTACCAGAGCCACAGGCCCAGCCCGCCGCCGAGGGCAACGCCGGCCGTCATCAGGAGCCAGCCGACGGCGACCACCGGATCGACCGGTAGCCATCCGAGGCAGACGCCCAGCAGACCGATCGACACCAGCGACGCGGGCAGGACGAGCCCATACCGGAGTCGCGGGCGCAGGAGGCTCGCGACGAGCGTCGACGGCATGAGCAGCCAGCCGGCGGCGAAGACCGCATCGAGCGCCACCGGCGCCGCGAGGGTGGTGACGACCAGGACCCAGATCAGCCCGAGGGCGACCGCGCTCACGACCGCCAGCCGCCGGATGCGTCGCTCGAAGCGTCGATCCGGCGTGAGCTCGACCGGGATCCGATGCGGAGCCGCGGCGCCGATCACGAACTCGCCGCTCCTCGGCCGGCCCAGCGAAGGAACCAGACGAAGCCGAGGAAGAACAGGAAGTCGAACAACCCGAACCAGGCAAAGAACATGGCCGGGAGCTGATCGGTCACGAGATAGTACGCCGCGAGCGCCGAGTAGCTGGCCTTGTACGCGACGCCGACCTTGACGATGCCCAGGTTCGCCAACGGATCCCGGTAGACGAACCAGTAGCCGAGCCCCTGCACGAAGACGAACACCGCCGACAGGTGAATATAGGAGACATGGGACGGTAGCGGCATCCCGATGGCCTTGAAGATCGGCTCGTACAGGAAGAAGAACGCCACGCCCAGGGCCAGGTCGTAGAGGGCCGCCACCAGGAAGAACCAGCGATAGCGCGCCAGATCCGCGCTCGCCGACGACGTCGTCATGCCAACACCCTCTCTTCCTGCGCCTCACGCACCTCGTGGACGTCTCGCAGGAGGTGCCGGCGCTGCTGGTGGAACCGGTGCCGCCTGGCGGTCCGCTCCTCCTCCGTGTAGAGCCGCCGGCCGAGTTCCAGCGCCTCGCCCTGGAGCTGCTCCGCCGACATGTGAAGCGGCCGGAAGTTGACGTCGAAGAGGCTGCAGCGCTCCCAGGCGGTCGGGTCAAGGAGGCGTCCCTCGGCGAGCAACCGGTCGTACAGCGGCGTACCCGGGAACGGCGTCATGACCGTGATCTGCACATCGAACTGGCCGCTTCGGCGGACGAAGGCCTCGACCGCATCGAAGACCTCGGGCCCATCGCCGTCGAGGCCCAACACGAAGCAGCCATTCACGGCGATGCCATGCGACTGGATGCGCTCGATCGCGTCGGCGTAGTCAGCAAAGCGGCCGCGCTTCCAGTTCCGACGCGTCTCGACGCCGTCGACCCCGCTCGCTGTCGGACTCTCGAGGCCGATCAGGACCTCGGCGCAACCCGAGGCGTGCATCAGCTCGAGGAGCTCCGGATCGTCGGCGATGCCGATGTCGGTCTCCGTGAACGAGCGGACGTGCTCGCCGACCAGCGCGCGCAGGAGCTCCTTCGAGTGACGCCGGTTGACGAACGAGTTGTCGTCGGCGAACTCGACGAACGGGGCCGGCCACAGGCGCTTGATCTCGTGGATCTCGGCGAGGACCTTGGCGACCGGCTTGACCTTGTACAGGTTCGTCAAGCGGATGGACGCTGCGCAGAACTCGCATCGCCACGGGCAGCCGCGCTGGGTCTGCACCGTGAGGCGGTTGTAGCGCCCGACATCGAGGAGGTCGAACCGTGGCATCGGGGCGTCGGCCAGGTGGAACTCGCGGCCGTTGGGGCCGTAGACGCGTTCGAGCCTGCCCCGGGCCAGGTCGACCAGGAGGTCGGGCCAGCCGAGCTCCCCTTCGCCGACGACGATCGAGTCGGCGTGCCGGAGCGCCTCGTCGGGCAGCGCGCTGACGTGCAGTCCACCGAGCACGGTCCGCACTCCGAGGGCGCGATAGCGGTCGGCCAGCAGATAGGCATCCTTGATCTGCGCGGAGTAGGACGCGATGGCGGCCACGTCGCAGACCGGCGGCTCGCCGATCTTCCGGATGTCCTCGATCTCGTGGTAGCTGATGTCGAAGGTGTCGGGGGTCAGGCCCGCGAGCGTCAGGAGGGCAAGGCTCGGCAGCGACGCGATCGCCTGGCTGCGCTCCAGGAACCCGGGCATGGTCAACCCGGCTCGGTTGAGCTCCTCGCTCGCCGCCCGGACGCCGCTCATGGCGATGAACGCGATGTGCTGCATGCCTGCGCTCCACGGACGAGGCTGGGCAGCCGTCGCTTCAACGCCAAGGGCCATCCGGCCCGCCGCCCGCGGCGTGGCGCCGAGGATCGGCCCTTCGGGCGGAGCCCGGACAGCCGTATTCTGACGCCTCGAGACGGACGATGCGCATCGCGAGGCGTCGCCTCGTCGATCCCTGGCCCGCGCAGGAGTCGCCCATGACAGGACGTCGGATGAGCCGGGGTGCGAATCCGCCCTCCGTCATCGTCGCCGGCCACATCTGCCTCGACCTCATCCCGCGCCTGCCGTCGGGTCCGCGAAGGCGGGCGCCCAGACCGGGCTCGCTGGACCCGCTCGGCCCCCTCACCCTGTCCGTGGGCGGGTGCGTCGGCAACACGGGGCTCGCCCTGCATCGGCTGGGCGTGCGATCGACGCTCGTGGCACGCGTGGGCGACGATCGCCTGGGGAGCGTGCTGTCCGGACTCGTGCGCGAGGCGATCCCCGGCGACGCAGTCCGGCTGGTCATCGCGGCCGGCGAGCGGACGTCGTACAGCCTCATCTCGAACCTGCCGGGACGGGATCGGGCGATCCAGCACTTCTCGGGCGTCAACGACACCTTCACGGCGGATGACGTGCCGGACGAGCTGCTCGGCGCGGCGACCCTGCTGCACGTCGGCTACTCGCCGCTCATGGCGGCGATGGTGGCGGACGACGGGCGGGAGCTGCGGCACCTCCTGGAACGGGCGCGCGGTCGCGGCCTGACGACGTCGCTCGACATGGCCAACGCGAACCTCGATCCCGGGCAGAGCCCGGTGCGCTGGCGGACGCTCCTGGAGCGGGTCCTCCCCGAGGTGGACGTCTTCATGCCGAGCCTGGCCGAGGCGAGCCACCTGCTGCGCCGACGCGTGCATCGGGACGAGCGCGGCGGTCCGACACTGGCATCCGTCGCACGCCTTGCGGATGAGATGATCGGCCTGGGCGTCGGGGTCGCCGGCGTCAAGCTGGGCGAGCACGGCCTGTACGTCCGCACAGCGTCCCCGGCTCGCCTGGCAGTCGGCTCGGCCGACCTCTCGCCGACGTGGGCGCACCGAGAGCTCTACTCCAGCGTGTTCGAGACGAACGTCGTCGGAACCACGGGGGCAGGGGACGCGACGATCGCGGGGTTCCTGTTCGGCCTGCTGATGGGGATGTCGCCGAGCGAGGCGGTCACCGGCGCGTGTGCCGTCGGCGGGTCCAGCACAGAGGCGGCTGACGGCACGAGCAGCGTTCCGAGCTGGCCGGAGATCGAGCGACGGCTGCAGCGCGGATGGCGTCGGAAGGCGGCAACGCCAGGTCCCGGATGGTCGCCATCGCGCGAGCCCGGCCTGTGGCACGGGCCCGACGACACGATGGCGGCCAACTAGCGACTAGCCTCCGCGCGCCGCCGACAGGCCGGATGGCCCTGTTCCGCCCCAGCCCGGTTTCGGCATCGTACGGCCACGTCCCGACGTTCCCGGGGGTTCGCTGGAGGTAGCGCACGATGGTCACTGCGGGCTCGTACGACGCGATCGTCATCGGGGCCGGCCACAACGGCCTGGTCTCCGCCGCGTACCTGGCGCGGGCGGGGCTGCGGACGCTGGTCCTGGAGCGGCGCAGCATCGTCGGCGGATCCTGCGTGACCGAGGAGGTCTGGCCGGGCTTCCACGTGTCGACGACCTCCTACGTCAACAGCATGTTCCAGGGACGGATCATCGAGGACCTCCGGCTCAAGGAGTTCGGCTTTGAGCTGATCCCGACCGACAACCTGTTCGTCCCGTTCGAGGACGGCCGCTACATGGTCCTGTGGGACGACGAGCGGAAGACCTGCGCGGAGATCGCCAAGTTCTCCCGGAAGGACGCCGAGCGCTACCCCGACTACAACCGGTTCCTGCACGAGGCGGCCGCCTTCGTCCGCGAGCTCATCTGGAAGACGCCCCCGGCGTCGCTCAGCCTGCGCAGCGCCAAGGACATGCTGGAGCTCGGCTGGAAGCTCCGCGGGATGGGCGGCGGCGCATTCCGGTTCATCGACCTGATGACCGAGTCGATCGTCGAGTTCCTCGACAAGTGGTTCGAATCCGACCAGCTCAAGGCGACCCTGGCCTACTACGGCTCGATCGGCACGTTCAAGGGACCGATGACGCCGGGCAGCGCCTACGTCCTGCTCCACCACCTGATGGGCGAGCACAAGGGCGCCGGCGGGTGGGGCTTCATCCGGGGCGGGATGGGCGGCCTGACCCAGGCGCTCGCCGGCTGCGCCCGGTCCCACGGCGCGACGATCCTGACCGACGCGGAGATCGCCCGGGTGGTCGTGCGCGACGGGCGGGCCGTCGGCGTCGAGCTGGTCAACGGCGACGCCTACTCGGCGAAGGTGGTCGTCTCGAACGCCGACCCGCGGACGACCTACCTGCGGCTCGTGGGCGCGGAGCACCTCGACGCGGAGACCGTGGCGGAGGTCGAGTCGTACAAGACGTTCAGCACCGCGTTCAAGATCAACTTCGCGCTCGACCGCCTGCCCGACTACACCGCGTTCGACCGGGAGGCGATGGGCGTCCCGTATCCGACCTACGTCCACCTCGGCCCGACGATCGAGTACCTCGAGCGGGCCTATGACGACGCCAAGTACGGCCGACCCTCGACCCGTCCGTTCCTGTCGCCGGTCGTGCCGACCCTGGCCGACCCGGCCCTGGCGCCCGAGGGCAAGCACATCCTGAACGTCTTCGGCGGCCACGCGCCCTACGCGCTGGCCGGCACGACCTGGGAGGACGAGCGCGAGAAGTTCGCCGACCGGGTGGTCGACACGATCGCCGAGTTCGCGCCGGGCATCCGCGACGCGATCATCGACCGGCAGATCCTGATGCCGCCCGATCTCGAGCGGATCTACGCCCTGCCGCAGGGCCACATCTTCCACGGCGAGCTGTCGATCGACCAGCTCTTCTTCCTCCGTCCGGTCCCCGGCTACGGCGACTACCGGACCCCGATCCGGGGGCTCTACCTGTGCGGCTCGGGCACCCACCCGGGCGGCGGGGTGTACGGCGTGCCCGGGCCACAACGCCGCCCGCGAGGTCCTCCGCGACGTCAAGGGCCGGGGTCTGCGCCGGGTCTCCTGAGGCGAACCGTCCCGTGGCGCGCGATGGGTCTCGTCCCGCTGCGCGCTTTTGGGACTATCGCGGGGCGCGCCGGCCGTTTAGGATGGCGGCGTCCCATCGTGGCCGGACTGAGGTGGGGCGGCCTGTCCGGTCACGGGTCCACGGACATCGAGGAGGTTCGATCGATGACATCCTGGCGACGCCCATTCCTGCTGGTCGCCGTGGGCGCCCTGTTGGTCACGGCCTGTGGCGGAGGAGCGAGTCCGTCACCGAGCGCCACACCGCCGGTATCGGCGGCTCCGGCAAGCGTGGAACCGTCGGCGCCGCCGGCGGCCGACATCTGCACGAACCCGCCGAAGGCGGAGGGCAAGACCCTGACCTTCGCCTCGTACGGCGGCGCCTATCAGGAGGCCCAGCGCAAGGGCTGGCTCGAGCCGTACGCGGCGCTGACCGGCGTCAAGTTCCAGGAGAGCGAGGACTCGTCCAACGCCACGATCAAGGCGCAGGTCGAGTCGGGCCAGGTCACCTGGGACATCGTCGATGTCGGCAATGACTTCGGGCTCGACGCCAACGCCGCCCTGCTCGAGCCGCTCGACTACACGAAGATCCACAAGGACGAGATCCTCGAGGGCTTCGCCGGCACGTACCGCGTGGCCGACATCACCTACGGCGTCGTCCTGGGCTACAACACCGAGAAGATGGGCGGCCAGGTCCCCCAGGGCTGGGCCGACTTCTTCGATACGACCAAGTTCCCGGGCAAGCGCGGTATGTGGGACTACTCGGCGGGCGGCATCCTCGAGTTCGCCCTGCTTGCCGACGGTGTGGCCCCCAAGGACCTCTACCCGCTCGACCTCCCTCGGGCCGTCAAGAAGCTCGACACGATCAAGAAGGACATCGTCTTCTGGGGCTCGGGTGCCGAATTCGCAGGACCTCCTCGGCAAGGGCGAGGTCGCCATGGCGATGATCTGGAACGGTCGCGCCTACAGTGCGAAGAACATCGACAAGAAGCCCGTCGAGATCCAGTGGAACGGCCAGATCGTCACGGCGGACTACCTCGTCGTTCCCAAGGGCACGCCGAACAAGGACCTGGCGATGGATTTCATCGCCTGGGCGACGTGCAAGGAGAACAACGCGGCGCCGTCCAAGTACATCCCGTACGGGCCGACGAACAAGCTCGCCACGGCCGACCCGTCGAAGGTCGCCGAGCTCAGCGTCTCGAACATCAACGACACCACCGCCTACTTCGATGACGCCTGGGTGGTCGAGAACGCCCAGCTGCTCGAGGACGCCTACCAGGAGTGGAAGACCAAGTGACGACGGCATCTGCCGTCGCCTGACGCTCCGGACCGGTGCGCCTGCTCCGTCCGATGACCAGGGGATCGGGCCGTCGCCCTCGCGGCGGCGGCCCGATCGTCAACCGCTGGGCGCTGCTGGCCATCCCTCCGATCGCCTTCCTGGTCGCCTTCTTCCTGATCCCCCTGGTCGTTGTCAGCCTGCGCAGCGTCACCGACTTCCCCAGGCCGACCGGCGACGCTCTCGCGAACTACGGTCGCTTCTTCGCCTCGGCGGCGAACATCCGGGTCCTGGGCAACACGTTCTGGGTGGCGGCCCTGTCGACCGTCGTATGCCTGGCGCTGGGCTATCCCTACGCCTACCTGATGAACATCGTCCGACCGCGCGTGGCCGGACTGCTGCTCATCGCCGTGCTCCTGCCGTTCTGGTCGAGCCTGCTCGTCCGGACCTACGCCTGGCAGGTGATCCTTCGTGACACGGGCATCATCAACACGTTCCTGCTCGACGCGGGGCTCATCCAAGAGCCCATCGCGCTCATCCGGACCACGCTCGGCGTCATGCTCGGCATGAGCCAGATCCTGCTGCCGTTCATGGTCCTGCCGATCTACGCCGTGATGCGGCGGATCGACCCGGAGTACACCAAGGCGGCCGCCAACCTCGGCGCCCCGCCGTTCGCGGCCTTCCGGCGCGTGTTCCTGCCGCTGTCGCTGCCCGGCGTCCTCGCCGGCACGCTCCTCGTCTTCGTCCTCGCCCTCGGGTTCTACATCACACCGGCCCTGCTCGGCTCGCCCAAGGACACGATGATCAGCCAGTTCATCGCGAGCGCGGTCCAGCAGCGGCTCGACTGGGGCATCGGCAGCACCATGGCGGTCATCCTCATGGCGGTGACCCTCGTGGTCCTGTTCATTGCCTCGCGGTTCATCCGCCTGCGCGACGTCTTCGGCAGCCTCGAGGAGTCCTGATCCATGACCGACTCCTGGCGCCAGCCGCGCCGCCTGCTCCTCGTGGCAATCGGCGCCCTGACCGTGTTCTTCCTGATGGCCCCCACCCTCGTGGTCGTGCCGATGAGCTTCACGGCGTCCAATTCCCTGACGTTCCCGCCGGAGGGCTTCTCGACCCGCTGGTACGAGAGGATGCTGACGGACCCGCAGTGGTCGACCGGCTTCGTGAACAGCGCCCAGGTGGCCTTCCTGACCGCCGTGCTGGCGACGGTGCTGGGCACGCTCGCCGCGCTGGGGACGGTCCGCGGGCGGTTCCCGGGCAAGAGCGCCGTCAACGCGCTGATTCTCTCGCCGCTCGTCGTCCCGGTGATCATCATCGCCATCGGGATGTTCTCGGTGTTCGTGCGCTGGAAGATCACCGGCTCGATCGTCGGGCTCGTCCTGGCCCACACGGCGCTGGCCGTGCCATTCGTGGTCGTGAACGTCGCGACGAGCCTGCGGACGATGGACCGCAACCTTGAGCTCGCCGCCATGAACCTGGGCGCCGACCCGCTCCGGACCTTCTTCCGGATCACCCTCCCGATCGTCCTGCCGGGCGTGTTCGCCGGCGCGCTCTTCGCGTTCATCACATCCTGGGACGAGGTGGTGGTCTCGATCTTCCTGACGACGGCCCGGTTCCGGACCCTGCCGGTCGAGATGTGGGAGCAGGTCCGCCAGGTGGTCGACCCGACGGTTGCCGCCGTCTCCACCACCCTCCTCACGGTGACGACGACACTCCTCGTCCTGGTCTTCGTCGTGCGCCGCCAGGCACCCGCCCGATGAGCGCGACGACGCGTCCCGGGGGCGCGGCCGCGGACCGGCCGGCACTCGTCCTGCGCGGCCTGGAGAAGTACTTCGGGGACGTGCCGGCCGTCGACGGGGTGGACCTGGAGGTCCGCCAGGGCGAGTTCATCACGCTGCTCGGGCCGTCCGGCTCGGGCAAGACCACGACCCTCCGGATGATCGCCGGGTTCACCCTCCAGTCCGGCGGCACGATCGAGATCGACGGCGTCGACATGAGTCATGTCCCGCCCTACCGACGCGACGTCGGGATGATCTTCCAGAACTACGCCCTCTTCCCGCACATGACGGCGGCCGAGAACATCGCCTTCCCGCTCCAGATGCGACGCGTCGGCCGACCCGAGATCAAGCGTAGGGTGTCGGACGCGCTCGCCCTGGTCAAGCTCGAGGGCCTCGGCGAGCGCTACCCTCGCCAGCTGTCCGGCGGCCAGCAGCAGCGGATCGCGTTCGCCCGGGCGGTCGTCTTCAATCCTCGCCTGCTGCTCATGGACGAGCCGCTCGGCGCGCTCGACAAGAAGCTCCGCGAGGCGCTCCAGCTCGAGGTCATGCACATCAGCCGCCAGCTCGGGGCGACCGTCGTGTACGTGACCCACGACCAGGAAGAGGCGCTCGTCATGAGCGACCGGATCGCCATCTTCAGCAAGGGCAGGATCGAGCAGCTGGGCAGCGGCGAGGACCTCTACGACCGGCCGGTCTCGCTCTTCGTGGCGGACTTCATCGGCGAGTCGAACATCCTGCGCGGGCGGTTCGAGCGCGACGGCGACGGCGGCTGGCTGACCCGGGACGCCTGGCGCTGGCGGGTCGGCGCAGCGGCGGCGGCGCGGGCCTCGCTCGACGAGGGCTCGGCGGCGGCGCTGGTCGTCCGGCCGGAGCGGCTGCGGATCGGCGGCGCGGACGAGGCCGCGGTGGCCGGGGCGAACGCGCTCGAGGCGGCCGTGAAGGACGTGCTCTACCTGGGCTCCATGCGCAAGTACGAGCTTGCGCTGCCGGACGGGCAGGCGGCGGTCGTGCGCCAGCAGGTGGGCGGCGGCGAGCGCGAGTGGCAGGCGGGCGATCGAGTCCGGCTGACCTGGGCGATCGACGACGGGGTGCTGGTCGCCGACCCGCACGGCTGAGCCGCGACCCCCGCGGGTCAGGTCGCGGCGAACGCTCGGGCGAGCTCGGCGATGCGGTCCGGACCGACCCGGCAGCAGCCACCCACGAGGCGAGCGCCAGCGGCGACCCAGGCGCGGGCTGTCCGGGCGTCGACGGTCGGGCCCGGGCGCCCGACCCAGGCGCGGGCGGTGGCGTCCCAGCCCTCGCCGCTGTTCGGGTAGACGACGATCGGCTTCGCGGTCACCGCGCGGGCGCGGGCCACGAGCTCCTCGACGAACTCCGGCGCCGTGCAGTTCACGCCGACCGCGACGATCCGGGGCGACGCCTCGGCCAGGGCGAACGCCGCCTCCACCGGCTCGCCACGCCGCGTGTGCGCCCCGTCGGCGCAGGTGAAGCTCAGCCAGGCCGGTGGCCCTGGGACCTCCCCGAGGAGCTCGACGAGCGCCCGACCCTCGTCGAGCGAGGGCATCGTCTCGCAGGCCAGCAGGTCGGCGCCGCTGTCGGCCAGGACCGCCATCCGCGGTCGGTGGAAGTCGCGGAGTCGGGCCACGGTCAGGCCGTGGTCACCGCGATACTCGGACCCGTCGGCGAGCATCGCCCCGTACGGCCCGATCGACGCGGCGACGAGCAGCGGCTCGGGGTCCACGCCCGTGCTGGCGGCCTCCGCCCGGTACCGCTCGCGCGCCTCCGCCGCGAGCTCGACGCTCCGGCGCATCAGCCCGGCCGCCTCAGCTCTCCCGATCCCGCGCTCGACGAACCCCTCGAAGGTCGCCTGGTAGCTCGCCGTCGTCGCGACCCGGGCGCCGGCCCGGAAGTAGGCGAGGTGCGCCGCGACGATCTCCTCGGGCGCCTCGGCGAGCAGCCGTGCAGACCACAGCCGATCGGAGAGGTCGTTGCCGCGGCGCTCGAGCTCGGTCGCCAGGCCGCCGTCGAGGACGATCACGGCATCGCCCCGCAGGAACGCGGCGAAAGAAGGGTCACCCACGCCCCACATCCTCGGCGTTGGGCGGGCACCGTGCCTGGTCGGTGAAGCTCAACGCTCGGTACAGGAAAGGCACGGGTCGATCGACAGGAGCGCCACCGGAACCGCCGCCATCTGGGTACCGGGCAGCATCTTCAGGACGGCGGGCAGATTGGCGAACGTTGGAGTCCGCACCCGGACTCGCGTCGGGTGGCAGTCGCCGTCGGCGGCGACGTAGTAGAAGAGCTCACCGCGCGGGGCCTCGACACGACTGGTGGCCTCCCCGTGCAGGACCGCTGGGACGCGGACCCGCAGCGGCCCGGCCAGCCCGCGCAGGCGATCGAGCGACTCGCGGCAGAGAGCGATCGCCTGGGCCATCTCCCGCCAGCGGACGACGACTCGTGCCAGGGCGTCGCCGGCCAGTTCGACGATCGGGTCGATCGGGAGCTCGTCGTATGCCGCGTAGCCCGACTGGCGGACGTCGATCGCGACGCCGGATGCCCGGGCCGTCGGTCCGACGGTCCCCAGGACGAGCGCGTCGTCGTGGCTGATGACGCCCACGCCGGCCAGGCGACGGGCGACGGCCTCGTTGCCGAGGACGAACGGAGCGATCTCGGCGAGCCCCCGCTCGGCGCGATCCAGGGCCTCGCGAACGAGCGGCTGCACGCCGTCCGGGATGTCGCAGCGAACGCCGCCGAGCGCCGTGATCCCGATGATCACCCGGTTTCCGGCCGTCGCGGAGAAGAGGTCGAGGATGCCTTCGCGAACCCGCCAGCAGGACTGGAAGAGCGCCTCGAAGCCGATTGCGTCTGCGGCCAGGCCCAGCCACAGCAGGTGCGAGTGCAGCCGCGTGAGCTCGAAGAAGAGGACCCGAAGGAGGCGGGCCCGGCGCGAGATCTCGATGCCCGCGAGCGTTTCGACCGCCTGGGCATAGGCCACCGCGTGGGCGACCGAGCAGATGCCGCAGACGCGCTCGAGGAGCAGCAGGTCCTCTTCGAATGGCCGGCGCTCCGCCTCCGCTTCGATCCCTCGGTGGACGTACCCCAGACCCAGGATGGCCTCCGTCACCACCTCGTCGCGGAGCCTCAGCTCGAACTGGATGGGCTCGGCCAGGACCGGGTGCTGGGGTCCGAACGGAACGACGGTCGTCGGCATCAGACGCCTCCTCCCTCGGCAGGTGGCGGAGCCGCCGCGTCGCCGGCACCCGGGGCGTCGCCCGCACCCGGGGAGTCGACGCGGATACCGCCCTCGGGGCCGTCGAAGTCCCGGAACAGCCGTCCACCGTAGTCGACGGACAGCCCACTCATGGGCAGCCCCTGGAGCTCGGACATCTCGTTCTCGACGAGGAACGCGCCCGGATACGCGTCGTCGATGGCCGGCATGCGCTCATCCTGCCCCAGCTCCACGCGCAGGTGGCACAACCGTTCGTGCCGCTCGAAGTGGTACAGGACCGTCCACCCAGCCGACCGTGAGATGCAGGTCGCGGTCACGAACCGCCAGCCGCCGGCATGGAGCTCGCGCGCCGCATCCGGCAGCTCGGTGGGCGGTACGGTCCGGCTGTCAGTCAGTCGGTGCATCGCGGGACTCCTTCGCGGGTCCTCCAGGCTCCGGACCCGGCCCCGCGACGACCACGGGCGCCGCGACGACCACGGGCGCCGGCCAGCCACCCGGTCGGCCGGTCACCAGGCTGGGCGCCCCGGGGCCCCCTGTGGGAACACGGGGCGGGCGGACCTCGGCCAGCAGCGGCACGGCCTCGATGATGCCGGCGAGGATCTTCTGCGGAGGGGGTGGGCAGCCGGACACGAAGACGTCGACCGGCACCACCTCGCCGACGCCGCCCAGGATGTTGGGCGCGCCCCGGAAGATCCCTCCATGGGCGGCGCACGAGCCGATCGCCACGACCACCTTGGGCTCGGCCATCTGCTCGTAGATGGCCTGCAGGACTGCGGCGTTCCGACGGTTCGCGGGGCCCGTCGTGACCAGCAGGTCGCCCTGCCGCGGGTCGCCGACGTTGATCACGCCGAAGCGCTCCGCAGAATGATGCGGCGTCAGCGCATCGAGGACCTCGATGTCGCAGCCGTTGCAGCCGCCGCAGTCGAAGTGGATCAGCCAGGGCGACTTCACCCGCGACCGGCGCACCCAGCGGTGGAGGAGCCCCGACGGCCCGATCACGAAACGAGCCCTCCGTTCGTTGCCAGCCGGACGGCGAAGAGCGCGACGATGGCGGCCGTCCCGCCGACGCCCCAGGCCATGAGCAGCGCCGATCTCCAGGTGGCGCGCGGGATGGCATTGTCGACGACGACCACCACCGCGTAGGTGACGCCCACGAGGAACGCCGCGAGCAGCGGCACCCGGACCAGGGCCAGGGCGATGAGGACGAGGATGAGCGCCGCCTCGTACCAGTGGCCGAGCTCCGCGAGGGCGAGCCAGCGGCCGGCCATCTCGGTCGTCGAGCCCTTGACCAGCTCCTGGTGGCCGTGATGGGCCGTCGCGATGTCGAATGGGGACTTGCGCAGGGTCGCGGCCAGCAGGACGGCCAGCGTGACGCCCAGGGTCGGCAGGGCGACGAGGAGCGTCGGGCCGGCGACGATCGCCGCGGTCGAGAACGAGCCCGCCACGACCGCGTATCCCACCACGACGAGCACGAGCAGCGGCTCGGTCGCGACCAGCATGACGAGCTCGCGTGAAGTGCCGAGCTGGGCGTACGGGGACTCGATGCTCCCGGCCGCCAGGATGAACAGGACCTGTGCCGCGCCCAGGACGAGGACCGCGGCGAGCAGATCGCCGCCGGCGAGAACCATGCCCAGGGCGCCTGCCGCGAGGACGATGTGAGCGACGAGGAGGGCCGCCATGAGCCGGTCGGTCGCCGGGCTCGCCTTGGCCGCGAGCTTGGTCAGGTCATAGAGCGGTTGCAGGAGCGGCGGCCCGACCCGCAGCTGCATGGCGGCGCTGACCTTCCGGTCGATGCCGAGCAGCAGCCCGACGCCGATCGGGGCGAGCAGCGTCGCGATCGCGGCGAAGGCGATCGCGAGCGGGTCGAGCGAGATCATCGACCGAGCCCCCAGCCGATCGCGCTGATGGCGGCGGCCAGTCCGACCAGGGCGATCGCCAGCCAGCCGCCGATGATGACCAGGCGGCCCGCTGCTGCCGCCGGCTCGACGGTCAGGTGCGAGCGAGCGCCCGAGCCGGCCGCGTCCCCGCCATCCCCGCCATCGCCGCCATCCCCGCCGCCATCGCCGCCGCCGCGCGCCCCAGTAGAACCCCGCGCTCCGCGCAAGGACCGGCTGGCCGCGCCCGCCGTGGAAGACAGTCGAGGGGCCGCGCGACAGTCCGGCCCCGGACAGGTAGGGCGCCGGCGCCACCTGCCTGATCCGTCGTCCCACGACGGTCGCCACGACCGCCGCGAGGAGGACGAGCACGGCGACCGCGGGCACGGCGAACGCGCCGCCGGCCAGCGCGATCGACCAGCCGGCCGCGAGCGACGGGTCGCCCCCGAACGCGATCGTGCCGGCCGGATCGGTCAGCCAACGCGCGATCGGCGCCGCGAGCACCAGGCCGGCGATCGAGCCACCGCTCAGCGCGGCGATGGGCAGTCGCTCGCGGACGGGCAGCGGTTCATGGCTGGCGGCTGTCGTGCCTTCGGCCCGCCGGACGATCAGCCGGGCGACGACGGCCGTCCACATGGCCAGGTATGCCGCGCCACCGATGGCGAGGAGGCCGACGAGCAGGACGTTCCGCGCGCTGAGCTCGATGATCGCCCACTTCGCCACGACGAGACCGAACGGCGGCAACGCGAGCGCCACGCCTGCGATGACCAGCGGCCCGGCAAGCCGTGGCGCGGTCCGGAGCGAGCCGACCAGCGCCTCGAGATCGCGCGTCCGGCTCGTCTGCTCGATGGCGCCGACGGCCAGGAAGGCGAGCGCCTTGGCGACGGCGTGGAAGACGAGCAGGAGGAGCCCGGCCGACAGCGCGGCCCCGGACCCGAGCCCGGCCGCCGCAGCGATCAACCCGAGGGTGGAGATCGTCGACAGGGCGAGGATGCGCTTGAGGTCCCGCTGGCGCAGCGCAAGGAGCGCGGTCGTGGCGAAGCTGAAGGCGCCCAGCAGGACCAGGGCCGGTCCCAGCAGGCCGTCGGCGGCGATCGGCGGCGCAAGGCGCAGCACGAGGTACATCCCGGCCTTGACCATCGTGCTCGCGTGGAGCAGGGCCGACACCGGGGTCGCCGCCACCATCGCACCGAGCAACCATGGCTGGAACGGGACGAGGGCGGACTTCGTGGCGGCCGCGATGATGCAGCCGGCGAGGATGAACGGCACCCCGGGCCCGACCGCCACGCTGCCGGCGACCAGGTCGGACAGTCGACCGCCCGGGCCGGTGAGCAGCAGGGCGACGCCGAGCGCCACCCCGCCGAGCAGGTTGTAGGCGAGGGCGCGGCGGGCGGCGATCCGGCTCACGTCGTCGCCGTCGAAGCCGATGAGCGCGAAGCTGCACAGCGTCGTCACCTCCCAGCCCACGGCGAACAGGCGCAGATCGTCCGCGAGGACCAGCAGGTTCATCGCCGACATGAACAGGAGCAACCAGGCCAGGAATGTCGTCGTCCGGGCCACTGGCAGCCCCCGTCGGGCCAGGCGCGCCGGCTCGTACCCTGTTGCGAACACGACGATCAATCCGCCGACGGCCACCGAGACGATGAGCAGGGTAGCCGCCAGGGGGTCGACGACGAGCGCCCCCACCGACGGGGCGGACCGTCCCGCGATCGGCTCGAGCAGCTCGGTCACGGTCGCGGTCCCCGCCACGGCCAGCTGCACGAGGGCGAGCCCGAGCAACAGGCGACTCCGCGCTCGAAGGGCCACGTAGAGGAAGACGAGCGACAGGGCGACCGGGGCGAGCGACCAGCCGGCGCCGGCGATCGCCTGGCCCGGGTCGAGCGGCCCCAGATCGATCGGGAAGCTGCGGGCGCTTCCGACGATGGGATGGACGGCCAGGACACCGGCCAGGCCGGCCAGGGTCAGGCCGAGCGCCACTAGCGTGATCGCGACGAGCGAGCGCGCTCCCGCGCGAGCGGTGACCGGCAGGGCGAGGACGACCGCCCCGGCAACCGGGGCGCCCAACAGCAACCCGACCGAGACCTCGGGGTTCATGGGCGCCCCGTCGATCCTCCCGGCTCGTCGCTCTGCCCTGGACCTGGGCCGAGACCGAGGGCCGCACGCGCCTTGTCCTCGTCGTCCACCGCGAACGCCATCTCGACGATCCCGGGTCGGCGGCCGATGATCAGCGTGCCGACGATGTTCTGGCCCGCACGGGACAGCCTCTCGGCAACATCCGCGAGGCCGCCCGGCCGATCCGCGACATCGACGACGATCGTCTCGCCCTCGATGAAGTCGTGGCCCAGACCGTGGAGGACCTCCCGGGTCGCCTGGTCATCGTCCGACGTGATGAACGCGCAGGCGAGCGGGCCGGCTCCGATGCACGAGATGTGCCGGATGTCGACGCCTCGCGCGCCGAGTGCCCTCGCAAGGTGGGCGAGCTCACCGGGTCGGTTGTCGAGCTGGATGACGAACTGCCGCCCCATGGCCGCCTCCCGCGCGCTGGCCGGCTCCGCCGGCCACAGATGGCCTCGTTGCCAACGACTCGGGATGTGCGGTCCCGAGACACCGTTGCACCCGAGGCCGATGACAAGCGCCTCAGCCGGGGGAGCCAGTCAGCTGGTTGAGCCGATCGACGACCTGGCCTTCGCTCAGCTCCGGTGAATCCTCGACGTCGATGAGCCGGTCGGGCCGGCGGTGGATCGTGACGTACTCGCGCTCGAGCTCGACCCGCATCGAGTCCGGCCCGAGGATGACGACCCGCTCGCGATCGCCGATCTGGTCGACGACCCGGGCGAGGAACGGAGCGAGCGCGTTCGCCCGGCTCGAGGGCCGGCGGATCTCGCGGGCGACGACCTCGCCCGACGGCGCCTTCACGGCGACGACGGCTCGGTCCCGATCGATCCAGGCCACCGCGCCAGTGGCGGGGAGCGGCCGCTCGAGGACCGGCGTGGTCCCGCGGCGGAGGGTGTGGCCGTGCATGAAGCACCTCCTGATGTCCCGATTCTGGCGGTTCGCGCTGCCGACGCCGACGGCCGGACGTCCCGTAACGGGAGTCCGACGGCCCCCCTGCGGAGGGCCGTCGCGACCGTCCCGATTGTTCGTGGAGGGCGCACTCCGGACCGTGGCCGGACTCGATTAGACTCGGTCCGTGGAGAGCCTGCCGGCGACCGCCGAGCCGATCGGACGAGCGCTGCTCGGCCGCGTCCGCGGCGCGGCCGGCAGCCTGGTCACGACGCTGACGAGGGCCCCGGGCTACCCGGCCAGCGTCGGCGATCTGGCGAACGTCTCCGTTCTCGGGCTGCGGCTGCCGGTCCGGGCGAGCCTCGCGATCGCGATCGCGACGCTCGTCGTCCTGCTCGACCACGGCCACGACTTCCTGCCGCGCGTGACCGCGAGCGGGCGCGGGCCGGCCGACATGCGCGCGCTCGCGCTCGAGCGGTTCGTCCTGTTCGGGGTCGTGCCGCTCGTGGCGATCGTCCTCCTCCTGCGCGATGACCCGCGCCGCTATGGGCTGCGGTTGGGCGCCTGGCGGCTCGGCCTCGGGCTGGCGATCGGCGCCTGCGTGGCGATGACCCCGATCGTCCTGCTCATCGCGCGGATTCCGGAGTTCCGGGCGTTCTACGGGCAGAGTGCAGCGCAGCTTCCCGATCTCCTCCTGACGAACGCGCTGGACCTGGTGCCGGCCGAGTTCCTGTTCCGCGGCTTCCTGATGTTCGCCCTGCTCCGGATCGCCGGGCCGATCGCCGTCCTGGCCGCCACGTTCCCGTTCGTGATGACCCATCTCGGGAAGCCGGAGGCGGAGACGCTCTCGACGCTCGGCGGCGGTCTCGTCTTCGGCTGGATCGACTGGCGGACCGGCTCCATCCTGTGGAGCGGCCCGTTCCACGTCTGGATCCTCACCCTGGTCATCGCGGCCGCCGCGGCCCTGCCGGCCCTGCCAGCCTGACCGCGCCAACCGGGGCGGCACGGGCGCGGCGAGGCGCGGGGCCCGCATCGCGCCGGCCGAGGCGAGCCAGTCGGTTGAGCCGCGCCAGTCGGTTGAGCCGCGCCAGTCGGTTGAGCCGCGCCAGTCGGTTGAGCCGCGCCAGTCGGTTGAGCCGCGCCAGTCGGTTGAGCCGCGCCAGTCGGTTGAGCCGCGCCAGTCGGTTGAGCCGCGCCAGTCGGTTGAGCCGCGCCAGTCGGTTGATGACCACCACTCATCGTTTCGGACATGAACGTGCACGACCGGTTGGCCGGATGGGCGCTTTCGGCCATCCGGTCACGCTCACCTGTGTCGGAATCGATGAGTGGTGCTGATCAGCGGCAGGCGGGGGCGGGCGGGGCGGGGCGGCGCGGCGCGGCGCGGCGCGTCAGGCCCGGGCGGTGCCCTGGCTGCCCCAGCGGGCGACCTCGCGGTCGAGGTCGAGCGGGAGGATCGCGCCGCGGTGTTCATACTCGCCCCAGGCCTCGCGCGGGACGCGCCACATGATCTCGAATTCGTTGCCGTCGGGGTCGCGGCCGTAGAGCGATTTCGAGACGCCGTGGTCGCTCGCGCCGCCGAGCGCGCCCTCCTCGGACAGGACGCGGGCGGCCGCGGCGAGGTCGTCGATCGTGGGGACCTCCCAGGCCAGGTGGTAGAGGCCAACCGAGCCGCGCGGCGGACTCGGGGCGGCCGTCCCGACCGCGAACAGGCCGAGGTCGTGGTGGTTGTCCCCACCGGCGGCCCGCAGGAAGACCGCTCGGCCACCCATCTCGGTGCCGACGACCTCGAAGCCGAAGACGCGCCGGTAGAAGTCGACGGCGACGTCCGTATCGCGGACCCACAGGACAGCGTGGTTGAGGCGGGCGACGGGAATGCTCATGGTGCGGAGTGTGCCATCGACGGCGTGGATGGCGCCACCGCCGAAGCGGACGACGGCGGGAGCGCGCGAGCGGGCGTGACGGCTCGCGGAATGGGCGCCGCGGGACCATACTCGTGTGGTGAACGATCGACCCGCCGCCCCGCTCGAGCTCACGGTCTGGTATGACTTCCAGTGCCAGTACTCGGAGCGGGCGATCCGCTGGATCGACGGCCTGGGAACGAGGGTCGTCCGCCCGACGTACCGCGCGTTCGGCCAGGAGCAGGTCAACCGCGACGTGTCGGCGACGACCTGGCGCCTGTGGGAGGAGCCGCTCGACTACGAGCACCACGGCGGCAAGCCGTGGAAGCGATCGCTCGCCGCGTTCCTCGCGACCGCGATCCTGGACGGGGCGGGCGAACCGGAGGTCGCGAAGCGGTTCCGGCATGCCACCCTCGACGCGCGCTGGCTGGATAAGCGGGACCTGTCAGACCCTGCCGTCCTCGCCGAGCTGGCGGGCGTCGCCGGGGCGGACGCGGGGGCGCTCGCCGAGGCGCTGGCGGGCTCGACGCCCGACGGTCTCAGGCGGCAGGCCGACGCGCGGGCCAGGATCGCCGCCGACTGGGCGGCCGCCCGCGCCGGCTTCGGGATCTTCGGCGTGCCGACGCTGCGCTGGGGCCTCATCGCCCCGGTCTACCTTCGCCTCCGGCACGTGCCCGAGCCGGACGAGGCACGGCCGCTGTTCGACGCTCTGGTCGACCTGCGCGAGCGCTTCCCCCTCGTCCTCGAGCTCAAGGAGCCCGACCGCCTCGACGCCGGGTAGCCACGCCCGAGTCTCACCAGCGCCCTGGGTCGGTCAGTCAGGCTCGAGCGATCGACGTCATCGATGGGAGTCGGGGCCGAGGAGCGGCCGATGGTCGAGCCGCAACCGACTCGCGACCGGGGCGAGACCGATCGGCGACCGGCCGCTCTGCGCGTCCGGACGCGGCCACGGGTTATCCTTCACCGGATATCCCGAACCCTCACATCCCACAGGTGGTGCCCATGAAGGTCGGCGTCGCCAGGGAGACCGCGGCCGGTGAACGGCGCGTCGCCCTGGTACCCGAAGCGCTCGGCAAGCTGACAGCGGCCGGGCTCGAGATCCTCGTCGAAGCCGGCGCCGGCGCCGGCGCGGCGTTCCCCGACTCCGCCTATGCCGAGGCCGGCGCGACGATCGTGTCGACAGCCGACCTCTACGCCCGGGCGGACGTCGTCCTCTGCGTCCAGAAGCCGTCGGAGGCCGAGGTCGGCCTCCTCCGCAGCGGACAGGCGGTCATCGGCTTCCTCGCCCCGCTCATCGAGCCTGGGCTGGCGGCGACCCTCGCCGCGAGGGGCGTGACCGCGATCAGCCTGGACGCCCTACCCCGGACGCTGTCACGGGCCCAGTCGATGGACGCGCTCAGCTCCCAGGCGAACGTCGGCGGGTACAAGGCGGTGCTCCTCGCCGCGAACGCGTACGGGCGCTACTTCCCGCTCCTGACGACCGCGGCCGGGACGGCCAAGCCGGCCAACGTGCTCATCCTCGGGATCGGCGTGGCCGGCCTGCAGGCGATCGGGACGGCCCGCCGGCTCGGCGCCGTGGTGAAGGCCTACGACGTCCGCTCGGAGACGAAGGAGCAGGCCCAATCGCTCGGCGCGGCGTTCCTCGTCCTGAAGTCGGCGGTCGACGCCTCGGGCGAGGGCGGCTACGCCCGCGAGCTCACGGCCGACGAGGGAGCCGCCCAGCAGGCCGAGCTCAACGGCCACATCGCCGCGATGGACGTGGTGATCACGACGGCCCAGGTTCCCGGGCGACGGCCGCCGGTGCTCGTCACCGCGGACGCGGTCCGGGCGATGAAGTCCGGCTCGGTGATCGTCGACATGGCCGCCTCCGCCCTCGGCGGGAACTGCGAGCTGTCGAAGGCCGGCGAGACGATCGTCACGGACAACGGGGTCACGATCATCGCCCCGGACAACCTGCCGGCCACGATGCCGGCGGGCGCCTCCCAGTTCTACGCCCGGAACATCTCCGCGCTTCTCCTCCACTTCGTGAAGGACGGCGCGATGACCTACGACTTCACCGAGGAGATCACCGTCGGGACCGTCATCACCCACGGTGGCCAGGTGGTCCAGGCGGCCACCAAGAAGCTCCTCGAGCTCGCGGCGCCCGCCGCCGGAGGTTCCCCCGCATGAACCCTGAGCTGCTCAACGCGCTGGCGATCTTCGCCCTGGCGATCCTCGTCGGGTTCGAGGTCATCAGCAAGGTCCCGGCCACGCTCCACACGCCGCTGATGTCCGGGGCGAACTCGATCCACGGGATCGTCCTCGTCGGGGCGATGCTCATCGCCGCCGAGGCGGACAACCCGGTCAGCTACGCCCTGGCGTCCGTCGCGGTCGTGTTCGGGGCGATGAACGTCGTCGGCGGCTTTGTCGTGACGGACCGGATGCTCCAGATGTTCAGGAAGAAGCCGACGGCCGCGAAGGCCGGGACCGAGGGCGCCCCGAGCGCCTCCGGCTCCTAGTCGAGGAGCGCGCCGATGTCACAGGAGTGGGTCACCACCATCGTCTACCTCGCGTGGCTCGGCGGAGCCGCGTGCTTCGTCCTCGGCCTGCACCAGATGAACTCGCCGGCCACGGCCCGCAACGGGAACCGGCTGAGCGCGGCCGGGATGAGCGTCGCGGTGGGTGCCACGCTGGTCTGGCTGGTCACCCGGCCCGAGGGCCTGAGCGGGATCGCCTTGGCGATCATCGTGGTCGGCTTCGCCATCGGCGGCGGAGCAGGCCTGTACACGGCCCGGACCGTGAAGATGACCGCGATGCCGCAGCTCGTGTCGCTGTTCAACGCGGTCGGCGGCGGCGCCGCGGCGCTCGTCGCGATCGACGACTTCATCCGCCTGTCGAGCACCGGCGCTGACCTGTCGACGACGATCTTCGTCGTCCTCGGCGCGGCGATCGGCTGCGTCACGTTCACCGGCTCGCTCATCGCCGGTGGCAAGCTCCAGGGCCTGATCGCCGGCAAGCCGATCATGGTCCCCGGCGGCCGGATCGTCACCTTCGGGCTGGCGGCGGTCGCCGTGGCCGGGACGGCGGTCCTCATCCTCGGCGCCGCCGGCGCGCTGACCCTGTCGAGCGCGACCACCCTGGTCGTCCTCGGGCTGATCGTCGCCGCGGGGCTGGTCTTCGGGATCACCATGGTCCTGCCGATCGGCGGGGCGGACATGCCGGTCGTCATCAGCCTGCTGAACTCCTTCACCGGGACGGCCGCCGCGATGGCCGGGTTCGTCATCGGCAACCCGGTCCTGATCATCGCGGGCGCCCTCGTGGGGGCCTCGGGCGGCATCCTCACCAAGCTCATGGCGGACGCGATGAACCGCTCGGTGATGAACATCATCGCCGGCGGCTTCGGCGGCGGCGAGGGCACGATTGCGGTGGTCGGCGTCGGGGGCGGCTCGGTCCGCGCCATCTCGCCCGACGATGTCGCGATCCAGCTAGCCTACGCCCAGCATGTGATCGTCGTGCCGGGGTACGGCCTGGCCGTGGCCCAGGCCCAGCACCAGGTCCGCGAGCTGGCCGAGCTGCTGGAGTCGCGCGGCGTCGACGTGAAGTACGCGATCCATCCCGTGGCCGGCCGGATGCCGGGGCACATGAACGTCCTCCTGGCGGAGGCGAACGTGCCCTATCCCCAGCTCAAGGAGATGGACGAGATCAACCCGGAGTTCGACCGGTGCGATGTGGCGCTGGTCATCGGCGCGAACGACGTCACGAACCCCGCGGCGCGGCGGCCGGGCTCGCCCGTGTCGGGGATGCCGATTCTCGACGTGGACCACGCGAGGTCGATCGTCGTGATCAAGCGCTCGATGGGCCGCGGCTACGCCGGGATCGACAACGAGCTCTACACGGATCCCAAGACCGGGATGCTCTTCGCCGACGCGAAGGACGGCCTCCAGCAGCTCATCGCGGCGGTGAAGCAGGTCTGACGGTCGCCGGTCTGGGGAGCCCCGGCGCCCTGGGCGTTTGACCTGCCCGGACGGGGTGCCTTGCCTCCCTGGGGCGTCGTGCCTGCCTCGAGCCGCTCGGATCCGGGCCGCTGATCAGTAGCACTCATCGCTTCCGGCACAAGGGAGCGTGACCGCCGGACGAAACCGACCGATTCGGCCACCCGGTCGCGCTCGTTCATCGCTGGATCGATGAGTGACACCGATACGGGCGGAGAGGAGCGGGGCCGGGGGCTCGGCTCGCATGAGGGGCACTCATACCCGCGGGCGGGGCGGCCGGGGCCGGGGGCGGAGAGAGGGGCGGGTCCGGGGCAGGCGGCGGCGCGGGCAGCGGTCACTCGGAGATCGTGGCGGACTCCAGGAGCTCGACATCCGGCAAGGCCGCGATCAGCCCGACGATGGCGTCGACTCGGATGCCGGCCGGCGGTCTCATCTCGAGCTCCACCTCGTAGCGGTTCTTGCCGATCCGCTGGCTCTGCAGCCCGCTGAGCTCGACGCGATGCGCCGCGAGCTCCTTCGTGATCGACCCGAGGGCGTCGAGCCGCCCGGCCTGGAGGCGGACCCGGATGGTCCGATCCGCGCCTTTGCGGAGCCGCTCGACGATCCGGTTGAGCGGCCACAGCGAGAACACCACGATCGCGGTCCCGACCACGGCGATGATGGCGTCGCCGACCCCGGCCGCCATGCCGATGGCCGAGGTGGCCCACAGGCTGCCGGCCGTCGTCAGGCCGCGGATCGACGTCCCGTACTTGAGGATCGCGCCGGCGCCGAGGAAGCCGATCCCGGTGACGATCTGGGCGGCGATCCGGGTCGGATCGGGCAGGGTCCCCTGGCCGGGAGCGAGCACGTCCACGAAGCCGTGGATCGACAGGATCGTGAACATCGCCGAGCCGAACGCGACGAGCAGATGGGTTCGCATCCCGGCCGGGTGCTCGTGGATCTCGCGCTCGAACCCGACCACGGCGCCGAGGACGGACGCGACGAGCAGGCGGAACGCGAGATCGAACTGGAGGGCGACGTCGGCAGGCAAGGCGGGCTCCAGGAGCTGGCTTGGCAAGGCCCGAGTCTAGACCAGTTGGATGCGGGTCAGCTGTGGGCGGGGGGCACGCCGTGCTGGGCCGATCCGGGCGCACCGAACCGCGCCGAGTCGAGCGCGGCGGGGATGTCGATCGCCCTTCCGAGGACCAGGTCCGCGACCAGGCGGGCCGAGCCCGGCCCGATCGAGATCCCCCACGGCCCGTGTCCGGCACAGACGAACAGGCCGTCGATCCCCGGGACCGGTCCGACCAGGGGACGTCCGTCGAGCGCGACGGGTCTGGCGCAGGCCCGAACGTCGCGGATCGGTGCGTCGAGGAGGGCGGGCACGAAGGCCGTCGCCCGACGGAGGATCCGTTCGGTCCATGCCCTCGGGTCCGGCTCCGCTTCCAGGAACGTCGATCCGACGGACGACATGCCGGCCGCGGTGACCAGGCTGAACTCCGGGGTCGTCGCCGGATCCCCGACCTCCACGCCGGCTTCGGCTGCGACCTCGCCCGTGCCGAGGGCGGCGTCCATCTCCGCCTCTTCGAGGACGTGGCCGGGCGGTTCGGCCAGGACGGTCTCGACGACGATGCCCCACAGCGGCCGGATCGGGCTCCACGCGCCGCTCGGATCGAGGATTCCCGGAGTCCCCGGACCGGCGGCCACGACGACCGCCCCGGCCGGTTCGAATCGACCATCGACCCGGACGCCGGTGCAGCGGCCCCGCTCGGTGACCGGACTGGCCGAGCGACCCTGGCGGATCGTCACTCCTCGTCGCTCCGCGAGGGTTGCGAGAGCGTACGTCGGGGCCGACGGCACGACCGGATAGCCGATCGGGACCCGGCAGGCGGACACGCCCGGTCCGATCGCCGGCTCGATGGCCCGCAGGTCGCCGTTCTCGAGTACCGTCGGCGCGAGGTGGGGGAACAGGGCCTCGATCCGGCGGGCGAGGGGCCCGACCACACCGGCGTGACGGGAGACGAGCAGGAGCCCGGCCGGCTCCCCGGCCAGGCGAAACCCGGCTTCCGGCAGCTCGATCGCAAGCCGCCGGTAGACGTCGAGCGTCTCCTCGTACATCCCCACGAGAACCGGATCGAACGGATGCTGCACCACGCCGGAGTTGCGACCCGATGCGCCGGCCGCGATCGCCTCGCGCTCGTACAGGACGACCCGTGACCCGCCTTCCGCGAGGTAGGCGGCCGTTGCGACGCCCACGATCCCGCCGCCGATGACGGCCACGTCTGCGCTCATCGGCGAACATCGTCGAGCGCGATCCGGATGCGCTTGTTGATCCGACCCTTCGACTCGTAGCCGGTGACCCGGATGGCGCCGACCTCGCGGGTGTTCGCGACGTGGGTGCCACCGTCCGCCTGGAGGTCGAGGCCGACGATCTCGATCGTCCGGATCTCCTCGATCCCCGGCGGCAGGAGGTTGACCTTGGTCCGGATGAGGTCGGGGATCGCGAACGCCTCCTCGCGGGGCAGGACATCGACCCGGACGTCGCGGGCCGCCGCCAGCTCTGCGTTCACCTTCGCCTCGATCTCGTCGACGAGGTCGCCGCTCATCCGCTCGAACTCGAAGTCCATCCGGCCGGAGCCGGGCTCCATGTTGCCGCCGGTGACGAGCGCGCCGTAGTCCCGCCAGACGACGCCGCACAGGGCGTGGAGGGCCGTGTGGGTCCGCATCAGCGCGTGGCGGCGGGCCCAGTCGAGGTCGACCAGGAGCCGGTCGCCGACCGCCGGGCGGCTCGACCGCCCAGCCGGCGCTCGGCTCGAGCTCATGGACGATCTCGCCGCCGACTCCTGCGGGCGGAACGGACGACCCAGCGCCGACCGTCCGCCGACCGAAGGAGGAGCCCCCGGTCCGCCGGCTGGCCGCCGCCGCCCGGGTAGAACACCGTTCGATCGAGGACGACGACCGTCGACTCCCCCACCTCGACCGCCCGGACGACGGCCTCGACCTGCCGGGCGTAGGCGTCGCGGTAGCAGACGGCGTCGGTCATCGGCGGCTCCGGCTCAGCTCAGCTCGGCCTCGGCTCGACTCGGCCTCGGCTCGGCTCGGCCGGCCAAGCCTACTTGACGGTGAGCTCTCCGACCATGTTCGGGTGCCACTTGCAGACGAACTTGTACGTACCCGCGCCGAGGGCCGGCACATCGTAGGTGACCGTGTTCGGCCCGGTGACGTCGGCGCCGGAGAAGACCTTCGCCCCCGACCCGCCGAGGATGTCGACGTTGTGCGGGATGCTCGGATCCTGGTTGTCGAAGGCGATCTGGAACGGCTGGCCGGCCGACGCCTCGAGTGCCGTCTCGACCCACTGGACGCCGCTCGCCGCGAGGTTCAGCACGGTCCCGCCGGTCCCGCCGGTCCCGCCGGCCGAGGCGGACGGGGCGGCGCTCGGGGCGACCGAAGGTGCGCCGCCGCCCGGCTCCGCGGAGGGCGCCGATGTCGGGGCCGCGCTCGGCGGCGGGGCGAACGTCCAGCCGGGCTGCGCCGGGCCCGCGCAGGCGGCGACGGCCAGGACGAGGAGGAGGGCGGCGGGGAGGAGGCGTGCGGCGCGCATGTCGATCCAGGTACCTCGTGCGGGTTGGGCGCGGCCGGGCGAGACCGGGGAACCGTCGGTCGGACGCTCCGGCGCGGCATGGGGGATGTCGATCGAATGCTAGCGTCGGTCACCGAATTGTGCTCGAGAGCGGCACCCGGGTAGTACCTCTGGGCCATGTCGGCGGGACCGGACCAGTACCTTCGTCCCGTAGACCCGTGGCCCGATCGGCCGGTAGTCTGCGCTCCCGATGGCGTCACCCGGCGCGCGATCGGATCGCCCGAAGGCCGGATGACCAGGAGCCTGCCCGTGACCACTCGACTCCACTCGCGGATGTGGCGGATCGGCGCCTCGATCGCGCCGTTCATCGCCCTCGCGCTCAGCCTGGAGGCCGGCCGGCGCTGGCTCTGACCCCGATCCGGCGGACCGCCGCCGGCCATCGAACCCACATCGACCCGGCGGCCTGACCGGAGCCCATCCGGACCCGCTGGCCGGGAACCGACAAAGCGAGAGACCCGGACCTCCTCCGTCCGGGTCTCCTGCTGTCCGGGCGGTCGGATCGGTCGGACCGCCCGGCAGCGCGTGGCCGCACGCTCCGGCGACCGAGGCTGCAACCGGCCGCAACCGTTTCGCAACCTTGTTTCGGCACCGTTGTGCCTACCCTTGTATCGTGACGGCGATGGCACACGAGGCGCGGACCGAGATCGATCCGGCGATGGAGCCGGTGGCGGAGGGTCAGCTCGAGCAGCTCCGCTTCCTTCACCGCGTGGCTCGGCTGGCGACGACCGCCCGGACCTGGGACGAGCTCCTCGAGACGATCGTCGACGAGACGCGCGACGCGCTCCACGCCCAGGTCTCGTCGCTCTACCTGCTCGACCGCGACGGCACCCAGCTGACGCTGGCCGCAACGAACGGACTCGACCGCTACCAGATCGGTCGCGCCCGGGTGCCCTTCAACGAGGGCGTCACCGGCCGGGTGGCCGGGGCGCGCCGGCCGATGGTCATCCCGGACGTCCGCCACGACCCCCGTTTCCTGTGGGTCCGCGGGATCGATCAGCGCCGGTTCATCGCCTCGATGCTGTCCGTGCCGCTGTCCTGGAACGACCAGGTCGTCGGGGTCCTCAACGTCCAGACCGAGCAGCCGCGCGACTTCAGCGACTCGGACGTCGCCCAGCTCAGCGCGATCGCCGACCTGCTCGCGGGGATCGTCGAGAAGGGCCGAACCCAGCGCGAGGCGGAGGCTCAGGTCGAGGCGCTGCAGGCCATCGACGAGGCCCGGACCGAGCTGATCGCCCTGGTGACCCATGAGCTCCGCACCCCGCTCGCCGTCGTGCGGGCATACGCGGACCTGCTGTCCGAGGAGCCGCCGCTCGTCGGCCGGGAGAGCCGCGACCTCATCCGGCGGAACACCCGCGACGAGTGGCACCAGCGGGCGATCGACCAGATCGAGCGGCTCGACCGGCTCGTCGACTCGATCCTCGCCTCCGTCCGGCCGCGCTGGACGACCACCCGGCCGAGCTCGTCCCGGTCGACGTCGCGGCCCTCGCTCGAGGAGGTCGTCGGCGGGCTCGCGGCCGCTCCTGCGCAACCACACCGTCGTCGTCGACGTCGGCGTCCGGCGGTTCGCCCTGGCGGATCCGCCCCGGCTGCGCCAGATCGTCGAGCACCTCGTGGAGAACGCCGTCAAGTACGCCCCGCCCGGGACGACGATCACGGTGGAGGCGGCGCTCGTGGAGGGGCTCGTCCGGGTGGGCGTGTCCGACGAGGGGCCGGGCATCCCGGCCGAGTGGCGCGAGCGGATCTTCGAGCCGTACGCCCGGCGCGACACCCACACGGCGCGCGGCTCGGGGATCGGGCTGTTCGCCGCCAAGCGCCTCGCCGAATCGATGGGCGCCCACCTCTGGTGCGAGCCGGCGAGCCTCGGCCGGGGCCCGGTTCGTGATCGCCCTGCCGGCCGCGGTCGCGGTCTGAGCCGCTTCGCCCGAAGGAGACCACCATGCCGACCCGACCCCTGCGCATCCTCGTCGTCGACGACGACCCGGCGATGGTCGGGGCGATCACCGCCCTCGTCGGGACCGAGGGCCACCAGGTCATCACCGCCTATGACGGCCTGACCGCGGTCAAGCGGTTCCGCGAGGAGTCACCCGATCTCGTCCTGCTCGACCTGGCGATGCCGGGGCCGGACGGGTTCAACGTGACCGGCCAGATCCGCTCCAGCGGGAACGTGCCGATCCTGGTCGTCTCCGGCGAGAGCGGCGAGCAGGCCAAGGTGAGGGCGCTCGAGATCGGGGCGGACGACTACCTGACCAAGCCGTTCGGCAAGGCCGAGCTGCTCGCCCGGATCTCGGCGATCATGCGCCGGGTCGATGCCTCGTCGTCCGGCCCGGGCGGCGGGGCCGGGGCCGGCGGGCCGCTCAAGATGGGCTCCCTGACCATCGACCCGGGGCGGCACGAGGCGCGCGTGGGGGCGTCCGTGCTCGGGCTGACCGCGACCGAGTACCGGCTCCTGGAGGCGCTCCTCCGGGCCGGCGGGGACGTGGTCCCCCACCACCGTCTGGCGCGCGCCGGGTGGCCGGCGGAGCCGGATCCGGACCTGCTCTGGCTGAAGCCGCACCTTGCCCGGCTGCGCTCGAAGGTACGCCGGGCAGGCGGACCGTCGATCGTGGCGGTCCGCTCGGTGGGGTACCGGATCGAGACCTGAGACTGGCCGGCATCGCGCGTGGGTCGAGCGGCGGGCCGGCCGGCCGGCCGCGCGTAGGGTCGGCGGGTCAGGCGGTCAGCGTCAGGAGGACGCGACCGCGGGCATCGTGGGGGAGGTCCACGCAGTCGATCCGGCAACCGCGGGCGTCCCGTCCGCCGAGCGGTCCGAAGTGGGTCCAGCTCGTGGGCGAGGAGGCGGAGTCGGACTCGAGACGGCAGCCGCAGGCGGTGCACGTGACCGGACCGCTGGCGACCTCGACCTGCCGGCGCGGCCAGGCGGGCTGGGGATCGGACGGGTGGATCATCGGTCGCCTCTCGTAGCGGTGCTGCGGGATCCGCCGAAGAGCTGGGACTCCCGGCAGTCTCCCGACGATAGGCGCTGCGCGGCCCGGAGTCGGCGGCGCCCGCCGTGCGGATGGGTTGCGATCGAGTCGCACCGGGACGCGCGGGCCGTGGGCAGCGGCGCGACGCTCAGCCGGTGTTCCGCAACCCGGCCGCGATGCCATTGACGGTGAGCTGGACCAGGCGCAGCAGCTCGGGGCGGTCCGGGTCGTCGGGCGGGAGCGCGCGAAGGCGGGCGAGCAGCCGGACCTGGAGCTCGGAGAGCGAGTCGATGTACGGATTGCGCAGCTCGATCGACCGCTGGAGGGCCGGCAGGCCGTCGAGCAGCCGCGTCCGGCCGGTCACCCTCAGGAGGAGCCGGACCGCGCGCAGGTGCTCGGCTTCGATCCGCTCCCACAGCCGCGCGGCATCCGGACCCCCGGCCAGCCCCGCGTAGAGGCGGGCGACCCCGATGTCCGCCTTGGCCAGGGTCATCTCGGCGTTGTCGAGCACCGAAGCGAAGAACGGCGACGTCCGGTAGAGCCCGGCGAGCTGGTCGAGGCCGGCCTCACCGTGGGCGCCCGCGTACGCCTCGAGCGCCGAGCCGAGCCCGTACCAGCCGGGCAGGTTGAGCCGGGCCTGCGACCAGGCGAAGCCCCACGGGATGGCTCGCAGCGCGGCGATCGACGGCGGCGGCTCGACCGAGGGGGCGCCCGAACCGCCGGAGCCGACGCCGGAGCCGCCGGAGCCGACGCCCGAGACGTCCGAGTCGACGCCCAAGGAGGCCCCCGAGCCGAGGCCGACGCCCGAGCCGCTGTCCGCGCTCCCCCGCCGCCCACGAGCCGCCGGCCGCGAGCCGAGCCGCAGGGCCGACAGCTCCGCGATCGGGGTCATGTCCCGGAAGAACGCCGGGAACTCGGGCTCCTCCCAGACGAGCGCCCGGTACGCCGCCCGCGAGGTTTCGGCCAGCTCGTCGATCGTGGCGGCACCGGCCATGCCGGCGGCCGCGGCCAGCTCCTCGTGCTCCGGCGTCGAGGCGATGAGGACCGCCGCCGTCAGCTGCTCGAGCTGGCGCCGGGCGATCGCCGGGTTCGCGTAGTTCGCCGCGATCACCTCGCCCTGCTCGGTCAGCTTCAGGCGCCCGCCGATCGAGCCCGGCGCCTGGGCCAGGATCGCCCGGTTCGTGGGCCCGCCGCCCCGCCCGATCGCGCCGCCCCGGCCGTGGAACAGGCTCAGCTCCAGGCCGTGGCGCCGCGCCGCCGCGACGAGCGCCTCCTGGGCCCGGTAGAGGAGCCGGTTCGCCGCCAGGAACCCGGACTCCTTGTTCGAATCCGAGTAGCCCAGCATCACCTCCTGGCGGTTCCCGCGGTCGGCGAGATGCGCCCGGTACGACGGGTCGGCGAGGAGGGCGTCCAGGATGCCGGCGCACCCCTCCAGCGCATCGGCGGACTCGAACAGCGGCACGACGTCGAGGACCGGCGAGGCCGGCGCGAACCCGCCGGTCTCGGATGCCGGCGGGGAGGCGGACCCGGCGAGCCGGGCCAGCGTGAGCACGGTCCGGAGGTCCTCCGCCGATCGGGTGAAGCTGACGACGTAGCGCCCCGCCGCCGCCGGCCCGAAACGGCGCTGGGCGTCGGCGATCGCCCGGAACGTGGCGAGGACCTCGCCGGCGGTCACCCCGGGGGCGCCCGGCAGGTCGGTCGTGAGGTCGCCCCGGCGCAGCGCCGCGAGCGCCGCCTCGTGGACCTCGCCGTGCTGGCGAACCTCGAGGCCGGCGAGGTGGAAGCCGAACGTCTCGACCTGCCAGCGGAAGTCCTGGACCTCCCCCCAGGCGACCCGCCCGAGCCGGTCCGCGACCAGCGAGCCGGCGAGCTCGTCCAGCTCGGCCAGGAGCGCGGCCGGGTCCTCGTAGCGGCCGGCGAGCGGGGCGGTCACCCCGGTCAGCGCGGACCGGGTCCGCCGCAGCCGCTCGACGATCGCGCCGAACCGCTGGCGGTACGGCTCGCCGGCGAAGCGGTGGCGCAGCTGGCGCATCGTTTCCGGGAGCGCCTCCTCGTCCGCGGCCAGGCGCCGGGCGAGCGGCGCGGTGAGGCCGCCGGTCGGGACCGCCGCCGCGATCGTGTGCATCAGCCGGGTCGCGACCGCCTCGTAGCCGCGGATGACGTGGTCGGCGTGGATCCGCAGGACGTGGCCGGTCGTCTCGGCGGTGACCGCCGGGTTGCCGTCCCGGTCGCCGCCGATCCAGCTCCCCCAGCGCAGGAAGGCCGGGACGAGCGGCGGGCGCGTCCCGGTCCGCCCGGCGTCGGTCGCCGGCGGGTCCACGGCCGCCAGCCTGCCCGCCCGCCCCAGCGCGCGCCGCCGCTCCGCCTCGGCCAGCGGGTCGAGCGCCCCGTCCAGCGCCCGGTAGAGGCGGGGCACCACCGTGAACAGCGTCTCGTCGAAGTAGGTCATCGCCGTCCGGACCTCGTCGAGCGGGGTCGGCGCGACGGAGCGCAGGTCGGCGGTCCGCCACAGGAGCGAGATCTCCTCGCGCAGGCGGCGCCGGATGTCGCGGTCCTCGTCCGGGGTGAGGCGCGGGTCGTCGAGCCGCTCGACCAGGCGATGACAGCGCCGCAGGGCGACGAGGAGCGTCCGCCGGCGGGCCTCGGTCGGGTGGGCGGTCAGGACCGGCGAGATCGCCAGGCGGCCGACCAGCTCGACGATCTCGTCGAGCCCCCGGCCGGATCTCCAGATCCGGCGCACCGCCTCCGCCACCGAGTCGTCGAGGATCCCGCCCCGGGCGGTCCGCTCCCGGCGCCGGAGGGTCCGGACGCGGTGGCGCTCCTCGGCCAGGTTGACCAGCTGGAAGTAGAGCCCGAACGAGCGGATGAGCGTCTCCGCGCGCCGCAGGTCGAGGCCGTCGAGGTCGGCCGACAGGCGCGCCCGCTCGGCGGGGTCGTCCGCCCGGCGCAGGGCGATCGTCGCGCGCCGGACCCGCTCGACGAGCTCGAGCAGCTCGAGCCCCTCCTGCTCGACGATGACCTGGCCGAGGAGCGCGCCGAGGAGCCGCACCTCGCGCGCCAGCGGGTCGCGGGCGCCGGCCGTCCCGATCCCGCGCGGCTCGCCGCGGACGGCCGGGTTCGGGCGGGCGGGCATCGGCGCGGCTCCTCCGGGACTGGCGAGGTCGGCGAGGTCGGCGGCGATCGGGGCTCGGCCGCCCGTCGGGGCGCGGCCGCCGGTCCTCGTCAGGTGAGTGTAGGCAGCGCGACCGCTTCCGGCGTTCGGGCGGCGCCGACAGGCCGCGGAGCCGGGACCGCGGCCGGGGCCGGGGCCATCGCGGCGATCGTCGGCGCAACCGTGGCCGGGGCCATCAGCGGCTCGACGAGCCAGACGTCCTCGAGCCGGGGCCCGCCCTGCAGCGCCAGCCGCTCGGCGAGCTCGGAGCCGGCCGCGGCGTGGGCGTCCACCAGCCGCCGGAGCTCCTCGACCCGGACGATTCCGTCGGCCCGGTCGCGGGCGACCGCCGAGAGCCGGGTCGCCGCCACGCTGCCCACCCCGAGGGCCGCCGCGGAGCGCCCGCTCGGGTCGAGCAGGTACGCCCGCCCGCCGGTCATCCCGGCCCCGAAGTTCGCCCCGACCGGGCCGAGGACGACGACCACCCCGCCGGTCATGTACTCGCAGCCGTGGGCGCCGAGCCCCTCGACGACCGCCTCCGCCCCGCTGTTCCGGACGGCGAAGCGCATCCCCGCCCGCCCGACGACGTGGAGCCGGCCGGCGGTGGCACCGAACAGGCAGACGTTCCCGGCGAGCGTGGAGGCGGACGGGTCGGCGCCGACCTCGGGCTCGGGGCGGACGACGATCCGGCCGCCGGACAGGCCCTTGCCGGCGTAGTCGTTGGCCTGGCCGGTGAGGGTCAGCTCGACGCCCTCGGCGAGGAATGCCCCGAAGCTCTGGCCGGCAGCGCCACGGAGGTCGAGCCGGACCGGGCCGCCGATCTCGCCGCGGGTCAGCGCGCCCGACAGCTCCGCCCCGAACGACCGGTCCGCGGTCACGATCGGAAGGGGCCCGCACGGGGCCGGCTGCCCCGCCCGGAGCGCCTCGACGATCCCGTGCTCGAGGGCCGAAGCCGGCTCGCGCTCGACGATCTCGCTCGCCCGCGACGGGTCGGCCCGCCGCTCGGGGTCGACCGCCCAGGTCGGGGCCCCGATGAGCGGTCGGAGGTCGGTCGGGCCTTCCGCCTCCGCCGGGACCAGGAACCGACCCGCCTCCCCGACGATCTCGCCGACGCTCCGTGCCCCGATCGCCGCCAGCTCGCGCCGGAGGTCCTCCGCGATCGCCGTGACGAACCGCTCGACCTGGCTCGGGCGTCCCGGCGAACTTCGCCCGGAGGTCCGCCCGCTGGCGTGGCGATCCCGGTCGGGCAGGTGTCGAGGTGGCACTGGCGGGCCATGTCGCAGCCGAGCGCGACGAGCAGCGCGGTCCCGAACCCGAACTCCTCCGCCCCGAGGAGCGCGGCGATCAGCAGGTCGCGCCCGGCCTGGAGGCCACCGTCCGTCCGCAGCACGACCCGGTCGCGCAGCCCGTTCCGGAGGAGCGTCTGGTGGACCTCCGCGAGACCGAGCTCCCACGGCGCGCCGACGTGCTTGATCGAGCTCAGGGGGCTCGCCCCGGTCCCGCCGGCTGTGGCCGGCCAGGTGGACGTAGTCGGCGCCGGCCTTGACCACGCCGGCCGCGATCGTCCCGACGCCCCGGCTCGCGACGAGCTTGACGCCGATCCGGGCCGCCGGCGCGATCGCCCGGAGGTCGGCGATGAGCTGGGCGAGGTCCTCGATCGAGTAGATGTCGTGGTGCGGCGGCGGGCTGATGCAGCGCCTGGCCGGGCTGGGCCCGCCGGAGCGCGGCGATCTCGGCGGTCGCCTTCTTCGCCGGGAGCTGGCCGCCCTCGCCGGGCTTCGAGCCCTGGGCGATCTTGATCTCGAGCTGGTCCGCCCGGGCGAGGTAGGCCGCGGTCACCCCGAAGCGGGCCGAGGCGACCTGCTTGATCCGGGCGTCCCGGCGCTCCCCGTCCGGGCCCGGCCGATACCAGGCCGGGTCCTCGCCGCCCTCGCCGGTGTTCGCGACGCCGCCGGCCCGCTGCATCCCGATCGTGACCGCCTGGTGGGCCTCCGGGCTGAGCGCCCCGACGCTCATCGCGCTGGCCACGAACCGGCGGACGATCGCCCGCGCCGGCTCGACCTCCTCGAGCGGCACGGGCCGGTGCCGCGCGGTCGGCGGATCCGGAACCCGTCGCGAACGACGGCGGGGTCGCGGCGGAGCGCCACGGGCGAGGTCCGGGGCAGGCTGCGTCGCCGTTCGCCACGGCCTGGATGACCTTGACGGCGGACGGAGCGTAGAGGTGCAACTCGCCGTCGCCCCGGAACCGGGTCAGCCCCGGGTCGACCAGCTTCGCGCCGGCGCCGGCGCCCGAGCTCCGAGCCCGCGTCGAGCGACGGACGCACGGGCCGCGTCGAGCCGGCGGAGCTGGCGTGCCCCGAGCTCGTCGAACCCGACCCGCCCGGGCCATGCCGCCGCCGCCGGGAAGCACCGCTCGACGACCTCCGGCGCCAGCTCGAGCGTCTCGAACAGCGCCCCGCCGACGTACGACGCGACCGCCGAGATGCCCATCCGGGCGAGCGTCTTGCGCAGCCCCGCCTCGAACGCGCCGAGGAGCCGCCCCATGGCGGCGGCCGGAGTCAGGTCCTCGGCGCCCCGGCCGCCCGCGAGCTCGGCCGCCAGCTCGAGCGCGAGGCGGGGACGGATGACGGTCGCGCCGGCGGCGACGACCATGGCCAGCCCGTGGACGTCGAGCACGTCGGCGGCGTCGGCGAGGAGGTCGGCCCGGCCGCGCAGCCCGGCGCCGGTCGAGCGCCGCGTTGACGGCGCCGACGGCGAGGACGCTGGGCACCGGGAGGCGCTCGAGCGAGGACGCCGCATCGGACACGACGAGCAGCTCGACCGAGCCGCTGTCGGCCGCCAGGACCGCCTCCGTGGCGAGCCGGTCGAGCGCGCGCTCGAGGCCGGCCGGGCCGTCGGCCGCGGGCCACGTGGCGTCGAGCCGGCGGGCCCGACGCGCCGCCGAACCGCTCGACGAGGCCCTTCGAGGTCGGCGACGACGGGGCGATCGAGGCGGACCGTCCGCGGCGCCCGCGGGATCCCGCCGAGGAGCGCCGGCCGGCGGCCGAGCTCCACCCGGAGGTCCATGACCGCCCGCTCGCGCTCCGGGTCGATCGGCGGGTTCGTCACCTGGGCGAACGCCTGGCGGAGGTGGTCGGTCGACCGGCCGCTCGATCCGCGCCCGGGCCGGCGAGGGCGTGTCGTCGCCCATGCTCCAGAGCGGCTCCCTGCCGTCGAGCACCATCGACCGGATGTCGAGCCGGGCCCGCTCGGCGTCGAGCCCGGCCAGGAAGCGGACGGCGAGCGGGGTCGGCAGGGCGCGTCGGCGCCGGCGGGGTCGGGCGCGCCCAGGCGGTCGCCTCGGGCCGGTCCGGGTGGGTCGGTCGGGGGGCGTCCGGCCGCCAGGTGCGCCGCAGGATCTCGGTCTTCGCCTCGACGTCCTCGAGGATCGCCCCGCGGACCGGGTCGACGAGGAGCATCTCGCCCGGCCCGAGCCGCCCCCGCCGGACGGTCTCGGACGGGTCGATCGGGACCGCGCCCGCTTCCGACGCCGTCCCGACGAGCCGGTCGCGGGTGATCGCGAAGGCCATCGGCCGCAGCCCGTTGCGGTCGACCAGCGCGCCGACCCGCCGCCCGTCCCCGAACGCGATCGCGGCCGGTCCGTCCCACGGCGCGAGGAAGCCGGCCGTCCGCCGGGCGAACGCTCCGGCCAGCGGGTGGCCCGCCGGACGGAGCGCCGGCGCCTCCGGGATGAGCGCGAGGAGGGCCGCCTCGAGGCTCCAGCCGGTCGCCACGAGCAGCTCCAGCGCCTCGTCGAGCGAGAGCGAGTCGGAGCCGTCGGGCGAGAGCAGCGGGCCGCTATCGACGAGCCGTCGCGCGGCGGCACCGGTGCCCGAACCGGCCGGGTCGGCGGCCCGCCCGCGGACCTGCTCGCGGTTCGTCCGGACGGTGTTGATCTCGCCGTTGTGGGCGATCGCCCGGAAGGGCTGGGCGAGCCGCCAGTCGGGGGTGGTGTTCGTGGCGTAGCGCTGGTGGAAGATGGCGTGGCTGACGGCGAGGCCCGCGGCGAGGTCCGGGTAGAGCTGGGCCAGCCGCTCGCCCGCCACGAGGCCCTTGTAGACGACGGTCCGGCACGAGGCCGAGGGAACGGCGAACGCCTCGAGCTCGCGGCCGGCGGCGCGGGCGGCCGCCTCCATCCGCCGCCGGGCGAGGACGAGCCGGAGCTCGAACCGGCCGTCGCCGAGGCCGGCCGGCCGCTCGACGATCGCCTGGGCGAAGGCTGGCCGGCTGGCCGCCGCCTCGCGGCCGAGGACGGAGGGGTCCGCCGGCACCGGGCGCCACGACGGCGCCGGCAGCCGCTCCTCGGCGAGCGCCGCCTCGACGATCCGTCGCGCGGCCATCGCTCCGCGATGACGGCGCGGCAGGAAGAGCGAGACGACGCCCGGCCGGCCGTGGATCCCGGGCGCGAGCCGGGCCAGGACGCCCGGCTCGAGCGGCAGGGTCAGCCCGGCGCCGTCGCTCGAGGCGCCGTCGGCCGCGAACGCCCCGCGGTGCGCGAGCGAGGCGAGGCCGGCCAGGGCCAGGGGCAGGACCCGGTGCGCGCGACCGCCCGCCCGCATCCGCGACGAACCCGACGCCACAGGCGTCGTGCTCGAAGCGCCGGTCGTAGAGCGGGGCGCGTCCGGGAGGCTTCACGCCTGGTACGCCGCCTCGCCGTGGAGCGCGAGGTCGAGGCCGAGCTCCTCGTCCCGGGCGCCGACCCGGATCCCGAGGACGACGTCGACGAGCTTGACGATGAGGAACGTGGCCGTGCCCGCGAAGGCGTAGGTCGCGAGGACCGCCACCAGCTGGATGCCGACCTGGCGGACGTTGCCCTCGATCGCGCCGGCCGCGCCACCGATCGCGGCGACCGCGAACACCCCGGTGACGATCGCCCCGAACGTTCCGCCGACCCCGTGGACGGCGAAGACGTCGAGCGCGTCGTCCACCTTGAGCCGCTCGCGCAGGAGCGTGGCCGAGTAGCAGATCGCCCCCACGGCGAGGCCGATGACGACCGCGCCGCCGGCGGTGACGTAGCCCGAGGCGGGCGTGATCGCCACGAGCCCGGCGACCGCACCGCAGGCCGCGCCGATGACGCTGACCTTGCGCCGGTGGACGTAGCTGGCGAGGACCCAGGTGAGGGTGGCCGCGCCGGCGGCCGTGTTCGTGACCAGGAGCGCGTTCGCGGCCTGGCCGGTGGCGCCCAGCGCGGATCCGGCGTTGAACCCGAACCAGCCGAACCAGAGCAGGCCGGCGCCGAGCACGGTCATCGGGACGTCATGCGGCTCCATCCGATCGCCGCTCGAGGCGCGCCGGCCGATGAGGATCGCCGCGACGAGGGCGGACACGCCGGAGCTGACGTGGACGACGGTGCCGCCGGCGAAGTCGAGCGCGCCGAGGCCGCGCAGCCAGCCACCCGGCGCCCAGACCCAGTGGGCGAGCGGCGAGTAGACGAACGTCGACCACAGGACGGTGAACAGCACGAACGCGGTGAACCGCTTGCGCTCGGCGAACGCGCCCGTGATCAGGGCCGGGGTGATCGCCGCGAACATCAGCTGGAAGGCCGCGAACAGGACGAACGGGATCGTGGCGGCATAGCGCGGGTCCGCGGTCAGGCCGACGTTGGCGAAGCCGACGAAGTCGAGGCCGCCGATCAGCCCCCAGCCGTTGACGTCCGGCCCGAACGCGAGGCTGAAGCCCCACAGGACCCAGGTGACGCTGACCAGGGCGAGGCCGAAGAAGCTGTGCATGATCGTCGACAGCACGTTCTTGCTGCGCACGAGCCCGCCGTAGAACAGGGCGAGGCCCGGCAGCATGACCATGACCAGGGCCGTCGAGATCAGCAGCCAGGCGGTGTCGCCCGAGCTGATCGCCGTACCGTCCGCCGCCGCCGCGGTCGCCGGCAGCGCAGCCATCGCTCCGGCCACGCCCAGGGCCCCAAGCCCGATCCTCGTCCGTCGACCCATCGTCCGCACCTCCGCTTCGCCGTCCACCTCCCCTTCCATACGTTCCGCTGCGCGGGCCCGACCTCGCCCGATCGGGACCACGCCGTGGTTGCGAGCATGCGCGCGCCGGCACCCGGACTCGACCCGCCTCACGGGTACGGGAACGAT
>CAWJIC010000062.1:0-5239 GCA_963842755.1 uncultured Chloroflexia bacterium | reverse complement strand
GCCGTACCGTCCGCGGCCGCCGCGGTCGCCGGCAGCGCAGCCATCGCTCCGGCCACGCCCAGGGCCCCAAGCCCGATCCTCGTCCGTCGACCCATCGTCCGCACCTCCGCTTCGCCGCCACCCGTTCCGCTGCGGGGGCCCGACCTCGCCCGATCGGGACCACGCCGTGGTTGCGAGCATGCGCGCGCCGGCACCCGGACTCGACCCGCCTCACGGGTACGGGAACGATGCGATTCGGTGACCCGCAAGGTCGCGACCCGGATGCGCCGACCGGGTGGACGCTGCGGAGGGTTGGAACATGCCGTGCGCCAGGGAGCCCCGCCGAAGCTGCATGCCCCTCCTTCGACAGTCTTGTCATTCCCAGCAGGACCGATATGGTGTAACGTGTCCCTCTGGCAATGACAATCTCCCACGACCTCCTGCGCCTGAAGCTCGCCGAGTCGCTCGCGGCGGAACCGCCCGCCCTGACCCGGCGCGACGTGCGCCTGCCCGGAATCCCCGGCAAGGCGTTCGCGGTGATCGGCGTGCGCCGTGGCGGCAAGACCTCGTTCCTGGCCCAGTGCCGGGCCGAGCGCCTGGCCGCGGGTCGCACGCCCGAAGCGCAGCTCCTGGTCTCGCTGGAGGACGAGCGGCTGGCCGGCCTGTCCGTGGCCGAGCTCGGGTGGCTGCTCGACGAGCACGCGCGCCAGTTCCCGGGCCGGCGCGAGGCGGGCGGGATGACGCTCTACCTCGACGAGGTGCAGACCGTGCCGGGCTGGGAGGGCCTCGTCCGTCGCCTGATGGACGCTGGCGGTGTCGAGCTGTTCGTCTCGGGCTCCTCGGCCAAGCTCCTCTCCCGGGAGGTGGCGACCAGCCTGCGCGGCCGGGCGATGGAGGTGCTGGTGCACCCCTTCAGCTTCCGCGAGGCGCTGCGCCACGCCGGGGCCGAGCCAGCGCAACCCTTCGAGAGCCTTGGGCCGGTGGACCGCACGGCGCTGGATCAGCGGTTGCGACGCTACCTGGCCGAGGGAGGCTTCCCTGAGGCGCAGGGCGCTTCGCCGCGCGACCGTGCCGCCCTGCTGGGTGGCTACGTGGACGTGGTGGTGCTGCGCGACGTGATCGAGCGTCACGCGGTGAGCAATCCCCTTGCACTGCGCTGGATCGAGCGCCAGCTCCTGGCCAACCCCGGCGGTTCCTTCTCGGTCAAGAAGCACTACGACACCCTGCGCTCCCAGGGGGTGGCTGTCGGAAAGGACACGCTGCACGACTACCTGGCCCACCTGGAGGACGCGTTCCTCGTACGCACGGTGGCCATGCACAGCGCCTCCGAGCGACAGCGGATGGTGAACCCGCGCAAGGCGTACCCGGTGGACCCGGGCCTGATCGCGCTGTTCGAGCGCAGCGGGCGGGCGCAGCAGGGCATGGCGCTGGAGACGGTGGTCATGCTCGAGCTGGAACGCCGCGGCTTCGAGGTCTCGTACGTGCGAACGGCGGAAGGGTTCGAGGTGGACTTCCTCGCGCACCGCGCCGGCGACGCGCCGCTCCTGGTCCAGGTCTGTCTTGAGAGCGAGGGCGACGAGACCTGGGAGCGCGAGCTGCGGGCGCTGGAGGCCGCCGCCCCGACGCATCCCGAGACGCGGCCGTTCCTCGTGACGCTCGACGCCGCACCACCGAGCCGCCCGCTGCCGCGCGGCATCACCTGGGCGCCGGCCGCCCGCTGGCTCCTCGAGGAGATGTGATGGCCGCGAGGACCGGTTCGGGCCGTTCGCCTGCGCCCGGGGGATGATGCCGACTCGCTTGCGGTCGATCCCCAGGTGAGAAGACAGGCGATCCCGCCACTGCTCCACGAGCAGCATCCAACGGTGTCATCCATTGACACCACCCGTACAGGCCAGTACGGTTGCGAGACACGGATGACACCATGAGCTGCGCCGACATCCCCGACTGGTACCTCCGCCAGCGCCTCGCGGTCCTCGACCTGCGCTCCGCGGCCTGGGCGCGCGCGCGACCCGGCCTGCTCCCGCCCGGCTACGAGCCGGAGGTCTGCATGCGCCGCCTGGCGGCCGCCGGCCGGCTGCGACGCCTCAAGCAGGGCGCCTACGTCGTCGTCGATCCCGTGCGCGAGACGCCCTCGATCGCCATCGCGAGCGGGCTGTACACCGAGACACCCCATTACGTCACGACCGACGCAGCGCTCGCGTTCCACGGGCTCCTCGACCAGCCGGTCCCCACGATCACCGTGGTCCTAGGCAAGCGCGGCCGTCCGGTCGCGATCGGGGGCGCGACCGTCCACCCCGTGGCGCTGGCACCCCGGTGGCTGCAGGACGCCGACGCATACGAGACGACGGTCGAGGGCTTCACCGTTCGCGTCGCGGGCCGCGAACAGGCCGTGGTGGACGCCCTCGCCGAGCCCGCCTGGATGACCCACGGCTCGCTGCTGCCGGAGGTCCTCGCCACGCTCTCGGATGCCGAGCTCACCCGCACCGCTGATCGGGCGCTGGCGCGCAGCACCGCAGCGGCCCAGCGCCTCGGGTACCTGCTCGAGGAGACGGGTCGCGAGCTGCCGGCTGCGCTGGCCTCCCTCCGTCCGGTCCGGGCCGTTCGCCTGCGTCCGGGGCGGGCATCGTCGGGCCCGTATTCGAGCCGCTGGCGCGTCTACGGCTGAGCGCCACAAGCGCTGGCGACCCGACCTGTGGCGGGTCAACCTGGACGAGATCGAGCAGGCCTACGCGTCCACGCTGGTGAGCTGGGTCGATCCGGCCGTTCTGGTCGAACGAGTCGCCTGGCGGGGTCTCGCCGACGAGCCGGGTCCGAGCGAGCGAGAGGAAGGCGATGTCACCCGACGACAGCTCGTCAGACTCGTCGACCGCGCGATAGACCTCAGCCCCGACGGGCATCGATGGCCGGCATGTCGGCGAAGAACTCATCCGGCGGCAGAGCGGCGACCTCGTCGGGCGCGGTGTCCTCCACCGGTGAGGCGTAGGCCACCGGCGCGCCCGGCCACATGACCTCGCGGATCGCCGCGGACAGGCGGGCGGCGCGCGACAGCGACGCGTCGCCGGGATGGGCGAGCTCTGGTTCCAGCAGGGCCGAAACCGGCAGCGAGAGCGCAGAGGCGATCTTGCGCACCGTGCCGACGGCCACGTTGTCGATGGGCGTCTCGCCGCTCGCGAGCTGTCGGACCGTGCGTGGCTGGAGATGCGCGCGCTCGGCCACGGCCGTGTAGCTCATGTTCCGCTCATCGAGGATCGTGGCGAGGCGCGTCATTCGAGGTCTCCTGCGTTGAAGCGCATGTTGGCATGCGTGTGAACGCTCGTCAAGCCTGCGGGTACTGGCACACACTCGCGATCAGCGGAATGACGCTCGATGCCGCGCAAGACCGTAAGGAACTGGTCCGCGCCAGCTCGCGAGCAGCCAGTCATCCGCAAGGTCGGCGAGGTTCCAGCCCCCTGCTGACCCATCATGGGTTCGCTATGCGTAATGTTCGGTCCAGACCTTGCGCTATCGGGGTGAGGGAACGACAATGAGGCGAGGCACCTCGCGCGATCGCGGGGCCGGCTCTTCCAGGGACGTTTCAACCGATGCCACCAACCACCCGATGGCCTGACGTTGTCTTCGCCTCCGATTGGCGCCTCGCCACGTTGTCGGAAGCGACCAGGGCCGGGCGCCTTCGACGGATCGCGCGGGGGATCTACACGCCCTCCACGGACCCGGTCGAAGCGGTCGTGCGCCGCAACTGGATGCGGATCCTCGCGCACGCGTTTCCGGGCGCGGTGATCGTCGATCGCTCGACGCGAGCCGGCAGTCCTGACGGCTCCGGATATCTCTATGTCGATCACCCTCGCCGGCGCGCCCTTGCCCTGCCCGGTCTCGTGATCGTGCCCCGCTCCGGCCCGGGTCCCTTGCCAGGCGACCAGGCCCTCGATGGGTTCTCCGTGTCCTCGACCGCCCGCGGTCTCCTCGACAACCTCGCGGGCGGCGGCAGCCGCTGCCTCTCGCGGGAGGAGATCGAGGCGTGGATCACGGAGATCGCGACTCGGCACGGCGAGCCGAGGCTCAACGCGTTGCGCGACCAGGCCCGCGAGATCGCGCTGGCGACCGGGCGCGAGGATGCGTTCGCCAAGCTCTCGACGATCATCAGCGCGGCGCTGTCCACGGGCCCGGCGGACGCCGTGGTCTCGCACGCGCTCCAGGCGAGCGCCGCCGGCCATCCGTACGACCACGAGCGACTGGCCCTGTTCACCACCGCCGCGGCCTACCTTGCCGACCAGGCGCCGGCCTCGCTCCCCGATCTGCCTGACCTGGCTCCGCGTCGGCGGCTGCTTCCCTTCTACGAGGCCTACTTCAGCAACTACATCGAGGGCACGGAGTTCACGCTCGACGAAGCGGCCGCCATCATCTTCGACGCCGCGATCCCCGCGGACCGCCCCGAGGATGCGCACGACGTGCTCGGCACCTATCGGGTCGTCGCTGACCCGGCGGAGATGGCACGGACGCCGGGCAGCGCGGATGACCTCATCGAGCTGCTCAAGGACCGCCACGCGATGATCATGGAGGGACGTCCGGACAAGGGCCCGGGGCGCTTCAAGACACGCGCCAACCGCGCGGGCGCCACGGTCTTCGTTGCCCCCCGGCTCGCCGAGGGCACCCTTCGCGCCGGCTTCGACGCGGGCCGCTCGCTCCTCGATCCCTTTGCCCGTGCCGTGTTCACCATGTTCCTCGTGGCCGAGGTGCATCCGTTCGCCGACGGCAACGGTCGTGTCGCCCGGGTGATGATGAACGCCGAGCTCGCCGCGGCCCGGCAGGGCCGGATCGTCATCCCGACCGTCTACCGGGGCGAGTATCTCTCGGCGCTCAAGGCCGCCACGCACAATGCCGTCTTCGCCCCCATCGCGGCCGTGCTCGCCTTCGCCCAGCGCTACACGGCCCAGGTCGATTTCGAGACGCGGGCGACGGCCGAGCGGGACCTTGCCCGGACCAACGCGCTCGTGGATCCGCAGACCGCCGAGGACAACAACATCCGCCTCCTTCTCCCAGGGAGCCTGGACCGGTTGGCATGACCTTAGTGGTCGGAGCGCACGGGTGGCCTATGCCGGGTGCCGCGCCGAATCGCACGGCGCCGCCTCTCGAGCGGCCGAGGAGCCCGGTGGCGTTCGAGCGGGCCTGGGAGCGTGACGGCATCGTGTACGCGGCGCGGCCCCAGGTCGCGGTGGACCTGCTGGCCAACCCCGGCCGCAGCCCATCGGAGGGCGAAGCGCTC
>CAWJIC010000061.1:0-4236 GCA_963842755.1 uncultured Chloroflexia bacterium | reverse complement strand
ATGTGTAGCCTGGGCGCGACTACGTATTGCTCAAGGGGAATCGCGGCCGCATCGTGGCTCTGGTGATCGTCTTGCTTTTTGCGATTCCGTTCCTCGGCGGTGGCACGTTCACAGTAGGGGTCACCGCAGGCCATTTCCTGCCGTTCGCGGTCGATCCACTGCTGGCGGCGGCCTTCACGGGACTCTCGCTGCTGATGCTTCTGATCGGCTTTCCGACGGTGATCGCCTCGCTGTTCGTCGGGCGCGACCTACTGCAGCTGGTCGTCGCGCCCGTCCGGACGCGCGACATCTTCGCGGCTCGCCTCGTGACGGCCATGACCGCGAACCTCTTGATTAGCGGCGTGCTCCTTGCCGCCGTGCTTGGGCTCGGCGCTGGGACGGGGGCACCACTACATTTACTTTCCGCTGGGTATTCTTCTGATCGCCGTCCAGGTCCTGCTGGTCACCTCTGTCCAGGCGATCCTGATGACGGTCATCGTCCGCTGGGTGCCCGCCCGGCTGGCGCGCGACGTGGCGGCGGCGGTCGCCGGGCTGACAGGTGCGGCTCTCTACCTCACCTGGAACCTCAGCCTCCGGCAGACCTTCCGCAGCAGAACCCGACCGGACGTTTCGGGCCTTACCTCGCTAGTCCAGCGAATCGACTGGCTGCCGACGACGTGGCCCGGGCATGCGCTAAGCGCAATTGCGAGCGGGTCGGTCGCCTTCGCGCTTGTCTGGCTGCTCGCGACGCTCCTGCTGGCCGCGATCCTCGTGACGACGGCGGAGCTCCTGTATGAGCGCACGCTGCTGGCGGGCCTTGGGGTCTTCGGAGACGCTCCGGCGATCTGGCGCCGCCGATCCACGCGACGAGCCTCTCCCCAACCCTCTCCCCTGCGGGGAGATGGAAATCCCTACATCGCGATGGCGAAGAAGGATTGGCTCGGATTCCGCCGCGACGTACGCCGTTTGACCCGGCTCCTGCCGGCTCTCCTGCTCCCGGTCGGCTACGCCGCCGCGCTCAGCCAGCCTGCCCGCAGCTTGAGCGGCTTCTGGTCGAACGTCGCCCTGGTCACGTTTCTCTCGATGTTCATGGCCTCCGCTCTGGCCCTGCCTTCGATCCCTAGCGAGCGTCGCAGGTTCCGACTCCCTGCGTATGGCTCCGCTTTCGATGTGGCTCTCATCCGCGCGAAAGTTTTCATCGCGTTCCCAGTGGTGGTCGCGACGTACTCGTTTTCAGCGTCGCCGTGGCCGTTATCAGCAAGAGCGGCCTGGCGCAACTGCTGGAGCTGGTCATCCTCGGCCTGTGGCTGGCTGCGGGATTCGTATCGATCTCGGTTTCCGGCGGAGCGATCGATCCCCGTTTCGACGCCACCGACGATCGCAGGGCGGTCGGCCTGGTTGGAAGCCTGGCCGCGATCGGCGGTTCGCTTGGATTCGCGGTTTGAGCCTCGGCGCGCTGGCGCTGTTTCTCTTCGGCGAGCAGGCCGCGAGTGGCGCCGGAACCTCGGGCCGATCCCGTCCACTCCAGCGTCGGCTTCGGGATGATCTTTGGCGGGGCGTTCTGCTGGTCGCCGCGCGTCGCCCTCGTCGGCGTGTTGCTGTGTCGCCAACTCCGCGGCTGCGCTCGTTCGAGGGAAGCATCGCGTCATTATTCGACCTCGACGGTCTACTGAAACGGGTCCTCGATGAGCTCGCTGTCGAAGCTCCCATCAGGTCTTGCGACAAGTCCGACGATCGCGTAGCGGATCGGTCCTTTCCAGCCCGCCAGCAACCGATACTCGGACGCGGCAGCCGCCAGCGCTTTCCGCTTGCGGGAGCCAACCGCCTCAGCCGGCGTTCCGAAAGCCGGTGCTCGTCCTGGTCTTCACCTCGACAATGACCAGTTCCTGCCCGCGCCGGCACACGAGGTCGATCTCGCCCCGGCGGGCAGTGAAGCCGGCGCCGACCACCTCGTAGCCCCGCCGTTTGAGGAGCTCAGCCGCGGCTTTCTCGCCAGCCTGCCCAGAACTAATTGGCGGCGAACTCTCGAAACGGCGCCCACGAGGTCCGGTGGATGGGGCTCGGCCCGAGGCGGCGGATCGCCGCGCGGTGCTCCGGTGTGGCGTAGCCCTTGTGGAAGGCGAACCCATAGCCCGGGTACAGGCGGTCGTACTCGACCATGGTCTGATCCCGCGCGACCTTGGCGACGATGCTCGCGGCCATGATCGACGCGCAGGTGCGGTCGCCTCTCACGACCGCCATCTGTGGCAGGGGGCCTCCGGCACGTCCCAGGCGTCGACAAGCAAGTACTCCGCGGGAATCTTGAGTCCCGCCACTGCCCCGGCCGTCGCCAGGTGTCGAGCCTTGATCAGCCCGAGGCGGTCGACCTGGGCGTGGTCGACGGCACAGATCGAGAAGGCGAAGGCGCGGCGGCGGATGATGCGGTCCAGGCGCTCACGCTCGTCGGCGTGAGCAGCTTGGAGTCGTTCAGCCCCGGGATCCTGGCGCCGACTTCGAGCACGACCGCGCCGCCCACGACGGGCCCGCGAGCGGACCCATCCCTACCTCGTCGACGCCGGCGATCACCGAATAGCCCATCGACACGGCCATCCGCTCGTAGCGCCACAGCATCGGCCGACTCAGCCCCACCGACTCCGAGGCTTCGCAGTGAGTCGGCGGGGGCCCTTTTTCATGACGCGAGATTACCGACGATGCGCGTCAGGCACCAGCGCCGTCTTAACAGGGAGCTACTCCTCGGACCCTCTTCCTCTTTCGTTCTTCGGCCTCGGCTTCGGCTCGCCGCGGCAGCTGCCGGCGCTCGCGGATGCGCGCCTCTTTGCCGACCTTGCCGCGCAGGTAGTAGAGCCGGCCCTGGCGGACGTCGCCATGGCGCAGGACCTCGATCTTGTCGATGCGCGGCGAGTGGATCATGAATGTGCGCTCGACTCCGACGCCGTGAGTGACGCGCCGGACGGTGAAGTTCTGCCGCAGGCCGCCGCCGGTGACGCGCAGGACGATGCCTTCGAACACCTGGATGCGCTCCCGGGTGCCCTCCACGACCTTGGCGTGTACCTTGACCGTATCGCCCGCACGAAGCGCGGGCACCTTGTCCTTTTGCTGCTCCTTCTCGAGCTGCTCGATGACGTTCATGTCTTTTCTAACTCCTTGGTATGGGCGGAAGATTCTTTCGGCCGCCTGACGGCGGCGCCATTGCTTGATGCGGGCGTGGTCACCGGAAAGGAGCACGTCGGGGACCATCAACCCCCGATAGTCTGCCGGGCGCGTGAACTGCGGCCATCCCGGCGGCCTGTCCGAGAAGCTGTCCTGTGCCAGCGACTCGGGATCTCCGACGATGCCCGGTACCAGCCGAGCCACAGCATCGATCAGGACCATCGCGGGGATCTCGCCCCCGCTGAGGACATAGTCGCCGATCGATATCTCGCGTGCCGCCAGTCCGGTCCGCACCCGATCGTCGATGCCCTCGTATCGGCCGCACACGATGATCACGCCTGGCTCGGCGCCAGCTCCTCGGCGAGCCTCTGGTCGAGACGCTCGCCCCACGGCTCCATGAGCACGACCGGCCCGGGATTGTGAGGGCGGATCGAATCCACGGCCTCGAAGACCGGCTCGGGCTTGATGACCATGCCAGGGCCTCCGCCGAAGGGCATGTCGTCCACCTGCCGGTGGCGATCATGAGTGTAGTCGCGGAGGTCGTGGGTGTGGACCTCGACCACCCCGCGCTCGATGCCACGGCCTACCACCCCGTGCTCGAACACGGGTCCGAACATGCCCGGGGAAGATCGTGACGACGTCAAACCGCATCGCGATTCGTAATGCTCCTCGCGTCCTCGATCTCGACCAGCCAGTCCGCGACGACGACCCGGCGCGCCTCGAGGTCCACTTCCAGACCGCGTCCCGCGTGGCCGGGATCAGGTGCTCGACGAGCCCTCGCGGCTGACCCAAACGTCATTCGCCGGACGCTCGAGGACTTCTGCGATGGTGCCCAGCGGTCGCCCCGAGCCCGTCTGCACCGGCAGCCCCACGACCTGGTGGTGGTAGTAGCGTCCCTGATCGAGTATGCGGCCGGCTTCGTCAGGCACCTCGAGATACCGGCCCCGGAACAGCTCAGCCATGGTGCGGTTGTCGATGCCGCCAAGCTTCACGACCAGACCTGGCTGGCCGGGGCGGCTCCATTCGACCTGACGCTCGCAACCATCGAGGAGCAGCGCGGCACCCTTGCTGAACCGGTCATCGAAGTCTGTCAAGGGAATTACCTTG
>CAWJIC010000060.1:0-12482 GCA_963842755.1 uncultured Chloroflexia bacterium | reverse complement strand
GCTCCTGTTCACGAACTCCGGGATGGTCCAGTTCAAGGAGGTCCTGACCGGGGCCGAGACCAGGAGCTACAACCGCGCGGTCGACTACCAGCGCTGCCTGCGGGTCGCCGGCAAGCACAACGACTTCGAGGAGGTCGGGCGGACGCCCCGCCACCACACTCTCTTCGAGATGCTCGGCAACTGGAGCTTCGGCGACTACTTCAAGCGCGAGGCCATCCACTGGGCGTGGGAGCTGCTGACCGTCGAGTTCGGGATCCCGGCGGACCGCCTGGCGGCCACGACGTACAGGGACGACGAGGTCGCCTGGAACATCTGGCGCGACGAGATCTGCCTGCCGCCCGAGCGCATGGCGAAGTGGGGTGACGTCGACGCCGGGGATGACAAGAACTTCTGGCGGATGGCGGAAACCGGCCCGTGCGGTCCGTGCAGCGAGATCCACTTCGATCGCGGCGCCCACCTGTCCGAGGGCCCGAACTGCACGCCCGACCACTCCGAGCATTGCCCGCGCTGGCTCGAGATCTGGAACCTCGTGTTCATGGAGTTCGACCAGCGCCCCGAGGGCCGGTCGCCCCTGCCGTTCACGAGCGTCGACACCGGGCTGGGCCTGGAGCGCCTGGCCAGCGTCCTCCAGCAGGTCCCCAGCAACTACGACACGGACCTGTTCGCCCCGATCCACGAAGCGCTGATGGCGATGCTCGGCCATGACCCGGAACGCTTCGAGGCAGAGCGCTTTAGCTACCAGGTCATCGCCGACCACGTCCGCGCGGCGACCTTCCTGGCTGCCGATGAGGTTCGCCCATCGAATGAAGGCCGCGGCTACGTCATGCGTCGGATCATCAGACGAGCCGTACGCCACGGTCGGCTCCTCGGGCGCACCGATCCGTTCCTGGCCCAGCTGTCCCACGGGGTCATCAAGTCGATGGCCGACGCCTACCCGATCCTGCAGGAGCGACAGAACCAGATCCAGGATGTCATCGCCCATGAGGAGACACAGTTCGCGAGGACGCTGGCCTCGGGCGAGGGTCTCCTGGAGGAGGCGCTCATCCCACTGACCTCCGACGAGCGGACCGTCGGGCGGCGCCCCGAGGACCTTGCGGCGGATGCGCCCGTGCTGTCAGGCGACATCGCGTTCCGCCTCCACGACACGTACGGCTTCCCGATCGACCTGACGATCGAGCTGGCGGCCGAGTACGGCGTCGCGGTGGACCGTGCCGGGTTCGAGGCCGCGCTCGCCGAGCAGCGCCAGCGGAGTCGGGGTGGCCGGAAGGCCGAGCTTGCCAGGCACGCCGAGCTGACCTCGCTCTATGAGTCGATCGTCCGCCGGGTGGGTGACACGACGTTCCTGGGCTACGAGACGACGACGACCCAGGGCACGATCGTGGCGATCCTCCGCGAGGGGATCGAATACGACGAACTGACCGCGATCGACGACGCCGAGCTCCGGACGGAGGCGGGCGCCGCGGCCGAGATCGTCCTCGACCGGACGCCCTTCTATGCCGAGGGCGGCGGCCAGGTCGGCGACCGGGGCATCCTTCGCTCGGCCGACGGGGCGGTCGTCTTCGGGGTCGAGGACACCCAGCGGCCGTCCGCCGGCCTGGTCGTCCACCGGGGCGTCCTCCGCGGCCGGGTCCGCGCGGGCGAGACGCTGACCGCCGAGGTGGACGCGGTCCGCCGCGCCCGGACGATGCGCAATCACACCGGCACGCACCTCCTCCACCGCGCCCTGCGGAACGTGGTCGGGGAGCGGGCCCGCCAGGCCGGCTCGCTCGTCACCCCGGATGCCCTCCGCTTCGACTTCCCGCTGGACCGCGGGCTGACCTCGGACGAGCGGCGGGCGATCGAGGACGAGGTCCGTCGGATCATCCGCGAGGACCGGACCGTCGCTCCGTCGTTGATGACCATGCGCGAGGCGATCGAGGCGGGCGCCGATGCCTTCTTCGACGAGAAGTACGGCGAGACCGTCCGGACCGTCCGGGTGGACGGCTTCAGCCACGAGCTGTGCGGCGGGACCCATTGCCGCGCGACGGGCCAGATCGGCGGGTTCGTCATCGTCGGCGAGCGGAGCATCGGCAGCGGGATGCGCCGGATCGAGGCCCTGACGGGGGACGGCGCCGACGCCTTCGTCGCGGGCCGGCTGGCAACGCTCGAGCGGGCGGCGGAGGTCGCGGGCGCGATCTCGACCGAGGGGCTGCCGGACCGGGTTGCTGCGCTCCAAGCGGAGCTGCGGGAGGCGAGGCGACGGATGAAGGCGGGCGCCGCCGGTGGACTGCCGAAGACGGCGGAGCTTGCGGCCGGGGCCGTGGAGTCCGCTCCAGGGATGCGTCTCGTCACGTACGCGGGCCCCTTCGGGACGATCGACGCGATGAAGGCGGTTGCGAAGGACCTGCGGGGCCTGCTGCCGTCCGGCGTCATCGCGCTCGGCCTCGACGCCGACGAGCCCCAGATCTTCGTGGCGGTGAGCGACGACCTGGTGGCCCGAGGCATCGCCGCCGGAGAGCTCGTTCGCAGGGCGGCCCCGCACATCGACGGCCGAGGCGGCGGTCGACCCGAGATGGCCCAGGCCAGGGGCAACCGCCGCGACGGCCTTCCCGCCGCGCTCGAGGCGATCGCGCAAGCTGTGCGCCCCACCACCGGGACGTCCGGCTAGATGGCCTTCTGGCGCCGGATCCTGAACCGTGACGAGGTGCCGGCGCTGGCCGCCTGCACCGCGCTCGACATCGGGACCGAGTTCGCCAAGGCCCTCGTGTTCGAGATCGACGACCACGGCCGGGGCACGGTCCGCGGCGTCGGACGGAAGCGCCAGGGCCTGTCCCACATGCAGTCGGGGACCGTCGCCGACATCGCCGCGGTTGTCGACAACTGCTCGGTCGCCCTCCAGGAGGCCGAGGAGATGGCCGGCTTCCGGCCGAGCCAGGTCGTCATCGGGATCGCCGGCGAGCTGGTCAAGGGCTTCACCACCACCCACAGCCAGGAGCGCAGGAAGCCGGACCAGCCGATCACCGACGCCGAGCTCCAGCGGCTCATCGACGGGGTCCAGCAGGAGGCCCTCCGGGAGGCCGAACGGGCGATCACCTGGGAGACCGGCCTGCCCCACGTCGACGTCCGGCTCGTCCATGCCGCGGTGACCTCCGCCGGCATCGACGGCTACCCGGTGACGAACCCGGTCGGGTTCCAGGGCCGCCACGTGAAGATCGGCATCTTCAACGCCTTCGCTCCACTCGTCCATCTCGGGGCGCTCGAGAGCGTGGCCAGCCGGCTCGACCTCGAGCTCCTGGAGATCGTCGCCGAGCCGTACGCCGTCGCCCGGGTGCTCGGCTCGGAGCAGGTCCAGCAGGCCGGGGCGATCTTCATCGACATCGGCGGCGGGACGACCGACATCGCGCTGGTCCGCGCGGGCGGGATCGAGGGCACCCGGATGTTCGCCCTCGGGGGGCGGGCGTTCACGAAGTCGATCGCCGATCGGCTCGACCTGCCGTTCCCACGGGCCGAGGCACTCAAGGTGGACTACGCCCGGGGCCTGGAGGTCGACGACCGGGACGCGGTCGCCGCGATCGTCGCCGACGACGTCGCGGTCTGGGCGGCCGGGGTCGAGCTCGTCGTCGAGGAGCTCGCCGGCGGGGACCTGCTGCCGGGACGGATCCACCTGTGCGGGGGCGGCTCGCGCCTCCCGGAGATCCAGGCCGCGCTCGCGGCGGAGCGGTTCTGGAAGCACCTTCCGTTCGCGCGACCGCCCGAGGTCGCGATCATGTCGCCGGACCAGGTCGCCTCGATGGTCGACGCCACCAAGCTCCTCGTCGACCAGCAGGACGTCACGCCGCTCAGCCTCGCCCACCAGGCGATCGAGCTCCAGTCCGAGGAGGATCCGCTCGACGCCGCCCTGCGCCGGGTCCTCCGCGCGATGAAGGTCTAGGCTCGCCTGATGGCGACGATCCTGTATCTCGACAGCGACGACGAGATCACAACGGCGGCCGGCCGCATCCGCGACGCGGTCGACCCCAAGGTCGCCCTCGTTCTCCCGCCGGGCTCGCGCCTGGCGACGTCCCGGATGAACTTCCGGCTGCTGGCCCGGGAAGCGCTCGAGCGGAATCGCGGCCTGTCGATCGTGGCCGCGGATCCGGCCGCCCGGGCCATCGCGGCATCCGCCGGCCTGCCCGTCTACGCCACGGTCGGCGAATTCGAGGGGTCGATCGCTGCGCCGCAGCCGCCGGCTCGCGTCGCCCTCGTCCGGGCGAAGTTCCGAAGCCGCGGGCGCGGCGCTGGCGGCCGCAGGGACGGTCGGTCGGGACGACCTGCCCGTTGACGGCACGCCGGCTGGCGCCTCGTCTCCGTCGCCTTCGAGCCCGGCGGCTACGCGTCGCGCCGCGGATGCGCCGACCGCGGCAATGACCCCGCCATCGAGCGAGCCGCGCGCCCGCTCCGGTGCGGCGTCGCTCCCTGTCGTCGCCGGCGCCCGGCCCGGTCGCACGGGCGGCGGCCGGAGGCTGGCGTTCGTGGGAGTCGTCCTCACGCTCGTCGCCGCGTTCGGCGTCGGGGGCTACCTGGTCCTGCCGAGCGCGACCGTCGTCGTCACCCCGCGCCCCGAGACGCTCGGCCCGATCGAGGTCCCCGTCCGGGCGGACCCGGACGCGACGGCCATCGACGCGGTGGCGGGGATCGTCCCGGCGACCCGCCTGAGCCACGACTTCAACGCGTCCGGGGAGTTCCCGGCGACCGGCAAGCGGGTCGTCCAGGCGAAGGCCAAGGGGACCGTCCGGTTCACGAGCAGCAATACGTTCCTCAAGGTCGAGGTCAGGGCGGGAACGCAGGTCGCGACCATCTCCGGGATCGTCTTCGTCACGACCCAGACGGTCGTCGTCCCCAAGGCCAAGGCGCCGCCGCAAGTCACCGAGTTCACCCCGGGCGTCGCGACCGCTCCCATTCAGGCGCTGCGGGCCGGTCCCGCGGGCAACGTCGAGGCCAACTCGATCACCCGGGGTCCTGATTCCTTCGTCAGCAACCTCATCGCCGTCACCAATCCGGATCCCACGACCGGCGGCAAGCGCGAGGAGTTCGCCCGGGTCTCGCAGAAGGACATCGACGCCGCGAAAGCCGCGCTCACGAAGCAGGTCCAGGACCAGTTCGGGGCATGGGCGAAGGCGCCTGACGAGCTGGCCGGCGGGGCCACCGCCTTCCCGGCGACCGCGGCGATGGCCGAGCCGCTGCCCACGCCGGACCCGGCGACCCTGCTCAACGTCGAGGAGCCGGTGTTCCAGCTCCAGCTCGATGCAAGTGGGACGGTCGTGGCCGTGGACACGGCGCTCGTCGAGCAGGTCGCCGCCGAGCGGATCAAGGGCTCGATCACGGCTGGCCACTCCCTCCAGGAGGGTTCCGTCGCGGTCACTATCGGCGAGGGCCAGGCGGATGGCGACATCGTCGGCTTTCGCGCCTCGGCCAGCGCCGCGACGATCCCCACGCTCGATCCGGCGCAGCTCCGGGCGGAGATCAAGGGCAGGCCCGTGGACGAGGCTCGGCGGATCCTCAGCCAGTATGGGACGGTGACCATCGACACGTGGCCGGGCTTCGCGTCGACGATCCCGACCCTGGACGCCAGGCTCGAGCTCACCATCGGGGGGATCGCCGGGACGGCCGCGTCGCCGTCGCCGGGCGGTACCCCCGCCCCGTGAGCCGGCTCCTCGGGATCGACTTCGGCGAGCGTCGGATCGGGATCGCGGTCGCGGACGCCGACGGCGCAGCCGTGCCGCTGGTCACGCTGCGCCGCGCGAGGACGCCCGCTGCCGACGCCGCCGCCCTCCTGCGCCTCATCGCCGAGCAGGGCGCGTCGGAGCTCGTCGTGGGGCTGCCCCTCGAGGCGTCCGGCGTGGAGGGCACCCAGGCCGGCGTCACGCGCGCCTGGGTCGAGTCCGTCACAGGGCTCGTGGCCCTGCCGATCACCTTCCGCGACGAGCGACTCACCAGCCACCTCGCCGAGGAGCGGCTCGGGCCGATGAAGCGCGGCCGCTCCGGCGGCGCTCCGTCGAAGACGCAGCGCGACGCGTACCGTGCGCGGGTGGACCGGGAGGCCGCCGCGATCATCCTCCAGGACGAGCTTGACGCCCGGGCCCGGGCAGGAGGCGACCGATGACCTTCCGCGGCGGGGGAGACCGGCGCGGCACCTCCCAGGCCCATCGCCTGACCTCGTTCGAGATCGACGACGAGCACTTCGCTCGTCCGGCGGGCGTCAGCCCCCCGGGTGGCCGGGTCCGCCGTGGCGAGTCGCCGCGGGCCGGCGGCCGCCCGCCGCTGCCGCCCCCGGGCGCTCGAGGCGGGTTCGGGCTCGGCGGCGTCGTCCGGTTCGTCCTGTTCATCGGCGTCCTCGCCGCGCTGGTGCTGGTCGTCGCGCTCACCGTCCTTCGCCCGGTCGTCGCCGGGGTTGTCGTCGACTGGGCCACGGAAAACCCGAGCGCGCTGGGCCTCCCGTTCGTCGCCGATCTCGTTCGAGAGGACCTCGGACCGGCGCTGACGAGCCCCGCGAGCGATGACCCGGCCCAGGTAGAGTTCACCGTCGCGGACGGCGACACGGCGCGCTCGATCGCCGAGCGCCTCGCGGCGCAAGAGTTCCTGGGCGACGCCCGGGCGTTTGTGTTCATCACGACCGAGCGGAAGCTCGCCGACAAGCTCGAGGCCGGGACCTACATCCTGCGCCGGAACATGACCCCGGACCAGCTCGTGACCGCGCTCCTGGTGTCCAAGGACCAGGCTATCACCATCGGACTGCGCGAGGGCCTCCGGCTCGAGCAGATCACGGCGAAGCTGCAGACCCTGCTGCTGACGATGGACGTCCGGGCGTTCTACGACGAGGTGAAGAACCCGCCGGCCGATCTCCTGAAGGACTACCCCTGGCTGGACCTGCCGAAGGGTGCCTCGCTCGAAGGGTTCCTCGCGGCGGCAACCTATCGGGCCCTCCCCGACATCACCCCGGACGAGCTGATCCGGCGGATGCTCGACCGGTTCTACGCGACCGTCGGCCCGGACCGGCTCAAGGTCCCGAAGTCGCGCGGGCTGACCTTCTACCAGGTCCTCAGCCTGGCCTCGATCGTCGAGCGCGAGGCGGCCCTCGACGAGGAGCGGCCGCTCATCGCCGGCGTCTACCAGAACCGGCTGGACAAGCCGGCCGTACATCCTCAACGCGGACCCGACGGTCCTCTACGCGAACGACACGATGCAGCTCGCGAAGCTCAAGTTCGACGAGTGGCAGACCTACGCGTTCTGGTCGCCGCCGGGTGGCGCCCTCAAGGCGTTCCAGGTACCCGCGGAGCTGCAGGGGTACCAGACCTACCAGGTCGAAGGGCCTGCCGCCCGGTCCCATCTGCACGCCCACTGTCGCCTCGATCGACGCGGCGCTCGAACCCGACGACGAAGGCGGGTTACCTCTTCTTCGTGGCGATCCCCGACGGCGGCGGCAAGCACGCCTTCGCGAAGACGTACAAGGAGCACCAGGCGAACCTGAAGAAGTACGGCTACACGAAATGAGCGTCCGGCGGGTCGATCGCCTGTCCGCGGCCCGACGACTTCGCAGCGGCGCCCTCGGCCGCGACCTGCCCGCTGGATTGGAGCCTGGCGGATCGGGAAGCCCGCCCGGCTCGCCTCGCCCGGCTCCGCGCCCGGCTCGCCGCTGCCGGCCTGGACGCCTACTTCGGCATCCGCGCCGAGCACATGCGCTACCTGACCGGGTTCAGCCTGGGCGACGGCGAGGAGAAGGTCGCCGGGGTCTCCGGCTGGTTCCTGGTCGGGGCGGACGAGGTCGTTCTGTTCGCCGACAGTCGCTACGCGATCCAGGCTCGGCGCGAGGCGCCAGACGCCCGGATCGAGCCCGTGTACGGCGGACCTGGCGGCGCGCTGGCCGGCGCTGGTCGTGTCGCTTGGGGCGCGCCGGGTCGGGGTCGAGGCAGGCGCCGTGAGCCACGCGACGTGGACGCGGCTCCAGGCGGCGGCGCCCGACGTCGAGCTCGTCCCGGTCGAGGGCTGGATCGAGGCGGACCGGGCGACGAAGGAGCCGGCCGAGCTCGAACGCGTCGCGGCCGCCTGCGCGGTCGCCGACCGGGCGCTCGCCGCCGCTCCTCCCGGAGATCCGCCCGGGCGTCACGGAAGCCGAGCTCGCGCTGCGACTCGAGTGGCTGATCCGGACCGGCGGCGCCGAGGCGCTCGCGTTCGACGTCGCCTGCCTGGCCGGGCCGGAGGCCGCGCTGCCGCACGGCTCGCCGGGGGATCGGCCCGGTCATCGCCGGGCAGGTCCTCCTGTTCGACTTCGGCGCCCAGGTCGCGGGCTACCGGAGCGACATGACCCGGACGCTGTTCGTGGGCGAGCCGGCGGGCCGCGACCTCGCGGTCTACGAGCTCGTCGCGGCCGCCCAGGCTGCGGCGATCGAGGGGCTCGAGGCGGCCGTCGCGGGCGGGATGGCGCCGCTGCCGAGCGGGACGGCGGCTCGACGCGCTCGCCCGCGAGCCGTCATCGACGCCGCCGGCCACGGGCGACCACTTCGGGCACGGCCCGGGCCACGGGATCGGCCTCGCGACCCACGAGCTGCCGTGCCTGGGCCAGCGCGCGACCGACGACGCCGCTGCCGAGCCCGACGGTCTTCTCGCGTCGAGCCCGGCATCTACCTCGAGGGCGAGACCGGCGTCCGGATCGAGGACCTCGTCGCTGCTCGACGCTGGCCGCCGGGCGGGTCGAGCGGCTGACCCGCTTCCCGCGCGACGTCGTCGTCGTCGGCGCTGACGCGGTCGAGCGCGATCCGCGGGGTCGGGCCGCTCGGCTACAATCGGGGCGACCAGCACACGAACTCGCGCGCGGCCCCGCCGTGCGCCCGCCGGCCACCGCCAGGAGCCCAGCCGCATGATCAGCACCGGCGAGCTGCGCAAGGGCGTCGCCATCGAGCTCGACGGCGACCTCTGGCAGATCCTCGACTACCACCACATCAAGATGGGCCGCGGCTCGGCCCAGGTCCGGATCACGCTCCGCAACATCAAGCGCGGCCAGACCGTCGAGCGGTCGTTCCAGGCCGGCACGAAGTGGCCGCGCGCCCAGATGGAGCGCCGGCCGGTCCAGTTCCTGTACCGCGACGGCGACGACTACCACTTCATGGACACGGACACCTACGACCAGTTCCATCTGGTGGCGGAGCAGCTCGGCGACGCCGTCCACTACCTCAAGGACGGGATGACCCTCGACCGGACGAGCTACCAGGGCGAGACGATCGGTGTCGAGCTGCCGGTGACCGTCGACCTCCGTCGTGAGCGAGACCGAGCCGGGCTTCGCGGGCGACACCCAGACGGGCGCCCGCAAGCCTGCCAGGACCGAGACCGGGCTCGTCGTGACCGTGCCGATCTTCGTCGAGGAGGGCGACACGATCCGGGTCGACACGCGCACGGGCGAGTACCAGACGCGGGTCTAGCCCTTCCATGCGCCGCGAGGACGAGCCGCCGAACTGGGCCCTCCCGTCCTGGGACGCGACCGACGCGCCGCCGGACGCTGTCATCGACCCGGCTGGAGGGCCCCCCCGAAACCTGCCTGGCGAGCGACTCGCGCCGCGCGGGACGTTCGGGCTGCGGATCCTGGGCGTCAGCGATGTCACCCGGGCCGTCCGCGATGCCGTTCGCGCCGATCGAGCGGCTGCGCGACGTGTGGGTCGAGGGCGAGGTCGGCCGGGTCACGGTCTCGAGCGCCGGCCACGCCTACTTCACGCTGAAGGACGAACGGAGCCAGCTCTCCTGCGTCTGGTTCCGCGACGACCGGCTCGCCTCGCCGTTCGAGCCGCGGACCGGGCTCCGGGTCGTCGCCCACGGCCGGGTCGACGTGTTCGATTCCCAGGGCGTCTACCAGCTCTACGTCTCGGCGGTCCAGCCGGCCGGGTTCGGCGACCTCGCCCTCCGGTTCGAGGCGCTCAAGGCGAAGCTGGCGGCGAGAGGGCCTCTTCGACGCCGCCCGCAAGCGACCGCTGCCGGAGCGTCCCGGAGTCATCGCCGTCGCCACGAGCGACGACCGGCGCGGTCTGGCACGACATCCGCCACGTCCTGGAGCGGCGCTGGCCGCTGGCCGCGGTCGTCCTGGCACCCTGCCAGGTCCAGGGCGACCCGGCGCCCGGCGAGCATCGTCGGCGCGCTGGGGCGGATCGCGGACTACGTCGCGCAGTGTCACGCGGAGGGTCGGCCGGACGCCGCGCCGGCCGTGACGATCCTGGCTCGTGGCGGCGGGTCCCTCGAGGATCTGTGGTCGTTCAACGACGAGCGGGTGGTCCGGGCCATCGTCGCGCACCCGGTCCCGGTCGTCTGCGGGGTCGGCCACGAGACCGACGTGACCCTCGCCGATTTCGCCGCCGACCGCCGGGCCCCGACACCCTCCGCGGCCGCCGAGATCGTCGTGCCGGACCGGGCGGAGGTCGCGGCGACGCTCGCGGCGGACGCGCGCCGGCTGGAGGCGGTCATCGGGCGGACGGTTGCGACGGCGGCGCGTGAGGTGTCCGCCGAGCGGCGCGCTCTCGACGGCCTCCGTCCCGCGGCCCAGCTCGCCGCCGCCCGCGAGCGGGCCGGGCTGCTGCTCGATCGGGCCACCCGGACGGTCCGCTCCCGTCTGGAGGAGGACCGTCGCGGCGGGTCGCCCGAGCCGCGGCCCGCCGGGTGGCTCGGTCGAGGAGCAGCCCGACCCGCTCGCGCTCGGCGGCGAGCTGGGCCGCGGGACGGAGCGGTCGAGGGCCCGCCGCTCGGCGGCGAGCTCGCGCCGCCGCCGCAAGCGCCGCCCGATGGCCGCCGCCGCCGGCGCCGCCCGCCGCGAACGCGCCGCGACCTCCGCCCGGTCCGGCACGACGAGCTCGGCCGCCGCGGACGGCGTCGGCGCCCGGACGTCCGCGGCGAAGTCGGCCAGCGTCACGTCCACCTCGTGGCCGACGCCGCACACGACCGGCACCGGGTGCGCGACGACCGCCCGCACGACCCGCTCGTCGTTGAACGACCAGAGGTCCTCGAGCGACCCGCCGCCGCGGGCGAGGATCGTGACCGCCGGCGCGCGTCCGGCGCGGCCCTCCGCCGCGAGCTGCGCGATCCAGCGCTCCAGGCGCCGGAACGCGCGCGACGATGCTCGCCGGCGCGCCCTCGCCCTGGACCTGGCACGGCGACGAGCACGACCCGCGCCAGCGGCCAGCGCCGGGCGAGGACGTGGCAGATGTCGCGCCAGACCGCGCCGGTCGGGCTCGTGATCGACCGCGATCGTCGCGGGCCGGCTCGGCAGCGGCCGCTTGCGGGCGGTCGTCGAACAGGCCCTCGGCGGCCAGCGTCGCCTTGAGCGCCTCGAACCGGATCGCGAGGTCGCCGAACCCGGACGGCTGGATCGACTCGACGTAGAGCTGGAGCGCGCCCTGCGGCTCGAACAGGTCGATCCGGCCGTGGGCGACGACCCGCAGCCCGGTCTGGGGCTGGAACGGCGAGCGGACCCGGTCGTCGCGGAACCAGACGCACTGGAGCTGGCTCGCGCTCGTCCTTGAGCGCGAAGTAGGCGTGGCCGGCGCGACGAGACCGTGACCCGGCCGACCTCGCCCTCGACCCACAGGTCGCGCAGGCGCGGGTCGGCGCGGACGCGCTCGCGGATCGCCCGGGTGACCTCGCTGACGCCGAGGATCCGCAGCGCCGAACGTGCCGCGCGGCGCGAGCCGCTCGCCAGGCGGTCTCGGGCGGGCCCTCCAGCCGGGTCGTGGAAGCGTCCAGGCGGGCAGCGGCGGTACGCGTCCCAGCTCGGCAGGGCCCAGTCGGCGGCTCGGTCCGCGCGGCGCATGGACGGGCTCAGACCCGGGTCTGGTACTCCCCGGTCCGCGTGTCGACGCGGATCGTGTCGCCCGGCTCGACGAAGATCGGCACCTGGACGACGAGCCCGGTCTCGGTCGTGGCGGGCTTGCGCGCGCCGCGTCTGGGTGTCGCCGGCGAAGCCGGGCTCGGTCTCGACGACCGCGAGGTCGACCGTCACCGGCAGCTCGACGCCGATCGTCTCGCCCTGGTAGCTCGTCCGGTCGAGGGTCATCCCGTCCTTCAGGTAGCTGGGCGGTGTCGCCGAGCTGCTCGGCCGTCAGGTCGGAACTGGTCGTACGTGTCGTTGTCCATGAAGTGGAAGTCGTCGCCGTCGCGGTAGAGGAACTGGACCGGGCGCTTCTCCATCGAGGCGCGCGGCCACTTCGTCCCGGCCTGGAACGAGCGCTCCACGGTCTGGCCGCGCTTGATGTTGCGCAGCGTGATCCGGACCTGGGCCGAGCCGCGGCCCATCTTGATGTGGTGGTAGTCGAGGATCTGCCAGAGCTCGCCGTCGAGCTCGATGGCGACGCCCTTCGAGTTCACCGGTGCTGATCATCGGTCTGGGCTCCTGGGAATGGATCGGCGGGCGCACCGGGGCCGGCCGAGTTCGTGTGCTGGTCGCCCCGATTGTAGCCGAGCCCGACCCCAGCCGCCGATTGCAGACAACGAGC
>CAWJIC010000059.1:0-9615 GCA_963842755.1 uncultured Chloroflexia bacterium | reverse complement strand
AATTCCAAACACGAAAATTGGCTCGCCAGCAGTCCGCGCGTCTTGACCCGGTAGCAATCCGGTAGCAACAGGCGTACACTCCCGGACAGTAAGCGGCGCCCCGGCCCTGTAGCAAGCCGGAGCGCCGAGACGGAAGTCCTGTATGGGAGGACCCCCGCGATGGTGAAGTCTACCGGCAATAGCCCCCGCCGGCGCTCGCCCGGTGAGGGCAGCGTCTACGAAGCGGCCGACGGCCGCTGGCGGGGCGCCGTCACCTGGACCGATCCGGATGGCACGCGCCGCCGCCGCGTCGTCTCAGGCGGGACGTCCGCGGATGCCCGCGACAAGCTCGACCGATTGCGCGACCGGCTGCGCCTTGGCACCCTCGGGACCGCCGACCGCCGCCTGACGGTCGGCGAATACCTCCGTGGCTGGCTTGAGCGCTACCGCAGCCGGGTGCGGCCCTCGACCTGGCGCGGGACCGAGCAGTACGTCCGTGTCTACCTGATCCCCGCGCTCGGTGCTCGGCGGCTCGATCGCCTCTCGGCTGCCGACGTGGAGCGGGCGCTTGCGTCATTCCTCCGGGACGGCCGACCGGGGGCGCCCGACGATCCTCGTCCGCCGAGGCCGATTTCGCCAATGACGGCGCGGCACATTCGATCGGCCCTGCGACATGCGCTCGGCGATGCTCAGCGGACCGGCCTGATCGGGCGGAACGCCGCTGCCGACGCCGCCCCAACCTACGTCCCGCATCGACCTGTGTCGTACCTGACGGCCGACCAGGTGCGCCGGCTTCTCAAAGCCACGCGGGATGATCCGCTCGGCCCGATCATCGCCGTGGCCGCGACGACCGGGCTACGGCTCGGCGAGCTGCTCGGGCTCGGCTGGGAAGACCTGACGGACGGCGCGTTGCGCGTAAGGCGGTCGATGGCCCGGAACGCCGCCGGCGGCTTTTCCCTGTCGGACCCGAAGTCGGCGCGCAGCCGCCGGACGATCCCGCTCCCGACGATCGCCCGCGAGGCCCTAGAACGGCGCAGGACCGCGCAGGAGCGCGACCAGGCGACCGCTGGGACCGCCTGGCAGGATCGGGCCGGGCTCGTGTTCACGGACGCAGTGGGCCGACCGCTCCGGCCGGATTACATCTCCCATCGCTTCCGCGCCGTCATCAGCGAAAAGGGCCTGTCAGCAACGCCGTTCCATGACCTCCGACATTCCGCGGCCACGATGATGCTCGCCGAAGGCGTCCCGCTGGCCGTCATCAGCGAATGGCTCGGCCACGCTGGCATCGCGATCACCGCGAGTCATTACGCGGCCGTCGTGCCTGCCCTCCGGCACGAGGCTGCTGCGGCCATGGACCGGGCGCTTGCGCCCGGAGCTGGCGGGCAGCCCTCGGCTCGGCCGGGCGACCGGCCCGTGGAGGTCCGCTCATGAGCGAACGGTTAACCGGCGATCGGCCTGGCGCCGAGCTGCCCCCGAGTTGGACCGCCCTCGATGCCAGCACGATGGCAGGCCACCTCTACGTCGCCGTCTGGCGGGCGTTCCCTGATGCGACCCGGTTCGAGCACGCCTACGCGATGGCACCGTTGCCAGGCCAGGACCTTGGCTGGCTCCGGGCCGCCGACGCGGTCGCCCGGGTCGGAGCCTTGCGCGAGGCCCGCGGCGGGCGGTCGGACCTCCCCGAGGACGTCTGGCAGTGGTGCGTCAGTGACCAGTATCCAAAGCTGAGCGAGCAAGGACGGCAGAACGCGAAAGCGATCCTCACAGCGATCGCCATGTTGCGGCCACAAGACGACCCCGCGATCACCGACCGTCCGCGGGGTCTATCCGGTGAGGCGGCCGCAGGACTGGCGCCACGGAAACCCGGGCGGCCACCGTGGACGCGGGAGCTGTTCGAGGAGCACTGGGAAAGAGCCTACGGCTTGACGAAAAAGCCGAAGACCATCCCCAGAGTGGCCGCCCACTTCAAGACGCTCGACGGTTATCCAGAGATTGATCCCGAAACCTTGAGCCGCCTCCGGCTTAGGCACAAACGAGGCGAGCTACCGGAATAAGAGGGGGGATTCCGCCCCCGATTGCGCTACATCTGCGGGACGGATTGGTCTGGCCCGCTGTGGCACCCTCCGGCTATGCGCAGCTTCACCATCGCGATCCCGGACGATGCCGGAGCCAAGCTCAGCGACCTGGCTCGACGAGACTTCCGCGCACCGCGGCACGAGGCCGCGGCCCTCCTCGTCGAGGCTATCGAACGGGCCTCGCGCCGTGCCCATGACGCGGGCGGCCGAGCGCGTTCGGCCGATGTAGGCGAGCGCGAGCGATGACCCCCGACCACGAGGGCGCAATCCGGGGCGCCGTCGACGCGCTGGTGGCCGCGATCCTGGGCGCCGTCACAGAGGCCGCTCCGCCGGGCAACTCGCCCGAGCGGCTCCTGTCGGTCGACGAGGCCGCAAGCGCGCTCGGCATCGGCCGATCCCGCCTCTATGACGAGATCGGCGCCGGGCGGGTCCGTTCGATCAAGATCGGCCGGCGGCGATTGGTCGCGGCCGGATCGATCGCGGACTTCATCGCGGCCGGCCGTGGACGCGAATAGGCCGGCCATGGCAGCCGCTGAGCTGCTGCCCGGCGCAAGCGCGGGGGATCTCTCCCACCTGGCCGCCCCGATCCCGGTTCCCGTCGACGCCTTCGGCCCGGCCCGCGCCTACGTCGAGGTCGTCCGTCGCCTCGAACGGCTGGCAGCCGAAGCCGGAGCTGGTCGGCCATGACCGCCGGCGGCACGATCACCCGCTACGAGATCCGCGACGCGACCGGCGCCCTCGTCGCGGTCCACTGCCGGAGGGACAAGGCCGACGGCGACAAGGATCTCTGGTGGGAACGGCCCGACGGCGCGAAGGGCCTCGGCGGCCTGCCCCTCGCCGACCTGCCGCTCTACGGGATCGATCGGCTCGGGGACTGGCCAGATCCTGTCGTGGTCGTCGTTGAGGGCGAGAAGGCGGCCGAGACGCTCGTGGCCGCCGGCATCCACGCCCTTGGCACCGCCACCGGCGCCGCCGCCTGTCCCGGGCCGACGGTCCTCGCCGAGCTCACCGGACGCCAGATCGTCCTCTGGCCCGACAACGACGAGCCGGGTCGGGAGCACATGTGCCGGATCGCCGAGGGATTGGCCGGGATCGTCTCGGGCGTCCGCCTGGTCGAGTGGCTCGAGGCCCCGGAGCATGGGGACGCCGCCGACTTCCTCGCCGACGGCAAGACGGCCGACGATGTGCGCGCGCTCCTCGACGGGGCGGTGGCCATAGAGCCCGTGGCGCCGGACCGCCGGGATTCCGAGGCCGCGCCGGCGGGCGGTCGACGGCAGCCGGCGGAGTCGGACCGGGTCCTCGAGCTCGCCAAGGAGGCCGAACTCTTCCACACGCCCGCGGGCGAGCCGTTCGCCGATGTGCGGGTCGACGGGCATCGGGAGACGTGGTCGATCCCGTCGCGCGGGCTCGCCGATTGGCTCGGCCAACGCTACTGGAGCGCCTACCAGGGGGCTCCCCGCGAGGCCGCCCTCAAGGACGCGCTCCGCTCACTCGCCGCCCGAGCCCGCCACGGTGGTCCCGAGCGCCAGGTGTTCCTGCGGACAGGCGAGGCCGACGGGGTGGTCTACCTCGGCCTCGCCGACGGGCAATGGCAGGCCGTGGAGATCACGGCCAAGAGCTGGCGGGTCATCGCCGAGCCGCCGGTGCGGTTCCGGCGGGGGAGCTCCTCGCTCGCGCTCCCCGCGCCCGTGACGGGCGGGAGCCTCGAGGAGCTGCGGCGGTTCCTGAACGTCGCTGACGAGGCGCAGTGGCGCTTGGTCGTCGCCTGGATCGTCTTCGCGTCGCTCCCGTGGGGGCCTTACCCGCCCCTCATCCTGGGCGGCCAGCAGGACTCGGGCAAGAGCACAACCGCCCGGGTGTTGCGGGCGCTCCTCGATCCCGACGAGGCACCCCTCACCACGGCCCCGCGCGACGACGAGGACCTGATCGTCACGGCGGCCAACGTCTGGTGTCCGGTCTACGACAACCTGAGCGGTCTCGACGTCCGCCTGAGCGACATGCTCTGTCGACTCGCCGAGGGCGCCGGGCTCCAGCGGCGGGCGCGCTACACGGATACCGAGGTCGTCACGATCAAGGCCCGCCGTCCCGTGATCATTACCGGGATCGGGGATCTCGCGACCCGCGGCGACCTGCTGAGCCGTGCACTCACCCTCACGCTGCCCTCGCTCGCCGACGCCGACCGGGTGGCGGAGGCCGAGTTCTGGGGGGCGCTTGAGACAGCCCGACCGCGCGTTCTCGGGGCACTCTACGATCTCATCGTCGGCGTGCTCCGCGAGCGGCCGGGGGTCGTGCTGCCGGTGCAGCCCCGGATGGCTGACTTCGCCCGGGTCGGGGTCTCCCTCGAGCGCGTGTGCGGCTGGCCGGACGGCTCGTTCCTCGCCGCATACGAGGGCAATCGTTCGGCTGGCCACGAGATCACGCTGGACGCCTACCCGATCGTCGACGCGCTCTCCGACCTCGTCGAAGAGCAGCCCTTCGACGGGCCGGCCGCGGAACTCCTCAAGGCGCTCGACGCCCGCGTGGACGATGAGACGCGCCACCGTCGCTCGTGGCCGAAGAGCCCCAACGCCCTGTCGACCCAGTTGAGCCGGATCGCCCCGAGCGTCGGGCACCGCGGCCTCGTCGTTGAGTCCCGGGAGGTCCGAGGGCGCAAGACCTGGCGGATCGCGAGGAATGAAGTTTCGGCCAAGAGATCGGCACCATCGGCACCCCAGACGGACGTAGAGGTCGCGGCGAGCACGGATACGGCGAACAAATCTCCCGATCGGGGTGCCGTCGGGGGTGCCGATCCCCTCTGGGGTGCCGATCCCCTCTGGGGTGCCGATCCCCTCGCGGGTCCGGAGGGTGCCGATGGTGCCGACGGGGTGCCGATCGATGATCGGCACCCTTGCCATGCTCGAACCGGGGCGCAGTCGGTCCCTGCCAACGCTCAGGGTGCCGATGGTGCCGATCTTCTCTCTCTAAACGTTGAGGAAGAGAGAGAAGAGAGAGGGAACGGCGCCGATGCGCTCGCCTGGCTCCAGGTCCGTCTCGAGGCCGGCGCCCTCGAAGGACATGCGCCGGTCCCGCTGACCACCGGCGAGACGATCGTCGACGTGCCCCTCACGACCCGCCGGTGGCTGACCGAGGCCGAGGGGAACGGTGCGGCCGCCCTCGCCGCCCAGGCGCATCTCGTCCGACTCGCGGCGGCCCTCGGAACCTCGGAGACCGCCCCATGAGCCGCCGGCTCCGCATCCTCGCCGGTGGTCCTGGCGGCTGGGCCCCTGGCCACGCTCGGCGGTGGGCGGACGTGGCACTGGCGGTACGGCGCCGTCGGACCATCGCCGCGGCCTTCGTCGCCGATGGCGAACTCCGGGCCGACCTCCTCGAGCGGTTCGTCCGCCCGTATCTCGGCGAGCGCCAGCCCGTCCCTGGAGCCCGGCGGCCCCGACGCCCTAGGCGATCACCTGCCGAGGGGCGAGATCGGGTCGCACTGTCGCGTCGACGCCTTTTCGTGGGGGACGCAGGGTGAGGGCCGGGACCTGCGCCGTCTGCGGGCACGACTTTCGCTATCGCTCGCCTGGTAGACCCGCGGCCACCTGCTCGCTGGCGTGTCGAGCGGTCCGCCAGCGCGAGCAGACGACGAGCCGCCGTCTCCGCTGGGCTCGGCGGCTCGTGCTGGCCGCCGCCGGCCTCGAGCCGGCGGTCGAGCGCGACGGGGGAACGCCATGACCGCCCGGTCACCGGCTCCATCGGGGCGCGGTGTCGGACAGGCCGACCGTGTCCGGGTCTACCGGATGTCGGCCGAGCGGCTCCTTGGATCGCTGCCGGCTGGATCGATCGACCTCTTGGTGACCGATCCACCTTATAGCTCGGTCGACCGCCACGGTGGCTCGGGACACCTGCGGGACTGGTTTCACGGGCGGGCTCGACTGGCCCGCGATCGGGCGGTTGCTCGCTCTCGGGCGGCGCAAGCTCAAGCCCACCGGGGTGGCCTTCGTCATGACCAATCCCGACGGTCTCCAAGGGGCGCTCGCGGCGATGGCCCGGGCGGGATTCGCGGACGTCCGGACGATCACCTGGGACCGCCAGTGGCCGGGACTCGGGACCGGACTCCGGCACCAGACCGAGTTCGTTCTCCTGGGCCGCCTCCCGGGCTCCCGGCCGGTCAGCGGGGTCGATCTGATCTCGGTCAAGGCAGTCGGCCCGGGAACCACCGACCGCTACCCAACCGAGAAGCCGGTTGACCTCGGCCGGGAGCTGGCCCGGATCGCCGGGGTTCATCGGGGGGACCTCGTGGTTGATCCCTTCTGCGGGAGCGGCGCCCTCCTCCTCGGGGCACTCGAGCGCGGCGCAACCGTCATCGGGGGTGACATTGCCACCCGGGCGGTCCGCAAGGCGACCGAGCGCCTGACCGCGGCGACCGTGGCCCCTACGGCGATCCCTGCAACCCCGGAGCCACGTGGCCGGCCCGCCGGACCGGCCACGCCTCGGCGGCCCACGCAGACTCGGGCTGGGCCGCGTGGGAAGACGAGTCGCGGCCCGACCTCGAAACCGAAGCCTCGTCCGGCCCGGCCCGCTCCGCCAAGGCCAAAGCTCCACCGCCGGCGGACCCGATGAACCTACCAGGCGACCTCCCGAGAGACGGCCATGCCCAACCCGTGGGGCTTGATCCGGGCCTCCGAACCGCGGACCCCGGTCTATGACCCCCAGCCGGCAACCTGCCCCACCCCTCCGCGTCGCCCTCTACGCCCGGGTCAGCACCCGCGACAAGGACCAAGACCCCGAGCTCCACCTGGAGGCCATGCGCGACTACGTCAGGACGCGGGGATGGGAGGCCGTCGAGTACGTCGACACCGCTGCTGCGGGTGATCTCGCCCACCGGACGGCGTGGGCCCGGCTCCTTGCCGACGTCGCTCGTCGCCGCGGCGACCGGGTCATGGTCTGGAAACTCGACCGGGCGTTCCGCTCGACGCTCCACGCCCTCGCGACCCTTCGGGACTTCGACCATGCCGGGGTCGGCTTCTCGGCCCTCACCCAGCCGGAGCTCGACACGACCTCGGCGACCGGGCGACTCGTCTTCACGATCCTGGCCGCCGTCGCCGAGATGGAACGCGAGCTCATCGCCGACCGGGTGCGCGAAGGGATGCGCCACGCGGCCCGACAGGGTAAGTCGATCGGCCGGCCGCCGGTGACCGCCCGGCCCGGCTTCACCGCCCGGTGGGGCCGGGTCCGGCCGGACCTTGCCGCCGGTCGTCTCTCGCGGCGGCAAGCGGCCCGCCGACTCGGAATCGGGACGGCAACGCTCGGACGGCTCCTTGCCGCCGACCTCGATACCGGAGGCAGCACCGATGGCTGAGCTGCCCACATATCCGACCGATGCGGCCATGTGCCGGCTCCTTGCCGAGGGACCCTTGCCGTCCGCCACTATCGCGAACCGGCTCGCCATGCCGGATCGAACGGTCCGCTATCGCCTCTCCCGGCTCCGGCGGGCGGGTGTCGTCGTGACGGGTCCCGACGGGCTCCACCGCCTTGCCGGGCCCGTGACGGCGGTTGCCGCGGCCGCCGTGGACCTTGCCGCCAGCGGGGACGGTCCTGCGGCGGCTCTGATGGCCGCGGCTCCAGGGACCGTCGCACCGGGCGGCAAGGAGTCCGACGGCAGGAACCGGGTGGCAACGACCCTGCCGGGCGGTTACTGGACCGTGCTGGTGGTCCTTGCCGTGGCCGCCATCGGCCTTGCCGCCGCCGTCGCCATCCGGCGGAGGCCGCCGGACCCGCCGTCACCGCCGGCCGTGTATCCGGGCGATTGGGGCCCATCGATGGGCTGGCAGCCCTGGTCGGGGCGAGAGGACTTGAGGCCGAGATAACATGCGAGCCGTGACGGGCTCGGCCAACCGGGCATCGTCCCCGCTTGACTACACAGCCTTGACTAGTTGGACGAACTGCTGCCTATCATTGGGCGATCTCGTCCTTCGAGTGCTCGGGGCCTGGGGCGGCTTAGGTGCCAGATCCGCCAAGAACGCAGTCTGACCGGAACAGCGAGGCCCAGGCGGCCCTTGTCTGTGGCGAGGCATTCCAGCGGCTGGCCGAGCCGTATCTGCCCTTGATCCCAACGCTCGAGGAAGGGCCCTTCCTGCTGATGCCGCCCGAACTCGGCGATGTTGCTGCCTGCGCGACGAACCTGGCGTTCGCAGTCGAACTCTACTTGAAGGCGCTCCTCACTCACCTAGGAATTGGCTACCCCAAGACTTCCAGACAAGGCCATGACCTCGGGTACCTCTACGGCCGTGTGCCCGAGGACATCCGCAACGTAATCGAGAGCGTCTATGACCAGGTCTGGCTGGACGATATGCGCCAGCACAGAGGGCTCCGGAGCTTCTCGCTCGGACGGGGTCCCTCTGAGGACTGTGAGCGTCCAGACCTCCGCCAACCGATGGCTCTCCCGGACGTGCTCAGCGAGTCAAGAGACCTGTTCAACGCCTGGAGATACGTCTGCGAGGCCCACCCCATGGCACACCAAGTGTTCCACTACGACCCCCTCCGGATGGCTGCCGAGACACTGAGAGTCGAGGCCACGGTGCGCCTGGGAGGGGCGGAGGAGACCGTTATCGATCAGGCACCGTCTGGGACGTAGTCCCGATCAAGGCCGACTCCAGCGACGCAGCGGCATCGCCGGCCGCCGCCGACCTTTGGCACAGGCTTCGACGGGCGTCCGGAAACGGGAGCCTCCGGGCAGTCCAGGCTAGCTGCTGGCGGCAGGTCCGACTGGGCCGCTCCGAAATGAGGTCCTTCTGGCGTGGCGCCTGGGCGGCGGTCAGTACGACGCGCCGCTCGCGCCAACGCGAAGCACAGGGACGGGCTTGCACGACACCGCAGGCGGCAGGACATCCGCTCGGTCGTGCCGAGGCAGGGTCATCTCCCGAGGGCGGTGATCAGGGCGTAGGCTCCTTCGGCGAGGAGGGCTTTTCCGGAGCGGGTCTCTCGATATCCACGTCCGCTCCGATCGAGATGACGATCGATCCGGCGTCGCTTGCGGACGGGCTGGTGGTGATGCGCTGAACCGGATCGTACGGTTCATAGACCCTCTGGGCCGAGAGAAGCCCCAAGAGGCCGCGATCCGTCGCAATCGGCTCGTACGTGCTGGCCACGCAGAAAGTCTCCGTGACCGAGGTGACCCGGAGATTGACCAGGATGGTCCTAACCTCGCCAAGTGCGGCCTTCGTATCGGGATCGACGATGTGAGTCCTCTTCACGACACGGGCGATGTCTCCGACGGCGACACCACTGACCGACCCGGCGTTGATAGCGGCCTCGTGAGGACCTAGGACGGCTGCAACCTTGGCTTTGATGATCTTCATCTGGTCTCCTCGTGGGCCGGCGTTGTGGCCGGCACTGTTGGTACCCGCTCGGGCGGGGAGTGATGGTCTAGCGGGTCGTAAGGAATGAGGCGGGTACTGTCGAGCGATCGGGACTGAGATACGGAGAGCGTATCGAGGTCGTCCCAGAACTCGGCGCGTACGCGATCGACGCACATGAGAGCGATCTGGCCTTGCTCGGTGACGTGTAGAACCTCAAGAACGCCGAT
>CAWJIC010000058.1:0-9863 GCA_963842755.1 uncultured Chloroflexia bacterium | reverse complement strand
ACTGTCGGCGCCGTTTCGTTACGTATTGCTCTGACACTCACCAGGCGATCGCCGCGGCCGCGTCCGGCTTCGGCGCCGCCCTGGTAGCCGTCTACGAGGCTTCGAGGCCCCGGATCCGCCGGCCCCGCCGGGCCTGAAACGGTGCGATCGCCGTGAGTCTCTCGGGCGCCCTCCGCTTCCCCGCCGCGTCGCCCTGGAAGCTCGCGCGTCACGGCCGGGCGACGGCGTACCTCAGCGCCCGCCAGGCGGCCCTCCTGGTGTTCCTCCAACGGCGCTGGGTCCTCCGCCGGACGTGGACCCTCGAGGAGCTCTGCCGGGCGACCGGGATCCCGTCCCGAGGCCAGGCCCAGAAGGAGCTCCGGCGCCTCAAGCAGCTCGAGCTCATCGCCTTCCGGCGACCCCGCCTCGGACCCCACGGCCACCACCGCCTGTGGATCCCGCGCCGCCGCTGGGCCCTCGTCCGCCGGCTCGCCGGCCATCGCCTCCCGACCGACAATGATTCCGCCTCTACCCCTTCGGGGTTTATCTCCGGCCGGGGAGTCGCTCGGGCTGAGCGTGATCGAGCGGCGCCCCCCCGGTTCGGCCGCGCAGGCGGCCTCACCGGCCCCCGGCGGGGGCACGATCCGCCCCGGGTCCTGTACGTCGAATGCCCCGCTGGACACCGTGCTCGAGCCGGCCGGACCTCCTGGACGAGGGGGTCGTCGTTTCGGGGCTCGTGGCAGGGGTTCTGCCGGCCATGCGATCGACCGATCGAGGAGCTCGTCGACCTGGTCGTGCCGATGGCACCACCCCGGGCGCTGTCGGCCGACGAGCTCGCGGATCCGGAGCTCCGGGCCCGTCGGGTCGAGGCCGCCTGGCGGACGATCCGGGATCCCGCGACGCCCGAGCATCTCCGTCGTCAGCTGGCCCGCGACTACGGTCCGCCGGCGCCGCCGGCGCCGGCCGGGATCCACTACACCCGGACTCGCCGCTTCCGTGACGCCGCCGGCGGCGAGGTCGTCGACCAGGTCAGCCTCAGCCGGTCCGATCCCCTCGCCGAGCTCGTCGACCGGATTGGCCGCGGACCGTCGGCGGGCGGGTAGCATCCGGCCCGGCGAGCCACGGGCGCGGATCCGGGCCGGGAAGGCGGGCTAGGGCCTGGCCGTCCCGGACGCCGGCCCGAGGCTCGCGTCGACGTAGCCCGCGCGAGGATCCGCCATGCCGCCGACGACCCGAATCACCCCGACCTCGGCCGACGGTCGCCGTCGGGCCAGCCCCGAGCATCGACAGCGCATGTCCGAGGCCGGCAAGGCCCAGTGGGCCGCGCTCCCGCCCGAGGAACAGGAGCGCCGCCTGGCGCGGATCGGCCGAGCTCGGAAGCCGCCCGGGCCGCCACCGCCGATAACGGACGGAGGGCCGCGGTCCCCTCTCGATGACGCCCCTCGAGCTTCTGGCGGGAGCGCTTCGAGCGCTCCGCGGCCCGAGGGGCGACTGACCAACGGCGGCGCGCCGGTCTTCCACGTCCCTGACTTCGAGCCGCTGCCGCCGGCGCCGCCGTTCGAGGGTCCCCTGCCCGAGCTCGTCGACGTCGAGCCGGCGATCGCGGTCAGCCAGGCCCAGGTCGAGGATCTCCTGCGCTTCCCGTTCGCGCTCATCGCGATCCGGCGCGGCGAACACTGGAAGCTCCGCGACGCCGAGGCCGAGATGATCGGCGCGCCGCTCACCCGGAAGCTCAACGAATCGGCCGTCGCCGCCCGGCTTGTCGCCGCCGGCGGCGACTGGACGATCATCATCGGCGGGCTCGCGGTCATCGTGAGCGGTCGCCTCGCGGAGGATGCCAAGCATGATCGAGCCGACGACGGCGGCCGAGGCGAGCCCGGCCCAGGCCCCCGAGCGAGCGGAGTTCCTGCGACGCCAGACGACCGCGACCGTGGCGTGGCTCCTGGATTGGGCGCTGCGCGACCTGGCGGCGGCTCTCTCAACGGATTCGTCAACTTCGATACGGGACCGCTTGCAGACTGAGGCCGTCGGCCTGGCTCTCCGGCCGTGGCTGCCGAAGCTGCGCGACATCGCGCTCGCCCGCCTCGCGACGACGGATCCAGTCGTCCTCGAGGAGCTCCTCGGCGCGACCGCGTCGGCAGCCGAGGCGATCCTGGGGCACGCGCCCGGCGATCCCCTGCCCCGCCGCGTCCTGGGCGCGACCGACGACGGCCGGCCGGCCCTGGTGGCCCGTGGATCGTGACACCGAGCGCCGGCTCCGGGCGTCGCTCGAGCAGCTGGCCCAGCCCGGCGAGCGCTACGCGATCGACGCCACGGGCCCGGCCGTCTACCGGCTCGAGCCGTCCTGGCTGACCGCGATTCTCTGCACGAGCTGCGGATTCGTGACCCTCCGGATGGGCCTGCCCCGGCTCCTCCGTCAGGTCGTCGAGTGCGGGACCTGCCACACCCCGATCGGCCTCGAGCCGCCGGCCGAGGTCATCGGCGCCCGCCTGCCGATCGGCGCCCGGCCGGTTTAGGATGGCCCTCGAGGAGGTCGCACGGCCGTCCCGGTACGCGATGAGCGGAGGGGCCGGACCGACGGCCCCGTCGGCCCGTGAGGGCCCCCGGAGCGTGCTTGACGCTCGAGCGACCGTTGCAGCCGGGCCGATGAGGCCACCGATGAGGAGAGGCGCGGCGCGACCTCCCGCCGTCCAGGGTCGGGGCCTGCGCGTGGGCCCCGACCCGCACCCCCCGATCCGAGCCTACCGGCGCTGCCCGTGCGGCCGCCTGTTTCCCCTCTTCGCCGTCGACGGCCGCCCGCCCCGCTATTGCCATTGGCACCGCGACGAGGCCAGCCGGCGGCGTCTCCGCTCGAAAAAGGCCGGGGCCGATCGAGTTTTGCACCGCTGATGTTCACGATCCACCCGGCCGATCGGGTCCTCATCGTCGGGACCACCGGATCGGGCAAGTCGACGATCGCCCGGATGCTCTTCTACGGCGTCCGTCGCCTGGTCGTCATCGATTCGAAATGGGAGGAGGAGGTCCCCTACGAGCGTCGTCTACACGCCGGCCGACTTTCGGCGGCTGTGGCCCCAGCGGACCGAACGGGTCGTCTTCCGCTCGGATCCGGACGCCGAGCGGGCGGCTGACGTCGGCGAGGTCATCGCCCGGGTCATGGCCTTCGGGCGCACCCGGATCGTCGTCCACGAGGCGCTCGACCTGGCGCCGGCGACCTGGATCCTGAAGCCCTACCGCCGGGCGATCAAGACCGGCCGCAGCTTCGAGGTCGGGGTCACGACCTGTAGCCAGCGCCCGGTCGGGCTCCACAACGACGTCCTCGCCGAGGCCGAGCACGTCCTCGTCTTCCATCTCAAGCTCGAGGGCGACCGGGCGAAGATCGCCGGCCTGGCCGGCCCCGAGGCCCTCGTCCCGATCCCCCATCGCCCGGGCGAGGACCCGACGAGACCGCCACACGGCTTCCTCTATGCTGGCCCGGCCACCGGCGGCCAGGCGATCGCCTGTCCGCCCCTTCGCCTTCCGACCGGATCCCGCCCGCCGGCCGCCGAGCAGCCTGGAGGCACCGCCACATGGTCCGGCCCACGATCGGCAACCTCGTCTCCATCACGCTGATGGCGGTCATCGGGATCTGGGCGCTCAAGGCGCTCGTCCGCGCCGTCCCGATCCCGGGAGGCGAGATCATCCGCAACATCTAGGACCCCTCGATCGACGATCCGCCCGAGGGGCTCCCGCCCGGCCTCGACGGCTCCTGATCGCACCAGGAGACGACCGATGCCCTTCCTCCGCGCGACCCGCCAGAACTTTCTCCCGGTCCAGTCGCTCGACTATGCCGCCGGCGACACGAAGGTCGTGCGCCTGCCCCAGGTCGGCCTGCTCGCCCGGGTGATCTGCATCTTCGAGGGCACGAACACGGTCACCCTCGGCGGCGGCACCGCCGTCCTCGGCGCCGAGGCCCCGTTCTCGCTGATCCAGCGGCTCCGCCTGGTCGCGAACGGCAACACCAACGTCTTCGACATGTCGGGCTACGGCGCGATGATCGCCAGCCTGTTCAGCGCGTACGGCTTCTCGGGCTACGGCGGCCGGCCCCGGATCCCCGACAGTGCGACCGTCCCGGGTCCCGCGTCGACGGCCATGTCGGCCGCCAACTACGGCGCCGGCGTGTCGGCCGGGGCGAATACCTGGCGCTTCGGCCTCGAGATCCCGCTCAAGATCGCCGACGACTGGCGCGAGCCCCTGGGGCTCATCCTGGCCGCGGCGCCCGACACGGTCCTCGAGCTCCAGGTCAGCTGGGGCGCGACCCTCTACTCGACGGTCGCCGCCCGGACGACGCCGGTCACCGTCACCGGCGCGGCCGTCGCCGCGCTCACCGCGGCCAAGCTCTACCCCTTCATCGAGTACTTCACCGTCCCGGCGTCCGAGGGCGACTACCCGGACCTCCGTCGTCTCCACGCCTGGTCCGAGACGGGGCCCCAGAACATCGCCGCGAACGGCGACCAGGACGTCGTCCTGCAGCGGGGCAACACCCTTAAGCGGGTCGCCCACATCGTCTGGACGAACACGGCCGCCGACGGCACCAACATCACCGACCTGCAGCTGCGCTTCAACCAGAACGAGGTCCCCTACCAGCTGAAGCGCCTCCTCATCGCCTATCTCAACCGCCAGCGCCACGTCCGCGACCTGCCCGACGGCGTCTACGTCCACGACCTCTGGAACTCGGGCACCTTCCGGGACGCGATCAACACCCTCAATCTCAACGAGATCACGAGCCGGCTGACGACCTCGGGCGCGACGATCGCCGGGACGTCGGACATCCGGACGCTCACCGAGCAGCTCATCCAGCTGACCGGCGCCGTCGCCGGCTCGGCGTAGCCGGGGCACTCGGGTCACTGAAACGGTCAGGCGATCGCCTGACCGTTTCACCCCGACCACGGGAGGATCCACGATGGCGCCACAGGCCGACCTGGGCCCGCTCCCCGGGGGCGTCTACGCCGGGACGATGAGCGTCGCCGACATCTATCCCGCCCATCTCGGGACCGGTGGCATCGGCACCCAGGACCGCAGCCTGCCCGCCTTCGCCGAGCGCCAGCTGGCGGCGGCCGACGCGGCGACCCAGCTCGGCGCGCCGCTCGAGGGTCAGCTCATCGGCCAGCCCGCCGGCTGGATGGTCCTCGCGATCCTGGCCCTCGTCGCGCTCGCCTGGTGGATGAAGTGAGGCTGTGTTGAAGACCTGGATCCGGGCCCTCGAGGCCTTCCTGTTCGTGTTCGTGTCGGCCTTCCTGGCCCAGATTACGGTCGGCGGTCAGCCGATCGATCTCGGCCAGCCCGAGAGCCAGAGCCGGGTCGCCACGGCGATCCTGGCTGCGCTCGGGATCGCCTTCCGCCAGTGGGCCGCGACGCACGGGAGCTCGCCGGGGTGAGCGGCCGCTCGGCGTCGGGTCTCCTGCTCCTGCTTCTCGGCGTGTTCGGGCTGTCGCTGTTCGTGACCGGCAACCTCGATCGGGCCCTCGGCGCCCTCTTCAACCCGACACCGCTGGCCGCGACCACCACGAGCGCGTCGACGGGCCTACCGACCGCGACCGGCGAGCGGCGCCAGACGAGCGTCGCATGACCGAGCTTCAGGTGCCGCTCGCGGTCAAGCTCGTCATCGGCCTGGCCGTCATCTGGTGGATCAACGGCGTCGCGCCCGAGATCGCCCGGGCGATCCTGCTCCTCGTCGTCCTGTACCTGGCGCTCACCAACGCGCCGAAGATCGCCGAGCTAGTCGGGATCCCGCTCGAGGGCGCCGCCGGCGCCCTCGGCCAGGCCCGCCGGCCCAGCTGAGGGAGGACCTCCGACCGTGCTCACCAACGTCCTCGGCGTCGACTTCAACCGCCTGGCCCTGACGATGCTGGCACTCGTCGGGCTGTACCTCGTCGTCACCCGGCCCAAGGGCCTCAACGACCTCGCGAAGACCGGCATCCGGGGCTGGTCGGAGTGGCTCGTCATCCTCCAGGGCCGGAACCCCCGGACCACCCTCAAGTGAACCTCGCCGCGATCCTCGGCCTGTTCCTGCCGAGCCCGCTCGCCCCGGTCGTCGCGCGGACCCGGCCGAACCCCTATGCGCCGGACGTCGGTCGTAGCCAGGTCGAGGTCGCCCTTCGCCAGGCGGCCTCGCCTGGCGCAGTCGCCGGGATCCGGGGCGGCCTGTCGGGCATGTCAGGCTCGGAGGCCGACTACGCCGAGGGCCAGGTCCCGGCCGACGAGCTCGTCCAGGACATCAGCGCCCACGCCCTGCCGCCGGCGATGTTCCACGCCAATGTCGGCGAGCCGCCCTCGATCTACGCCTTCGACCGCGGCCCGGCCGGCCTGGCCCGGACCCGATGGGGCGTCGAGCAGCGGGGTCGCCCGTTCGTCATCGCTTCGACGCTCCTGCCGCCGGGGCAGCGGACGCCGACGCCGCGCGAGATGGCCGGCGGCTATGCCGCCTCGAGGCCTGGCCGGCTCCGCCTCGACGACATCTTCACCGAGGCAGATACGTGACCATCCGCGAACTCATCGCTCCGCTCGCCCGTTCGCCCGAGGTCGGCCTCGGCGTGGCGATCGGGCTCGGCGCGCTCCTCGGCTCGGGCGCGATCCCGCTGCCGTCGCTGGGCTCGCTCCTCCCGGCCCGGCCGGCACCACCGGCGCCGAAGGCCGCTCCGGCGTCGACGTCGACGACGAGCCAGGCGACGACCACCCGGCCGCTCGTCTCGGACACCTACGCGAGCTATTGAACCGATGGCCCTCAAGAAACTCCCACCCTGGGCCTACGCCGCGGCCTTCGGCGGCGCTTTCCTCGCGACCCGGGCGGTGACCGCCGGCGCCAACACGAGCGGGCCGCTCGAGGAGACCCCGGCCACCGGCGCCGCGACGGGCAAGCCGGCCGACGTCAACGATCCCGGCGACTACGGCGGCTATGGCGACTACGGCGGCCAGTTCGACACCTTTGCCGGCGTCCCGCCCGAGGGCGGCTACTACGGCGGCTCGACGTCGGGCGGGACGACGAGCTCGGGCTCCGTGGGGACGCCGATTAGTCAGTCGGACGCGCCGCCCGGGGCGGCGCCGACGTCGCTGAAGCCGCCGCCGCCGCCAGGCTCGAAGCCATCCGGCGCGGCCGGCTACGTCCGGCTCCAGGGCGGCATCACGATCTACACCGGGACGTACGATCCCAAGGCCGGCACGGTCCGGATCACGAAGGCCGCCACGCTCGTCTTCCCGCCGACGAGCTACTGGGTCTCGGGTGCCGCCCGGGCGACCTATGCCAAGGGCAGCGGGCCCGCGACCCTTCGCCGCCTGTACAACGGCGGCTGGTCCTCGAGCTGGATCTCGAGCGCGATCACCGTTTACAGCTGACGAGGAGGCCGACCATGCCCAAGAAGCGACGCCGGAAGTGCCCGGTCTGCGGCCTGTACGTCTGGGGCAAGCCGCACAGCGGGGCGATTCATGCCCGGATCCGGGCCGCCCGCCGGAAGCTCCGGCGCGGCTGAGGGCGGCCGATGGCCGTCACCATCGACGCGACCTGGATCCCGTCGCTCGTCAGCGAGCGCGAGCCTGACGGTTCCTGGGAGGACTGCACCTGGGCATCGGGTGTAATGCTCGCCAACGCCGGCGCCGCCGGCGACTGGCATCCGGGCACGCGGGCCGAGTACGAGGCGCTTCGGGTCGCCGGCGGCGACGGCCCGGCCGAGAACCCCCACGACGGCTCGAACCTCGGCCAGCTGGCGGTAGGGATGCGATCGCGCTACGGCTGGACGGGCGCCCGGGCCGACGGCTGGACGGCCGTGAGCGCGGTGCGCCCACGCACCGCCGTCGTCGTGACCGGCTCGTATGCCAGCCTCCCGACGCACTTTCGACGCTGGGATCCCGCCTTCGGGGGCGGCCACGCCGCGCTCGCCGTCCGGACGCCCTACCGGTGGTGGTGGCTCGACCCGCTCGCGGTCCGCGGCTACGCCGGCGAGGAGATCGCGGCGGCGACGCTCGGCGCGTTCGTCCGCTCGATCGGGCCAGCGATGGCCATCCCGATCGGCAAGGAGGCTCGCATGGACATCGCCCACAAGATCGAGCGCTGGATCCTCGACGGCGGCCCCGGCAACGTCACGACGCTCGGCGCGCCGCGGGTCGCCGGCGTCATGGATTGGAGCCGTCGCCTGGCGTTCGTGTCGGGCAGCGGTGGGGTTGACCCGCGTCTCGAGCTCATCGCCAGGAGCCGCCTGACGGAGCCGTCCGACGAGCTCGACGAGGAGCTCCGGGCGGCCCTTGCGGCGTACCAGCTCATCGACCCGGTCGCGACCGACAAGCTCGCCCGCATCGCCGCCGTCCTCGAGGGCTAGAGGCCCGTGGCGACGACGCCCGACTACCCGATCCTGGGACCGCCCCGAATTAGCGCCGCCGGCTTCGCCGAGATCCTCCGCGCCGCCGGGTCGCCGTCGGCCGGCGTGGCCTCGGCCTGCTATGGGGCCGCCCTCGGCTATGGCGTCGACCCGGCGGTCATGCTGGCGGTGTTCAGGAAGGAATTCGACCTACGGCAAGTACGGCCGGGCGGCCCGGAATCGATCGTGGGGCAACATCCGTGGCGGCACGACCTACCCGCTCGACGATAAGCGCTTTCGGATCTATCCTAGCTGGACCGTCGGCGCCGCCGACTGTGCTCGGCTCCTCGGCGTCTACGGCCGGAACGCGATCCGATCGGGCGTCAAGACCGACACCGTCCAGACCTTCCCGTTCGTCTGGGCCCCGAGCTCCGACGGCAACGCGCCGGACCGCTACGGCGACCAGCTCGCGGGCTGGATCACGGCCTGGCAGGCGAAGTACCCGGCGTCGGGATCCGGCGCCGGCATCCCGACCGCGACGTTGACGTCGACGTCGACCGTTTCGACGACCTCGAAGATGGTCCCGTTCGGACGAGTCTTCCGGGAGATCTTCAAGACCCGCGCCGGCTACGTCGTCGACGAGCCGTTGCTCGGGTCCTGGGCCCAGTTCATCGTCGAGACCTATCCCGAGCTCAAGAGCTACACCGGCCTGCCGCCGCTCGACGACTTCCTGTCCGGCGGCAGCGATCCGAGGGCCTTCAACACCGACGTCAAGGCCCGCCTTCTGGCCGCCGGCCGGCCGTACATCGGTCAGACGATCGAGACCGTCCCGGCCGAGATCTCGATCGAGCTCCCGGCCCAGAAGGAGGCCGATCCGATCGCCGCCCTCGTCGCCGGCCTGGGCGAGATCGCCCGCAACGGCATTCTCCTCGTCGCGATCGTGGTCCTCGTCCTGCTCGGCCTCTACATGCTCGCGACCGGGTCGGTCGGCGAGGCCGTCGCCGGCGAGGCTCGCCGCGTCCGGAAGCTGACCCGATGACCGGCCTGGCCGTCGCGCCGACGCCGGAACGGCCGCTCGACGTAGCGGGTCGAGACCCAGGCGACGACGAGGGCGAGGGGCACGGCGATCGGGGCCGGCGCGATGGCCAGGAGCGGGATGTGCCACAGGTACAGGGCGTAGCTGATCTCGCCCAGCCAGACGAGCGGGCGAACCGTGAGCACGCCGGCGTGCGCGCCGCTCACGGCGATCGCCGAGGCGCCGACGGCCGCGGCGAGGCCCCAGTCGAGGAACGTGCCGCGCTCGAGCGGCATAGCCGACAGAGCCACGACGCCGGCGAGACCGGCGAGCCCGGCTCGCGATCGGAAGCCGACGAGCGCGACGGCCGAGCCGATGAGCAGCCCGTCGGCCCGCGTGAGCGTCGAGAACTGCTCGAGGTCGCCGGTCGCGACGATCCGGATGCCGGCCGAGGCGATCGCCAGGACGACCAGCACGGCCGGCCGACGGAGGCCGGCGAGGAATGCGATCGGCCAAACGAGGTAGAACTGCTCTTCAGCGATACC
>CAWJIC010000057.1:0-8847 GCA_963842755.1 uncultured Chloroflexia bacterium | reverse complement strand
CGCCAGCCCATCGACATCTCGGACGAGGACCGACAACCAGCGGACGAGCCACGCCGCCCCCAATGGTCATCCCGCCGGGGACGACGGCGCCGGCCGGTGCCGAGAGACAACACATGATCCGACCGGACACGACAAGAACACCCGTGACGCCTGCGAGAGTACTAGTATGCGTACCCCAATCGGACCAGTGGCTACCGGGTGGCTCGAACGAGCCAAGGTCGCCAGGGGGGCACATGCCTGAGCGAATTCACGACATCGTGATTGTGGGCGCTGGCCCGGCCGGCTGCCGCATGGCGCGTGATCTTGCGCTTCGGGGCTTCGACGTCGTCGTCCTCGAGGAACATCGCGTGGTCGGCGTGCCGTGCCATTGCTCCGGCCTCGTCTCGCCGCGCACACTGGAGCTTGCCGACGTCGGCACGGACATCATCCAGAACACCCTTCGCGGCGCCGTGATCCACGCCCCCGGGTGCCCGCCGGTGACGATCGGCGGGGATCGCATCCATGCCTATGCGATCGATCGGACCGAGCTTGATCGGCGCCTCGCCACCCAGGCCGAGAAGGCCGGCGCGAGCTTCCTGTACCAGAGTCGATTTCGCCGGTTCTCGCTCCTCGGCCAGGCATCCGGACGGCTGACCGACGGAGGCGTCCGCGTGGAGATCCAGCGGGAGGGTGTCGAGACCCACCTCCAGGCCCGGCTGCTGGTCGGGGCCGACGGCGCGTTGAGTCGCGTGGCCGAGCAGCTGCGCGGATCGCGAGTCAAGGGCGTCGTGGCCGGATTGGGCGCGCTGGCCGAATACGACCAGAACCCGCTTGTGGATCACGTCGAGGTCTTCCTTGATCCCCACTCGGCGCCCGGCTGGTTCGGGTGGACGATCCCCCTCGAGGCCGGGATGGCGCGGCTCGGCACCGGAAGCGCCAACGGCATCAAGCCCCTCGAGAGCTTCCATCGACTTCGGGCGAGCTTCCCCGGATCCTTCGGTGCGGCGCGCGTCCAGTCCCACTCGGGCGGCACGATCGCGCTCTGGGAGCCAGCCTCGATGGTCGGGGACCGGGTCATGCTCGTGGGAGATGCCGCCCGCCTGGCCAAGCCGACCTCGGGCGGGGGCATCCACGCGGCACTCCATGCCGCCGGCCTGGCGGCAGCCGTCGCGAGCGATGCCCTGCAGCGGGGCAACCTCTCCGAACGGGCGCTGCGCCCGTATCCGGAGCGATGGCATCGATCCCTGGGCCGGGAGATGCGCCGACAGCACGACATGCGTCGGGCCTTCCAGCGCCTGACCACGTCGGACCTGCAGCGCCTGCTCGCGGTCCTCGGGGACCACGCCGTGCGAGCCACGGTTGACCGCACGGGAGACATCGACTTTCCCTCCAGGCTCATCACGAAACTCAGCCGTCACCAGCCCCGCCTCGCCTTCCGGCTCGCCCATTGGCCTCGCTTCCCGCTGGCATGGCTCCTCCGATGACTGCTGACCGCCCCGTGGTTGCCGCAGCGATCCCGATCTACAACGAGCGGACGGCGATCGGGATGGTCATCGAGGCCGTCCGGCCGCACGTCGATCGGATCGTCGTCGTCGACGACGGCTCGACCGACGGGAGCGGGGCTCTGGCTGCCGAGGCCGGCGCGGCGGTGGTGACCCACGAGCGGAACCAGGGGAAGGGCGTCGGCCTGCGGACCGCCCTGGCATGGGCGAAGGCTCGACCGGAGGTCACCGAGCTCGTCCTCATCGACGGCGATGGCCAGCACGATCCCGGGGACATCCCGCGGATGCTGGGCGAGCTCAGGCGGGAGAAGCTCGACATCCTCGTCGGGAGTCGGTTCCTCGGCGAGAACAACGCGCCGCTGTATCGCCTCTTCGGCCTGCACGTCCTGACGGCATCCGCCGGGCTTGGGAGCGGCATCTACCTGACCGACTCCCAGAGCGGCTTCCGGGTCCTCTCGCGCCGGGCGATCGATCACCTGGAGCTCCGGGAGGGAGCGTTCGCGGTCGAATCCGAGATGCAGTTCGAAGCCGCGCGGAAGAATCTGCGGCTGGGCGAGACGCCGATCATGATCCGCTATGCCGGAGCCGCCCGCCGCAGCCCGGTCGTGCACGGTGTCTCCGTGCTCATCCGAACGATCCTCCTCACCGCCCGCCGCCGTCCGCACCGTCTGCCGTTGCTCATCGCCACCCCCTTCCTCGCCGTCCGCGTCGGCTCCACACGGCCCGCCGGGATCGGGGAGCGATGACCACCGACGCCCGACTCGCGGCGATCGTCGTCGCCTACAACGGCGGCGGTGAACTCCTGGAGTGCCTGCGCTCGCTGCTCGCCCAGACGGTGCGCGAGCTCGAGGTGATCGTGGTCGACAACGCGTCCAGCGACGGCTCCATCGAGCGCGCCGAGGCGGCCTTCGGCGCCCGCATCCGGGTGATCCGTCGCGCCACGAACGGAGGCTATGCCGCCGGTGCCAACACCGGCTGGCGCGCCACCGATGCTCCGCTCGTCGCGATCCTCAACCAGGACCTGACCTTCGCGCCGGATTGTCTGGAGCAGATGCAGCGCGTGGTCCTGGCTGAATTGCGGGACGTGCTCGTGACCCCGAAGATCGTCCTGAAGTCAGACCCGACCCGCGTCAATGCGATCGGGAACGACGTGCACCTGAGCGGTGTCGCCTGGTGCCATGGCCTGGGCACTCCGGCCGACGACTGGCACGGCATCGTGGAGGTCACCGCGATCTCCGGCGCCGCGTTCATGGGACGCAGATCCCTCCTCGAGCAGCTCGGCGGCCTGGAGGAGGCGTACTTCATGTACATGGAGGACGTCGACCTCTCGCTCCGCGCAAGGCTAGCCGGCGGCGTTTGCCTGGCGGCCTGCGATGCCGTCGCCACGCACGGTTGGTCGCTGGCACTCACCCCGAAGAAGTTCGGCCTTCTTGAGCGCAACCGACGCGGTCTGTGGAAGAGGTTCGTCGGGTCCTCGAACGGTCTCTGGTTGGTGCTCCTTCAGGCGGAGGCCATGGGCTGGGCTTACGCAATGCTGCAAGGCCGGGCCTACGTCAGGGCTAAGCGGCGCGCCACAAGGTTTCCCCTCCCGTTCGATTCGTCGCAACCCCAAGCTCAGGGCGTGGTTTCCCGGCTGTCCCGAAGGCATCCTTATGAAGTGCTGTTTCCACATTCGAGGTTCGTCGCTGCTGTTGGCGGCTTGGTGGACGCAGTCGTAAGCCGAGGGGTTTCACTCCTTCGGGGTCCGGGGCTCGTGGCAACCCTCATGGAACGGAGATAGGCCACCCGGCTCGCGCAGACTGCCAAGTTGGCCTCGGGCCGAGTCGCGTGGAGAAGTATCTGATGCACGGTGCTTGAACAGGAAGCGGATTGGCTAGAGTCCGTCATACGCGGAATCGGACCAGTACGCCTCAGCCCCATGCTGAATATCGGAAGCGGCTCGGAGGACTTCAGAACGCGACGGCAGCCACGGGTCGGGCGCGTGCTCGGGTCTCTAACCCAGGCGGGAGGTCTGGTGATCAATACGGACATCCAGAATTCCACCGGCGTGGACGTTGTTGGGGACCTGATGGATCCCGCCTTCGCCTCGTCGCTGAAGAAGTTGAGGATCTCGTCCGTGTTCTGCACAAATGTGCTTGAGCATGTCGCCGACCCGAAGGCGGTCGCCGCAACCCTCGTGAATCTGGTTCCCCAAGGTGGCTATCTGATCCTCACCGTGCCGTATCGATATCCTTACCACGCTGATCCCATCGACAACCGTTTTCGTCCAGCACCCGAAGACATCGTCCGGATGTTTGATCAGCTCGAGGTCGAGGCCGCTGCAGAAGTCCACTGCGGTACATTCGCGGATGGGCTCAGGCGCGACCCTCGCGGCGCGTTGTTCTGGCTGCTTCGCTTGCTGGTTCCCGTGTATCGACTGCGTGGATGGCTGACAGCAGCCGCGAAGATACGGTGGCTCTTTCGAGAGTACACGGTCACCTGCGTGGTCTTGCGCAAGCCTGGTGGCCCGCAATGCATAGGGGGCGCCGGCGGTTCAGTCGGTATGGGTACGGATGCGGTCAGCGCCGTCCTCTGGCGCCACCGAGATCGACCCTCCGTGCGGCGTCCGCATGCTCTTTAGCATCCGCACCGAGACGAGGGCGGCTCCGACGTTGGCGAAGAGGTAGGCCCACCCTGGAGCGAGTGGGCCGGCCAGAGGAGCAAGGATGATGAGCCCAACACATGCGCCGAGTCCGCTCAGTGAACCAAGCAGAGCGGAGGCGAAGGATCGGTCCAGCGCCCGCAGACGACCTAGCGTGGTGGCGACCAGCAGATAAGGCAGTGATGCCACAACGATTAACCGGAAGAGGGCGATGGCGTTCGCATCGAAGCGAGGGCCGAAGACAAGGCTCAGCACGGGCGCTGCTGCGACAGCCACAGCAACGGCAGCCGCCAGGCCAGCACCGACGCGGAGGAACGCACGCCGATGTTGGGCGCCGAGCGACCCTCTGTCGCGGGATCCCGCCGTGAGGAGGGCTGTTCCCGCAGCATCACCGACCGATGACAGGAGTGCTGCTCCGCCCCAGGCAAGGGCGACGTAGCCAGCAACATCCGGGCCCAGCAGGGCGAGGGCCAGCACCGGAAACAGGTAGTTCGGCAGGTTGTAGAGCCACGTCACCACGTACTGCTGGAGCGCATAGCCGATGAGGGTGGGGGGAAGTCGAGGCATTGAGATCGACAGCCGCACGCTGCGTCGCCTTCTGGGCCAGACGATCAGCGCAGACACCAACACGGAGGTCATGGTCGTGACAACCATGGCGGCATCGTCGTGGACAAGCAGAACCAGGAGAACGAGCTTTCCGAGGGCAGCCGTCCCGCTTCTTAGCAGAACTCCCGCGCCATCGGCATCCGCCACGGATAAGGAATCCAGCATGTTGCAGATCAAGGCGATGATCGTCGCCGGGACGAATGCCCATGACGCCAGAACCAGCCCTCTGTCCCCACCTGCGGGATAGAGCGCACTGACCAAGCCGGACAGCACCAGGGCCATCAGGGTCGCAGCCGCCAGCGCGCTCCCAGCCAACCTCGGGTAATCCCAGTCGCTCCTGTGCCGGTACCTGGTCAGAGCGACACCAAGACCGAAGTTGCTCGTGCTGGCCACGAACGAGATCAGGGCTAGGGTCGCCGCTGCGCGGCCAACTTCGCCAAGCGTCAGAAGCCTGGCGGCCATCGCCCAGTAGACGAGCCCGAGGAAGGAGCTCAATCCCTGGGTAGAGACAAGGTAGGCAACGAGGCGGAGCATTCCTCAGCAGGACCCGCCGACGCCAGGCCAGGGAGCTGCCGGTCCGTGAAAGACTGCCGCACTCAGGAAGATCGAAACAATGGCCTCGCGAGCCCGGGTGCCCGACGTGGGTGCGACCTCGCGGAGAGGCGCGCTTGACCAGCGGGCGCCGGATGCCTCAATGGCGTCGCAAGCGAAGCCATTGTTTGCCATCAGCTGCCTCGCTTGCCCAGGCAGCATTCCTGCGGCAGTTCGTCACGCCGCATCTTCTCCAAGCTCCGTGGTGAATCGCAGACGTAGATGTCCAATGGAAGTCGTTGCAGGAACGCCCTTGTGCGTTCTAGAGCCACGGCCGCAGAGACCCGGAAGCCTGCGACGAAGCCGCTCGATCGAAGTACCCGTAGGTCAAGATCGGAACCGGTATGAAGCTCTCCCCTGGCCAAGCTTCCATACACATAGACCTGTTGTACCGATGGGTTGCCACAAAGGCGATCTGCGATTGCGTCCAAGTGAGCCAACAGCGTGTCGGGCTCCATGTGACCGAAACCGTGCCTGATGGCGACCCAGATCTGCCCGTTGAACAGGAGATTGAGCGAATGGGCACCGAGAGCCGACAAGACGATCGCTGAGATTGGGTGAGTCAGTTGAGCTAGCGCGATCGAAAGAACCGCCGTCAGGGAAGCATCGATGGCGATCTTGAAAAGGCGCTCGGTAGGATCCATGTAGAGCAACCCTTGGAATACCCAGTGGCTCGCAAGTCTCCCAAGACTCGATTGCGCGAGACTGGAGAGGTGGCCGTTGTGGCCATGACGCCTACTCATTGCCCGCGACCCTCGGCCTCAAGGATTCGACGGTGGACGGAGTCAGAATCCTCCCCCGCATCAACAACCTCGATCCCACGCTCCGCGGCAAGGGCCCGATAGAGCCTCGCTCGCTCGGGCAGATCAGGATCAAGCCTCAGGTCAACGCGTCGAGCCAACAGCGCCTCCACCGGCGCGTCAAGGACGTATGAAGTGCCACTGGGCACCAAACGAAATAGCAGATGTGCTGCCTTGCCGTAGAGCAGGCTGTCGTCTCGAGCGGCGCAGGCGATATCGACCGCGATGTCGTAAACGAAGCGGTCGAGCACGACCGTCTCTCCTCGGCGGACCAGGGGATCGATCCGGAGGCTACGTGCGATTCGCGCGTCGATCACCTGGCACCACAAGAGGAGCGTTGCCAGCCAGGGCATGCGCTCGAATTCCCAGCGCCCAACCCTCTGGCCAGCGACGATCCGATAGCGTGTCACCCCGAGAAGCCTCGAAAGGGCCAGTACAGGGATCGAGAGGTACTGCGGGAAGCGCAGCCAGACGTAGCTCGCCGGCACCCCGTCACGGCGCAGCGACTCGAGCAGCAGCTCGGCCTGCGCCGTCTTCCCCGTCCCGTCGTTCCCGGCCAGGTAGATGATCCGACCGGTCGATCGCCTCGTCATGCCCTGACCTCGTCGATGATGGATTTGAGCCCCTCGGCCGCCACGACCTGCGCGACTGGACGCGGTGCGGGCTCTGCTCCGGAATCTCCGTAATCACGGATCACGCCTTCGACGCGTCCGCCGATCTCGGACCAGGTTGGCCAGGCGCCGTACCAGTTGGCTGCAGCCCCGGCCATGCTCTCTCGTTTGGCCGGATCGCCTGCCAGCCGAGCCATGGCTCGAGCCATGGCCCGAACGTCCCCGGGAGGGACCAGTAACGAGCCGGGTGCCGCTAGATCAGAGATCGCCGGGAACGCCGATGCGATGAGCGGCTTCCCGGCGCCCGCGGCCTCGAGGACTGCGAGTGGGGCCTCGGATGGCACGAGCCGGAAGGGCAGGACGATGGCGTCCGCCCGGGCCAGGCTGATCGAGAAACGCCGGGCGCGGCAGCGTACCTGCGACAAGATCCACGCGGCCGTCGAGGCCAAGACGTCGCACCAGTACGCGGAGGTCGTCGGTCTGGCGAGCCAGCTCGGGCCGCTCGTGGCGGCTGAGGATCACGAGCCTGGCCTGGGGTGCTGCGGTTCCGATCAAGGCAAATGCTCGCAGCAGCAGCCCGGCTCCCCGAATGGGAGCCGGGCTGCCCGCATACAGGAACGTGACTCGATCATGCGCTCCGCCCGTTTCTCGGGGCGCAGGCTGGATGTCGCTGTCACGACCTGGCGGGACGATGGCGGCGATCTCAGCGGAGAGACCAGCCCGGATGAGCGTCGCCCCGACCGATCGTCCCGGAAAGACGACCCTGTCATACGTTGTTCCCAGGTACCTGGCGATCCTCTTCGGCGACACGAGCGCGCCCAGCACGTGCGCAGCGTGGGAGCGCGGCTGACGCAGGAGTACGCCGCGGACGCGTAGCAGCTCGGAGGCGCGGTACAGGGGGCTGGTGAAGATGGCAACGTTGCGAGTGTCGGCTAGATTCGGCGGCTGCAGCCGGAGGGCGCTGGTGGCCCCAACGTTCCAGAGAACGACGTCGGGCCGATGGGCGCGAAGATACACGGTGGGATCCCGAGATTCCCCGGCCGGGTTGACCGATGCGACATCGACGCACCGCAATCCGACCGCGTGAGGTGACAGGGTGGAGGCGCCCTCACTGAGGACCTCGACATCGTGCCCTCGGGCGGCGAGCTCGTTGGCCACCTCCCACAGATAACGCCACGGCTGCAGTCGCCAGGTCGACCCGTCCAGGCCACCGACGACAACGCTAATGCGCACGACTGGCCCCCGCACCCGCCACCAGTTCCTCGCACAGAGAGATGAATGATCGGGCGACGTTCGCCCAGCTATACGACCGCATGACGGTTGCGCGACCTCGGCTTGCTTGTGCAGCAATCCTGAGGACCCTCATCGCGCCGCATCCTCCGACTGGTGAGTCCCAAACGTAGATGTCCAATGGAACACGATGCCGCAATGCCCTTGGGCGTTCAGAGCCACGGCCGCGCAGACCCGGAAACCTGCGACGAAGCGGTCGATCGAACTACCCGCTAGTGGGACAGCAAACTGGTATGAAGCGCTGACGAGGCCCCCGCACACGAAGACCATCATCGTGCGGCACTAGGGTCCGGCCGCCGAAGCCATCATGATAAAGACGGCGAGGCCCGTGAGCCCACCGACGATGTCGCCGCTCACGCTGGAGTCGTCGACGCCGCCGGGGCCACGTCGAACGATGGAGGCCACCGATCCGAACAACGTGATCCCGATCAGACCCCCGAACAGCAACTCTCTCCGGAGACCGCTGCCTACCATCACGACGACCACAACCACCAGGAGGGCGGCGACGATTAAGACGATGACCGCGGCAAGAATTCGTGGCCCGATCGACCGGTCGCCCCACGTCGTCGTCCAGGATGCCCCCGGGATGAACAGCAGGAGGCAGAGAGACGAGCCATCTCGAACCGGCTGGGGGACCGTGTCGACAATCGGTCCGCTGATCGTCGCGAGCGCGTAACACGCGACGGCCAAGGCCGGCCACCAAGTTACGATGGCGAGACTCCGGGACCTATGGTTCATCGACGAGTCTCCGCAGGATCACGATGCCATCCTGCTCGTACGCGACAGACTGTGCGGGGTTCTTCAGGATCTGCGCCCAGTACGCACTC
>CAWJIC010000056.1:0-50370 GCA_963842755.1 uncultured Chloroflexia bacterium | reverse complement strand
GTAACCGAGACCCGCAAGTGGGCCAGGTGATCGCGGCGCGGCGCCGGCTGAATTCCGCGCACCTGGTCCGAAGCCTGGACGGCGGGGGCGTTCGTCACCCCCGCCGCCCTGGTCATCCTGCTCATCGTGGCCTACCCGCTCGTGCGAGCGCTGTGGCTGAGCATCCACGACGTCGTCCTCACGAGACCTGGCCAGGAGCCGCTCGTCGGGCTCCAGAACTACACCACCGAGCTCACCAACCCGGACTTCTGGGCCGCCGTCGGGCGGTCCCTCTCGTTCACGGTCCTCTCGACCGCCCTCGAGCTCCTCCTCGGGGTGGGGCTCGCCCTGCTCATGGACCAGCCGCTCCGGCTCCGCTGGCTGCTCCGCTCGCTGGTCATCCTGCCGTGGGCGCTGCCCACGATCGTGAACGCGCTGATGTGGCGCTGGATCGACCACGCCGAGTACGGCGCGCTCAACGCGCTCCTCTACCAGTCCGGGCTGATCGACGGCTACCAGCAGTGGCTGTCGAATCCGGACACGGCCATGGGGATGGTGATCCTGGCCGACGTCTGGAAGATGACCCCGCTCGTAGCGATCCTCGTCCTGGCGGCCCTCCAAGGGATCTCCCGCGAGCAGGTCGAGGCGGCCCGGGTGGATGGCGCCGGGATCGTCGCGACGTTCCGCTACGTCGTCCTGCCGCTGCTGACCCCGACGCTCCTGATCATCCTCGTCCTGCGCACGATGGAGGCGTTCAAGGTTTTCGACATCATCTGGATCATGACCAACGGGGGGCCGGCGAACGCCACCCAGTCGATCGCGATCTACGCCTACCAGACGGCCTACCGCGGACTACGACTTCGGGCGAGGCTCGGCGCTCGGCTACCTGATCGCCCTGGCGATCATGGTCCTCGCCGCGATCTACCTCCGGCTCCTGGGCCGGGTCGGCAGGAGCTGAGATGGCCGCGTCGTCCGCCCGCCGCCGGCCGCGGGGCCTGTTCCGGAGCGTCGTCCTCTACGGGCTGATGCTCATCGCGTTCGCGGCGATCCTGGCCCCGTTCGCCTGGCTGCTGATCTCGAGCGTGTCCAGGCCGGCCGACCTCCTCGCCAAGCCGCTCTCGTTCATCCCGCCCACGGTCACCTTCGACCGATACGCGGCCCTCACGTTCGGGGCGAACCCGGACTCGAGCGCGGAGGGGTTCCGGGCGGCGATGCTCAACAGCCTGACCATCGCGACGGCCGTGACCGGGATCGCGCTCGTCGTCGGGGTGCCGGCGGCGTACGCCTTCGCCCGCCTTCGATTCGCCGGCCGCGGCCGCCTGGTCCTGATCTTCATGGCGACCTACATGCTCCCGCCGATCGCGCTGGTGATCCCCCTCTACCAGATCATGAGCGGGCTGGACCTGCTCGACACGAGGACCGCCCTGATCATCATCTACTCGTCGTTCGTGACCCCGTTCGTGATCTGGATCATGCGCGGCTACATCGAGGGAATCTCGCCGGAGCTCGACGACGCCGCCCGGGTGGACGGCTGCTCCAGGCTCGGGGCGCTCATCCGGGTCATCCTGCCGGTCTCCGTCCCGGGCCTTGTCTCGACCGGGCTGCTCGCCTTCCTGCTCGCCTGGGACGAGTTCTTCTACGCCCTCGTGATGACCCAGACGAACGCCGCCAAGACGGTCCCCGTCGCGCTCAACGACTTCATCGGGCGCCACGGGGTGGACTTCGGGCTGCTCGCCGCGGGCGGGGTGATCGCGGCCATCCCGCCGGTGCTCATCGCGTTCGTGTTCCAGCGCTACCTGGTTGCAGGCCTCACGGCCGGAGGAGTCAAGGGATGATTGCCGAAGCCGATGTCCGACTGGCCCGACTCCGCCCGGACGGCCCGGACGAGATGGGGCGCGAGCTGGCCGAGGGGCCGCGCGCCGTCGCCGAGACGCTCGCCGCGGCCGATCGGCTGGCGCCCGAGCTGCGCGAGCTGCGCCGCGGGACGAAGCGGGTCATCCTGGTCGGGACCGGTGCCTCGGTGGCGATGGCGCTCGCGGCCGAGCCCTGGTTCCGAGCCGCGGCGACCCTGACCGGCGGATGGCTGGTCATCGCGCGCGAGGCGTCGACCGCGGTCCTCGGCTCACCGGACGGCGAGGCGTTCCAGCCCGGCGACCTGGCGATCGTCATCTCCGCATCCGGCACGAGCCCGGAGACGCTCGCCGCGGCCAGGCTCGCCCGGGTGTCCGGGGCGCGGGTGCTGGCGATCACCGCGGGCGCCGTATCGCCCCTGGCCGACGCCGCGGACGTCGTCCTCCACACCCCCTGCGGGGAGGAGGGCGGCGCAGCCACGAAGTCCGAGCTCGCCGCGCTGGCGGCCCTGGCCGCGGTCGCCGGCGCGATTCCGACGGACGCGGACAGCGCGCAGGAGCTGCGCCGCGACCTCGAGCGGATCGTCGCCGACCCGCTGCCCGCCGTTGCGGTCGGCCGGCTGCTGGCGGACGTGCGCTGCGCCTGGGTCGTCGGGTTCGGCACGGCCGCCGGCATTGCCCAGGCGGCCGCGCTCCTGCTCCAGGAGAAGGCGCTCATCCCGGCCGTGGCGTCGACGCCCAGCGAGTTCCGCCACGGGCCGATCGAGGCGATCACCCCCGGCGACGCGCTCCTCGCCGTCGAGCTCGACACCCCGAACGGCCCCCGGAGCGCCTACCTCGCGCGGCTCGCCACGGAGCTCGCGGGGCTCGGCGTCCCGTTCGGGGTCATCGGCGGCCCGGGGGCGCCGGCCGTGGTCGGCCCCGGCGCGGCGATCGGCGTCGTGGCCCCGCCCGGACCGGCCGCCGCCCTGGAGGCGACCCTCCGGCTCCAGCAGGTCGCCCGCTGCGCGGCACACGCCCGGGGGACGTACCGAGATGGCTTCCGGATCCTCCGCTCGATCGTCGTCTCGGCGGGCGACATCTTCGGCGGCTGACCGGGGAAGATCGGCAGTGCTCGGACGGCGGGCACGGGATACCATCGGGGCGTACCGATGATCGGTGTCCGCGATGGAAGGGGCATGACCGTGACCGACCGAGCCGCCGCCATGACCCATGATCAGGCCGTCGCCCGTGCCCGCGCAGAGCGCTGGGCGGAGCGACTCTTCGCCCGGGACACGAGCCTGTGGTCCGCCGACCCGATGGTCCGCGCGGCGATCGCCGAGCGGCTCGGCTGGCTCGACGCGCCGGGCCACTTCAGCGAGCGAGATCGCGGCCGCTGGAGGCGTTCGGGGAGGCGATCCGCGACGCCGGCTTCCGGACGGCGATCGTCGCCGGGATGGGCGGCAGCAGCCTCGCCCCGGAGGTCCTCGCCAGGACGTTCGGGAGCGGCGGCGGCTGGCTCGAGCTGCGCGTCCTCGACTCGACCGACCCGGCCGCCGTCGCCACCGCCGTGGACGACCTCTATCCGCTCGAGACCCTGTTCATCGTGGCCAGCAAGTCCGGCACGACCGCCGAGCCGCTGGCCTTCCAGGCCGACGCCTGGGCCCGGGTCCGGGCCGCGCTCGACGCTCGCCACGTTCGCGACGAGAGCCCGGGCGCGTTCATGGTCGCGATCACCGATCCGGGCAAGAGCCTCGAGGCGATCCCCCACCACGATGACCTGCGCGAGGTCTTCCTCAACCCGCCGACCATCGGCGGGCGGTACGCGGCCCTGAGCTACGTCGGGCTCGTCCCGGCGAGCCTCATCGGCATCGACCTCGGCTCGTTCATGGCGTCGGCGCGGACGATGCTCGACGCCTGCCGGGCGGACGACCCCGCGGTGAACCCGGGCATGGACCTCGGCCTCGCGATCGGGACGCACGCCGTCGCCGGGCGGGACAAGCTGACGTTCGTGGCCGACCCGGAGATCGCCAGCTTCGGCTCGTGGGTCGAGCAGCTGATCGCGGAGAGCACCGGCAAGCACGGCGTGGGGATCGTCCCGGTGGACCTCGAGCCGCTCGGCGCCGCGGAAGCCTACGGATCCGACCGGGTCTTCGTCCGGCTCACCCTGGCCGACTCGGCCGGCCCGGCGCCGGACCCCGACGGGACGGCGGCGGACGAGCTCCTCGCCCGGCTCGAGGCCGCCGGCCACCCGGTCATCCGGATCGCCCTGGGCGACCCGATCGACCTGGCCGGCGAGTTCGTCCGCTGGGAGGTCGCCACCGCGATCGCCGGGATCGTCCTGGGGATCGACCCGTTCGACCAGCCCAACGTCGAGGAGGCCAAGGAGGGCACCCGCCGGGTCCTCGCGGCGATCGAGAGCAGCGGCGACCGTGGCCCGATCCGCGGCCCGTGGGACCCGGGCACGGCCGGCGTCGCCACCGCCTGGTCGACGCCGGGCGCCGTCCCGGTCATCGCCGCGGGCGACGGGATCGCGCTCATCGGCGACCCGGCGAGCACCGGAGCCGGAGCCGGTGCCGGAGGGGGTGAGACCGTCGTCGGCGCCCTCCGCCACCAGCTCGGACGGCTCCTCCCGAACGGCTATGCCGCGCTCCAGGCGTACGTCGCGCCGACCCCGTCCCGGGACGAGGCCTTCGCCCGCATCCGGACGCTCCTGCGCGACCGGACCGGCCGGGCGACGACCGCCGGCTACGGCCCGCGCTTCCTCCACTCCACCGGCCAGCTCCACAAGGGCGGCGCGCCGATCGGCTGGTTCCTCCAGCTCACGGCGGACCACCCGGCCGACCGGCCCATCCCGGGCAAGGCCTACACCTTCGGCCAGCTCATCGACGCCCAGGCGCTGGGCGATCTGCAGGTCCTCCAGGCGCACGGCCTGCCGGTCCTGCGCGTCCACCTCGGCGCCGATCCCGACGCCGGCCTGGCCGCGCTCGAGCGGGCCCTCGAAACGGCACTCCAGGAGGCATAACGAGTCATGCGCATCGGGTTCATCGGGCTCGGCCGGATGGGCGGCAACATGGTCCGCCGGCTCCTGCGCGACGGTCACGAGATCGTCGCCTACAACCGGACCGCCGGAGAAGACCCGCGAGATCGCCGGCGAGGGCGCGACTCGCCGCCTTCACGCCTCGAGGAGCTCGTCGCGAAGCTGGAGAAGCCGCGCGCGGTCTGGGTGATGGTCCCGGCCGGCGACGCCACCGAGGCCCAGATCGACGAGCTGACTCGAGCACCTGGAGCCCGGCGACACGATCGTCGACGGCGGCAACACGAACTTCCACGACGACGTCCGCCGCCACGCCAGGCTCGCGGCGAAGGGGCTCCGCTACGTCGACGCCGGCACCTCGCGGCGGGATCTGGGGCCTGCCAGATCGGCTACTGCCTGATGGTCGGCGGCGAGCGCCGAGGCGGTCGAGCCGCTCGAGCCGATCTTCCGCTCGCTGGCGCCCGCCGGCGGCTACCTCCACGTCGGCGGCCCGGCGCCGGGCCACTACGTGAAGATGGTCCACAACGGGATCGAGTACGGCCTGATGCAGGCCTACGCCGAGGGCTTCGAGATCATGCACGCGAGCGACTACACGCTCGACCTCGGCGGCGATCTCCGAGCCTGTGGAACCACGGCTCGGTCGTCCGCTCGTGGCTGCTCGAGCTGGCCGAGCGGGCGTTCGCCGCGAACGGCCAGGACCTCGACCACCTCAAGGGCTGGGTGGCCGACTCCGGCGAGGGCCGCTGGACGGTCCAGGAGGCGATCGACCACGACGTCCCGGCGCCGGTCATCACCCTGTCCCTGCTCGACCCGGTTCCGCTCCCGCCAGGACGACTCCTACGGCGCCAAGGTCCTCGCCGCGCTGCGCAACGAGTTCGGCGGACACGCCGTCAAGACGGAGTAGCGACCTCGGTGACCGCCTCCGCCGCCCCGAAGCCGCCGGCCGCACGCCCGGCGAAGGACGACGCCCGCGGACGATGCGCGAGCTCCGGCTCGCCCGTGATGGGAAGCGCCGGAGCGCCGCCCCGAAGCTGCCGAGAACCCGCTCCGCGAGGGCCTCCGCCTGGAGCGCGTCCCGGACCCGTGCGTGGTCGTCCTGTTCGGGGCGACCGGCGACCTCGCCCACCGCAAGGTCCTGCCCGCCCTCTACCAGCTGTGGCGGACGAACCTCCTGCCCCACGAGTTCATGCTCGTGGCCGTCGGCCGCCGGGCGTACGCCGACGAGGCCTTCCGGGCGGAGATCGGGGCGGCTCTCGCGGCGCACTCGCGGGTGGCGGTCGACCCCGACGTGGAGCGGGAGTTCCTCACCCGGATCATCTACCAGCAGGGCGACTTCGCCGACCCGGCCGCGTACGATCGGCTGGCGACCCGCCTCGACGAGCTCGACGCCGAACACGGCACGGGCGGCAACCGGCTGTTCTACCTCGCCACCCAGCCGTCGGCCTTCCCCGAGGTCGATCGCCCAGCTCGGGCGGGTCGGCCTCGACCACGAGGTCCACGGCGCCGGCTGGCGGCGGGTCGTCATCGAGAAGCCGTTCGGGCGCGACCTCGACTCGGCCGCCCGGCTGAACCGCGAGGTCGGCAAGGTCTTCCGCGAGCGGCAGGTCTACCGGATCGACCACTACCTGGGCAAGGAGACCGTCCGGAACCTGCTCGTCTTCCGGTTCGGGAACGGGATCTTCGAGCCGATCTGGAACCGGCGCTACGTGGACCACGTCCAGATCACCGTGGCCGAGTCGATCGGGATCGAGGGCCGCGGCGTCGTTCTACGAGGAGACCGGGGCGTCGCGCGACGTCCTCCAGAACCACCTCCTGCAGCTGCTCAGCCTGGTCGCCATGGAGCCGCCGGCGACGTTCGAGGCGGACGCCCTGCGCGACGAGAAGGTCAAGGTCCTGCGCGCGATCGCCCCGCTCAGCCCGGAGCGGATCCGGACCGACGTCGTCCGCGGCCAGTACGGCCCGGGCTGGGTCGCCGCGCAGCCGGTGCCCGGGCTACCGCGCAGGAGCCGGAGGTCGACCCGGAGTCCGAGACCGAGACGTTCGTCGCCGCCCGGTTCGAGATCGACGACTGGCGCTGGTCCGGCGTCCCGTTCTACCTCCGGACCGGCAAGCGCCTGCCCAAGCGGGCGACCGAGATCGCGATCCAGTTCCGGACGGTCCCCCACCGCCTGTTCAGGGACAGCGCGGTCGGACCCCGAGCCGAACCTGCTGGCGATCCGGATCCAGCCCGACGAGGGCATCCTGCTGCGCTTCGGCGCGAAGGTGCCGGGGCTGGGGCTCGACGTCCGGTCGGTGACCATGGACTTCACCTACGGCTCGGCGTTCACCGTGGACTCGCCGGACGCGTACGAGACGCTCATCCTCGACGCGCTCCAGGGCGACGCCTCGCTGTTCACGCGGGCGGACGAGGTCGAGGAGGCCTGGGGCATCGTCGACCCCGATCATCGACGCCTGGCTCGACATGCCCGCGCCGGCCTTCCCCGACTACGAGGCCGGCACGTGGGGACCGGCGGCGGCGGACGAGCTGCTCGCACGCGAGGGACGCCGCTGGCGGCGGATCTGATGGCTGACGTCAGCGGGATGATGGTCGGGGACGACGCGGAGCTGCGGCCCGGTGAGCCCACCGTGCGCTGGACGTCCCGCGCGACGACGATCGACGGGATCGAGCGCGAGCTGGCAAAGATCTGGGTGGTCTCGCGACGGATCGCGGCGGGCGACGGGGCGGAGGCGCGCAACGTGGCCGCCCGGACGAGCGTGATGAACCTCGTGGTCATCGCCCGGGGACCCGAGATCGGCGAGCGCTGCGCGGCGATCATCGGCCAGCTCACCGGTCGTCATCCGTCGCGGACGCTGATCTGCTCCCCGAGCGATCCGGACGGCCCGGCCTGGCTCGACGCGCGGATCACCGCCCAGTGCATGCTGCCCCGGCGCCGACGCGCCGGAGACGTGCGCCGAGATGATCTTCGTGACCGCCGGGGGCGAGACCGGCCGGCACCTCGACGCGATCGTCGAGCCGCTCCTCATCCACGACCTGCCGGTCACCGCCTGGTGGCCGGGCGAGCCGCCGCTCGACAGCCAGCAGGCCGCGGACCTCCTCGACTCGGCCGATCGGCTCGTCGTCGACGGGTCCGGCTGGGGCGGCGACGGCCTCGGGCGGCTGCGCGAGCTGGCCCGGATCGTCGCGGCGGGCCGGCTGGCCGTGTTCGACTTCGCGCTCGTCCGCCAGTCGCGCTGGCGCGAGGCGATCGCCTCCATGTTCGACCTGCCGGAGTTCCTGCCGTACCTGCGCTCGATCCGGCGGATCGCGGTGACGTACGGGACCCACGACGAGCTCCACCGCCCGGGCGGGACGAACCTGCTGAGGCCGCTCTACCACGTCGCCTGGATCGCCTCCCGGCTGGGGATGAGCGTGACGAAGCCGCTGGCAGCGCTGCCCGGCGGTCCCGGGGCGGGGCGCGGCTACGCGGCGACGCTCCGCCAGGGCCGGGGCGAGGTCGCCGTCGTCATGCGCCCGGTGCTCACCGGGATGCCGTCCGGGACGACCCTGCGGATCGAGCTGCTCGCCGAGCGCCGAGGGTCGGAGCTGCGGGTGGACGTGACCGCGGAGGCGGAGACCGTCGGCATCCGCGCGTGGCAGGAGGGGGTCGAGCTCCTCGACCGGCGGTTCCTCGCGGCACGCCGGACGGAGGTCGACCTCCTGGCGGAGGCGATCGAGGCGCCCGGCCGGGACCGGGTCTCCGACGGCGCGATCCGGATGGCGGCCCAGATCACCGCGGCGGGCGAGACCGCCAGGGCCCCATGACGCCGGCCACGGACCTCCTCGATTCGCTCGGGCCGCGCGGGCCGCTGGACCCGCTCGGGCCGCGCGGGGGCGCCCCCGTCCTGCCCGGGGACGGGGCCGATCCCGGCGAGCCGACGGTCGTGATCCTGCCGGGCCCGGACGCCGTCGCAGCCGCGGCGGCCGATCGGATCGTCGAGTCTCTCGCGCAGGCGGTCAACCGGCGCGGGCGAGCCGACGTGGCCCTGACCGGCGGCTCCACGCCCCCGGCGATCTACCGCCGGCTCGTTGCGCCCGATCTCCGGGAGCGCGTGCCATGGGACCGCGTCCACCTGTGGTGGGGCGACGACCGCTACGTCCCGCGCGACCATCCCCTCTCGAACGTCCTCCCTGCGGACAAGACGCTCCTGGCCGAGGGCGGCGCGCCGATCCCGCTCCCGACGGGCCACGTCCATCCCTTCCCGACGGGCCGGGCGATCGCGGAAGGGCTCGGCGCAGGGTGGTGCGCGGCGACGTACGGGGCCCAGGTGACCGCGGCGCTGCCGTCCGTCGGCGGCTGGCCGGCGTTCGACCTCGTCCTGGTCGGGATCGGCGGAGACGGGCACCTCCTGTCGGTCTTCCCCGGCAGCGAGGCGCTGGCGAGCGACCGGATCGCGCTGTCGATCCCGGCCCCCAGCCACATCGAGCCCCACGTCCCGAGGGTCACGCTCAACCCGGCGATCCTGGGGGTTGCCGGCCGGGTGCTGGCGATGGCGACCGGCGCGGCGAAGGCGGAGGTCGTCGCCCGGATCCTCGACGGGCCGCGGGACCCCGACGCATTGCCGGCGTCGCTCGCCCGACGGACGACCGCAACCTGGCTCCTCGACGCGGCGGCGGCAGGTCGGCTCACGCCGCGCTGATCCGCCCGCCCGGCGTCTGCCCCGCCCGTCCCCGCTCGGCCGGGCCCGTCCCCGCCCGACCCGTTCCCGCGTCCGCCCGGCGGCCTTTGCGTCACACGAACGAACGTGACGTCCGGGACGCGCATCTGGTCGGACCTGTGCGCGTCGCGCAAGAAGTGAGTCATTCCTTTCGCGAGACGCAGAGAATTGGCATTCAGGGCGTCGGCGCGGTCGCGTTCATGCGTCACGCGCAAACCGGGCCCGGACCGCGGGTCGCGACCACTCGGGGGGACACTCCTTTCGGAGCCGCGTCGGCAGGCGGCTCTTGCGTTCGCGGCGGACCGGGCGGACCATCGGACGGAAGGCGCCGATCGGGCAGGGAGGAAGGGCGATGTCGATCGAGGTCGTGGACGTCGAGGGATTCCTGGCAGAGCTGCCTCGTCTCGACCGCGGACAGTTGCTGGCGATCGAGGCGGCCTGGGAGAGCACGGATCCGGCTGCGCGGGCGATCGCCTGGACGACGGTGCAGGGACGGGCGGTGGCGAGCGGCCGCGAGAAGGACCTCGAACGGGGCCGGGAGGCGATAGTCCACTGGGCGAGCACGCCGGAAGCGATCACCGGCCAGGAGAGCGGAACGCGGCTGGACCTGCTCCTCACCGACCTGCGTCGCCGCGCCGCGCCGGCGCTCATCGATGCCGCGGCCGCGGTGCTGCTCGGCGACGCCCTCGACGAGGGGACCCGCGACGTCCTGCTGTCCCCCTGGAGAAGCCGAGCGCCGTAGACCTCCAGATGCGCCTGACCCGCGGAGGACCCGAGCTCCCTGACACGTGGGGGTCAACTCCGAAGGTGCCGACTCCGGGTCCCGATATCACGGGCATTGTTAGCGGACGAGGTTCGCGCTGCACACGTCACGGATCGGACAGGTCGTGGAGTGCCTACGCCCCGGAATATCACGGCGATTGCTGGAACGGCGGGCAGCAAGCCCGACGGGCGGCGGTCCGGAGTGACTTGGCGCCGAAAGCGCGTCGGATAGGAATGGCCGTGATATCCCGAAGCGGCACGGCGATGTGGCGAATGTGGCGATGTGGCCGGGCGGCAACGGCAGCTCGGCCCGGTCGCGTATCGTCCGCGCCATGGCAACTGACCGCGAGCCGGGCCCCGGGTCCGAGGTGACCGCACCCGGAACGGCCGAGCCCGGGGCGACCGCGGCCGCCCCCAGGGCAGCGATGACCGAAACCCGTGGCACGACGCTATCCCCTGACGGAACGCGGATCGCCTGGTTCCGGACCGGCCAAGGCCGGCCGATCGTCCTCGTCCACGGCGCGACGGCGGACCATACGGCGTGGCGGACGTCCGACCCGCTCCTGGCGACGACCCACACCCTGTACGCGCTCGACCGGCGCGGCCGCGGGGCGAGCGGGGACACGCTCCCGTACGCGATTGCCCGCGAGTACGAGGACGTCGCCGCGGTCGTCGACGCGGTTGCCGCGGAGACCGGCGGGCCCGTCGACCTCCTCGGCCATTCGTACGGCGGGCGGGTCGGGCTCGGCGCCGCGCTCCTCACCCCGAACCTGCGCCGGCTGGTCGTCTACGAGGGCGCACCGGCGCCGGCGGCCCGGTCCTTCCTGGGCAGGGCGGTCATGACCCGGATCGAGGCGCTCGCCCTCGCCGGCGATCGCGAGGGGCTGCTGGCCGACTTCATGACCACGGTCGTCGGGATGACCCCGGCCGAGCTGGCGGCATTCCGGGGCTCGCCCACCTGGCCGCGCCGGGTCGAGGCGGCCCCGACGATCATCCGCGAGATGCGGGCCGAGGCGACGGAGGAGGCGGGGCCGGAGCGCTACGCCGGGATCCGGATCCCCGTCCTCCAGCTCATCGGGAGCGACAGCCCGTCGATCTTCACCGAGGGGACGTGGGCGCTCGACGCCCTCCTCCCGGACGGCCGCGTGGTCGTCCTGCCGGGCCAGAAGCACGCCGCCCACCACACCGACCCGGAGCGCTTCGCCGCCGAGGTCCGCCACTTCCTCGAGGACCCGGCGCAGGACTGACAGGGCGCATACAACCCCGCAGACGAAGCCGTTCACGCTGGCACAGCTCGGCGAGACGATCCGGGCCGCGCTCGAGTCGTCCTGAAGCCGCCTGCGCACGACCGGCGCGGCAGGGCTACCATCGGCGTCATGAGCGAGCCCACCAGCCAGACCGCCGTCCCGCCGCTGCCGAGCGAGCCCTCGGCCGACCAGCGACCCTACTCGCCCGGCCTCGAGGGCGTGATCGGCGCGGAGAGCGCGATCGGCCTCGTCGACGGGAAGAACGGCCGCCTGCTCTATCGCGGCTATCCCATCGGCCAGCTCGTCCGGCACGGCGGCTACGCGGAGGTCGTCGACCTGCTGTGGACCGGCGAATGGCACCCCGGCGCCGAGCTCCACCCGGCCCCGGTTCCAGAGCCGGTGCTGGTCGCCCTGCGCGTCCTCCCGACCGACGCTCGCCCGATGGATGCCCTCCGGACCGCGGTCTCGGTGTGGGGCGCCACGCAGGGCGTCAGCTGGCCGCCGACGCCGGAGCAGGCGCGCGCCCTCACCGCGTTCTCGCCGTCCGCGCTGGCCGCGTTCGACCGCATCCGGCGCGGCCTCGCCCCGGTCGAGCCGGACCTGCGCATGGACCTCGCCTCCGGCTTCCTCCACCAGCTCACGGGCGTGGCCCCGGACCGCGGTACCGCCCGCGCCCTCGACGCGTACTTCATCGTCGGCGCGGAGCACGGCCTCAACGCCTCGACGTTCACCGCCCGGGTGATCACCGCGACCCGGTCCGATCTCGCCTCGGCGGTGTGCGGCGCCATCGGTGCCCTGAAGGGGCCACTTCATGGCGGCGCCCCCGCCGAGGTCGTCAACCAGCTCCACGAGATCGGCTCGCCGGAGCGGGCGGAGGCGTGGGCCCGCGAGACGATCGCCTCGGGCGGCCGGATCATGGGCTTCGGCCATCGCGTCTACCGCGCCTACGACCCACGCGCAGCCGCGCTTCGCCAAGTCGCGGAGGCGATGGAGCACCGGCCTGACTGGCTGGACCTCGCGATCCAGGTGGAGGACGTCGTCCTCCGCGTCCTCGAGGAGCTCAAGCCGGGTCGCGTCCTCAAGACGAACGTCGAGTACTACGCGGCGGCCGTCCTGCAGGGCGTCGGCCTGACCCCGGACCTCTTCCCGGCCACGTTCGCCCTCGCCCGCCACGCCGGCTGGACCGCCCACGCCATCGAGCAGGTCGCGGCCAACAAGCTCATCCGCCCCGACATGCGCTACACCGGCCCCGGGGAGCGCGACCTCCCGGTCTGACCCGTCCGCTCGTCGTCCGCCGCCATGCTGGCCGCCAACTTCTCGGGCGGTGGCGGCTGATCAGCACTGGTGATCGATTCCGGTATGAACGAGCGTGACCGGGTGGCCGAAACGGCCCGCATGGCCAATCGGTCATGCACGTTCATCTCGAATTCGATGAGTGGTGGTGATCAGCGCGGGCGCCGCACGCGACCCACGCTACGGCGTCGCCGCCGCGGCGGGGTGCGGGCGGCGGGTGGCGAAGACGGTGGCGCCGGCGATGTAGACCGCGGCGCCGACCCAGAACGGGGCGGGGAGGCCGGCCGTCACGACGATTGCGCCGAGCGCCGGTCCCACGATCCCGGCCGCATAGAGCGGTAGGTAGACGAGGTTGAGCGTGGTCGAGCGGCGCTCCGGCGGGATCTCCGTCGCGAGCAGGCCGAAGACCATCGCGCTCATCGCGGCGGTGCACGCGCCGAACACGAGGACCGTCAGGGCGAGCAGCGGCACGGACGGCGCGAGCGGCTCGAGGACGAGCGCGACGCCCCCCACGATCAGCGCCGCGATGAGGACGGGCCGGAACCCGACCCGATCGCCGAGCCAGCCGCCGATCGGAGAGACGAGCGCCCCCACGAGCGCCGCCGTGCCGGTCACCAGGGCGATCGCACTGGCCAGGTTGGCCGGGCCGCCGTTGGCCCCCTCGACGAGGACCGGCACGAATGGGCGGCACATCTGGTTGCCCAGGAAGGCGACCCCGAAGATCGCGAAGACGCGGACCGTCGCCCGATCCGACAGGACGCCGCGCACCGCCCCGAAGGCGAGGTGCGCGATCCGGCCCTCCGGGATCACCTCCGGCCGGATCTCGCGCGAACCCAGGCCGACGAGGAGCGCCGTCCCGATCGACAGCCCGACGGACACCCAGAAGACGGCCGGCAGCCCGAGGTGCAGCCCGTCGACGATGATCCCGCCGAGCGTCGGGCCGATCGCGAAGCCGATCGGGCTCGACGCGCCGAACAGGGCGATGACCGTGCCCAGCCGCCGCCTCGGGGTGACGTCCCGGATCGCGGCCAGCATCACGCCGGTGTTCCCCAGCTGCAGCCCGACGAGCATCATGCTCAGGCCGAGCTGCCACGGCTCCCGGCTGAGGGCCACCCCCGCGAAGACGAACGCCTCGACGATGGCGCTCCGGACGATCACCGCCTTGCGGCTGTACTTGTCCGCCCAGACGCCCCACAGCGGAACGAACGGCGCCCCGACGATGAAGATGAGCGACCCGAAGATCCCGATGAACCGGAGCCGATCCGGCTCGGCCACGCCCATCTCGCGCAGGTAGGACGGGACGAACGCGAAGACCTGGCTGATCCCGAGACCCTCGACCATCGAGGTGATCCAGAAGATCGCGACGATCGCGCGCCAGTCGCCGGCGGGGCGCTGGGTGTCGGACGAGGTCATGTGCGCGACAGGCCGGCCGCCGCCTCGCGGAGGTGGGCCAGCACGCGCGGGTCGAGCCAGCCCGGCGCCGCCGTCCGCTCCTCGAGGTTCTCGATCGACATCCAGTCGCGGAGCGCCCGCTGCCAGTCGCCGTCCCAGCCCTCGGGCAGCGGCCGCGGTTCGCCGACGGCCGGGGTCTGGTCCTCGGGCAGGGCCTCGTCCGGCCACATCCTCGGCAGGGACGAGCCGCCGCCGGGCCCGGTTCCGCTGCCGACCCGCCCGAGCAGATCGCGGACCTCCACGGCGAGAGCCGCGTCCATCGGGATGAGCTCCTCGGGGGTCGGTCGGTCGAGGTAGAGCCGGTGGAGCGAGAGGAGCCGGGCGAGCTCCCCGATCGGTTCGGGATGGTCGTCCACGCGGAGGTCGATCCAGCGGTCGTCGTGGCCGCCGTAGCCGCCGCCGGCCCGGACGACCAGGAGCGCCGCCGACTGCCGGCCGCGCCGGTCGCCGCCCGCCGCCTCCCCGGCCGCCAGGCACGCCACGAGCAGCTCCGGGAACGGCAGGCCGCCCGCGTGGAAGGTCCGGAAGAGCGCATCGACGACGCCCGGGCCGGCGAGGATGTTCCCCTGGCAGGCCACGTCCCGCGCCGTCCGACCGCCCGCCCAGGCATACGTGGCGCGGCCGGTGTGGGTCACGGCCCGGCCGCCCGCGTCGACGATCCCGACCTGGCGCTCCTCGCGGAGCGGGTCGTCGGCGAGCAGCCGATCGAGCGCCTCGGCGGAGGTCGCGCCGGCCTCGAGCAGCTCGAGGCCGTCCGGGCCGAACTTCGGGTTTCCGTACGCCTGGGTCGCGACCGCCCCGACCCCGGCGCGCGCCCACGGGACCACGGATCCCACGGCCAGGAACTTCGACTGGACCGCGACGCCCAGGTCCCCCGTCTCCGAATCCCGCGCGACGATCGAGTAGGTCACCGGCGCCTCCATCCTCGTCCGGGCGACGCCCGCGCATGTCACTCGTGGATTGTCGAGCGTAGCATCGCCGCGACCGCGAGGGCAGGACGCCGGGGCGGGAGGCCGAGGCGGGACGGTGGGGCGGGACGCCGAATGCGCCGCGGCGGTGCGATCTGCGCGCCGGACGTGCATGATCTGCGCGATGACCACGATCTCGGTTCCGGAGGACGCTCTCGTCGTGCTGGTCGGGGCGACCGGCGCGGGCAAGTCCACGTTGGCCGCCCGGTGCTTCACGCCGACCGAGATCCTGTCGTCCGATTCGTTCCGGGCGATGGTCGCCGACGACCCGGCCGACCAGGGGGCGTCGAGGGCGGCGTTCGAGCTCCTCCACCTCGTCGCCCGGCGCCGCCTGGAGCGCGGCCGGCTCACCGTCGTCGACGCGACGAACGTCACGGCGGCGGCACGGGCCGCGCTCGTCGCCGTCGCCCGGGCGATGCAGCGGCCCGTGGTCGCGATCATCCTCGACCTGCCGCCCGAGATCTGCCGGGCCCGCAACGCCGCTCGGCCCGGGAGGACCGTCGGTGACGACGTCGTGGACCGCCAGTTTGTCGAGCTCGGCCGGTCGCTCGCCACCCCGGACGGGCTCGCGGCCGAGGGCTTCGACGCCGTCCACCGGCTGGCCGACCCGGCCGAGCTCGACGCCGTCGCCGTCGAACGGGTCGCCCGATGACTGAGGCCCGCTGGCGTTCCGTCGCGATCGCCCTCGCCACGGTGCTGGCCCTCGCGCTCGGGATCGCGATCGCGATCAGCCTGCCGAGCGGCACGACCCCGGGCGCCTCGTCGTCCGCCGCCGGCTCGTCTCCCACCGGCGCGCCGAGCGGCACGCCCTCGACCGAGCCCGACGCCTCCGGAGAGCCCTCCACCTCGGTCGAGCCCTCCGCCTCGGCCGAGCCGAGCGCGTCCGCCTCGGCCAGCCCGAGCCCCAGCCCGACCATCCCTCCCGCCCCGACGGCGCAGATCACCTTCACCGACTTCCGACTCGATGCGAAGGCGGACCCGGCCGGCGAGCCGCGGACGTTCACATTCAGGACGGACGGGGCGGCCAAGGTCACCGTGAAGCTCACCGCGAAGAGCCCGATGGGAACGACCCGGATGTGCCTCAAGGTCGGCTCCACCGCACGGCTCTGCCGGAACTGGGCGAGCGGCACGCTGACCGGGATCACCTCGGCGAAGAAGCAGACGACGTTCGTGGTCACCCTCATCGGCGTGGGCATCTCCACCCCGACGGTGGACCTGACGCTGACCTTCCGCGCCATGGCCCCGTCGGTGACCCTCACCAACGGGCGGTTCGACGGGACCGCGCCCGAATTCGACGGCTACAACGGGGTGAGCGGACGGGTGAAGATCCGGGCCGACGGGGAGCTGGCGGTCAAGGGGGAGTGGGGCGGCAAGCCGTTCGACTACGCCTACCAGATCGTCGACCTGACCGCCCCGTCACCGGGCGGCCTCTTCCCGGGCAACGGGACGGGGATCGACCGGACCGACCCGGTGGCCCGCGCCCACACCTATGGGTTCAGCCTGACCAACGGCACGGCCGGGCTGGGGGCGACGCCGCTCACGTTCACGATCAGCTGGCCGTAGTCGACGCCCGGAGCTCCCCGGGACGGCAGACCCGGCCGAACGGGCGGACGCGTATCTCGACCCACACCCCATTGCGCAGGTAGACGTCGTCCCGGGCGATCTCGATCGCGGCCTCGGCGTCGGCGGCCCGGAGCAGCACGAGCGAGGCGCTCACGTCGGCAAACGCCCCGGCCTCGATGACGATGCCCGCGTCGCGCAGGGCGGCCAGCCGGGCGGCGTGCTCGGCGCGGAATGGGACGCGCGTCTCGGCGGCGTCGGGCGCGTAGGTCGCCTCGACGAGGAAGACCGACTCGATCGCGACGTCGGGCGGAAGTTGGGCGGCCATGGGCGGGATCTCCTTGCGGGGCGTTCAGCCGATTTGGACGAGCACGATCGCGGCCAGCGCGGCGGCAATGCCCAGCGCATGGACCCCGAAGACCCGTTCCCTGAGGACGATGGCGGCGAGGACGAGCGTGCTCACCGGGTAGAGCGACGAGAGGACGGCGGCCACGTCGAGCCGGCCCGCCTGGGCGGCCAGGATGAAGAACCCGTTCCCGGCCATGTCCAGGCCCCCGACGACGATGGCCAGCGGCCCGACCGAGCGCGGCAGCCGCCACGCCCGCCGGGTCCCGAGGACGACCGCGCCGACGAGGATCGCCTCGGTCGCCCGGACGACGACGAGCGGCGCGAAGACCGATCCCGGGCTGAGGCGGCTGATGACGACGTTGAACAGGCCCAGGGCGACGCCCGCGACGAGGGCGACCGCGACGTCCGCCGGGATCGCCCCGATCCGCCGCGGGCCGGCTCCGTGCACGGCACCGCCCGGCGCGCTCGACACCAGGATCACCGCGACGAACGCGAGCCCGATCCCGGCGAGGCTGGCCGGACCCGGCAGTCCCTGGAGGGCGATCCCCGCCGTGACCGGGACGACGGCCGCGAGGACGCCGCTGATCGGCGCCACGACGCCCATCCGGCCGGTCGACAGGCCCTGGTAGAGCGCCGTGATCCCGACCCCGCCGACCAGCCCGCCGATGACCGCGAGCGCGAGATCCCCGGGGCCCGGCAGCGGCTCGCCGCGCAGGATGGCGACGGCCAGGGCGAAGGCGCAGCCGGCCAGCTGGCTGAACATGACCACCCCGAACAGCGGCGCACGCCGGCCGGCGAGGCCGCCGCCGAAGTCGGCCGAGCCCCAGGCCGCCGCGGAGGCGAGCCCGAGGACGATGACGGCGGTCTGGGGATCCATTCGAGGGCGGTCGGTTGCTCGAGAGGCTGGGTCGCGCGGTCCGGCGGCGCGATCCGGCGGCCGGCGGGCCGGACCGGGTCGCGCGGCGAGGACCGGCTAGGCGCTCTTCGCCACGGCCGGCCGGTCCTCGCCCGCGTCGACGGCCGTGGGCCCCGGCAGCTCGACGACCGCGTCCGCGGCTGCGTCGTAGCGGTGGGTCGATGTGAGGTAGACGACTTGGTGGTCGCGGGTGAGGTCGCGCAGGAGCGCGAACGCGCGGGCCGCCCGGACGTCGTCGAAGGCGACGAACGGGTCGTCGAGCACGATCGGCGGGCGGCGGTCCCCGGTCACGTGGCGGATCAGCCCGAGCCGGGCCGCCAGGTAGACCTGGGCGAGCACCCCGTCGGACAGCTGCCGGACGTCCACCCAGTCTCCCTTCTCCGGGGCGACGAGCCGGATGTCGAGCGTCTCGTCGTCGATCCGGACCCGCCGGTACCGCCCGTCCGTGATCCGCTCGACGTCCTCGACCATCCGCTTCTCGAGGTAGCGCGTGGCCCGTTCCATGGTGGCCGCGGTGGCCCGCTCGATGCCGCCCAGCGCCGCCTCGTGGACGCGGGCGCGCCGCTGCAGCGCGGCGAGCTGCTCGCGCCAGACGCCGAGTCGCTCGGCCTCGCCGGCGACCTGGTCCGCGTCGACCGGGTTGGCCTCGACCTGGGCGCGGGCCTTCGCGTCGGCGTCCCGGGCCGTCTCGAGATCGGCGTCCGCGGTCTTCACCTCGGCGCTGAGGCGCTCGCTGGCGCCGGGCTCGCGCGCCGCCACGGCAAGCGTCTCGAGTTCCGCGGCCTTCAGGTCCGCATCCCGGCTCGCCGCGTCGCGGATGGCCGGCAGCGTCTCGACCGGCTCGCGTCCGACGAGGCCCAGGAGCTTCGCGTCGAGCTGCTCGATCGCGGCGACGTGAGCCTCCTCGCGGGCGAGGAGGTCCTCCGCCGCGGCGAGGTCGGCGAGGCCCAACCCGGCCAGCAGGGCGAGGCTCTCCGCCTCCGCGCGGCGGAGCTCGGCCTCCATCTGCGAGCGGCCGCGGAGGCGGCGGTCGATCTCGACGTCGGCGAGCTGACCCTGCTTGCGGATGTCCAGCGCAGCCTTGCGCTGGCGAATCCCGACCAGGGCCAGGAGCGCGCCGAGGCCGGCCACCCCGAGCCCGATCGGACCGAGGACCGCCATGCCGGCGACCGCCTGGCCGGCGACGGCGAGCCCGACGCCGGCGAGGACGGCGACGAACGCGAGGATCGCCACGGGACGCCAGGTCGGGGCCGGGGTGATCGCCTCGAAGCTCACCTGGATCTCGCCCGAGAGCATCGCCCCGAGCTCGACGATCTTCGCGTCGAGGGTCCGCAGCTGGCCGACCCGCTGGCGCAGGACGGGGAGCGGATCGGCCGAGGGGTGCGACTCGCGGAGGACGCCCAGCTCGTCGCCGACCCGGACCGCCTCGGCGTACCGCTCGAAGCGCTCGGTCGCGGCCGCGCGCTCGACGGTCAGGATCTCCGAACGGCGGGCCTGCTCGAGGAGATCCTTCTTCCCGGCGAGGGCCGCGGCGGCGGCCTCCCGGGCGGCCTCGGCGACGCCGAGCGCCTCGCGATCCGCGGCGAGCCGGGTGAGGGCGGCCTCGCCCGCGTCGACCACCGCCTGGTACCGGGCGACCGCCTCCTCGGCGATGCGCAGGCGACCGGGATCGCGCTCGCCCCGGACGTTGAGGTCGGCGAGCACCCGCTCGAGCTCGCGCACCACGGCGGCCGTGCCTCGATCCGCGGCGCTGATCGAGGCCGCGAGACGCTCCCGGACGGTCACGTCGTCACGATCGAGGTCCTGGAGCTCACCGTGGCCGACGAGCGCGGTCGAGCGGAAGAACGCCGGCGTCGGGATCCCCGTAAGCTCGGCCAGGAGGGCGTCGACTCGGGCCGGGTCGGTCGTCGTCTCGCCGTCGAGGGTGAGGCTGGCGGTGCCACCGGGTCCGAATGCCTTCTCGATCGTGCCGCGCCGCTCGGGGTGGTCGAGGTCGGCGTCGTCGGTGAAGTCGAGCTTGACGGTCGGTCGGGCGGCGGGGTCCGCGTCCCACGAGCGAAGGCTGTCGAGGTCGGACCGGGCGGCGCCGGCGGAACCGGTCAGGCCGAGCTCGATCGCCTGGACGATCGTCGACTTGCCGGCCTCGTTCGGGCCACGCACGATCGTCAGCCCCGGCGCGAGGTCGATCTGGAGGTCCCGGTAGCGCTTGACGTCGTGGAGCTGGAGCCGGGAGATCCTCATCGGTCCAGGCCCCGGCCGGCGAGGAGCCGCCGTCCCAGCCGGAGCGCCTCGCAGAGCTCGGCCGCAGGCTCGCTCTCAGCGGCCTTCTCGAGGTCGGCGATCCGGCTCTCGAGGTCGCGGATGAACGCGCCCTGGATCGTGTCCGGCGGCGGCAGCGGGCCGGCGCTGAACGGGGGCGTCGCGTGGTTCCGGACGCGGATCCTCAGGAAGCGTCCCGCCAAGGCCGATTCGACCGCGTCGGTGTCGAGGTCGAGCTCGTCCGGCCAGGTGCCGGTCAGCCGGACGTCGAGGACGACGTCCGGGTCCGCCTGCGCGCCGAGCTGCTCGACGAGGGCCGCCTGGTCGGCGAGCGTCTCGGCGTCGAGCTCGAGGCGCTCGAAGCGGGTGCGGCCGACGGTCCGGCGCTCCACGGCCGGGTGGGCCGCTTCGTCGTCGAGGGTGACGATGAGGACGTCGCCGGCTCGATCGTGCTCGACGTCGACGAGCTCGGGCGCGCCGCTCGCGCCCCAGGTCACGGTGCCGGCCCGACCGGTCTCGGGGGCGTGCGGGCCGCCAATCGCGAGGTAGTCCACGCCGGCGCCGGCGAGCTCGTCGTCGCGCGACCGTGCCTCGCGGTGGATGACGCCGATCCGCCAGCCGTCGTCGGGCAGGTCCGCGGCCGGGAAGCGGGCGGTGACGCGGGCGCCGAGCGCGGCGATCTCGAGATCGGGGTTCGCCGCCGTGAGGACGGTGATCGCGTCGCCGTCCGCGGGGGCGCCGGCGAGCGCGGCGAGGTCGTGGGCGTGGTAGATCGAGGCGCGGCCGGGCGCGTCATGGTCGCCCGGGATGAGGACGGTCCGGATTCCGCGCGTCGACGAGCCTCTTCAACGCGGCGGCGACGCGCTCGACGGACTTCCGCGGCGCCACGCTGCTCTCGAACAGGTCGCCGGCGACGAGGACGAGGTCCACCGGGGTGGCGAGGGCCAGCTCGAGCGCGCGCTCGAAGGCGGCGAACTGGCGCTCGCGCTGGTCAGCGGCGCGCTCCCCCAGGAACGGGTGGCGGGCGCCGAGGTGGACGTCGGATATCTGAAGGAGGCGGAGCACCACCGGGTTCGGGACCTCCTGTTCGGACGATGGCGAGGCCTGAGCCGGGCTGCGCCGCGTCCCCAGTCGGTCGTCAGCCAGGAGGATCCGTGCGAGCGAGGAGCCCCCTGGCCCTCGCTCGCCAGCCCGAGTCTCCGGCCGCATTGTGACAGGTTCGCTGGCACGGCGGCAGTGGTCCGGCCGGGCCGCCGGCGATCGGCGGTGGTCCGCGGCGGTCCGCGGCGGTTCGATTCGTGGGTCGGTGCTATCCTCCCGGTCACATCACCGGTGCGCCCCGAAACAGGCACCTCGAAGATCGACACCTGGGTCGCGCGGCACCCGGCCTCCCTCGCCAGCCCGCCTCCCCCGTCGTTCGGTCTGCCCGGGACGTGCCACGAGCCGTTCAGACGATCCTGGGAGAACTGGGTTGACCTACACCGATCGAACCCTCACCTGCGTCGACTGCGGAGTCGAGTTCATCCACTCGGCCGCGGACCAGGAGTTCTACGTGCAGAAGGGGTTCTCGTCGGACCCCAAGCGGTGCACCGCCTGCCGGGCCAGCCGCCGCGCCGGGCGCGATGGAGCCGACCACGACCTCCGCGAGATCGGCGGCCCACGTGGCTACGAGCGCAGCGACCGCCCGGAGCGCGAGTACTTCGCGGTGCTCTGCTCGTCGTGCGGCAACCAGGCGCAGGTCCCGTTCAAGCCCCGCATGGACCGGCCGGTCTACTGCTCCGACTGCTTCCGGTCCCACTCCGCCGGCTGATCCCGCCGCGCGCGCCGGTCGCGCGGTCTCGGCCGGTGCCCGAGCCCGTCGCCGGCTCATCCCACCGCCGGCTGATCCCGCCGCGCACTCCCGTCAGGCGGTCCGAGACCCGCGCGCCCCGGTCCGCGGGCTATGACCGCTGATCAGTACCACTCATCGATCCGGGCGCCAGCGAGCGTGACCGCGTGGCCAAATCGGCGCTTGCGGCCAACCGGTCGAGCTCGTTCATGCTCGAGACGATGAGTGGCATTCATCACGCAGGTTGCCGTCGGGCGGCGGCGCCGGCACTGCTCAAGTCCCAGCACGTGGCGGCTCGGCGCCGCGTCCGGCCGACACAGGGGTCGTGCCAGGTCTCGCTCGACCGCGTTCAAGCACCCGATGGGCATCCGCATAGTCCGCGAACGCCGTCGGCGAGCGTCGACCTTCGAGCCGGGTCGGACGGAGCCACGAATGGCGACGGGCGCGGGGGTCGATCATCCCCATGATGCGATGACCTCGAGCCAGGAGGGATCCGGGCGCCCGAAGCCACTCGCCGACGTGGGCGGGTCGCAGCGGGAACGACCGTTCGAAGACCGACCGGTTCGCGAGCAGCCGCTCGACGTTCGCGTCGGTATCGAGGACCGCGAGGCAGGCCGTCACCGCTCGTGGCCGCCAGCCCAGGCGTCGGGCAGCGGCCTACGCCTCGTGCTGATACCAGCCGAGCGTCGCTCGATCTGGCCGATGTCGTGGAGTTCGGTCTTCACCTCCACGACGAGGAGGATTCGTGCCGCCGGGTGGTAGGCGAGGAGGTCGATCCAGCCGCGAGCGCGCCCGCCTCCGATCTCGACCTCGGTCGACACCGACCACCCATCCCGCTCAAGGCGTCGACGCAGGTAGCCGATGCACCTCGCGTGGACAGGCTCACGCTGGCGCCGCCGATCCAGCAGAAGGGGCGTCTCCGTCACGAGCCGCGCCTCGAGCAGCGCCTCGGCCGTCTCGAAGGTCAGGTCGTCCAGCTTCGCCCGTTCGACAAGCGAAACCGTCGCCTGGGAGGTTCGCGCCCGACCGGCGAGCTCCCGCTGGGACCAGCCGACAGCAGCCCGTGCCTCGGCGACGGCCTCGGAAACGGCCTTCACGAGCTGCCGCCGTCCGGGCCGCGTGGAGATGGGAGTGGCGACGTGGCTCATGGCCATGGTGTAGCAGTCGCCGCTCACCTGCGGCTCAACGGGGGATCACCTACCGATCACCTCGACGTGGCGGCTTGCCGGACGGGTCCCGAGAGGACCGCGCCCGCGGCAACCCGCTGATCAGTACCACTCATCGCCCAGGGGCTCAGGGAGCGTGACCGCTCGACGATTCCGGTCAATTCGGCCCACCGGTCACGCTCCCTGATGCCGAGGTTGATGAGTGGCGGTGATCAGGGCGGCGGGGCGGGGCGAGGCGGCGGGGCGGCGTCGGCGCGCGGAGACGCGACGGCCGGTCGGCTCATGGCACCCTACCGGTAGAGCGTCACGGTCCGCCCGGCCCTCGCCAACGAGCCGACGCGGTGCCGGCCGTCTCGACTCGTTGCCCATCCATACAGGCTGGCGGGCGGGAAGGTTCACGCGCCGACCGCGGGCGAGGTTCACGGGCCGGACCCGGACGGCCGAGGCAGAGGTTCACGGGTCGGACCCGGACGGCTCAGAGCCGGAAGACATCCCCGTCGCGGAGCCGCTCACGGTGACGGCCGCGCCAGACCGTGACGCGGGCACGGCCGTGGACCTGCCACGCTCCGTCGCGCCCGACCGCGGCGGTCGCCTCGTCGATCCCCAGGACGGTCGTGCCGGCCGGCGCGCCAAGGATCATCAGCGCCGCGATCGCTTCGGGTATCCGGTCGTAGTGGGGGAACACGGCGGTCCCGGCCACGACGCCGAGCGCCGCCTGGTAGTGGAGCGGGAAATGGGGTGGCCGCCTCAGGGTCACCTGGAGGCCGCACAGGACCATCGCCCCGGCCGAACAGCCGGCCAGCACCCCGCCCCGGCGATGGACCCCGAGCGCCGCCGACCAGACCGCGCTTCCCTCGAGCGATCGAAGGAGATGGCCGGGTTTCCCGCCCGACAAGTAGACGAGGTCCGCCTCGGCGACGGCCTGGACGTTGGCCGGATCGTCCGCGTCGGCGCGGTCCCGGACGAAGACCGCCTCGACCTCCGCGCCGAGCCCGCTGAAATGCTCGACGCCCATCGCCGCCCAGCGCTGGAAGACCTCCTCGCCGTCGGGGGCGGACGCGGTCGGCAGGAGCGCAACGCGCGGGCGCGACCGGCCGGTGGCGGCCAGCAGCTCGGCGTCGATCACGGCCATCGCCGGGAGGAATTCGCCGGCGCCGATGAGCGCCACGGGTCCGTTCATCGCGCGGAGTCTAGTCGCGATCCGGCTCGAGGGCCCCACGCGGGACGACGGCCCGACCCGACGCGGGGCCAACCCGACGCGGGACGACGGCCCGACCCGACGCGGGGCCAACCCGACGCGGGACGTGGTGCCGCCCTGCCCTTGCCGCTCGGCGACCGAGCGGGCAGACTGCGCCGATGACGCCGCGCCAGCGTTGGACGATGACCGCCGCGATCCTCGGTTCGTCGATCGTCTTCCTCGATACGACGATCGTCAACGTCGCCCTCCCGAAGATCGGCCGGGAGCTGCCCGCGACCGCCATCGGCGTCCTCGAGGGCCAGACCTACGTCAACAGCGGCTACCTCGCCGTGCTCGCCGCGCTGCTCATCCTGGCCGGCGCCCTGAGCGATCGCCACGGCCGGAAGCGCGTCTTCTCGATCGGCCTCGTCGGCTTCGGCCTGACGTCCACCCTGTGCGGCCTCGCACCAACCCTCGAAACCCTGGTCGTCTTCCGGCTCCTGCAGGGGGCAGCCGCCGCGCTCCTCGTGCCGGGCTCGCTGGCGTTCATCACGTCCACCTTCGAGGGAGCGGCGCAGGCTCGAGCGTTCGGGATCTGGGCGTCGGCGACCTCCGCCGCGACGGTCCTCGGCCCGGTGGCGGGCGGCCTCCTCGTCCAGTACCTGTCGTGGCGGATCGCCTTCCTGGTGAACGTGCCGCTCGTCCTCGTCGCGCTCGTCGGGATGGCGCGCGGGACCGGGGAGTCGGTCATGACCGGCGCGACCGGCCGCTTCGACTGGCTCGGCTCGATCGACGTCGCCCTCGCCGTCGGCGGCCTGTCGTTCGGACTCATCCGCGGTCAGCAGCGGGCGTGGACGGACGAGCTCGCCTGGCTGGCGCTGGCGGTCGGGGTGGTCGCGACGGTCGCCTTCCCCATCCTGATGTCCCGGCGGCGCGACCCGCTCGTGCCGCTGCAGCTGTTCCGGATCCGGCGGTTCGCGGTCATCAACCTGTCGACCTTCCTGATCTACGGCGCGCTCTACGTCCTGCTCGGCTACCAGGGGATCTTCCTCCAGAACACGCTCGGCTACTCGGTGGTTGCGGCATCGCTCATCGGCCTGCCGATGGGGGTCCTCCTGACGGTCCTGTCCGCCGGTGTGGGCACGATCGCCGGGCGGACGGGTCCGCAGCGGTTCCTGCTTGCCGGGCCGCTGATCATGGCCGGCGCGCTCCTCTGGCTGGCGCGGATCCCCGCCACGAGCGCGCCGTGGGTGGCCGACATCGGGGATCCGGCCACGCTCATCCCGCCCGTCTCGACGCTGATCGACGTCCTGCCCGCGATGATCGGCTTCGGGATCGGGATCTCACTCGTCGTCGCGCCGCTGACGAGCACGCTGATGGGCTCGATCCCGGTCGCCCGGGCGGGACTCGGGTCGGCGATCAACAACGCGATCTCGCGGGTCGGCCAGCCGCTCGTGGGCGCACTCATCTTCATCGCGATCACCGCCAGCTTCTACAGCGGCCTCGCCGAGCGGGTCCCGGGCCTCGACCCGAACGACCCGGACCTCCGGGCGTCGATCTCCGCGCTGAACCCGCCGCGGGCCGGCACGCCTCCTGCCATCGCCGCGGCCGCGAGGGGGGCCTCGACCGACGCGTTCCGATTGTCGCTCCTCGTGGCGGCCGGGCTGCTCGGCGCCGGGGCGGCCGTGAACGCCGTGGGCCTGCGCGAGCCGCGCCGGGCCGTCGCAACCGCTTTCGAGCCGGCCGCCGGGCCCGATCCGGGGGTCTCGCCACCCGCGTAAACGCCCGCGCCGCCTCGGCACCGCACGGCCCATGCGGCCGGTGCATCGATTCAGGGTGCGGCACGCTCGGCCGAAGCACCGAATTGACAGGATCGCGTACCGGCCACGCTCGCCGAGCATTGATTCGATGCGTGGACTGCATGACGCGCGAAGTGGGCCCGCGCGACGAGGGCACGCGCGAAGCGGGCCCACGCGAAGTGGGCCCACGCGACGAGGGCACGCGCGAGGTGGCGACCTGGCGCTATTCGATCCGGGTGCCGCTTCGCCCGTCGAGGATGTCCACGGCGCGCTCGAGCGCGCCGATCGCGGCGAATCGCCCGCCCGCGCGGATGAACAAGGCGCAGGCCTCGACCTTGGGGCCCATCGAGCCGGCCGGCCAGCGCCCCTCGGCAAGCCCGGCCTCCGCCTCCGCCAGCGACAGGCGCGCCACGGGCTCCGCCCCCGGCGAGCCGAACCCACGGTAGACCGCGTCCACGTCCGTCAGCAGCAGCAGCCCGTCCGCCTCGACCGCCCGGGCGAGGACGACCGCGGCGAAGTCCTTGTCGACGACCGCCTCGAGCCCCTCGAGCCGGCCCTCCCCGAGATCGGCCACGGGCACGCCTCCCCCGCCCGCGGCGACCACCAGGCAGCCGGTCTCGACGAGCCGCCGGATCGGCTCCGCCTCGATCAGCCGGACCGGGCGCGGTGATGGCACCACCCGCCGCCAGCGGTCGCCGTCAAGGGCGATCGACCAGCCCCGCTCGGCGGCCAGCCGGCGAGCCGTCACTTCGTCGTAGGTCGGCCCGACCGGCTTCGTCGGATGCGCGAACGCGGGATCGTCGCGGTCCACGACCGTCTGGGTGAGCACGACCGCGACGTCGCGGTCGTCCCCCCGGGCACGCAGCGCGGGCAGGAGCGCCTGCGCGAGCAGGTACCCGATCTGGCCCTGCGACTCCGCCCCGAGGACGTCGAGCGGGGGCGCCGGAACGATGTCCGCGGCCACCTCCGCCTCGATCGCCAGGAAGCCGACCTGCGGCCCGTTGCCGTGGGTCACGACGAGCTCGCCGTCGCGCACCGCGACCGCCGCCACCGCCTCCGCTGCGCCGACCAGGTTGTGCCGCTGGACCTCCATGGAGCCCGGCTCGCCCCGGCGAAGGAGCGCGTTCCCCCCGAGCGCCACGACGAGGCGACTCATCCGCACGGCTCCGCGCGAGGCCCCGGCATCCAGCCCGCGATCGGCCGGCCGTTCCCGGTCAGCCGCTCGCCGTGGAAGTCGTCCGCGATGAGCGCGTAGAGCAGCCCCAGCTCCGTGTGCAGGCGGTTCTCGGCCTGGTCCAGGACGCGCGACGCCGGCCCGTCGATGACCGCGGCCGCCACCTCCTCGCCGCGATGGGCGGGCAGGCAGTGGAGGAAGATCGCGTGCCGTGCGGCCCGGGAGAAGAGCGCCTCGTCAACCCGGTACGGCGCGAACACCCTGGCCCGCTCGTCGTGCTCGGCGTCGTGGCCCATCGAGGCCCAAACGTCGGTGTAGACCGCGTCGACGCCGTCGACCGCCTCGCGCGGGTCGTCGCTCAGCTCGATCTCGCCGCCGGTGGCGTCGGCGACCGCCCGCGCGGCGGCGAGGATCCCGGGATCCGGCGTGTAGGCCGCGGGGCAGGCGATCCTGAGCCGGAACCCGCCGAGCGCCGCCGCCTCGATGAGCGAGTGGCAGACGTTGTCGCCGTCCCCGACGTAGGCCAGGGTCACCCCGGCGAGCGAGCCGAACGCCTCCTCCATGGTCATCAGGTCCGCCAGCGCCTGACACGGGTGGTGCTCGTCCGTCAGGGCGTTGACGATCGGGATCGTGGCGTTCGCGGCGAGCTCCTCCAGGCGGGCCTGCTCGAACGTCCGGACGGTGATGGCGTCGAGGTAGCGCGACAGGACCCGGGCCGTGTCGGGGATCGACTCGCCCCGCCCGAGCTGGAGCTCATCCGGACGAAGGACGACCGGGAGCATCCCGAGCGCCCACGCCGCGGCCTCCAGGCTGATCCGGGTCCGGGTCGAGGGCTTGTCGAAGATCATCCCGACCTTGCCGCCGGCGAGCGCGCCCCGGAACGCGCCGGGGTCGCGCTTGGCGCGGTGGGCGAGGTCGAGCAACGCCCGGAGGCCGGTCGGCCCGACCGCCCCGAGCGTGAGGAAGTGCCGGGGGTCCGGTCCGGCGGTGACCGGATCGGGCGTCGGGTGGGTGGTCGACATGGCGGTCTCCCGGCGACAAGGCGAACGGCGGTCAGGCGGTCAGGCGAGGCCCGGCGCGTAGGCCGAGCGCGCCGCCTCGACGATCGGTTCGAGCAGCCCGGCCAGCGCCGGCCCACGGACCTGCTCGAGCTCGTAGCGGACGCGCACGATCGGTTTGTTCAGGGTCAGCACGCGGGTCAGGTCGATCGGCGTCGCCGCCAGGACGACGTCGCAGGGCATCGCGTTGAGGGTCGCCTCCAGGTCGCGCACCTGGCCCGCGCCGTAGCCCATCGCCGGGACGAGCGGCTCGTGCATCGGGTAGGCCGCGATGATCTCGGCGATGCTGCCCACCGCGTGCGGCGTCGGGTCGACGATCCGGGCCGCGCCGAAGCGCCGCGCCGCGACGATCCCGGCGCCATAAGCCATCCCGCCGTGGGTCAGCGTCGGGCCGTCCTCGACGACGGCGACCTTCAGCCCGGCGATCTCCGCCGAGAGCGTCAGCGCCGAGCGCGCCTCGACGACCTGCGCCCGCGGGTTGGCCTGGGCGATGTTCGCGCGGACCGTGTCGAGCGCCGCCGCCTCGGCCGAGTCGACCTTGTTGATGACGATGACGTCGGCCATCCGCAGGTTCGTCTCGCCGGGGTGGTAGGTCAGCTCATGGCCCGGTCGGAGCGGGTCGGTAACGACGACGTAGAGGTCCGGCTTGTAGAACGGCAGGTCGTTGTTGCCACCGTCCCACAGGACGACGTCCGCCTCCTCCTCGGCGGCCCGGAGGATCTCCGCGTAGTCGACCCCGGCGAAGACGAGCCGGCCGGCGTCGAGGTGCGGCTCGTACTCCTCGCGCTCCTCGATCGTGGTCTTGTGCAGGTCGAGATCCGCGTACGTCGCGAAGCGCTGGACGCGCTGCGCGACCAGGTCGCCGTACGGCATCGGGTGGCGCACGACCGCGACCCTGAGGCCCTGCTCCTCGAGGAGGTGGGCGAGGTGGCGGCTCGTCTGGCTCTTGCCGGCGCCCGTTCGGACCGCCCCCACGGCGACGACCGGGCAACTGCTGGCGAGCATCGTCCGGCGCGGGCCGAGCAGCTCGAAGTCCGTCCCGGCGGCCATCGCCCGGGAGGCCGCGTGCATCACCGTCTCGTGGCTGACATCGCTGTAGGCGAAGACCACGGTGTCGACGCGCTCATCGCGGACCAGCCGCTCGAGCTCGGCCTCCGGGAAGATCGGGATGCCGTCCGGATAGCGCTCGCCGGCGAGCTCGCGCGGGTAGCGGCGATCGGCGATCCCCGGGATCTGGTTGGCCGTGAAGGCCACGACCCGCGTGGCGGGATCGTCGCGGTAGACCACGTTGAAGTCATGGAAGTCACGCCCGGCGGCCCCCATGATGAGAATCCGCTGCTCCGACACCGCGCAACCGAACCTTTCCGGGACGCACGGCCACCGACGAGCAGGACCTGCTCGGCACCGTCAGTGTCGAAAGCAGGCCGGCCACTCGGTAGGGCCGGACGGCCCCGGCCGAAGGGACGTTCGGTTTCCGAAGACTACCGCGTCACCGTCCGCGAATGCGGGGCGACTCCAGTCCGGCTCAACGCCGGTCAGGGCTGGCGCGAGCGACGCACTTGTCGCCACAACAGGCCCGTCCAGCCAGCTGCAAGCAGGAGTTCAACCGCTCCGATCACGGCTCCGATCTCACCAGAGACTCGCGATGAATGCACGATCGCCTCGACCATCAGCAGCTGGGTCGGGATGAGGATGGCCAGGGCGACTGGGATGTCTGCCCAGCGCCAGCGACCGGTGCGCCGCTTCACTCGACCCGCCAAGACCAGACGCAGCACCGGCGGGAGGCGCAACTCGGCGTGGGCCGCCGCCACAGAAGTCGTACCAACAATGTGAACCAGGAAGGCCGAGCACGCGACCAGCACGAGCGCCGGAAGGGGCGTCATGGAGCGACTCGTCTACCGCTGCTTGTTCGATGTGCCAAGGCCATTCTGGAGGGGATAGGTCGTCACGGCCTGGGCGACGCTGTTGATCGTGCCGAAGACGAAGCTCTTGACCCATGTGTCGCCCGGGAGGACCGCACCGACAGCGCCGAAACCACATCCCGCGGCGCCCTCGATATTGTCCTGCCGGCCGCCAAGCTGCTGCGACGCCAAGGTCACGCCGCAGCCGACCGCGGCACCGACCGCGAGTTTCTTCGGGATCGTCGTCAAGCCACCGACTGGCCCGGCGATGATGCCCGCTCCTCCTGAGATCAACGCGTCACCAGGGTTGAGTCCTTCACCCAATGGCTTGCCTTGTACGCCCCCCCCCCGGCGTCGCGTTGGCGGCAGAGTGAGCGCCTGGCGCCCCGTGTGTCAAGTAGGACTGTATGTGCGGTATCTACCGAACGCGGAATGCCGGGCCGTGGCCGGGGATGACGATGTCGGCGGCGGCGAGGACCCGCTCCCGGCCGCGGACGATCGCCGCCTGGTTCCAGCCGAGCGGGTCGATCTCGGGCGTCCGGTCGGCCTTCCACCACAGGTGGGTCATGGCATAGACGCCGTCCTCGGCCTCGACGATGAGCGAGGCGTCCTCCTCGGTGTGGCCGGGCGTCAGCCAGAGGTGGGCGTTCGCGCTGAGGGCGTAGCCGTCGCCCTCGTGGTCGAGCCACAGGTCGTCCTTGTAGCGGGCCCAGAAGTCGACGACCTCGGCGTTCGGGAAGAGGGCGATGTTGATCGTGTGGTCCGGGTGGTGGTGGCTCAGGAAGACGTGGGTGACCGCCTCCGGGTCGACGCCGAGCGCGGCGAGCGGGTCGAGGATGAGCGAGCGCCGGGCGACCATCCCGGGGTCCGCGACGATGAGCGCGTCGCCGTCGCGGACGAGGGCGATGCTGCTGCCGACGCGCTCGTCCGCGTAGCCGGCATGGAGGAGATGCACGGTGGCCATGGCCCGGATGGTACGCGCCCGGTCTGCTCGGCCTTGATCCCGTCCCGCGGGACGCGCTCGGCAGCCGTGGCCGCGCCGGCGTGTGGCATCCTCGGCGCATCATCCCGGCATCGTCGCGGAGGGTCCCATGTCAGTCCAACCACCCGCCGACCTCGTCCTCCGGGGAGGCGCCGTGCACACGGTGGACCCCTCCCGCCCCAGCGCGCAGGCAGTCGCGGTACGGGGCGGACGGATCGCCGCGGTCGGGTCGGACCCGGAGATCCGGGGGCTGATCGGGCCGCGGACGCGGGTCGTGGAGCTGCGCGGGCGAACGGTCCTGCCGGGCTTCGGCGACAGCCACATCCACCCGACCCACTACGGCCTCTTCCGCCAGGCGGTCTACCTCCACGAGCTCGGCTCGAAGGAGGCCTACCTCGACGCGATCGCGACGTACGCCCGCCAGCACCCGGACCGGCCGTGGATCACCGGCGCCGGCTGGCAGATGGCGGTCTTCCCGGGTGGGACGCCGCGGCGGGAAGATCTCGACCGGATCATCCCGGACCGGCCGGTCTACGTCATCAACCGCGACGTCCACGGGGCGTGGGTGAACTCGAAGGCACTCGAGCTCGCCGGGATCGACGCCGCCACGCCGGATCCCGACGGCGGGCGGATCGAGCGCGACCCCGACGGCACGCCGACGGGCACGCTCCACGAATGGGCCCGCAACCTCGTCGAGCGGCTCATCCCGCCGACCACGGAGGCCGAGCGGGAGGCCGGGATCGCGATCGCCCAGCGCGACCTCCATGCCCTGGGCATCACCGGCTGGATCGACGCCTGGGTCGAGCCGCGCGATGAGGCTGCCTACCGCGCCCTGGCCGGCCGAGGAGAGCTCACGGCGCGGGTCGTCGGATCGCTCTGGTGGCGGCCGGGCGAAGGGGTCGAGCAGGTCGACGAGCTGATCGCGCGGCGGGCCGCCGGGCCGGTCGGCCGCTTCTCGCCGACGACGGTGAAGATCATGGTCGATGGCGTGCTCGAGAACGGGACCGGCGCCCTGCGGGAGTCGTACCTCGACGGGCACGGGCATCCGACCGGCAACAGCGGGATCAGCTTCAACCCGCCGGAGGTGCTCCGCGACGCGGTCGTCCGGCTGGACGCGGCCGGGTTCCAGGTCCACTTCCACGCGATCGGGGACCGGGCCTGCCGGGAGGCGCTCGACGCGGTCGCGGCGGCCCGGGCGGCCAACGGCCCGACGGACGGGCGTCACCACATCGCCCACATCCAGCTCATCGATCCGGCCGACGTGGCCCGCTTCGCCGAGCTCGGGGTGAGCGCCAACATGCAGCCGCTGTGGGCGTGCCACGACGACCAGATGGACGTCCTGACCGTCCCCTACATCGGCGAGGAGCGGGCCGCCCTGCAGTACCCGTACGCGTCGCTGGCGCGCACCGGGGCGCGTCTCGTCGGGGGCAGCGACATGCCGGTGAGCACCGCCAACGTCCTCCAGGAGGTCGAGGTGGCGGTCAACCGGATCCCGCCGTGGAACCGCTCGCGGGAGCCGTTCCTGCCCGCCGAGCGGCTGTCGCTCGAGGCCGCGATCGAGGCGTTCACGCTGGGCTCGGCGCACGTGGCCCACCGGGACGACACGACGGGCTCGATCTCGGTCGGCAAGCTGGCCGACCTCGCCGTCGTCGATCGCGACGTGTTCGACCGGGGCGCCGGTCCGATCGGCGAGGCGCGGGTCGTGGGCACGTTCATCGAAGGGGTGTCGGTCTTCGACAGCCCGGCGCTGGAAGGGTAGGGCCATGACCGCATCGACTTCCGCCGCCGACCTCGTCCTGCGCGGCGGCGCCGTCCACACGGTGAACCGCGCGCAGCCGAACGCGGAGGCGGTCGCGGTCCGCGGCGGGCGGATCGTCGCGGTGGGCACGGATCGCGACGTCGCGCGCCACGTCGGACCGCGGACGCGGGTCGTGGAGCTGCGCGGCCGGACGGTCCTGCCGGGCTTCCAGGATGCCCACGTCCACCCGATCTACGCCGGCCTCAACCGGCTCCGCTGCGAGCTCCACGGCGCCCAGGGGCGGGACGCCTACCTGCGGATCATCCGCGAATACGTGCAGAGCCACCCGGACGCCGAGTGGATCACCGGCGGCGGCTGGTCGATGGACGACTTCCCGGGCGGCACGCCGCGGCGCGAGGACCTCGACCGGATCGTCCCGGATCGGCCGGTCATCCTGCCCAATCGCGACGGCCACGGGGCGTGGGTCAACTCGCGGGCGCTCGAGCTCGCCGGTGTCACGGCCGCCACGCCCGACCCAGCCGACGGGCGGATCGAGCGCGACCCCGACGGCAGCCCGTCCGGCACCCTGCACGAGGGGGCGATGAGCCTCGTCCGGGACCTCGTCCCGCCGGACAGCCGGTCGGACCTGCAGGCAGGGCTGCTTCTCGCCCAGGCGGAGCTCCACTCGCTCGGGCTCACCTCGTGGCAGGACGCGATCGTCCGACCGGACGACCTCGAGGCCTACCTCGCGGTCGCCGGCCGCGGCGAGCTGACGGCCCGGGTGGTCGGCGCGCTGTGGTGGGAGCGCGAGTGGGACGAGGGCCACGTCGAGGAGCTGATCGGGCAGCGGGCGCGCGGCCCGATCAGCCGGTTTGCCGCGACCTCCGTCAAGATCATGCAGGACGGGGTCCTCGAGAACTTCACCGGGGCCATGCTCGAGCCGTACCTCGGGACGGACGGGCGGCCGACCGGCAACCGGGGAATCAGCTTCGTCGAGCCCGCCCGGCTCGACCGGGTCGTGGCCCGGCTCGACGCGGCCGGTTTCCAGGTTCACTTCCACGCGATCGGAGATCGGGCGGTCCGCGAGGCACTCGACGCGTTCGAGGCCGCGCTCGCGGCGAACGGCCCGACCGACGGCCGGCATCACATCGCCCACATCCAGGTCATCCACCCGGCCGACATCCCGCGGTTCGCCGCGCTCGGGGTCGTCGCCAACGCCCAGCCCTACTGGGCCGCCTCCGAGGCGCAGATGGAGGAGCTGACGATCCCCTTCCTGGGCCCCGAGCGGGCCCGCTGGCAATACCCGTTCAGGTCGCTCCTCCGGGCCGGCGCGCGACTGGCGATGGGGTCCGACTGGAGCGTCTCCACGCCGAACCCGCTGCTCGAGATGGAGGTCGCGGTCAACCGGGTCTCGGACGTCGCCCGAGGGGCGAGGCCGCCGTTCCTGCCGGAGGAGCGGCTGGGCCTCGAGGAAGCCGTCCACGCGTTCACCCTCGGCTCGGCCCACGTCCAGCACCTCGACGACGCGACCGGCTCGCTCGCGGCCGGCAAGCTGGCGGACCTGGTCGTCCTCGACCGCGACCTGTTCGACCGTGGTGCCGGCCAGATCGGCGAGGCGCGGGTGGTGGCGACATTCGTCGAGGGCGCGGCCGTTTTCGAGGCTGCGGCGCTCGAGGGGTAGCCCGGTCAGCGGGTCGGGTCGGTCAGCGGCTCGTGTCGGCGAGATCCCGTGGCTCATCGACGTCGCGCGTCCAGGCGGCATCGGGGTCGGTGGGGCGCCAGGCGACCTCGGGGATCGACTCGGCCCGGAGCGCGGCCAGGAGCGCGCGGATGCGTCGCTCGCCGGTGCGCAGCAGGTTTTCGGCCGTCATCTCTGCCGGAACCCGGTCGAGCGCGCATGGGATCGGGCGCACGACACCCCCGGGATCGACCAGGGCAACGGCGCCGACCCGCCCGGGCGCTGCTCGCTCGGCGAGGAGCCGGAGCAGCGCGGGTCGCAGGTCCGGCTGATCTCCGGCGACCACGAGCACGAGCCTGCCGAGCACGGCGACGAGCCCGGCGTGGAGACCCACGAGCGGGCCGCCGAACGGCTCGGGGTCCCGGGCGAAACGAACCGGGACGGCGACATCGAGCGGGAGCGCTGGCTCCGGGGCGTCTGGCGCGAGGACGACGACGACCTCCGCGCAACCAGCGGCGGCCAGCGCCCGGATCGGGCGCCAGAGGAGCGGTTCGCCGTCGATCGGCTCGGCCAGCTTGTCGCGACCGAAGCGGCTCGACCGGCCGCCGGCGAGGACAATTCCGGAGACGCCGGGCGCCGGCTCGGCCCCGTCGCTGCGCCCGCCGGTCACCGCGGCGCCCTCGGCCCACGGACGTGCCCGTCCGGCGTGCGGCGGAGCACGCCCCGCCGGTCGAGATCCTCGAGCAGCGCCATGACGTACCTCCGGCTCGTGCCGGTCGCGTCTCGGAGGGCAGCCGGCGCGAGCGGGCCGGGCGTGGCCAGGCGCAGCGCGAGTGCCTCGAGCTCGCGGTAGGTCGAGCCGGCCCAGGCCAGGTCGTCGTCGAGCCGGACGATCCGGCCGGCCGCCTCGAGAGCGCGGATCCCCTCCGCCGGACAGCCGGCGCGGCGCGCCGCATCCGCGAACGGCGGCGGTGCCGGGACGGCGAGCGCGGCCTCCAGCCGGTCCATCGCCGCGAGGACGTCCGGGGGGAGCGCGCCGGTCGAGCGGCCCGGGTCGCGGACGGAATCGCCGGTGCGCGCCAGGCGGCCATCGGCGACGAGGTCGTCGAGGAGCGCGCCCGCGATCGCGCCGGCCGTCCGCTCGGTGACGGTCGCGTGGCGGCGAAGCGACTTGGCGAGCGCCCGCCGGAGCTCGGCCAGCGGCGTCCCGGGCGCCAATGGCTCGGCGTCGTGATGGGCGGCGACGAGCGCGAACGCCTCGGCCCCGAGCGCGGCGGCGCTCGGCTCGGCAACGAGCCACTCCCCGAGGCTGCGGGCACCGGCGACGCCGATGCCACCGCCGCCGACGCCGACACCGCCCGGCCGCGCCAGGACGCCGTGGAGCGCGACCCGCGCCGCCAGCTCCGCGGCCACATCGCCGGCAACGCATGCCGAGGCCAGCGCCGCGAGCGCCTCCGCCGACGAGCGGCGGCGCGACGCCCCGACCGGCGGCGCCACGTCGAGGACGACCCCGCCCGCCGCGGTCGCACCCGGCGACGGCACCCGCAACACGAACCGGTCCCCGACTGCCACGGCGATCGGTACCGCCAGCCGGAGCGCCGCTACCCGCCGCCCATCGGGCAGCTCGGCGCTGTCGCGGCGGCCCCGTCGGAGCGTCGCGTCGACCTGCTCGGTGCCGAGGTGGAGGCGGAGCGTCGAGCCGGCCTCGAGCGGCCAGGCCGGCCCCGGCGTCGGTGCCCGGTCGTCGAGACGGGCCGGCGGCCGGAGGAGGACGAGCAGTCGGTCGGTCGGCCGCACGGACGGGTCGGTCGTGAGGACGGCGCCCCGCGCGATCTCGGCCGCCTCGACGCCGGCGAGGTTGAGCGCGAGCCGCCCGCCGCCCTCGGCCGCCTCGACCGGCGCGCCGTGGACCTGGAGCTCGCGCGCCCGGACGTTCCGTCCGCCGGGCTCCAGGCGGAGGGTGTCGCCGCGCTCCAACCGCCCGCCGCGGAGCGAGCCGGTCACGACGACACCGCGCCCCTTGACCGAGAAGACGCGGTCGACGGCGAGCCGGACGCCCGACGCCGCGGCTGCTGTCGGATCCGTCCCGGCGACCCGATCGCGCAGCTCGACGAGCGCCGCCCGGAGCTCGTCGGTCCCCTCCCCGCCGACCGACGAGACCGCGAGCACCGGGGCGCCGGCCAGGCTCGTCCGCCCGAGCAGCGTCCGGACCGCCTCGACGACCTCGGCCGTCCGCTCCGGCCCCGCGAGGTCGCGCTTCGTCACGACCGCGACCCCGTCCCGGATCCCGAGCGCATCGAGCAGCTCCAGGTGCTCCAGCGTCTGCGCCCGCGGGCCATCGTCCGCCGCCACCACGAGGAGCACGGCGTCCATCTCGCCGGCCCCGACGAGCATGTTCCCGACCAGCCGGTCGTGGCCGGGGACGTCGACGAAGTCGAGCTCGGTCCCGTCCGGCAGCCGGAGGTGGGCATAGCCGACGTCGATCGTCATTCCGCGCCGGCGCTCCTCCGGCAGCCGATCGGCGTCGATGCCGGTGAGGGCCCGCAGGAGGGTCGTCTTGCCGTGGTCGATGTGGCCGGCCGTCCCGACCACGACAGTCATCGCGCGAATGCCCGCTGGTTGTGGACGCGACCGCGCAACGCGGGTCCGAACCTCGGCAGCGATCGCATCGACGTCGGCCCTCGTGACCCGCTCAGGACGCCAGGGCCGCCACGACGGCGCGGGAGAGCGCCGCGTCGTGGGCAGGGTCGACCGTCCGGAGGTCGAGGAGGACGCGACCGTCCTCGATCCGCCCGATGACCGCGGGATCGCCGCGTCGCAGCCGAGCCAGGAGGGCATCCGCGGAGCCGCCGCGGGACGTCGAGCCGGCACCTGACGCCGAGCCAGCACGCGACGTCGAGCCGACGCGGGACGTCGAGCCGGCACCCGACGCCGAGGCACCACCGAGCGCGAGCCCCCACGACGGCAGCGTCTCCCCCGGCAGCGACCCGCCGCCGACCGTCGATGCCAGCGCCACCGCGTGAACCCCGGCGGCCGATCCCTCGGCCAGCGCCGCGGCCAGCGCCTCGGCCCGTGCCTGCAGGTCGTCCGGCCGGACCGCGATCATCCGCCAGACCGGGATCTCGCGCGCCGCCAGGCCGGCCCGGTAGAGCCCGAGCGTCGCGGCGAGCGCGGCGAGCGTCACCTTGTCGGGCCGGGTCGCGCGGGCCAGGGGATCCCTGCGGAGCTTCGCCACCAGGTCCGCCCGCCCGACGATCAGCCCCGCCTGCGGCCCGCCGACGAGCTTGTCCCCACTGAACGTGACGAGGTCCGCGCCGGCGGCCAGACGCTCCGACGGCGTCGGCTCGTGGGCGAGGCCGAACCGCTCGGTCGGCAGCAGCGCCCCGGAGCCCAGGTCGTCGACGAGGAGGGCGCCATGGCGGTGGGCCAGCTCGGCCAGCGCCTCGGCATCCGGGGCCTCGACGAAGCCCTCCTGGCGGAAGTTCGAGGGGTGGACCCGCAGGATGAGCTTCGCCCTTCCCCCCTCGACCGGCGCGGCGAAGTCGGCGACCCGGGTCCGGTTCGTCGTCCCGACCTCGATGAGCCGGGCGCCGGCCCGCCGGACGATCTCCGGGATCCGCACGCCGCCGCCGATCTCGACCAGCTCGCCGCGCGAGACGGCGACCCCGCCGCCCCGCCCCGCCAGCCCGACCGCGAGCGCCAGCGCGGCCGCGTTGTTGTTCGTGACGAGCGCGTCCTCCGCGCCGGTCAGGGCGATGAGGTGCTCTTCCGCGGCGCGGAACCGCGCCCCGCGCCGGCCCGACGCGCGGTCCATCTCGAGGAGGAGGTACTCGCCGGCGGCCGCCCGCGCCGCCTCGATCGCCGCGGCCGGCCAGGGCGCCCGACCGAGGTTCGTGTGGACGATCACCCCGGTCGCGTTCAGGACGGTCGCGAGCCCGACCCCCGCCCCGACGGGCACCCCGAAGGCGTCGAGCCGCTCGACGAGCTCACCCGCGAGCGCCTCCAGGGAGCGCATGCCGCCGCCCGAGGCCAGCCGCCCGCGCTCCGCGGCGACAACCTCGCGGGCGATCGTCAGGACCGCCTCGTGCTCGCGTTCGCCGAGGGCCGGCCGTGCCGCGGCGAGCAGGCGCTCGATCGACGGCGGCCGCGCCGCGCCCGATGACGTCCCAGCCGGCTCGGCAGGCGACTGGACGGCGCTCGCGGGACGTGCGGGACGGGGCAAGCCGGCCTCCGATCCGATGGTTGGCGGGAGCGCATGGGAGTCGAACCCACCGCGTCACGTCGAGCGTGGCGCCACCGGTTTTGAAGACCGGGGGACCCACCGGGACCCCTCCGCTCCCGCGCCGATGGTAGCGCGTCGGGCGGAGCCCTCACGTGCTGCTCGCCGCGAAGGGCGTTGCTCCACCTGCAACAGACAGGGCCCATGGTCGAGCCGCCCGGCATTCGCCGCTGGCGCTGCCTCGTTTCGTTGCCTGCAAGGCAGCGAAACCCGGGCATCGACCGTGGAATGCGCCCGGCCCGGGGCCACGAGACTCGTCTGTTGTTCCACTCGCAACGGATCAGCCTCCTCGGGCGAGCGCCCCTGACCGGCACCGGAGCCGATGGCGGCAGGGCCCGTATCATCGGCCCGTGCCCACCGTCGAGCCTGCGTCCCCGCTCCGCCTCACCGAGCTGACCGATTGCGGCGGCTGCGCCGCGAAGCTCGGGGCGGACCTCCTCGCGGACGCCCTCGCGGGGCTCGGCGCCGAGGCCGCCCCGGTCGAGCTCATCGCCGGCCTCCAGCCGCCGGACGACGGCGCGGCCTACCTCGTCGCGCCGGACCTCGCGATCATCGGGACGCTCGACTTCTTCCCGCCGCTCGTCGACGACCCGTTCACGTACGGCCAGATCGCCGCGGCGAACGCGCTGTCGGACGTCTTCGCGATGGGCGGCCGCGTCCTCTTCGCGCTGTCGATCGCCGCGTTCCCGGAGGAGCTCCCGCCCGAGACGCTCCGGGCGATCCTCGAGGGCGCGTCGGCGAAGGTCCGCGAGGCGGGCGGCATCCTCGCCGGCGGCCACACGATCCGCGACCCCGAGCCGAAGTACGGCCTGGCGGTCATCGGCGCCGCCCACCCGGACCGGCTGCTGCGCAAGGGCGGCGCGCGACCCGGGGACGTGCTCATCCTCACCAAGCGCCTGGGCACCGGGCTGCTCGTCAGCGGACGCCGCCAGCGCCACCCCGCGGCGACGGAGGCCGCCTTCGCCGCGGCGGTCGACCAGATGCGGACGCTCAACCGGGCCGCGGGCGATGTCCTCGTCGGAGCCGGGCTCCGGGGCGCCACGGACGTGACCGGCTTCGGCCTCCTCGGGCACGGCCTGGAGATGGCCCGCGCGTCGGCGACCCGGTTCGTCTTCGAGGCCTCGACGCTGCCGGCCCTTGACGGCGCCGTCGAGCTCGCCCGCGCAGGCATCGAGACCGGTGGCGCCGGCCACAACCGGCGGTTCGTCGCGCCCACGCTCGAGGTCGGACCGGGCGTCCCCGCCGAGCTCGTCGCGCTCGCCCACGACCCCCAGACGAGCGGCGGGCTGCTGGCCGCGGCCCCGCCCGACCGCCTGGCCACGGTGGAGGCCGATCTCGACCGCGCCGGCGTCCCCCACTGGCGGGTCGGCCGCGTCGAGGCCGCCACCGAACCCGGGATCGCCCTCGTCTGACGTGGCAGCGACCCGGAGGGTAAGCGCCATACTCCGGTCGATGGGCGACCTTCTCGGACGGTTGGGGCCGGTCCGGGCGTTCCGCGAGATCCGCCGCGACTTCAGCCGGGTCGTGCTCGTGCTCGCCGCGGGCGACCTCATCGCGAGCTTCGGGTTCAGCCTGATCTTCCCGTTCCTGACGATCTACCTCGTCAATGCCTTCGGGGCGACCGCCTTCGAGGCCGGGCTGGTGATCTCCGGCTACGCGATCTGCTCCATCTTCTCGGGCGCCGTCGGCGGCTGGCTGACGGACCGGGTCGGGCGGAAGCCGGTGATGGTCGTGTCGGTCGGGGTCACCGGCCTCGTCATCGTGCTCATGGGTCAGGCGCACGACCTGGTCCAGATCGCGGTCCTGACGGTAGCGCTCGGGCTGATCGACCCGGCGTTCATCCCGGCGGCCAGGGCGGCGATCGCCGACGTCGTGGATGAAGAGCGACGACCGCGCGCCTACGGCCTGCTGGGCGTCGCCGCCGCGGTGGGCTGGATCGCCGGCCCGGCGATCGGCGCGGGGCTCTCCGTGTTCGGCTACCCGCTCCTGTTCACCATCGCCGGGGTTCTCGTCTCGACGTACGCCGTGGTCGCGATCCGCTGGCTCCCCGAGACGCGGCCGGTACGAACGCCAGCGACCCGTGAACCCGCGGGCATGGCGACCGTCACGCCCGGCGGCGTGGATCCGACCCCGCTGACCGCTGGAGCTGACCACAGCCTGCCGCTGCCGGGCGCCGCGTCCGTGGCGGAGCGGGCGGGCGGTGGGCGGGACGGCCGCCAGCCGGTCGACCCTCGGCTCGTCTTCGCCGCCTTCCTGCCGATCGCGATGGTCGTCCGGGCGGCGGCATTCCTGTGGGTCACCACGCTGCCGATCTACGCCGCTCGATCGCTGGGGGTCTCGACCTCGACATGGGGGATCCTGTTCAGCATCAACGGGCTCATCATCGTCTTCTTCCAGATGCGGGTCGCCACGGCCGCCGAGCGGCGCTCGAAGCCGCGGGTGATGGCCGTATCGGCGCTGATGTACGCGGCGGGCTACGCGTGCGTGGCCCTGGTCGGCAGTCCCGCCCTGGCGGTCCCGGCCCTCGCCGGCCTGATCCTCCTGGTGACGGTCGGCGAGATGCTCCTCTTCCCGATCGAGCCGTCGTTCGTGTCCGACCTCTCGCCGGAGGACCGGCGGGGCCGCTACCAGGGCATCGTCCTGGCCGCCACGGGGATCGGATCGGCGGTCGGACCGCCGCTCGGCGGCTGGCTCCTCGACACGTTTCCGGGGCCGGTCGCCTGGTGGGCCACGACCGCGTCGCTCGTCGGCGCCGCCTTCGCGCTGGGGGCGCTCGCCCGCCTCGCCGACCGCCTGCCCGACCGCGTGAGCAGCCTTCCGGCCGCAACCGGACCGTCCGAGTGACCGTCCGGCGACCACCGCGACCGCCGAGGCGGGCCCGCGCTACACTCGGGCGACCGTACCGTCCACGCACGGAGGGCTCACGCCCATGCCACGCGAGTACGTCCGACTGACCCAGCCGCTCGTCCGCGACGGGAGGCCGCGGCGACGCGGGTGCCCTTCGCCCGGCGACCTGGGACGAGGCGCTCGACCGCGTCGTCGCCGGCTTCCGGGCCGCCGTCGAGCGCCACGGGCCCACGACGTTCGGACTGTTCAGCTGCTCGAAGGCGACCAACGAGGTCAACTTCGCCGCGCAGAAGTTCAGCCGGGCCGTCCTGGGCAGCAACAACATCGACAGCTGCAACCGCACCTGACACGCCCCGAGCGTCGCCGGTCTGGCGACCGTGTTCGGTGCCGGTGGCGGCACAAGTTCATACCGTGAGGTCGAGGAGACGGATCTGATCGTCCTGTGGGGCAGCAACGCCCGCGAGACGCACCCGATCTTCTTCCACCACCTCCTGCGCGGCGTCGAACCGGGGCGCCCGGCTCTATCGCGGTCGACCCGCGCCGGACGTCGCTCCGCGCGAGTGGGCCGACCTCTGGCTCGGGCTCGACGTCGGCTCCGACATCGCGCTGGCCAACGCGATCGGCCGCGAGATCATCGCCGCCGGCCTCGAGAACCGCGAGTTCATCGAGCGCGCCACGACCGGCTTCGAGGCCTACCGGGCGAAGGTCGAGCCGTACACCCTCGAGTACGCCGAGCGCGAGACCGGCGTCCCGGCCGAGGCGATCCGCGAGCTGGCCCACGCCTTCGCGACGGCCGACCGGGCGATGATCTGCTGGACCCTCGGGATCACCGAGCACCACAACGCGGTCGACAACGTCCTGGCCCTGATCAGCCTCGCGCTGCTGACCGGCCACGTCGGGCGCTACGGCAGCGGCCTCAACCCGCTGCGCGGCCAGAACAACGTCCAGGGCGGCGGCGACATGGGCGCCCTGCCCGACCGGCTGCCCGGCTTCCAGCACGTCGAGAACGACGAGCTCCGGGCGAAGTTCGACGCGGACTGGGGCGTCGACGGTCCCGCCGAAGCGCGGCTGGCACCTCTCCGGCATGTTCGACGCGATGGAGCGCGGCGAGCTCCAGGCGCTCTACGTGATCGGCGAGAACCCGGTCCAGTCCGAGGCCGACCAGAAGCGGGCGAAGCACCTCCTCGAGACCCGCGACTTCCTGGTCGTCCAGGACATCTTCCTGACCAAGACCGCCGAGCTGGCGGACGTCGTCCTGCCGGCGGCCGCCGCCTGGGCCGAGAGCGAAGGGACGGTCACCAACTCCGAGCGGCGCGTCCAGCGCGTCCGCAAGGCGCTCGATCCGCCGGGCGAGGCGCGCGACGACCTCGCGATCATCTTCGAGCTCGCCCGCCGGATGGGCCACGACTGGGGCAGCCCGTCGGCCGAGAGGGTCTGGGACGAGGTCCGCCGGCTCTCCCCAGTCCACGCCGGGATGAGCTACGCCCGGCTCGAGGCGCGAGGGCGGCCTCCAGTGGCCGTGCTACGACGAGAACCACCCCGGCGAGCTGTTCCTCCACTCGCGGCTCTGGGAGGACCCGGTCCCCGGCAACCGCGTCCCGTTCGTCCCGGTCGACCACGACCCGCCGGTCGACCGGCTCGACGACGACTTCCCGATCCGCCTGACCACCGGCCGCCGGCTCGACTCGTACAACACCGGCGTCCAGTCCGGCGGCTATCGCTCGCCGCTGCGGCGGGGCGAGTCGCTCGACATCTCGCCCGAGGACGCCGCGGCGTTCGGGCTGGCCGAGGGCGAGCGGGTCCGGGTCGTCTCGCGCCGGGGCCAGGTCGAGGTGCCGATCCGGATCGACGAGTCGCTCCGGCCCGGGCCTCACGTTCATGACCCTCCACTTCCAGGACGACGTCGCGACGAACCTCCTGACGATCGACGCCACCGACCCGAAGTCCGGCACCGCCGAGTTCAAGGCGACCGCGATCCGGATCGAGAAGCTCGCCGCGGCGGCCGGCGCCGGCTGACGGCGAGGCTGCTCAGGCGGGCGAGACGACCGGAAGACCGACGGCTCGCGCCGCTTCGGCGAGACGATCGTCGTAGGTCACGAACGCTCCAAGGATGTCGCCAAGCTCGAGAGCGGTCGCAAGATGGATCGCATCGAGCGCACGGAGCAACATCGGACCCACGAACGCCGCCCGATCCGCGACTCGTTGATCAAGCTCGACGACTTCGACCGAGGCCAGCAAGGACCGCAGGCCATCAGGATCGTGTCGGTGTCGGGCGGCCGCACGGCGAGTTTCGACGACGCCGACGCGACTGGTGACAACTCGGTCGGCCTCGACGTACCACCGCAACATCTGGACCGACTCGCTCTCCGGCACGACGAGCTTGACCAGGGCCGAGGCGTCGATGTACGCGACGGACGTCATCGGTACTCCTCGTCCCGCATCTCCTGCAGGATCTCCGAGAGGGTCCGCCCGCCGGAATCCGGGATGGCTGGCGGGAGCTTGATCTTCCGATGGTCGAAGGTGGCGGGCGTGATCCGGCCCTCAGCGATCATCTGGTCGATGATCGAGACTGGCTTCGCCAGGCGGGGTCCGAGTTGCGCCACGGGCTGCCCGTGCTCGGTCACCTCGAGGGTCTCGCCGGCCTTGACCCGGTCCAGGTAGACAGACAGGTTCTGGCGCAGCTCGCGCACGCCCACGCGGGCGAGACGGGCTCCAGCTTCGCTCATGTAGCACATGGTAGCACCTTCTGCTCCGGGACCCCACCCCAGTCCCTCCTCCCCACGTTGCCAATGAGGTCTTGACGACGTCCGGAGCCTGCTGTACGGTAACTTCGTTAGTTCGCCTTATTTAGTTACCACCCATAGCCAACGGGAGTGACTGGTGCCGAGGCAGCGGGGACCACATGGCGCGGCTTAGGCGGGGCTCCCCCGCGCTGATCCGCGGCCTCAACCGGGCGGCGGTCCTTGCCCTGATCGGCACGCAGGGTCCCATCGCCCGGGCGGAGATCGCGCGGCGGCTCGCGCTGAGCGCACCCACCGTGACCGAAGTCACCCGCGACCTCGTCGCCGACGGCCTCATCCGGGTCGTCGACCAGGCCGCCTCGAGCGGCGGTCGGCCGGCCCTCCTGCTCGGCCTGGTCGCCGAGGCCGCCAATGCGCTCGGCGTCAAGATCGCCCCGGATCGCCTGGCGATCGTCCGGGTGAACCTCGAGGGCGAGATCCTCGCCCGCCGCGAGGAACCGTTCGACGCCCTGGCGGCGAACGCGGTCGCCGACCTGATCGGACGTCTGCGCAGCTCGATCGACGACGCGGACGGAACCCGCCTGCTCGGCATCGGACTGGGCGTGCCGGGCACGGTCGACGCCCAGAGCGGGATCGTGGATTCGCCGATCCTCGGCTGGGAGCGGGTCGCGCTGGGGCCGACGCTGCGCGAGGAGCTCGGCCTCCCCGTGCTCATCGACAACGACGTCAACACCCTGGCCGTGGCCGAGCGCCTGTACGGACGCGGCCGCGAGGCGGAGCACTTCCTGACCGTGACGATCGGCCGCGGCGTCGGCCTCGGGATCGTCGTCGGCGGGGACCTCTACCGGGGAGCGCGGGGCGGAGCCGGCGAGTTCGGCCACGTCCCCGTCGTCGCCGACGGACCGCTGTGCGAATGCGGGATGCACGGCTGCCTCGAGGCGCTCGTGGCGGACCCGGCACTCGTCGGGCAGGCCATCCAGGGCGGACTGGTGGCGAGCGACAGCACGATCGCCGACGGCATCGCCCGCCTGCGCACGCTCGCGGACGGGGGCGACCCGGCGGCGCGGCGCATCTACGCGCAGGCGGGCGCCATCCTCGGCCGGGCGGTCGCCGGGCTGGTCAACGTCCTGAGCCCCGAGTTCGTCATCGTCAGCGGCGAGGGCGCGCGTGCCTGGTCGCACCTGACGGATGCCTTCTCGGGGGCGCTGCGCGAGGCCACGTTCCCGTCCCTGCGCGGCGTGGCGGTCGAGGTGGATCCGTGGGACGACGCCAAGTGGGCGCGCGGGGCCGCCGCGCTGGTCCTCCGGGCGACGTTCGCGGCGCCCCTCTACGAGCGCCAGATCGAGGACAGCGTGCGAGCCCGGCTCAGCCCCGTCACGCGACCGGAGACCGCCGCCGACGGCGGGTCGGCCCCGGCCGCGATCGCTGGGCGCGAGGCCGTGATGGTCGGCGAGCGGGGCTGGCGACGCCCCGCGGTGGTCGTCCTGTTCCTCGCTCCGAGTCGCTGATTCCACTCGTCGCTGTTCACCGTCGGCCCGATGGTCGCCTCGGTCGGGCTGAGCATGGTCCGCAGTGGAACCTGCTCCAGCCGCCGGTCTTCGTCGGCCTCGACAACTTCGGCCCCTGCTCGGCGACGCCGACTTCCAGGCGGCGATCGGCCACACGCTCTTCTACATCGCCGGCTACCTGCCCCTCGTCCTCGTCGGCGGCCTCGCTCGTCGCGCTCGCGCTGAACCAGCGTCTCCGGGGCCTGGCCTTCTTCCGGACCGCCTACTTCCTGCCGGTCGTGACCAGCTGGGTCGTCGTGGCACTGGTGTGGAGGTGGCTGCTCAACCCGCAGGACGGGATGGTCAACTACGCCCTCGGGCCTGCTCGGGATCCCCGGTCCGGGCTGGTGGACCGATCCGGCCTGGGCGATGCCGTCGATCATCATCGCGTCCGCCTGGAAGGATCTCGGGTTCGTCATGGTCATCCTGCTGGCCGGGCTGCAGTCGATCCCGGAGGAGTATCTACGAGGCCGCCGCGGTCGACGGCGCCGGCCGCTGGGCCCGCTTCCGCCACATCACCCTGCCGCTCCTCACGCCGTCGAGCTTCTTCGTGCTCGTCATCAGCCTGATCAGCAGCTTCCAGGTCTTCGACCAGGTCTGGGTCATGACCGAGGGCGGCCCGGCCGGAGCCACGAGCGTCGTCGTCGAGCAGATCGTCGACCAACGCATTCAGCTACGGCCAGATGGGCTACGCCGTCGGCTATGAGCTGGGTGCTCTTCGCGGTCGATCCTCGTGGCATCACCATCGTCCAGTTCCGGCTGCAGCGTCGCTGGGTGAACTATGCGTAGTGCGCTGCCGGCAGCGTCGGGACGCGGCGTCGCGGGCTCGTGGCCGCTCGGCCCGGCGACGGCTGGGGCTGCCTCTACGTCGCCCTCGCGGCGGGCGTCGCTGATGATGTTCCCGTTCGTCTGGATGGTCAGTCACCTCGCTCAGACCCTCCGGCCGAGCTCTTCGCGACCCCGCCCAGACTGATCCCTGTCACCGCTCGACCCCGGCAACTACGCCGAGTCGTCGAGGACTCCCCCGATCGCGGCGTTTCTGCGCAACAGCCTGATCGCTGCGGTGATCGACACGACGCTCCAGGTCGTGTCGAGCGCGATGGCCGCGTACGCCTTCGCGCGCCTGCGGTTCCGGGGTCGCGATGCCCTGTTCCTGCTCTACCTCGCGACGATGATGGTCCCGCTCCAGGTCACGATCGTGCCGCTCTTCGTCGAGATGCAGTTCCTGGGCCTCGTCAACACGTATCCAGGGCTCATCCTCCCGTCGATCGCATCGGCGTTCGGGACGTTCCTGCTGAGACAGGCGTTCCTGGGTCTGCCGCGGGAGCTCGAAGAGGCGGCCTTCATCGACGGCGCCGGCCACTGGACGCTCTTCAGCCGGATCGTCCTGCCGCTCTCGGTTCCGGCGCTCGCGACGCTCGGGATCTTCGCCTTCATGGGCCAGCTGGAACAGCTTCCTGTGGCCGCTCGTCGTGACGAATTCGCCAGGATCTGATGACCCTGCCGGTTGGCCTGTCCAACCTCCAGGGCCGCTACGAGACCGCCTGGAACCTGGTGATGGCCGGGCTCGACGATCAGCGTCATCCCGATCGTCCTCGTCTACCTCGTGGCCCAGAAGCACGTCATCCGTGGCGTTGCGCTCTCAGGCCTGAAGGGATGACCCATGGACAACTCACCGATTTCGGAGCCCACGCGGAGAGGAGGTGGGCGGCTGACCAGACCGGAGTTTGAAACCGCACGAGCCAAGTCCAGCGAGTAGCCGAAGAGGACCACGACCAATGCGACCACTGTTCCGGATGTTGAGCACCATGCTGACAGCGGCGATGCTCGTCGGAGCGTGCTCGGGCGGCGGGGCGTCGAGCCCAACGCCGCCCGCGAACACCGCCGCTTCTTCTGCTCCAAGCCCGAGCCAGAGCGCCAACCCGAGCCCGAGCCCGGAGCCCGTGAAGCTCACCTACTTTACGTTCTCCGCCGCTCCCGAACACCTCAAGGATCTCGACGTGATCGTGAAGGCCTTCGAGGCCGAGCACCCGGGCATCACGATCGAGGTTCAAACGGCGGCCTACGACCACTACTTCACCAAGCTGCAGACCACGGTCGCGGGCGGCACGCGCGCCCGACACGTTCGAACTCAACTACGAGAACTTCGTGACGTACGCCAGCGCAGGCTCGCTGCTCGACATCAGCGCACTCTCAGAGCCGATTCGCCTCGCGTGCTACTACCCCCGCGCCTACCAGGTCTTCCAGGCGGACGGCAAGCAGTACGGGCTGCCGGAGAGCTTCTCCGACGTCGCTCCTCTTCTACAACAAGGACCTCTTCGACGAGGCCGGCGTGGCGTATCCGACGCGCCGACTGGACGTGGTCAGGACGAGCTCGCCGCTGCTCAGAAGCTGACCGATAAGGCCGAAGGACGTCTGGGGCGACTTCAGCCGGTCCAGTTCTGGGAGTTCTACAAGGTGCTGGCCCAGAGCGGCGGCCAGTTCTTCAACGCCGACAAGACCCAGGCCACCTTCAACGACGCCAAGGGCGTCGAGGCCGCCAACTGGCTGATCGACAAGCCGCCAAGTACAAGGTGATGCCCAGCGACGCCCAGTTCGGGCCGGCCAGGACGACGGCGCCTGTTCAAGGCCGGCAAGCTCGGCCATGTGGCACACCGGGATCTGGATGTTCACCGCCCTCAAGGACGCCCCGTTCAACTGGGACGTCTCGGTCGAGCCCGGCAACGTCACCAAGGCCCACCACTTCTTCGCCAATGCCGTCGTCGCCTCGGCCGAGCACCGAGCACCCGCAGAAGCGTGGGCGTGGCTCAGCTTCCTGACCTCGTCCGAGGACGCCGTCAAGACCCGCCTCGCCGCCAGCTGGGAGCTGCCGGCCGTCGCCGACCAGAGCCTCGTTCGGAGCTACCTCTCCCAGACGCCACCGGACAATCGGGAGGCCGTCTTCGACGCGCTCGTCGGACATCGTCGTGCCGCCGGTCATCGAGCAGCAGTCGCAGATGTCGGACATCGTGACGCAGGCCCTGCGAGAAGGCTCAGCTCGGCCAGATCTCCGTGCAGGACGCCCTGAACGAGGCCGCCACGCAGGTCGACGCCCTGCTCAAGTAGCGTCAGCCCGCGATGGGGCGGCGACCTCCTCCCGCCGTCCCAGTCGCTCCCGCTTCACCATCAGGGGCCTGTACCCATATGCCAACCGGCGCAGCCAGGCTGCGGCGCGCTCGCCCGCCACAGCGTCGCCGTCATCCGTGCCGGCCAGGCGCCGAGCGGGGCGTACGTCGCCTCGCCGAACTTCCCCGTCTACCGCTACAGCTGGCTGCGCGACGGCGCGTTCATCGCCGACGCGATGAGCCGGGCCGGCGAGATCGCCTCGGCCGAGGCGTTCTTCGGCTGGTGCGCCGGCGTGCTCGTCGAGCGTCGCGAGCGGGTGGAGTCGCTCCTCGCCCGGCGGGCGGCCGGCGAGCCGATCCCCACGACCGACTTCCTCCATACCCGCTACACCCTCGACGGGCGCGAGTCCGACGCCGAGTGGGAGAACTTCCAGCTCGATGGCTACGGCGCCTGGCTGTGGGCGCTCGGCGAGCACCGCAGGCGGCACGGCCGGCCGATCGAACCGTTCCTCGCCGGGCGCCGCCCTGTCGGCCGCCTACATCGCCGCCTTCTGGACCCATCCCGAGCTACGACTGGTGGGAGGAGCACGCCGTCGAGCGGCACACCTCCACCCTGGCCGCGATCCACGCCGGGCTCGGGCCGCCGAGCGGCTGGCCCGAGCTGCCGGCGGCGCTGCGCTCGAGCGCGCGGGCAGGCGGCGTCGGAGCTGGCAGGAGCTCGTCCACGCCGACGCGGCGCGCCTCGGCCATCTCCCGAAGTGGCTCGGCGGCGACACGGTCGACGCCAGCCTCATCGCGGCCGCGACGCCGTTCGGGATGCTCGCGGTCGACGATCCGCTCATGGTCGCCACGGTCGAGCGGATCGAGGCCGAGCTGGTCCACGCCGGCGGCGTCCACCGCTACGCGCTCGACACCTACTACGGCGGCGGCGAGTGGCTGCTGCTGGCCGCGCTGCTCGGCTTGCATCGGGCCGCAGCGGACGGACAGCCGAGGCGATGGCCGAGCT
>CAWJIC010000055.1:0-5585 GCA_963842755.1 uncultured Chloroflexia bacterium | reverse complement strand
TCGGATTGCGTCTTCGTCGGATCATCCCGCGCGAGGAGCGGTTCTACGACCTGTTCGTGGAGGATGCCGCGAACGTCCTCGCCGCCGCCCGAATGCTCGAGGCGATGCTCCGGAGTTATGACGAGATCGACCGGCGGAACGCCGAGCTGCGCGCCGCCGAGCACCGCGGGGACGAGATCACCCACGACATCGGCCACCGGCTCGAGGGGACGTTCGTCACCCCGTTCGACCGGGAGGACATCCACAGCCTGATCAGCGGGCTGGACGACGTCCTCGACATGATCGAGGAGGTCGGCGACACGTTCGGCCTGTACGGGATCGAGGCGCCCACGCCGATCGCCGTCCAGCAGGCCACGATCATCGTCAAGCAGTGCGAGCTGCTCCATGAGGCGCTCCTCCACCTGCGCGGCATGAAGAACCTCGACCGGTACTGGATCGAGGTCCACCGCCTCGAGAACGAGGGAGACCAGCTCGTCCGGGCCGCCATCGCCGACCTGTTCGTGGGCAACCCGAACCCGCTCGACGTCATCCGCTGGAAGGAGATCTACAGCCTCCTCGAGGCCTCGATCGACCGCTGCGAGGACGTCGCCAACATCATCGAGCGGATCGTCGTCAAGCACGCGTAGTCGGGCGGGAGGTTCGCGCGATGGGCATTCTGGACGAGGCACGAAAGAAGGCCGAGGCGGCCCGAAGTCGAGCCGAAACGGCGGCCGCGGCACTCTCGGACCCGACGATGGCCGAGAAGGCCCACCATCACCTCGACGCCACCGGCCAGCAGGCGCGCAAGGGGCTGGGCCTCGCCAAGAAGGGCCTGTCGACCGCGATCGATCGGATCGATCCTGCCATCCTCGCCGACATCGTGATCAAGGCGACCGCCCTCCAGGAGAAGGCGAACAGGTCGCTCCGGGCCAAACGCTCGCCGTACCGGATCACCGAGCTCGTGATCTCCGCGGCCATCCCGCCGAACGTCCAGTTCTCGATCGCCCGGATCGACGACGCCGTGGAGGAGCTCACCGACGTCTCGATCGAGTCATCCGAGCTGGTGACGCTGCCTGGGGCGACCGACGGTCCCGTCCTCGCCCTCGACGGCAGCGAGGTCGACGTGGACGGTTCGTCCGCCGACTGATCTTCGCTGCAGTCCCGAGTGCCGTGCGCGGCAGTGCGGTGGCCGGGTCGGCGGCAGCTACGAGCCGGTGAGCCAGGCCTCGACATCGGCCAGGGGGCGCACGGACCGCTCGCCGGTGGCGCGCTCGGTGACCTCGACGCCGCCGGCCGCCAGCGAGCGCGGGCTGACCGTCAGGATCCAGGGCATGCCCGAGCAGCTCGGCGTCGGTGAACTTCACGCCCGGGCGACTCGTCGCGGTCGTCCCACAGGATCTCGCGCCCGGCCGGCGGCCGGCGAGCGTCGTGGAGCGCGCTCGGCGATCTCGGTCGACCCGCGGGTCCTTGTTCGCCCCGATCGACGACGAGGTGCGCCGCGTACGGCGCGACCTCCGTCGGGCCAGACGATCCCCTTCTCGTCGTGGTGCGCCTCGACGATGCAGGCGACGTTGCGCCCGAGCGCCGATCCCGTACGAGCCCATGACGATCGGGTGGCGCTCGCCGTCCTCGCCGAGGTACGTCGGCGCCGAGCGGCGTCGGTGTACTTCGTCCCGAGCTTGAAGATGTTGCCGACCTCGATCCCGTTGCGCAGGATCGACCGGCTCGCCGCAGGTCGGGCAGGCGTCGCCCTCGCGGGCGTTCGTGATGTCGGCGACGATGTCCGGCGTGAAGTCGCGCGCCGACGTTGACGTTGCGGTAGTGGAAGCCCTCGCGGTTCGCGCCGGCGACGAGGTTCGGCGAGCGCGCGACGAGCTCGTCGACGACGACGACGGTGTCGCGGGCGCCGATCGGCGAGCCGTAGCCGGGCTCCATGCCGGCGCGCCTTGATCTCCTCGACCGTGCGCCGGCCGCAGGCCGCCGACGCGCCTTGACCGCGTTGACGAGCTTCGTCTCGTTGACCTCGTAGTCGCCGCGGACGATGGCCGTGACGAGCCGGCCGTCGCCGGTCACGAAGAACGCGGCCTTGGCCGTCCGCGCTCGCGGCGATCGCCGAGGAACGCGGCGAGCGCCGCGATCGTCGTCGTGCCCGGGCGTCTCGACCTCCTCGATCGGGCAGCGGGTCCTCGGCGGCTCGGGCGCCGGCTTGCCGGATCGACCGCGACCTGGCGGTTGGCGGCGTAGCCGCACGCCTCGCACAGGACGAGGACGTCCTCGCCGGCCGGGTTGAGGACCATGAACTCGTGGGCCTGGCGTGCCGCCCATCATCCCGACGTCGGAGCGCGACCGCGATCGTCGTCGAGCCCGAGCCGCTCGAAGATCCGGACGTAGGCGCCGTGCTGCGCCTCGTAGCTCGCGTCGAGGCCGGCCTCGTCGCGGTCGCAGCTGTAGGCGTCCTTCATCACGAACTCGCGGACGCGGATCAGGCCGCCGCGGGCGCGCGGCTCGTCGCGCCACTTCGTCTGGAAGTGGTAGACCATCATCGGCAGCTGGCGGTAGACTCTGCACGATGTCGCGCGAGCAGGATGCGCGACGACCTCCTCGTGGGTCATCGCGAGGACCATGTCCCGCCCGCCGCGGTCCTTGAACCGGGCCAGCTCCGGGCCGATCGCGTCGTAGCGGCCGCTCGCCCGCCAGACGTCGGCCGGGTGGACGACCGGCATCTCCATCTCCTGGCCGCCGATCCGGTCCATCTCCTCGCGGATGACCTGCTCGACCCGCTCGTTGACCCGGAAGCCGAGCGGCAGGAGCGAGTAGATGCCGGCACCCGAGCTGGCGGACGTAGCCCGCCCGGAGCGAGCAGCCGGTGCGACGGCATCTCGGCGTCGGCGGGATCGTCGCGCAGGGTGGTGAAGAACAGGTGGCTCAGGCGCATGGCGGGAAGGATACGGCGCTGGACGGCAGACCCGCGCCGGACCCCCGGACCCTCCCATCGCGCAACCGTAGACTGCACCGCCTGCGCCCGGCGGACGGAGACCCTCGCCCGTGCCCCAAGGCTTCAGCGCGATCCTCGTCGCGGTCCTCGTCCTCGCCGTCGCGTTCGACTACATCAACGGCTTCCACGACACCGCCAACGCGATCGCCACCTCCGTCTCCACCCGGGCCCTCAAGCCCGAGTACGCGATCGCCCTGTCCGCGACCGCGAACTTCGTCGGCGCACTGGCCGGGACCGCCGTCGCCAAGACGATCGCGTCCGGGCTGGTGACCCCGCTGCCGACCGCCGGCACCGGGGTAGACCCCAACCAGATCGTGGTCGCCGGTGCCCTCGTCGGAGCGATCTTCTGGAACCTCGTGACCTGGCGCCTGGGCATCCCGAGCTCGTCGAGCCACGCGCTGATCGGTGGGCTGCTCGGCGCCTCGGTGGTCGCAGGCGGGTTCGAGACGATCAAGGTGGACGGGGTCGTCAACAAGGTGATCGTGCCGCTCGTCTCGTCGCCGATCGTCGGGTTCACCCTCACCTTCGCGCTGATGGTCCTCATCTACTGGCTCTTCCGAGGCGCCCAGCCGGCACGCCTGAACGTGCGGTTCCGGCGCCTCCAGGTCGTGTCGGCCGGGTTCATGGCGTTCAGCCACGGCTCGAACGACGCCCAGAAGACGATGGGCATCATGACCCTCGCCCTGTTCACCGCCGGGGTCATCCCGACCAGCGACGTCCCGCTCTGGGTCATCCTCGCTGGCCGCCACGGCGATCTCGCTCGGGACGGCCGCCGGCGGCTGGCGGATCATCAAGACGATGGGCCAGAAGGTGGTCAAGCTGGACCCGGTCCACGGGTTCGCCGCGGAGACGACCGCGGCCACCGTCATCCTGACCGCCTCGCACTTCGGGATGCCGGTCTCGACGACCCACGTGATCTCGAGCGCGATCATGGGCGTCGGCTCGGTCGATCGGCCGAAGGCGGTCCACTGGGGGGTGGCCGGCAACATCGTCATGGCCTGGATCCTCACGATCCCGGCGTCGGGCGCCGCGGCGGCGCTGGCCTACGTTGTGCTCCACACCCTCATCGGCTGAGACCTCAGGCTGGGCCCGGGTCGGGGCGCGGCGCGGCGCGGCCCGGGGGCTGGACCGCCGTTCAGAGCGACGCGATCGCCGTGTCGAGGCGGGCGAGCGTCCGCTCGCGGCCGAGCGCGACGAGCGTGTCGAACAGCGGCGGCGTGGCGGTCCGGCCGGTGACGGCGACGCGGATCGCCATGAACAGGTCGCCGGCCTTCCAGCCGCGGGCCTCGGCGAGGGCCCGGAGCGGCGGCTCGAGCTCGTCGGCCTCGAAGCACGACATCGCGGCACGGCGTCGATCGTCTCGCGTGCGGCGGCCAGGCCCGCCAGGGTCGTCGCCGCGTCCCAGCGCTTCGGGACGAGCGTCGCCGGGTCGATCGTCGAGCCGTCGTCGACCCACAGGAAGCCGACGAGGTCGCCGATCGCACCGAGCGTCGGGCAGCCGCTCCTGGATGACCGGGAGCGAGGGCGCGCAGCTCCTCGTCCGACGGGCATCCGGTCGATCCGGCCCGGCCACGGCTCGGCCTCGACGAACGGCCGCAGCCGGTCGACCAGCTCGTCCGGCGTCGAGCCGGCGGATCCACTGGCCGTTGAGCCACTCGAGCCGCTCGCGGTCGAAGACGGCGCCGCCCTTGTGGACGTCGCTCGAGGTCGAACCGCTCGACGATCTCGTCGAGCGAGAGGACCTCCTCCTCGGTCCCGGTCGACCAGCCGAGGAGCGCGAGGTAGTTGACGAGCGCCTCGCGGATGAAGCCCTGGGCGATGTAGTCGGCGACCGCGGTCTGGCTCTTGCGCTTGCTCATCTTCGTGCGGTCCGGGTTGAGGATGAGCGGCAGGTGGGCGAAGCCGCGGCTCCGGGTAGCCGAGCGCCCGGAACAGGAGGATGTGCTTGGGCGTGTTGCGAGAGGTGGTCCTCGCCGCGGATGACGTGGCTGATCCCCATCGCCGCGTCGTCGACGACGACCGTGAAGTGGTAGAGCGGCGTCCCGTCGGCGCGGACGATGACGAAGTCGCCGCCGAGGTTCGCGACGTCGATCTCGACGCGGCCGCGGACGATGTCGTCGAAGGCGACGACGCCCTCGCCGACCCGGAAGCGGAGCGCGGCCGCGCCGACCCTCGGCCTCGCGGGCGCGCGCGCTCGTCGGCGGTCAGCGCGGCGCAGCGGCCGACGTAGCGGGGCGGCAGCTTGGCCGCCTCCTGGGCCGTCGCGGTCCGCGTCGAGCTCCTCGGGCGTGCAGTAGCAGGGGTAGGCCAGGTCGGTCGGCCAGGAGGCGGTCGGCCGCCGCGGCGTAGCGCGGCAGCCGCTCCATCTGGCGGTACGGCGCGTACGGCCCGCGGGCCGCCTCGCCGGCCACCTCCGGGCCCTCGTCCCAGGTCAGGCCCAGCCAGTGGAGCCCGTCGAGGATGTCCTTCTCGTACGCGAGCGAGCTGCGGGCGACGTCCGTGTCCTCGAGGCGCAGGATGAACGTGCCGCCGACGTGGCGGGCGAACAGGAAGTTGAACAGCGCGGTCCGCGCGGTCCCGATGTGGAGCGGCCCGGTCGGGCTCGGCGCGA
>CAWJIC010000054.1:0-14405 GCA_963842755.1 uncultured Chloroflexia bacterium | reverse complement strand
ACCGGGATCAGGTTGAAGATCGCCAGCCTCACGTTGAACACGACGAACAGGTAGAGGATCTCGACTGCCACGCCGGGCACGTCGGCCCGGGCGGCCGCGAGCAGCCGCCAGAGGAGCGCTCCGAGGCTGGCCATGACCAGGTTCGAGGCCGGCCCGGCGAGCGCGACGATCACCTCGCCGTTGCGCCGGTCGCGCAGGTTCGCCGGGTTGACCGGCGTCGGCTTGGCCCAGCCGAACAGGATCCCGACCCGCGAGTACCGAGATGACGATCAGCAGCCCGCCGAACGGGTCGAAGTGGGCGATCGGGTTGAGGGTCAGCCGCCCGAACAGCTTCGCCGTGCCGTCGCCCAGCCGATAGGCGACCAGGCGTGGGCGAACTCGTGGACCGGGAAGGCGACGAGCAGGAAGATCGCGACGAGGATCGCATCCAGGACGAGTCGTTCTGGAGTCAGGCTAAACACGGCTACCTCTGGTCCGATGCGGGATGCCGGTATCGTAGCCGGCCGCGGCGCTCGGGCCGCTGCCGGGCTCAGAGCCGCCCGAGCAGCTCCGCCTTCTTCGCCTCGTACTCGCCTCGCTGATCGCGCCGCGGTCGCGCAGGTCGGCCAGGCGATCGAGCGTCCCGGTCACCTCGTCCGCGGACATCGAGCGGGGGGCCGCCGGATCGGCGGGCGCGGCCGGCGCCGGGCCGGTGGCCGTCGGCCCGGACGAGGCGCTCGGCGCCCGCAGCGGCGCGCTCGGCATGGACGGGCGGGCGAACTCCATCTCGAGCTCGTGCTTCGCGTCGAGCATCGCCTTCTTGAAGTCGTTCGCGTCGCGCAGCATCCGGAACCGCTCGATCCCGGCCTCGGACGCGGTCAGGACGTCGAGGTCGCCGAAGCCGAACATCCGCCCGAACGATCGACTGGATCAGCACGGCGTCGTTGATCTTCTCGAGCGAGCTGTCGGTCGCCTTCTTGTTGATCACGCCCTCGGACCTGGATGACCCGCCGGTTCGTGATCACGTACTCCTGGCTCTGCCAGCGCAGGTACGTACCAGGTCGCGCCAGACGAGGCCGCCCACGAGCAGGACGAGGGTCAGCCAGCCCAGGAACAGGCGGAGCGTGCCGCCGCCGCCGTCCGCCGGGAGCCCTCCGCCGGCCACGAACAGGACGATCGCGAGGATGAGGCCGAGGATCGCCGCAGCGGGCGTTCCAGACGCATGACGAACCAGTGCTGGCTGCTCGCGGTGCACGATCCGCTCGCCGGTCGACAGCAGTGTGTCGGCGTAGCTCATCGAGCAGGTGCCTCCCTCTAGGCCCGCGGATGGGCGCGGGCGTAGACCTCTCGGATCCGTTCGCCGGTCAGGTGGGTGTAGAGCTGCGTCGTGGAGATACTCGCATGCCCGAGCAACTCCTGGACGACGCGCAGGTCGGCGCCGCCCTCCAGGAGGTGCGTCGCGAACGAGTGGCGGAGCGTGTGCGGGGTGACCCGGCCGGCAAGACCGGCGGCGGCGGCGGCCCGCTTCACGACCACCCAGGCCTGCTGCCGTGCGAGCCGGCGGCCACGGTCGGCGAGGAACAGCGGCCCGCCCCGTGCCGGCGCGACGTGATGGAGGGCGAGCCAGCCCGGCCGGACCGCGTCGAGGTACCGACCCAGCCAGTCGAGCGCCACCTCGCCGACCGGCACGAGCCGCTCCTTGTCGCCCTTGCCGATCACCCGGACGAACCCGCCGTCGAGCGACAGGTCCTCGCGGTCGAGGCCGAGCGCCTCGCTGACCCGCAGGCCGGCGGCGTACAGGAGCTCGAGCAGGGCCCGGTCGCGGACCCGGACCGGGTCGTCCGGCGTGGTGCCGCCGCCGGCGGCCTCGAGGAGGCGCTCGGTCTCGGCGACGTCGAGCGTCTCGGGCAGCCGGCGCGACTGGCGCGGGCAGGTCGAGCTGCGCGGCCAGTCCACCGCGATGAGCCCTCGCCGTAGGCGAACCGGTAGAAGCCGCGGATCGAGCGCGGCCCGGCGGCGGAGGCTGGTCGGGCGCGAGGCCCGGGTCGCCGCGTCGGCCGCGACGCGGTCCGTGCGGCGAGGTAGCCGACGGCCGACCTCCGGCGCCGCCGCCCAGCCGCGGCGACGCCCGCGGCGCCGCGAAGTCGGCGAGGTCCGCCGCGGTAGGCGCGGATCGTGGCGGGCGCCAGGCCGCGCTCGACGCGGAGGTAGGTCGAGGTAGTCCTCGATCGCGCCGCGTCCGAGGTAGCGCCCGAGCGGCGGGCGTCGCGCGTCGTCGCCGTCGCGATCAGCGCGACCGCCGGCGCACCGCCGCTCGCCGCGCCACGCCTCGGCCCGGTCGAGCAGCTCGCGGGCGCCGGCGAGCGGACGCCTCGCCCGCCGTCCGGGCCGCCGAGCATCTGGGCGAGCTCGCCGATCGCGCCCGTCGCGGTCCAGCCGGCGCGACCTCGGTCACCGTCCGGCCGTCGCGCTCGCGCTTGGCGATCCGGAAGTGGGCGTCGGCGTGGGCCGCGATCTGGGGCAGGTGGGTGACGCACAGGACCTGGTGGCGCCGGGCCAGCGCCCACAGGCTCCGGCCGACCGGGTCCGCGCTGCGGCCGCCGATCCCCGTGTCGACCTCGTCGAACACGAGCGTCGGCGTCTCGTCGGCCTCGGCGAGGACCTGCTTGATCGCGAGGGCGACCCGCGACAGCTCGCCGCCGGAGGCGATCCGCGCCAGCGGCCGGGCCGGCTCGCCCGGCGTTCGGGGCGAACCGGAAGACGACCTGGTCGATGCCCGGTCGGCGTCGAACGCGACCGCGTCGCCGTCGACCTCGACCGCGGGCTCGTCTCGCGCCGGCCGGCCGCCGGCCGAGCGCCACCTCGAACACGCCGGCCGGGAACCCGAGCTCCGTCGAGGCACCGCGCGACGGCCTGCGACGAGCTCGCGCCGCGGCCGCCGCGCGCAGCGTCGACAGCGCGGCCGCCGCGGCGCGCGACCTCGAGCAGCAGCGCGCGCGTCCTCGGCCGCGCCGGCGGGCCCGCTCGTCGCTCCAGGCCGCGCAGGCGCTCCGCCTCGGCCGCCGCCCGCTCGCCGTGGTCGATGACCGCCGCCTCGTCGTCGCCGTAGCGGCGCTCGAGCGCGTAGATCGATCGCCGAGGCGCTCCTCGAGCGCGCGCGAGCGTCGGCCGGGTCGTGGTCGACGGTCTCGGCCAGGGCGCGCACCTCGGCGGCCACGTCCTCCAGCTCCGCCTCGAGGCCGGCCAGCCGTTCGGCGAGCGCCTCGAAGCGCGGGTCGAGGCGGGCCAGCGCCGCGGGCCTCGGCGGGCCGCCGTCGCCGATCGCCTCGCGGGCGCCCGCCCCGTCGCCGGCGAGGGCCTCGCGGACGGCCGCCGCGCCCCGAGCGATCGCCTCGCCGTGCTGGGCCGCGTCCGAGGCGCGCCCGGATCTCGTCCGCCTCGCCCGGCCGGAGCCTGGCGGCGGCGATCTCCGCCGCCTCGTGCTCGAGCGAGCTCCAGGCGGCGGGCGAGCTCGCGCGGATCGAGCGCGAGCTCGCGCCAGCGCGCGCCCGGTTCTCGCGCCAGCGCTCCGACCGCGCCGGCCACCGCGGCCCGCGCGTCGCCGTGCCCGCCGAACGCGTCGAGCAGGTCGCGCTGCCAGCGCTCGTCGAGGAGCCGCTGCTGGTCGTGCTGGCCGTGGATCTCGACGAGCGGCCCGACGCTCGTCGGCGAGCCGCGCGGCCGTGACCGTCTCGTCGTCGAGGCGGGCCGTGGACCGGCCCGGCCGCGCTCACCTCGCGGACCGCGATGAGCGGCTCCGGGCAGCCGGTCGAACAGCGCCTCGACCCGCGCGGTCTCCGCCCCGTGCCGGACCAGCGTCGTGTCCGCCCGCGCGCCGAGCGCCAGGCCCAGGGCATCGATCAGCAGGCTCTTGCCGGCGCCGGTCTCGCCGGTGATGACGTTGAGACCCGGCCCCGAGCTCCAGGCGCAGCCGGTCGATGAGGGCGAGGTCGGTGACGGTCAGCTCGAGCAGGCGGCCGGCGCGGCCGCGCTCGCGTCGCGCATCGGTCACGACGGCAGCAGCTCCACCTTGTGCCGGAGCAGGTCCCAGAACGGCAGCGGCGCCGGCGGCTCCACGAACCGGATCGGCCGCTCCAGGGCGCGGACCTCGACGACGTCGCCGACCGCGATCGGGAGGTCCTCGCGACCGTCGATCGAGACCAGCGCCTCGTGCGCGTCGACGACCCGCGCACCGGACGACCTGGCGCGGGCTGACGACGACCGAGCGGATCGCCGAGAGGTAGCCGGCGATCGGGGTGACGACGAGGTTCCGGCTGACGCGGGTCGAGGATCGGGCCGCCGGCCGAGAACGAGTAGCCGGTCGAGCCGGTCGGGCTGGCCACGACGAGCCCGTCGGCGATGAACGTCGCGAGGTGCGACTGCCGTCGATCGCGACGTCGAGCCGGACGACCCGGGCCAGCGAGCCGCGGGCGACGACGATGTCGTTGAGCGCGATGAAGTCGGTCGCTGGCGCCCTCGCGGCCGGCCGCGCAGGATCCGCCCCTCGAGCGCCATCCGCTCGTCGATCGTGTACTGCGCCGGCGACGAGCTGCGCGAGCACCGCCTCGAGCTCGTCGGCCTCGGCCTTCGACAGGAAGCCGACCTTGCCGAGGTTGATGCCGAGGAGCGGCACGTCCACCTCGGCGACGGCCCGCGCCGCCCGCAGGAACGTGCCGTCGCCGCCGAGCACGACGAGCACGTCCGTCGTGGGCAGCTCGCCGCAGGAGCGTCTCCAGGTCGCCGGACGGCGCCGCCCAGTGCGCCGATGCCCGCGCACCCGGCACCAGCCCGCGGCCCGCTCGCGGAGCTCGATCGGCGGCCTCGATCGTGGGGTTGTAGGCGAAGCCGATCCGCCGGATCGTCGCTCACGGCGGCCGCCGCCTCGCGCGATGCCGCTCGTCGGTCAGCCGGTCCGCATCGGGACCGCCGCCGACGCTGAGGTGGACGAGGAACTCGCGGTTGCCCTCCGGCCCGAGGATCGGCGACGCGATGACGCGCGCGCGTGCCGAGCCCGAGCGCCGCGCGCCTGCGCCACGATCTCGCGCGAGGACCGCGCGGTGGACCGCCGGGTCGCGGACGACGCCGCGGTCGCGTCCGCCCGCGGCCGGCCTCGAACTGGGGCTTGACGAGCGCGACGATCGGGCCGCCGGCCGGCTCGAAGCATCGCGGCGATCGGCGCCGAGGACGAGTCGCAGCGAGATGAACGACACGTCGACGACGGCCAGGTCGACCGGCTCCGGCAGGCGTCCCGGGCGTCGAGCGTCCGGGCGTTCGTGCGCTCCATCGAGACGACCCGGGGATCGCGGCGGAGCGATTCGGCGAGCTGCCCGCGACCCACGTCGACGGCGTAGACGCGGCGCGCGCCGCGCTGCGAGCAGGACGTCCGTGAAGCCGCCGGTCGAGGCGCCCGACGTCGAGGCAGACCAGACCCGCCGGGTCGATCCCGAAGGCGTCGAGCGCGGCCGCGAGCTTGTGGCCGCCGCGGCTGACACGTACGGATCGCGCTCGACGACGGCGATCGTGCGTGGCCGCGTCGACGAGGTCGCCGGCCTTGCGGTCGAGCCGCGCCGCGTCGCCCTCCCCCACCCGGACCTGGCCGGCCAGGATCAGCGCCTGCGCCCGGCTCCGGCGTCTCGACCAGGCCGCGCTCCACGAGGAGCTGGTCGAGGCGCATCCGGGCGGACGTGCGGGCGGAGGTGCGGGCAGAGGTGCGGGCAGACCTGCCGGTCGGGATCGTGTCGGCGCTCACCGGCCTATCGTGGCACACCGCGCTTCGCCGCGGCTCACCGGGCGCCGCCCCCTGGGGTGCCGGCCTAACCCTCGCCGGACCGCCGGACGCCGTAGCCTGCCGGAAGACGATCCCGCAGGATCGCCACGACCGCCTCCGGGTCCGTGCCCGCCGGACCGCTCACGATGACCGGCACCTCCACCGCACCGGCGGCGCGCCCGGACGGCCCCGCTTCCGCCGCTTCCGGCGCGGGAGCCGCAACCAGAGCGGCCCGAAGGCGCATGTCGGCACGAAGCGCGAGGGCGTGATACGCGACGATCCCCGCCGCGACGACGGCGATCCCGATCGGCGTGCTGAGGTCGGAGATCGGGCTCTCCGTGACGCGGGACCCGAGCACGATCCCGAAGACCCGGTAGACGATCAGCGCGGCCGCCGAGATCGACGAGATAAGCGCGCCGGCGATGACCAGGTAGAGGTAGCCCCGCCGCTCGGTCGACGTCGCCTCGACGTCGGGCTCGGCCGATCGACGACGCAGGGCGGCAGCCCACTGCCACAGCCAGAGCGGGGTTCCGACGATCGCGAATGCGGCGTACTGGCTGAGCTCGGTCCCCCACACGTCACGCCCGCCGACAATCGTGCGCACGCCGCCCAGGACGATGTCGAGGAGCAGCCCGAGGACCCACGCTGAGCCGGCCCCGGCAACGGCGATCCCGACCACAGCCGCCAGGAAGTTCGCACGGCGCCGGGCGACGGCCACGACCGTCCCGTCTCCGGTGCGGGCGGCCTCGCCCAGGAGCCGGGATCGGCTGAACCACCAGGCCAGCGTGAACGCGAGGTACGAGATCGAGGGTGCGACCACGTCCTGGACCAGCCTCGCTGGATCGGAGCTCTCGGCGATGCCGAGAGCCCATCTCAGCAACGCGGCAAGACCACTGCTGGCCGCGAGGACGGTCGCCGCCGCACCGACCACGATGCCCAGGCCGAGATAATCCTGGCGGACGGCCGACGTCCGCTCACTCGCCGCGCGCCAGTCGTCGACGGTGAGGAGCCGGCTGGAGATGAGCCACAGGCCGCCCCAGGCGGCGGCCCCAACCGCAAGCTGCCCGACGCCGGAAGCGACCCGCGCGACCCACCACGCCTCGCCGCTGACGATGTCGCCCCGGCCGACGAGCGCGCGCAGGAGGACGTCGATGAGCTCGGCCGCACCGAAGCAGAGCATCAGCCCGGCGATGAACGCCAGCGCGTAGCGGGCGAGTCGGGGCAGCCACGCCGCCGGACCTCGGAGCTCGCCGGCCTGCTCGTCGCCGGCCCGGATCCAGGCGTGGTATCCCCACGCGACACCCCCGACGATGGCGATGGCGGCCGGGTCCGAGAACGTCCCGCCGTACTCCTCCGGCGTACCGGCGACCTGGCGGATGAGGATACCGATCGCGGCCGAGGCACCGAACAGGGCGACCACCAGCGCGATGAAGTCCACGAGCCCGAGGTAGAGGGCGCGCAGCGGAGCGCTGCGCTCGGCACCGGCACCGGCGACCCCATGTCGTGCACCGCGCTCCGCGAACCACCAGTGGCTGAGCCAGACCGGCGTCCCGACCGCGATCATCGACAGGGCGAGGCTGAGCCGGTCGCGATCACCGCCGGCGCCCGCGCTCGAGATGACCGAGCCGCCGAACACGCCGATCCGGTCGAGCACCAGGGCGAGCAACTGGACCAGGCCGAACGAGGCGACCGCCAGGCCGATCCCGGCCATGAGGTAGAGGTACAGGCGGCGGACGGTCTGCATCGCGGAGCCCCTCGTCTACTTCCAGGCAGGCATCAGCTCCGGGCCGACGAGCGCCTCGTCGAGCCGCCAGCCGCCGGGTTCGCGGACCAGCCGGATCGTGCGGTGCATGACCGTCCGGTTCGAGCCGAAGCCGCCGCCCCAGAACTGCTCGATCGTCAGGGCGACGGTCGCCCGGTCGCCGGTCACCTCGGTCCGATCGATCCGGACGAGGCGACCGCTGCCATCCCCGTACGGCCCATAGGCGTACTGCTGCTCGCTGAACTGGGCCTTGCTGAACCTGCCCTGGGCCGCGCTCGAGAGGAGCGCGTACGCGCCGTCAAGGTCACGCTCGTCGAGCGCCCGCAGGTAGCGCTGGATCGTCCCCTCCGGCGAGTCAGCCGGGTACTCGCGGACCGGGGTCGCGCCGGCGATGAGGACGATCGCCGTGGCCACGACGACGAAGCCGACGACGAGCAGGGCCACGATGGCGAGGGACCAATTCCGCGGCGATCCGAGGAGCCGCGCGTCGATCGGCCGGTTCTCCAGCGCGGGTTCGGCGCCGGTCGGCGTGTTCGAACTGGTCATCGGCGATCCGACCTCCCCTTTTCGGACCGCCATCATCGAGCCGCGGCCCGCTCCCGTCCAGTGCCGAACGGCCACCCACCGCCCATCGCCGCCTCCAGCCGGGCGCGGCCGGGCGGTCAGCCGACCAGGTCAGCCGACCGGGGCAGGCGACTCGGCGGCGCGCCTGGGAGTGGCCCGCAGCGTGGCGAGCGCCTCGCGGACCTGGGCCGCGAGGCCCGCCGCGTCGAGCCGGAGGAGCCGGCGCAGGTCCGCCACCGACCCGTGGTCGACGAACCGGTCGCCCGGGATCCCGACGATCCGGACGCGCGACCTCGCGGTAGGCCGGATCGGCCAGGCGCGCCTCCTCGACGAGCTCGAGCACGCCGCTACCCGAAGCCGCCGGTCACGACGCTCTCCTCGAACGTCACGACGAGCCGCTTGCCGCGCGCCTGGTCGAGGATCAGCTGGCGGTCGAGCGGCTTCGCGAAGCGGGCGTTGATCGACCCCGACCGACCAGCCCTCGGCCGCGAGCGCGTCGGCCGCCTCGACCGCCCGGGCGACGATCGGCCCGAACCCGACGAACAGGATGTCGCGTCCCTCGCGCAGCACCTCGCCCTGGCCGACCGGGATCGACCGTCGGCTCGATCGGCCGGGAGCCCGAAGCCCGGCGTCGCGCGGGTAGTGGAGCGCGAACGGGTGGTCCTGGGCGAACGCGGTCCGCAGCGAGCGAGCGGAGCTCCTGCTCGTCCTTCGGGCTGGCGATGACGAGGTTCGGCAGCTGGCGCTGGGCCGGCAGCGTGAACATGCCCTGGTGGCTCGTCCCGTCCTCGCCGACGAGCCCGGCCCGGTCGACCGCGAGCAGCGACCGGCTGGTCGTTCTGGCAGACGTCGTGGACCGTCTGGTCGAACGCCCGCTGGAGGAACGTCGAGTAGAGCGCGACGACCGGCCGCATGCCCGCCCATCGCCAGGCCGGTCGCCAGCGCCACCGAGTGCTGCTCCGCGATGCCGACGTCGAAGAAGCGGTCCGGGAACTCGGCCTGGAACTCGGTTCAGCCCGGTCCCGGTCGGCATCCCCGCCGTGATCGCGACGATCCGCCGGTCCGCCGCGGGCGAGCTCGAGGAGCTCCGCGCTGAAGACGCGGTGTAGTTGGGCGCCTTCTTCGGCGCGTCCGGCGACGGCGTCGGCGGCGGTCGCGTCGTCGGCCATCGTCCGGTTCCTGGACCGGCGGCCGCGCGTCGCCACTCGGGGCCGATCGGCGGCGGCGCCGACGACCGTCGCCGTTCGAGCGTCGCTCGTCGGCGGCGAGTCATCGGCGGCAGCGCGGCGCCGTGGAAGCCGACCTGGTCCGCCTCGGCCGGGCGGTAGCCGCGGCCCTTCTGGGTCCGGACGTGGACGATGACCGGGCCCGTGCAGCGCGAGCGCCCGCGCGAACGTCTCGAGCGAGCGCGTGCAGGTCGTGGCCCGGGCACGACGCCGATGTAGGTGATCCCGAGGTCCTCGAACAGCTGGCCCGGCTGGGCGAAGTTCACGACCGACTGCGCGGAGCCGCTGGCGACAGCTCGAGCAGCGCGTCGGCGCCGACGACCGGGATCCGCTCGACGACGCCGGTCGTAGGCGCGTCTTGCTCTGCTGCCAGGCCGCCGACAGCTTGATCTGCGAGAGGTACTTGCGAGAACGCGCCGACCGTCGGGCTGATCGACATCTCGTTGTCGTTGAGGACGATGAGCAGCTGGCGTCTGGCGGTGGCCGATGTCGTTGAGCGCCTCGAGGCTGACAGGCCGCTCATCAGCGCCGCGTCGCCGACGACGACCGCGATCCGCTCGAGGCCGTGGCGCAGGTCGCGCGCCGTCGGCGAGGCCCTCGGCGATCGACAGGCCGGTCCCGGCGTGGCCGCCGTCGAACACGTCGTGCGCGCGACTCGCTGCGGCGCGGGAAGCCGCCGACGCCGTCGAGCTGGCGGAGCGTGCCGAACCGCTCGAGCCGGCCGGTCAGCAGCTTGTGCGGGTACGCCTGGTGGCCGGTGTCCCAGACGATCCGGTCGCGCGGCGACTCGAGCAGCCGGTGGAGCGCGATCGTCAGCTCGACCACGCCGAGCGACGACCCGAGATGCCCGCCGGTCTTCGCGACGGTCGGATGATCGTCTCGCGGATCTCGTCGGCGAGCTCGGCGAGCTGGGCCTCGGAGAGGCCGCGCAGGTCGGCCGGGCCCTGGAGGTTCTGGAGGATCGCCACCGGGGATGTCGCTCCTGGCGCAGGGGGATCGGACGGCCAGCAGACGAATGGCTGGCGTCCGGCCGGATGAGGAGCGAGTCTACCCCGACCTCGGGCGGGTCGCCTGCCGGCCTGCTATGGCCTGCGACCGCGGATCCCGACGCCCACGGTCCCGAACTCCGCCGCACTCGACGCCTGGGGCGCACCGGCGAACACGTCATGGCCCGGGACCAACTCCACCTCGATAAATCCGGCAGCGGCGACGAACGTCTCGAGTTCCCGCCCGAGGAGCCCGCCGGCGATGCAGCCGGTCCACAGGGTTACGTCACCCTTCGAGTCGTCCGGTACGGGCCGCCCGAGCATGATGTCGGCGATCTGGAGTCGCCCGCCCGGCCGAAGGACGCGGTACATCTCGGCCAGCGCCGACGCCTTGTCCGGGACCAAGTTGAGCACGCCGTTGCTGATCACGACATCCGCCCAGCCGTCCTCGATCGGAAGCGTCTCGAGCTGGCCCTCGCGGAATTCCACGTTGGCGAGTCCGGCCTCGGCAGCGCCGCGGCAGGCCTTGGCCAGCATCTGCGCGGTCATGTCGATGCCGATGACCGCGCCGCTCGGTCCGACCAGACGCGCCGCGATCAGGCTGTCGGCCCCTGCGCCCGAGCCGCAGTCGACGACACGCTCGCCCGGCGCAAGCTCGCCCAGGGCGAATGGGTTTCCGGTCCCGGCCATCGAGTCGACGGCGGATCGCGGAAGCTCCGCGATCCATGCCTCGGGGTAACCAAGCAGGGCAGCCAGGCGGGCTCCGGTGTGGAAGTGGAAGCCCTGGTCGGGATGCTCCGCAACCGCGGCATACTCGGCGCGGATCGCCGCGCGGAGACCCGTCAGGTCGACCGGCGGCGTAGTCGTCGTGTCGGTCATCGTCAGCGTCCTCCGGTCGGGGCCAGCAGGGCCGCCGTCAGGGGAAAAGACGCGAAAGCGTCGTCTGCCTATTCCCGCCGTCCATCCCGAGATCGCCCGGCGATCAGCTCGCCGTCTGCCGGCCTGCGCGCCCGGGCGACGACACTCGCGGCTACCGAGCGATGGCGCTCCACCGGAACACGGGCCCGGAGGAGATCGAGGATCTCGTCCGAGAAGAGCGGGTAGAGCGCGCACTCGTCGATCCCGAAGTCGTTGAGCCGCTCGATGGCCACGTCGCGGAACCCGACTCGACGGAGGCCCTTGTACAGGGCGATCTCCGAGAGAGCGCCCGACAGGCAACCCGCCCAGGCCGCCGGATGGGTGACGATCTCTGGCGGAAGGTCATGCTCGAGGACGAGATCGACCAGGGCCAGCCGGCCGCCTGGCCGGAGCACCCGGTACGCCTCGGCAAAGACGCGGACCTTGCGCGGAGACAGGTTCGGCACGCCGTTGCTCACGACGACGTCGACCGACCCATCCGGCAGCGGGAGCGCCTCGATCTCCGCCTGGACGAACCGGACGTTGGCCGCGCCCACGGAGGCCGCGGCGGCCGTCGCCCGATCGACCATCTCCGGGAGGAAGTCGACCCCGATCACGTCGCCGGTCGGCCCCACTCGGCGAGCGGCAAGGAGACAGTCGATGCCACCGCCCGAGCCCAGGTCGAGCACCCGCTCACCCGGCTGCAGCGCGGCGTACCGCACGGGATTGCCGACCCCAAGGGCGATCCGGACAGTGTCATCGGGCAGGCCGGCGAGCTCGTTCCGATCGTAGAAGCGCTCGGCGACGCGGCGGTCCGTCGGACGGACCGCCGCGTACGTCCCGCGGACAGCCGCCCGGATGGCGTCCTGCTGGAGGAAGTCGGACCCCTCGAGGTGGATGGAACGGAGGTCCGTCATCGATCCTGCCCGCTGCCGGGACCCGTACCGAGAAGCTGCTCGATCCGGTCGCGGACGTCGCCGGGCAACGCCGGACCGCTGGACGCCGCCACGAGGCCGCGCAGCTCCGCGCGAGAACTCGAGCTCGCCGCAGCAGCGCACGCACGTCTCGAGGTGCGACTCGAGCTCCTCGGTGGGGCGGAGCTCGAGCGAGCGGTCGAGATAGGCCCACATCCGGTGGACGGCCTCACGGCAATCGATCATCAGTCGTCGCTCACAGTCACCAGGCGGCGGCGGACCGCGTAGTCCCAGAGTCCCCGCTCGAGCTGCTTCCGGCCGCGGTGGAGCCGCGACAGGAGCGTGCCGAGCGGAACGCCGAGGATGGCGGCTGCCTCCTTGCAGCTGAATCCGTGGATGGTGGTGAGGAGGAGGGGCGCCCGGAAGGCGGGCGTCATCGTGGCGAAGACGGCCTGGATATCCTCATCCTCGAACAGGCGGAGGAAGTCCAGGTGGAGCTCGTCGGAGTACGGGAAGGGATCCTCGATGGCGATCGTCGCGAACAGCGAGAAGTCAGCGTCAGGGTCGCCGGCCTCGAGCGGAACGGTGTCCAGCATGCGACCGCGCGCCCGCCATCGGTCGCGGGCGCAGTTCATGGCGATCGTGAACAACCACGTCTTGGCCGCGTTCGGGTCGCGCAGGCGCTCATAGGAGCGCATCGCGCGAATGAGTGTGTCCTGCAGGAGGTCCTCGGCGTCCGTTCGGTCGCCGCACAGCTGGACACAGTAGCCATAGAGCCGGTCGAGGTGCTCGTGCACGACGTCGGCGAACGGCCGCTGAGGCGTGACGCCCGCCGCCCCGGCCGAACCCTCAGCGGCCTCGAGCATCGCCGTGGTCATCTCCTCGAACCTGTCGAATGGCCGCGTGGGCATCTCGTCCAAGGGTAGACGAGTCCCTGGGCCAGGATATTCCCACACCAAGCCCGGGAATAACTTCGTAATGGCGGACGTCCTAAATCCTTGATGAGGCCGCACCCTGGCCTCGACGTCCCGGAGGTGAGCGTAACCATGGCCACCATCACCGTTCGCAATGGCGTCAACGTCGACCAGCTCGTCGCCACGATCGGCGCGATCCAGTCGGACACCAAGGTCGCCGCGTTCACGTTCAAGGCCGCCAGCACCTGGGAGGATGGCGGGCGGAGCCGCGGCAAGATCGGGGACTTCGTCCATGCCGGTGCCACATCGGACCGGCGAACGACCTTTGAGCTCGTGGGTGACGAGCCGCCAGTCCTCCTCGGCGGGAACGCTGGGCCGAACGCCGTGGAGCTCCTCCTCCAGGCCCTCGCGTTCTGCTACGGCGTCGGCTACGTCTACAACGCGGCGGCCCGCGGGATCGAGATCAGCGAGCTGCGCTACGAGGTTGAGGGCGACGTCGACCTGCGGACATTCGTCGGGCTCAACGGCCCGCGCGCCGGCTTCACCGCGATCCGGGCGAAGAGCTGGGTGAAGTCGCCGAACGCGACGACAGGAGCAGCTCGAGGAGCTCTGCCAGTACGTCCAGGACACCTCGCCGGTCCGCGACTGCCTGGCCAACCCGGTCCCGGTCACGACCGACCTGGTCGTGCTCGAATAGCAGGCTTCCAGTTCATTGCCTGGGTCGGCCGCTGGGCCGACCCAGGCAGACCACGGAGGCCCTCCCCTTCCCCGACGCATCGTTCGACGTCGTCGTATCGGTCTTCGGCGCGATGTTCGCGCCCGATCAGCGCCGGACGGCGGCCGAGCTGCTCCGCGTCTGCCGACCGGGCGGTCGGATCGGCCTCGTCAGCCATACCCCGGAGGGTTTCATCGGCCAGCTCTTCCGGACGAACGCCCGCCACGTCCCGCCGCCGGTTGGCCTCGAGCCGCCGATCATGTGGGGACCGAGGCTCGCCTTCACCAGCTGTTCGGCGAAGGGATCCGGAGCCTGCGCGCCGAGCGCCACGCCTACACGTTCCGATATCGCTCGCCGCACGCCTACCTGGACTACTGGCCGCACCTACTACGGCCCGACGACGGCACCATGGCCGTCCCGATCGAATACTTGGAGGTGGTCGCCGTACGGGCATAGCCGGCGGGCCGCCGCGGTAGCGCAGCCGGGTCAGCCACCGGCCCCTTCGGCGTCGCTGCTGCGCATCTCGAGGGCATCGATGGCCCCGCCCGCCCGCTCGACGAGCCGCCGGACCCGGAGCTCGGCATCGGCGAGCAGCGCCGCGCAGCGTTCGTGGAGGGCCACGCCCCGCTCGTAGAGGGCGAT
>CAWJIC010000053.1:0-3919 GCA_963842755.1 uncultured Chloroflexia bacterium | reverse complement strand
CTCGACTCCTCGGGGAGATTCCGGTCGGGGTCGTGACCGCCCTGCTCGGGGCGCCGTTCTTCCTGGCGATGCTCCGCCGGACCCGCTCGGGCTACGAGGTCTGACGGTGGGCCACGAGACCGACCCGTACCCGCTGGTGGCGTTCGATGGCGTGTCCGTCGCCTACCGGGCGCGCGAGGCGCTCCACGGCGTCTCGTTCCGGATCGCCCGCGGAGAGCGGGTCGCCCTCCTCGGTCCGAACGGCGCCGGCAAGTCCACGCTCCTTCGGGCGCTGCTCGGGCTCGTGTCCAGGACCGACGGATCGATCCGGCTCGACGGCCAGCCGATCGGGGCGCTGTCGCGGCTCGAGGTGGCGCGGCGGGTGGCCGTCGTCCCCCAGCAGGCCTCGCTGCCGTTCGCGACCCGGGTCGAGGAGGTCGTGGCGCTCGGGCGATTGCCGCATGAGCACCCGCTCCGAGGAATCCGGCCGGCCGACCGCGCGGCTGTCGCGGCGGCGATCGACCGGGTCGGCGTCGGACACCTTCTCGGGCGCGACGCCAGGGAACTCTCGCTCGGCGAGCGCCAGCTCGTCCTGCTGGCCATGGCCGTCGCCCAGGGCGCGCCGCTCCTGATCCTCGACGAGCCGACCGCGCACCTCGACGTGCGCCACCAGGTCCAGGTGATGGAGCTCCTGGCCGACCTGAACGAGCGCGATGGGGTAACGATCGTCGGCGTGCTCCACGACCTCACCCTTGCCACCCACTTCTTCCCGAGGGCGATCCTGCTCGACCGGGGTGCCGTGGTCGCCGACGGGCCGGTCCGCGAGGTGCTTGGTCCCGACCGGATCCGAGACGTGTTCGGGGTCGATCCGGCTCTCATCGGCCTTGCGCGCTGAGTCGCCGATGCCACCGCGCCGCACTCCGCTCGCGATCGTCCCGACCGGCTCGCTCCGATGGTCGGCCGCAACCGACGCCGGGCGGGCCGCCGTGACCCTCCTCACCCGGGTGCCGGTCGGCGCCCCGGCGGCGGCCACGACCGGCGCGGCCGCCTTCCCGTTCGTCGGGGCGATCCTCGGGGCCGTCGGGGCGCTGCCGCTGCTCCTGCTCCCGGCGCGGGACGGACCGATCGCCGCGATCGCGGTCCTGGCCATCGTGGTCGTCCTGACCGGGGCGCTCCACCTCGACGGCCTCGCCGACAGCGCGGACGCCCTGGCCGCTCCGGATCCGGCCGGTGCCGAGCGGGCCCGGACCGATCCCCGGATCGGCGCCGCCGGCGCGACGGCGGTCATCCTCGTCCTCGGGCTCGACGCCGCCTGCCTGGCGCTCCTCGCCGGCTCTGATCGAGGCTTCGCCGCGCTCGCGGTCATCACCGGGGTCGTCGCGGGACGCGGCGCCGTCGCCGTCATGGCACCGTGGCTTCCCCGTCGGGAGGCCGGCTCCGGCGCGTGGTTCGGTGCCGGGACGAGCCGTGAAGCAGCCGGGATCGCCGGTCTCGGCCTTGTCGCCGTGACGCTCGTCGCGGCGCTGCTCGCGCGCTCCGCGACGCCCGTCCTGACCGGAGCCGTCGGGTTCTCCGCGAGCGGCGTCGCGCTGATCGCTCTCGCTCGTCGCCAGGGCGGCGCGACCGGCGACGCCTACGGTGCCGCGATCGAGCTCGGGCTCGCCGCGGGCCTTCTCGGCGCGGCCCTGCTTCGGCCGTGACATGCCTCGGCAGACACCCATGACCCCGATCGGTCCACGGTTGCTCGTTCTCGGCGGAACCCGCAGCGGGAAGAGTCGCCACGCGCTCGAGTGGGCGAAGCAGGCCGGCGGGGACGACGTCACGTTCGTCGCGACGGCACGCACCGGGGAGTCGGACCTCGACGCACGGATTGCCGCCCACCGTGCGTTCAGACCCGTTGCCTGGCGCACCGTGGAGGCCGGCCTGGACCTTGGAACGGCCCTGGCGACGGCCCCGGGCGCGGACCGGGCGGAGGCAGTGCTCCTCGTCGACTGCCTGACCCTCTGGGTCGCCGCCCTCGCCGAGGCGGAACGACCGATCGCCCCGGCCTGGGACGAGCTGAGCGCGGGACTTGCCACCGTACGCGCCCGGGTCGTGGCGGTCAGCGACGAGGTCGGCCATGGCGTCGTCCCGGCGTTCGAGCTCGGGCGCCGGTTCCGCGACGACCTCGGCTGGCTGAACCAGCGCGTCGCCGCCTCGGCCGACGAGGTCGTCCTGATGATCGCCGGGATCCCGCTGCCGCTGAAGCGTCCCCGATGAGTCGGATCTGCCTCGTCCGCCACGGCTCCACGTCATGGACCGGCCGGCGCTACTGCGGTCGGAGCGACCCCGGGCTCTCGGACGACGGTCGATCCGAGGCCGCCGTTGCCGCCGAGCGCCTGGCGGACCTGCGTCTCGACGTGGCCCAGATCCGGACGAGCCCGCGTCGTCGCGCCCGGGAGACGGCGGAGCGGATCGCCGGGTGGCTGGGAGGCGCGATCGTCGTCGACGAGCGGCTCCGGGAGGTCGACTTCGGGGCGGCCGAGGGACTCACCTTCGACGAGGTCCAGGCCTGCTGGCCGGAGCTCGCGGCGCGGCTCCTTGCCGGTGACGCCGAGGTCGACTGGCCCGATGGGGAGACGGCCGCTGCCGTCCGCGCCCGGATCGCGCCGGTCGCCGGGGACCTGCGGGCAGCGGATCGCGACACGATCATCGTGACCCATGACGGGACGATCCGCGGCCTCGTCGCGCTTCTCGGTCCGTTGCAGGGACCCGTCCGGGCCCATCCGGTCCAGCCCGGCGGGATCGTCGTCCTGGACCCGGCGGGACTGCCGGGCGCGCCGGCGGTCGAACGATGACGCAACTGACCGCGACGATCGCCGCGATCGCGCCGCTCGACGACCGTTCGCAGGCCGCGGCCCGAGAGGGCTCGATCGACTGACCAAGCCGCCCGGCAGCCTCGGGCGGCTGGAGGACCTCATCGCTCAGCTCGCGGGGATCACGGGGTCAGCGATCCCCACCCTGGACGAGCGGGCGATCGTCGTGATGGCCGCCGACCATGGGATCGTCGCCCAGGGCATCTCGGCGTTCCCGTCCGTCGTGACCGGCCAGATGGTCGCGAACTTCCTCGCCGGCGGCGCCGCGATCAGCGTCCTGGGGCGACTGCATCGCGCTCGGCTCGTCGTGGTCGACCTCGGCGTCGTCGTCCCGCCGGCGCCGCACGACCGCCTCGTGTCGCGCCGGATCGGCCCGGGCACGCGGGACTTCTCCCGGGAACCGGCGATGACCCGGACGGAGGCGCTCGACGCGATCGAGGTGGGGATCGAGCTGGCATCCGGCCTCGTGGCGGACGGCTGCCGGCTGGTGATCCCGGGCGAGATGGGGATCGGCAATTCGACCGCAGCGGCAGCCGTCGTCGCGGCACTCACCGGCCGGCCGGCTGCCGACGTCACGGGGCGGGGCACCGGCCTCGACGACGCGGGCCTGGTCCGGAAGGTCGCGGTCATCGATGCGGCGATCGCCCTCCATCGGCCCGACCCGTCCGACCCGGTCGGCGTGCTCGCCGCGGTCGGCGGGTTTGAGATCGCGGGACTGGTGGGGCTCATGCTCGGCGCGGCCGCTGCGCGCATCCCGGTCGTCCTCGATGGGTTCATCGTCGGCTCGGCGGCGCTGGCCGCGGTCCGGCTGGCGCCCGCCCTCGGTCCGCGACTCATCGCCGGCCATCGCTCCGCGGAGCCCGGTCACGCGGTCGTCCTCGAGGCACTCGGCCTGCGACCCCTTCTCGAGCTCGACCTCCGCCTCGGCGAGGGGAGTGGCGCCGCCCTCGCCCTCGGCGTGATCGATGCGGCGGTCCGGCTCCAGCGGGAGATGGCCACGTTCGAGGAGGCGGCGGTGAGCGATCGCTCCGGCCCGTCCCACCCGGCCTGAGTTGCGTCGGGTGGGGACCGCGTTGACCAGTCGC
>CAWJIC010000052.1:0-5232 GCA_963842755.1 uncultured Chloroflexia bacterium | reverse complement strand
CGGTGGGCGTCCATCCGCATGTCGCGGCCGAGGTCGACGACGCGGGCTGGGCGCGGATCGTCGAGCTCGCGGCGGACCCTCGGGTCCGGGCGATCGGCGAGACGGGGCTGGACACGGACCGTGCCTTCTCGCCGCTCGAGGCCCAGCGCTCGAACCTCCGGCGGAACCTCGCCCTCGCCCTCGAGACGGGGAAGCCGGCGATCCTCCACTGCCGCTCGAAGCCGGGCGAGCGTGACGCCCAGGACGCGCTCGTGGACGAGCTGCGGGCGGCCGGGATCGGGGGTGCGGCCGGCCGCCAGGTGTTCGGCGACCGGCCGCCGGCGATCGTCCACTCGTTCTCCGGACCGATCGACTACGCCGAGACCGTCCTCGGGCTGGGCCTCGCGATCTCGTTCAGCGGCCTCGTCTTCCGAGCGGGGGAGGAGGCGAGCGCGGAGGTCGCCCGGCTCGTGCCCGCCGATCGGCTCCTCGTCGAGACCGACGCGCCGTACCTCTCACCGCTGGGCGCCCCGCGCCGCCGCAACGAGCCCGAGTGGGTGGCCGAGACCGCCCGCTGGCTGGCCGAGCGGCGCGCCGAGGAACCCGAGGCGCTCGGCGAGGACCTGGTGGTCGCCTACGACCGGATCCTCGGCCATCACGTGGGCTGATGGTGGTGGCTCGGCTCGGGGACAGCCGCAGGTGCCCGTGCTCGGGCCGGTGCAGACCGTGGGCCGGAGCTCCGCAATATCGCGGTCCGCGATGCCAATGCCGCGCCCACGCGGGGTTCCGACACTCCGCGAGGGCTCGGCACGCTCGGCGAGGCCGATCTGGCGCGGCCGTAACGCCGCTGGCTGCCGTTAGCATCGCGGTGGGCGATGAGGCGTGGGAGCGCGGCCCGATCGGGCCCGATAGCATCGCGGTGGGCGATGAGACGCGGAACCGGGGCTAGCGGATCGGTCATCCCGCTGCCTCTCTCCGGGTCGTCTTTACCAACCGTCCATGTCGCACCGGGGCGACTCGCCCGGTTGACAGCGGTGGACACGCTCGCTACAGTTCTGGCACTCTCGTATCGAGAGTGCTAAGCGGCGCGACCGCCCGGCCCGACGGGCCGGTTTCCGGCGGTCCCCGCCACGCGCTCACAGCTCGGGACAGCGGTCGGACCGGACGCGTTCGCGCGGTTCGCCCGCCTTCGAAACGGTCGACGGTCCTGCAGGCCGTCACAGGAGGATTCGCACCTTGGCCACCGCCACCGCGACGAAGCTCCGCCCGCTGGGCGACCGCGTCGTCATCAAGCCGACCGCCGCGCGAGGAGATGACCAAGAGCGGCATCGTCCTCCCGGACACCGCCAAGGAGAAGCCCCAGGAGGGCACGATCCTCGCCGTCGGCCCCGGCCGGATCCTCGACGACGGCAAGCGCGAGCCGATGGACGTCAAGGAGGGCGACAAGGTCCTCTACGCCAAGTACGCCGGGACCGAGTTCAAGATCGACGGCGAGGAGCTCCTCATCGTCAGCCAGAAGGACATCCTCGCGATCGTCGAGGACTGACCGATCGTCGCTCAGCATCCCGACCGATCCACGACCACCGACATCCCTGGAGGGACACACGCATTGGCTAAGCAACTCATCTTCGACGAGACCGCTCGTCGCTCGCTCAAGCGCGGCATCGACCGCCTCGCCGACGCCGTCAAGGTCACGATCGGCCCGAAGGGCCGCAACGTCGTCCTCGACAAGAAGTTCGGCTCGCCGACGATCACCAACGACGGCGTGACGATCGCCCGCGACATCGAGCTCGACGACCCGTTCGAGAACATGGGCGCCCAGCTCCTCAAGGAAGTCGCGACCAAGACCGACGACGTCGCCGGCGACGGCACGACCACCGCGGTCGTCCTCGGCCAGGCGATGGTCGCCGAGGGCCTCCGCGTCGTGACCGCCGGGGCCAACCCGATGGTCGTCAAGCGCGGCATCGAGAAGGCCGTCGAGGCGATCGTCGCCGAGATCAAGAAGCAGTCCCGCCCGGTCGACAACCGCGAGCAGATCGCGGCCGTCGCCGCGATCAGCGCCGCCGATCCGGAGGTCGGCGAGATCATCGCCGAGGTGATGGACAAGGTCGGCAAGGACGGCGTCATCACCGTCGAGGAGGGCCAGAGCCTCGGCCTCGAGAAGGAATACACCGAGGGCATGCAGTTCGACCGGGGCTACATCTCGGCGTACTTCGTGACCAACCCCGATCGGATGGAGGCGGTCCTCGAGAACCCGCTCATCCTGATCACCGACAAGAAGATCTCGAGCGTCCAGGACATGCTCCCGGCGCTCGAGAAGGCCGTCCAGCAGGGCAAGCCGATCGCTGATCATCGCCGAGGACGTCGACGGTGAGGCCCTCGCCACGCTCGTCGTGAACAAGCTCCGCGGCACGGTCCAGGTCCTCGCCGTCAAGGCGCCGGGCTTCGGCGATCGGCGCAAGGAGATGCTCCGCGACATCGCCGATCCTGACCGGCGGCACGCGTCATCAGCGAGGAGATCGGGCGCAAGCTCGACTCGGTCACCGCTCGAGGACTTCGGTTCGGCCCGCCGCGTCGTCGCGACCAAGGACGACACGACGATCATCGACGGCGACGGCAAGCCGGACCAGATCAAGGCCCGGATGACCCAGATCAAGGCCCAGATCGAGGACACCACCTCGGACTACGACCGCGAGAAGCTCCAGGAGCGCCTCGCCAAGCTGTCCGGCGGCGTCGCCGTCATCAAGGTCGGCGCGGCCACCGAGGTCGAGCTCAAGGAGAAGAAGCACCGCATCGAGGATGCGCTCTCGACGACCCGCGCGGCCGTCGAAGAGGGCCTCGTCGCCGGCGGCGGCACGACCCTCCTGCAGGCCATCCCGGCGCTCGACAAGCTCAAGCTCGAAGGCGACGCGCCAGGTCGGCGTCGACATCGTCCGCAAGGCCCTCGAGGCCCCGGCCCGCCAGATCGCCGACAACGCCGGCGCGTCACGGCGAGGTCGTCGTCGAGCACGTCAAGGACGTCAAGCTCGGCCACGGCTACGACGCCCTCAAGGGCGAGTACGGCGACATGTTCAAGAAGGGCATCGTCGACGCCGCCAAGGTGACCCGCTCCGCCCTCCAGAACGCCGCCTCGATCGCGGCGATGGTCCTGACGACCGAGACGCTCATCACCGACATCCCGGAGAAGGAGAAGGCCGGCGCCGGCGGCGGCCACGGCCACGGCGGGGACATGGACTTCTAGAGGGTCCGTTAGCGTCCGCCGGGGTCCGCCCTAGACGGTTTCACGCTCAGGGGACAGTGAGAGCCGGGTCATCCATCTGCGGATGCCCGGCTCTCATGCTGCCAGATTGCTGCCGGCCCCCCGTCGACCTATCGCGAGGACAGGCGGAGTGGGGGCCGGGGTGGCGCCGACGGTGTAGCGGCCGAGCTCCTAGTGATCACCAGCGTCCCGCTCTCTTCGGAGGGCGGGGCTTTCGGCGTCTACCCTGGAGACCGATGAACGTCGACAGGGGTCCGAACCGTAGGGACGGCCGACGAGCTGGCCGGGAGGCCCGAGCGGCTGCGCCGGCCTGCGGCGAGCCGTGCCGAAAGGGGAGCTCCTCCCGGGCCGCTGATTTGTGCGGCGCAGGGCCCGTGCCCGGGCGTCCCAGAAGGACGTCCTTCTGGTCAGGCGAAAGGATGTTGCCACGCCCAAGCTTGACTTCGATGTGGTTCAAGATTACTTTTCTGGGTGCCGTCTGTGGCGCACTAGGACTTCTGCGATAGGGGGCAGTATGAGACGTGTAACGGCCATTCTCGCCGCTGTCGCTCTCCTGTTCGCGGTCCATCTGTCACAACCCCCAGTAGTCGCCGCATGGAGCCACTCCTGCGCCGGACCTGCGAGCTATGACCCGTTTGGCTACGCCATCAACTCCTTCTCTGGAGTACTCAGCGGCTCTCCGGGTCTCACTGGTGCGCGAGCCAAGATTGAATGGTCGACTTCAGTTGATCCCAGGCTGTGCACCGGATCGGGTGATGGTTTCTCCTCCTCATGGGTTGCCCTGACCGGGGACGGTGGTTGGGATATCTATCAGGTGGGCATCGATAAATGCAAGAACGGCCTCTGCAATGCGGACAACGGTGTCGAGGACCGCTCCTACTACTTCTGGGCGTACGGGCGGGAAGCCGGCTCGTGCGGGGCAGCCCTAGGGCCAGAGCCGATTCTTGCACCGCTTGGGCTTACATCGGCTAACAGCTACTGGTACCAAGTCTATAAGAGTGGGTCCTACTACTACGCGCGTATCGGCGGCTCAACGCAGAACTCCAAGACAGCCGGCTCCCTGGAAACGTGTTGGTCTGGCGGACCTCAGGGAGCCCAGTACATGACCGAACTATGGGATCTGTTTGACCAGAACCCTGGGCGGGTTGCCGACCAGCAGTTCATCTCCAGCGCGACGTGGACGGACAGCGGTGGAACGCTGACATCGGTCTGGCGGCCATATTCGACGGATTGCGATGTCGTGGATCTGAGTTCGATGCGCTGCCGGATCGCCTCGAACCTTCACAACTCCTGGTACGTATGGGACACGAGACAGCCATGATGAGTCGCGTTCGATGCACCGCCGCGGGTCGGAGGCTTGTCGCAATTGTCTTGGTAAGTTCGACTGCCATCGGATGCGTTGCGCCGACTGGCGCCCTGAGCGCCCCAATGCCCCCACCGTCTTCACCACCGTTGAGCGCGCCGATGCCGGCGCCATCTTCGACAGCGAAGCCAAGCCCGTCGGGAGCCAGCCTCGCCCCTGCCAATCCTGCCTCAGGCTCTGGGTTGCCTGTCGACACATCGATCACGCCCGTCTCGCGTTCGGCACCATCGCCTGACGCAGCAACGGCGATGCAATTGTGCGGAGCCACTAGCGGACCGCGCTTCGCGGCTATCGCTGGGATGGGCATGGTGCCGCACGCCATAGATGTTCCCCGATACACCTACCTCTGGGGGATCGAGCCCGAGATCCAAACGGACGCACCGGCCTGGGTCATTCAGTTCAATGGAAAGATCGCGCTCCGGCGCGGATGGGCAATTGACCCCGTGTGTGTGGTGATCGATGGCACGCCTTTCACCTATGCGCCAAAGCAGTACTTTGACGGCTCGAAGGTGGTGACGCCGTCCAACCCCTCGAAGCCAACTCTGGCGCTTCCGCCATTGGCGCCATAGCTTCTATCGCAGCCGCTCCCGCCAGCCTTCGGAGTCGAGCGGGATGCTCCGGGTGAAGCGCT
>CAWJIC010000051.1:0-4325 GCA_963842755.1 uncultured Chloroflexia bacterium | reverse complement strand
TTCTTTTCGTCTTCGGTTCAGTTCTCGTATTGTTCAGCTTCGTCGACAAAGAGGGTATCGATGGTTTCCTCAAGCTCCGGTCGAGCCCACACCCAGGCGGTACCCGCCGCGACCTGCACCTCGTCCCTGAGCAACGCGGCTGCGACCTCCGCGTTGTCGGTGGTGGACCGATACCCCCGAACTCTCGTCCACTTGCTCCCCGGTTTCCAGTTTCCGAATGGCCGAGACGGGGATACCTGCGCGGCGTCGTGGTCAAGCAATTCGTCGAGGAGATTGATGATCGCCCGGTGGGTGAAGGCCACGATCCCGACCCTTCGTCCTGTCCGGATGAGTTCCAGGATCATCTCGGCACCGGTCCAGGTCTTGCCCGATCCAGGGGGGCCCTGCACCGGCAGGACCGTGGCCTGCATCTGCAGGACGAGCCGGCGGGCCGCGTCCGCGCTCGGCTCGTCGGGTCGAACCAGCGACGCGCCCGGCGCCTGTCCCACGCGCGGCGGCAGGCCGAGCAACAGCTCGCGGGCAGCGAGGTAGCGGCCCTCGTCCCGTAACCCGCGCTCGGCGACCCACGTTCCGAGACGCTCGAGCGCGCCCTTCTGTGGATCGGCGGTGAGTGGCTTCGTTGGAACCAGGGATGCCGGCAACGGAGCCGTGGAGCGCGAGGACCTCTTCAACTCGAGAATGCCGGCAAGCGGATCGATCGAGACGATGGTGCCCGCGTATCGCAGAGAACGCGGGTCATGCGGCTCGTCGCCCTCCTTGAGCCGGTACGGCTGCTCGGGGTCGAATCGGAATCGAAAGTGGGTCGATTTGCCCGACCGACCGGCTTCTCCGAGGGATTGGAGCTGCCCGATCGCCTCCTCGTCTTCGACCAGCTCCTCGTCCGATTTGCCGCAGCGCTCGAAGTACGCCCACCACTCGGCCTTCTCTTCGCGGTGATGCCATTCCAGGAGATTGGCCAGCAGCCAGCGCGCCTGCGCGTCGGGGTCGGCATTGCGGAGGACCGGATCGGTGGGCACGCCGACCAGAAGTCGGTGCGATAGCTCGACGAGGCGCTTCTGCTGTTCCGACAGCTCCTTGTCCGGCTCCGCCTCGACGGTTCGCCGGGGGATCGGCTCGCCGGTCCGCGTCTCCAGCTCGTCGCGCCGGGCCTCGAGCCAGTCCCGCAGCTCAGCATTAGAGCGGCAGTCGTCCTGGTTATAGTCATGGATCTGGTCCAGGATCCCCTGGTCCGGCGCCCCGGCGCTGACCGAGCGGATGTATTGCTCGTAGGCGACCACGGAGGAGCCAGCGTCCTTGAGGGGGACCAGCCGCGCAAGCGCGTAGAGCGGCTCGAGCTTCTTGATCGAATAGCTGGGGGTGCCGATGCGCAGTCCCTGCCGCACCACCGCGTACAGGTCCACGAGGAGGCGGTCACGGAGCATCTGGTCCACCTCGGCCTCGCGCGTGGCATGGCGCGTCGAGAGCGATTCCCATGCGACCCCGCTCATACGCGGCGTAGTGATAGACGTGCATGGTCGGGTCGGCGCGCCAGCGCTCCATCACGAAGTCGACGAACCCCTCGAAGGCGACCTTCTCCTCCGTGCGGCTGTGGCCCCACCAGGCGCGGAAGGTCGGCTGGCCGGTATCGGTCAGGATCGATGGATCCCAGACCCCGAAGAGGTACTCCAGGCCATCCTCCTCCGCGAAGGGATCACCCTCCATGTCAAAGAAGAGGTCCGACGCCGATGGCGGCGGCAACGCCGCGAGGCCTCGGTTCTCTTCGGGCGGCAGGAATTCGTAGAGCGGGCTGGCAAGACCCCGGGACCGATGCTGGAGGTCCGCCTGCTGGTGCGCCGACGCGAGCGCGATGTCGCTGACCTTGGGGATGCCCGGCAGCGGATCCGGCAGCGAGGCCAGGGCGGTCAGCGTGTCGATGCCGACGTTGGCGAGGCGCTTGGCCAGGTCCGAGCGCATGCCCGCAACAAGGCTGAGGTGGTCGGCGTCGAGGCGCAGGAGCGAGCAGTGCTCATCCCAGCGGCAGACACCGCAGTGCCCAACCGGCTCGGGGACAACCGGCAGGGGATAGGCGATCGGCCGGTCCGCCGCGACTGCCTCACCGAAGCGGCGCTTGACGCTGCGGTAATAGGCCAGGTAGTCGTCGAGTCGATGGGACTCGACCCGATGTCCGCTGCCGCCGAGGGCGACGTGGATGCGCTCGGGCATTCGGCCCTGTACCTGCGCGAGCAGGTCGGAGTACACACACATCTGGAGGAGCGCGGCCCCCTTCACCCGGCGAGCCAGCTTTGTGTCGGCGACCTCGTAGTGATACTCGCCCAGGGCACTGGCTCCGCCAACACGGAGCAGGAAGTCGGCATAGCCGAGCCATCTGCCATCGAACAGGGTGGCCTGGTAGATGACATCGGCACCCTCTTGCATCCGCCCCAGCGTCAGCTCGGCGTCGCGCTCGATTCGCTCGAGGCGGTCGGAAGGGCCGTCGGTCGCCTTCGGGTATCGCCCCTCAGCCACGGCCCGACCGAGCGACTGCAGGTGCGCGAGGTACTTGCGCTCGTGCTCCTCGCCCCGCTCCTGGAGCACCTGAAGCTCCGGGTCTTCGCGATTCGGGCGCTGCAGATCGGTGACGAAGACCGCGCGCTCGAGGGTGGTGAGGTGCTCGCACTCCAGGTACCCGACCAGGTCGGTCGCGGAGTAGATGGTCCGGTCACCCAGCTTTTGCATGGCGTCGGAAGCCTATCGGCCGGCCGGAACGATGCGAGGTCCGTCGCGGCCGCCCGGGCACCTGATCGGCCGGGGCCGCCAAGAACAGAGGGTCGTCATGGGCACCAGCCTCCGCGCAAAGCGCGACAGGTCGACTGTCGCGTCACACCACTGGCGCAGTGGTGATGAAGGTGAGCGCCCAACTGCAGTCGGAGGTAACCGTCACGAAGATGTCGCCGACGAGCTCGGGGTGCTCGGCGAAGAAGGACCCGTACAGGTCGCCGGGCGCCACAACACCGCCGATCGTGGCGCGGATGGCGGGGACCGCGGTCCCGTTCCCCGGCGTCAGGTCCACGGCGAACGCGCAGCCGTCGCGTCCGGGCTGCGGCGCGGCCACCCAGCGCACCACCACGTTTGCATCCTGTACGCGGATGGGGCCGTACTGGCCGCTGGCGTCGTGGGCGAAGCCACCCAGGATCGGGTTGACCTGGACGTCGAAGCTGGCCGGGACGAGGAACGGCTCCGGCTCGTAGCCCGCGGCCACCCAGCCCTCGTCGAATGCCGGGTCATCATCGTCGGCGTCCTTGAGCAGGTACCAGCCGTGGCCGTCCACGAGGACCGGGCCGAGTTCGATGATCATCTCGCTGCCGATCGGCAAGAAGGCCACCAGGACGAGCTGATCGGTGCCCGGACGCGATCGAATCCGCAGGCCGCCGGCGGTGCTGGCCACCTGATCGCCCGCACGGAAGACCGGGATAGCGTCCACGCCGGGTGTCGGGGTCGGGCCTGGCGACGACGGCTCAACCGATGGCGAGGCAGCCTCGGATCGGGAGGACGCGGGACTCTGCGGACCGGCCGACGGGGTGGGGGATTGCGATGGCGCGCCGAAGAGGCACCCGGTGAGGATCATCGCCAGCAATGGTGCGGCGCGACGCATGGGCGCAGCCTACCCCAACGCGACCCGATGCGAGAACAGGTAGGCTTCTGCGGTGCCCCTGACGACCGATGCGCCGCGTGCCGCAGTGCGCGCGGACCTCCGCAACCTGGCGATCATCGCCCACGTGGACCACGGAAAGACCACGCTGGTCGACGCCATGCTGCGCCAGACCGGGATATTCCGGGCCAACGAGACGCTCGTGGATCGCCAACCGCTCCGTTTTGAAAGCGGCGTTTCTCGAACACTGGCATGTCCAACCCTGTGACGGCGGCCACTCCCCGGCGGACGACTTCTCCCTTGAGAGCAAACAGCTTGTCATGTTGCCAATTGGTCAGCTCGATGAAAGGAATTCCTTCGGCAACTGCAATGACGTTCGGAAGGGCATAGGGGCTGAACCGGAAGCCAAGCATCCGGGCGGGGGCAAATGAGCGAACATGCCCGCGGCTCTGTCCGCCCGAGTAGGTTAGGAGTGCTTGACGGCCGCACGCCCCAGCCCTCCTGGTACAGCATCAGGTTGTCGACGACGCTGCGGATGGTCAGCTCGGGGTTTTGCCTCGATCGGGTAGTCCTTGAGGTTCTCGTCGCCGCCGTCTCCGTCCACCAGGTATTCCCAATCCGGGATAACGAGACGGATGCCGCGGCAGAGGGCCAGGGCGGCAGTCGCCGCGGACTCGACGTCGAGCGGCTTGTAGTC
>CAWJIC010000050.1:0-3165 GCA_963842755.1 uncultured Chloroflexia bacterium | reverse complement strand
TCTCGACAAGGTCGGCACGGCCAGCCCGGACAACGCGTTTGGACCGGACGAGGACACCGCCCTGTTCAAGGCGGGCAAGCTCGCCATGTGGCACACCGGATCTGGCAGTTCAGCGGGCTCAAGGACGCGGCGTTCGACTGGGACATCCAGGTCGAGCCCGGTAATGTCCAGAAGGCGCACCACTTCTTCGCCAACTCGGTGGTCGCCTCCTCCAAGACGGAATACCCGGCCGAGGCATGGGCCTGGCTCCGGTTCCTGACCAGCTCGCCCGAGGCCGTGAAGACGCGCCTCGACGCCAGCTGGGAACTGCCCGCGGTCGCCGACCAGACCCAGTTCGACGTCTACCTTCGCAGACCCCCCCGGACAATCGCGAGGCGGTCTTCCAGGCGCTCGATGACATCGTCGTCCCGCCGGTCATCGAGCAGCAGTCCCAGATGCAGGACATCGTGTCGAAGGCGCTCGAGTCCGCACGGCTGGGCCAGGTCGACGGCCCAGGAGGCGCTCGACGATGCCGCACAGCAGGTGAAGGCCCTGCTGAACTGAGTCCAAGCGGCGGCCGGGTCCTCCTCCCCCGGTCGCCGCGCACCCTGGAGCTTTCCTTGATCCCTTTCGACGACCCCCGGCTGTTGGCGCTCGCCCGTCAGAGCGTCCAGGTCATCCTCGCCAACCAGGCGCCCAGCGGCGCATCTCTCGGCCTCGCCGACCTTCCCGGTCTATCGCTTCTCGTGGTTGCGTGACGGCGCGTTCGTCGCGGATGCGATGAGCCGCGTCGGCGAGGTCGCGTCGGCGGAGGCGTACTTCGGCTGGTGCGCGCGCGTCCTTCAGGCGCGCTCGGATCGTGTCGAGACGCTCATCGATCGAGCCACGCGCGGCGAGGTCATACCCGCCGGCGACCACCTCCACACCCGCTACACCGTCGATGGCGACGAGTCGGACGATGCATGGTGGAACTTCCAGCTGGACGGTTACGGGGCCTGGCTGTGGGCCCTCGGTGCGCACCAGCGTCGGCATGGCCGCTCCGTCCAACCGTTCCTTGCCGGTGCCTTGATCTCCGCCCGGTATATCGATGCGTTCTCCTTCGATGCGAGTTATGACTGGTGGGAGGAGCACCGCGATCAGCGCCATGTTCCACCCTGGCTGCGCTGGCCGCCGGCCTGTCCGGGGTCGCGGGTCTGCCCGGGGTCGCGGCGAGCATGCGGCGCACCTGGAGGCCGCCGCCGGATCCATTCGCGCGCGACTGGGCACGGAAGCCGTCGACTCGGATACCTCCGAAATGGCTGGGCGGCGACGCGGTTGATGGGAGTCTTCTGGCGGTCGGCGCCGTGTTCGAGCTGTTCGAGGCGGACGATCCGACGATGCTCGCCACCATCGAGCGGATCGAGGCGGACCTGGTGCACGCCGGTGGCGGGCACCGCTACCTGGACGACACCTACTACGGCGGAGGCGAGTGGCTGTTGCTCGCCGGGATTCCTGGGCCTGCAATATGCCGCCAGCGGTCGTCACGAGGAGGCCTGGTCGCAGCTCGCGTGGATCGCCGATCACGCCGGCCGGAGGGCTGATGCCCGAACAGGCGACCGACCACCTTCTGGCGCCCGACCGGTATACCGAGTGGCTGGAGCGATGGGGACCGATCGCCACGCCGCTGCTCTGGTCCCACGCGATGTTCCTGACCCTTGCCGCTCGCGTTGGCCTGCTGGCGGCGAGCGTGGCGACGACCCCGTGATCCGCCACCGACCTCCGGCCTGGGCCACGCCTACCGGCTGGAGGCTGACCAGCGCGTGCCGGTCCAGCCGGTGGCGGGCGAGCCGCTGGAGCTGCGGGCCACGACCCCGGCCGGGCTGGATCGCGGTAACGCTGGAGCTCCAGGTGGCCGGGACGACGACGTCGCTGCCCGCGACGCGGTTCGAGCCGTCCGGCGAGGCGCGCGCGGCAGGGAGTGCCGCCGACGACAGCCATCTCGCCGCTGCTGCCGCGGCCATGGATCGCCGCGGGCGCCAGGCGTGGCGGACCGTGGTCGCCGGCTCATCCGGCGGGTAGCTCGGCTTCGCTATCGCTTCACCGCTTCGGATGGCACCGCACACGGCTGGCATGCCGTGATCGTCGCCGGCTGGTCGTCGGTCGGCGGCGAACTCGTCGGGCTCGGCCGACGCTGGGCCGATCGGCTCATCCCGGACAGCGTCGAGTGGCTGGTCGCTGGCGGCTCCGCGCTGCGCGTACGGTTCGCGCTGCGGCTCGATCCGACGCGCACGTCGTCGGCTTCGGCGAGCGATTCGACCGCCTCGATCAGCGCGGCCGGCGCCCGGACGCGGTCGTCTTCGAGCAGTACAAGAGCCAGGGCGAGCGCACGTATCTGCCGATGCCGTTTGCGATCGTCACACCGGCAGCGACGCGCCGCTGGGGTTCCACGTCCGGACAAGCCGGCGAACGTGGTTCGACGTTGGGGCGACCATCGCCGGACCTGCGTGGTGGAGGCCGCCGTCGGTCCGGCCGCCTCCACGCCATCGCTCGAAGTATCGCTGTACGACGGTGACCCGTCGACGGTGCTGGCGGCCTTCCTGGAGGAGGTCGGACCGCCGGTCCAGCCGCCGGACTGGGTCTTCCGGCTGTGGATGAGCGGCAACGAGTGGAACACTCAGGCGCGGATCGTGGCCGAGGTGGAGCGGACGATCGCAGAGGACATCCCGAGCGGCGTCGTGGTCGTGGAGGCCTGGAGCGACGAGGCCACGTCGTGGCCTTCGCGATGCCGAGTACGACGTCCATCCCGACGGCGCCCCGCACCGCCTGGGCGACTTCCGGTTTCCCCCGGACGGTGCCTGGCCAGATCCCAAGGGCCTGGTGGACTGGCTGCACGTACGGGGCCTCGATTCCTGCTCTGGCAAGAACCCACTGCTCAAGGCGGATACGGGGTCGCATCCACAGGCCACGGCTGACCGGGCCACGATGGCCGCGCTGGGGTATGGCGTCCGGGAGGCTGATGGCCGACCGTATCGGAACCGTGGCTGGTGGTTCCCGAAGGCGCTCATGCCCGACTGGAGCAACGTCGAAGGTGCTCGTTGGTGGCTGGAGGAGCGCCGCTACCTCGTGGAGGAGGTGGGCATCGACGGCTTCAAGACGGATGGCGGCGAGCACGCCGGGCGAGGATCTCCGCTACGCGGACGGGCGCGA
>CAWJIC010000049.1:0-7095 GCA_963842755.1 uncultured Chloroflexia bacterium | reverse complement strand
ATGTATTGCTGATGGTCAGCCAGCCCAGGTCGGTGAGCCCGTTGAAGCCGTTGGTGACGGGCTGGAAGTCGATGACCAGCAGCCGGACCAGCAGGACAGTCGCCAGCATGATGATCGACACGAAGACGCCGGAGATCGCTGACGGAAGATGGCGAAGCCGAGCACTCGCGGCAAGCAGGGTCGGCACGACGATCGCCATGACGACGCCGAACCACTGGACCTGGAACGGCAGCCACAGGAACGACGCGTCGCTGATGCAGCACAGGTCGGTCAGGCGCCGGGCTCGGCGTTCCACAGCATGAAATCGGGGACCGGCGTGTCGGATCCCTGCTGGAGCGACTGTGTCGGCTCTGCCAGCTTCAGGGACATGGCGACCATGTAGGCGCCGACCGTCCGAAGAACAGGCCCTGGCCGAGGTTGAGGATGCCGGCGTAGCCCCACGCTCAGGGCGATGGCGACGCCGAGCATCCCGAAGCACCAGATACTTGGCGAAGCGATTGAGCCAGAACTCGTCCATGAACCGCAGGCATCGCGATCATGATCGCCGCGATGAAAACCCGTAGAGCGATGGACTCCGCGATCCCCTGTCTGGTCAGCGCGGCGATCATCGCTCTACCGCCCCTTGAACGAGAACAGGCCCGCGGCTTCCAGCACGATGATCAGGATGACCAGACCGAAGACGACGGCGCGGGCGAAGAATGTCGTTGGTGACCGTGGCGAAGACGCCGTTGATCTCGCCCAGCATGCCGCCGCGGCGACCGTCCCACCAGGCTGCCGACGCCGCCGACGACCACGACCAGGAAGCCGTCGACGACCATCGACGTCCCCATGTCGGGCGAAGACGGTCTTGAACCCGGCCATCATCACGCCGGCGACTCCGGCCAATCCCGAGCCATAGGCGAAAGTCATCGCCGTTGATCGCGCTTGACGTTGATGCCGCAGGCAGCCGCCATCGCCGGATTGCGCATGATGGCGCGGACCTGGATGCCGATCGAGGTCCGGTACATGAGGAACCAGGTCAGCGCCGTGAGGACCAGCGTTACCAGAATGATGAAGGTCCGGTAGGGCTGGACGGTGAAACCGCCGATCTCGAAAGCATTGTTGAGAAAGGGCGGGATCGAAAGGTTCTGGAGGCCGGGGCCAAGACCCTCGAGATGGATGTCGAAGAAGGTCAGTCCGAATTCCAGCCGGATCGCCTGCTGGAGCAGGATGGCGATGCCCCAGGTTGCCAGCAGCGTGTCCAGCATCCGCCCGTAGAGCTGGCGGATGACGAGCCGCTCGATCAGGAGGCCGAGGGCGGCCGCGACGACGAAGGCGAGCGGAATCGCCAGGAGCATGTTGAGATCGAGGTAGATCCCGGCAAGCACGGCGGTATAGGCGCCGATCATCACCAGTTCGCCATGCGCCATGTTGATGACCCCCATGGCGCCGTAGGTGATCGTCAGTCCCAGCGCGATCAGGAGGATCGACGCCAGGGACAACCCGATGAAAATTGTGTCGGCCATCGCTGTTCTCTGAGGGGCAGTCGCTCGTGGGGCGCGAGAGGGGAGGGCCGGGGCGGAGGTGCCCCGGCCGCCCGCTTCAGGTCGGACTTGAGAGCTCGCCGGCGTCGAGCCCGTCGACGGTGCAGAACAGGTTGTCGTCGGTCTCGCCGTAGGCGACGTAGGGCAGCGGCTTGATCGGCTCGCCGTAGTCGTCGACGATCTTTCCCTGGCCGTCGGCCTGCCACTCCGCGATGCGCGGCGTCAGATAGGTGTGCAGGTTTTCCGGCTCGATCTTGACGTGGCCGTTCGGGGCGTCGAATTTGTCCTCCCACCGCGTCCCGGATGGCGGTTGGCGTCGCCTCGCCGGCGGCTTCCAGCGCCTGCTTGAACAGGAATACCTGGAAGTAGCTGCTTTCGAGTGCGTGGTGTGTCACCGCCTTCGGGTCGTTCACATACTTGCGATAGCGTTCGACGAAGGCCTTGTTGATGTCGGTGTCGATCGCCTGGAAATAGGGGAACGAGGTGTAGCTGCCGACGGCAAATTCGGCGCCCATCGCGGCGATCTCGATTTCCGAGGTGACCGTCGCGCAGATCGGGCGGTCCTGGCCGAGGCCCTGGTTTGAGTTGCGCAAGAAGCGCGTCACCGCAACTGGCGACGACGTTGGAAAGCACCACGTCGCAACCGGAATCCTTGATCTTCTTGACCATCGCGCCCCACTCCGAATGGCCGAGCTCGAGGTATTCGTCCGCCACCCACTCGGCGCCGGCCTGTTCGATGAGGATCTTGCAGACTTTCGCCATTTCGCGCGGATAGATGTAGTTGGAGCCGACGATGAAGAACTTCTTCTTGCCGAGGTTCTTGATGATCCAGGGGATGAAGTTGGAGAGCTGCTGGTTCGGAACGGCGCCGGTATAGACGACGTTCTTCGAGCACTCGAAGCCCTCGTAATAGGTAGGGTAGAAATAGAGGTTGTTCCGCTTTTCGAACACCGGCAGCACCGCCTTGCGGCTGGCCGAGGTGTAGGAGCCGAACACGGTCGGCACCTTGTCGCGGATGACCAGCTTCGAGGCCTTCTCGTTGTAGGTCTTCGGATCGGAGGCGCCGTCCTCGACAATCGGCTTGATCATCTGGCCGTCGAGCACGCCGCCGGCGGCGTTGATTTCATCGATCGCCATCAGCGTCGCATCCGCAAGCGACTTCTCGATGATCGACAGACCGCCGGTCAGCGAGAAAAGCACGCCGACCTCGACGGCGTCGGCGGCCTTGGCGCTCCGCGTGAAGAAATAGGGCGTTGCCAGCGCGCCCGCACTGAGGAGTGCGGACGATTGAATGAACCGGCGGCGGGAAATGGTCATAACCGTAACTCCAATTCTGGATTCGTTGGATTCGACGACAAGGTCGCCGAAGCGACGCTCAGGGATGATCGTGTTCTTGCGGGAACAGACTTGCGCGATGGGTGTTGTGCCTGTCCGGGAGCCCCTGGGCCGGCCGATCGCTGGTCAGCGATCGCCTGCGCCGGTTTGCCCGGGCGTTCAGCACACGGCCCGCCTTGCGCTCGGGAGAGTAGGCTCCGAGCCACGGCATGGCTTTTTCGGCGACCTCGCCGGTGACCAGTGCGCGACCAAGCCGTTCGTTCGCGGCATCATTCGACGCGAACTAGAGAGCCGGCGTTCCGCTGGCGGAGCGCCGTGTCGGCCGTCGGATCGACTTTGATCCGGTCACAAAAAAACCCGCCCGCCGGCAAAAGCCGGGCCGAGCGGGCGTTCATTGCCCTGTGCCGTCAACATCATTGTTTCCGGCACGGAAAGATTTATTCACGGTTGGACGGAAACTCAAGAGCTCATTTGCATTGATGATGGCGTTGGCGATCTCGACCATGGTCGTGCGCTTGGCCATCGCCTGGGCGCGCATCGATTTATAGGCGGCGCGCTCGGGCAGGCCCTGCGTTTCCATCAGGATGGACTTGGCCTTGGGACTTCTGCTGCCCGGCCAGCTTCTGCTCGAGCTTGCCGATCTGCCGGCGCAGCGCCTGCCGCTGGAGCCAGACGTTGCGCGCCATGACCAGGTTGGCGAGCAGGCCGAACGGCCGGATCGGCTTGCCGATCACCGAGAGGGACTGGGTCTCGAGCACGAGCTGGAGCGTCGCCGGGTTCTCGTAGTCGACGACTGCGATGACGGCCGGCCCGTCATTGCTGGCGCGCCGCAGCAGGTGCTTGACCTGGCGGTGGATATCCCGGTCGATGGCGACGAACAGGATGTCGACGAAGGCGGGGATGTCTTCGGGCGGCGGCCAATGCGCCTCCACCCGGCAGCCATCCGTCGCAGATGATCGACCAGGGCCGAGCCGTCGTGGTCGGGCGCATGGACGACCATGACCGAAAGGCCCCGAAGGTCCTTAAGCAGGAACCCCGTCATTGCACCGGATTTCCCCCAACCGTCTGGCGAAGACGATCAACCCGCGGCAACCTTATTACCCCAATCCGTCGTCAAAGGCGTGATCAGATACGGGTCCGGCTTCACCGGCGCCCGGCTCGACGCGACGATTTCGAAATGCCCGTCCGCCCGCACCTGGCCGATCCGCGGCGACAGGTAGGTGTGGTGGTTGTCGGCGTCGATGCTGACCGGCCCCTGCGGCGCGGCGAACGAACATCCCGGCAGCGCCTGGCGAAGGTCGTCGATCCGCGCCGAACCCGCCCCCTCCACCGCCTCGGCGAACAGGAAGACCTGGAAATAGGCCGCCTCCGTGCAGGCCGAGATTGGCGAACGGGGGCCGAAGCGCTTGCGATAGCTCGCGACGAACCGCCGGTTCTCGACGCTGTCGATCGTGTCGAAATACGGCGCCGAGGTGATGTGCCCGGCCGCCGCTTCGGCGCCCATGGCCGCCACTTCCGGTTCGCCGGTCGTCAGGCTGCCGATCGGCATCCTCGCCGGATCGAAGCCGGCATCGCGGAACGCCTGATAGAATACCGAGGTCGTGTCGCCGACGATGGTCGAGATGATGGCATTCGGCGGAACCTTGCGGATTTCATCGATGATCCGGCCGATGTCCTTGTCGGATGCGAAGAGCGGAACGTAGCGCTCCTGGAAAACGCGGCCGCCGCTGCTGACGACGAAGTCGCGGATGATGCGGTTGGATTTGTAGGGGAACACGTAGTTGGAGCCGACGAGATAGAAGGTCTCGCCGAAATTCTCCATCAGATAGCGCGCCAGGCCGATGCTGTTCTGGTTGGGGGCCGCGCCGCCGTAGTAGCAGCTGGCCGAGAACTCGAACCCTTCATAGAGCGTCGGATAGAACAGCAGCCCCTGATTCTCTTCGATGACCGGAAGCAGGGCCTTGCGCGACGAGGACATGTAGCATCCGAAGAAGATGCGGACGCCCTCGGTTTCCATCATCCTCAGCGCCTGGTCGCGGTATCGCCGCGGCTCGGAGGCCGGGTCATCGTAAACGGCGACGATCCGCCGCCCGCCGGCGCCGCCGCGGGCGTTGATTTCGTCGATCGCCATTTCGACCGCGTTGCGCTGGGTGCGCTCGACGACAGCCGTTGTCCCAGTAGCCGAGAAGAGCACGCCGACGCGAATGTCTTCGGAAGTCATGCCGTTGGACACGTTACCAAGCACCTCATACCGACGAATGGGCCGGACGCGTAGCCACGCCCGGCGCGATGAAGCGCAAGGTCCATTTCCGCAAGGAGAAAATACTGGTCGGCCGTTTCCGGCTTGTCACCTGCCCTCCGATCTGAAGCGGACCTCGGAGCCGTCATTCCTCCAGCATCCTGTAGCCGACGCCGGGCTCGTTCAGGATATATTTCGGGTCGGCCGGATCATCGTGAAGTTTGTGGCGGAGCTGGCTCACGAAGACCCTGAGGTACTGGGTTTCGTTCTCATGCGCCCTCCCCCACACCTCGCGAAGGATCTGGCCGTGGGTGAGAATCCGGCCAGCGTTCTGGGCAAGGACGCGCAACAGGTCGAACTCCTTCCGCGTCAGCTTGACCGGTTCCTCCCCAAGCCGGACCTCATGCCGGGCGAGATCGACCGTGAGCGCGCCGACCACGATCTCCGACGGGGTCGCCGCGCCGGGTTGGGCGCCGCGGCGGAGCAGCGCCCGCACGCGGGCGAGGAGTTCGGCTATGCCGAACGGCTTGACCACGTAGTCGTTGGCGCCGGCGTCGAGGGCCGCCACCTTCTCGGCTTCCGACTGCCGGACCGACAGCACCAGGATCGGCACCTCCGACCACTCGCGGATGCGGCGCACGACCTCCTTCCCGTCCATGTCCGGAAGGCCGAGGTCGACGATGACGAGGGCCGGCGCCACCGTGGCGCACCTTGCGACTCCTTCCGCGCCTTGGCTCGCCTCGACGACCTCGAAGCCGCTCGCCTCGAGCGCGATCCGCAGGAACTTGCCGGATCTGTGCCTCGTCGTCGACGACCAGGATGCGCCCGCTCATTTCTGAGTTTCGGGGCCGGGCTTCGGCGCCACGGAAAGGGGCAGCCGGATCTCGATCCTCGTGCCGCTCCTGCCGTCGGGGCGCGACACCGCCCGGATCGAACCGCCATGGGCGTCGAGAATGCCACGGGCGATGGCGAGCCCGAGCCCGGTCCCCTTGCTGTCGCCGTCGCCGGCCCGGACGCGATAGAACATGTCGAAAATCCTCTCCCGGTCCGCCTCCGGAATGCCGGGTCCCTCATCCTCGATCGCGATGGCGATGGCTTCTCCCGACCGCTCGGCCGCAATCACGATCTCCGAATTGCGCGGTCCGTACTTTGCGGCATTGTCGAGGATGTTCACCAGGGTCTGCTCCAAGAGGATCGGATCGACCTTGATCGCCGGCAAGGTCAGCGGCACGTCCACCCTGACCTTGAACTCGCGAAGCTCGTCCTTCAACTGCCGCACGGCCCGGCCGACCAGCTCGCGCGGCTCACCCATTCCTTGTTGAGCGGCAGTGCGCCATAGCTGATCCGGGTCATGTCGAGGAGGTTCTGGACGTAGCGGTTCAGGCGTTCACCCTCGTCTCGGATCGTCTCGGCGAGCTGCATCCGCCCGTCGGGGCCCACGGCGTCGCCTGCCTCGATCAGGCTGGAGGCTGCGCCGATGATCGATACGAGCGGCGTGCGGAGATCGTGGCTCACCGAGGACAACAGCGCCGCGCGGAGCCTCTCCGTCTCGGAAAGGACCCGGCTCTCCTCGATATCGGTGGTCAGCCGCGCCCGCTCGATGGCGATCGCCACCTGGTCGACCAGGGCGTCGAGAACGCGGCGGTCCTCGGCGTCCAGTCGCCTGCCTTCCTGGAACGAAACGCCGAGCAGGGCTTGCGGCCCCTGGGCGGTCTTGAGCGGCAGGAACAGCCAGGTCGAGGAGGGCAGCGTCGCCGAGCCCCACCCGGCCTCCTCGCCATGTTCCCAGGCCCAGCGCGCCGCTCCCCAGTCCCGCGCGTCGAGCCGGTCTTCGGGCGGGTAGCCGCCGGCGATCGAGAGCGCCCCGTCCTCGCCGGGCGCGAGCACCAGCGAGCGGCATTGGAGCGTCGAGGCGACGTGATGCACGGCGGCCCAGACAATGTCGTCGAAGGACGCCGCCGCCGCGATCTTGCGGCTGAAGGCGTAGAGGTTGGCGGT
>CAWJIC010000048.1:0-11268 GCA_963842755.1 uncultured Chloroflexia bacterium | reverse complement strand
ACTGTCTACGTCTGCTGGTTGCGGCGTATTGCTTGCGGTCACGATCGTGCTGAACGCCGCGCCGGCGGAGGCGCGTCCGGGGATGACCGCCCAGGCCTCGATCACGACGTCCGAGGCGAGCGGCGTGCTGGCGGTTCCGGCGGTCGCCCTGTCCGGGTCCGCCGGCGCCTACCAGGTGATGGTCGTCGGCGCGGACGGGACCACCCAGGCGCGCGACGTGACGGTCGGGCTGGTGACCTCCAGCCTGGCCGAGATCCGGAGCGGCCTGTCCGAGGGCGAGCGGGTCGTCATCGGGACGACCGCGACGCGGCAGGGCACGAGCACCGGCACCGGCGGCTTCCCGGGGTTCCCCGGCGGCGGGCTGCCGCGCGGCACCGGCGGGGGCGGTGGCACTCCGGTGGCGCCGGGCGGCCGCCGTGACCGCCCCGCTCATCACCCTCGAGGGGGTGACCCGGGTCTACCGCACCGGTCGCATCGACGTGACCGCGCTGCGCGGGCTCGACCTCGTCGTGGAGCGCGGCGAGTTCGTGGCGATCATCGGTCCATCGGGCTCCGGCAAGACCACGATGATGAACATCGTCGGCTGCCTCGATCGGCCCACCTCCGGGCGGTACATCCTCGACGGGTCGGCGGTCGCCGACCTCGACGACGACGGGCTGGCGCGGCTCCGCAGCCGGGCGATCGGCTTCGTCTTCCAGTCGTACAACCTCCTGCCCCGGACGACGGCGCTCGACAACGTCGCCACTCCGCTCCTCTACCAGGGCATCGGCCGCCGCGAGCGGGACCGCCGGGCTCGGGCCGCCCTCGAGCGGCTCGGCCTGGGCGACCGGTTCGACCACGAGCCGACCGAGCTGTCCGGCGGCCAGCAGCAGCGGGTCGCGATCGCGCGGGCCCTCGTGACCGAGCCGGCGCTCATCCTCGCGGACGAGCCGACGGGCAATCTCGACAGCGTCAGCGGCGCGGAGGTGATGGCCCTGCTCCACGAGCTCCACGGCGCTGGCCGGACGATCGTTCTGATCACCCACGAGGCGGAGGTGGCCGCGTCCGCCGGACGGCAGGTCCACGTGCGCGACGGGCGGCTCGTCGCATGAACGCGCTCGACCTCGTGGGGCTGGCCCTCTCGCGACTCCGATCGGGCCGGCTGCGCGCCGCGCTGACGATGCTCGGCGTGGTCATCGGGGTGGCCTCGGTGGTCGCCCTGGTGGCCGTTGGCCAGGGCGCCACCCGGGGGATCACCTCGCAGCTCGAGGGGCTCGGGACGAACCTCCTCACGGTGAACCCCGGCAGCACGACCACGGGGGCGACCCGGGGAGCCGCCGGGTCGGCGTCCACGCTGACCCTCGACGACGCCGGCGCGCTGGCCAGGGTCGATGGCGTCGCCGCCGTCGCCCCGGAGCTGTCCACCCAACGGCTCGTCGTCGCTGGCGACCAGAACACGACGACCTCGATCGTCGGGACGACGGCCGCCTATGCCAGTGTCCGCAGCGAGACGATCTGGCAGGGCTCGTTCCTGACGGAGCCGAGCACCGACCTCGGGCTGCGGGTGGCGGTCCTCGGCGCGACGACCGCCACCGACCTCGGCCTGGGCGCCACCGACCTCGGCACGGACATCTCGATCGGCGGCATCCCGTTCCGGGTGATCGGCATCCTCCAGCCGAAGGGCGGTTCCGGGTTCCTCAACCAGGACGACAAGATCCTCGTCCCGGTCGGGGCGGTCCGAACCCACTTCGTCGGCGGCGACTCGGTCCGGTCGATCGGCGTGAGCGTCGCCACGGCCGAGCAGATGGAGACGGTCAAGACGGCGATCTCGACCGAGCTGCGATCCCGTCACGAGATCGCGTCGGGGAGCGCAGACGACTTCAGCGTCTTCGACCAGTCGCAGCTGCTGACGGCCGTCGGCTCGATCACGTCGCTGTTGACGGTCCTGCTCGCCGGGATCGCCTCGATCTCGCTCCTCGTCGGCGGGATCGGGATCATGAACATCATGCTCGTGTCGGTCCGCGAGCGGACCCGCGAGATCGGCATCCGCAAGGCGATCGGCGCCCGGAGCCGGGACATCCTCGCCCAGTTCCTCATCGAGGCCGCTCGCGCTCTCGCTCCTCGGCGGCGCTGATCGGGATCGTCGTCGGCCTGGCCGCCTCGGCGGGCATCGGCGCGCTCGCCGGCTGGGGCTTCGCATTCAGCCCGATCACCGTCGTCGTGGCCGTGGCCTTCAGCCTGGCCGTCGGCGTCGTCTTCGGCGTCTGGCCGGCGCGCCAGGCGGCCCGGCTCGACCCCATCGAAGCCCTTCGCTACGAGTAGGAGCACCGCCATGACCGAACCGAACGCCCAGCCGACCCAGCCGGCCGGGACCGGGCCGACCGCGCCGGCCATGATCGAGCCGAGCTGGCCGCCGTCCGGCGCGACGCAGCCCTCGTTGCCCGCCGCCCCGCTCGGGGACGGCGGTCGCAGCCTGCGCCGGCGCACGCTCCTGGACATTGTGCTCGTGGTGGCGGTGGCGTTCGCGATCGGCGGGGTCGGCTTCGCCCTCGGTCGGGTGAGCGCGCCGGCGACCCAGGCGGCCGCCGGCCTTTCGGGGAACTTCCGCGGCGGCGGCCAGCTCCCGGGCGCGGGCCAGCTCCCCGGCGGCGGCCAGCTGCCCGGCGCGGCGCAGGGTCGCGGCGGCTTCGCGGGCGGGGGCATCGCGCTCCGCGGTGAGGTCGTCGACGTCGCGGCCGACCACCTGACGCTCGAGCTCGAGTCGGGCCAGACGGTCCAGATCGCCCTCGACACCTCCACGACGTACCACCGCCAGGCAGCCGCCACCTCGGGCGACGTGACCAGGGGCAGCCAGGTCGTGGTGCAGCTCACGCCCCGCGGCGCCGGGACCGGCACGCCGGGCTCCGGCACGGACGGGCTTCGACTCGGCGGCGCGTCCGACGTCACCGTGGTCGCGCCGTGACCGGCCACCGCTCGCTCCATCGAGCGCGGACCGGCCCGGCCCGCTAGCGTCTGACCGATGCACCTGCTTGTCGTCGAGGACGATCCGCGGCTCGGTCGGCTCCTCCGGCGCCTGCTGGAGGAGGACCGCCACGTGGTCGAGCTGGCCACGGACCTCCGCACCGCGCTCGAGCTCGCCGTGGATGTCGGCGGCTTCGAGGCGATCGTCCTCGACATCGGACTGCCGGACGGATCGGGACTCGACGTCGCGCGGCGCCTGCGCGCCGGCGGCTCGACCGTGCCGATCCTCATCCTCACCGCCCGCGACACGGTGGGCGACCGGGTGATCGGGCTCGACGCCGGGGCGGACGACTATCTCGTGAAGCCGTTCGCGTTCGAGGAGCTGGCGGCCCGGCTGCGCGCGCTCGCCCGGCGGGTGAGCGGGCCCGACGCGCTGCGCTCCGGCCTCCACCTGGCCAACGGCCCGATCGTCCTCGACGAGGTCCGTCGCGAGGTGTCGGTCGATGGCCGCCGGATCGAGCTCAGTCCCCGCGAGTTCGCCCTCCTCGAGTACTTCCTGCGCCACCCCGGCGTGCCGCTCACCCGCGACCGGCTGCTCGACCACGTCTGGCCGTCCGGCGTGGCGGTGACCCTCAACGCGGTCGATGCCTACGTCCACTACCTGCGCGACAAGCTGGGGCCGGCCGGCGAGCGGATCCGGACGGTCCGTGGCATCGGCTATCGGCTGGAGGACGGACGGTGACCGGCGGCCAGGCGGGCGACGCGCGGCTGCTCGGGCGGGTTCGCTGGCAGCTCGTCGCGTGGAGCGGCGGGGTCGTGCTCGTCGTCCTGCTCGCGCTCGGCGTGGCGCTCTACGTCGCGGTCGCCCGATCGCTGGAGGCCACCGGGACGGCCCAGCTGACCGAACGGGTCGAGCCCCTCGCCCGGCTGATCTCCGGTGCCCGGCCGGACCCGATCGACCGCCCGCCCGTCGGGCTCGCCTTCGGGGGCCGCTCGTCGGGGACGTTCGCCTTCGTGGTGCCCCCGAGCGGGGAGGTGATCGGCCCGCGCGACCTCGAGCTGCCGGCCGGCCTGCCGGACAGCGCCGGGATCGCGGCGGCCCGCCGGACCGGCGCCGTCGACATCCGGGCCGTGGAGGTCGACGGGACGCCGGTGCGGGTCCTCAGCCGTCCGGTCGACCGGGCGGGCACGCAGTACGTGGTACAGGTCGTCCAGGACATCACGGCCGAGCGGAAGACGCTCGGGACGCTCGTCACCGTGCTGGCGATTGGCGGGCTGGCCGCGGTCCTCGCGGCGGTCGGCGCCGGAGCCGTCAACGCTCGTCGCGCCCTCGTCCCGATCCGGGATGCTCTGCGGCGCCAGCGCGAGTTCGCGGCAGACGCCAGCCACGAGCTGCGAACACCGCTGACGGTCGTGCGGGCCAGCGTCGACGATCTCCGGCGCAACGAGGCGCGGCCGGTCCGCGAGGTCGGTGCGGCGCTCGACGACATCACCGCCGAGGTGGACCATCTCACCGCGCTGGTCGAGGATCTGCTGCTCCTCGCCCGGAGCGATTCGGGGGCGGTCGAGATCGCCCGGGAGCCGGTGGACCTCGGCGAAGTCGCGACCGACGCGACGGGCGCTCTTGCCAGCGTCGCCGCGCGGGAGGACGTCCGGCTCGCGCTGGACCCGGCGCCGGCAGAGCTGAGCGGCGACCCGGCACGGCTGCGCCAGCTGGTCACGATCCTCGTCGACAATGCGATCCGGCACGGGCCGGCCGGCGGGACGGTCACCGTCACGGTGCGGCGCGAGGGCCGGGACGCGGTCCTGACCGTGGATGACGACGGCCAGGGGATCGCGCCGGAGGACCGCGAGCGCGTCTTCGACCGCTTCTGGCGGGCGCCGGGGGCGCGTCCGGGCGGCACCGGGCTGGGTCTGGCGATCGCGGCCTGGATCGTCGAGCGGCACGGCGGGACCATCGCCGCGACGGATCGTCCCGGTGTCGGCGGCTCGCGGTTCGTGGTGAGGTTGCCGGCCGACTCGAGTCGGTAGCGCCCCTGCCGCGCCGTGCCGCGCCGTGCCGCGCCGTGCCGGACGACCCGCCCGCGGCCCGCCCGCGGCCCGTGGCCGGGCGAGCGTCAGGCGGCGGCGACCGGCGGACGGAGCTCGACGAGTCGATCATCGGCGCCCCGGAGGCGCTCCCGGGCCCAGGCCAGGGCACGTTCGTCGTGAGTGAACACGACGACCTGCCGCTCGGCGCTCAGGTCGTGGAGGAGGTCGAGGAGCTCACGGGCCCGGCGCTCGTCGGACTGGACCGTGACCTCGTCGCAGATGAGCGGCGCGACCTCGCCCGCCCGGACGAGATGCTCGGTCATGGCCAGGCGCAGGAGAAGGTAGATCTGCTCGCGGGTCCCGTGGGAGAGCCGCCGCGCGTCGCGCCAGTGCCCGCCATCGGCGGCCTTCACCCGGACGGCGAGGTCGGCTGGGTTGACGGCGGCGTCGAGGTAGCGCCCGCCGCTGACCCGGGGCAGGCGCGCCGCGATCGAGCCGCCGAGAACGGGCGCCAGGTCGCGATGGACCCGCTGCTCGGCCTGGCGGAGGAGGCGGAGGGTGTGCCCGAGGATGATGTCGAGTCGCTTCACCCGGTCGAGCTCGGCGGCGGCCGCCTCGCAGCGCTCCTCGGCCTCGGCGACGCTCGGCAGGCGACGCTCCACCTCGGTCAGCTGGCCGGCCGCCCGGTCGGCGTCGGCCCGCAGCGCGGCGGAGCGGCCCTCGATCGCGGCGGTGCGGCCCTCCGGATCGGGACCGGCTGCGGCGGCCTGGACCGCCGCCGGGTCGAGCCCCCGGGCCAACTCGTCGGCCCGGTCGGCCAGCCGGTCGGCCTCCGCCCGGAGCTCCGGGAGCGTCGCGCCACCGAGGAGCGTCTTCAGCTCGCGCCACTCGCCCAGGGCCGTCTCGGTCGCCGACACCTCCGATGTCCGCCGCCCCTGCCAGGCACGGAGCCCCGCGACGACATCCACGGCATCGGCGGCCTCGAGCCCTTCGATCCCGACCTCGGCCGCGATTCGCCGGAGGTCCGTCTCGGCGGAGGCGGTCCGAACCGCGACGTCGGCCGCGTTCCCCTCCAGACCTCGCCGCGTCTCGATGGCCGCCCGCAGGCCGGGGCCGCGAGACGCGTCCCGGGCGAGCCCGGCGCGCGTCCGGCAATCGGCGAGGTACGCCTCGTAGGCCGCTTCCAGCCCGTTCGACAGGCTCACCGCCCGCGCCCGGAGCAGCTCACCAAGGGACTCCTCGGCCGCCCGGTGAGCGGCGCCGCGCTCCTCGTCGAGGCGGATCCATTCCGCGAGCCGGGCGTCCTGCACGCGGGCGCCGGCGAGCTCGTCGGCGAGCGGGCGGAGGGCCGCGGGATCGGCCGGCAGGCCCGCCTCGGTCGCGCGGGCGGCCGCCGAGGCCACCTCCGCCAGGGCGGCCTGGAGCGCATACGCCTCGGCCCCGATCGCCTGGACGCCGGCCTCCGCCGCCCCCGGCGCGCGTCCCCGAGCCTGCAGCGCGAGGAAGGCCGCCCCGCCGAAGACGACGGCGGCGACGAGGAGGATGCCCCCGACGAGCGTCGACGAACTGAGCGCGACGAGGCCGGCGACGGCGAGGGCCACGGCGCCGACGACCGCCCCGCCGGCGAGAAGGGGCACATGTCCGCCGCCGACGAGTCCGGCCGGCCGAGCGCCCACGCCGAGCGGGCCGCCAGCCCTCGGGGCATCGGAGAGCGTCGGCGCGCGCAGCACCGCGACGGGCACCGGCAGCGACACCGGGGGCACCGACACCGACACCGCCGGCACCGGTGTCTCAAGACGGCGCGCGAGGTCGCGCAGCTCCTCCTCGGCCAGGCCGCCGGTCGCCGGCCGGCTCGGCTCCGCCGGACGCTCCCCGACCAGCCGGAGCGCCTCGCGCCGCCGGTCGTACTCGGCCTTCGCCCGGACGACCTCGTCCGCCGGCGCAAGGTCGCCGACGGGCTCGGTCGGGAGGCCCTGCAGCTCGAGCTCGAGCTCGTCGGCCCTCGGCCCGGCCAGGACGATCGGGGCCGGTCGCCGCTCCCAGGCGTCGATCGCCGCGGCGACCCGGTTCGCCAGCTCATCGCCGGCCACGAGGCCGGACGGGGCCCCGCCCGGATGGCGTCGCGCGAGCTCCGCGGCCCGGTCGGACCGGGCACGCGCAGCCTCGGCACGCACCCGCGAGACGGCCGCTCCGAGTGCCCGTAGTTCCGTCTCGGCCGCCTCCGCCCGCTCGCGCGCCGCGTCGGCCGTCGCGCTCAGCGCGAGGAACACCTCGTGCCTGTCCCGGGCGTCCTGGAGCGCACGCTCCGCCTCCGCCAGCTCGCGCCTCGCCCGGCGGAGCGGCTTCGTGCTGTTCGCCGTGTCCGCGCCGACCTGCTCGCGCCGGAACTCGTCGAGGCGCTCGATCGCCTCGGCCGCCGTGGCGTCCGTCCCGCGGGTGGCGGCCGCTCGCTGCATGTGCTCCTGGAGGAGGCCGGGATCGGCGGCGATCGCGAGCAGCTCGGCCTGCCCGACGCAGGCGGTCGCCAGGAACGCCCGCCGGTCGAGCCCGAGCCAGCGCGAGCCGTCCGGCGTCCCGTCGTTCATCACCTCGGCCGAGACGTCCGTCCCGAGCCCGACATCGATCGCCCGGCAGGCGACCTTGCCGGCCAGGTCCTGGCGCAGCTCGACCCGCCGTCCATCGGCCAGCCGGACGAGCACCTCGGTCTCCCAGCGCTCGCCGTCCCACGGCTTGTGGAGGTCCCGGAACTCGCGATCCTGGAGGAGCGGCTGGCCGCGGCCCCGGCGGACGCCGCACAGCCCCGCGTACAGGGCGGCGTGCCAGCTCGACTTGCCGGCCTCGTTTGGGCCGTAGACGAGGGTCATCCCGGGCGCCAACTCGAGCGTCTCGCCGGCCAGCGGCCCGAACGCGTGGGCGGTCACCCGCTCGATCCGCACCGTCAGGCGACCTCGAGGTCCGGGCGCCCGTCGAGGGCGCGCAGGCCGCTGGCGACGACCCGCAGCTCGAGATCGGGATCGAGGCCCTCCGCCCGGACGTCCCGGACGAACTGGCCGCGGACGGTCGACTCGGCGGCGATCGCCTCGAGGTCGTAGGCCGGCCGGACGCCGTCGAGCCGGACGACCAGCCCGTCGAGCCCCGCGCCGAGCGACTCGAGGTCTGCCCGGGAGAGCTCGACGTCCGGGCCGATCTCGCCCGAGACGCTGACCCGGACCATCCCCTCGCGGCCGACGAGCGCGACGGCGACGGCCTCGCGGACCGCCTGGCGGCCCTCCGCGCCGGTGACGTCGACGGCGACGTCGTGGACCTCGCTGACCGCGACCCGGACCCGCCGGCGCTCGATCGAGCCGTCCGCGCCCAGCGTGGCGATGACCGCGCCGCGCTCGCCGGCCTCGCCGAACGTGAGGGGGTCGGGGTTGCCGGGGTAGGTGTGACGTGGCGCGTCCTTCGGGGTGTGGAAGTGGCCCAGGAAGGCGTGGTCGAGGCCGACCCGCTCGATCTCCGGGGCGTCGAACGCGGCGTGGGGCGCCTTGCCCTGTTCCTGGAAGGCCAGCCCGCCGCGCTCCGCGGCATGGAACAGCCCCAGGTTGACGCCCGAACGGTCGACCGCGAACCCGGCCAGGAAGTCGTCCGTGTTGGCGGGTGCGCGGTGGGCGCCGCCCCACAGCGTGACGCCGGGCGTGAGCTCGACCGGCCGGAGCCGGTCCTCGGTAAAGACGTGGACGTTCGGGCTCCAGCGGACCCGGTGGTAGAGGCTGGCCGGGCCGAACCAGTCGTGGTTGCCCGGGGCGAGCAGGACCGGGATCGGGTCGAGTCGGGCGAACGCGTCGCGCAGGAACTCGGCGGTGTCCGGGGTGACCCGCTCGTGCTCGTAGAGGTCGCCGCCGGAGAGGACCGCGTCGACCCCTTCGGCCGCGGCCAGCGCGACGATCCGGAGGAGCGTCTCGCGGAGGTTCTCGCGCCGCCTTCGGGCCGCCGCCGGCGTCGCCCAGGCGAAATGGGTGTCGAGGTGGAGGTCGGAGAAGAGGAGCAGCTTCACGACGCGGTCGGTCGGATGTCCATCACGAGCACCGCCCGACGGTACACCAACCGGCGGCCCGCGGGAGCGGCCCGCGGGAGCGGCCCGGACGGTCCGCCCGGCCCGGCGGCGTCCGCGTAGTATTGGGCGATGCTCGACGCCAGCCGTCCCGACGACCACCCGGAGCGTCCATCCCAGCCCCTCGGCTCGAGTCGATGACCTCGCCCGACCTGGCGACCGTCGAGCCCGAGGTCTGTCCGTACCTCGGACTCCCCGACGACCCCCGGAGCCGGTTCACGTTCGCCGCTGCGGGTCACCGCTGCCACGCCAAGGCGAAGCCGATCCCGATCGACCTGGGACACCAGGGCGCCTACTGCCTGACGACCGGCTACCCGGCCTGCGAGCGATTCCCCTTGCCGAGGGCGGCTGCTCGCCGGGGATCCGACTCGCCAGCCGCCGCCGCGCCGACGGCCCCGGTTGCGACGGCCCCGGTTGCGACGGCCCCGGTTGCGGCGACTGCGGTCGCGACGGCCACGATGGGGCCGGCCGCGCCCGATGCCAGGCCGTCCCGGGACGGCGGAGCGGGCTGGGGCAGGAGCCGGGCACTCCGGCGTGCGGCGGCCCTGCTTGCCGTCCTGGGCCTGGTGATGTTGATCGGCGCGATCGGGGTGGGTGCCATCGGTGGGTCTCCGGCGGACGGCGGCGCGCCCGGCGGCGTCGCCTCTCCCTCCGCCTCGCCCTCCCCCACGGCAACCCCGGTGCCCACGCCAACCCCGGCGCCCGTGCCAACCCCGGCGCCCGCGCCAACCCCCGCGCCCACGCCCACCCCGACCGCCACCCCCGCACCGTCCCCGATCGTCCACGTGGTGGCCCGGGGCGAGACGCTCTCGTCGATCGCGGAGCTCTACGGGGTCACGGTCCAGGCGATCGAGGACGCCAACGAGATCGACAACCCGAGCCTGATCATCGTGGGCCAGAAGCTCGTCATCCCCGCCCCGCCGTGACCTTCCATGTGGCAAAGGCGGTTGATCACCCCGCAGTAGCAGGTCTTGACGAACCCTGCGTACCCGCAGGCGATATGCCGGCCATTGGTGCCCGTCGGGGCTGAGGTCTATCGCTCGCTGACGAGTCTCAGGGTTTCTCGCGAGTCTGGTGCTCGACCCATGCCGCATGCGCCTCATCGGGCGTCAGCGCTCGCACCTCTGCCTCCGACAGCCCCACCGTGAAGAGGAGGCGCTGAACAAGCCAGCCAGGAGCGGTACGAGGGGTCTCCTCGGTCGGTGCAGGCTCTTCCGGTTGCCCCCGAACGACTGCCCAGAACCGATCCTCATCGACGCCCAGCTGGTCACGGAGGATGTGGGCAAGAAGGGCAGGACCGATCTCGTCCCGGACAGCGTGGGAGACCTTCGTTCGCAGGACCGTGCCGTCAGGCTGTTCCTTGGCATACCGCCAGTGATCGCCGACCCGCTGCTTGCCACGCGCCAGGTTGGGCTCTTCGGTCCAACCGTCTCGCTCAACGTAGGTCTTGAGATCCCCGAACGTCGCCAAGCTATGCGGACACAGCAGCCAGCGCAAACGCTGGTCGCTCGTTCTTCGACGGCTCAGCAAAGAGGATGGCTTCCCGTTCGGTCTCGTCCGCGGCAATCAGACGGAAGATCCACGGAAGGCGCGACACCATGTTCGGCGCGCTTCGAACTCGCTCGTCGTGCTCGAGGACGGAGAGGAGCTGGTCGACCTCTTCGAGCAGGTCTTCCTTCGCAGAGGCAAAGGACTCACCCCTGCCCCAGATCGCCAGCTCTGGCAACCAGATCGCCGTGGCGCCTTCCTCGAACAGAACCTCGGGGTGAAACTCGTACTGACGTACCAGCGCCTTGAAATCTTCCTCAGAGAGCAGCACAGCCGGGTCGCTTCGTCGTCGAGTGATCCTCGTCGGGAGATGTGCGAGCGCGTGGTCATGGAGGTCTGCAAGGTCCGAACGCGCCCGGGAGAACTGAACCTCATTCATGCGCCGAAGATAGCCGTGCCTGCTCGGATTGTCAAGTTGTACGATTAGTACGCTTTGCTCACCTGACTGGCAGGTGCCGCAGGGCTATCAACCGCCTTTGCCTCACATGTGACCTTTGTCGCATGACAGGAGCTTGCGCAGCCGTGTATGCTGGTGAGTGCTCCCAGGTTGGGGGGAAGAATGGAGGGCCGCCGGAGTGAATCGCCGAAATCGATGGTTGGCCGGATTCGCCGGCACGGCTATGGCGCTGGCCATGACCGCATCCGTCTTCGCTTAT
>CAWJIC010000047.1:0-30990 GCA_963842755.1 uncultured Chloroflexia bacterium | reverse complement strand
ACAAGCTCCGGACCGGCGAGTGGGTCGAGGTGATCGAGGCGGCCCATCGCAGCCGGCCTCCGGACGACGAGCACGATCATGTTCGGCCACGTCGAGGGGTACGACGCGTGGGCTCGCCACCTGCTCGTCCTGCGTGGCATCCAGGAGCGGACCGGCGGGATCACCGAGTTCGTCCCGCTCCCGTTCGTCCACCTCGAGGCGCCGATGTACCTCAAGGGCCGCGCCCGGCGCGGGCCGACGTACCGCGAATCGGTCCTCATGCACGCGGTCAGCCGGCTCGCCCTCCATCCGCTCATCCCGAGGATCCAGGCGTCCTGGGTGAAGCTCGGCCCGACCGGCGCGGCAGCGGCGCTCCAGGCCGGCGCGAACGACATGGGCGGGACGCTGATGAACGAGTCGATCTCGCGGGCCGCGGGCGCGGCGCACGGGCAGGAGCTGGCGCCCGAGGCGATGGAGGCGCTCATCCGATCGATCGGTCGCCAACCTCGCCAGCGCACGACCCTCTACGGCCAACCTCCGGAGGAGCAGGTCCACCGCTCGTTCGGCGCACCGCCGCTCTCGGAGCTGATCCAGCCGACGGATCTGCGGTTCCTGCGCGCTGCGAAGACGACCGCCTCGGTCTGAACCGGTGACGGCGACCTGGTCAGCGGCGTCCAGGGCTAGTTCGGCGCGGTCAGTTGCGCGGCCCGCCGCTCTTCGATCGTCGCCTTCAGCGCCGCCCAGTCGACGTCCCGGAAGTTGTGCATCGGGCAGAACGCCGGTCCGCACATCGAGCAGAACTCGGCGCTCTTGAAGTAGTCGTCCGCCAGCGTCTCGTCGTGCATCGCCTGGGCCGTCTCCGGGTCGAGCGCCAGCCCGAACTGCTCGCGCCAGTCGAACTCGAAGCGGGCCTTCGAGATGGCGTCGTCCCACTTGCGGGCGCCCGGCCGACCGCGGGCAAGGTCTGCCGCGTGCGCGGCGATCCGATACGCGATCAGGCCCTGCTTCACGTCCTCGGCGTCGGGGCAGGCCGAGGTGCTCCTTGGGCGTGACGTAGCAGAGCATGCTCGCCCCGTGCCAGCCGACGATCGCGGCACCGATCGCACTGCTGATGTGGTCGTATCCCGGGGCCACGTCGGTCACGAGCGGCCCGAGCGTGTAGAAGGGCGCCTCGTGGCAGAGCTCCTGCTCCTTGCGCACGTTCATCTCGAGCTGATCCATCGGGACGTGTCCGGGTCCCTCGATCATCACCTGCACCTCGCGGGCCCAGGCCCGCTCGGTGAGCTCCCCGAGGGTCCCCAGCTCGGCGAACTGGGCGGCATCGGCGCGTCGGCGATGCAGCCGGGCGCAGCCCGTCGCCGAGCGAGAGTGACACGTCGAAGCGCCGGCAGATCTCGAGGATGTCGTCGAACCGTTCGTACAGCGGGTTCTGCCTCGGTGGTGGACCATCCAGCGGCGAGGAGACCGCCGCCGCGCGAGACGATCCCGGTGAGGCGGTGCTGGACGAGCGGCAGGTGCTCGATCAGGATGCCCGCGTGGACGGTCATGTAGTCGACGCCCTGGCCGGCCTGGTGCTCGATCATCGCCACCAGATCGTCGCCGGTCAGGTCCTCGACCCGCTCCACGCCGCTGAGCGCCTGATAGATCGGCACTGTGCCGATCGGCACCGACGAGGCGTCGATGACTGCCTGGCGCGTCTCGTCGATGAGCTTGCCGGTCGAGAGGTCCATGACCGTGTCGGCGCCCCAGCGGACGGCCAGGTGGAGTTTGTCGACCTCCTCCTGCAGATCCGAGGTCGTCGGGGAGTTGCCGATGTTGGCGTTGATCTTGACCCGGCTGCGCACCCCGATCGCCATCGGCTCGAGGGCACGGTGGTTGATGTTGGCCGGGATGATCATCCGCCCGCGGGCGACCTCGTCCCGGATCTCCTCGGCCGGCAACTCCTCGCGCTCGGCGACGTACGTCATCTCGGGCGTGACGATCCCGCGGCGGGCGTGGTGCATCTGAGTCACGCACGACCGATCGTCGTGCTGCATGCGCTGCGGCACTCAAGGCTCCCTTCGCTGGCATGATCCAGATCAGGTTCGCGGGTCGGCGCGCACTTCGCGCCCTCTCAGCCCCAGCGGCGGGGCTCCCCGGCTTTCGCGGGCGAAGTCTACCCGGTGTGGGGGGCCGGCCGCAAGCGGATCTCCGTCGAGGGTCTCGGGCGCGTCGCGACCCGCTGCCGGACGCGAGGCCGATGACGAGCCTTCGGTACCACGTCTGGGGAATCTGCCGTGTGGCCTCAAGCTCGGCGATCCAGGCTCGGGAGCAGCCGACCGTCTCTGAAAGGTCGACCTGTCGCAAGCCGAGCTCGATCCGCGCGCGGCGGATCGCCATTCCGGTGGCGTAGGGGGTGGAGGGCACGGCGTCCCCCTCCTCAGTCGCGATCCGCCTTGACGACGACCTCGATCTCGGCCGAGGCGGGATGCTCGTCGCCCCTGACGACGTCCCCGAGCCGCGCCACGAACTCGATGTTCTCCGTCTGCCGGCTCGGGGACGCACCGATTGCACCGGGCGCTCGGTACCTGCTCCAGCGCACGACTCGAACCGTCCGGGTGGCCGTCGCTGAGATCGCAGAGCGACTTGACATCAACGCCCACGCGCTCGATCCGTCGGCCGCCGCGCTCGGGCCGAACGACGTTGGCCGGGTGCGCCCCCGGCTGGCCGAGCCGATCTTCCCGGACGCCTACCGGATCAACCGGGCGACGGGCGCGGCGATCCTCATCGACGAGGTGACGAACGCCACGGTCGGAGCCGTGCTCGTGACGGCCGACGGCGATGGCTGGCCGTGATGAGACACGGGCCGCGGCCGGACACACCGGCACGGTTCAGCAGCTGATCTCGTAGTTCTGGCTCCGGTGCGGAGGCGGACTGACGGGCGCCCGGTCGGTTGAACCGTAGACCGCGAGGTGTTCCGAGTACGACACCCAGAGGCGGCCGTCCGGCGCGTAACCCCGATAGAGGTGGCGCTCCGCCCGCCGGCGGTTCCGCCGCGCGGTCAGCTCGACCGCCTCGAGATCGGGCGGGGGGCCGATCTCGAGGGCACCGGCTGCCCGCTCCCAGGCCGCGGCGCCCTGCTCGGTCCTCACAAGGACCGTGCTGAACCCCGGCGCGCTTCCCTGGTTGCCGACGGCGAGATCAGCCGCCAGGGCACCGAAGTCGGCGCATTCGTCGCAGCCGCGAAGTGCGGCCTCGTTGAGCGCGGCGACCGGCACCCGGGCGAGCGGCTCTCCGGCCCCCCCGAGCGCCACGAGCATGCCGTCCCGGATGTCGAGCCGCTCCACCTGGCTAGGTGCGAGCCCCTGGGCGACAAGGGCCCGCATCATGCGAACTGGGTCGAACGAGCGGGTGCAGAACAGCCCAATCGTCAGCCTGCACAGCGTGAGCGGCTGTGCGTCGGTACTGCCACGGAAACCGCTGAAGCGCGCGGAGGACGCTCAGCCTGACAAGGCGTCCCGACCATCGCCAGCCGGCGGATGCCATCGGGCAGCGGTTCCGTCAGGAGCCGCAGGGGATAACTCTGCTCGTAGACGCTGCCGGCCGCCTCGCGAACCTCGTCGGCCGACGTCGCGAGGATCGCCTCGCCGACGAACGCGTCGCGTCGCCGGGTGACGATCGCCCCGTCGATCTCGCCCGCCTCGAGCAGCGCGGCCAGGAGGGCGGTGACGACTCCGCCGTCCTGGGCGCCCTCGGCCGGCACGAGCGCGCGGGCGGAGTAGGCGGCCTCGATCCGCCCGAGCTCGCTCGGTTCGGCCGCACCGTCCCTATCGCGCGTCAGGCGCTCGACACGCAGCCCAGCCAGGGGGCAGAAGTCCCAGCAGCTGGAGCACCCCGTGCACATCCGGACGAGCGTCGGGCGACCGTCGACGGCGACGGCGAGCGAGCGCGACGGGCAGGCGGCAATGCACCCGCCGCACCCGACGCACCGGTCGGCGTCGATGACGGCGGCGGCCGTCTTGTGGAACCAGATCTTGTCGGGCAGCTCGGCCACCTCGCTCGCGGCAGCGACCAGGTCGCGGATATCGGCAGCCGGATCGGCGAGTCCCGATCGATCAAGACCCGTTGTCATGTCAGCTCTCCTCCGGCAAGGCGACCCGGTACGTCGGGATGGGCAAGGCGCCACCTGGGCTCATCCGTGCCATCGGCCGGGGACTCGGACAACGCGGCGACCAGCCACTCGAAGGCGGCACTCGACCGGCACTTCGAGCGCCGTCCAGGCGGCCAGTCGGCCGGCCCCGACGTCCCCGCCGACGGCAATGTCGAAGGCCTCGCGGTAGCCCGCCTCGTCGCGGGCCATCGTCGCCCGGAACCCGACGTGGGCTGCCTGGACCTGGGCGCACGACGCCTTGCAGCCGCTCAGATGGAGCCGTAGCCCGTCCAACCGGCCCCACGTCGCCTGTGGCACCGACCGCCGCAGATGGTCGATGAGCCGGCCGCCGGTGGCCTTGGCGTCGAGCAGCGCGTACTTGCAGAAGGGCGCGCTCGTGCACGCGATGACCGCTCGCTCGAATGGATCGGGCGCGGGCCGAAGGCGCTCGAGGAGCGGCTCCGCGAGCAGCGGCCCGGGGTTGGCGACGCCGGTCACGATGAGGTTCTGGCGCTGGCTCAGGCGGATCCCGCCGTCGCCGTGGACGCGCGCCAGGCGGGCGACCTCGGAGAGCTCATCGGCCGTCAGGCGTCCGAGCGGGACGCAGAGCCCGACCCAGTGACGACCAGCACGGTCGGCGCGGACGCCGAGGTGGTCCTCGAACCGCCAGGTCGAGAGATCCTTGCCCGCGCTCGAGGGCCGGTACGGGAGACGGCGCACGATCTCGGCTGCTACACGCTCAGGTCCCAGTTCGTGGACCAGGATCCGGAACCGGTTGACGGCCTTGTTCTGATAGTCGCCGCGCTCGGCGTAGAGGCGAAGCGTCGCCCGAACCACGTCGGAGACCTGCGATGGCGGGACGAACAGGTCGAGCCGGGAGGCGAGCCGGGGCGAGTCGCTGAGCCCTCCGCCGGCGTGGACGTTGAAGCCGACCAGCCCCGCCTGGCGCGCCGGGGTAAACGCGAGATCATGGAGGCGAGCCTGCACGCAGTCGGTCGGGCAGCCGGTGACCGCGACCTTGAACTTCCGGGGAAGGAACGCGTGAGCTCGGGCTCAGCCAGGCCCGCCTGGTTCACCGCGGCGACGACCGGAGCGGCAGCGACCGCCTCGTCCGGATCGAGCCCCGCCAGCGGGCAGCAGGTGACGTTGCGGAGCGTGTCGCCGCACGCCTGAGCGACGTCAGCCCCACCGCCCGTAGCGCAGCCAGATCTCCGGCAGGCCTCGAACCGGATCCAGTGGAGCTGGATGTCCTGACGCGTGGTGAGCTCGACGAATCGGTCGGGCCCTTCCGCCGACCGGCCGCACCGAGTGACGCTCGCGACCCCAGCGATACGTCTCGGCCTGCGCGGCGTGAACGCGCCCGCCCGGGATCCGGGTCCGGAGCATGAAGTAGCCGACCTGCCGATCGTCGTAGACGCCTGCGAGGCGGAGCTTGCCTACGCCTCGCGCCCGATCGGCGGGCGAGAGAGCCCTCCCACCGGACCGCGCCGGCCCCCCGGATCCGGCCGATCACCTCGGCAGGGCCGTCCTTCACGGCGGAACAGGTCGGTCATCGTGTCGTCCTCATCTCGTGCGGGGAGCAAACAAAAGAGCCGCAGTTCCCTCGTCGGAACTGCGGCCCCGGGGACCGATCCGGGCCCCGTCGTCGCCTCTCATCAGCTCGCGCGGCGCCTCAGATCGCGGCCTCCACGTAGCGGAGCCGCCAACCCATACACATCGACCAAGAGACGCGGGTGTTACTCACGATGCCGCGGATAGTGGGGGATGGGGCGGCGGTTCGTCAAGCGCCTGGACTCGTGTTGTGTCGAGGGCCAGCACTGTCCGCGCTGAGGTTCTCCCAGGCGGTTGGGAACCTGGCCGCGACGCTCCGGACGGGGATCACCACGATCCGCGATGCCGGCGGGGCGGACCTCGGCCTCCAGCAGGCCGTGCCCGACGGCCTCATCGCGGGACCGCGGGTCCGGTCTCGCTGGCGATGATCAGCCAGACCAGTGGCCACGGCGATCCGTGGCTCCCGTCCGGCCGGCTGGCCGGGTTGCTCCACCCCCACCCTGGCGTCCCGTACGACTTCGCCGATCTGTCCGACCGGATTCGCGCCGTCTACCAGGACGGCCGGCTCGTCGCTCGCGCCGCCTGACGCGATGCCCCCGGGCTTTCGCTACCAGACCGCTATCCGAATGCCGACTGGACGAGTCGGGATTGGACCTGCTATCGTCGGCCCCCTGATGAGCGAGCACCTCCGCTCGATGCGCTGCACCTGTGTCTGTCGACGGCGAGCGTCGGCCGGGTGCGGGTGCGTGGGCGTCTAGAGACGATCGCCGCTCGCTGACCTCCGGCCGGCCTCGCAGACCCAGCTTCTGCGCGAACCCGGTTCGTCCGAGGTCTCCCGGATCCATCCGTCGCCTCCCTCTCCGCGGGCCGTTCGCGCTCCCCGATCCCGAGCGTCTGCCGTCCACCACGAGAGGAGCCACCCACCATGACCGTCACCGGCTCTGCCGGCGATGCCGTCCTCGTCGATGTCGACTGGGCCCGCGCCCACCAGCACGTGAGCGTCCCACCAGTGACCGATGACGTCCAGGACGGCCGCTCGGCGGTCGAGCACCTCAAGGAGACCAGTCGCTACCTGCGCGCCCCGCTCGTGGAGGAGTTCGCGGCCGGCGGCACGCACATCACCGACGAGGCCTGCCAGATCCTGAAGTTCCACGGCAACTACCAGCAGGATGACCGCGACCTGCGCAACGAGCGCCGGAAGGCCGGCCAGGAGTACGCCTTCGGGTTCATGATCCGGCTGCGGATCCCGGGCGGCGACGTCCGCCCCGACCTGTGGCTGGCGCTGGACCGTCTGGCCGATCTTCACGGCAACGGCACCCCTGCGCCTGACCACCCGTCAGAGCGTCCAGCTCCACGGGATCCCGAAGGCCGACCTCAAGACGGTCATCCGGACGGTCAACGACAACCTCGCCTCGACCCTCGGGGCGTGCGGCGACATCAACCGGAACGTCATGGCCGCCCCGGCGCCGCTCGACACGCCGGGCTACCGGATCGTCCGCGACGCCGCCCGCCGGATCAGCGACCACCTCCTACCGCGAACTCGCGCCTATGCCGAGCTGTGGCTCGACGGTGAGGAGGTCGCCACGGTGGGGCCGGACGACGAGGAGCCGATCGAGGAGGAGCCGCTCTACGGGAAGACGTACCTCCCGCGCAAGTTCAAGACCTGCGTGACCGTCGCCGGTGACAACAGCGTCGACCTGTTCACCCACGATCTCGGCGTCGTGCCGATCCTCGAGGGCGAGACCCTCGTCGGCTGGAACCTGTACGTCGGGGGCGGGCTCGGCCGGACCCCCAAGAAGCCCGAGACGTTCCCGCGCCTGGCCGATCCGCTCGGCTTCGTGGCGCCGGACGAACTCCTGGCGGCGGCCGAGGGCGTCGTCATCGTTCAGCGCGACAACGGCGATCGGACGAACCGCCGGCACGGCCGCCTGAAGTACCTCATCCACGATCGGGGGATCGACTGGTTCCGGGGCGAGGTCGAGAAGGCCGCCGGGATCCGGCTCGCGCCGGCCCGGCCGATCGAATGGACCCGCTTCGACGACCTGCTCGGCTGGCACGAGCAGGGCGACGGGAAGCTGTTCCACGGGCTGCGCGTTCCGAGCGGCCGGATCCACGACGTGGCCGGTGGCGCGAGCCTGCGTGCGGCGCTGCTCGAGATCGCCGGCCAGCTCCGGATCGGCCTGCGGGTCACCCCGAACCAGAACGTCTACCTGGTCGACGTGGACGCCGAACCAGCGCCGGGCGGTCGACGACATCCTCGCCCGCCATGGGGTGGAGTCGTCCGACGCGATCCGCGGTCTGCGCCGGCTGGCGATGGCCTGCCCCGCCCTGCCGACCTGCGGCCTGGCGGTCACCGAGGCCGAGCGCGCGTCTGCCCGCCGTCCTCGACGAGCTCCAGGCGCTGTTCGACGCGCTCGGCCTCGAGGAGACCGTCCCGACCGTCCGGATGACCGGCTGCCCGAACGGCTGCGCCCGACCGTACGTCGCCGAGATCGGCCTCGTCGGCGACGCCGTCGATCGCTACCAGGTCTGGCTCGGCGGCGACACGCGCCGGCACGCGCCTCGCGAAGGCCGTCGCCGAGCGGGTCCACAAGCAGGACCTGACGGCGCTGCTCCGACCCGTCCTGGAGCGCTATCGCGACGAGCGGCTGGCCGGCGAGGCGCTCGGCGACTTCGTCGACCCGGGCGGGGATCACCTCACTCGAGTACACGCCCACCCCCATCGCCCGCGCGGCGGTCGGGACCGCGGCCACGAATGGGACGGCGGTGTCGGTGTCCGCCGAGGTCCCGGCGTGAGCGCTCCGGTCGCCGCCCCGGTCGGCGCCAGCGCCGGGTTCCGTCCGGCGGTCCGTGGCTCGTTCGTCCTCGCTCCGATCGCCGCCCTGGCCGTGGCGATCGTCGCGATCGTCCTCGCTCCGGCCGGCGAGCGCGGGTTCCTCATCACCGCGACGGCCATCGCCGCGGCTGCGGGCCTGTCGGCGACGAGCATCGGCGTCTTCGGCGGCGTTCTCGTCCCGGGGCTCCTGCTGCTCGGCGTGGAGCCGCGGGTCGCCGCGCCGCTGTCGCTCCTCCTCCAGGTCCTGGTCATCCCGGTCGGGGCCGCGAGCCACTACGCCGTGGGCAACGTCCAGCGGAGGATCACGATCCCGCTCATCGCCGGCGGCGTCGTCGGAAGCGTCACCGGGGCACTCCTCGCCTCGACCGTGCCGGCGGCGCTCGTCGCCCGGGTGGTCGCGCTCGTCATCATCGTCGTCGGGGCGATCGTCCTGGCGACGATCCGGACGGGCTACGAGGCCGGCCGGGTCGAGCACGAGGAGGTCCACCAGGGCTGGATCGGCGGGATCGGCCTCGTCGCCGGGCTCGCCTCGGGAATCTCCGGGGCTGGCTGGGGTCCGATCGGCGTGAAGCTGCTGATCCTGGCCCGGATCGAACCGCGCCACGCGATCGGGTCGTCGCTCGTCGGGCGGGTCGCCATGGCCGTCTCGGCGGTCGTGGCGTACGCCGCGGGCGCCGCCGCCACGGGGGTCTTCCGGCTGGACCCGTTCCTCGTGGTCGCGCTGCTCGCCGGCGCGTTCGGCACGATCCTGCCGGGAACGCTCCTGATCGCCCAGATCGGTCGGGGCCGGGCCGCCGCGATGGTCGCCGCCCTGTCGATCGGGCTCGCCCTGCCGACGCTCATCCTGGGTGGGAGGTAGCCCGGATGAACCCGGTGACGACGATCCCGCCGGTCCCGGCCGACGTCGAGGCGCTCGACGCGCGCGGCATCCTTCGGTCTGCGCTCGAGGCGCTCGGGCGCGACCGGCTGGCGCTGTCGGCGTCGTTCGGTCCGGAGGACATCGTCCTCATCGACCTGCTCGTCGAGCTCGAGTCGCGGCCGCGGGTCTTCACCCTCGACACCGGACGCCTGCCCCAGGAGACGTACGACCTCATGGAGGCCGTCCGGGGACGCTTCGGGATCGAGGTCGAGGTCTTCGCCCCCGACGCGGCGGCCGTCGAGGCGATGGTCCGGGCGAAGGGCCCGAACCTGTTCTACGCCTCGATCGAGAACCGGTTCGAGTGCTGCGACGTGCGCAAGGTCGCGCCGCTCCGGCGGGCGCTGGCGACCGTCGACGGCTGGGTCACCGGGCTGCGCCGCGACCAGACGCCGACGCGCGCCGCGACGCCGAAGATCGGGCCGGACCTCGAGCACGGGATGATCTGGAAGGTCGCGCCGCTCGCCGACTGGACCGAGGCCCAGGTCTGGGCCCACATCCGCGAGCGCGATCTCCCGTACAACGCGCTCCACGATCGGGGCTATCCATCGATCGGGTGCGCCCCGTGCACGCGGGCGGTCGCCGCCGGCGACGATCCGCGCTCGGGCCGCTGGTGGTGGGAGTCGGGCGACAGCCGCGAGTGCGGGATCCACGTGACGTCGGCCGGTGTGCTCCGTCGTCCGACCTGGGAGGGCACCCGATGAGCGCCACGGCGACGACGGTCGCGTCACCGACGGCCTTCGGGTTTCCGGTCTGCCTCGAGGTCCGCGGCCGGACCGCATTCGTCGCGGGCGGCGGCGGCGAGGCGGCGCACAAGGCGTCGGCCCTGGCCGAGCTCGGGGCGCAGGTCCGGGTCTGGGCCGCCGAACACCGCGCGACCGGCCGGCTCACCGGTGCCGCCGGGATCGAGCTCGTCGACGGCCCGTACCGGCCGGAGCTGCTCGACGGCGCGCTGCTGGCCATCGTCTTCACCGGCGATCGGGCGCTCAACCGGCGCATCGCGGCCGATGCCCGTTCCCGGCACGTCCTGGTCAACGTCGTCGATGACGTCTCGTCGTGCGACTGGAGCGCCCCGGCGATCCTTCGCCGCGGCGGCCTGACCGTCGCCGTCGCCAGCGCCGGGATTGCGCCGGCCCTGGCCGTCCGGCTGCGCGACCGGTTCGCCGAGGAGGTCGGGCCGGAGTTCGCGGACCTCGTCGAGCTGTTCGGCGAGCTCCGGCCGCGGATCGTGGCCAGCGGCCGCTCGTTCGCCGATCGGCGGGCGCTGTGGTACGCGCTCGTCGACGGTCCAGCGCTCGACCACCTGCGGGCCGGTCGACCGGCCGCGGCGCGCGAAGTGCTCGAAGCCCAGCTCGACGCCTGGCTGGAGGCGGGCGGATGACCGGCGTCGTCCATCTCGTCGGCGCGGGACCTGGGGATCCGGAGCTGATCACCGTCCGGGGCGCTCGCCTCCTGGCCGCCGCCGACGCGGTCGTCCATGACCGGCTCGTCAGCCCGGAGCTGTTGGCGCTCGCCCGGCCGGGCACCCTCCGGATCGACGCCGGCAAGACCGGCTACGGGCGGAGCGTGCCCCAGGCGACGACCTCGGAGCTGCTCGTCCGGCTGGCTCGCGCCGGGCTGATCGTCGTCCGGCTCAAGGGCGGCGATCCCTTCGTCTTCGGTCGCGGCGGGGAGGAGGCGCTCGCCCTCCGCGACGCCGGGGTGCCGTTCACGATCGTGCCGGGAGTCACGTCCGGGATCGCCGGGCCGGCGTACGCCGGGATCCCGGTGACCCACCGCGGCCGATCGCGCAGCGTCGCGTTCGTCAGCGGATCGAACGCGGGTGGCGCACCGGTCGACTTCGCCGCCCTCGCCGCGATCGACACGCTCGTCGTGTACATGGCCGGGCGGACCGCGCGCGACGTCGCGGCAGGCCTGCTCAACGCCGGCCGGCCGACGGACACGCCGGTGGCGGTCGTCGTCGACGCGACGCTGCCGAGCCAGGAGGTCCGCCTGACCGACCTGGCGGCGATCGCTGCGTCCGGCGTGCCGGGGATCGACGGCCGGCCGGCCCTCCTCGTCGTCGGCGAGGTCGTCGCGCTGGCCAGGGAGCTCGCCTGGTTCGTTGGCTCGGGGCCGGCCGCAGGGACCGAGCCGCGCTCCGCCGTCGCCCACCCGTCCGGCCGCGGTCGGCGTCGCACCGGCCGGGGAACGCCGGTCCGAATGGGGGAGGCCGTCCGATGAGCGCCACTTCCCCGACACCGATCGCCCGGCGTCACGTGGTGGACCACCTCACGGCCCTCGAATCCGAGGCGATCCACATCTTCCGCGAGGCCGCCGCGAGTCTTCGAGCGCCCGGCGCTGCTGTTCTCCGGCGGCAAGGACTCGATCGTCCTGCTGCGGCTCGCCGAGAAGGCGTTCCGGCCCGGCCCGCTTCCCGTTCCCGCTCCTGCACGTCGATACCGGCCACAACTTCCCGGAGGTCATCGAGTTCCGCGACCGCCGCGTGGCCGAGCTGGGCGAGGAGCTGATCGTCGCCTCCGTCCAGGAGTCGATCGACGGCGGGCCGCGTCCGCGAGGAACCGGGCCACGACGCCGTCGCGCAACCGGCTCCAGACGGTGACGCTGCTCGATGCCGATCGCCGAGCACGGCTTCGACGCCGCTGTTCGGCGGCGCCCGCCGCGACGAGGAGAAGGCGCGGGCGAAGGAGCGGATCTTCAGCCACCGCGACGACTTCGGCCAGTGGGACCCGCGCAACCAGCGGCCCGAGCTGTGGAGCCTCTACAACGGACGGATCCGCAAGGGCGAGCACATGCGCGTCTTCCCGATCTCGCAACTGGACCGAGCTCGACGTCTGGCAGTACATCGCCGCGCGAGCGGCTGGAGGTTCCGTCGATCTACTTCGCCCACCGAGCGCGAGGTCGTTCAAGCGCGACGGGATGCTGGCTGGCGGTCGAGGACCACGTCCATCCGCGGGACGCCGAGGAGGTCGCCACGCGGACGGTCCGCTACCGGACCGTCGGCGACATGAGCTGCACCGGCGCGGTCGACTCCGCGGCCGCGACGCTCGACGAGGTCATCGCCGAGATCGCGGCCGCCCGCGATCACCGAGCGCGGCGCGACCCGCGCCGACGACCGCGTTCAGCGAGGCGGCGATGGAAGACCGCAAGCGCGAGGGCTACTTCTGATGGACGACCGATGCGAGTCGGATGCCACGCCGGTCGCCTCGCGCTGCGGCTTCGGTCGACGGCCGGCTCGGTCGACGACGGCAAGAGCACGCTGATCGGCCGGCTGCTCTACGACACGAAGCGGATCTTCGAGGACCAGCTCGACGCCGTCGAGCGCGACGAGTCGCGCGGCGCGGCGACGGCGACGATCGACCTCGCGCTGCTGACCGACGGCCTGCGCGCCGAGCGCGAGCAGGGCATCACGATCGACGTCGCCTACCGCTACTTCGCGACGCCGCGGCGCAAGTTCATCATCGCCGACACGCCCGGGCCACGTGCAGTACACGCGCAACATGGTCACCGGCGCCTCGACCGCCGACCTCGCGATCGTCCTCGTCGACGCGCGCAAGGGCGTGCTCGAGCAGACCCGCCGGCACATCGTGATCGCCGCCGCTGCTCCGCGTGCCCGCACCTCGTCGCTGGCGATCAACAAGATGGATCTCGTCGGGTACGACGAGATCACGTTCCGGGCGATCGCGAGCGACGTGTCCGCCTTCGCCGGGAAGCTTCGGCTGCCCGAGGTGACGTGCATCCCGATCTCGGCCGTCCATGGTGCGAACGTCGTCACGCCGTCGTCCGAGATGCCCTGGTATGCCGGTCCGCCACTGCTCGAGCATCTCGAGTCCGTCGAGCTCGAGTCCGCCCACGATCTCCGCCACGTCCAATTCCCGGTCCAGTGGGTGATCCGAGCGGCGGCCGCCGCGGACCGCGACGAACGGTCCTACGCGGGCCGGGTCGAGGGCGGCATCCTTCGCCCGGGCGATCCGGTCGTCGCGCTGCCGTCCGGCATCGCCACGACGATCCGGGCGATCGAGACGTACGACGGGCCGATCGCCGAGGCGTTCCCGCCACTGTCGGTCGCGGTTCGTCTCGATGACGACGTCGACCTCGGTCGGGGCGGGATGCTCGTCGCGCCCGATGACGTCCCGCGCGCGCGACGCGAGCTCGACGCCCTCGTCTGCTGGCTCGATGAGACGCCGATCACGCCGGGTCGGCGCTACTGGCTCGCCCACACGACCCGCCGCGTCCGGGCCGTCGCGATCGAGGTCGTCCACCGCCTCGACATCAACACGCTCGAGCGCGATCCGACCGCGGGCTCGCTCGGGCCGAACGACGTGGGTCGGGTCCGGCTCGCGCTCGCCGAGCCGATCTTCGGCGATCCGTACCGGATCAATCGCTCGACGGGTTCGGCGATCCTCATCGACGAGGCGACGAACGCGACGGCCGGCGCGATCCTGCTGCTCGAGGACGGCGAGGTGTGGCCGTGACCGGGACTGCCAGCGGGCGAACGTCCTCGCTCGCGAGATCGGTGCCAGGGCCCGAACCCTCGCCGACGTTATTCCCGGGCTGTCCGGCGCCGGCGAGGTGGCGATGCTCGAGGCGGCCGCCGAGCGCGGCTGCTCGATCTCGTCATCGTCGTCTCGGTCGAGTTCTGCGTGGTCTTCTGGAGCACCGACTATCTCGCCACCGTGATTGGGCTCGGAGCGGCCGCGGCGCCGGCGGTCGCCTCGCTGTTCCTCGTCGGCATGGCGCTCGGCCGGCTGCTCGGCGGGCAGATCGGCGCTCGGCTCGTCCGTCCTCGCCCAGTTCTCCTGGTCGCCCTCGGCCTGTCAGCCGCGGGCTTCGCCCTGTTCTGGTCGTCGGGACATCCCGCACTCGCCGGGGGTGGGCTGGTCGTCATGGGACGCTGAATGACATGACAGTTGACATGGCATCAACGCGGCCCGTACGCTTCGCTCGTGCTAGTGACAGACCGATCACGCGGCAACCCGCGTCCCGCGGCAGCGGTGCAGAAGGGGGGCTCGCTCCCTGCCGCGGCCCGACGGCAGCAGCTCGTGGCGGTGCTAGAGGCCACCGGCGCGCCGGTTGCGGGCGACGCCCTCGCCGAGCAATTCGGGGTCAGCCGGCAGGCGATCGTCCACGACGTCGCGATCCTCCGGGCGGCCGGTGCGCCGATCGTCGCGACCGTCCGCGGCTACCTCATTGCGGCGGTCGCCGGGCGACTCCCGCATCGTGCGGTCGTGGCGGTCCGACACGGCCCGGGGGAGGCCGAAGCGGAGCTACTGGCGCTCGTCGATCTCGGCCTGCGGGTCGTCGACGTCGTCGTCGAGCATCCGGTGTACGGCGAGTTGCGGGCGGAGCTCCACCTCGCGTCGCCGGCCGATGTCCGCGCCTGGGCGGACGCCACCCGCCGATCGGGAGCGCACCTGCTCTCGGAGCTCACCGGGGGCATCCACCTCCACACGCTCGAGGCCGCGACCGATGCGCTGCTCGAGCGCGCCCGGGCGGTCCTCGCGGAGCGCGGCTACCTGCTCGACGATCGCTGATCGCCGGCCTCGCCGGCGGCACATCCCACCCCACTCCTGGAGGATCCGATGACGTTGGCACTTCATCGCCCCACGGACGCGCCGCTCGGCCCCACGCTCGCCGATCGCCTCGTCCCGGCCGCCGCAACCGCCCGGCTCGGATCGACGGCGCGCGACGTCGCGCTCGTCGTCGCGGGGGCGCTCCTCATCGCGCTGTCGGCGACGGTGAGCATCCGTCTGCCGAACAACCCGGTCCCGATCACCGGCCAGACGTTCGGCGTGCTCCTTGTCGCCGGCGCGCTCGGGCTCCGCCGGGGGCTCGCCGCGACCGCCATCTACGTCTCGATCGGGGTCATCGGGTTCCCGGCATTCGCCGAGGGGAAGGCCGGGCTCGGGGTCATTGCCTCGGTCAGTGACGGCCGGCTCGTCCTCGGCGCGACCGGCGGCTATCTCGTCGGCTTCGTCCTCGCGGGCGCGCTTGTCGGGCGGCTCGCCGAGCGCCGCTGGGACCGCCGCGTTCCGGGCGCCCTCGCGGCGATGATCCTCGGCAACGTCGTGATCTACCTCGTCGGACTCCCCTGGCTCGCGGCCGCCACGGGGTTCTCGGCCAGCGAGGCGATCGCGAAGGGACTGGTGCCGTTCGTCCTCGGGGACGCGCTGAAGATCCTGCTCGCCGGCGCGGCGCTGCCGGCGACCTGGTGGATCGTCGGGAGGGAGCGCTGAAGCCACCACCGCCGCCCGACGAGCGAAGCGCCGTTCGACCTCGCGGTCGTCGGTGGCGGCATCGCCGGGCTGACGGCCGCGCTGACGGCCGCCGCGGAGGGCGCGCGCGTGCTCGTCCTCTCGAAGGGGCCGCTCGACGCGTCCGCGAGCTACCTGGCCCAGGGCGGCGTCGCGGCGGCGATCGGGCCCGACGACTCGCCCGAGCTGCACCGTCGCGACACGCTCGCGGCGGGACGCGGGCTGTGTCGAGAGCGGGCCGTGGCGGTGCTGACCGAGGAGGCGCCGCAGCGCATCGCCGACCTCCGCGCCCTCGGCGTCCGCGTTCGACGACCGACCGGGACTGGAGGGCGGACACGCGCGCCGGCGCGTGCTCCACGTGGCCGGCGCGGAGACCGGCCGGCGGATCTCGGAGGTCCTCGTCGGCCGCGTCCTCGAACAGCCCGCCATCGAGGTCGCCGAGGGCGAGCGGGTCGTCGAGCTGCGGCCCGGCGATGGCCTCGTCAGCGAGCGCCGTGCGGTCCGCGCTCGGGCGGTCCTCCTCGCGACCGGTGGCTACGCCGCGCTCTGGGCGCGGACGACGAACCCGGCTGGCTCGATCGGCGATGGGATCGCGCTGGCGCACCGGGCCGGGGCCGCCGTCGCCGACCTCGAGTTCGTCCAGTTCCATCCGACCGTGCTCGCCGCCTCCGGTTTCCTCCTGAGCGAGGCGTTGCGGGGCGAGGGCGCGCTGCTGGTGGACGAGCACGGCGGGCGCTTCACCGACGAGCTCGCGCCGCGCGATGTCGTCGCCCGGGCGGTCGGGGCTCGGGCGACGGCGCTCCTCGATCTTCGGCCGATCGATCGCCGCCGCTTCCCGGCCCTCATGGGCCGGCTCGCCGAGGCCGGCCACGACCCGGCGGCGGGACCCGTGCCGGTCGCCCCGGCGGCCCACTTCACGATGGGCGGGGTGGTGACCGACCTCGACGGGCGGACCGACCTGCCCGGCCTCTACGCCGCGGGCGAATGCGCCTGCACCGGCGTCCACGGCGCGAACCGCCTCGCTTCGAACTCGCTCCTCGAATGCCTCGTCTTCGGCCGCCGCGCGGCGCTGGCGGCGCTGCGCGACCCGGTCTCTTCGGGCGCGACCCCGGCGTCAGCCACGGCAGCGCCGCCGGAGGCGCCGCAGGCGGTGACCGGGGACGTGCGGCATGCGGTCTGGGAGGACGCGGGGCTCGTCCGCAGCGAGGCGGGCCTCGCGCGGTTGTCGACCTCCCCGATCCTGCTCGTCCGCCTCCTTGCGGCATCCGCCCTGGCCAGGCGCGAGTCTCGCGGCGGTCACTTCCGGACGGATTTCCCGTGCCCGGACCCGGCGCTTGACGGGATGCACACGGTGATCCGGCCGGGCTCCCCGCCCGTGCTCGAGCGATGGACATAGCCCCGTGAGCGTAGCGATGGCCGTGACTGAGGCGGACGTGCGCGCGTGGCTCGCCGAGGATCTCGGTGCGGGCGACTTGACGAGCATGGCCCTCGTCCCGGCCGACGCCCGCTGCACGGCGGCGATCCTCCTCAAGGAGCCTGGCGTCGTCTGCGGGCTCGCGGCGGTCCGGGCCGTCCTTCTCGAGCTCGATCCCGACCTCGTCTGGAAGGCCCAGTGCCACGACGGCGAGCGCGCCGAGCCAGGCCGGCTGGTGAGCGTCGCCGGTCGCGCCCGCTCGATCCTCGCCGGCGAGCGGCTCGCGCTCAACCTGCTCGGTCGCCTGTCCGGGATCGCGACGCTGACCCGCCGCTTCGTCGACGCGGTGGAGGGCACCGGCGCCACGATCCTCGACACGCGCAAGACGACACCGGGCCTGCGCGCCCTCGAGAAGGCGGCGGTGCGCTGCGGCGGCGGCTCCAACCACCGGTTCGGCCTCTACGACGGCATCCTGATCAAGGACAACCACCTGCGCTTCGCGGGCGGCGTGGGGCCGGCGGTCGCGCGTGCGCGGGGCGCGGGAGTCCCGGTGGAGGTCGAGTGCGACACGCTCGACCAGGTGCGCGAGGCGCTCGATGCCGGGGCGGACCGGATCCTGCTCGACAACATGACCCCGCTCCAGCTTGCCCGGGCCGTCGCGCTGGTGGCCGGCCGCGTGGCGCTCGAGGCATCCGGCGGCGTGACCCTGGAGAACGTCCGGGCGATCGCCGAGACCGGGGTGGACTTCATCTCGATCGGCGCGCTGACCCACGCCGCGCGCTCCCTGGACGTCTCCATGGAGGTCCTGACGTGACGATCGGCGCGACCGTCGGGGCGATCTCCACGCTGCAGGCCGAGGTCCGCGACCTGGCCCGCGCGCGGAACGCGGTCATCCTCGCCCATCACTACCAGGTGCCGGAGGTCCAGGACGTCGCCGACTACGTGGGCGACTCGCTGGGCCTGACGCGCTGGGCGGCCGCGACCGAGGCCGCCGCGATCGTGTTCTGCGGCGTCCACTTCATGGCCGAGACCGCCTCGATCCTGTGCCCCGACAAGACGGTCCTCATCCCGGACCCGGATGCCGGCTGCTCGCTCGCCGCGTCGATCGACGCCGACCAGCTCCGCGCCTGGAAGGCGCAGCACCCGGACGCGGTGGTCGTCTCGTACGTGAACACCACCGCCGCGGTGAAGGCCGAGTCGGACTACTGCTGCACCTCGGGCAACGCGAGGTCGGTGATCGAGGCGATCCCCGCGGACCGGCGAGATCCTCTTCCTGCCGGACCTCTACCTCGGGCTGTGGCTCGAGAAGGTCACCGGTCGCCGGCTTCAGATCTGGACGGGCGAGTGCCACGTCCACGCCGGGATCCGGCCCGCCGACATCGACCGCCTGACTTCGGAGGACCCCGACGCCGAGCTCCTCGTCCACCCGGAGTGCGGCTGCGCCAGCCAGGCGATGGCCTTCGCCAACGAGCGCACCCACATCCTCTCGACCGAGGGCATGATCGACTTCGCCCGCCGATCCCCGGCGCGCCGCTTCCGGGTCGCGACCGAGACCGGCATCCTCCACGGCCTGCGAAAGGCGGCCCCGCTCAAGGTTTTCGAGCCCGTGCGCGAGGACGCGACCTGCCGCTTCATGAAGATGATCACGCTCGAGAAGGTGCGCGACGCCCTCCGCGACTGGCGCCACGAGGTCCGCGTGCCCGAGGAGACCGCGGCCCGGGCGCGCCGGGCCATCGAGCGGATGGTCGAAACCGGACCCTGACCCCGGCGGTGCCCCCGGCACGGGGGCATTGGCGCGCCCGACAGGTGTCGGACGCGCGTTAGCAACCCACCGGATTCCCATCGAGGGCCGCGATGAGTGGATCGCCGCGGCCAGCCGGCATCTGGCATGAGGGACGGGTACCTGCGCGGCGCACTGTCGCGGCCAGCGACTCCGCGCCAGATGGACGTCCTCGCCGCCTACGTTGCCGCCGGCGGATCGGTCCCGGACGCGGCCGAGCTCGTGGGCATTCGGCCGAGCACCGTGAAACGTCACCTCGCCGATTTGCGTGCGCGGTCGGGCCTGACCACCGAGCAGCTGATCTACGCCGGGCGGGCTGGCGGCTGGCTCGTCGTCCCGAGTCTCGAGCCTTCCTGAGCGAGGCGGCGGGGACCGAATTGAATGGCGCTCAGGGGTAGGGAAGAACGTTCGAGCCCATGTTGACGACCCCCCTCATTTGACGTCCGCCGCTGTGGCTTCTATTGTTTCTTGCGAATTCTCTGAAGTCACGGACAGTGGCACAGGCCACGTGTGAGAGCGGGTCATGAAACTGACATATCGGCAGTCCGCGGCGGTGGCCGTGCTGCTCGACCTCTACGCCGAGAGCCGCGAACAGCCGATCGCCTACCGGCAGGTTGCCGAGCGACTCGGGGTCGCGCCGACCACCGCCTACCGGCTTCTTCGGTTGGCCGAGAGGATGGGGTACCTCCGGGCGATCTATGCGGCCCGTCCGGCGGAGCGCTCGGTTGGCAGGTCGGCAGTGCTGTTCGAGCCGACCGAGCTCGCGCGGCGGACGCTCGCCGAGATCGCGAGCCCACCGCCACCCGATGAGGCGTGGGAAACGACCCGGGGCCGCCTCCTCGAAGCGTTCGCGTCACCCGAGACTGCCGCATTCAGCGAGGCGCTCGGAGATCTGCTGGCCAGCCTCGATGAACCCGGGACGCCGGTCGACGTGGCCGGCCGCACGATTGCCGCGCTGATGATCAGCCTCGAGCAGGCCCGCGGAGGCGCGGAAGACGACGATCTTCTCGATCGCATCGCGAAGCCCGGGACTCGGTTCGGTCTCTCGACGCTCGGCGGCATGCTCCTCGGCCTGGCCTGGGCGGACCGGGCGACACGGAACCTCGCCGAGCAGCTGGACCGGCAGGTCGGGCGGTTCGAGGCGGCACTGGCCGAGCTCTCCCCAGAGCAGTCGAGCGCCATTGCCGGCTTCGTTGCCCAGCTCGACGTCGCCCTCCGAGCCCGGCGTCGACGGCGCCTTGGCACCGGCCATTCGTCCAAGAGCTGACAGCACGAGCGTGGGTCAACCGGTCCCAGAACGCATCGATCCGCCAGATGGGGGATCCATCTCGTCTGCGTCGGATTCCGCCGCATTCCCTGGCGCCTGGGGCACCCGCGTCCTGGTCCAAACCCAGGACGCGCATCAGAACTGAAGGAGGGAGCTGCCCGTGTCCACTACCTACGAGCGTGTGAAGAAGATCGTCCTCCAGCAACTCCTCGTGGACGAGTCCAAGGTCGAGCCGGAGGCGTCGTTCGTCGACGACCTCGACGCCGACTCGCTCGACCTCGTCGAGCTGATCATGAGCCTCGAGGAGGAGTTCGGGTTGGAGATCGCCGACGAGGAGGCCGAGGACATCCGGACAGTCCAGGACGCCGTCGACTACATCGACAGGCGATCGACCTGAGTCCAGCGCCGGCCGATCCCGCCGCGAACGGGCCGCCGGCTCTCATTCCGAATCATTTCGGTGCATTCCGCGCGACGCGCGCAGCGACCAATTCCAGCAGAAAGGATCGACGTTGTTCGGGCAAATCGGTAGGCTGGCGTTCCGCTTCCGTTTCGTCGTTGTTCTCGTCTGGGCCGCCCTCGCGGTCGGCGCGGTGCTCTTCGCCCCGTCGCTCGCCCGCGTCGGCGTGTCGGACGAGGCGAGCCTGCTGCCGAAGGACGCGGAGTCGGTCGAGGCCCAGGCCATCCTCGCCAAGGCGTTCCCAGGCGCGGCTGCCTCCAACTCGGCGACGGTCGTCTTCACGCGTCCGTCGGGCCTCACCGACGCTGATCGGGCGTACGTCGCGGACGTCGCGGGCTGGCTGACCTCGAACGACGCACCGGCCTCCGTTCGAGGGGCGGTCGCGGAGGTCCTCTCGGCCAGCGCCGATCCCGGGCTGGCCGCGAGCCTGCAGAGCCCCGACGGCAAGCTCGAGCTCGTGCAGGCCCAGCTCTCCGTGGCCCCGTTCCAGACGGAGGCGAACGATGCGGTGGCCGCGATGCGCGACCATCTTGCCCAGACGGCTCCCGCCGGCCTGGAGACGCACGTCACCGGGACCGCCGGCCTCGGCGCGGACTACACATCAGCTCGATCGTGGCGGCCACGGAGCGCACGACGATCGTCACGGTCCTGATCGTCCTCGTCCTCCTGCTCCTCATCTACCGCGCTCCGCTCGCGGCTCTTCTCCCGCTGCTCGTGATCGGCGTGGCCTTCCTGGTGGCGCGGGGACTCCTGGGCTATCTCGCCGAGGCCGGCTGGCAGATCAGCTCGCTGCTCGACGCGTTTCTCGTCGTGCTCGTCTTCGGCGTCGGAACGGATTACACAATCTTCCTCATCTCGCGCTTCCGCGAGGAGGTGCGTCGAGGGGAGTGGAGCGAGGCGACCACCACGACGATGCGGCGCATCGGCACCGTGATCACGGCAAGCGCCGCCACGGTCGTCGTGGGGTTCCTCGCAATGGCGGTCGCCCGCTTCGGCCTGATCCAGTCCACCGGACCGGCGCTGGCGATCACCATCGTCGTCACGCTGCTCGTGAGCCTGACGCTGACCCCCGCGCTCCTCGGGATCTTCGGCCACTACCTCTACTGGCCCTTCCACGAGCCGGACGGACATGAGGCGAGCGACACCGGCTTCTGGGCGCGGGTCGCCGCACTGATCACGGAACGGCCCGGCCCGGTCGCGCTCGTGGTCGTCGTCCTGATGGCGATCCCGCTGCTTGCCGTGCCGCACTTTCGCTCGAACTTCGACCTCCTGGCCGAGCTGCCGGCGACGGCTGACTCTCGGGAGGGATTCACCGCCGTCGGGGAGCACATGGACGGTGGCCAGCTCTTCCCGGTGACGATCGCCCTTACCGACGTCTCCGCGCCGATGACCGAGCCCAAGTCCCTGGCGGCCACCGCCGAGCTGAGCCGGCGACTGAAGGCGATCGCCGGCGTCGGATCGGTCCTGAGCCTCACGGCGCCGACCGGGGGCGACACGCCGGCTGACCTCCGGCCCTCGGAGCAACTGCAGAAGCTGGCGGCACAGATCACGCCCGCCGGGGGTGATCTGACGGCCGTCCTCCGGGACCCGCAGGCGACCGCCGGGCTCGACGCCGCGACGGCCTACGTCGACGCGCTCGGCACAGCCTTCCCGGAGGTGGCGGCCGGGACGGCCTACGGTTCGGTCCGCGACGACCTCCAGGCGATGCGCTCGGGGATCGACGCGCTGCGCACCTCCGCTCAGGTGCGGACGCAGCTGACTGCGCTGGCCGACGCCCTCGGATCGACCTCCGCTGCCGCAGGGGGCGGCACCGCGCAGCAGCAGCTCACCGCCCTTGGCGGGTACCTCACGGAACTGGCCACGGCGTATCCCGACGTTGCCGGCCGGCCCGCCTACGTCGATGCGATGGCGACCCTCGGCAAGATCCAAGCGGTAGGAGCGGCAACGCCCGCGCTCGTCGCACAGCTCGACACCGATCTGCGGGAACTCGCAGCGGCATTCGCCGACCGGCCCGACGCCCTGCTCTTCCCGAAGAGCCTGCCGCCGAGCGAGGCCGCGAGCTCCGGGCAGGCGGCGCTGGCCGAGGTCATGCAGCGGCTACCAGGCGAACTTTCCTCGCTGGCCGATGTCTTCGCCGCTCGACCGGACGACTACTTCCTGCCAACCGGGCTCGGCGGCCAGGCGGGCGACCAGGCGGCTCAGCTCGCTGGCTCGTTCTGGGCCCCGGCGACCCGGACCGGTCAGCTCATCCTCACGATCAACGAGGACCCGTACTCGCCGGCGGCCTTCGACGTCATCCGGGCGGTCCGCGGCGAGCTGTCGACGGGAACCGGCCTCGGCACGGGGGTCCGCGCGTACGTGGGCGGCGCGGTCGCGCAGTTCGCGGACATCCAGACCACCATCTCCGAGGACTTCGTGCGGGTCGCGATCCTCACGCTCCTCGGCGTGTTCGTCGTCCTGATCCTCCTCCTGCGGTCTCTGGTCGCGCCGATCTACCTGATGCTGACCGTCCTCCTCTCCTACGGGACGAGCATGGGCGTCGCGACCTGGCTCTTCCAGGACGTCCTCGGCCAGTCGGGCGTGAGCTACTTCATCCCGCTGCTGGTCTTCGTGCTGCTCATCGCTCTCGGGGCCGACTACAACATCTTCCTGACCAGCCGCATCCGGGAGGAGAGCGAGGACCGCCCCGTCCGTGCCGGCATCCGCATCGCGTCCGCCCGGACCGGCGCCGTCATCACTGCTGCGGGGCTCATCCTCGCCGGCACGTTCGCGTCGCTCGTCGTGGCGCCGCTCCAGATCCTGTTCCAGGTCGGGGTCGCGGTGGCCATCGGCGTGCTCATCGACACACTGGTCGTTCGGAGCCTCCTCGTCCCGGCGATCACCGCGCTCCTCGGGGAGAGGAGCTGGTGGCCATCCGGGCGCGGCGGGCATCGATGAAATTCCCGGGTTCAACCCCTCGGCGGGCCCGGCCAGCTGCCCGAGGGGTTTAGAGCGGCATGACGCGTCGAGCGTAGAGGGCGATCCTGTCCCCCTGCTACAGCCCGACCGACCGCTCCCCGGGCGTCCCGAGCCCGGCCACGATATCGGGCCAGTTGCGCTCGTAACGGATGGCCTGGTCGTCGATGTAGGCAGCTCGCCGCCGGCTTCCCGGCACCGATGAACACCTCGTCGAAGGGGATGGCATAGCGCTCGAGCCAGGCGCGGATCTGGTCGATCCAGACGAGGCGGCGCGGACCCCAGCGGTCCCATGTCCGGGATGACGAGACGACGATCCGCCAGCCGGCGGCATGCAGCGTGCGCATCGCCTCGACGGCGCCAGGCTCGGGTTCGCCGTCGGTGCGCAGATCGCCGTCCGCGTCGATGATCGGCCGAGGCGGGGTCATGAGCGTACCGTCGAGGTCCACGACAACGGTGCGGGCGATCCGGCCGAGCTCCGTCCGCATGTCGAACGGCGAACCATTCCCGTCCGCGATGTCCCCTTGATTCTCTGGTGCCATCTCGCTTCGCCTCGTGGGTCAGGGCGCCGTCCAGCGAACGCACGGTAGGTCATCCGCCGCGCTTGTGTCGAGCAAGACGTCGGACCGGCATCGGTTGGTCCCACTGGCGTAGCACCGCAGGCGAATAGACCGTGCCCAGGATGCCGGTGACAATCTTATCGCCGACCTCTAGTCCCAACGCTTCCAGGCGTTCGCGGTCCTCTTGGGTGAGTTCGGCGTCGCTCCCGAGGCGTGACCAAAGACCGCCGCGCTCCCCGAACTCGTGGCGAGCCTCGCGGACAGCAGGGAGGAGCAGGACCCCTAGCGCCTCCCGTTCGGAAGCGCTAACCGGTCCGTCGTCGCCGCCGTCCGACTTGGCGAACCTGAGACGTGTCCTGAAGACGCCCTCGTCGTCGTCGCGACGACCCGAGATCACGACATAGAGTCGATGCTTTCCGTCGACGAGATCGACATGGTTGCCGAACAGAGCGACCTCATCATCGTCGAGCGCATCTGCATCATCGACTGGCGCGAACGCAAGGCGAATCTCAAACCCGTCGGCCGGATCGACCCCTTCGCTGACGTCCCGTTCATCAAAGAAGTAGGCACGGCGCCCCCTTCCGAGGGCGTGTTCCATACCCTCAAGGACCGATGTCTTCCCGGCATTGTTCGGACCGACAAGGATCGTTGTTTGCCGCAGCGGGATCGTCACGTCGCGCAGGGCCCGGAAGTTGCGGAAATTGACGGACAGGATGCCGATCATCTGCTTTCGCCTGGACGCATGCCCATCCCCCCTCCAACCACGCGGCTCTAGTGATCGTCCGCTCGCGCCCCGACCATCACGAGCCAGCCGATTGTGGCACAGCGTCGTCGCTTGTCCGCACTAACCGGTTGACGTGCCCTTACAGCAATTCGCTCGTATCGAACAGTGCGCCGGCACCGGCCAAGTAGCTTCGTTAGCACCCCATCTGACACCTGATCAGACGATCAATGGGCAACGCATAGATCCACCCGACCCTCCGCGTGTCCGCGCGGCCGCGCGGACACGTTCGCGGACCTCGTCGTATGTCGGCGTCGTCGGCGCCGGGACCCCGGCCACTGCGTGCCGATGGGCGCGTACCCGGATTTCGCGACACGTACCCGGATTCGCGACTCATGGCCCGTGTAGACTCTGTCGCTCATGCGCACGAAAGGACCTCGGTCGTCGCCCGGACAACTCTCGCTCGGTCTTTCGGCCGATCCAATGCTGATCCGGATGACCATCGAGGCAGCGGTAAGGCGGGCCGATCCATCCGTCTTGCTGATTCCGGAGATGGGTGTCGCCCAGGGCTTCGCGCGTATTGATCTCGCGGTTATTGGCGGCGAGCTCATCGGCTATGAGATCAAGGGGGCCCTCGACGATCTCGGACGTTTGCCTCGCCAGATCGCCGCCTTTGGCCGTGTCTTCGACCGCCTGACGCTGGTCACCGTCGAGCGTCACGTTCGGCCGGCTTCGAGACATCTGCCGTGGTGGTGGGGCATCGCCGTCATCGATGACGACACCCGACAAGTCTGTGCTATCCGGCCCGCGGAGCTCAGCCCAGAGCGTGACATTCGTGAACTGGTTGCCCTGTTGTGGCGCGATGAGGCTATCGACCTCCTGGTCGCCGAAACCGGCTTGCGTCGGAGGGGGACCCGCCGCGTCCTGCAGGAGGAACTCGTGGCTGTCACGCCTCCGGAGGAGCTGGCGACGCGCGTGCGCGAGTGCCTCAGGCAGCGCTCCACTTGGCGAGTTGTCGCGTGACGAAGGTCAAGTGGTGGGCGGTCCCCGCCCTCCGCCAGATCACGGCCTGGCCTGGATTCGCCTTGCCACTCACGACATCCGCTACCCACTGATCTCCCGCGCTGTAGTCCGGCCCGCAGTAATCGCCGTGCTCCATTAGCGAGCGCAGCAAGGGCGGGAAATGTTCTGATCCTTCCTTCTTGATGTCGTAGCCTCGGACCATCAGCCACGCGTCAGCGGTCGTGTATCGAAGCTGGGCGGTCTGCGGCAGAAAGGCGCCATCGACGTCCTCAACGGGGTCGGGATGAGCGATTGCGTAGTCACCGAAGACCGGCAGCCGGGGCAGTCGGTCGCGCCGTTCATAGATCCCCTGCCAGAGCCACCACTCGACCCGCGGGGTCGGCTCGATATCGTTGCGAGGAAAGTTCGTCATATACGCGGGCATCCCGGACGCGGCCAGGGCCACATGCCGCCACTCGGTGGGCCTTGGCAACTTTGCGAGCATGCCGACGACCGCAAGCTCGTCCGCCGCGAGGTGTTCGAACACGACGTCGCGGAGGTCAAGCACGATGTCCACGTCCTCGGGGCGGGCGTCGAACGAACTCAAGAACTCCACGAAACGGCGTTCGACGTCAGTAGCCAGGCCGGCGAAATCACTCCGACTGACACGGATCGCCAACCCCGCTTTGTCACGCTGCGTCGCTTCGCGAACGACGGCTTGGTAGCTTGCCGGCCGGTCGAGCGTGGTGGCTGGCACGGCGATCCACCCGATGCCGCGAGTGCCCTCGAGGATGGCCCCGAACGATGCGGGCTGTTCGAGCCACTGGCCATCGAGCAGGATCGGGCCCTGGAGGTCGAAAGTAATCCGGAGGTCGTCAAGGAGCTTGACGAGGGCGGCCAGAGCATCGCCCTGCTTCTTGCCATCTCGGAGGGCGATGAGAGCCGTCACACTCCTGCGGGTTTCGTGATCCAATTGCCGAAGGGCGTCGTATTCTGCCTGTCGGCCCTTCAGGATCGACAGGTACGCCCATGGTTGTCGCGGCAACTGCGATGGGTCATCCATGTATTGGCTACCTACGAGCTTGGGCCCTTGAGGGCGAGACGCTGTGTACGCCGGATAGTGTATCATTGTCCGCAAGGAGGCGTACATGGACGACGGGCGCATCAATGAGACTCTCGGCGACAAGATCAGGGTTGGGCGCGCCCGCCGACGCCTGACGCTTCGCGCGTTAGCAGCGCTGGTCGGTAAGACACCCTCGTACCTTTCGGACATCGAGAATGACCGACGCGTGCCGTCGGAGGACGTCATCAACGAGATCGCACACCACCTCAACCTCGACTTCAACGAGTTGATGGCGTCCGCCGGGCGCATCGGAGAGGATGCCGATCGGTACTTGCGTCGCACGCCGCAAGCAGGCGTCCTCTTCCGGCGACTTTCGGAACACAACGTTGGACCGGAGGGCCTGCGGCGACTCATCGACCAGGTGCCTACGCTCAGAAACCCGGACGAGCGTGAAGCTGATCGTTGATCGCGACGGTCGCCGCCGCACGTGGTATGAGATCGCGGAGATAGAGGCTCTGGCCGCGTCGACCCTTGCGGACGCGGGCCTCTGGCCAGCCCTCGGCTCCTGCGAGATCGACATCGAGAGTCTGGTCGAAACGCATTTGGGTGCGGCCGTCGACTACTCCGCTGATCTCGAGCCGACGATCCTCGGCTACACCTCGTTCGAGACGCCCCCACGTGTGGTCGTGAACCGCGTGTTGACGATTGCGGCCTCTCGTGAAGGGGCGAGTCTCGCCGCTATCGGCCGCTGGCGCGCGACCATCGCACATGAAGCCGCGCACATCCTCTTGCACGGAGCTCTATACGCACAGGGCAACGAGAGGCCTGGCCGGCCATTGCTCCATCCAATTCGATGCTCTCGTACCGCGGTGGCTTTAGGTCGGGCGGCGCCCGATTGGCGAGAGGTCCAAGCGAACATGGGGATGGCAGCGCTGCTCATGCCCGCGGCAATCTTCGACCGCGAGGTCTCGCTCTTGATTGAAGCGATGGGGCCCCTCATCCCACCGATCGACGCTCGACTGGCTGACGCGCAGCGGATCGTCACGCATTCGTCAGCAGCCTTCCGGGTGTCAAGACAGGCGGCTTCGATTCGCGCCATGGAACGGGGCTTTCTACACAGCCCGTAGGCGCGCATGTCCTGATACCTGATCAGACGCTTGATCCTTGGCGAAAAGACCAATCACCTTTCGGTTGCCCTGGACGGCGAGAAGCGCCTCCGTCGAAACTCCGATCCATCCCGCCCCCGACCGGAAGGAACGGCTCTTCGACGCTGTTGCCTATCCCTCAAGCACAGGCTGAGGGTTCTCATCGGGGTACTGGAAGTAGGGCAGGTCCTGGGCCCCGAGGATCGTGTTGGTGCGGACGGGCGCGTGCTTTGAGCCGAGGCCCAGGAGCGTCTGGAAGGCGGCTTCGAGGTTGTCGCGGCGGTTGTGCCGGAACACGAACTCGTCGAGGTAGGCTTGGAGATGCGGCCGACCGACCCCGTGGTGGGTCCCGTTGAGCCAGCCCTTCAAGTTCCTGATCGTGTTGTGGGCCACCGGCACGACCCCGACGACTCCGGGCTTGCGCAGGTCGCCCTGGACCCTGCGTTCGTGGGCGTAGCCGAGTTCTCGCGTCACGTCCGTGTACGGGTGGAGGCCGTCGCTCACGATGACCGAGCCCGGCTCGATCAGCCGCGTGATGAAGTCGGCGACCGAAACGGCATTCTCGTTGTACACGACCTCGGCCCGGATGCGAACGGCGCGGGCCTTCTCCTGCACGGTCACGGTCTCGGCCGCCACGATCACCATTGCCGCTTTGCGGCCTTTGAGCTGACGACCGCCTTTGAGCCCGGGCTGGTAGCCGCCGACCCAGGTCCCGTCGATCTCGATCCGGCCGCGGAGCTTCGTGCGGTTGGCGTTCACCATTGCCCGACGCAGCTTATGGAGCAGGAACCAGGCCGTCTTGTACGAGCCGAGCCCAAGGTGGCGCGCCAGGAGCACCGCCGAGAGGCCACGCTTGTCGGTGACCGCGAAGAAGGCGGCCAGGAACCAGATGGTCAGGGGCAGCTTGGTTGAGTCGAGGATCGTGGCCGAGGTCAAGCTGACCTGCTCGTGGCAGTCGGCGCATTCCCAGACGACGCGGCGCAACGTCGTGCCTGGCGGGGCGGATCTTGCTCGGCTCCGGACGGCGCGCACGATCCGCCAGCCGTGGAGCGAGCCGCAGCGAACGCACACGAAGCCGTCCGGCCAGCGGCAGCGTTCGAGGTAGCTCTCACAGGCCTCCTCCGTGGAGAAGAGCGCCGTGAACTGCTGGACCGTGGTCGGGAACGAGGGACGGGGCACCCACCGATCCTACCTCCAGCCTGTGCTTGAGGGATAGGCAACTCGACGCTAGAGACGAGGAGCGTCTCGCCGTGCTCTGCCGCAAGCTTCACGACGAGGCGTCCCTTCCGTTCATCGCGAACGCCGCACGAACGGGCGTTCTATGCTTTCTAGGCGTAGGCGCCCGGCGGTCGTTGACTGTCGATGCACTAGGAGGCCATCGCGATGCCAGCAAAGAAGCCGAGCAAGGCCGATCTGAGTAAAGCCGGAAAGGACCTGCGGAACCCGCGGACGCCGGAGAAGCGCGAGACGGAAGCCGCCAAGACGCTGCAAAAGGGGCGCAAGAAGCCGTAATTCACCCGCCGCCAGCCTCAGAAGCTGTCGGCCGCTGGAGGGCGCGGACCCGGTTAGGTGGTCCCGCTCAGGGTGCCCAGCCAGAACTGCCTGCTTGCCGGCGAGTAGAACAGCACCTCGTCCTGTTCGGTTTTCTGGATCGGCGAGTTCTCCCAAGGCTATCGGCGGGATCGCCCGGGCGGACGATGCGAAGTACAGTGTCCTGGCCTACACCCTCTACGGCGGAGCGAGGCGAGGCGCGCCGGCGTCGCGGTCAAGGTCCCGTAGAAGTACGACTTCTGACCCTTCGTCGATGCCGAGCGCTGGGTGCTCGGTCGCCGCGGCCCGCCGACGCCAGTGGAGTGACTGACCCGGTATCGTCGCTGCATGGCTTCCGAAGGCTTCGACGGCGACACGCAGGACCCGCGCATCACTTCGAGGCTCGCCGAGATCCTCGCCCAGGCGCTGGTCCTGTTCGACCGCCTTACGGCGACGGCGCGGGCTGGCGCACTGCCTGGCTCGGAGGCGGCCACCGATGAGTCGTCGCCACTCGGCCGCCACCTCCGGATCATGGCGATCAACCAGCTCACGACCGGCATCGAGCACCTGGTCATGTGGCACCGGCTCCTGACCGTGGGGGTGCATCCGATCGGGGTCCACATGACGCTCATCCGTGGCGCAATGGAGGGGCCGGTCACCTGCCGCTGGCTCACCGACCCTCGAGAGGACTCTGCCGAGCGCATCCGACGCGGCGTGGCTCTGCTTCTCGAGGACTATGGGAACCGCCGCGACTTCGAGCGGGACTTCGGCATCGCCCCCGATGCCATCAAGTCGCCCGCCAAGAGCGCGGCCGTTCGGATCCGTGAACTGCAGTCAGAACGCGACGCCGCCAAGATCGGACGAACACGGGTGCCGGGGCTGACCGCCCAGTTCGACGGCTACGCTGGGCTCCCGCCGGCCCGTGGGCGCGCGGTCTATCGCCTGCTCAGCGCCTGGGCGCACGGCAAACAGTGGAAGGACCTGACCGCAAAGTTTGAGGTGGTTGAGGACGCCGTCCCGGTACCGGGCGGGCGAATCGTGAAGGTCACCGCCAACGACGACCTGTCCGTCGTGCTGGCCGCCCTCCGGATGACGACCGCGACCAAGGCGCTCGACGAATTGGAGGCGTACTGCCCGGGTGAGGCGCCCATCCCGAAATGAGTCAGATGCCCATTCCGAAAACGGAAAGAGTCGGAACCCTTCTGGGTCAAGGTTGATCCTACTCGCCCACCTCCTACCGCCCAGATCCCCCGCGGGGTCCCGCCGCACCCGGGTCGCGACCGTCTCGGCAACCGAACCGCATCGTTCTTGCACCCGAGGCGCGGGTCGAATCCGCGCGCTGCTCGCCGCACCTTCCTGGCATGCCCGGTTCCCGGACCGGGTGGCGGGGCAACGCGATCGAGCGGAGGTGCGGACGATGATTGGCACCCA
>CAWJIC010000046.1:0-9735 GCA_963842755.1 uncultured Chloroflexia bacterium | reverse complement strand
CGTTGTCGACGGTCGGCCGGGTGGCGGTCATCCAATTCTCCAAGTGGCGGTCGGTGAGCCGTGCGAGCGGTTCGCCTGGCTAATTCCGACCTTCATTGTCGGAATTGCCGACGGATCTGTCAACGACCGCTTGGCGCCTGTGAGGCACCTGCCCCCCTGTCGCTTCTGGTGGGGGTTTCATCAGGATCTCTGTGCCATAGAACCTGACGCGCGAAGGCGGGACGATCTCGGCCAAGGAACCGCTGAGACGACCCGATGCCACGACCCCGCCTCCTGATTACCCGACCACCCTGCCCCTTCGGCCACCAGGGCGACACCTGGCTGGACGGCTTCTATGCCCGCGGGACCGACTTCGAGCGGCCGCGGTTCTTCTGCCTTCCGAAGAGGGATCCACGGACGGGGCAGCGAACCCCGTTCCACCCGGACGGGAGGCGTCCGCACAAGTTCATCGAGCCGCTCGCGCGCCGCCACCCGACCCCGCACAACCCGCGCGCCGGAGGACGGCGATGCGAGTCGTGCGAGCACGTTCTCGATCGCCACGAGGGACCTCAGACAGCCCGCGACCATGTCTTCACGATCCACGAGGCCGCACGGACGCTCATGGCCGTCGGGCGCGGAACGAGCCTGCGATGGGCGAGCCGGACGACCCGCCGCGAGGCGAACCGGATGAGCCAGATCCTCTTGGGCGTCGGCGTCCCGAGCCACCACGCGCAACTCGCCACCGACTACCTTGCGACCTTCGCCCCGGTCGTGATCGACGCACTCGCGCCACCCGCGTACTGGCCCGACGCCGTCGTCCTCGACGCGAAGCCGATCCCCTTCACTCTGACGACTCGCCAGCCCGACGGAACCGTCACCTCGGAACAAGAGACCTTCCATCTCCTCGGAGTCCATGGCTATCCGGGCGGCAAGGGCACGGGCAAGCCCTGGCGTGTCTTCGTGGCCGGTGGCTGCGACGCGATCGAGTGGGGGAAGGCCCTCGCCTCGATCCCCGGCCAGCCCTCCTGGGTCATCTGCGATGACGACAGGGGGATCAAGGCGGCCGTGCGGAAGGTCTGGCCGAGGGCGGTGATCCACACCTGCGAGGGCCATCTCCAACGGCTCCTCATCGACCGCCTGATCGCCGACGGCGAGAGTCCCTACGGCGATCTCGCGGTTCGGGTCCCGGCGGCCATCGCGCACCCCGCGAAGTGGGCCGCGTTCGTCGCCGACGCGTCCGCCGCTGGCCTTCCGATCACGGGTTCCTGGCTCGCCAAGAAGGCTCCACTGCTGACCCGCGGGTTCGCGACCTGGCAGCCTGGCCGGCCGCGCTCGAACGGCGCGATCGAGCACGTCTTCGACGAGATCACGAAGCGCCTCTGGACGCGCCGCCTCGTCTTCCGCAACCAGCGCCGGCTCGAACTCGTCGTCGCGCTCATGCTCCTCGACCTGTCGGAACTCGCCGACGAGTTCCGCTACCGCGAGGAGATCCGCAAGGCCCTGCTCCGATCAGGAGGACGGCCGCCCCTCTCGCGGCGGGCGCTCGACGACCATGGCGAGGCGTCGATCCATGACCGCCGTTCGGGCGGTCATCTCGCGGACCGCGGTGAAGCGGGCGCGGAACGCCAACCGCGCCCGCGCCTCATACGAAGCCAAGAAGGCGGCCGGCGTCAGGCGCGTTCGTCCGCGATCGGTCCGGGCGATGCGGAGGAAGGGGTCATCAGAGAGTCCGCTCTCCGGGGGATCCTGAGAACGGAGGTCCCCTCGGGGAGCCTCCCGTCGCTCGCCTCTATCCGCCCCGTGATGCACCGTTGATCAGCCTACTCCGGGGGCACCCCGACACCGGGCACCGGCAAGGGCAGGTCGGCCGTCAGCCGTGGGAACCCCCACCAGAAGCGACAGGGGGGCACCTGCGGTGGAAAACCCAATTCGGCCACGATCGACGCGATCGTCGCGGTCGCCCGGGCTGCGCTCAATCCGCCGCCTGCGACGGCGGCGAAGGGGAAGATCGTGCGCAACGGGACCGCGCTCGGTCGCTACGTCTGGCGCCAGGGCTGCGCCGCCTGGGAAGCGAGCCCGGAAGCCTGGGCGACGTGGTCTGCTCGCGCACAGGGGGACCTGCGTCGCCTCGACGGGCGGACGATGGACCCGACCTACCTCGCGGGCCTGATGCCCCGCCTCGTCGAGGGTCACCCCGACGATAGCCCGCTCGTGACGGGCTGGACCCGGCTCGTCATCGGCCATCCGATCGGACGTCATAGCGAGGGCTGCGAGCCCTGCCGCTTCGCCGAAGCCCAGGCCTGGGCTGCCCTCCTCCGGGTCACTGGAACCAATGGGCAGACGATCCGCAACCTCGTCGACAGCCTCGAGCTGGATCGTCGGTCCGGCGCTGGTGAGGAGGCCGAGGAGTCGCTGCTCGACGAACATCGGCACGCCCTCGATCGGCGCGAGCTCGACAAACCCGGGGCCAGGTATCTGCTGCTCCCAGCGGACGGTGAGGTCGCCGATCGCAACGCTCGTGCAGCAGCGACTCGCGACGTAGTCGATGACGAGGCTCCTGCCGTGCGCGAGGGCCGCCAGGCGGGGGCGCAGGTCGGGCGCGAGACCGATCGAGATCGCAGTGCGCGGGATCGGGGCCGCAAGCGGGGCGACCACAATCGTCGTGGCTGGCATGGCCTCACGATACACTTGGATTGTGCCGGTGGCGTGAGCTCCGAGTCGTGCTCGGATCGCCGACACGCCAGGCCGGCCGGTGGAGGTCGCCTTCGTCGACGACCGAGCGTTCGCAAGCCGCGACCGAGGTGCTCGCGGACTTCGAGTAGGCGCGCCAACCCCAGGCAGCAGAACGCCCGAAGGAACCGCCGGCTCTCCGCCGCCTCCGCTGATGTTGCCATCGGCCTCGTCGCCTTTGAGCCTTCTGATGCCCCTCCGGGCCCGTCGACTCTACACCCAAGAATGGGGCGTTTGGAAGACGGGAGTCTTCGCCCCACCCGGGAGCCGTTGGAGCACGGTTCTCTTCACGGGCCGATCTCGGCGAGGACGAGTTCCGTGGTCGGAGCAAGGGACCGGGCGGGCGACGCGCAACCCCATTGGGGCTGGGTCCTGGCTGCCCGGGAGGTCGAAGAGACCCATTGAGAAGTCACGCGGAAAGTGAGACAATCCAATTCCGACTAGATTACTCGGAATTATGGCAGACTCCGAATGCGTCCCCTGGCACAGGCACCCTCCGAAGGATTGGCGCCCGACCGCACCCCCGGCCGGCTCCCCGTCGAACGCGGTGGGATCGCACCGGTCGATCGGGTCGCTCCGGCGCTTCCAGGGCCGGCTGAGAGCGGCTTGCTCGAGGACGCCGGCCATGGGCCGCCCGAATTCGTCCCGGCCTTGGGCGGCCTCCTCAGCGACACACTCGCTGCGTATCTCGGAGCGATCGGCAGGCTGAGCCTCCTCACGGCCGGGGAGGAGGTCGTCCTCGCCAAGGCGATCGTGCTGGGTCGACAGATCGTCGCTGAGCCCGAGCGGGCCATCTTCTCGCTCTGGGAGTGGACGAAGCGTGAGACGGAGCGAGATACCCGCGCCGCGAACCCCGCGTACCGCTTACCGTTCGGAACCGAGACCGAACGCATCGTCCGTTCCGCCATTGCGGCGGCCGCGGTCGGGGGCTCGCTTCCCGCGCCGCCTGCCATCCCGTCCGTCGGCGCCGACGGAGGGATCGGCGAGAGCGGACTCGTCCACAATGCGCGCGCACTCCTGGTCGCCTATCGCCAGCTCGCCGATCCCGGTCGGACGGAGCGTGGTCGGACCCTACCAGCTCGGCGCGCGGCCGAGCAGGCCAACTGCGCCCGCTCGATCCTTGGCCTGGGCTGCCGAGCTGCTCAGGTCGCCGAAGACGACCTAGGGCGCAGCGCCATCATTCGGGTGCTCGAGGCCTGGGCCCGCGAGGGGCTCGCTATCCCCGCCCTCCGGCGCTGGATCGAGGCCGGTCGGGACGCCGCGCTGTTGCGACAGATGGGCTACTCGAGGGCGCCGGCCGAAGCGGCGAGCGTGGAATCCGCGGGCGAGCTCGTCAGGCTGGGGCAGGCGGCGCGAGAGCGGCTCATCACGGCCAATCTGCGACTTGTTGTCACCGTTGCCAAGGCGTACGTGTCGCGCGGCGCTCCGGCACTCGGCCTGCTCGACCTCATCCAGGAGGGAAACATCGGGCTGATCCGCGCGGTCGAGAAGTTCGACTACACCCGCGGCTATAAGTTCTCGACGTACGCGCACTGGTGGATCCGCCAATCGGTCACCCGGGCGATCTCCGATAAGTCCCGCGCGATCAGGCTCCCGGTCCACACCGGCGATCAGCTCTTCCAGCTTCGGAGGGTTTCACGCGACCTGGCGTACGAGCTCCGTCGCGAGCCGACGATCGACGAGGTCGCCGCGGCGTTGTCGAGCGAGTCCGGCCTGCGGATCACCCCTGAGCGGCTCTGTGAGATCCTCCGGACCGCGCAGGAGCCGATCTCGCTCGAGCAGCCGGCGGGCGAGGAGGGCGACGTGGTGCTCGGCGACCTCATCGAGGACCGGGGCGCACTCGCCCCCCTCGACGCCGCCTGCGATCGGCTCCTCAAAGAGCAGCTCGACGCCGTCCTCAACTCCCTCACGGGGCGCGAACGGCGGATTATTCGACTCCGCTTCGGCCTCGATGACGAGCGGGTCTGGACGCGTCGGGAGATCGGCGCCGAACTCCACCTCGGCCGCGAGCGGATTCGACAGATCGAGGATCAGGCGCTCGCGAAGCTCCGCCACCCGAGTCGCTCGCGAAAGCTCCGAGGGTTCCTCGACTAGATCGGACGGGAGGGCGAGGCGTGTCTCATGGTCCTGGTGTCAGCGGTCCGGCGTCCGTCGACGCCGGCGCCTGATGGCATGAACGTCCAAGCCATGACCGTCTGGCTGACGGCGTTCGGAGATGCGTGGGAGCGGCGCAATGCGGACGCCGCCGCCGCTCTGTTCGCACCCGGTGCAACCTTTCAGCCGTCCCCATTCGGGGAGCTCATCCGGGGCCGAAGCGGGATCGCTGCCCACTGGGCCGAAGTGATGTCCGGGCAGCAGGCGATCCGGTTCCAGGGCGAGATCCTTGGGGTCGGCACAACCTACGGCATCGCTCACTGGCGGGTCGTGATCGGACAACACGACGATCGGCCAATCCGGGTTGTCGATGGGATCCTGCTTGCCGCCTTCGACCGGCGAGGACGAGCTACGTCGGTGCGGAGTTGGTCGCACGAGGCCTCCGGGCAGTCGGATCTCGAGCCGGAGCGTTGACCTGCGCGAAGGTGTCAGCCGACGTCGTCTGATCTGACTCGCCTCGGCGACCTAACGCAAGTGGCCAGCCGAACGGGACAAGAGATTTGGCTGGAGGGCTAGGATAGGCATGGCCCCCGCTCCGCACGTCGACGGCGATCCCTCTTGGGGTTTGGCCAGATCGCGCCGACGGGGGCCTCTGCCGGACGCCCAGGAAGGCTCTGCCTGAGCTATTCGGGCCATCATGACGGCCGACTGAGGCGACCTACTTCCGCGGCAACCGTCGCCTGGTCGACTCGCTGTCCCAGCAAGAGTCAGATGCCCTCGTTCGCGGACGCGCCTGGAAGAACTCACGCGTGTCGAGGGTGACGTGGAGTCCCCGACCCTGAACCGCCGCGCGTGTCCGGGCGACCGCCGGCCTGAGCCGCTCTAGCGTGGCCCTGCCGCCGCTGGGCGCTCCACTGGCCGAACGCGCGAAATCGCAAGCCCGACGAGGGCACCGAGGACCCCCACCGCGATGAGCAGACCGCGAACCTCCGCCGAGTACGACAGCCCCAGCGCCGCATCGAGCGACGCCGACCCAGATCCCGTGCCGGCGAGGGCCACGGCCCCCGCCGCGAGGCTGAGCGGGAACTCGACGCCGCTGTTGCTGTTCCAGAAACCCTTCGGCAGGTGGACGAGCCCGACGATCACGACCGACTGGGCGATGAGCGCCGCGGTCGCGAGGGGGGTGAGGAGACCCACGGCGAGCAGGACCCCGCCCCCGAGTTCGGCCGCCGTCGAGACGAGGGCCCAGAAGCCAGGCGGTCGGAGCCCCATGCTCTCGACCCCGGCGCGCCAGCCGGCAAACCCGGGACCCGACCACCATCCAAATGCCTTCTGCGCGCCGTGGGCGGCGAAGGTCAGGCCGATCACGAGACGCAGGATGAGTAGACCGAGATCGCCGGGTGTCATTGCCGTGACTCCAGTCGAGACACTTGGACGACCGAACGACAGGCTGATCGGCCGTGAACCTGCCCTACTCTACGCTTCCGTTGCGAGCGCAACCAAATTAGAGGCAGGCGGCCGGGCTTGGGTCTACCCCGGCGAGGAGCGAGTCGAGCGGCGCGTCGACCGACGTGGTTCAATCGGATAGGACCCATCGAGCCGTCGAAGCGTCGTCCCTCGGTTAGATCGGTCACCGGCGTCTCGCAGCCGCGCGCGGGCACGTGCTAAACACCATGGGTTCATAGTGTTCGGGATTCTGACACCGCGGTGGAGCCTCACGACCCGTTAATCTAAATGAAGGCCTACTGGGGACGATGATTCAGGCAATGCTGTTCTTGGTGCCATGGGACGTCCTGTGAACTCTTGTGCGATGGCGCCCCCGACCAGACCTGGGGACGCACCCACGGGTTTCCGCGCGCGGAAGACCGATGCCGCTCCTCCTGCAGGGGCCGCCGTAAGTCGGCGCCCTGCTTAGCAGGTCAATACGCCGAGCCGACGTCGACGATTCTCCCCAACGCCCCCGTGCGAGACTGACCCGGTGAGCGACGCCCTGGTCCCCAAGCAGCTCCAACTGCCAGAGGACGACGAACGCCTCGAGGTCGAGGCGTCGGTCCTCATCTGGGCGCGCGACTCGATTGGCTTGAAGCCGGAGCGGGCCGCCAAGAAGATCGGCGTCAGCCCCGCGACGCTGGCGAAATGGGAGAGTGGCGAGACCACACCGACGCTACCGCAGCTTCGCAAGGCGGCCGCCGCGTACAAGCGCTCGCTGGCCGTCTTGCTCCTGCCGAGACCGGCCAAGGACTTCGACGCGTTGCGCGACTTCAGATCCGGCACGATGGGAATGGCGATCGCGCCGTCGCCGGAGCTCACCGCCGAGTATTGGCGTGCACTCACCCAACGCGAAGTCCTGCTCGAACTCTCCGATCTCGGCGCTCTGCCCGAGGGGGCCCAGGCGGCCGCAGCGACCATCAGCCTCGACACGCCGCCTGAGCAGGCGGGTTCATGTGAGAGATCCGCGAGTGGATGGGCATTGATCGGACCGCCTGGGCGAGGCCGAGCCTCGCGCTGTCTGGGTGGATCGACGCGGCCGACGAGCGGGATATCCTTGTCGTCCAGACTCATCGGGTTCCGCCCGACGAGATGGCCGGTTTCTCAGTCTCCGAGTGGCCGCGTCCAGTCATCGGCCTGAACGGGTCTGACTTCCAGCGACGTCGTCTCTTCACGCTAGCTCACGAGCTCGCCCACCTGGTGCTGAACGCAGGCGGCGTCTGCGACATGCGGGAGGACCGCAAGGCCGACCAGGCCGAGGACCGCATCGAGCTCTACTGCAACCGGGTCGCCGCGGCGGCGGTGATGCCGCGGGACGCACTGACCGCCGTGGCGGTCGTCGCCCGCGCCCAGGCGGATCGGCGCTGGACGACGAGCGAGCTCGACGCTTTGGCCAAGCCGTTCGGTGCGAGCGCCGAGTCGATGCTGCTCCGCCTCATCTCCCTGGACAAGGCCTCGTGGGACGTCTACTGGGCGCTGAAGCCGGACTTCCAGAAGGGGTACGAGGAGGCCAAAGAGAGGCAGCGCCAAGCGGAGTCCGGCCCCTCCTACTACGTCGTGAAGGCGCGAGACCTCGGACCCGGATACGTCCGCGTCGTCCTCGACGCGTTCCGCGGCCGCGCGATTACGTTCCTCGACGTCGCCGACTACCTGGACATTCGCTTTGACCAGATCCCGAAGCTGGAGGACGCCGCGCGGTGACAGGCGGTCCGCTCTACTCGGTGGACACCAGCGCGCTGATCGACGGACTCGAGCGCATGTACTTCGAGTCGGCCTTTCCGGGGATCTGGGAGTACGTAGAGGACCTGATCGCCGACGGCCGTTTCTTTATCTCGCACGAGGTGTGGGAGGAGGTCAAGAAGCGGGATGCCGTCGTGAAGGCGTGGTGCGTGAGGGACGCGACGGGGAAGCTCATCAGGCCCACAACGCCCGCGGTGACGAACGAGGTCAAGCGGATCTTGGCCGCGAACGAGCGGATGGTCATGAACATGAAGGGCCGGAACCGGGCCGACCCGTTCGTCATCGCGGTGGCACGGCTGACCGGCGCGACGGTCGTGACAGGCGAGGGTCCCGATGGCAACGAGGCGCGGCCGAAGATCCCGTACGTCTGCGGCAAGCTGGGCGTCTCGTGCATCACGTTCACGGACCTCATCCGCAACGAGGGTTGGATCGTCCGTCGGTAACAGCTCTGGCCTGTGTCGCCGCGTTAGGCGGCGATCAGCTCGACGAGCTCCTCGAGGCCGGCGATCAGGAACGTTGGCCGAGCGCCCTCGAATCGTCGCTATCAGGTCATAGTGTGACGTCCGGCCGTCAGCAATTCGGCCCGTCGCATCTCATACACATTTTGTACATCTCAGGTATTGAACTCGGGCCGGCCGGCTGCTACGGTGGCGCCCATGGAATGCGTCGTCGACAGCAGCACCCTCCGGCGCCGGGCGAGCGAGTACGTCAGCCGGGCGTCGGCCGGCGAGACGATCCTGGTGACCCGGCGAGGCCGCCCGATGGCCTTCCTCCGGCCGCCGGTCCCCGGCGAGCGCTTGACCCGGATCTCGGTCACGACGTTTCGACGGACCCTCCGATCCGCCCTCCGGACCGCCCGCAGCCGGCCGGTCCTGTTGACCTGGCATGGCGGCGAAGCGGCCGTCGTCGCACCGGTGCCCACCGACTTCACCTGGGAGCCTGACAAATGACCCTGCGAGGTGAACTGCGCTCGATGCCGATGAACGAGGTCCGTCAGAAGCTGCGGGTCGCGGTTGAGCTGGCGGAGGAGGGCTCGCCCCTGATCGTGCTCGAGCATGGACACCCCGCCGCGGCCATGCTTCGCTTCGACGAAGTCGAGCGCTGGATCCGCGTGGAACGCGCCCTGTCGGCCCTCCACGGCCTCGAGATCTACCCGGAGCTCGCACGCGACACGAGCGAACTGGCGGCCATCGTCCACGGCCGCATGCAGCCAAGCCTGAGCGCGGTCCGGCGACTGGCCGGGCAACCACGGCAGATCCTCGCTCCCTTGCGAACGGTCGGTGTTCGCGAGATCCAGCGGGTCATCGCCGAGATCATGGATCGGGTCCAGGCCGGCCAGCCCCAGACGATCTCGCTGAACGGCCGTTTCCCGGTCGTCCTCATCAGCATCGACGAATTCGATCGTCTCCGCGAGCTGACCCGGACGGTCAGCTGGTTCCGCGCGGCCGGGCTCGACCTTGTGGAGGCCGACGAGCCGGAGATCGCCGCGTTCGTACGCCGCTTCCGCGAGGGGCCGGCAGCAGCGGACGAGTCCGGCTCGGCAGCCGGCTGAGGAGCGAGCTCGATGCCTCGGCTCACCCGGGCCTTCACGCCGACTCATCTGGCGCTTATCGCAGCATTACCGCGACTCTCCTGTGGCTGAGCTGGGCAGGTCCGGTCGCCGCCGCGGGGTCGGTCCCATCGGGCGCCAAGGAGGCGCTGGCG
>CAWJIC010000045.1:0-8263 GCA_963842755.1 uncultured Chloroflexia bacterium | reverse complement strand
GTTTGCCATGGCGTCCCCGACCAGGCCCGGGGACGCACCCACGCCGGCCGGGACGCGCTGTTAGGACGCCGCGGGCTCGAATAGGTGCGAGGACGCGGCGTCGTCGCGCGCGATCGACCGCAGATAAACCGCGATCTTGGCAATGGTGCCCGCGCGATGAAGGGCCTCAGCGCCGCCGCTTACCGTCTCTTCGGCAGCCGGATGCGGATGCAGGGAGTGCCCTTCCTCGTGCTGGAAACGGTCGGTGCCAGGACCGGCAACCGTCGGAGGGCGCTCCTCCCGAGGTTCCAGGACACCCGGCAGGGGACCTGGCTCGTGACCGCGACCGCCCTAGGCTCGGCAAGTCATCCCGCTTGGTACTTCAACCTCGCGAACGACCGTGACGATGTCTGGGTCGAGGTCGACCACCGCCGCCTGAAGGTGCGCGCCGAATCCCTAACGGGCCTCGAGCGCGACGAGGCATGGCGGCGGATCGTCGCGGCCGCGCCTCGCTTCGGTGCCTACGTGCAGAAGACGGACCGGGTCTTCCCGGTCGTGAGACGGACCGGGTCTTCCCGGTCGTGCGACTTACCCCGACGGAATGAGGGCTCGTGAAATGAGCCCTGGCATGGAGACCGGCGAAGCGACCGAGGAAGCCGGCATCCGTCGGGCCCTCTCGCGCGGTGGCCTCATCGAGATCACGACGATCGGGCGGCCGACGGGCCTGCGTCGCCGGATCTCGGATCGTTCGCGACCACCAACCGCCGGGCCGCGACCATTGCTCGAACTGACTCCACTCGATCTGGTCGGGCCCGATGCACGGTCAGGCGACCCCCGCGAGCCGGGCGACGAGCGCGCCCGCCGCGAGAGCAACGCCGAGGGTCGCCCCGGTCACGACGAGGGCCGGCCGCCAGCCGAACTCGTCGGCCAGCGTCGCGAGCGTGGCGACGCAGGGCACCGAGACGGCCGTCACGACCGCATAGACGAAGAGCTGGCCGGACGTCATGAACGCCGCCAGGCTCGACGCGCCGGACCCGTACTCGGCCACCGCCAGGACGAGGAGCAGCTGGAGGGCGAGCTCCTTGCGCAGGAAGGCGAGGGCAAGCGCGATGCCGGCGACCGGTGGCAGCCCGAGCACGCCCGTCACGAAGGGTCCGATCGCGTCCTCGATCGGTCGGATCGCCCCGGTCTCGTAGAGGCCGCCCAGGACGAACGAGCCGGCGAGCATGACCGGGGTCGCCGTCGTGACGAACGAGCGGAAGCGGAACCAGGCCTTGGCCGCGACCTGCCGGGCGATCGGCCGGCGGAGCGGTGGCAGCTCGAGGACGAGCGGCGACTGACGGCCGGGCACGAGCGCGTTGGCCGCCAGGCCAGCCGTCACGCCGATGAGCGCGACGACCCCGAAGGCCAGCAGGGCGACCTGCGGTCCGGCGAAGGGCGCCAGGGCGGCGATGACGACCGCCGACCGGGCCGAGCAGGGCGTGAGGACGATCAGGAACGAGGCCAGCAGTCGCTCGCGCCGCGTGTCGAGGACGCGCGTGCCGTAGATGGCCGGCACGTTACAGCCGGTGGCAGCGAGGAGCGGGATCGCCGCCCGACCGGGCAGCCCGAGGGCGTTGAAGATGCGATCGCTCAGGACGGCGGCGCTGGCGAGATAGCCGGAATCCTCGAGCACGGCCAGGAAGAGGTAGAACGACAGGACGAACGGGATGCCGACCGAGAGCATCGCGAGCAGCCCGCCGTCGAGGGCCCACAGGATCGCCGCCGCGAGCGGCTTGATCGGGACCAGCGCGCCGACGACGCCTGTCAGGACCGGCGAGACGGCCGCGCTCCAGGCGCCGCTCAGGATGCCGGACAGGAACGTCCCGACGGCCATCGTCGCCACGAGGCTGGCGAGGGTCACGAGCCCGAAGAGCGGCAGCCCAGGCCACGGCGCGGTGACCCGCCGGGCGAGCCGGTCGGCGAGCCTTGGTCTGACTGTAGAACGGCGCTCGACCTCGGCTGCCCAGCGCTCGGCGATCGCCCAGCGCTCGGGTTCGAGGACGTCGGCCAGCGCGATCGTCGCCGCGCCGATCGGCGAGACCTGCCCGCTGGCGACGGCCGACCCGAGCTCGGGCGGCGCCGCTTCCGGCTGATCACCGCGGGCGAGCCTCGCCGCGATCTCATTCACGCGACGGATCGCGGACGCCGAGTAGGGTCGGGCGGGCACGGTCCGGCGTGGGGTCGTCCGCCGGGTGCTCGATCGATCGCTCGCCAGGCCGATCGCCTCGCCGACCGCGGGCAGGACGCCCCTGCCCTGCCGCCCGACGGTCCGATAGACGGGCGCAGCCAGCAATTGCGAGAGGCGGCCCAGGTCGATCTCGACCCCGCGCGACTCCGCCTCGTCGGCGAGATTCGCCGCGACGACGATCGGGATGCCCAGGTCGCGGCAGGCGAGCGCGAGCGGGAGATGGCGTGCCAGGTCCCCGGCATCGACGATCACCACGGCGGCGGTCGGCGCCGCCGCGAGGAGCAGCTGCCAGAACGCCGGCAGCCCCTCGCTCCGATCGGTCAGCGACAGCGCCCCGGGCAGATCGACGAGGACGGCTGCGCGACCATCGAGTCGGACCGCTCGTCGGTCGACACCGACGGTCGTCCCCGGCACGTTCGCCGCCTCCGCGTAGCGTCCGCTGGCGCGGGCGAAGAACGTTGATTTGCCGACGTTCGGCCGGCCGATGAGCGCAACCGTCGGAGGGTGGCTGCCCGCGGCAGCGGCGACGAGCGTCGCCTCCGCATCGGGCGGTCGATGGCAGGCGAGATCGGCGGCCCGGACCGCGCTCACCGCGACGCCTTCACGACGTCGCAAGGCTCGCGCCGGACGCGGATCGCGCGGGCAACGACGCGAGCGATCGCGAGCCGCGCGAAGCCCAGGTGGACGATCCGCGGTCCACCGAAGGGGGCGTCATCTTCGACCTCGACGATGACGCCGGGGCGGATGCCATGGCTCGCGAGCGACGTCTGTCGGCTCGGATCGAGCGAGACGACGCGGGCGGACACGCCGATCGGCAGATCGGCGAGCGTCCAATCCTGAGTTGCCAACTCGGAATTCCTCACGGCCCCAGTCAAGGCCGATCGACGGGGGCGCGGAAGGGCCCAACGGCCCGGTCGGGCGAGCCGACCGGCCCACCGGAGCCCGGCTCTCTCTGTGAAGACGTGGTCGTCCTGGCCCCGTTCAGTCCTCGTCCTCGCCGCGCCAGGCCTCGACGGCGTGCTCCTCCTCAACACCGTCCTCACGGTGCGACGGGGTATGCCCGGTAGCCATGCGCACCGGGGCTGGGAGGGCCTGAGCGGGGCGATCGCGGCGGCCGTAGCGGCCAAGCCCGAGCCGATCGTGTTCCTCCTGTGGGGAGCCCAGGCGCAGACGAGGCGGGCCTCCCACGGCGGCCAGCCGTTCGTGGGCAGTGCGCCGTTTCGACGCGCGAACGAGGAGCTCGTCGCACGCGGTCGGCCCACCATCGAGTGGGATCTCTCAGCGCCGTAACCAGCCGGGACGACCGAGGTTACCGCTCTCGTGAAAGCAGACGTCGCTCGGCAATCGCCGCGGCCCCATCCGTATCGCCGAGCAGGTCGAGGGCCGCCGCGCGGGCCGTGTCCGCGAGGCATGCCGCGCGTGCCTCGGCCCTGCTGCCGACGGCGGTGCGGCGAATGGCGAGGTCTTGCAGGCCTCTCCTACGGGATGTGCCGTCCCGCAGGACCGTCAGTGAGTCGCCCAGGCCAGTGAGCCGCTCGGCGGTCTCCCGCAGCTTCTCCCAGTCCCGCCCGAGGGCGGGGAAGAGAACGCTTCGGCCATCGAGGTAGCGGCGCTCGAGGAGCTGCCGCGCCTCGTTCGCCGAATCCAGGTTCGCCAGCCAGGGGGAGACCGCGCCGCGCTGCCCAGCGCCGTGCGATGGCGCGACGACCTTGTGGGCCCTCGCTCCCTGTCTCGATCTCGGCCTCCGCGCTGATGCCTCGCATCTCCCAGAAGAGGGCGGCGTACCGGAGGTCCTCGAACCGGGTGGCCTCCTCGGACGCGAGGTTTAGGCGGATCACGAGCTCGACGAGGAAGACGGCTTCCTTCACCGCCCGTGCAACCACGGCCTCCATGTCCGTCCGCGGCGCCCCGCGCATCGACGCCCGGACCGCGGCCTCGACCTGTTCGGGGATCCGCACGTGGGGAGCCGCGCTCATCGGCTGATCCTTCAGCCAGTCGACGTAGGCGGGCAAGGAGGGGAACGCGTGGGCCTCGGCGAGCCAGAGCAGGACGGCAGCCTTCGGGGAGAGGGCCCCCTCGAGCTTCGCGAGCCGGCGCTCGGCCCTCATGCCGCCGGTTCCCCGAATGGCAGGTCGCTCTCGGCCTCGAGCGCGCCGAGACCCGCTGCGCCCTCGCGCCCGGCCCCGATCGCTGCCTCCAACGCCTCGAGCCGTGCCTCGAGCTCGCCGGTCTCGAGGAGCTTCGCCGCGGCGAGCACCGCCGAGATGAGCACCCGGGACCGGGCGATCGAGTTCTCCAACCCCAGGGCGTCGATCGTGGCGATCTCGAGGATCCGCCGGATCGCTTCGATCGAGCCGAGGCCCGCGAAGTCGTAGGCGCACGAGACGGTCTTCTCCCGGCGCCGCCGGAGTCCACCCAGGCGACGCGCCTCGGCGGCGTCGGCCTCCTTGTCAGGGTCATGCCAGAAGCAGAACGCGCCATCGCGCAGGGCCGTCGCACCACAGTACCGACCACTCCGGATCTCGAACGTGCAGCCGCGCCCTGCCATCACCCAGCTCTGCTCGGCACGCGCGGTTGGTAGGGGGCCACGATCTGGTCATAGTGTTGGGGTTCGGTGTCCACGCGAGGCGACCGAGGCCGCCTGAATCCAACCGTCCAAGTCTCCATTCGAACCCAGCACGGTTCACGTAGCCGCGCTGGTAGTCGGCTCGTCCGAGGACGAAGCGATCCTTCGCCCAGATGATCGTGTCGTCCAGTGGCCACCTTCCTCGGCGAGGAGCCGGGAGACCGTCGGGCACTCCTTGCTGCTCATGCAGACATACAGCGCGCCGTCGGTGAGCGTAGAGGGGCTCGCGGCTGTCCCGGGGAGCGGGGCCGATTTCACGAGATCCGCTCGTCGCATCTCATACACATTTTGTACATCTGGGGTATTGAACTCGGGCCGGTCGGCTGCTACGGTGGCGCCCATGGAATGCGTCGTCGACAGCAGCACCCTCCGGCGCCGGGCGAGCGAGTACGTCAGCCGGGCGTCGGCCGGCGAGACGATCCTGGTGACCCGACGAGGCCGCCCGATGGCCTTCCTTCGGCCTCCGGTCCCAGGCGAGCGCTTGACCCGGATCTCGGTCACGACGTTTCGCCGCACCCTCCGATCCGCCCTCCGGACCGCCCGCAGCCGGCCGGTCCTGCTGACCTGGCACGGCGGCGAAGCGGCCGTCGTCGCACCGGTGCCCACCGACTTCACCTGGGAGCCTGACACATGACCCTGCGAGGTGAACTACGCTCGATGCCGATGAACGAGGTCCGCCAGAAGCTGCGGGTGGCCGTCGAGATCGCGGAGGAGGGCTCGCCCCTGATCGTGCTCGAGCACGGACACCCGGCCGCGGCGATGCTCCGCTTCGACGAGGTCGAGCGCTGGATCCGCGTCGAGCGGGCGCTGTCGGCCCTGCACGGCCTCGAGGTGTACCCGGAGCTCGCACGCGACACGAGCGAACTGGCGGCCGTCGTCCACGGACGCGTCCAGCCGAGCCTCAGCGCGATCCGTCGACTGGCCGGACAGCCGAGGCAGATCCTCGCCCCGTTGCGAACGGTGGGTGTGCGTGAGATCCAGCGGGTCATCGCCGAGATCATGGACCGCGTCCAGGCCGGCCAGCCCCAGACGATCTCGCTGAACGGCCGCTTCCCGGTCGTCCTCATCAGCATCGATGAGTTCGATCGGCTCCGCGACCTGACCCGGACGGTCAGCTGGTTCCGCGCCGCCGGGCTTGACCTTGTGGAGGCCGACGAGTCGCAGATCGCCGAGTTCGTGCGCCGGTTCCGCGAGGGGCCAGCGGCGGCGGACGAGTCCGGCTCGGCAGCCGGCTGAGGGGCGAGCTCGATGCGTCGGCTCACCCGGGCCTTCACGCCGACTCATCTGGCGCTTATCGCAGCGTCAGCCTGCGGCTCTCCTGCTGCTCACCTGGGCCGGGCCGGCTGTCGCCGCGGAGTCCGTCCCGTCCGGCGCCAAGGAGGCGCTGGCGCCGGTGACCAAGATGATCGGAACCCTCGTCGCGATCGCGATCGGTCTGGGCGTCGCGATCTGCGGCGCGGTCATCGTCTGGGGCGGGATCGAGAAGACGGTCGCCGGTGCCAACGCGGACGCGGAACACCGCGCCCAGAAGCGGATCACGAACGGGATCACCGGGCTCGTCTGGATGATCCTGGCCGGCGTCATCGTCAGCACGATCACCGCGATCGCCATCGCGTACGGGCTGATCGAGCGACCGTTCTGACGGTGCGTCGATGGCCGTCCTGCCAACGATCCGCCGCTCCCACGCTCAGCCCTGTACGCCTCGATTGAATTGAAGACCCTCATGGCCGAGTCCGCGTCGTTGCGAGAGAGCACGATCACCTTGACCGGCTCCTGGTCTGGAAGGCGTTGATTGACGGCTAGAAGTCCCTTGACGAGAGGGAACCCGGTACCGGGCTCGAGGACGTCGTGCTCGTGCTCGCGCTGGAAGGCGCGATACGCAGTCAAGCCGCCCGCCGCAGCCACTCGTGTACTGAATCCGACCGGTTAACGCCCTGATCGGTCGCTGCTTTCCAGACGGCCACCGCCTTGCCCTCACGGCTGTCGACGTCGATCCGCTCGAAGAGGTCGCGGACCCACGCTACGCGCGTCTCGATTGCCCCGGCGGGGTGCATCCCGTCGGGCGACGACGTTCGGTGGTTCGACCCGGGTCAGGTCGGGATGGCAGCCGCCATCCCGACGAGCGCCTCGTCGACGACCTTGTCGGGCGCATTGATCAGCTTCTTCATGACCCGTCCTCTCTCGGTCCGTCTGACGCCATGACGATCTTCCTTCGATACGAGCCCCTGCTGCTCGACGGGCTCAGGAAACGATCTTGAGCGCGAAATTCGTGAACAGCGCCTGGTAGACGAGCGCGCCCAGTGCCCCACCGATGAGCGGGCCGACGACCGGGATCCACGCGTAGGCCCAGTCGGAGTCGCGCTTGCCGGCGATCGGCAGGATGAAGTGGGCGACGCGCGGGCCGAGGTCGCGGGCAGGGTTGAGCGCGAACCCGGTCGTGCCGCCCAGCGAGAGGCCGATGCCGAACACGAGGAACCCCACGAGGAGCGCGGCCAGTGGCCCGACGTTGTTCACGCCGGCGGTGATCCCGAAGATGCCGAGCACCAGCATGAACGTGCCGATGATCTCGCTGAGCAGGTTCGCAACCGTGTTCCGGATGGCCGGAGCGGTGCTGAAGGCCGCGAGCTTCAGATCGGCATTCTCGGTTTCCGCCCAGTGTGGCAGGAAGTGCAGGTACACGACGACGCCGCCGAGGAAGGCGCCGATGAATTGACCCGCAAAGTACCAGACGGCGGTATCGACACCGAAACTGGGGTTGGTCAGCAGGACGCCCAGCGTGACCGCGGGGTTGATGTGCCCGCCGCTCACGGCACCGGCGACGTAGACGCCCGCCATGACGGCGAAACCAAACCCGGCGGTGATCACGATCCAGCCGGAGTTCTGGGCCTTGGACTTCGCGAGAAGGACGTTCGCGACGACCCCATCTCCCAGGATGACCAGGATCGCGGTCCCGACCATCTCAGCGATGAACTTCTCCGTCATGACCTCTCCTCCTTGTCAGGCTGCACGCAGTTGGACGCAGCCAAGCCACGCCCGTTCGAGGGCGACAAAGAAAAAGTCCGTCACGCCCATCAGGGGGCCTGAGCTGAGGTGAGGCCTCCGGTGGGGAGGCGAATCCTCCCCACCGGAGGCGGATGTCACCCTGGTCAGGTCTTGATCATCCCGTGCGGATCGATCACGAACTTCTTGGCGACACCGCGGTCGAACTCCTGATAGCCGCTGGGTGCGGCGTCGAGCGAGATCGCCGTGGCGTTGACGGCCTTGGCGATGTGCGCCTTGTCGGCCAGGATCAGGTTCATCAGCAACCGGTTGTACGACATGACCGGGCACTGGCCCGTCTGGAAGCGGTGCGACCGCGCCCATCCCAGCCCGATTCGGACCTTGAGCTGGCCGATCTTGGAGCAATACGTAACTCGAAGCAGGGCATA
>CAWJIC010000044.1:0-61283 GCA_963842755.1 uncultured Chloroflexia bacterium | reverse complement strand
CGGGGGAAGAGCGGCTCCGGCGTCGTCAGCATGCCGGGCTCGCCGGCGTGGGCGCCCCAGCGGAGCTCGTCGAGGAGCGCCGGCCCGCCATTCCCATCGGCCCCGTACGGGTAGGCGTGGCCGAGCTGGGCGAGGATCCGGGGCGCCGTGCCGGGCATGAACGGGGCCGCCGCGAGCCCGATCAGGCGGCATGCCTCGACGAGGTCGCCGAGGACCGCCCGGAGCCGTGCCGCGGCCTCCGCGTCGCCGGCCTTGGCGGCCTTGGCCAGGACCCACGGCTGCTCGGCGTCGACGGTCCTGTTGGCCCCGCCGACGAAGTCCCACAGGACCGCCAGGGCCTCGTGGAGCAGGCAGCCCTCGAGCCGCGCCGCGGTACGCGGCGAGAGTCTCGCGCCCAGGCGCCGCCGAGCGGCGAATCGGCCCGCTGCTCGGGGCGCCGGCCGCTCCCCGCCGAGGTAGCGGTTGGCCATCGAGACGGTCCGGTTGACGAGGTTGCCGAAGTCGTTGGCGAGGTCCGCGTTGTAGCGCCGGACGAACGAGTCCCAGCTGACCTCGGCGTCCCGGTCGAAGGGGACCTCGCGCAGCGTCGACGTAGCGGGCGCCGTCCGCGCCGAAGGCGGCCACGACCGCGTTCGGGTCGAGGAAGTTGCCGCGGCTCTTGCTCATCCGCTCGCCGCCTGGACGCAGGAGCCAGCCGTGGACCCAGACCTTGCGGGGCGCCTCGAGCCCGGCGCTCCACAGCATCGCCGGCCAGAAGATCGTGTGGAACCGGGCGATGTCCTTGCCGATGACGTGGAGGTCCGCCGGCCACCACCGGGCGAACGCCTCGGGGTCGTCGGGGAAGCCGGCGCCGGTGATGTAGTTGATCAGCGCGTCGTACCAGACGTAGATCGTCCCGGCGTCGGGGTCCCACGAGCCGTCCGGGAGCTGCGCGGAGCTGCCGTCCTCGCGGATCGGGAACGGGATCCCCCAGCCGGCGCCGGCCCGGCTGATCGAGAAATCCTCGAGGCCCTGGCGGATGAAGCCGAGCATCTCGTTGCGCCGGAACTCGGGCAGGACGAAGTCCGGGTGGTCAGCGTAGTGGCGCTCGAGCCGTTCCTGGTAGGCCGACAGGCGGAAGAACCAGTTCTTCTCCGTCAGCCACTGGAGGGGCACCTCGGGATGGTTCGGGCAGATCGTCCCGCGGGCCAGCTCCTGGACATCGGTCGCGTTGCGGAAGCCCTCGTTGGGGCAGTACCAGCCCTCGTAGGTCCCGACGTAGATGTCGCCGTTGGCATGCGCCCGGCGGACCATCTCCTGGGCCGCCCGGACGTGGTCCGGGTCGGTCGTCCGGATGAACCGGTCGGGTGCGATCGCGAGCCCCGCCTCGGCCGCCCGGAACAGCTCGACCTGCTCGTCGACGAACGCCCTCGGCGTCCTGCCCTCCTCGGCGGCCCGCTGGGCGATGTTGACCGAGTGCTCGTCCGTCCCCGTCAGGAAGCGGGTCTCGACGCCGACCATCCGGTACCAGCGCGCGACCGCGTCCGCGCCGATCACCTCGTAGAGGGTGTGCAGGCCCGGCTGGTTGTTGGCATACGCGATCGAGGTCGTGACGTAGTAGCGCGAGCGATCGGTCATGGGAGCGCGATGGTAGCAGGGAGCCACGGTCCGCCGAGGCGAACCCGGACGAGCAGCCGGCCGCCACGCTGTGCGATGCGGCGGTCGGGAGGCCAGGCCGTCAGTCGGACGAGGCCCCCTCGTCGGCGTCGTGGGCGGCGGCGGGCTCGACGGGCGCGGGCTCGACGGGTGGCGTCCCGGCAGGCGGGGTGCCCGGCTCGGTCGATCCTGGGCCTGCGCCTGGGCCATGACCGTTCCCGGAGCGGCGAAGGTCGGTCGCCAGCTCGCGGCTCCGCTCGGCGACCCGGTGGCCGACGTCCCCCGTCGCCGCGGCGACCTTCTTGGCGATCGGTCCGGCGGCCTCGGCGGCCTTGGCCGCGACCTCGGCGGCCTTGGCCGTCGCCTCGCGGACGACCGGACCGGCCTTCGTGGCGACGTCCCTGACGACCGGGCCGGCCCGGTCGGCGACATCGCGGGCGATCTCCTGGACCGCCTCGCCGACGGCCGTGACGATCGTCCCGAAGTCGCGCGGGCCGGGCGCGTCGGACGGCTCGTCGCCCCGGTCCGCGACCGGTCCCTGGTCGGCTGTCGACGGCCCGACGTTCGGTTCGTCGGTATTCGGGGTGGTCGGCTCGTCGTTCATCGGAGTCCCCTTGCATGTGGATCGGTGGGCACGCAACCCGCGCACCGGTGTCAGGCCCTGATTCTGCACCCGCCGACGTCCCTTCGCGAGGTCGGTTCGGCCCTATGCGTCAGGACGAGCGGCCGCCGGGCGTCGGTTCGTCTCGATCCCGGTCCGTCCCTCCGGCGATGATCCACCGGATCGCGTCACGCTCGAGCACGGCCACCGCGAAGAGGATCGCGGCCGAGGCCACGATCGCCACGATGAGGGCGACCAGCGGCTGGTCGATGATCCGACCGATGAAGTACGCGATGAGCGAGCCCTGGGTGGCCCAGATGAGGCCCGCGAGGGCCGAGGCCGGGAGGAAGCGCCGGTAGCCGATCAGCCGGCCGGCGGTCAGGTTGACCACGACCCGGCCCGCCGGCACGTAGCGCCCGAAGACGATGAAGAGCAGTCGCCGCCGGCGAAAGACCCCCTCCGCCCAGTCGAGCCGCTTAGCGCCCGCGGCACGCACGAGCGCCCGCTGGACGGGCCCCCGCCCGGCCCGCCCGATCCAGTAGGCGGCCGAATCGCCGCCGATCGCCCCGAGGGCGCCGGCGAGGATGACGAGCCGGATGTCGAGGACGCCCACGGCGGCGAGCACGGCCGCGGCGCTCACGGTCGTCTCGCCGGGCAGCATCGGGACGACCGCGTCACCCGCCACGAGGAGGAAGACCGAGACATAGGCGGCGACGAGGGCGCCGCCCGCGATCACCTCTGGGAAGGAGCCGAACGTCGGCACGTCTCGCCCTCCTCGGGTGGGCTCAGTGGCGGAAGTGGCGGACCCCGGTGAGGAGCATCGTCGCACCGGCCGCCTCGGCGACCGCGACCACCTCCGCGTCGCGCATCGAGCCGCCCGGCTGGGCGAACGCGGTCACGCCGGCGGCCAGGCAGGCCTCGACCGCGTCGGCGAACGGGTAGAACGCGTCAGAGCCGCAGGCGGCCCCCACGGTGGCGTCCGGGCCGGAGATCGCGCGGGCCTTGTCGACCGCCTGGCGAGCGGCATCCACCCGGCTCGTCTGCCCCGAGCCCAGGCCGACGAGCCGGCCATCCCTGACGAGCACGATCGCGTTGCTCGTCACGCCCCGGACGAGCCGCCAGGCGAGGTCGAGATCGCGGGCCTCGGCGGCCGTCGGCGGCCGGGTCGTCGCGCGGCGCCAGGTGGCCGGATCGTCCGGTGCCGTGTCGGGCGCAGTCACGAGGACGGCCCCGCCGGCGGTCCGGACCGACCCGAGCGGATCCGGGGGAGACAGCGGCGTTCCCGCGCCGAGGGCCGGGTCGACGACCAGCCGCAGGTTCGCCTTCGCGGCGAGGACAGCGCGGGCGTCGTCGTCGAAGCCCGGCGCGACGACGACCTCGAGGAAGATCGAGGCGAGCGCCTCGGCCAGCGCCCGGTCGACGACGCCCGTGAGCGCGACGACCCCGCCGAACGCCGAGACGGGATCGCCGGCCAGGGCCGCCTCCCATGCCCCGAGGAGCGTCGGGCGCTCGGCCGCGCCGCACGGGTTGGTGTGCTTGACGATGATGCAGCCGGGTCCGCGCAGGGCCCGGGCGAGCGCGGCCGCCGCCGACGCGTCGAGGACGTTGTTGTAGCTGAGCGCCTTGCCCTGGAGCGGCGGCGCGCCGCTCGCGAACGGCCCCTCGGCCGCCGACGGGCCCGGGCGGCGGTAGCGGGCGGCCGGCTGGTGCGGGTTCTCCCCGTAGCGCAGCGTCTCGACCTTCTCCAGGCCGATCGTGAGGGTCGGCGGATAGGGATCGGAGGCACCCGGCAGGCCGGGCTCGTCCGGCAGCGGGATGCCGGCCGCGGCCATCCGGCCGGGCAGCTCGGCGGAGATCCGGGCGTCGTAGGCGGCGGTGTGGCGGAACGCCTCGATCGCGAGCGCGGCGCGCAGGCCGGCCGGCACGCTCCCCTCCTCTGCCAGCGCGGCGAGGACCCCGCCGTAGCGGGCCGGCGCCGTGACGATCGCGACGCTGGCGTGGTTCTTGGCCGCGGCCCGGACCATCGACGGGCCGCCGATGTCGATCTCCTCGACGAGCTCGTCGAAGGTGATCCCGGGGCGCTCCGCGGCGGCCGCGAACGGGTAGAGGTTGACCACGACCAGCTCGAACGGGGCGATCGCCGCGGCGACGAGCTGGCGGCGATGGTCGACCAGCCGCCGATCGGCGAGGATCCCGGCGTGGACTCGCGGGTGGAGCGTCTTCACCCGCCCGTCGAGCATCTCCGGCAAACCGGTGGTGGCCGCCACGTCGGTGACCGGAATGCCCGCCTCGCGAAGGACCCGCGCGGTCCCGCCGGTCGACACCAGCTCGATGCCGAGGCCGACGAGGCCGCGGGCGAAGTCGACCAGGCCGGTCTTGTCGCTGACCGACAGGAGGGCCCGGCGCGGGACGGGCAGGGCAGCCTCCGCCCCCTCCACGTCGATCGCCACCCGGCGGCTGCCGGGCTTGACAGCCAGGGCGCCGGCGAGCGCCAGGGCGACCGCCCGCGGCAGGAGCCGGTGCTCGACCGCCCGGATCCGCTGGTGGAGCCTCGCCTCGTCGTCCCCGGGCAGGATCGGGACGGCCTCCTGGGCGACGATCGGCCCGCCGTCGAGGGTCGCGTCGACGAGGTGGACGGTCGCGCCGGACACGGCCGCCCCGTGCGCCAGCGCGTCGCGCACGGCATGGGCGCCCGGGAACGCCGGAAGGAGCGCCGGATGCGTGTTGAGGATCCGGTCGGGGAACGCCGCGAGCGTGGCCGGCCCGACGATCCGCATGTAGCCGGCCAGGACGACGAGGTCCGTCCCGACCGCGATCAGCGTGGCCGCCAGCGTGGCGTCCTCCTCGGCCCGGGCGGCGTCGTGGCCGGCGGCCGTGGCCGGGACCAGGGCGGACTCGATCCCCCGCTCGGCCGCCCAGTCGAGGGCGGGACACGGGCGGTCCGCGAAGACGAGGACGATCGAGCCGCCGAGCTCCCCCCGGTCGGCCGCGGCGGCCAGCGCCCGGAGGTTCGAGCCACCGCCGGAGACACCGACGGCGATCCGGCCACCGGCCGGCGCCCGGCCCGGCACAGTCGCGTCAGGAGCGCTCACGGCACGGCCGAGAAGCGGAAGCTCTGGGCGATCGCATCGATCGCCGCGTCGTCTGCGATCCCGGACACGACGATGACCGCCGAGGTCGTGGGGGCGGCGATCGCATAGATGACCGCCCGGACGCCACTGACCTGGAAGACCATCCGGACGGCCTGCCCGGCCGGCAGCCGGAGCGGCGCTTCGGAGGCGAGGTCGGCTCCGGTCTTCGAGTCCCTGGCCTGGGTGACGAGCCGCTCGAGCGCCCTCTCTCCCCCGGCGCGGCCGAAGTACTGGACGAGGAGCTCCTCGCCGTTCGGGCCGAAGAACGCGGAGGTCTCGCCGAGCGGGCCGCCAGTGCCCCCGGTCCGGCTCAGGTCGAGGACGTCGGGGATCGCCAGGGAGTGGGTCGGGGCGGAGTACCAGGTCGCCGGCCCGACGGTCGGCGCGACGCTGGCCGCGGGGGAGGCGGACCCGGCCGAGCAGGCGCCGACCGCGACCGCGAGCGTCAGCGCGAGAAGCGCGGCGGCGAGCCGCCGGTGGCGGGCGATCATCGGCCGAGCGGTCCTTCCGCGTAGCGCCGGCCGCCGAGCGCGTCGACCGGCACGACCTCGCCGACCCGCCAGGCCGGCACGCCGGCGGCGTCGAGCGCGGCGAGGGTCGCCGCGACGGCCTCGGGCGCCACGACGACGATCATCCCCAGGCCGCCGTTGAACGTGGCCCGCAGCTCGTCGTCCTCGAGCCCGCCCAGCGCGCCGAACAGGCTCATCACCGACGGCATCGGCCAGGTGGCCGGGTCGAGCCGCGCGCCGAGCCCGTCCGGCAGCACCCGCGGCACGTTGCCCGGCAGGCCGCCGCCGGTCACGTGGGCGACGGCCCGCAGCTCGTGGCCGGCCGCCTCGAGCGTCGAGCGCAGTCCGAGGACCGTCCGGGCGTAGATCCGGGTCGGGGTCAGCAGGACGTCGCCCAGCGTTGCCAGCGCGTGGCCCGGCTCCCGGACCAGGGCGGCGCTCGTCACCTCGTCGCCGAGGGTGAGCTGGAGCCGTTCCTGGTAGGAGTCCCGGAGATCGAGCTCGTACTCGGCGAGGAGCGTGCGGACCAGCGAGAAGCCGTTGGCGTGGAGGCCCGACGCGGCGAGCCCGACGATCGCGTCTCCGACCCGCACGGCCGAGCCGTCGAGGACCCGGTCCCGCTCCACGACTCCGACGCAGAACCCGGCCAGGTCGAACGCGTCGGCCTCCATCAACCCGGGATGCTCCGCCGTCTCCCCGCCGACGAGGGCGCAGCCCGCCTCGCGGCAACCGGCGGCGACCCCGCCGACGAGCTCCGCGACGTTGACCGGGACGAGCCGGCCCACGGCGACGTAGTCGAGAAAGAAGAGCGGAGCCGCGCCGCTGCACACGACGTCATCGGCGCACATCGCGACGAGGTCGATCCCGATCGTGTCGAACCGGCCGAGGGCGGCCGCGATCGCCGTCTTCGTCCCGACGCCGTCGGTCGCGCTGACGAGGAGCGGCTCGCGGCCGCCGGCCGGCAGGGTCACCGCCCCGGCGAACCCACCGAGCCCGCCGACGACCTCCGGCCGCCGGGTCGACTCGACGGCCGAGCGCATCAGCTCGACGGCGCGCTCGCCGGCGGTGACGTCGACCCCGGAACGGTCATACGCCCGGCGTTCGTGCGTCCGACGATCGTCAGCCACGGGCAGCCGGCCCGGCCGGCACGACCGGTTCCTCCTCGAGCATGAACTTCCGGCTCATGGCGTCGTAGGGGACCGGCTCGGGGTACTTCCCGTCGAAGCAGGCGAAGCAGAACTGCTCATAGGGCAGGTCCAGCGCCGCGAGGACGCCCTTGATCGAGAGGTAGCCCAGGGAATCGGCGCCGATGAAGTCGCGGATCTCCGGCTCCGTGTGGGTCGAGGCGATGAGCTCGGTCTCGACCTGGGTGTCGATCCCGTAGAAGCACGGATGGAAGATCGGCGGCGCACTGATCCGGACGTGGACCTCCGCCGCGCCGGCCTTCCGCAGGAGCGCGACGATCTGCTTGGTCGTCGTCCCCCGCACGATCGAATCGTCGACGACCGTGAGCCGCTTGCCGCGGACGACCTCGCGCAGCGGGTTGAGCTTGAGGGTCACCCCCCGGTGGCGCATCGTCTGGGACGGCTGGATGAACGTCCGGCCCATGTAGCGGTTGCGTACGAGGCCCTCGCGGTACGGGATCCCCGAGCGTTCCGCGTAGCCCGCGGCCGCCGGCGCCCCGGTGTCCGGGACGGGCATCACGAGGTCCGTCTCGACCGGATGCTCGTCCGCGAGCTGCATGCCCATCTGGCGGCGCGCCTCGTAGAGGTTGCGACCCTCCATGTAGGAATCCGGCCGGGCGAAGTAGATCAGCTCGAAGACGCACAATGCGGGGTGCGCCTCGGCGAAACGCACCGAGCGCGGGGCCTGGTCGGGCTCAAGGATGACCAGCTCGCCCGGCTCGACGTCCCGGATGAAGTCCGCCCCGACGATGTCGAGCCCGGTGGTCTCTGAGCTGAGGACCCAGCCCGCGCCGGCGTCGTCGTCGCCCCACAGGCCGGGCTCGCTCGACTCGGCGGCGGTCGGGGCCGGGAGCCGGCCCAGGACGAGCGGCCGGAACCCGTGCGGGTCGCGGACCCCGATCACCCGGTGCTCATCGAGGACGACCAGGCTGAACGCGCCCCGGACCCGCGGCAGGACCCGGAGCAGCGCGTCGACCGTGTCGGCCGCCGGCTCGTCGGCGAGGAGCGCGGTGAGCAGCTCGGTGTCCGTCGAGGCGGGCAGCCGGGTGCGGCCGCCGCGGAGCTGCTCGAGCAGCTCGCGGGTGTTCACCAGGTTCCCGTTGTGACCGATCGCCAGCGCCCGGCGCGGACCGAGGCGGAACGTCGGCTGGGAGTTCTCCCAGACCGTCGAACCGGTCGTCGAGTAGCGGCAATGGGCGATCGCGAGGTTCCCGCGCAGGCTCGGCAGGCGGCGCTCGTCGAGCACCGAGCTGATCATCCCGAGATCCTTGTAGAGCATCAGCTCGCGGCCGTCGCTCACGGCCACGCCGGCCGACTCCTGGCCGCGGTGCTGGAGGGCGAACAGGCCGAGCGCGGCGACCGCCGCCGCCTGCACCTCGCCACCGGTCGGGAGGACTACCCCGAAGACGCCGCACATCTAGCGGTCCTCCGGCAGCGAGCCGCCGGCCGGCCCCTCGCCGATCGCGCGGACGAGGCCGTGCTCCCAGGCGTGGCGCAGCTCGGCGATCGGGACGTCGACCGCGTCGGCGACGCGCGAGCCGCGCCCCTCCGCCGCACCTGTCGCGCCGCGGCCGGCCAAGTCGACGCTGAGCCGGTCCCCGCCGACGACGCCCAGCTCCTCGACCGGGAGCCCGTGATGGCGGGCCAGCAGAGCGAGCGCCGGAGCGTGACGCGGGGTGCAGCTCAGGACGATTCGCGACGGGCTCTCCCCGAACAGCTCGACCGCCGGCGCGCCGCCGACCGGCAGGCGAAGGACGGCCCCGAGGCCCTGCCCGTCGGCTCCCCAGATGCAGCCCTCGGCGAGGGCGACGGCCAGGCCGCCCCCGGAGACGTCCTGGGCCGATGCGACCAGGCCGCGCGCGATCGCCTCCCGGACGAACCGCTGGAGGGCGGCCTCCCGGCCGAGGTCGAGCGACGGCGGGCCGTCCTCCGAGGCGACCCCGGCGAGCGCGGCATAGGCGCTCCCGGCGAGCCCGGGCGTGGATTCCCCGACGAGGAGCACGATGTCGCCCGCCTCGACGAAGGCCGGTCCGACCCGGGTCGCCACGTCGTCGAGCAGCCCGACCACGCCGATCTCCGGCGTCGGGTGGATCGCGCCGGCCGGCGATTCGTTGTAGAGCGAGACGTTCCCGCCGGTCACCGGCACGCCGAGCGCACGGCACGCGTCACCGAGGCCGCGCACGCCCTCGCTCAGCTGCCAGAACGCCTCCGGGCGGGTCGGGTCGCCGTAGTTGAGGCAGTTCGTCACGCCCAGCGGACGGGCGCCCGTGATCGACACGTTGCGGGTCGCCTCGGCCACGCTCATCGCCGCCCCCAGCCACGGGTCCAGCGCGCTGACCGCCTGGTTGCCGTCGGTCGTGGCGACGAGCGCCCTGGTCGTCCCCTTGATCCGGATGACGGCGGCGCCCCGACCGGGCCCGACGGCCGTGTTCGCCTGGACCGTGCTGTCGTACTGCTCGTAGACCCACGCGCGGCTCGACAGGTTGGCCGTGCCGAGGAGCCCGAGGAGGACCGCGCCCGGGTCCATCCCCCGCTCCGGAAGGCCGTCGGACGGCTCGGTCGGGGCGCCCGGGGCCGGGGCGGCCCGGCGGCGGGCGGGCGGGGTGGCCAGCCGCTCGTGGACGATCGCCTCGCTGGTGAGGGCCGGTGCCGGGATCCGGGCGAGCTCGACCGCGCCGGGATTCGGCCGGCCGTCATCGGCCAGGCCGCCCTCGACGATCGCGATGTCCCCGTCGGCGGTCACCCGCCCGATGACCGCGACCGGCATGCCCCAGCGCTGGCAGACCGCGCGGACGTCCGGCCAGCGTTCGGGCCGGATCACCGCGAGCATCCGCTCCTGGGACTCGGAGATCATCACCTCGAACGGCGCCATGCCCGGCTCGCGGCGCGGGATCGCGTCGAGGTCGACGAGGATCCCGGTCCCGGCCCGGTCCGCCGTCTCGGAGGTGACGCAGGTGATCCCGCCCGCGCCGAGGTCCTGGAGGCCCTCGACCAGGCCGCGCTCGATGAGCTCCAGGCTGGCCTCGATGAGCAGCTTCTCGGCGAACGGATCGCCGACCTGGACGGTCGGGCGCTTCGAGCGCTCGTCCGCGCCGAACGTCGCCGAGGCGAGGACGGACGCCCCCCCGATCCCGTCACGACCGGTGGTCGAGCCGAACAGGACCGCAAGGTTCCCGGGCCCGGGCGCCGCCGCGAGCGTGAGCAGCCGCTCGTCGAGCAGGCCGATGGCCATCACGTTGACCAGCGGGTTGCCCTGGTAGCACGGGTCGAAGACGAGCTCCCCGCCGACGGTCGGCACGCCGACGCAGTTGCCGTAGCCGCCCACGCCGCGCACGACGCCGTTCAGGAGGTGGCGGGTCCGGGTGTCCGAAGGGTCACCGAACCGCAGGGCGTCGAGGACGGCGATCGGCCGGGCGCCCATCGTGAAGATGTCGCGCAGGATCCCGCCGACGCCGGTCGCGGCGCCCTGGTACGGCTCGACCGCGGAGGGGTGGTTGTGCGACTCGATCTTGAACGCGACGGCCAGCCCGTCCCCGATCGAGATGACCCCGGCGTTCTCGCCCGGGCCGGCGACCACCCCCTCGCCGGTGGTCGGCAACGTCCGGAGCAGCGGCTTGGAGCTCTTGTACGAGCAGTGCTCGCTCCACATCACGCTGAACATCGCGAGCTCGAGATCGTTCGGCCGGCGGCCGAGCTTCGCCCGGATCGCGTCGAGCTCGCCGTCGGTCAGCCCCAGCCGGCGATGGAGCGGCTCCTCCACGGGCGGCGCTCCGAGGGCCGTCATCGGAGGCCCCCGACCGCAACCGGCCCGCCGGCCGCCGCCCGCGCCGCGGCGCTCTCGACGAGCGAGCGGATGATGAGCAGGCCGTCCTCGGAGCCGAGGACCGCCTCGACGGCCGTCTCGGGGTGGGGCATCAGACCGGCGACGTTGCCGGCCGCGTTCATCACCCCGGCGATCGCCCGGAGCGAGCCGTTGGGGTTCGCCGGGTCGTCCGGATCGAGCACCGGTGTGCCGTCGTCGTGAACGTAGCGGAAGAGGACCCCGCCGTCCCGCTCGAGCGCGCCGAGGGTGGCCTCGTCCGCGTAATAGCAGCCCTCGCCGTGGGCCACCGGCATGCGCAGCGGGCGCCGTTCCGGGACGAGGTGGGTGAACGGGCTGTCGAGCCGCTCCGGGGCGATCGCGATCCGACGGCTGACGAAGCGGAGCGAGCGATTGCGCAGGAGCGCCCCCGGGACGAGCCGGGCCTCTGCCAGGACCTGGAAGCCGTTGCAGATGCCGAGGACGAGGCCGCCGTCCGCGGCGAACCCGGCGACCGCCCGCATCACCGGGCTGAACCGGGCGATGGCGCCGGCGCGCAGGTAATCCCCGTAGGCGAAGCCACCGGGCAGGATGATCGCACCGACCCCCTCGAGATCGGCCGACTCGTGCCACAGGCCGACCGGCTCGGCGCCGGCGACGCGCAGCGCGTTGAACGCGTCGATGTCGCGGTTCGAGCCGGGGAAGACGACGACGCCGATCCGGATCATCAGGCCGGCACCGCCGCGTCGGACCCGGACGAGGTCGTCGACGAGGTCGCCCCGAGCGTCTCGAGCGTGAACGCCTCGATCAGCGGGTTGCTGAGGAGCTCGCCGGCGAGGCGCTCCACGACCGTGGAGGCGGCCGCCTCGGTGGCCGCCTCCACGGTCAGCTCGACCCGTCGGCCGACCCGGACGCCAGACACGCCGGTCACCCCGAGGTGGGGCAGGCTCTGCTCGACCGCCCGCCCCTGCGGATCGAGGATCCCTTCCTTGGGGGTGACGTTGACCGCGAAGCGGAATGCCGTGGTCGTGTTCATCGGGCGATGACGTCCTCCTGGAGATAGCGGGTGAAGCTGGCGCCGGTGATCCGCTCGAACGCCTCGACGTAGCGGGCGCGGGTGCCCGCCACGACGTCGGCCGGGAGCTCCGGGCCGGGCGCGGTCTTGTCCCATGGCTGCGTCTCCAGCCAGTCGCGGACGTACTGCTTGTCGTAGCTTGCCTGGGCGCGGCCCGGCTCGTACGTCGCCGCGTCCCAGAACCGGGACGAATCCGGGGTCATGAGCTCGTCGATGAGGATGACATGGTCCTCGGCGCGACCTCCGATGGGCGCCATCGGAGCGCCCTGCGCGCGGCGGCCGATCCGCTCCTCGGTCGGGCCGATCGGCTCGTCATCGCCGGTCTCGGCCATCCCGAACTCGAACTTCGTGTCGGCCAGGATGATCCCGGTCCGCGCCGCGACAGCCGACCCGTACCCGTACAGGCGCAGCGACAGCTCCCGGACTCGCTCCGCGACCGCCCCGGCCTGGTCGCGGAAGATCCGGGCATGCGGTTCGGGGAGGTCCGCGACCTGGAACCTCTCGCGGGCGATGTGTTCGATCATTTCGTCGAACGAGATGTTCTGGTCGTGCTCGTCCCTGGGCGCCTTCGTGGCGGGGGTGAAGATCGGTTCCGGTAGGCGATCGCTCTCGCGGAGGCCGGGCGGGATCGCGATCCCGCAGACCGTGCCTCGCTCGCGGTACTCCTTCCAGCCGGAACCAGCGAGGTAGCCGCGCACGACCGCCTCGATCGGGATGACCGAGCTCGGTCGGCAGATCATCACCCGCCCGCGCAGAGCCTCGAGCTCCCCGACCTCGAAGTCCGGGGCCGCGCCCGCCTCGATGGCCACCGCGAACGAGTCGGCGATGACGGCCGGGTCCGTGTCGAGGAGATGGTTCCGCACGATCCCGGCGGTTTCGGCGAACCAGAATCGCGAGATCCCCGTGAGGACGCACCCCTTGTCGGGCAGCACCGTCGGCAGGACGACATCGAAGGCGCTGATCCGGTCCGAGGCGACGAGGACGAGCCGGCCGCTCGGCAACACGTACAGGTCGCGAACCTTGCCGGAGCGGAGGAAGACCTCGGCCAGGGTCATCGAGCCGTTGCCTCGATGGCGTCGAGGCGGGCCATGACCGCGGGCACGTGGCGCAGGAAGGACACGTCCTCGAAGCACGCATCGAGCCGGGCGAGCGGCACGAGCCGGGCGACGGCTGGGTCCATGGCCAGGAGGTCGCGCAGGGGGCGCCGCTCGTCGGCCGCCCGGAGGGCCGCCCGCTGGACGATCGCGTAGGCGTCCTCGCGGGACATCCCGCCGTCCTCGACGAGCGCGACCAGGACGTGGCTCGAGGCGTGCAGCCCGAGGCCCCGCTCGATGTTCTCGCGCATCCGCTCCGGCCGGACGACGAGCCCCTCGACGAGCCCGGTCATCTTCACCAGCATGTAGTCGAGCAGGATCGTGGCGTCCGGCAGGAGGACCCGCTCGGCCGAGCTGTGGCTGATGTCCCGTTCGTGCCACAGCGGCTGGTTCTCGAGCGCGGTCATGGCGTAGCCGCGCAGCAGCCGGGCCAGGCCGGCGATCCGCTCGGACAGGATCGGGTTGCGCTTGTGGGGCATCGCGCTGGAGCCCTTCTGGCCGGCCCGGAACGGCTCCTGGAGCTCGCCGATCTCGGTGTGCTGGAGGTTGCGGACCTCCGTCGCGAAGCGCTCCAGCGATCCGCCGGTCACCGCGATCGCGGTGAGCAGGGCCGCGTGCCGGTCGCGCTGGACGATCTGGGTGCTGACCGGGTCGACATGGAGGCCAAGCGCGGCGAGGACCTCCGCCTCGAGGTCCGGGTCGAGGTGGCTGTACGTCCCGACCGGCCCGGAGACCTTGCCGGTCCCGATCTCGTCGACGGCCGCGGCCAGCCGGCGCCGGTCGCGGTCGAGCTCGAAGGCCCAGCCGGCGATCTTCAGGCCGAGCGTCGTCGGCTCGGCGTGGACCGAATGGGTCCGGCCCATCATCACGGTGCCGGCCTCCGCCCGAGCACGGGCGACGAGCGCCGCCAGCAGCCGGTCCGCGTCGGTGAGGAGCCGCTCGCCGGCCGCCCGGAGCTGGAGGGCGAGGGCGGTGTCGACGACGTCGCTGCTGGTCAGGCCGAGGTGGAGGTAGCGGCCCTCCGGCCCGACCGCCTCGGCGACCTGGCTGACGAAGGCGATGACGTCGTGGTCCGTGGTCTGTTCGATCTCGGCGATCCGGCCGACGTCCACCCGGGCGCGGGATTCGATGGCCGCGAGCGCCTCGGCCGGAATGAGCCCGCGGGCCGCCTGGGCCCGGGCGACGGCGATCTCCACCTTGAGCATCTGCTCGAACCGGGCGGTCTCGGACCAGACCGCGCCCATCTCGGCGAGGGTGTAGCGGTGGATCATCGGCCGGCCCCGGCCGCGACGAACTCGGCGGCGACGTCGCGGCGGCGCTGCATGCCGTCCCAGGCGATCGCGTCGGCGGCCCGCTCGGCGACCTCCCGGGCGGCGACGACGTCGGGCCCGCGCCCGACGACGGTCAGCACCCGTCCGCCATTCGTGCGGTAGCCGCCGTTGGGCTGCCCGATCGTGCCGGCGTGGAAGACGAGCCCGCCGAGCACCGCCGCCGCGTCGAGCCCGGCGATCGGACGACCGCGCTCCGGCGTTCCCGGGTAGCCCCGCGCCGCGAGGACGATCCCCACGGTGGCACCCGGCAGCGCGGGCAGGGCGGCGATGCCCGGCCCGAGCGCCTGGGCGACCGGCCCGAGGTCGCCCCGCGCGGCGGCCAGGAGGACCGGCCCGAGTGGCACGGCGAGGCGGGGCAGGATGACCTGCGCCTCGGGATCGCCGAGCCGGGCGTTGCACTCCAGCAGGACGGGCCCGTCGGCGGTGAGGATGAGCCCGGCGTAGAGAAACCCGCGGAACGGGCTCCCGCGGCGCTCGAGCTCGGCCAGGATCGGCCGGTGGACCGAGGCGACCAGCGCGCCGGCGTCCGCGTCGGGCAGGTCCGGGACCGGGCTGTAGGCGCCCATCCCGCCGGTGTTCGGGCCGCGGTCACCGTCGGACAGGCGCTTGTGGTCACGAGCCGCGGGCAGGGTCAGCGCGATCCGTCCGTCGGCGACGGCGATGATGCTGACCTCCCGGCCGAACAGCCGCTCCTCGAGGACGACCCGCGCGGCGCCCGGCGGCTCGGCGAGGTGGGCCGGCGCCGGGGCGAGATAGGTGGGCAGGACCGACTCCGCGGTGGCGAGGTCGTCGCACACCACGACGCCCTTGCCGGCGGCGAGTCCGTCCGCCTTCACGACCAGCCCATGACCGGCGGCCGCGAGCTCGGCGGCGAACGCCCGGGCGGCCTCGAGCTCCCCGGCGGCGAAGGCACGGCTGCGGGCCATCCGGACGCCCGCGGCGGCGGCGATCTCGTGGCAGAAGGCCTTGCTCGTCTCGAGCCGTGCGGCCGCCCGGCTCGGCCCGAAGACCGCGATGCCGGCCTCGCTCAGCGCGTCGGCGACACCGGCGGCCAGGGGCGCCTCCGGCCCGATCACGACGAGCTCGGCGGAGACCGCCCGGGCCGCCGCGACGACGGCGACGGGATCCAGCGCGTCGACGCCGGGCAGGCAGCGAACCCCCGGTTCCTTCCCGATCGCCGCGCTCCCCGGCGCGACCAGGACCTGGTCGATCCCCGGCTCGGAGGCCAGCTTCCAGGCGAGCGCGTGCTCCCGACCGCCGCCCCCGACGACGAGGATCCGGGCGGGCGCGACGGGCAGGTTCATCCGGGCCCGGGGCCGGGCAGCGGGCCGGGCAGCGTCGGGCGATGGCGCATCGGCCTGTAGGCCCGCTCGATCGTCTGGGTCCGCTCCGGCCCGACCGAAACGAGCACGATCGGCACGCCGGCGACCTCCTCCAGGGCGGTCACGTAGCGGCGGGCGTTCTCGGGCAGCTCGGCCAGCGTGCGCGCGTCGTGGATCGGCTCGACCCAGCCCGGGAAGCGCTCGTAAATCGGGGTCGCGCGGGCGAGGACCTCGGCGCTCGACGGCCAGCTCTCGACCCGCTCACCGTCGATCTCGTAGGCCACGCACAGGAGGATCTCCGGGATCCCGGACAGGATGTCGAGCTTGTTGAGCATGATCGAGCTGACGCTGTTGACGGCGACCGCGAAGCGCAGCGGGACGGCATCGAGCCAGCCCACCCGGCGCGGCCGGCCGGTGACCGTGCCGTACTCGTGCCCACGTTCGGCGATCCCCGCCCCGATCTCGTCGTGCAGCTCGGTCGGGTACGGCCCGGAGCCGACCCGCGTCGAGTAGGCCTTCATCACGCCGATGACCTCGTCGACCTGGAGCGGGCCGATCCCGCCGCCGGTGCATGCGCCGCCGGCGATCGGACTCGACGAGGTGACGAAGGGATAGCTCCCGTGGTCGAGGTCGAGCAGCGTGCCCTGGGCGCCCTCGAGGAGGACATGGTCGCCTCGCCGGAGGGCGTCCTGGACGAGCCAGGTCGTGTCGACGATGTGCGGCCGGAGGCGTTCACCCCAGGCCATCGCCAGCTCGGCCAGCGGCTCGGCCTCGAAGCGCTCGCCGCCGGGCATCGTCGCGAGGAGCGTGTTCTTGTCCGGAAGGACCTTCTCGAGCCGGTGGCGGAAGGTGGCCTCGTCGAGAAGGTCCTCCATGCGCAGCCCGACGCGCGATGCCCGATCCGCGTAGGTCGGGCCGATCCCGCGGTTCGTCGTACCGACCATCTCGCTGCCGAGGCGGGCCTCCATCGCCCGGTCCAGGGCGATGTGGTAGGGCATGATCACGTGGGCATTCCGGCTGACCCGGACCTTGCCGACGCCGATCCCGCGGGCGGCGAGCATGTCGAACTCGCCGATGAGCGTCGCGGGGTTGACGACGACGCCCGGGCCGATGACGCACGTGATGTGCGGGTAGAAGACGCCCGACGGGGTGAGCCGGAGCTTGAACACCTCGTCGCCGAGGACGACCGTGTGGCCCGCGTTGTCGCCGCCCTGGTAGCGGACGGCCATGGCGACCTGCTCGGCAAGGAAGTCGGTGGTCTTCCCCTTGCCCTCGTCGCCCCACTGGAGCCCGACGATGACGGTTGCGGGCATCAGCGGCTCTCCCGGTCGGCTGCCGACGCGGCGACGCGCTCGGCGGCGGCTGCGGACGCGGCGACGCGGTCGGCCGCGGCTGCGGACGTGAAAAAGCCCCCGGCCTGCTGGCCGAGGACCTGGATAGACTGCTCCCCTCGTCGAGCCGCCGGCGTTCCGGCGAGCCCAAGGGTGACGATGGGCGTTCGTCTCACGGGGCGAACGTTCCTCGAACGATGGGTCGATCTCCTGGTGACGGCTGGGCCCGCGATCCGAGACCGGGAGTATAGCAGCGCCCGCCCTCCGCCCGCCCGCTCCGGCGAGCAGCCCCGCCGGCCCGCGCTGGCGTCGCCCGCTCCGGCGATCCGCTCCGGTCTCGCGCAGGCCACGTGCTCAGGCCACCACGGCCTCGAGTTCGGGTCCGCAGCTCACGGAGTCGCCAGCGGGGCCAGGACGCGTTCCTGGGCCGTTTGTGCGTGACGCACGAACGTGACCAGCCGGACGTCGTTCGGGTCGGATCCTTGCGTCACGCGCACGGGATGTCACGAGCTGTACGTCTCGCGCAGAGAATCGAGATCGGGGGTGCCACGCACGTCACGTTCATTCGCCATTCGTCGTCACGCAAACCGGCAGGCCGACCCCCACCGGACGGATACCGGCGCCTCTCGGTACGTTCGTCCCGTGCCGGAGCGTGCAGCCGGCGGCGGCCCGGCGGCGACCTGCCGAGCCATCTCCTTCCCAGTGAAGCCGCGGTTTATCCGCAGATACGTCGCAGGTGAGCGCCCTGGGCTAGGGTCCGTCGTGCCCGCCGGGTCCGCCGACCGCCGGGTTCGTCCCCGCCGCATGCAGGGTCGGGACCGGCGCCGCCGGCCGACCGAGAAGGAGACGCGGACCGTGAACAAGGTCCTCTTGACCGGGCGCTTGACGCGAGACCCGGAACTGCGCAGTCTTGCCAGCGGCAAGAGCGTCACGACGTTCAACGTCGCGACGAACGAGTACGCCGGAGGCAAGGAGAAGTCGGAGTACCACACCGTGGTCACCTGGGACAAGCTCGCCCAGGTCTGCGGCCAGTACCTCGGCAAGGGCCAGCAGGTCGCCATCGAGGGTCGGATCCAGACCCGCAGCTGGGACGACGACCAGGGCAAGCGCCACTGGAAGACGGAGATCGTGGCCCACCACGTGGAGATGCTGTCCGGCCGGAAGAAGAAGGACTACGAGGCCCAGGCGGCGGCCGACGCGCTGGAGACCCAGGCCGAGGCGCTCGCCGACGTTCCCGGCCCGGACGACCCGATCCCGGCGGAGCCGGTCGCGGCCTGACCGGAGGTTCCCTCGCCTTCCCCTCCCTCGCGCGCAGGGCGGACGTCCGCCCCCCTCGGCGTCCGCCCTGCGCGTCGCGCTCCCGGTCCTAGATGTGATTCACGAAGAGGTTGTTGACAAACGGGCGGGTTCCCGCCCGTGCGCTACTCCCCGTCGGCGCCCGGCCGCCAGGCGGGCGGCCGCGGGGCGGCCGCGGGGCGGCCGCCGGGCGGTTATGCGGCCCACGCATGGATCGCTGACCGGCCGAGCGTGACCAGGGTGGCGTTCTGTCGATCCTGAGTCGTGGCCGAGCGCGGCCGAGCGTGATTCCATGCAGCAGCCGCATAGCCCAGGTCCGCCGGCGGGGTCGAGCCGTGGCGCACGGGGGCGTATCACGCGAGCGGGTCGCCCGGTCCGCCTGGCTTGACTTGCCCACCCAGTGTCGGGCCCATGGCTCACCGGGGGTACAGGTGCCGATGATAGTGCCCGTCAACAACGTATCCGGGAATTGCGGGCTAGACGAGCTCGAAGAACGAGCCGGCGAGGATCACGTAGACGATCACCAGCAGGGCGCCCTCGAGCCAGTTCGTCTCGCCGTCGAGGGCGATGAGCGCACTGATCCCGACGGCTGCCGCCACCGCGGCGACCTCGAGCGGCTCGAAGACCAGGTCCATCGGCTGGCCCATCAGCGCGCCGAGGATGACCAGTACCGGCGCCACGAACAGGGCGACCTGGAGGCTCGAGCCGAAGCAGACCGCCATGGCGAACTCCATCTTGTTGCGGTAGGCCAGCTGGACCGCCACGAGATGCTCAGCGAGGTTGCCGATCGTGGGGATCAGGACGACTCCGACGAAGAACGCCGACAGGCCGACCGTGTCCACGAACGGCTCGATCGCCCCGACCAGGATCTCCGAGAGCAGGGCGAGCAGGCCGGCCGCCGAGAGGAGCACCACGATCGCGGTCCGGGTCGACCAGGCCGGGCCGCCATGGCCCTCGGTCGGCTCGTGAGCACCGAGGGTCTCGCTCGGGTTCGTGAACTGGAAGACGAGCGACAGCACGTAGCCCACGATCAGGAGGACCGCGACGATCACCGACTCCTCGGTCAGGGTGCCCTGGCTCCGATCACCCGAGCTGAGCGCGAAGATGGCCGGGACGAACAGCCCGATCGCCGCGACGACGAGGAGCGCGGCGTTCGAGCCGGCGATCCGCTGGCTGAACCGCTGCGGGCCGTTCCTGAGGCCACCGGCGAGCACGCTCACGCCGAGGACGAGCAGGAGGTTCCCGATGATCGAGCCGGTGAGCGACGCCTTGACCACCTCGATGAGACCGGCCTGGAGGGCGAAGAACGCGATGATCAGCTCGGCCACGTTCCCGAACGTCGCGTTGAGGATGCCCCCGACCTGCGGCCCGCTCATCGCGCCGAGACGCTCTGTGGCGACCCCCACCAGCCAGGCCAGTCCGAGGATCGCGGCCGCGGCGACGACGAAGACCAGCGTGCCCTCGGCGTGGAGCCCGAAGTCGAGGACGATCGCCGCGACCGACGCGGCGGCCGTGACTCCGACGGCGACCCGGGCGATCGGCGAGAGCTGACCGAGGACCGGCAGGCCGGCCCGCTCGGATGGGGTGCTCATGGCCCGGCATCCTACCGCGCCGGTGATCCGGCCGGGCGGCCGGGACGGTCAGCCCGGCCCGCGTTCGGCGTCCGGCTCGGGTTGCGCGCCTGCCCCGTAGAGCCGCCGCCTCGGGATCCCGCTCGCCGCCGCGACCCGCCGGGCGGCATCGCCCCGCGCCGCGCCCGCCGCGACGAGCCGCTCCACCTCGGCCCGTGCGGCGGCGAGGCCGTCCTCCGCGGCGGCCGCCTCCGCCTCGCTGGCCACTCCCCCGCCCCTTCGCTCGCCGATGACGAGGGCGAACTCCCCGCGCACCGTCAGCCGGCCGTCGCGCGCCCACTCCGCCAGCTCGCCGAGCGCGCCGCGGACGATCTCCTCGTGGAGCTTCGTGAGCTCCCGGCAGGCCGCGCCGGGGCGTTCCGGCCCACAGGCCGCGGCCAGGTCGGCGAGCGTCGCGGCGACCCGTCCCGGAGCCTCGTAGATGACGCAGCCCCGTTCGTCGGCGGCGATCCGGGCGAGCCGCTCACGCCGGTCGCGGCCGCTCCTGGGCAGGAACCCCTCGAACGTCCAGCGGGGACCCGCCACGCCCGAGGCGACCACCGCCGCGAGGACCGCCGACGCGCCCGGGATCGGGACGACCGTACCGCCCTCGGCCGCCCAGGCCCGGACGAGCTCATCGCCCGGATCGCTCACGCCCGGGGTCCCCGCGTCGGTGATCAGCGCGAGGTCCGCGCCGGCTCGCAGATGGACGAGCAGCTCCGGCAACCGGGCGGCGGCGTTGCGCGCGTGGTAGCTGACCAACCGGCCGGAGATCCCGTACCGGTCGAGGAGCCGCCGGCTGAGCCGGGTGTCCTCGGCCGCGATGAGCGCGACGGAGCGCAGCGTGTCGACCGCCCGGAACGTGACGTCGCCGAGGTTCCCGATCGGCGTCGCGACGACAAACAGGCGACCACCGCTCGGCCCGGTCACGACCGGGTCGAGCCCGGCCGCCGGCGCGGGTAGAGGTAGTCGACGCCGGCGGTCCGCGGCCCGAGCTTGGCGATCGGCGGAACCTGCCGCTTGAATTCGGCCCCGGCGACCGCCCGCAGGACCCAGGCGACCCGCTCCGCCGAGAAGCCCTTCGCGACGAGCTCCTCGGGCGAGCGGCGCTTGTCCACCAGCCAGAACAGGAGCCGGTCGAGCTCCGGGTAGGTGAAGCCGCCCTCGATCTCGTCCGTCTGGCCCGGCCACAGGTCCGCCGACGGCGCCTTGGCGATGATCCGGTGGGGGACGCCGATCGCCTCGGCGAGTTGGCGAACCTGGCTCTTGTAGAGATCGCCGATCGGGTTGAAGGCACACGCCGCGTCGCCGAAGATCGTCGTGTAGCCGATGAGCGACTCGGTCTTGTTGCCGGTCCCGACGACGAGGCCGCCCCACGTCACGGAACGGTCGTAGAGGACCGCCATCCGCATCCGGGCCATGAAGTTCCCGCGACGCACCGGGCTGGCTTCTGGATCGTCGGCGAAGTAGCCGTCGACCATCGGGCTGATGTCGACGAGCTCCGAGGCGCAGCCGAGCTGCCGGACCACCTCCTCGGCGTCGGCCCGCGAGGCCGGCGAGGAGGTCCGGTACGGCAGCAGGACGCACAGCAGCCGGTCCCCTCCGATCGCCTCGGCGACGAGGTGGGCGACGAACGCCGAGTCGATCCCGCCCGACAGCCCGAGGACGGCCCGCTCGAACCCGACCTGGCCGAGCTGGCCTCGGATGAACTCGGCGATGACCCGGCGGGCGACGTCCGTGTCGATCGCGAGCTCGGCCGGCAGCTCGAACAGCGGCTCTCGGCCGGCGGCCTCGCCGCCCTCCCCCACGCCCCCGGCCCCCTTCGTGCCGTCGCTCATCGTCCGGACACCACCCGCTCGGGCGGCAGGGGTGGCACGGTCGGCGCGACGTCGAGACCCGGGTCCGCGCCCGGCTCGGCGGCGGCGTCCGGGACGAGGCCGGCCCGCTGCGCGACGATCCGCTCGAGCTCGCGGACCTCGAGTTCCAGGCGCTCGTCCCGGAGGAGCGGCAGGGCGATCCGCTCGCGCCGGAGGTCGCCCAGGTCCACGTCCACGAAGTAGAGCCCCTCGTCGAAGAACGGCGCGCTGAAGATCGCCGCCCCGTTCGGACCGATCACCTCCGAGCCGCCCCAGAAGCTGATCGACTCCTCGACGCCGACCCGGTTCACGAAGACCACGAAGCTCGTGGTCAGCTGGGCGTACGTCCGCATCAGGAGCCGCCACGATGTCGCCGTCCCGAGCCCGACCTCGTTCGTCGCGGCCAGGTCGCGCCCCGGCGAGGACGAGATGTTGACGAGGATCTGGGCGCCGTCGAGGGCGAGAACCTGCGGGACCGAGAGGTGCCAGAAGTCCTCGCAGATGGCGATCCCGAGCCCGGGCCCCAGCCGTGACGGAACCGCCCGCAGCAGGTCGCCCGGGGCGAAGAAGCGACGCTCGTCGAACAGGCCGTAGGTCGGCAGGAACAGCTTGCGGTGGACATGGGCGATCCGCCCGTCCTCGAGCAGCGCGGCCGCGATGAACAGCCGGTGGTCGGCCGACTCCTCCACGAACGAGACGATCGCGGACATCCCGTCGGCCTCGGCCGCGAGTGCGGCGAGGCGCGGGTCGTCGAGCCGGATCGCCACCTCGCCCGCGAGGTCCTGGAGCTGGTAGCCGGTCAGGCCGAGCTCGGGGAAGACGACCAGCCCGGCGCCGCCGGCCCGGGCCTCGGCCAGGAGCGCGCGGTGCCGCTCGAGGTTCTCGTCGAACATCCCGAGGCGCGGCGCGAACTGGGCGAGGGCGATCCGGAGCGGCTTCACGAGCCGAGTCTAGCCCGTCCGGACGGCCACGAGCGTCCGAGGGCGGGCCGTCGTCTTCAGAGTGGGTTCAGGCCCGGGGCGCGGCGGGCGGAGGCGGCGCTGGGGCGACCGGCGGGACCGGCGACGACGGCAGGGAGGTGAGGCTGGCGGCTGGCGAGGCCCCCGCGGCGGCGCCGCCGGCGGACCGGCCGGTCGCCTGGATCTGCTCGGGCGAGCCCTCGACCTCCTCGGCGAAGTGACAGGCCACCTCGTGGCCGGACCGGAGCGGGCGGAGGGCGGGATCCTCGGTCGTGCACCGCTCGGGGTTGCCCAGCTTCTCGCGCAGCCAGCACCGGGTGTGGAAGCGGCAGCCCGACGGCGGCGCGGCCGGGCGACGGGACGTCCCCCTTGAGGATGATCCGCCGCCGGCGGGCCTCGACCACCGGGTCCGGGATCGGGATCGCCGAGAGGAGCGCGACCGTGTACGGGTGGAGCGGCTCGCGGTTGAGGTCGCGCGAGTCGGCCAGCTCGACGATCCGCCCGAGGTACATCACCGCGATCCGGTCGCTGATGTGGCGGACGACCGAGAGGTCGTGGGCGATGAACAGGTAGGTCAGCCCGAACTGGCCCTGGAGCCGCTCGAGCAGGTTGATGATCTGGGCCTGGATCGAGACGTCGAGGGCGCTGATCGGCTCGTCGGCCACGATCAGGTCGGGGTTGAGCGCGAGCGCCCGGGCGACCCCGATCCGCTGGCGCTGGCCGCCGGAGAACTCGTGCGGGTAGCGCTCGCCGAAGTCCGGGTTGAGCCCGACCGTGGCCAGGAGGTCGCGGACCCGCTCGCGGCGCTCGGCCTTCGATCCGCCGACGCCGTGGATGTCGAGCGGCTCGCCGACGATCCCGTAGACGTTCATCCGCGGGTTCAGGCTCGAGTACGGGTCCTGGAAGATCATCTGCATGCGCCGTCGCATCCGGCGCAGGTCGGCGCCGCCGAGCGGCGCGATGTCGCGACCCTCGAACTCGATCGAGCCGGCGGTCGGCTTGTACAGCCGGACGACCGCGCGGCCGGTCGTGGTCTTGCCGCAACCCGACTCGCCGACGAGCCCGAGCGTCTCGCCGCGGGCCATCTCGAAGCTCACCCCGTCGATCGCCCGGACGTCGCCGACGTGGCGCTCGAGGATGAGCCCCTCGGTGATCGGGAACCAGACCTTGAGGTCCCGGACCCGGAGGAGCGGCCCGGTCCCGCCGGCCGCGCCGATCGCGCCGATCGCGCCGATCGCGCCGATCGAGGTCGAGGTCGGGGTCGGGGTCGTCGGCTCGCTCATCGGCGGTCCTCCGCGTTCGGCTCGAGCGGGAGGCCGGCCGCGCCCCCGGCCAGCTCGTCGATCGCGGTTCCGGGCGGCGGCGCGGCGGCGAACCCCTCGCGCAGCGGCCGCCCGGCGAGGGCCTCCGCGCCGGTCGGCGAGTTATGGCAGGCGATCCGGTGGGTGGCCCCCGGCCCGGTCGTCACGACCCGGGTCCCGGCGACCAGCGGCACGAGCGCCGGGTTATCCGTCCAGCAGGCCTCCAGCCGCCAGGCGCAGCGCGGCGCGAACGGGCAGCCCACCGGCGCGACCCGCTGGTCGGGCGGCCGGCCCTCGATCGGGATGAGCTCCTCGGCCACCTCGGCGTCGAGCCGCGGGATCGAGTGGAGGAGCCCGACCGTGTACGGGTGCGACGGCCTCGCGAACAGGTCCGGGGTGGTGGCCGTCTCGACCACGAACCCGGCGTACATCACGTTGATCCGCCGGGTCATCCCCGCCACCACGCCGAGGTCGTGGGTGATCAGGATGAGCGACGTGCCCGCCTCGGTCGTGAGCCGCTGGAGGAGCTCGAGGACCTGGGCCTGGATCGTCACGTCGAGCGCCGTCGTGGGCTCGTCCGCGATCATCAGCCGCGGCTCGAGGGCGAGCGCCATGGCGATCATCACCCGCTGGCGCATCCCGCCGGAGAACTGGTGCGGATAGCTCTTGAGGCGGGTCTCGGGCTTCGGGATGCCGACCATCGCCAGGAGCTCGATCGCCCGGGCGCGGGCGCCCTGTTTGGTCACCTTCCTGTGTGCCCGGATCGTCTCGACCATCTGCTCCTCGACGGTCAGGACCGGGTTCAGGCTGGTCATCGGGTCCTGGAAGATCATCGCGATCTCGCGGCCCCGCAGGTCGCGCACGTCCGCCTCGCTCATCGTCACGATGTCGCGCCCGTCGAACTCCACCCGGCCGCCCTCGATCCGGCCGGCCGGCCGGGGCAGGAGGCGCATGATCGCGAGGTTGGTGACGCTCTTGCCGCAGCCGGACTCGCCGACCAGCCCGAGCGTCTCACCCTCGTCCAGGTCGAAGCTGACGCCGTTGACCGCGAAGATCGTGCTGTCATGGGTCCGGAACCGGACGACGAGGTCCTGGACGGAGAGCAGGGCCATCGGCTAGCTCTTCATGCGCGGGTCGAGCGACTCGCGCAGGCCGTCGCCGAGCAGGTTGAAGCCGATCGCGCTGATCACGATCGCCAGCCCGGGGAAGAAGACGAGGTGCGGCGCGACCTGCAGGAAGCGCCGGGCATCGGTCAGCATTGTCCCCCACTCGGCCGTCCGCGGATCCGGCGGACCGAGGCCCAGGAAGCCGAGGCCGGCGATGTCGATGATCGCCGTGGCCAGGACGAGCGTCGCCTGGACGATCAGCGGGGTGAGCGCGTTGGGGAGCATATGGCGGAGGAGGACCCGGGCCTCCGAGCCGCCGACCGACCGGGCAGCCAGGACGTAGTCCGCCTCGCGCAGGGCGAGCAGGCTGCCGCGCAGCAGCCGGGCGAAGACCGGGGCATAGGTGATCGCGATCGCGAACATCAGCTGGACCATGCCGCGCCCGGCCCAGGCCACGATCCCGATCGCGAGGAGGATCCCCGGGATCGCCAGGAGCACGTCCGTGGCCCGCATGAAGACCGAGTCGATCCGGCCGCCGAGGCCGCCCGACAGCGCCCCCACGATCCCGCCCAGGACCAGCGCCATGAGCACGGCCACGACCCCGACCTGGAGGCTGACCTGGGCGCCGTAGAGGATCCGGCTGAGCAGGTCGCGGCCCTGGAGGTCCGTGCCCAGGAGGTGCTCTGGGCTCGGCGGCTGGAGCCGGTTGGCGAGCGTGCCCTCGTACGGGCCGTAGGGCGCGATCATCGGAGCGAGGAGCGCCGCGCCGACGAAGATCACGATGCACACCAGCCCGAGCATCGCCGGCCGGTTCCGGAGCAGCCGGCGCCCAGCGTCCCACCACAGGCCGCGGCTCGCCCGGGCGGGGATGGCGCGGGCGGCCGGGGCGGAGCCGACGGGGGCGGCGGTCGCGGCCATCAGGAGTACCGGATCCGCGGGTTGAGGAACGCGTACAGGACGTCGACGACGAGGTTCACCGTCAGGAAGAGCAGGGCGAAGATGAGGATCGTCGACTGGACCACGAAGTAATCGCGCCCCTGGATCGCGTCGACCACCCAGCGCCCGACGCCGTTCCACGCGAAGACCGTCTCGGTCAGGACGGCGCCGCCGAGCAGGCCGCCGACCTGCAGGCCGATGACCGTGACCACCGGCAGCCAGGCGTTGCGCATGACGTGGCGGTTGTCCACCCGGCGCTCGGTCAGGCCCTTGGCCCGGGCCGTCCGCACGTAGTCCTCGTTGGCCACGTCGAGGACGGCCGCCCGGGTGATCCGGGCGATGACCGCCAGCGGGATCGAACCGAGCGCAATGGCCGGCAGGATGAGGTGCCGGAGCCCGTCGACGAACAGGTCGGGCCGGCCCTGGAGGAGCGAATCGAGGAGCACGAAGTTCGTGCTCAACTCGAGGCCGGCGCGCGGGTCGATCCGGCTGCCGGTGGGCAGCCAGCGCAGCTGCACGGCGAAGATGTAGACGAGGACGAGCCCCAGGACGAAGACCGGGATGCTGATGCCGAGCAGCGAGACGACCGTCACGCCGCCGTCGATCCAGCCCTGGGCATGCCGGGCGGCGAGCCGCCCGAGCGGGATCCCGACCCCGACGGCGAAGGTCAACGCGGCCAGGCTCAGCTCGAGCGTGGCCGGGAAGCGGACCGCGAACTCGGTCAGGACCGGCTTGTTGTTGACGATGCTCGCTCCGAGGTCGCCCCGCAGGAGGTGTCCCACGTAGTCGAGGTACTGCTGCCAGAGCGGCAGGTCCAGGCCGAGGTTCACGCGCAGGCGCTGGCATGCCTCGGGCGTGGCGTGCTGGCCGAGGATCGTCCGGCAGGGGTCGCCCGGCAGCAGGTGGACGAACGCGAAGAGCACGATCGACAGCCCGAACAGGACCGGGATCGCCCCGAGCAGCCGGCGGACGATGTACTTCAACACGGCGGGGGCGGGAGCTCCATCGCGCGGGGAATGGGGTCGCGGGATGCGCGCCGGCCCGGGCATGACCCGGGCCGACGCGTCCTGCGATCCTGTCGAGCCGTTCGATCGGCCCGGGGGTGACCCGGGCCGATCAGCGGGCCGGTCGGGCTACTTGTCGAGCCAGACCGAGTTCAGGTACTCGTTCAGGCCACCGCTGCCGACGAAGCCCTTGACATAGGCCTGGGCGGCCGCCGGCGGGGTGGAGTTGATGAGCGGGACCGTGGGCAGGTCCGCCCGGAGGAGATCCTGGGCATGCTCCCAGAGCGTCTTGGCGGTGGCCTCGTCGATCGCCGCGAGCGCGTCGTTCATCGTCTTCTCGAGCTCGTCGTTCTTGTAGTCGAACTCAGTCGACGGCTTGCCGTCGACATAGCCGAAGAACGCGGTCTTGAGGAAGTTGTCCGGGCCCGCCCAGTCGCAGGTCCAGCCGAGGAGCCACATCTCGAAGTTGCCGGCGGACTCGTGGTCGAGGTAGTCCGGCCGCCAGGTCTCGGTGTGGGGCACGATCGTGAAGCCGGCGGCCTCGAGATCGCGGGTGATCGCCTCGAACAGGCCCTTGGGATCCGGCATGTACGGCCGGGTCACGTCGGACGGGTAGTAGAAGTCGATGGTCAGGTCCGTCTCGCCCGACTCGGCGATGAGGGCCTTGGCCTTGTCCACGTCGTGGGTCGGCAGCCCGAGCGGCTTGGCGTACTGCGTGTTGACCGGCATCCAGTTGTCGGCCGGGACGGCCAGGCCGGCGTAGAACGCGTCGATGTACGACTGCTTGTTGATCGCGTAGGCGATCGCCTCGCGGATCTTCGGGTTGCTGATCGGCTTGTACTTGTGGTTCATCGAGATCTGTGCCGCGGTTGCACGACTCGCCCCGGTCGATGACCTGGAGAGCGCTGTTGGCCCGGATCTGGGCGATGTCGACGGGCGCCAGCTTCTGGGCGACGTCGATCTCGCCGTTCTGGAGGCCGTTGAGGATCTGGGTCTCCTCAGCGATCGGCTTGAAGATCGCCTCGTCGACGTGGGCCATGCCCTCGGGGTCCCAGTAGTCGGGGTTCTTGACGATCGTGACGTGGTCGCCGGTGACCCATTCCTTGAACTTGAACGGGCCGGTGCCCACCATCGCGCCCGCGCCACCCTGGGCGTACGGGATCTTGCTCACGTCGGTGATCGTGTTGTCCGCGCCGCCGGCCTTGAGCGCGGTCGGGCTGGAGATCCCGAAGACGGTCAGGGTCTGGGCGACGAGGAAGCTCGAGTTCGGCCTGACGAGGTGGATGGCCACCGTCGTCGGGCTCATCGCGTCGACCGAGGCCACGTTGGACTTGGCGCCGTAGCCGCCGAAGACCGCACCCGCGTAGTAGGTGTAGTCTTGGAGCTCGGTCGGGAAGTTCTTCCAGCGCTCGTAGTTGTATTTCACCGCGTCCGCGTTGAAGTCGGTCCCGTCGTGGAACTTGACGCCCTCGCGGAGGGTGAACGTGTAGGTCAGGCCGTCAGCGGAGAGCTCCCACGTCGTGGCCAGGGCCGGGACGATCTTGCTGGTCGAGCCCGGCTCCAGGGTGACGAGGCCCTCCATCACGTTCTGCGTGACGTACGAGGTGTTGCTGTCGTCGATCATCGCCGGGTCGGTCCGGGAGATGTCGCCCGGGATCGCCACGACGAGCTTGCCGCCCTCCTTGATCGCCGGCGCGGCCGAAGGAGCCTCGCTGGCGGGGGCCTGGCTGGCGGGGGCCTGGCTGGCGGGGGACGCAGTGCTTGCGGCACCCTGGCAGGCCGCGAACAGGATCGCCGTGACGGCGATCACCGCTCCGGTACGAATTCGAATCATCCGGTTCTCTCTCCTCCTTTGACGCCCGGGGGCGGGGCCTCCTCCAGTCCGACCATTCGGTCGTGTCGTCCCCACTGACCCGGGCATGATACTCAGGTGCGGCTCGCCGTGGTCCCCCCGGCGGGCGCTGCGGCCGCGCTGTCGGTCGTCTCGGGCACGCTCGGCAGCGCGCTCGCCACGACCGACGCCGGCACCTTCTCGGCCCAATGGCAGGCGACCCGATGGCCGTCGCCGATATCCCGGAACTCGGGATCCAGGGTCGTGCAGTTCTCCGGGTTGCCGAGCTGCTCGCGCAGCCAGCACCGGGTATGGAACCGGCAGCCGGATGGCGGCGCCGCCGGTGACGGGACGTCGCCCCTGAGGACGAGCCGCTTCTTGCGGACCCGGGGGTCCGGGACCGGGACGGCCGACAGAAGCGCCACCGTGTACGGATGGCGCGGCTGAACGTAGAGCTGCGCCACGTCGGCCAGCTCGACGAGCTTGCCCAGGTACATCACCCCAACCCGGTCGCTGATGTACTGGACCACCGACAGGTTGTGGGCGATGAACAGGTAGGTCAGGTGGAACTCACGTCTCAGGTCGAGGAGCAGGTTGAGGATCTGGCTCTGGATCGACACGTCGAGCGCGGATACCGGCTCGTCGCACACCACGAAGTCCGGGTCGAGCGCGAGGGCCCGGGCGATCCCGATCCGCTGGCGCTGGCCGCCCGAGAACTCGTGCGGGTAGCGCCGCGTGTAGTCGCGCCGCAGGCCGACGGCCTCGAGGTAGTCCTCCACCCGCCTGTCGCGGACCTTCCGCTCACCCCAGCGGTTCTCCGCGTCGGCCTGGGCCAGGAGCCCCTCGCCGATGATGTCGCTGACGGGCATCCGCGGGTTCAGCGACCCGATCGGGTCCTGGAAGATGATCTGCATCCGGCGGCGGAGCTTCTTGAGCTCCCGGCCCTTCTTGTCGAAGATCGGCTCGCCGTCCAGCTTCGCCGCGCCGGCGGTCGGCGGCTGGAGCTGGATGAGCGTCTTGCCCAGGGTCGACTTGCCGCAGCCGGACTCGCCGACGAGGCCGAAGACCTCGCCCCGGCGGACCTCGAAGCTGACGTCGTCGACCGCCTTCACGTCGCCGATGTGGTGGCGCAGGATGCCGCCGTAGATCGGGTAGTACTTGACGAGGTTCTCGACCTCGACGAGCGGCGTCCCGGACGCGCCCGGCGCAGGGGCCTCGACCATGTCCGGTCCGGCCGGCTCGCCCGCGGGGATCTCCATCGTCATCGGAGCGCCTCCACGAGGTCGAGCCGGGGACGGACGCGGGGCGGGATCGGCGAGCCGGGCGCCGGGGAGTAGAGCCAGCAGGCGACGTCCGGCGGGTTCGCGTCGTCGATCCGCGGATCGTTGTCCGGGCACGGTCCGAAGGTGTACGGGCAGCGTGGCGCGAAGTTGCAGCCGGCGGGCAGGTTGAACGGGTTCGGGACGGTGCCCCGGATCACGTTGAGGCGCTGGCCGCGCTTCCCTCGCGACGGGATCGAGCCGAGCAGCCCCTCGGTGTACGGGTGCTTCGGGGCGAGCAGGACGTCGTTCACCGAGCCGTGCTCGACGATCCGCCCGGCGTACATCACGACGATGTCCTTGACCGTCTCGGCGACGACGCCGAGATCGTGGGTGATGAGCATGAGCGCGGCGCCGGTCCGGTCCTGGACTTCCCGGATGAGCTCCAGGATCTGGGCCTGGATGGTCACGTCCAGGGCGGTCGTCGGCTCGTCCGCGATGAGCAGCTTCGGGTCGCACGACAGGGCCATCGCGATCATCACCCGCTGGCGCATGCCGCCGGACATCTCGTGCGGGTACTGCTTCACCCGCCGCTCCGGGTTGTTGATCCCCACGTCCTTGAGCGCCTGGACGGCCTTCTCCCAGGCAGCCTTCTTGGACAGGCCCATGTGGAGGATGACCGCCTCGGCGATCTGGTTGCCGACGGTGAACACCGGGTTGAGGCTGGTCATCGGCTCCTGGAAGATCATCGCGATGTCGTTGCCCCGGACCTTGCGCATCTCCTCGTCGGACAGCTCCAGGAGATCGCGCCCCTCGAACAGGATCTCGCCGGTCGGGATCTCCGCCGGCGGCATGTCCAGCAGCCGCATGATGGACAGCGCGGTCACGCTCTTCCCGCAGCCGGACTCCCCGACGATCCCGAGCGTCTCCCCGGCCATGATCGAGAAGCTCACCCCGTCCACCGCACGGACGACGCCGTCCATGACGTGGAAGTACGTGTGCAGGCCGCGAACCTCGAGCAGGGGCTGGCCGTACGGCTGGCCGCTGGGGGCGTCGGCGCGGACGGGCGAGGAGGTCAAGCGGCTACTCCCTGGAGCGCGGGTCGAGGGCGTCGCGAAGGCCATCGCCCATGAAGTTGATCGAGATGACGGTCAGCGCGATGGCCATGCCCGGGAAGAACGCCCACCACCAGTTCCCGTTGACCTGGACGCTCTGGGCGTTCGCCAGGGCGTTCCCCCAGCTGATGTCCTGGGCCTTCAGGCCGAAGTTCAGGAAGCTGACGAAGGCCTCCGTGATGATCGCGTTGGCCACGAGCAGGGTGGCCGACACGATGATCGGCCCCAGTGCGTTGGGCAGGATGTGGCGGAACGTGATCCGGGCGTCGCCGACGCCGACCGCCCGGGCGGCCTGCACGAAGTCCTGCTCCCGCAGGGACAGGAACAGCGCCCGAACGAGCCGGGCCAGCCCCGGCCAGAACAGGGCCCCGAAGATCCCGATGAGGACGATCGGGTCCCCCGCGCCGAAGAAGCGCGCCGCGACGAGGATCACGAAGAGGAACGGGATCGACAGCATCAGGTCGACGAAGCGCATCAGGAACCCGTCGACCCGGCCGCCGAAGTAGCCGGCGACCGAGCCGACGACGATCCCGATGGTCACCGCGATGAATGCGGTGGCCACGCCGATCGCCATCGACAGCCGGGCCCCGTTGGCGACGAGGACGAACACGCTCCGCCCGCCGATGTCCGTCCCGAACGGGTCCGCCAAGGTCGGCGGGTTGCGCAGCCAGCCGGGTGGGCTCCCGCCGTACTGCGAAACCCGCCTGAGGTCGAGCGGGTCATACGGCCAGAGGATCGGGCCGAAGATCGCCAGGAACAGCATCACCGCGAAGAGCACCGCGCCGACAACGGCCAGCTTGTGGCGCTTGAACCTGCGCCAGGCGATCTGCCACTGGTTAAGCGACTCGAGGGCGACCTCGTAATCGGCGCTCGGCGTGGGTGGCGGGGGCGGGATGGAGAGGGTCGGGTCGATCATGGCTTCGCTCAGTCGTAGCGGATTCGCGGGTCGACGACGGCGTACACGACGTCGGCCAGCAGGTTGGCGAACAGGGTGATGACCGAGGTCACCAGGAGCAGTCCCATGATCACGAAGTAGTCGCGCGCGCCGATCGAGTCGATGAACAGCCGGCCCATCCCGGGCCAGGTGAAGATCGTCTCGGTCACGATCGCGCCGGAGAACAGGAACGGGATCTCGAGGGCGACGTTCGTCACGACCGGCAGCATCGCGTTGCGGAAGGCGTGCTTGCCGACCACGACCCTCTGGCGGAGCCCCTTTGCCTTGGCCGTCCGGACGTAGTCCTGGCCGAGCGTCTCGAGCATGGCGGCCCGCACGAACCGGCTGTCCGCGGCGATGTTCACGGCGACCAGGGTCGCCACCGGCATGACCAGGTGGCGGGCGATGTCGCCGATCGCGGCGCCCGGGTTCAGCCCGAACGCGTCCCAGTACTGGGTCGTCCCGAACGGCGGCCAGTCCCGGGTGGTGATGATCCCGGCCGTCGGGAAGACGCGGAGGGCCACCCCGAAGATGAAGATCATGTTCAGCCCGAGCCAGAAGGTCGGCAGCGAGTAGAAGACGTAGCTCAGGAGGGTCACCGTCTGGTCGAACAGCGAGTAGCGATGGACCGCCGCATAGACCCCCAGCAGGATGGCGATCCCGACCCACAGGACGAGGGCGGTCCCGGCCAGGATGAGCGTCGCCGGGATCCGCTCGGCGATGAGTTCGGTGACCGGGCGGCCGGACTTGATCCCGAACCCGAGGTCGCCGTGGGCCAGGCCGTTCGAGCCGCCGCCCAGCGCCGCCGGCAGGATGTTCAGGCCGCCCTGATCGGAGAAGAGCGCGTCGAGCCCCCCCTTGTTGCAGTTGAGGATGCCGAACCAGCCCCCGAACTCCTCCATGATCCCGACGACCTGGTCGGTGATCGGAGCCGCGGCATTGGGCGGCTTCAGGCACCAGCGCTTCAGCCAGGCGTCGACCTGCTCCTGGGTGATCTTCTTGTTGCCCTGGAACTGGGCCTGCGGCCCGCCCGGGGCCATCTTCATGAGCAGGAAGCTGATGAGGACGACGCCGAGGAGCAGGGGCAGCAGCCCAAGCGAGCGGCGGACGATGAACTTCGTCAACGGGGGTCACCGGGTGTCATGGACGGGCCGTTCCCGCGCCCGCGGACGCGGCGCCTCGCTGGGCGAAAGGTAGCGGATATGCCAACGGCGGCTCGGGTGACGAGCCGCCGTAGGCGGGAACTACTAGCTCGTGGCTGCTACTTGAGCCACCAGTCCTCGACGTTCCAGACGTCGGAGGCGGTGGACGGGTTGAAGAAGTGATTCTGGAGCTTGACGCTCACACCGCGCGCTTCGTTGCGGTAGTAGAGGACGACCTCCGGAACCTCATTGATGTAGACCTCCTGGATCTTGTAGGCGGCCTTGAGCTGGTCCTCGGTCTTGATCGCCGACTTCAGGACGTTGATCGCGGCGTCCATGTCCGCGCTCTTCAGGCGCAGGTAGTTGTACCCGTCGCCCTTGTTCGCGTCGGTCGGGATCTGCTCCGAGTGGTAGCCGTAGTAGTAGTTGCCGAAGAGATCGAAGCTCAGGACGTAGGCGAACTCCGCGGTGTCGTAGTTGCCGTGCGCCAGGTTGCACTTCGTGTCGGCCTTCACTTCCGGCCAGTTGGCGAAGAAGATCGCGGTCGAGTCGACGAAGTTCAGGTTGAGCTTGATCCCGATAGCCTGGAGCTGCTTGGCGAGGAACTCGCCACCCAGCTGGCGGAAGGCGGCCGTCGAGGTGCAGTGCTCGAAGACGAGCGGGGTGCTGCTCTTCGGATCGACCCGGACCCCGTCGGCACCCTTGGTGTAGCCGGCGGCATCGAGCGCGGCATTGGCCGCGTTGACGTCGAACGGCAGGCACTTGGCGTCCTGGAGCTGCCAGTAGTTCGTCGGCGTGGCGTTGGTGCAGGGGTCCGCGTCGGGCACCGGGGCGCCCGGGAAGACCGTCTGGTACATCGCCTTCTTGTCGATCGCCTGGGCGATCGCCTTGCGCACGACGACGTCCTGGAGGGCCGGGTGGCCCTGGCCCTGGCCGAGACCGGCCTGGTTCATGTCGAAGTGCTCGTAGAGCCAGGCCGGCAGGAGGATCGCCTGGCCCTGGGCCGGATCGACGCCCTTGATGGCGTCGTAGTCGGCCTGGACGAGGTCGAGGGCGAGGTCGATCTCACCGGCCAGGAAGGCGGCGATCATGCCCTCCTTGTTGTCCGGGAAGAACTTGAAGGTGACGCCGTCGAGATAGGCGAGGTGGTCGCCGGCCGCCCAGTTGTCGTTGCGCGCGAGCTCGATCGCGTCGGACGTGGCGGTGACGTACTTGAACGGGCCGTTGACCACGGCCTTGGCGAGGTCCGCCGAGATCGGGTACGACTTGATCGACCAGTCCTTGATCGGGATGTTCTTCATGTAGTGCTCGGGCAGGATCGGGTTGCCGCCGACCACGCCGAGCCAGCCCGCGAAGGCCTTCGTGAAGTGGAGGTCCGCCTCGAGCCCATCGGCGGAGACGTCGATCTTGTCGACCTCGTCCCAGCTCAGGGTACTGATCCCGGTCTGCTCCTTCGAGAGGACCGCCTCGCGGGTGTACTTCATGTCGTTCAGGGTCATCGGCGCCCCGTCCGACCACTTGAGGTTCGGCTTGAGCTTGACGTGAACGGTGAAGCCACCCTTGCCGTCCGCGTCCTCCTTCAGGTTGTTCGTGTAGGTGATCGGCTCAGCCGAGAGGTCGGGCTTGTAGTGGCCGTCGTTCGAGACGGTCAGCAGCGTCCGCATCGTGGCCGCGAGGACCTGGCTGTTGGCGAACGCGTTGGAGAAGTACGGGTTCAGCTGGTTGGCGGCCTGCCAGTCGGAGATGATGACCTTGCCGCCCGGGGTGCCGGCCGTCGGCTCGTACTTGTAGCCGTACAGCAGCTGGTCGTAATCGATCGGCGTCGGGGACGGAGCGACCGAGGGTACCTCCGAGGCCGGCGGGGTGGCCGGCGCCGTCGAGGCCGACGGCGTGCTCGTGGCGCCCTGGCACGCTGCGAACACGAGCGCCGTGATCGCCAGCAGGCCAAGTAGACGGTTCCGCATCAATGATCCTCCCATGGGTTACCCCCAACACTCCGAATTGCGACTGGCCGCACCTGGCTCGTCCTCTGCCTGCCGTCGTCCCCGGCCCGCTGCTCCGCAGACGGTGCCGCCGGCACGGACGACGATGGGCAAAGGGAACGAGCACAGCGTGAGCTGCGGCCCCTACGTTGCCGGTACTATGCGGACGCGTCGGGGGCATGTCAACTCGTCGTCGACGCACCGTCGCCCGCATCGATCCGTCCCTGGCACCTCCTCCGCTTCGGCTGTGGACAACCGCGATGGCCCCGGTTCAGTCCGCGCGGCCCGGCGGCACGTCCGGTGCGACCACGACCTCCGCGCGGCCGAGCCCGTCCGGCCCCGACCAGTTCACCGCGGCCGGCATGATATCGAGCGATCGCTCCGGAACGGCCCGCCCCACCCTGACGCGGTTCAGGAAGGCGGCCTCGGCGCGCTGCTCGGCCACCGTCCTGGCCAGGAGAACGGCCGGACCTGGGCCCGGCTCACGTTCCACGAGGTCCCGCGGACGCCAGACGACCGACGGCCCCACGAGCGCTGCCACGAGGCCGGCGCCGACGACCACCCCGGCCAGCGCGCTGCGCGCCTGCCAGGCGCTCGCCACGGGACGCTCGACCCTCGCGCGGAGACGCTCCCAGGCGTCGCCCGGCGGCTCGAGTGCGCGGGCCTCGGCGAGGAGACGCCGGACGGCGTGGATCGCCAGGACGGTCGCGGCCAGCTCGGTCTCGCAGCCGCCGCAGCGATCGAGATGGTCGAGCGCGGCCGAGGTCTCCGGACCCATCTCCCGGCGATCGATGAAATCGAGCAGGGCGGCGCGATGGATCCTGCAGCCGCCCGGTCGGCCCCTCACGGGGTGATCTCCTTGACCTCTTCCGCCAGGCCCGGCGCGACCCCGTAGGCACCGCCGAAACGGCGATCGCCCTCGAGCCGCGCGCGCAGGGCGCGGAGCGCATAGTGGAGGCGCGACTTCACCGTCCCGAGCCGGACATCGAGCACCTCGGCCGTCTCCTGGAGGGAGAGGCCCTGGAGGTAGTACAGGATCACCACGCTCTGGTGCTTGAGCGGCAGGTGGGCGACTCCGTCGCGAACGATGCTGCGGAGCTCCTGCTGCTCGGCGTGCTCGGCGGGCTCGATCGCGAGGTCGCGGACGACACCGACCACCGTCTCGCCGATCGGCACAGATGGGAGCCGTCGGCGACCGAGCCGCGAGTAGCACAGGTTCAGCTGCGACGCGGTGGAGCCACGGCAGCGGCGAGACATCCGGGCGGAGGACGTGGCGCCGCCAGTAGGCCCGGGCGAACGTGTCCTGGAGGACCTCCTCGGCCGCCTGTGGATCCCCGGTCAGGCCGTAGGCGGTCCGGTAGATCGACGTCCGATAGCGCTCGAAGAACGCCTCGAACCCGTCGAGGTCGTCCGACTGCATCCGCCGCAGCAGGGCCGCGTCCTCCATCCGACGACGGAGCCGGTCCGGGTCCTCGATCGACTCGCTCGTGGCCGGGTCCTCCGAGTCGCGCGTGTTCAACCCCCGATCCCTGCCCTGTGATACGGCCCGTCGGCCGCCAAGGTTCACCGCACCGGGTCGAAGCCCCGGCCGAGCTCGCCCGTCAGTCGGGGCATGGGGTCTCGGCCCCTGCCATCGGCCGCCAGCGGAGGTTCGGCTGGCGGGCCGCGGTCGCCTCGTCGAGGCGGCGGACCGGGGTGCCGTGTGGGCGCCTCGCGGACGAGCTCCGGGCGTCTCGTACGCCTCGGCGGCGATCGCGATGAGCGCGTCGGCGAACGCGTCGAGCGTCTCGAGCGACTCGGTCTCGGTCGGCTCGATGAGCATCGCCTCCTCGACGATGAGCGGGAAGTAGATCGTCGGCGGGTGGAAGCCGAAGTCGATCAGCCGCTTCGCCATGTCGAGGGTCCGGATCCCGGTCTCCCGCTTGATCGCCGCCGCCGAGGCGACGAACTCGTGCTTGCACGGGCGATCGTAGGGGAGTTCGTAGGTGCCAGCCAGGCGCGTCTTCAGGTAGTTCGCCGCGAGGACCGCGTCGTCGCTCACCTCGCGCAGCCCCGACGCTGCCGTGGGCCCGGATGTAGGCGTACGCCCGGACGAGGACGCCGGTGTTCCCGACGAAGCTGCGCATCCGCCCGATCGAGCCCGGGCGCTCCCCCGCTCGCTCGAGGCGGTACGTCCCGTCCGCCGCGCGCAGCACCCGCGGCGTAGGCAGGAACGGGACGAGCTTCTCGCCCACCCCGACCGGACCGGCGCCGGGACCGCCCCCGCCATGGGGCGTGCTGAACGTCTTGTGGACGTTGAAATGCATCACGTCGAAGCCGGCCTCGCCGGGCTTGAACCGGCCCAGGATCGCGTTGAGGTTGGCCCCGTCCATGTAGGCCAGGGCGCCGGCGGCGTGGACCGCCTCGAGGAGCTCCCCGATCCGGGCCTCGAACAGGCCCAGGGTCGAGGGGTTGGTGATCATGACCGCCGCCGTGCGCGGCCCGAGCGCGGCCCGGAACGCGTCGAGGTCGACGCCGCCATCGGGCGCCGAGGGGATCGTGATCGTGGTGCACCCGGCCATCGTCGCGGTGGCGGGGTTCGTCCCGTGCGAGCTGTCCGGGACGAGGACCTCGGTCCGGTCGGGCTCGCCGCGGCTGCGGTGATAGGCCCGGACCATGAGGATCCCGGTCAGCTCGCCCTGGGCGCCGGCGGCCGGCTGGAGCGTGACCGCCCGCATCCCGCTGATCTCGGCGAGCTGCGCCTCGAGCTCCCACAGGAGCTGGAGGGTGCCCTGGGCCGTGGAATCCGGCGCGAGGGGGTGGAGGCCGCTGAAGCCGGGCAGGCGGGCGGCCCACTCGTTGAGCTTGGGGTTCCACTTCATCGTGCACGAGCCGAGCGGGTAGAACCCGGTGTCGATCGAGTAGTTGAGCTGGGACAGGTTGACGTAGTGGCGGACGACCTCGGGCTCGTTCATCTCGGGCAACGCCGGCGGCGTGGCCCGGCGGGCTCCGGCCGGGATCCGCTCGAGGGCGTCGTGCGGCGCGTGGGGAACCTTGCCGCCGCCGCGGCCCGGCCGCGACTTCTCGAAGATCGTCGCCTGGAGCTGCGGGCCGGCGACGCTCATCGGACGGCCCCGGCGGTCGCCGTGATCCGGGCGCTCGGCTCGACGGCAGGAGCGGCGGCAGGAGCGTCGGCGAGCGCGTCGGCCAGGGCGGCCGCGAACCGGTCGATCTCCTCGGCGGTCGTGACCTCCGTGGCGCACACCAGGAGGCCGTCGGCCAGCGTCGGGTCGCCGGCCTCCGCCTCGGCCAGCACCAGCCCGGCGAGGATCCCCCGCTCGAGGAGACGGCGATGGACCGTCGGCGCGTCGGGCACCCGGACGACGAACTCGTTGAGGTACGGACCGGGGTGGAGGCGCGGGGCGCCGGCCGCCGCAAGGGCCGCCTCCAGCTCGGCCGCCCGGGCGGCGCCCAGCGCGGCCACGTCGCGCAGGCCGTGCGGACCGATGCACGCGAGGTAGACGCTGGCGGCCAGGGCCAGCAAGGCCTGGTTCGTGCAGATGTTGCTGGCCGCCTTCTCCCGACGGATGTCCTGCTCGCGGGCGCGCATCGTCATGACGTAGGCCCGCTTCCCGTCGAGGTCGGCGGTCATGCCCACCAGGCGACCGGGGATCTGGCGCACGAGCGCCTCCGTGCAGGCGAGGATGCCCAGGTACGGCCCGCCGTACTGGGGCGCGATCCCGAGCGGCTGGCCCTCTCCCGCTGCGATGTCCGCGCCGTATGCGCCCGGGGGCGCGAGGACCGCCAGGCTGACCGGCTCGACGACCGCCACGAACAGGGCGCCGGCGGCGTGGGCCAGCCGGCCGATCTCGGCCATCGGCTCGAGCAGGCCGAAGAAGTTCGGCTGGCCGGCGATCACCCCCGCGACCGGTCGGCCCGCCTCGGCCAGCAGCCGCTCGAGGGCCGCAAGGTCGGTCGTCCCGGCGTCCGGCCCGTCGGCCACGACGGGGATCTCGTCGAGCTCGAGCTCGCCGCCCAGGAAGTACGTCGCCAGTGTCTCGCGGTACTGGCGGTGGACGGCACGCGAGACGAGGACCCGCTCCCGGCGGGTGGCCCGGCAGGTCATCAGGGCGGCCTCGGCCGTGGCCGCGGCGCCGTCGTAGTGGGACGCCGAGACGACGTCGAGGGCGACGAGCTCGGCGATCAGCGACTCGTACTCGTAGATCGACTGGAGCGTCCCCTGGCTGATCTCCGGCTGGTAGGGCGTGTAGGCGGTGTACCACTCGCCGCGCAGGAGGATCTGGTCCACCGCGGCGGGACTGTAGTGGCGGTAGACGCCTGCCCCCAGGAACGAGGCGAGGTCCACCCGGTTGCGCGCGGCGAGGCTCTCCAGGCGGGCGGCCAGCACCAGCTCGGGCTCGGGCTCGGGGAGGTCCAGCCGGCTCGCCCGGAGGGCGACCGGGATGTCGGCGAAGAGCTCGTCGACCGAGTCGATCCCGAGCGTCGCCAGCATCCGCGCGCGGTCGGCCGTGGTGTGGGGCCCGTACGGCATCGGCTCGTCAGCCCTCCGCGATGAGCGCGTCGTAGGCCGGCGCGTCGAGCAGCTCATCGAGCTGCGACGGCTCGGTCAGGCGTGATCCGGATCATCCAGCCGCCGCCGTACGGGTCCCCGTTCACCAGCTCCGGCTGGCCGGCCAGCGCGTCGTTCGCCTCGACGACCCGTCCCGAGACCGGGGCGAACAGGTCGCTCACGGCCTTGACCGACTCGACCACGCCGAACGCGGCGGCCTGCTCGAGCGTCCGCCCGACCTCGGGCAGCTCGACGAAGACGATGTCCCCGAGCTGGCCGGCCGCGTACTCGGTGATCCCGATCGTCGCGACGTCCCCCTCGACCCGGACCCACTCGTGATCCTTGGTGTAGCGCAGATCCACAGGCACCATCGGCGGACGATCCTCCTCCATCTCCGCGCCGTGGCGCGGTCGAACACGCTCGCGGTCCGCGTCCCGCTGGGACCCGGTCCGGGTGGGCCGGTCAGCCGGCCCGTCGGTAGAACGGCAGCGGCGACGACTTCGGCGGGGACGCGCTGGTCGCGGATCTCGACGTCAAGCATCGTACCGGGTTCGGCATCGCCGGGCGCGACGTAGGCCATCGCGATCGGGACGCCGAGCGTCGGCGATCTGCGTGCCGCTCGTGACGACGCCGGTCCGCCGCTCGCCGGCGTAGACCGGGTAGCCGTGGCGGGCGATCCCGCGGCCGCGGACGATCAGGCCCGACGAGCCGGCGCGCGGGACCCGTCGCGCGGCGACCTTCTCGAGCGCCGCCCGACCGACGAAGTCGCCCGGCTTGTCGAGCTTGACGACCCGGCCCAGGCCCGCCTCGAACGGGTTCGTCGTCGAGTCGAGCTCGTTGCCGTAGAGCGGCATCCCGGCCTCGAGCCGGAGCGTGTCGCGGGCGCCGAGCCCGACCGGCAGCCAGGCCGTGCGGCGCGGCCGGCGGCCAGGAGCGCGTCCCACAGCTCGCCGGCGCGGTCGTGTCTCGACGAAGACCTCGAAGCCGTCCTCGCCGGTGTAGCCGGTCCGGGCGACGAGGGCCGGGATGCCGGCGACCGTGCCCTCGGCGATCGCGTAGTAGCGCAGCGCGGCGAGGTCGACGTCGGTCAGCGGTCCGAGCGATGTCGACCGAGCGCGGGCCCTGGATCGCGCACGAGCGCCGTCGCCAGCGACCGGTCGTCGAGGACCGCCCGGAAGCCCGCGAGCCGCTCGGCCAGCGCGTCGCGACACGACCTGGGCGTTGCCGGCGTTGGCGACGACGAGGAACCGCTCCTCGGCCGAGGCGGTAGACGATGAGGTCGTCGATGATCCCGCCGTCCGGCGGCGCAGATCATCGAGTAGTGGGCGCGCCCGATGGCGAGCGCCGGCGGGTCGGTGACGACGCGCGTGCGGCGAGGGCGGCGCCGGCGTCCGGGCCCTCGACGAACAGCTCGCCCATGTGCGACAGGTCGAACAGGCCCGCCCGCTCGCGGACGGCCCGGTGCTCCTCGAGGATCCCGGCGTACTGGACCGGCATCAGCCAGCCGGCGAACTCGATCAGCCGCGCGCCGAGGGCCGCGGTGGCGATCGCGCGAGCGGGGTCTCGTGGACGGCCGGGTCGACGTCCGCGTCGGTCACCGGCGCCGTCTCGGCCGGGCGCTGCGGCCGGGCTCGCGCGCGCCGGCGGCCGCTCGGCGAGCCGAGCGCCGGCCGCGCGGCGCCACGAGCGCGCGCTCGGTCTCGAAGGTCAGGATCGACGCCGCCTCGTCGAAGTCGATCCAGCGGACCTGCGTCGAACTCGTGGTCGTGCCCGGCGAGGTCGCCGCCGATCGGCTCCATCAGGAAGTAGTGGACGGTCTTGTGGATGCGCGTCGCCGCGACTGGACGAACCAGTACTCGATCGAGTCGAGCGGCCCGGTGATCCGGACCTCGAGCCCGGTCTCCTCGGCGACCTCGCGGAGGGCGGTCTCCTCGCGTCGTCTCGCCGGCGTTCGGGCGTGCCCTTCGGGCAGCGTCCAGGTGCCGACCGTCGCGCTCGCGCCGGCGGCTGCCGACGACGAGCTGACGGACGCCCGGCCTCGTAGCGGACGACGATCCCGCCGGCGGACGTGGCGGTCGCGGTCCTCAGGCGCGCCACGGCGCCGTGGCGGCGCTCGGACGGCGGTCCGGCCCGGGGCGCCCGGAGCGGGCCCAGTGCATCGCGACGAGCGGGCGCGGGTCGACCGCGCGGTCGCGGTCGCGGACGGGCCGGCTGGATCGCGCGCCAGCTCGCCGCGCAGCCGGGCGAGCGGACGCGCCGTCCGGGCCGTCGCAGCACGGTCGCCCGAGCGCCGGCGGCGCGGAAGCGATCCGGCCGCGCCGAAGCCCGAGCCGCCGCTCGCGGGCACGCGCGTCGACGGGCGGACGAATCGGGCCGCCGGACGGGCCGCGTACTTGGCGGCGATGCTGTGCTCCATGGGCCGCAATGGTACCGCGTCAGGCGGCCGTTGCAAGCGCCGCAGCGAGGAGCGCGTGCCGCGCGACCTCCGGTGCCAGCGCGCCCCGCGCCTCGGCCAGGTCGATCTCGCGCGCGGCCGCGGCGACGTACAGCGGCGAGGACGTCCGGGGCGTGCGTCGCGCAGCGCCGCGAGGTGGCGCCTCGAGCGTCCCGACGTCGCCGCGGGTCATCGGCCCGGTCAGGGCGGCGCGGATCCCGAGCGCCCGGGCGTTGCCCAGCGTCTGCTCGATGAGCGGCCCGTAGATCGCCAGCGCGCCGGCCTCGTCCAGCCCGGCCACCCGGCCCAGCTCGGCGATCGCGTCGAGCAGGGCGACGAACCCGCCGGCGGCGAGGACCGCGGCGGCGTGGTAGGCCGCCTTCGAGCCGGGGGCGAGCCGGACCGGCGTGGGCGCCGATCGCCTCGGCCATCTCGGCCGAGCAGCGCGACGAGCTGGTCGTCGCCCTCGATCGCGACGGTCGCCCCGTGGAGCGCGGCGACCGCCCGTTCCGTGTCGGCGAAGGCGACGAGCGGGTGGAACGAGCCGACCTGCGTGCCGGCCGCCATCGCCGGCTCGAGGACCTCCGCGCCGAGCGGCGCCGCTGGTGTGGACCATGCGCCTGGCCGCCGTACATCCGGAGCTCCGCGGCGAGCGGCGGCGATCGCGTCGTCCGGGACGGCCAGGATGATGAGCTCGACCTCGTCGAGGAGGGGCGTGGCTCGGCGAACGCGCGGGTCCCGCCGACGAGCTCCCGGAACCGCTCGCGCCGGCCGGGGTCGCGGCTGGCCACCGCGTGGATCCGGCCAGCCGGCCCGGGTCAGGGCGACCCCGAGCGCCGTTCCGACGGCGCCCGCCCCGACGATCCCGATGAGCGGCGGCTCGCCCGGCTCGGAGTGCTCGTGCGGATGGGCGTGGTCGTGCGGCGTGGATCGTCGTCGCGTTCGTGGCCGCGGTCGCCGCCGGATCGAGCTCGATCCGCGCCGCGCGGCGGCCTCGAGCGCTCGATCGCCGGCCGTCTCCGGATCGGTCGCGCCCGCGGCGCGGCTCGCGTCGAGCGTCTCGGCTCGCGCGTCGGGCGTCCGCTCTCATCGCGGGCGCTGACTCGTCGCCAGGCGCTTCATCGTGGGCGTCCGGCTCGCCGCGCGGGCGTCCGGACTCGGCGTCGCGGTACCCTTCCACGCCAGCGAGTGTAGCGACCGCCAGCGAAGGAGACGCGTGCCACCCATCGATCCATTCGGCGCCCGGGCGAGCCTCGGCCCGGGCCTCCCCGACCTCTACCGGCTGACGGCGCTCGACCGACTCGGGATCGACCTCGGGCGGATCCCGGTCACCGTCAAGATCCTGCTCGAGAACGCCCTCCGCCACGCCGGCGGCGGGATCGTCCGCGCGCGACGACGTCGAGACCGCTGGCCGTCCTGGCGCCCGGGCGTCGGCCGCCGAGGCCGAGATCCCGTTCATGCCCTCGCGGGTCATCCTCCAGGACTTCACCGGCGTCCCGGCGGTCGTCGACCTGGCCGCGATGCGCGACGCGATGGCGGACCTCGGCGGAGATCCAGCCCGGGTCAACCCGCTCGTCCCGGCGGACCTCGTCATCGACCACTCGGTCCAGGTCGACCGCTTCGGGACGCCGGCCTCGTTCGCCTTCAACGTCGAGCGCGAGTACGAGCGCAACGGCGAGCGCTACCAGCTCCTGCGCTGGGCCCAGACGGCGTTCCGGGACCTGCGGGTCGTGCCCCCCGGTACGGGGATCGTCCACCAGGTCAACCTCGAGTTCCTGGCCACGGTCGTGACGACCCGGGCGGACGGGCGCGGGCCGGTCGCCTTCCCGGACACGCTCGTCGGGACGGACTCGCACACGACGATGATCAACGGCCTGGGCGTCCTGGGCTATGGGGTCGGCGGGATCGAGGCGGAGGCCGTCCTCCTCGGCCAGCCGCTCTACCAGCCGATGCCGCGGGTCGTCGGGGTCCGGCTCCACGGCGAGCTGCCGAAGGGCTCCACCGCGACGGACCTCGTCCTGGTCGTGACCGAGATGCTCCGGGCGTTCGGCGTCGTCGGCGCGTTCGTCGAGTTCGCCGGCGACGGCCTGGCCGGGCTCGCCCTGGCCGACCGGGCGACGATCAGCAACATGAGCCCCGAGTTCGGGGCGACGTCCACGCTCTTCCCGATCGACGACGAGACGCTCGCGTACCTGCGCCTGACCGGGCGGCCGGACGAGCGGGTCGCACCTCGTCGAGCGCTACGCGAAGGAGCAGGGCCTGTGGCGCGAGCCGGGCGCCGGACCGGACTTCGACGCCCACCTCGAGCTTGACCTCTCCACCGTGGAGCCGTCCGTCGCCGGCCCGCGTCGGCCGCAGGACCGGGTCATCCTCGGCGGGTTGCGCGGCAACTTCCGGGCGGCCTACCCGCAGACGGTGCCGACCGTCGATACCGGCGAGGCGCGGATGGACGGCGAGGGCGGCCCGACCGACGGCCCGGCCGACACGATCGCCCTCGAGGTCGATGGGCAGGCGGCGTCGATCCGCTCCGGGTCCGTGGCGATCGCCGCGATCACGTGCTGCACGAACACCTCCAACCCGACGGTCATGATCGGAGCCGGGCTCCTTGCCCGGAACGCGGTCGCCCGCGGGCTGACCGTCGGACCGACGGTCAAGACGTCGCTCGCGCCGGGCTCGAAGGCGGTCACCGGCTACCTCGCGGCGGCCGGGCTGATGGCCCCGCTCGAGGCACTCGGGTTCGCGCTGGCCGGCTACGGCTGCACGACCTGCATCGGCAACTCCGGCCCGCTCGACGAGCCGATCGCCAGGGCGATCGAGGAACACGACCTCGTCGTCGCCGCGGTCCTCTCGGGCAACCGCAACTTCGAGGGCCGGATCCACCCGCTCGTCCGGGCGAGCTACCTCGCCTCGCCGCCACTCGTCGTCGCGTTCGCCCTGGCCGGACGGGTCGACATCGACCTGACGACCGAGCCGCTCGGCATCGCCGACGACGGCCGGCCGGTGTTCCTGGCAGACATGTGGCCGTCGAGCGACGAGATCCGCTCGGTCATTGGCGCGTCGATCTCGCCGGAGCTCTTCCACACGACCTACGCCTCCGTCTTCGAGGGCGACGAGCGCTGGCGGGCCCTGCCGGTCCCGGAGGGCGACCGGTTCGCCTGGGATCCGGCCTCCACCTACATCGCTCGGCCGCCGTTCTTCGACGGGCTCGGCGCGACGCCGGCACCGCAGGCCGACATCGTCGGGGCACGGGTCCTGGCCCTTCTTGGCGACTCGGTCACCACCGACCACATCTCCCCCGCCGGCTCGATCGCCGCCTGGTCGCCGGCGGGCCGGTGGCTCCAGGACCACGGCGTGGGCCCGCTCGAGTTCAACTCGTACGGCGCGCGGCGCGGCCAGCACGAGGTGATGATCCGCGGCACGTTCGCCAACATCCGCCTCCGGAACCGCCTCGTCGAGGGGAAGGAGGGGCCGTACACGGTTCACCTCCCGGACGGCGAGCAGGGCTTCATCTACGACACCGCCGAGCGCTACGCCGCCGAGGGGACGCCGCTCCTCATCCTCGCCGGCCGGGAATACGGCTCCGGCTCGTCGCGCGACTGGGCGGCCAAGGGGACACGGCTGCTCGGGGTGCGCGCGGTCATCGCCGAGAGCTACGAGCGGATCCACCGCTCCAACCTCGTCGGCATGGGCGTTCTGCCGCTCCAGTTCCTCCCCGGCGAGAGCGCCGCGTCCCTGGCGCTGACCGGGCGCGAGGCGTACACGATCGAGGGGCTGGCCGGCGGGCTCGCGCCGCGCCAGCGGCTGACGGTCGTGGCCCGGTCCGACGACGGGACCGAGCGCCGGTTCGCCGCAATCGTCCGGCTCGACGGCCCGATCGAGGTCGACTACCTCCGCCACGGCGGGATCCTGCCGGCCGTTCTCCGGCGGCTGGCCGGGGTCGGCGAGGCGTAGTCAGCGCGCGGTGTCCGGGCCGGCCGATATCGGAGACGTCGTTGCCCGCAGAGCAACAGACTCGCGCCTGGCGGGCCTGGAAGCGACCGGCGAGGGGCCTTGGCTGCCGTCGTTACTCGATGAGGGCTCAATGACGCTGCAACTACCCATCGACAGTTGCCGTCGCGGGCCCTGATATCACGCCGGTGAGTAACAGGCCTGCAACGGTGCCTCGCCGGATTCACGCCGGAGTCGATGAGGTTCGTTGAGGCTCGGATCATCACCCCGGTGAGTACCGCGACCCGTAACGCCGCCAGCGGTGCCGGATGGTGCGCCGTCTGGAACTCGAAACGCGCCGACTACTCACCGCCGCAATATCGCGACGCCCGACGCCCGCCGCGCCGCGCCGCGCCGCCATGCCGCCCCCGAAACACCCGCGCCGCTCGCAACGCCTGCTCGCGGGATGCAACCATGCAGGGATGCAGACCCGACCGACTCTGAGCCTGTTGCCTGTTGGCCTCCTCGCGACGGCGGCCGCGTTCCGGCCACTGCGCCCCGTGATCCTCATCGGCATCGTTCTGGTCTTCGTCGTGCTCCTCGCTCATCGTGAGCGGCGAGGACCAGACGGGACGTCAGCGGACGGGGCGGGCCACACATCCGCGGGCGGAGGCTGGCGGTATGTTTCGGGCTTCGCCGCGTCGCCGGCGCTCCTGGCCTGGGCGGCTGCCGTGCCCATCGCGGTCAGCCTGACCTGGGGCGCCCTGCCCGCCCCGGCGATCCCTCCGAACGCGGCCTCGTGCTCGGACCCGCTCTCGCCCCACGCCATGTGGCGGGTCGGCGAGGGTGCGCTCGTCCTCGCGGTCCTGGGCGTCGTCGCCGTCCTCGTCCGGGCTCGGCCGTCGTCGCTCGGCATCCGCCGGCCGAGCAGGTGGGTCGGGCTGGTCGCCCTGGCGGGAGCCGTCCTCGTCGGGCCGGTCGCCCTCTTCATCGGCCCGGTGCTCGCCCGACCGTTCTTCGGATCGATCCCGATGACGACCGGCGACCCGGCCGCGCTCCTGCCCGCACTCCTGTTCGCGATCGCCAACGGGCTGATGGAGGAGCTCGCCTACCGCGGCGCGCTCATGGGCTGGACCGCGCCCGGGCTCGGACGCCGGGCCGCGCTCACCGGCCAGGCCGTCGTGTTCGGGCTTGCCCACCTCGGCCCGGACTTCGTCGGCTCGCCGCTCCCCGTCCTCGGCGCGATGGTCGCCGGCGCGCTCGTGGCCGGCTGGCTCGTCCGGCGGACCGGCTCCCTGGCGATTCCGCTGGCCGTGCACATCGCCGTGGACATCCCCCTCTACTACGCGTTCGCCTGCCGGCTGGGCGGGTGACCGCGAGCCTCGCTCAGCGTGGCCCGGACGCACCGCTCCGAGCGTGGGATCATTCCGCCACGGGACCATCGTCGGTGGCGCTCGCACCTACCGCGCCATTGACGCGGTCCACCCGCCGGCCATGCTTGTTGACGTGGAACGCCCAGGTCCCGCCACCAGGTGCAGTCAATCGATGCGACGTCTCGGTCTGTTCGTGGTCAGTGCCATGCTCGCGGGCGGGATGCTGCCCGGGGAGGTGGCTGCCGTCGAGCCGATCGCCCCGGCTGATGCACCGATGATCCTCCAGAACGTGCCGTGGCAGGATCTGCGCACGAACAAGAACGGCATCTGCGACGCCGGCAAGGCCGGGCGGTTCACCCACCTCCTCAAGAACGTCGCCGCGGGGTCCACGCTCACGGCCCCGGTCAACTACCTCGGTGAAGCGGCCGCCTGCGGCTACAAGGTGTTCTTCCACTTCTCGGGAACGATCAGCGGCGGCACGGTCTACCCGAGCCGGGTCGCCCGGTTCGTCAACGCGGTCAAGGGACACCCCAACCTGGCAGGCTACCTGTCGGTCAAGGAGCCATCCTGGGTCGGGATCAGCGCCTCCGAGATCCGGGCGCTCTACCGGGCCCACAAGGCGGCCGATCCGGCCCACCCGGTGATGGCCCTGTTCGGCGACATCCCGCACTTCGGCGATGCCGCGAACCCGTACACCGCCGGCATGACCGACATCGTGATGGTCGACTGGTACCCGGTCGAGACGGCGTACAGCGGTTGCTCGATGAGCGGGACCTCGTACCGGTCGGGCGGGCCGAAGTGGTACAGCACGAAGGTCAAGCCCCGGGTCGCCGCGAGGACGCCCGGCGTGCCGGTCTACGTCATGGTCCAGACCCACAAGTACCTCGCACCGCGCTGTCACAAGAAGCAGCTCCCGACGCAGTCGCGTCTGGAGCGCCAGGTCCGCGAGGCCTTCGTGTGGGCCGGTGCGAGGGGTATCGCCTACCACACCTGGTCCAACACGAGCTACGCCTCCGACGAGGCGCGCAACCCGAAGATGTTTAACTGGATGAAGTCGATCTCCGACCGGGTCCGCGCCGGCACCTTCTAGGCGTCGCGCCGCCGGGTCGGCCATCTCCAGGCCCGGAGTGGTGGGCGATACTGGATTCGAACCAGTGACCTCGCGGATGTGAACCGCGCGCTCTAACCGACTGAGCCAATCGCCCCGGGACTCCGGGCATCGCGCCCGAGCCGGCCGATCATAGCCCGAGCCCGGGCCAGCGGGCAAGGATCGCCTCGGCCGGGACGCCCTCGACGGCGATCGTCTTGCGTCGGCCGGTCGTGCCGGCGACGATCCGGACCGCCGAGGGCGGGACGCCGAGCTCGCGGGCGAGGAGCCGCACGAGCGAGCGGTTCGCGGCCTCGTCGACCGGCGGGGCGGCCACCCGGACCCGGAGCGTGCCGTCGACGACCCCCTCGACCCGGTCGGCGCCGCCGCGCGGGGTCAGGCGGACGGCGAACCGGACCTCGGCCCCGCTCACGCCGTCGGCGGCCTCGCCCCGAACAGCGCCCGCCCGACCCGGACGATCGTGGCGCCCTCCTCGACGGCAACCGGGTAGTCGTCGCTCATCCCCATCGACAGCGCCGGCCCGAGGGCGGGCTGGGCCGCCCGCAGTCGCGCCGAAAGCTCGTGCAGCCGGCGGAAGGTCGGCCGAGCCTCCTCCGGGTCGCCGACCAGCCGGCCGATCGTCATCAGCCCGTCGACCCGGAGCGCGGGGAGCGCCAGGAGCCAGGGCAGAGCGGCCTGCAGCGTGTCCGGCGCGAAGCCCGCCTTGTGCGGATCGTCGTCGACGTTCACCTGGAGCAGCACCGGCAGCGGGCGCCCGGGACGGAGCTCGGACGCGACCCGGTCCAGCCGTCCCGCCAGCTCGACCGAATCGACCGACTGGATGACGTCGAACAGCTCCACGGCCCGGCGGACCTTGTTCGACTGGAGCGGGCCGACCAGGTACCAGCGGGCGCCCGGCACGAGGGGCACCTTGCCGGCCGCCTCCTGGACGCGGTTCTCGCCGAGCTCGGTCAGGCCGGCCGCGAGTGCCGCCCGGATCCGCTCCGGTGCGACGGTCTTCGAGACGGCGACGAGCGTGACGCCGGACGGGTCGCGCCCGGCGCGCGCGCAGGCGAGCGCGATCCGGTCCAGGACGGCGGCGCGGGCGGCCGCGAGCCGGGCGATCTCGACGGGATCGGGCGCAGATGGACCTCCGGGTGTGGCGCCGGCGTTCACCGGCGCGCGCTACTTCCGGCGGAGGAAGCTCGGGATCTCCAGGTCGTCAGGATCGATCTGGGCCCGCTGGACCGGCGCCGGCTGGGCACCGACCGATCGCTCCACCCGGACCGCCGCGGCGGTGTCGCTCCGGCCCTCGTCGCCCGCGCTGGCCTGGCGCTGTCGGTCCAGCTCCTCGAGGAAGTCGCGCGAGGTGATTCGGGGCGAGGCCCCCGCCTCCCACCCGTACGCGGCGGCGGCCTGACGGGCGACGTCGCGCTTCGGGCCGGCGTCGAAGCCGGTGGCGATGACGGTGATCATCACCTCGTCGCCGAGCCGCTCGTTGAAGCTCGCGCCGAAGATGATGTTCGCCTCGGGGTCCGCGGCGGCGCGGATCTCCTCGGCCGCCTCGGTGACCTCGTACAGGCTGAGGCTGGACGAGCCGGTGATGTTGAACAGGATCCCCTGGGCGCCGGTGATGTTGACCTCGAGGAGCGGGCTGGCGATCGCCTGGCGCGCCGCCTCGACCGCCCGGTTCTCGCCCGACGCGCGGCCGATGCCCATGAGCGCCGAGCCGGCGTCCTTCATGATCGTGCGCACGTCCGCGAAGTCGAGGTTGATGAGGCCCGGGACGGTGATGATGTCGCTGATCCCCTGGACGCCCTGGCGCAGCACGTCGTCCACGACCCGGAATGCGTCGACGATCGAGGTGTTCTTCTGGACGACGTCCTTGAGCCGGTCGTTGGGAATCGTGATGAGCGTGTCGACGTTGGCCTTGAGCTCCTCGGCCGACTTCTCCGCGACGAGCTTGCGGCGGTTCCCCTCGAAGCCGAACGGCTTGGTCACGACGCCGATGGTGAGGGCTCCGAGCTCCTTGGCGATCTGAGCCACGACCGGGGCGGCGCCCGAGCCGGTGCCGCCGCCGAGGCCGCTGGTGATGAACACCATGTCCGAATTGCGCAGGGCGTCGGCGATCTTCTCGGAGTCCTCCTCCGCCGCGCGCTGGCCGATCGAGGCGTCCCCGCCAGCACCCAGGCCGCGGGTGATCTTGTCCCCGATCCGGATCTTGTGCGGCGCGTCCGACTGCAGGAGCGCCTGGGCGTCCGTGTTGCAGGCGATGAACTCCACGCCCATCATCTCGGCCCGGATCATCCGGTTGACCGCGTTGCTGCCACCGCCGCCGATACCGACGACTCGGATCAGCGCGAAGTTCTCGGAATCGGACCGCAGCGACATCGCCTCTCCTCCGGTGGCTCGAAGCCGGGTTGTGTGTCGGTGTCAGGTCCCGTCGCGCGAGCCCTCTCGCGCGGCGGGGAGATCGTCTCCCCCGGGATGTCGGGCGAGTATAGCGCTGTGTCCGTCGGTCAGGGGAAGATGCTGCGCAGGGCGTCGCGGATCCGCCCCACGACGCCCATGGCCGGGGCCGATTTGTAGCGGCCGGGCTCGCCCGCGGCGAGCGACGCGGCGCCCCAGCGGAGCAGCCCGATCGCCGTGCTGTTGGCCGGCGTGAGGAGGTTGTCCACGAGTCCGCCGACCCCGCTCGGGCCGGCGATCCGGACCGGCATCCCGAGGACGTCCCGGCCGAGCTCCGCGGTCCCCGCCAGCTGGGCCGCGCCGCCGGTCAGGACGATCCCGGCCGGGAGCATCCCGTGGCCGGACGCCCGCATGGCGTTGGCGATGAGCTCGAACGTCTCGTGCATGCGGGCCTCGATGATCTGGCACAGCTCGAGCCGGCTGACCGACCGGCCGGCCTCCTCGCCGAGGACGGACACGTTGATTGTCTCGTCCGGATCGACGGCGCGCAGGTCGCACGTCCCATGCCGGGTCTTGAGCTCCTCGGCGACCTGCAGGCTGGTCTTCATCACCGCCGCGATGTCCATCGTCACGTTGTTGCCGCCGATCGGCAGGACGCCCGTGTGGAACGGCGAGCCGTCGGTGAACAGGGCCAGGTCGATCGTCCCGGCGCCGATGTCGGCGACCGCCACCCCGAGCTCCTTCTCCGTCTCGGTCAGGACGCTCTCGGCCGAGGCCAGCGAGGCCGCCACCAGCTCGTCGATCTTCACCCCGGCGGCGACGACGCACTTGGTCAGGTTCTGGACCGGGGTGGCCGAGGCGGTCACGATGTGGGTCTCCACCTCGAGCCGGATGCCGCTCATCCCGCGCGGGTCCTTGACCCCCTCCTGGCCGTCCACGATGAAGCCGCGTGGCAGGACGTGGAGGACCTCCCGGTTCGACGGGATCGAGACCGCCCGGGCGACCTCGGTGGCCCGGTTGATGTCCTCGCTGGTGATCTCCCGGTCGTGGCCGCTGACGGCGACCGCGCCGCGCGAGTTCTGGCACTCGACGTGCTGGCCGCCGACGCCCACGAAGGCGCGATCGATCTTCCAGCCGGACAGCCGCTCGGCCTGCTCGACCGCCTGGGCGATCGAGTTGACCGTCTGCTCGATGTTGACGACGGCGCCCTTCTTGAGGCCGGTCGCCACGACCGTCCCCTTGCCGATGATCGTGAGCCCGCCATCCCGGCCGACCTCGCCGATGAGCGCGGTGACCTTCGTCGTCCCGACGTCGATCCCGACCAGGACCGCTTCTCGTTCCACTGTCGTCGTCTTCCTCGCTTTACAGGAAATGCCGCCGGATCAACGCCACGTTCTGGAAGATCCGCGGGCCGAACGTGATCAGCGCCACCAGGTAGAGGTCCAGGCCGAGCCGATCGCCGATGAACGTGAGCAGGACCGCCACGAGCGCGTTCGTGACAAATCCACTGATGAAGATCCGATTGTCGTAGACCCCGTCGAGCTCCGCTCGAACGGCACCGAGGACCGAGTCGAGCGCCGCGACGATCGCGACGGCCGAATAGCGGGCGAACTCGAAGCTGACGTCGACCTGGAGGATGAGCCCGAGCAGGACGCCCAACACGAGGCCCGCCAGGGGTAGGAGCACGTGGGGTCACCCTCCGGTCGGTACGTTTCCACAAGGCTACCCGACCGGGCCGACGAGCGGCAACCCATGGCGTCGGATCGCTCGCGCCGCGGACCGGTGGGCCGGAGGGTCACGGGGTCGTCTTCAGGGTGAACGTTCCGCTCTTCTCGTCGGCGAGGATGACCGTCGCGATCTTCTCCTCGCGCCCGGCGAGGAGGCTGCCGAGCAGCCGGACCTGGCCGGGGATCAACTCGGTCTGGCGCAGGTTGGGGGTGAAGAAGCCGAAGGTCGCGGTCCAGCCCTGGGCCCCGGAGTCGAGCGCGAAGCCGCGCTCGTCGTCGATCGACACGTGGAGCGCGGCCGCGCCGCTGCCGACGTCGGCCGGGCGGAGCGCGGCGAGCCGGGTCGCCGCATCGAAGTCGACCGGATCGAGGACGTCCCCGACGCCGAGCCCGGACGTCGCCGAGCGGCGGTCGTCGACGACAGGCAGGTCCCCCGCGTCACCGGCCTGGGCAAACGCGACCCGGTCCGCGTCCACCAGGAGGCGCCGGCTCCCGACCGTCCAGACGAAGATCGGCCGGCGCTCGGCGAGCCGGATCCGGATCGTGTCCGGAAGGGCCACCTCGATCGTCGCCCCGGTGACCGCCGGCAGGCGGCGGAGCCGCTCGACGATGTCGTCGGTGGCGAGAGAGAACAGGTTCGTCCCGTCGGAGACGCCAAGCTCGGCCCGGACGGACAGCTCGTCCGTTTGGATCGCGCCGGCCAGGTCGAGCCGGTGATAGCCGAAGGCGGAGCTCGCGCCGGCGCCGTAGATGGCCAGCCCGGACAGGACGAGCACGAGCAGGGCGACCGCCCGGGTCCGCCCGAAGCCGGCCGACGAGCGCCGGATCTTCGGACCGCGCCGGACCGGGACGCTCGAGCGACGGGTCGAGACGGAACCGCGGACGGGGCGCCGGGAGGTCATCGGGGCAGGTCGTCCGGCGCCAGGCGGCGGCGGATCGCGCCGGCCCGCCGCTCCAGTGCGAGCTCGACGATCCGCTCGGCGACCCCGGCGAAGGTGTAGCCGCCGGCCGCGGCCATCGCCGGAAAGAGGCTGATCGGGGTGAATCCCGGGATCGTGTTGATCTCGGACAGGTGGACCGTCCCACCGGCCAGCAGGAAGTCGACCCTGGCGAAGCCCTCGGCGCCGATCGCCCGGTAGCAGTCGCGCGCGATCTTCAGCATCGCAGCTCGGATCTCGGGCGGGACCTCCGCCGTCGGCGTCGTCTCCGACAGCCCGGGGGTGTACTTCGCGGCGTAGTCGTAGAACTCGTGGCCGGGGATGATCTCGCCCGGGCCGTACAGCTCGAGCCGGGCCGGATCGTTGCCGATGACCGACACCTCGAGGTCGCGCGCGCCCGCCACGTACGCCTCGACCAGCGCCAGCGTGTCGTGGGCCAGGGCGGTCTCCAGCGCGGCCGCCCGCTCGTCCGGACCGTGGGCGAGGGTCATGCCCACGGAGCTTCCCAGGCGGGCCGGCTTGACCATCAGGCGGGGGTCGCCGGTCCCGGCCGCGAACGCCTCCAGCTCGGCCAGGACGCCGGCCGGGTCCGCCGCCCAGCGGGTCGCCGTCACCTCGCGCCAGTCGACGACGGGCAGGCCGATCCCGCGGCAGAGGCGCTTGAAGATCGCCTTGTCCATGCCGATCGCCGAAGCGGCCACCCCGCAGCCCGTGTACGCCAGGCCGGCGGACTCGAGGAGGGCCTGGACGGTGCCGTCCTCGCCGAACGGGCCGTGGAGGGCGATGAACACGACCGGGGTCGGGTCCTGGGCGGCGAGGCGCTCGACGGACGCGGCGGCGGTCTGCGGGCCAACCGCACCGAGGGCGGCCGGGTCGTCGTAGTCGGACTGCGGGCGGCCCTCCCGGCGATGGCCGGCGGGCAGCCGCCACCACACCCCGGCGAGGTCGATGAGCAGCCGCTCCACCCGGTGGCCGGCCTCCTCGAGGGCATCGGCGATCGCGCTGCCGGAGACGATCGAGACGTCGTGCTCGGCGGACGGGCCGCCGAGGAGGACGACGATCGGCGGGCGGATGGCGGTCATGCCCATTCGGGACCCCAGTCGCCGAGGAACACGATCTCCTCCTCGAGGACGACGCCGAACCGGCGCGCCACCTCCGAGCGAACGAGGTCGCCCAGCCGGCGGACGTCGGCGGCGCTCCCCTTCCGATCGTTGACCAGGAAGTTCGCGTGCTTCTCGCTCACGGACGCGCCGCCCACGCGGGTGCCCTTGAGGCCGGCTGCATCGATCAGCCGCCCGGCCGAATCTCCGGCCGGGTTGCGGAAGTACGAACCGGCGCTCGGGATCCCCAGCGGCTGATGGGCCTGGCGCCAGTGCCGGATCTCGTCGAGTCGCTCGCGGATCTCGTCGGGGGTGGCCGGGGCGAGCCGGAACGTCACCCCCACGACGATCTCGGCGGGCTGCCCCGGCGGCACGTGCTTGAGCCGGCTGTCGCGGTAGCCCAGCCCGAGCTCCGCGGCGTCGAGCCGGGCCTCGGTGCCGTCGGCGCGCAGGACGAGGGCGCTCTCGAGGATCGCCGCGACGTCCGCGTCGTGGGCTCCGGCGTTGGCCCAGACCGCCCCGCCGACCGTGCCCGGGATGGCCAGCCCGAACTCGAGGCCGGACAGGCCGGCGCCCTGGGTGACGGTCGCGGCGCGGGCCATCGGGACGCCGGCCTCGACCACCAGCCGGTCCTCGCGGACCTCCGTCCCCTCCGCCCGGACCTGGATGACCAGCCCGCGCACGCCGGCGTCGGCGATGACGACGTCGCTCCCCCGACCGAGGACGACGTGCGCGATCCCGCGGCTGCGGGCGAGCTTGACCAGCGCGCGCAGCTCGAACGCGTTGTGGGCGACCGCGAACAGGTCCGCCGGGCCGCCGACCCGCATCGTGGTGAACCGGGCCAGCGGCTCGTCACGGGACGTCTTCACCCCGATCCGGCGCTGGATCTCGGTCCCCAGCGCGACCGGGTCGAACCGGGCTCCCGGGGCTGCCGGTGGCGGGCTCATCGGCGGGTTCATCGACCGCCCCTCGCCCGCGATCGCGAGCGGCGATCGATCTCGGCCGCGTCGGGCAGCGGCCGGCGCTCGGCGGCGGCAAGGACGAGCTCGGCGACGGCGTCGGCGGCGCCCGGCCGACCGAGCTCGCGCGAGGCCGCGGACATCCGGGCGTGGAGCGCGGGGTCCTCCAGGATCGCTGCGGCGTCGAGCAGCGCGGCGGCGTCGAATGCCTCGTCGGCGACCAGCCGGCCGGCGCCGGACTCGACCAGCCGGCGGGCGTTCGCGCGCTGGTGGCCGGCGGCGTGCGGGTAGGGCACGACCACGATCGGCTTGCCCAGGGCGGTCGCCTCGGCCAGGGTTGAGCTCCCGGCCCGCCCCACGATGAGGTCGGACGCGACCAGCGCCGAGGCCATCTCCTCGCGCAGGAACGGGTACGGGCGGTACCGCTCGCGCAGCTCGGCCGGGAGCGCCTCGCGCCCGGCCAGGGCCTCGGCGTAGCCGGCATCACCGGTGACGTGGATGACGTGGACCCGCGCCACGAGCCGGGGCAGGGCGTCGGCGACGGCCGCGTTGAACCGCCGGACGGCCTGCGAGCCGCCGAAGACGAGCAGGAGCCGGCCGCCGGGCGGCACGCCGAAGCGCTCACGCGCCGCCACCTGGTCGATCTCCTCGAGCTCGCGGATCGGCGTCCCGGTCACGAAGCAGCGCCCGGGCGCCGACGCGAGCGCTCGGCAGGTCTCGGGGAACGAGACTGCCAGGACCCCCGCCAGGCGGGCCGTGACCCGCACGCTCCGGCCGGGGATCACGTTGCCCTCCCAGAGGACGACCGGGATGCCCAGCCCGCGAGCGGCCAGCAGGACCGGGATCGCCACGTAGCCGCCGGTGGTCAGGATCGCCGCCGGCCGCTCACGAGCGAGGATCGCCCAGGCCTGCGGCACCGACACCGCCAGCCGGATCGGGTCGAGGACGACATGGACGGACCGATCGACCGAGCGGAGCGAGCGCAGGGCGAGCCGGCGGACGGGAATCCCGGCGCCCCGGACGACCGAGGCCTCCAGGCCCCGATGGCCGCCCAGCCAGGACAGCTCGACCTCAGGGTCGCGGGCGCGGAGCGACCGGGCGACGGCCAGAGCCGGGTAGATGTGCCCGCCCGTGCCGCCGCCCGCGATCAGCAGACGCATCGTTCCAGGTGCCTCGTTCGACGGTCTCTCGGGAGATCGAGAGGAGGATCCCGACGGCCGCCAGGCTGATCGTCAGCGAGGAGCCGCCGGCACTGATGAAAGGAAGGGTGATCCCGGTGACCGGGAAGAGCGCCACCACGACGCCGATGTTGATGAACGCCTGGAGGCACAGCCAGGCCGTGATCCCCGCGGCCAGCAGCGCCCCGAACGTGTCCGGAGCCGACAGCGAGATCCGGATCCCCTGGTAGGCAAGGACGACGAACAGGCCGATGACCAGGCCGGCCCCGACCAGCCCGAACTCCTCGCCGATGATCGCGAAGATGAAGTCGTTGCTGGCGTTCGGCAGGAACAGTCCGCCGGCCCCCCGGCTGTGGCCCAGGCCGAGGCCGAACAGCCCGCCCGAGGCGAGGGCGAGCAGGCCCTGGATCGAGTGGAACCCGACCCCGCGCGGGTCCGCCCACGGGTCGAGCCACGCCCGGATCCGCTCGAGCTGGTAGCCGCGCAGCGCGAACATGACGATCCCTGCGACACCCGCGCCGGCCAGGGCCAGCAGGTGGCTGAAGCTCGCCCCGGCGGTGAAGAACATGGCCATCCCGGTCAGCGAGATGACCATCGACGTGCCCAGGTCCGGCTCGGCCAGGACGAGCGCCACGACCGGCACGAAGATGACCAGGAAGGGCACCGTCCCGCTGAGCAGGCCGTGAATGCCGGTCCCCCGCTTGGCCAGCCAGTGAGCCAGGTAGACGACGAGGGCGAGCTTGGCGAACTCGGCGGGGTGGACCGATGGCAGCGGGCCCAGCTTCAGCCAGCGGGCAGAGCCACCGATGACCGTGCCCAGGCCGGGGACCAGGACGAGCACGAGGAGCGCGATGGCGACCGCGTACATCGCGATCGACACGAGGCGGAGACGGCGGTAGTCGACCCGCATCATGGCCAGCATCACGACGAGGCCCAGGCCGCCCCAGGCGACCTGCGGCGCGACCGCCCCGAACACGTCGCCGTCCCTGGCGTACTCCTTCATCGCGGATGACGAGAAGACCATGAGGATGCCGATCGCGGACAGGGCGACGACCGACACGAGGATGATGTAGTCGGGCTGGTGGGTCTCGCGCCGGAGCGTCTTCGGGACGCTGCCGGCCGTCCCGCGCGAGCGGGTGGTCGGGCGGAGGAGGCTCGTCGGGGCGTTCATCGCGTCTTCCCCGCGGCGTTCGCGGCTCGCTCGTCGGCGAGCGTCGCGACGGCCGCCTTGAAGGCGCGGCCGCGGGCCTCGTAGTCGACGAACATGTCGAAGCTGGCGGCTGCCGGGCTGAGCAGGACCGTGGCCGGGCCACCCACCGGACGAGCCGCCAGGAGCTCCCGGGCGATCGCGTCGGCGCGAGCGACCGCCTCCTCGAGGCGTGGCCGCGCGCTCGGTCCGGCCAAGGCCGGCCGCGCGGAAGAGCGCCTCGAGGGTCGGGCCGCTCTCGCCGATCAGGACGGCGGCGGCGGCCCGCTCCGCGACGACCGGCGCCGAGGACGGACAGGTCGACGCCCTTGTCCCGGCCGCCGGCGATGAGCACGATCGGCGCCCGGAACGCCCGGAGCGCCGCGATCACCGCGTCGGGCTGGGTTCCCTGCGAGTCGTTCACGAACCGGACGCCATCGATCAGCGCCACCGTCTCGAGGCGGTGCTCGACCCCGCTGAACGCGGCGGCGGCGCGGCGGATCGCGTCCGGGGCGACCCCGAACAGGAGCGCCGTCCCGACGGCGGCCAGCGCGTTGGAGACGTTGTGGCGGCCCGGGAGCGCCAGCTCCCCGACGGGCATGATCCGGCCGCCGGGGCCGGTCGCCGCCGGCCCTCCCCCGGCCAGCGGCAGCCGCTGGACGCCGGCCGCCACGATCCAGCCGTCGACGACGCCCGACGCCGCCCGGCAGCGGCCGCTCGCGCCGGTAGAGGACGACGGCGCGCGCCGCCGAGCCCCGCGTAGCGCCGCGACGACCGGGTCCTCGGCGTTGAGGACGAGCGCGCCGTCCGGGTCGACGAGCTCGGCGAGCCGGCGCTTGACCGCGCCGGTACGCCTCGAGCGATGCCGTGCCGGTCGAGGTGGTCCGAGGTGACGTTCGTGTAGACCGCGACGGTCGTCCCGCGCGACAGCGTCGGCAGCTGGAGCTCGGACAGCTCGATGACGACCCGGTGCGTCCGGCGTCAGCTCCGGCAGGCGCTCGACGAGCGGGATCGGCCGATGTTCCCGCCGAGGACGGCCGGATGGCTCGGGTCGGCCGCCAGGAGCGCGGCGGCCAGCGCCGAGGTCGTCGTCTTGCCCTTCGTCCCGGTCACCCCGATCGTCGGCGCCGGGCACAGGCGCAGGAACGAGGTCCGGCTCGGACACGAGCGCCGGCGCGGTCGGATCGCCGGCGGCGCGCGCGGCGACGAGTCCGGCCAGGGCCGCCCGCAGGCGCGGCTCGGTCGTCGGGTAGTCGGGGTTGATCGACGGCGAGGTCGTCACGAGCGCCGCGCCGCGCCCAGGCCGTCGCCGGATCGACGTCCGGGCCCGGCCAGGAGCCGGACCGGCCGGCCCTCCAGCGCCGCGATCGCCGTCGCCGAGCTCGGCCGCCGGCCGGCCGTCGTAGACCGTGACGCCGCGCGCCGGCGTCGGCGAGGAACCGGGCCAGGGCGATCCCGCTCCGGGCGAAGCCCGAGGACCGTCACCGGCCGGTCCGCGCAGCGCGCCGCCGCGGACGGCGTCCAGGCGTCAGCGCGTCGGGGTCGATCGTCGGGCGTCGCGGGCTCGGTCATCGCCGCGCTCACTGCAGCCGGTCTTGATCGAGGCGAGGAACAGGGTCACCCCGAGCAGCGCCGGCGAGGATCGCCGACGATCCAGAAGCGGAGCGTGATCTTCTCCTCGTCCCAGCCGCCCAGCTCGAAGTGGTGGTGGATCGGCGCCATCCGGAAGATCCGCTTGCCGCCGGTCAGCCTTGAAGTAGCCGACCTGGAGGATGACCGAGCCGGTCTCGATCGACGAAGATGATCCCGATCAGCGGCAGGACGAGGATCTGGCCGGTGATCAGCGCGGTGACCGCCAGGGTCGCCCCCAGCGACAGCGAGCCCGAGTCGCCCATGAAGATCTGGGCCGGGTGGACGTTGAACCACAGGAAGCCCGAGCAGCGCGCCGATGATCAGCGCGCACAGGAGGGCCAGGTTCGGCTGGGCCGGCACGTTGAGCAGGGCGATGAGCATGAAGGCGACGAACGCGAAGACGAGCGTCCCGCCGGCCAGGCCGTCGAGCCCGTCGGTGATGTTCACGCCGTTGCTCGCGGCGATGATGGCGAACGCCGCGAACAGCGACGTAGACCGACCGGGTCGATCGTGCACCGCGCCGACGAACGGGACCGCGATCTCGTCGATGCCGTAGGTCCTGCTGGATCTAGCCAGGCGGCCGCGAACGCGACGACGATCTGCCAGAGCGAGCTTCTGGCGGGCGCGGATCCCCTCCCCGGTCCGGGCGTTGAGGTAGTCGTCGAAGGCGCCCAGCAGGCCGACGCCGGCGAGCGCCGCCGAGCGGGGCGAAGATGCCGCCCTCGGCGGCCAGCGCAGGAAGAAGGTAGATCGCCGAGGACGACGACGATGATCAGGAGCGCCGCCCATCGTCGGCGTGCCCTGCTTGACGTGGTGGCTCTCCGGGCCCTCGCTCGCGGATCCGCTTGCCGAACCCGAGTCGCCCGCAGCAGCCGGATGTACGGCGGCATGAGGATCACGACGAGGGCGAACGCGAGCAGCAGGCCCTGGATCAGCTCGACGGTCACGCGGTCGCTCGCGGCCCGAGCTCCAGGGCCGCGACGGGCCGTCGACGAGCGCGTCGAGCTCGATGCCGCGCGAGGCCTTGACGAGGACGACGTCGCCGGCCGCGAGCGTCGGCCGGAGCGCGTCGCGGGCCGCGCTCGCGATCGGCGACGCGGACGATCGCGCGTCGGCGCGAGGCCCGCCGTCGCGGGCGCCGTCGGCGATCCCGCCGCGGCACCCGTCGCCGACGACGACGAGCAGGTCGACGACGCCGCGGCCGCCGCCTCGCCGACCTCGCCGTGGCCGGCCTCGTGCGCGTCGCCCAGCTCGAGCATCTCGCCGAGGACCGCGACCCGCCGGCCGGGCAGGCCGGCCAGCAGCTCGAGCGCGGCGACGCACCGACGCCGGGCGAGGCGTTGTAGCTGTCGTCGACGATCGTCACCCCGCCGAGAATCTGGACCAGCTCGCCCCGCGGCGCTGCGGCAGCACACGCAGTCGTCGCGGCGGCAGCACCAGG
>CAWJIC010000043.1:0-6174 GCA_963842755.1 uncultured Chloroflexia bacterium | reverse complement strand
AATCGCCCTCTACGACGTCACGGCCGATGCCCAGGACCTCTTCCCGTCCAACTACGACGGGCTCGCGGCGGGGCTCCTCGCGGCGATCGACGCGGTCGGCGGCGACGACCTCATCGAGCAGCGTCTTCGAGGCGCGGCGGCGCCAGGTCGGCGAGCGGATCCGGAGCCGGCTGGCCGCGCGCCTGCCCGCGGACGCCCCGCTCGTCGACCGGGTCCGCGAGCTGGCCGTCATCCAGGACGAGCTGGGCTACCTGGGCGAGCGCCGATGGTCGAGCCGGACGGCACGATCCGGCTGCGCGAGCACAACTGCGCGATCTACCACGTCGCCACCGGGCACGCCGGCGCCTGCCAGGCCGAGCTCGAGCTGTTCCGCGAGGTCCTCGGCGCGGAGGTCGTCCGCGAGACGCACATCGCCGCCGGCGACCGCTGCTGCACGTACCGCGTGGAGCCCGCGACCGGACTGACCGGCAGCGCCGAGCCCTGGCCGGCTACGCCTCTTCGCGCTCCACGGCGGCGCGCGAGGCCGGCTCGCAGACGGCGACGCGGCACGTCCGAGACGTTGGGCACGAACGACGCGGCCAGCGACGTCGCGGCGGCCTGCTCCTGGTCCTCGACGCGACAGGATCCCGAGCCGGCCGAGCGGTCGCCAGCTCGTCGCGGATGTAGGTCTTGAGCATCTCCGGGCCGTCCGTGCTGATCGTGAAGCGGACGCTCGTTGCGCCGGAACGTGTCGAAGATCCAGCGGAACTCGTCCCAGCCGGAGACGACCCGCGTGTTGAGGTTGGACGTCGGGCAGATCTCGAGGACGATCCCGCGCTCGCGGATCATCGCCATCGCCCGCGGGTCGTAGGCGGCCTTGACGCCGTGGCCGATCCGGTCCGGCTCGAGCAGCTCGACGACCCGGGCGACCTCCTCGACCGGGCCCGACTCGCCGGTGTGGACCGTGATCCCGAGGCCGAACTGGCGCGCCCGCCGGAAGAGTCGCCGGTAGTCGGCGACCCGGAACGTGGCGGACTCCGGGCCCGGCGATGTCGATGCCCGACCACGCCCGCGGTCGCGCCAGGCGATCGCCTTCTCGACGATGATCTCGTTGAGCTCGTACGGGAACGCCCGGTCGAGGCAGAAGATGCAGCCCGGGCTTGACCGGGTACTCGAGGCGTCGCCCGGTCCATGCCCCGGACGGCGGCCGCGATGATGTGGTCGAGGTCCTGCTCGCCGCCGCGGTTCCGCTTCATCGGGTTGAAGCGGAGCTCCATCGTCGTGACGTTGTTCTTGCGGTAGGCGCCGCCGACGACCTCGTAGACGGCGCGCTCGACGGCGAGCGGGCGAGCTCTGGATGAGCTCGGTCCAGTGGAACAGCTGGAGGTAGCCGTCGAAGCTGCGGTGCCGCCGCGGCGAGACCGTGATCATGTCGCGGAACTCCCAGTAGTCCTTGGTCGGGAGCTTGATCCCCTGGGCGTGGGCGATCCCCCACATGATCGCCGGGGTCACCGCGCCGCCGAGATGGCAGTGCAGCTCCGCGAGCGGGATCTTGCGGGAGAGCTGGCGGCCATGCCCGCAGGATACCCGACCGCGCGCGCCACGCCTGAGTACGCTGCGTGCATCCCAGGGAGGACCGGCGTAGGCTATCGGCTGCCGCCGGTCTCGTCCGCGTGGCCGCGTCCCGGACGAACCCCTCGACCCACCGGTCGAGTGATCCGCGTTGCCAGAGCCAGAGGAGATGCACCTGATGCTCACCACTCGCGGGCGTATCGCCGGAATCGCCGGCGCCGCCCTCTTCCTGATTGCAGCCTGCACCGGCGGAGGCGCCTCCCCCGCGCCCGCGTCCGAGGCGCCCGCGTCGGCAGGGATCGCCGCACCCGACGCCATCAAGGCCGCCGGCAAGATCGTCTGGTGCGTGGACGTCAGCTATCCGCCTGAGGAGTTCTACGCCGCCGACGGCACAACCGCCCAGGGCAGCGACGTCGACATTGCCACCGAGATTGGCAAGCGCCTCGGCGTCGGGACGCAGATCGACAACACCGGCTTCGACGGGATCATCCCGGCCCTGCTGGCCAAGAAGTGCGACCTGATCATCTCGGGCATGAACGACACCGAGGAGCGCGCCAAGCAGGTCGACTTCGTCGACTACCTCAAGGTGGGCCAGGGCCTCCTCGTCGCCGCCGGCAACCCGAAGGGCATCCACACGCTCGAAGACCTCTCGGGCAAGGCGGTCGCGGTCCAGCTCGGGACGACGAACAAGGACGCGCTCGACGCGGCCAACGACAAGCTCAAGGCCGCCGGCAAGGCGCCGATCGACATCCAGACCTACCAGCAGGACACGGACGGGTTCCAGCAGCTCGCCCTGGGACGCGTCGACGCGTTCTCGACCGACTCGCCGGTCGTCGCCTACTACAACAGCAAGCCCGAGAACGCCGGCAAGTTCGAGGTCGGCGGCACGCCGATCGATCCCGCGCCGATCGGCATCGCGGTCAGCAAAGACAACACCGCGCTGCGCGACGCCGTCAAGGCCGCGATCGATGCGATGTACGCCGACGGCACGATGAAGTCGATCGTCGACAAGTGGGGCATGACCGACGCGGTCGTCCTGCTCAAGTAGCCGTCGCAACCATTACCATCGACAGGCGGACGTCCGGGACGTCCGCCTGTTCTTGTCCCTGCAGGTGAAGTGACCGTCCCCGTGCACGCGGCCCCACTCCTCGCCGCCATCTCACCGCACTTCGACCTGGACTTCTTCCTGAAGTTCGTCTTCCAGCCGACCGGAGCCCTGATCGGCGGGCTGGCCATCACGATCTACGCATCGGTGATCGCCCAGCTCCTCGGGATCGTCCTGGGCGTCCTCTCCGCGCTCGCCGGGATGGCCCGAAACCCGATCCTGAAGTCGATCAGCGGCGTCTATATCTGGTTCTTCCGCGGCACGCCGGTCCTCGTCCAGATAGCACTCCTCTACTACGGGACGCCGTACCTGCTCGGAGTCGACCTCTTCCCGCGTGAAATCCACGCCGGCATCCTGGATCTCCGTGGCGCGATCGTCGCCGGAGTGCTCGCGCTGGGCGTGAATGAGGGTGCCTACATGAGCGAGATCGTCCGGGCCGGGATCCTCTCCGTCGATCCCGGCCAGACGGAGGCGGCCAAGTCGCTCGGAATGACCTACCGGCTGACAATGAGCCGGATCGTCCTGCCGCAGGCCCTCCGGGTGATCGTCCCGCCGCTCGGCAACGAGTTCAACAACATGCTCAAGACGACGTCGTTGATGAGCATCATCGCCGTCGAGGAGCTCTTTCGGAACGCGTCATCGGTCGCCGCGGCAACGTTCAAGCCGTTCGAGCCGCTCCTCGGGATCTCGCTCTACTACCTCCTGCTGACGACCATCTGGAGCATGATCCAGGGTCGCATCGAGCGTCGGCTGGGAGCCGGTACCGTGCGCATCGAACAGCCCGGCCTGTGGGCCCGGATGGTCGGGCTTCGCTCGCCGAGCGGCCGCGGCGAAGACCTCGGTCGATGAGCGGCCAGCAGAGCATCCTCAGCGCGATCGGCGGGGTTCCCCGCCCGGAGACGGACACCGTCGTGGAGGCAACGGGCGTCGAGAAGTGGTTCGGGAAGCTCCACGTCCTGAAGGGCGTCTCGCTGACCGTGCGGCGGCGCGAGGTCGTCGTCATCTGCGGCCCGTCGGGCTCGGGCAAGACGACGTTCATCCGCTGCATCAACCACCTCGAGAAGATCCAGACCGGCCGGATCTTCGTGAACGGCCACCTGATCGGCTACCGCGAGGAGAACGGCAAGCTCGTCGAGGACAGGGAGCAGAACATCGCCCGCCAGCGCCAGGAGATCGGGATGGTCTTCCAGCGCTTCAACCTGTTCCCCCACATGACCGCGCTCGAGAACATCATCGAAGCGCCGATCCGGGTCCGCGGCGTAGCCGAGGCCGAAGCGACCGAGATGGGCCGGGCCCTGCTCAATCGGGTGGGCCTCTCCGCCAAGGAGCGACACCTACCCGACCCAGCTCTCCGGCGGCCAGCAGCAGCGCGTGGCGATCGCTCGGGCCCTGGCGATGAAGCCCGCGCTCATGCTCTTCGACGAGCCGACGAGCGCGCTCGACCCGGAGATGATCGGCGAGGTCCTCGAGGTGATGAAGGAGCTCGCGCTCGAGGGCATGACGATGATCGTGGTCAGCCACGAGATGGGCTTCGCCCGCGAGGTCGCCGATCGGATGGTGATGATGGACGACGGACTGATCATCGAGGAAGGCACGCCGGAGCACTTCTTCACGGACCCGCAGCACGAGCGGACGAAGAGCTTCCTCTCGAAGATCCTCTAGCCGGCGAGCGACCCCGGGACGATCCGGCCCTCGGCGTCGATCGTGGCCTGGCGGCGGCAGCGCGCGCGAGCTCGGCGCCCGGGACCTGGTCGCGGGCGTGGTAGCTGGAGCGGACGAGCGGCGCCGGACTCGACGTGCTTGAAGCCGAGCGCGAGCGCCTCGGCCTTCATCTCGGCGAACTCGTCGGGGTGGTAGTAGCGCTCGAGCGGCAGGTGGTCCAGCGTCGGGCGCAGGTACTGGCCGATCGTGAGGATGTCGCAGTCGACGGCGCGCAGCGCCTCGAACGCCTCGGTCAGCTCGTCGCGCGTCTCGCCGAGGCCGACCATGAGGCGAGCTCTTCGTGTGGACCGGGTAGCCGATCTCGAGCGGCGTACGCCTTCGCCCGCTCGAGGACGCCCAGCGTCCGGTCCCAGCGGGCGCGCTTGCGGACCGGCTTCTGGAGCCGCTTCGACCGTCTCGAGGTTGTGGTTGAGGATGTCCGGCCGCGGCCTCCATGACGGTCCGCAGCGGCGCCTCCTCGCCGTTGAAGTCCGGGATCAGGACCTCGATGCCCATGCCCGGGCTACGTCGCGCGCATGCTGCGCGGATCGTCTCGGCGAAGATCCGCGCGCCGCCGTCGGGCAGGTCGTCGCGGGCGACGCTGGTGACGACGACGTGCTCGAGGCCGAGCGCCGCCGACCGCCTCGGCGACCCGGCGCGGCTCGTCGTCGTCGAACCAGGTCGGCCGGCCGGTCTTGACGGCGCAGAACCCGCAGGCCCGGGTGCAGGTGTCGCCGAGGATCATGATCGTCGCGGTGCGCTGGTCCCAGCACTCCCCGATGTTCGGGCAGTGGGCCTCCTCGCAGACGGTGTTGAGGTTCGAGGCCGCGGAGCAGGCCCTTGAGGTCGTGGTAGTTCTCGCCGGACGGCATCCGGGCCTTGATCCAGTCGGGGTGGCGGCGCAGCGCGGAGCGAGCCGTCGGCGGCCGGCTCGCTGAGCGAGCCGCCGCCCATGGCGATCGTCGGCGGCAGCACCGGGGGATGGGCGTGCGGCGCGGCGACGTCGCCGGGCGGGGTGAACATCGGGAGCTCGCGAGCCATCGGTCCGAGTGTACGCGCGGTCAGGGCGTGCCGCTGCCGGACGGGCCCGGAGCCGGTGACGGAGAATCGCTCGGCCCTGGGGTGATCGCCGGGTCGATCGCGGTCACCTTGACCGCCGTCCGGAAGACCCGGTCGACCGCGCCGTTGCGGACACCGATGAGCACAAGGTGCCACTCCGGCGCCGCCTCGAAGCGCGCGCGCCGGCCCGCGTCGAGCGCGCCGAAGCCCAGGCTGGCGGTCAGGCCGCGGCCGGTGGCGAACGTTCCGTACGAGCGGCAGTCCGGCGAGAGCGAGATCGTGCCCGCGTCGCCGAGCGCCTCGAACGTCTTCGTGGGCGCCGCCGGGCAGAGGTAAACGATCGTCTCGGGTGGGCGCCACTCGGGCGCCTCGACGGTCAGTCCGGCCGGTCCGCGCCCGACGAGCACCTGGGTGTCGCCCGGCTCGATCGCCGCGTCGAGCTGCGCCTGGCAGGCCCCCAGCGCGATGGCGAGGACTGCGGCGCCGAGGAGGATCCGGACCGGGCTGCGCACCTAGAAGATCGCGGCGTCCGACCCGACCGCTTCGAGCCAGGCCTTGACATCGCGCAGGAAGGCGGCCCCACCCGCGCCGTCGTTGGCCCGGTGGTCGATCCCCAGGACCATGTTCATGACCGGCCGGATCGCGATCGCGTCTCCGTCCGGCGTCTCGACCACGACGGGACGCTTGGTGATCGCCTCCATCGTGACGATCGCGACCTCGGGGACGTTGATAATAAGACCATAAATTTAATGTTCAAC
>CAWJIC010000042.1:0-5309 GCA_963842755.1 uncultured Chloroflexia bacterium | reverse complement strand
ATGTTGTGTGGCGCCCGTTCGGCTACGACGTATTGCTCAGGCCGGCGACCGTATCGATGACCTCCTCGAGATCGTGGTCTCGGGCCTCCCCATTCAGCGGCTCCGCGCGAGGCCGCTCACGGCCCGGCCGATCCGGGAGCGGCTCGTCCGCCAATCCCAGGCCATCGGCCCGAACAGTGACGCGGCGCTGGCAGCCGCCACGGTCGCGCTCGTCGGCTTGTCGGGCGGTGGATCCCATTGCGCGCAGCAGGCTGGCCCATCAAGGCTTCGGCAGGTTCTTGCTGGTCGATGACCAGGACGTCGACGCGGGGAACCGCGGTCGATTGGTCGGGTCGCGCGCCCAGGACGACGGACGCCGAAAGACTGCGATCGCCGGCCGGATGATCAAGGGGATCGAGCCTCGAGCCAAGGTCGTTCGGATCGATCACCGAAGCAGCCATCCCGACGCTATTGCCGCGATCGCCGCGGCCGACCTGGTAATCGCCTGCGTCGACACGTTCCGGGCGAAGGCGGAGATCAACGCACTCTGCCGTCGCTATTTGGTCCCGCTCATCGACGTCGGCATGACGGTGACCTCCGACGGCGAACGCCTGGCCACGGCGGTCGGCCAGGTTGTCTTGACCCTACCCGGCGGACCGTGCATGCGCTGTCTCCCACTTGTGTCGGATGCCGTCCTGGCGGCGGAAGCCCGACGGCGGCGGCCCGGCTACGACGATACCGAGAACGCGCCAGGGGATCCGCAGGTCGTTTCGATGAACGGCCTGCTCGCGTCGCAGGCGGCGAATGTCGCGCTGGCGATCGTCACCGGCTATCTGCGGCGATCAAGCTCCTCGCGCGGCGGCTACTGGCAATACGACGCGCTCGCTGGCGAGCTCCTTCCGTGTGACATGCCTCCTCGAAGGAGCGGCTGTCCCGGCTGCGCCGAGGAGGCCGAGGGCGACTTCGACTGGCTCGATTGACGGCTCTTTGGGTGCAGGCGCGGGTCCGACCGTCCGGGTCCCGAAGGGATGTGTATTCTTGGCGGCGAACATGGCAGACATTGCGAACGATGACCGCTCGCTTGGCGAGCGAGTTCGGGACGCACGACTCGGCAGGCAACTTGGCGTGCGCGAGTTTGCGCGCCAACTCGAGATCACGCCCTCCTACCTGAGCGACATCGAGGCAGATCGACGAGCTCCGGCCGAACCTTTGATGCATACGCTCGCGGATGCTCTGAACCTCGAGTTCGACCAGATGATGGCCCTGAGCGGGCGCTTGGGGGCCCAAGCCGAGCGCTACATCAAGCGCACCCCGGACGCGGCACTCTTGTTCCGTAGGATCTCCGAGAAGAAGCTCAGCCCCGATGAGTTGGCGGAGCTTCGCGAGATCGTCGACAAGTACTGAGCGCAAACGATGCGCTGGTATCGCGACCATGAGGGCACCCAGCAGGTGTACCTGAAGGACGCCGAGATCGATGAGATCACGGAAGGCGAACTTCGCAAGGCAGGGCTGATGCCGACGGTCGACACATGTCGGGTCGACATCGAGGTCTTCGTGGAGCGTCATCTGGGAGCCCATTTGGACCTCGGCGCAGCGCTCGACGACGATGTTTTGGGCGTCACTGAGCTCCGCCGCGGTGAGCCCGCGAGGATCCTGATCAATCGCGACCTCACCGACTCGGCCTTCGAGATCGATGAGTACTCGGGAACGCTGGGGCGCTGGCGCGCTACGTTGGCTCACGAGGGCACCCACGTGCTGCTTCATGGGTTTCTCTTCGACCTCGACCCGGACCAGCAGTCGATGTTCGCTGAGACGATCGCCGACGATCGACTGGTCCGTTGCTACAAGCGGGACACCTCGTTCGCCGGGCGATCCAGGGATCGCGAGAGTTCCAGGCAAACAAGGGCATGGCCGCGCTGCTCATGCCTCGATCTGTCTTCGGCGAGGCCGCGCGAGATCTTGTCGCCGCTACTGAAACGGCCCCGCAGATCGTTGAGCACTTGCGCGACGTTTCGAAGTGTCGCGTCAGGCCGCCCGCATTCGACTGCTCAGCTCTCTGGCTTTCTCAGCAGCGAAGGCACCGCCACGACCGGACTATTCCCGTAGCGCCAACGACCGCGGTCCGCGACGAGACCAACCTACGCGCTGTTCTGCACCGCGGCCTCCCAACTGGCCGCTCCTTCAATCGGAATCAGCTTGAAATCCGAGTGGGTACGCGCACGTCCGACTCCTGTCGGGCGCGCCACGAACACTTGTTCTATTTAGTCGCCGAACGCCGGCCTCGCCGACGACCCAGCCGAAGACGCTCTCGATCCCCATACGTGGGCCGCCCGCAGTCGCGACTGTGCTTCCGGTGGGGTGGCGAGGACGTCTGCCTGCGGCAGCTCCCCTAGCCGAGGGCGGTCGTTATCATCGACACGTTCCCAGGTGGACGCGAGGTAGACGGACAACCCGGCGATCTCGTTCGTCCTCGCCCGCGCGACCGGCGACCCGTCGGCCACGGCGCTCGGGCAGCGGCTCGGGCTCTCGACGACGGCGGCACGGATGTCTCGTCGCGGCAACGTCGATCCGCACGCACGGCTCGTCGCCCTCGACCCAGCCGTCGTGGTCGGGCGGGATCGCAAACGCGTCACCGGCGCCGAGACGTATGGTTCGCCCGTCGGCCATCGAGATGACCATTCGTCCCGCGACGAGGTATCCGACATGAGGGATGGGGCACAGCGCGAGCCCCTGCGCCGAGCCGACATGGGAGGACCAACGCCAGCCCGGCTCGAGGATCCAGCGAGTGACGGTCCCGGCCGGAAAATGCGCGATGTCGGCGCGACCGCACTCGAACCGCACGGACTCGTCGGCCGTTGCCAGCGGGGTGACCAGGGCCCGCTTCGTCATGTGGCGCGCGTCATCTCAATCGCCCGTCCGGGATGAGGCCCCACTGGACGTGCTCCCTGCGTCGCCTGCCCGGCGGAGCGACGCCCCCACGGCCAGGCCGAGGATCGCGAGGATGACCGCGAGCGACACGAGCGGGGGGATCTCCAGGAGCCCCGCAACGAGGAGCTTGACGCCGACGAACACGAGGACGAACGCCAGCCCGACCTTGAGGTACCGGAAGCGGGCGGCCGCTTCCGCGAGCAGGAAGTAGAGCGACCGGAGGCCCAGGATCGCGAAGGCGTTGCTGGTGAAGACCACGAACGGATCGGTCGTCACCGCGAAGATGGCCGGGATCGAGTCGACGGCGAAGACGAGATCGCTGAACTCGACGACGAGCAGGGCCAGGAAGAGCGGCGTCACGGCGCGGCCGGCCGCGGTGCGCACGAAGAACGCCTGGCCGTGGAAGCCATCGGTCACCGGCAGGTGACGTCGGGCGAACCGGACGAGGACGTTGTTCTCGGGATGGGCCTCGTGCCCGGAGCGGGCCATGAGCATCCGGATGCCGGTGACGACCAGGAACACGCCGAACAGGTAGAGCACCCAGTGGTACTGCTCGATGAGCGCCGCCCCGGCCACGATCATCACGAGCCGCATCACCAAGGCGCCGACCACGCCCCAGAAGAGCACCCGGTGCTGGAGCTCCCGAGGGACGGCGAAGGCGGTGAAGATGAGGCTGAAGACGAAGACGTTGTCGACGCTCAGCGAGTACTCGATGACATAGCCGGTGAAGTACTCGACGGCCGTCTCTCCGCCTCGCGCAACGAAGACCCCGATCCCGAAGAGGACGGCCAGGGTCACCCAGACGACGGTCCAACTGAGCGCCTCGCGAGCTCCGACGACGTGGGCCTTCCGATGGAAGACCCCGAGGTCCAGGGCCAGCGCGCCGACGATGAAGGCGGTGAAGCCGGCGCCGAGGAGGATGGTCGAGTCCAATGTGGTGGTGGTCCTTCGAACAGGAGGACGGCGGCCGGGGGGATTCCGGCCGCCGTGTGGAGGGAGCTTGGCGGCCCGTCGACCGCGATCGGCGTTCGGCGGACCATGAGAGATCGTCAACCAACGTGGCCACCGTCTCACCGGGTAGTGTCGCTCTTCCTGCTCCAAGCAAACAAGGCCACGATGAAGCAACTCGAACCGTCGTATCCTGCCTGGATGACGCAATGGCATGAGTCGCCGCCTTACGCCGACCTGCTCGAAGCGGTCCGGCTGGAGCTCGACCCGATCGTCGCCGAGATCATCCGGGACGTGGCCGGGCATGACGAAGACCTCGAGGCGCTCAGGGTGTCCACACGCGCAACCGTCGAGTCGACGATTGCCGCCCTTCTGCGCGCCGAAGAGCTCAGCGGAGCCGAGCTGTCAAGCCTGCGACTCGCCGGCTCGCGTGCGGCGCGCGAGGGCGAGTCGCTGCATCGGCTTCTCGATCGCTACCTCACGTCGGGATGGGTCCTCTGGGCGGCGGCCACGGGCCGGACCGCCGGGAGCCGGGCTGCCGTCGCCGCGCTGGGCACGGCCCTCCTGAAGGCCGGCGACTCGGCCGCGGCCGCCCTTGGCGAGGGATACGCTGACGCCGAGCGGGAGATCGCCGCCCGAACCGGTGCCGCTCGGCGCGAATTCCTCGACCAGCTGCTCGACCTGCCGCCCGGCAACCCGGCAGCCGCCGCCCGGATCACCCGACGGGCCGCTCACTTCGGGCTCGCATCGAGCGAGACGTACCGGGTCCTGGTCGCCGGGATCGGCCGCGAGCTCGAGGACGAGAGTCCCGAGATCATGCGGGTGGCACTCGCCCTGGACCGGCCGAGTCGGTCCGGCGGCGACCGGGCGTCGAGCCTGGGCCGATCATCGCCACGAAGCGGGGTCGACTCGTCCTGCTCGCGCAGGCGAACTGGCCCGGGGTCGCCGCTCTCGACCTCGTCCTCACCGAGCTCGCGGGGCCCCACGGCTGGCTCGCCGTCGCGGCGGCGCCGGCCACGAGCCTGGCGGCGGTCGCCGGTGCGTTCGGTGCAGCGTTCGATGCGCTCCTCATCGCCGAACGTCTCGGACTCGATGGGCGTCATTCGGCCGATGACCTGCTGCTTGAGCGTGCGCTCCTTGCCGACGAGCGGCTCCTTCGTTCCGCGGTCGACCGCGAGCTCGGCCCGATCCTCGACGCGCCGCGCAATGGCGACGAACTCCTCCGAACGGTCGAAGACGTACCTCGTCGCTCGCCAGAACCTACGAACGGCCGCCCGCCTCCTCGGCGTTGGCGTACGGACGGTGAGCTACCGCCTTGTGCGCGTCGAGGAGCTCATCGGGCGACCGCTGGTCGGCGAGGTCGTCCTGCGCCTGTCGACGGCACTGTTCGCCCGGCGGCTCCTCGGCCCCGACGCTCTACCCACGCCAGGGCGCACTGGCGACGCCGTCCGATC
>CAWJIC010000041.1:0-11751 GCA_963842755.1 uncultured Chloroflexia bacterium | reverse complement strand
CGACCAGGTCAAGGTCGCGCATTGCCATGCTGTCCCACAGGTACGAACCGTCGTATTGACCCCGATATGATGCCGTATCCGCTGGCGTTGCTCGAACCTGGGCAAGTCGGGTGCACGTCAACGAGTGGATACGAGGCGCCACGGCAATCGCTACGAAGCCCTGGCATGGACCACCACCCGGCGGTCTTGCTCGATGGAGTCAAGACCGCCCGGGGATCGGCGCCGGGTAGACTCGCGCCTATGCCTGAGCAGGACGTCGGCTTGGTTCCCGCGGCCCTCACGAAACAGCGGCGGCCATTCGACGTCGAGCGGCTGGTGCGTCGTGCCTCCCAAGGCGCCATCCTCGTCCTCGCTGAATTCGTCGCACTGGAGTTGCTGGGTCTCGATGCCGGCTTCGGTACGGCCACGGACCAGCAGTTCTACCGCGACGCTGCGGCGCGCTGGTTGGCGACCGGGCAGTTCTACCTACCGCAGCAACTCACCGGCCCCTACCACGTGGTCCTCATGCGCGACGTCCTCTATCCACCGATCGCGCTGTGGTTGCTCGTGCCCTTCTACTACCTACCTCGGTGGATGTGGTACGTGGTCCCCATGGCGGCGCTGGGGCACGCAATCTGGTCATCGCGACCGGCGGCGTGGGCCTGGGCTGTCATGGCGGTTCTGGTGGCGTGGCCGTACACACTCACCGCATTCCTCCTGGGCAATACGACGATGTGGGCAGCAGCCTTTGTCGGCCTCGGATCCGTCTGGGGTTGGCCTGCGCCATTCGTCCTGTTCAAGCCGTCCCTCGCGCCATTCGCGCTGGCCGGCGTTCGGCGGCGTGCGTGGTGGCTCGGGTTCGGCTTTGTGATCGTGGCCTGCCTGTCTCTCGGAGCGTTGTGGCTCGATTACATCGAGGCCATGCGGAATTCGGACCTCCGATTGACATATTCAATTCTCGACCTGCCGCTGATGTGCCTGCCGGTGGTAGCGTGGTTAGGACGTCGGCCGGAGGGCGCCGAGTCGGTCAACGGCCCGATCGAACGAATACGGCACCGTCTCGGTCTTCGTTGACCAGCCGCCACCCCGGATCCGACCGCAGGACACCGAGGAGGCCCTCCTGCTCCTTCGCGCTCGGACGATGGTCACGCCGCGTCGGTCGAGGATGGCCCGCCAGTCCGCCGCGCCCCCCGACAACGCGAGGTGGTCCCGCCAGGCGGCCGAAGAGCGCCTCTGCCCGTGCCGCCGCCGCGTCCGTGTCCGCGCCCACGATCTGAGGCAGGCTCTCGATCTCCTCGAGCGCATGGCCCTCGGCGATCCGCTCGGGGCAGAAGACGACGTCCACCCGACAGCCGCGCGCCGCGAGATGCCCGGCGACGTACTCGGTCGTGCCCGGGTAGACGGTGCTCCGCAGGACGACGAGCGCGCCATCCTGGAGGTGCGGCGCGATCTGGTCGACGGTCCGCTCGAAGACGGTCATCGAGGGGTTCAGGAACTCGTCGACCGGGGTCCCGATGACGACCACCACGGTGCCGGACCGACCGACGATCGCGGCATCCGCGCTCAGCGTGAGGCGGTCGGTCGGCAGTACCTCGGCGAGAAGCCCGTCCGCCCCGTTCTCGAGGAACGGCATCTCAGCGCGGCCGATCCGCTCGAGCGTCCGCTCATTCGTGTCGTAGATCCCGACCCGCAGGCCGGCCCGGGCGAACACGAGGCTGAGTGGAAGGCCGACGTGGCCGCCGCCACCGAGGACGACGACGTCGAGATCCGTCACGGCTCCGCGACACTCCTCTCACAGACGAGCGGACCAATGCGCGGAGTGCCGGGATCGACCCACAGACTGGTCGAGACGTCCGCCGCGTCGGAATCCATCGTGGTCATCACGACGACGGCGCCGAGGTCCGCAATCACCCGGTAATCACGCGCGATCATGGTGTCAAGGAGGGACGACCCGGGGAATCGACTCCCGTTCGTGGTCTCGTAACAGCCAGCGTAGCGGACATCGAGGACAAGGTATCGCACGTGGCGTGTTGCCAGATCGTCGACCATCCTGAGCTGCGTCGCCGCTGTGGTGGTAACGCCGGGGTTGTACATCGTGTCGCGGACCCCCGCTGGTCGGTCGGCGAGGAAGTACACGATCATCGGATTCAGGAACACTCGAGCGTTCCGCACCTCTCCGACGAATATCGGCTCATCGGGGGCCGTCCGCATCCGCACGATCGACGCCGCCTCGGTGAGCGCCTGGTCGTAGCGGTCCGGCGGGAGTGAGAGCCAGAGCAAGGGGAGGGCCGCGACCGAAACGGGAATCGCGCCTGCGAACGCGACCGCCAGACGTCTGGCGGTCGTGGTCGCCGGGCCGACAACGTATGCGGCCAGGAGGAAGCCGGGCGCGAATGCCTGCGCCGCATGCCCGACATCGGCGCGGCCTACTGTCTGCAGACGGCAGAGGACCGCCAGCACGAGCAGGCCGGCAATGGCCGAGGGAATAGAGCCGGTTCGGAGTCGACGAACAACCGCCCCAATGATGAGGAGCACTGGCAGGTAGTAGATGAGCCAAGTGAGCGGGTTGTCGCCGCTGAACAGCCCAAACAGGCTCGGGCCTGGGACCCCGCGGAACGCCTGCGTGCCAACGAGCGGATACCAGATGACCTGCTCCACGAGGGCAGCCAGCGGAACCAGCAGCAGGAAGGCACAGGCGACCGGGACGACGACCGCGGCGGCGCCAACCGCAGGCCGGAGGCTCCTCGTCTGGATGATCACGGCGATCAACGCGTAGGCCCCGACGTCGAGCCGCGCCAGCGCCACGAATCCAAGAACGACACCCGCGGCCCAAAGGTACCGCGGTCGTCCGTCCGCGGCCACGCAGATCGCCAGAAGAGCCAGCGCCACGGCCAGAAACCATGGCGAGAGATCCAGGCCCAAGAAGTACGTCGGGATCGACGCCGCCAGGACCGCAGCCGTGCCTCTGCGGATCCCCGGGGCAACGAGGGCCATAACCCGATATCCGAGCGCGCCCGCCGTCATCGCGACGAGCAGCCCGGCAATGCGAAGCACAAGGATCTCGTTCCCGAAGAGTGCGCTCAGGGCTGCGGCGACATAACCCGTCAGCGGGCCGTAGAGGAGCCAGAAGTCCCGGTATGGCAGCTGACCGTGAAGGATGAACGTCCCCGCAGAGGACGTGATACCGCCGTCGTATAAGGAGCCAACCTCGAGCGGGGCGACGAGACCCGGTGCGGCGACGGCCCCCGTCACGAGCGCGACGACGAGCAGCCGCGATGCCCGTCCCAGGACCAGGGGGTGGATCGGGCCGCTCATCGCGCCGGGCGGTCCGCACGGACGAAGACGGCACCGGCCTCCTCCTCGACCACCAGTCGCCAGGCGCTCGACGCCCGGAGCAACGGGATCAGCGCCTTCTGCTCCTCGGCGCTCGCGATGACGATCGTGACGCCACGGCGATCGAGGATTGCGGCCCAGTCGGGAGCGCCACGCGAGAGGGCGAGGTGGTCGTCCCAGGCGTCGGTCGGGATGAGCTCGATCCGGGAGTCGACGGCGACCGGCGTGCCGGGAACGGCGAGCTCCAGCCAGGAGCCCCAGCGCTGGGCGTTCCAGATCCGGTCGGTCGGGCGGGCCGTGGCGAGGAGGGCGTCCGTGATCCCGTGGGGAGCATCGGTCAGGAGCCCGGGCGGACCGTAGCGCGCGTCACCTCCCCGCCAGGTCGGGAGCAGGGCGACCATGGCGAATCCGAGGAAGACCGCGACGGCCGTGTTCGCGAGGCTCCGCCGCGGCGTCGGGGCCGTCGACGAGGCTGTCCGATCCGCCACCCGTGACCCGAGCAGGCCGGCGAGCGCAACCGGAGCGCCGATCGCCCACCAGGCGACGCCGCGCTCGGCGAACGCCCCGACGGCCGCCAGCCCGAGGAGCCACAGGAGCGTCGGCCACGTCCGGCGACAGGACTGCCCGAGCCCGCGCTCCGACGCCGTGCCTCGCGGCGAGCGCGACGAGGACGACCGACGCGGCGACCGAGCCGTAGAAGGCGGCCCCGACGAACGACAGCGGCGCGGTGACCTGCCATTCGGTGATCAGCCGGCGGATGAGCGGGTTCGTCGTCAGCCCGGCGGCGTAGGACCAGACCGCCGGGCCGTATGGGTTGAGCAGCGTGGCGCCGCGCTAACGAGGGCGACCGCCAGGAGGCCACGCGGCCGCGGCCGCCCGCCGACCGCGTCCGCCAGCCAGACCGCCCCGACCGCCGCCGGCCCGAAGACGAACGAGCCATGGACGTTCGCCCAGACCCCGACGAGGACGGGGATCGCCCAGACGAGTCGCGGGTGCCGCTCCCGCCCGGCCAGGGCCGCCAGGACCGCCGCGAAGAGGACCATCCCGAGCAGCTGCGGGCGCATCCCGAGGGCCACGAGGCTGACCGCGAACCCGGCGAGGGTCAGCCAGGCGGCGACCCGCAGCCCGGCCCCACTCGAACGGCAGGCCCGGAAGACGAGCCAGGCGATGAGCCCGACGACGGCCGCCCGGACGACGGCGAGCAGCGCCCAGCCGCCGGCGCGGTAGATGGCGGCCAGGACGACCTGCGCGCCCCACTGCTGGTCGAGCCAGGGCCGTCCGGCGGCGGTGAACGTGAACGAGTCGGTGACTGGGAGAGCGCCCGTGTCCAGGACGATCCCGCCCACGCGAAGGTGGTAGGCGAGGTCGACCGTCGAGAGCGGGGCGAGGAGAGAACCGAGGACCGGCAGGAGAACCGCGACGAACGCCCACAGCTGCGGGAACGTGAGGCGAGGCAGTGCGGACCCGGTGCGTTCTGGCATCGGTCGATGCTACCGGAGCGAGAAGGGCCCTGGACCGCCCCGATGGTCCTGGTGTCGCGCGCCGGAGTCGGCTTGTGCCTTCCGGATCGCCTTGGCGAGGATCTCGTCGGCGTTTCCACCCAGTTCAGCTGAACGTGGGAACCGATTGTGCCGGCCGAGCCACTTCTGGATCTCAAGGGTCTTGTGGGCGCTCACGTTGTCGAGGACGACGTGGATCTGGCACTTGGGATGGGTCCGGGCCAGCGCCCATTTCGGCGTGCGACACTGGGGGCGTTGGCCAGGGGTGACGGCCCAGACGCCGGGCTCTCCACCGTCGGGCCAATGCGTCGCGCGACGCCAGGGGCAGCGACCCGGCCCGGACCATCGGCTGGGCGGGTAGTACGAGAGGGGCAGGGAAGAGATGGCGCTCGGCACAGCACGGTGCCCTGCAGGAACTCGTGACCGTTCGGCGCGGCAGGAGGCCCCGACGGCCGCTGGCCCGGCTATCACCCGCGGCGCGGTCCTGAGCGGGAAGACACGGGGCGCTGGATGAGAGTTGACGATTACTGCGGGGAGCTCTGGGTTAGACATGGATGCCGACGCCTATCCGCTCATGGCGGCCCACGAGGGCCGTCACTGGCGGTTCGTCGGCCGACGAGCTGTGATCTCCGGGCTCCTTGACGGCATCGCTCTGCCCGCCCCCACGCGAATCCTCGAGGCAGGCTGCGGAACGGGTGGCAATCTGTCCTACCTTCAGCGCCTCGGCAACGTGGCGGCCTTCGAGCCGCATCTGCCGGCCGTCGAGATCGCGCGCGATCGACATCCCAGGGTGACCGTGGAGGATGGGGCACTTCCGGACCGCCTGCCGTTCCCCGACGACTGGTTTGACCTCGTCGCCGCCCTCTACGTTCTGGAGCACGTCGAAGATGACGTGGCAGCGCTCGACGCACTTGTTCGCTGCGCGAAGCCTGGCGGGTACGTGATCGTCACCGTCCCGACCCACCCCTTCCTCTGGGGTCGCCATGACCTCCGCCTCCACCACAAGCGTCGCTACGGTGTTCGCGAGCTGCGGGACCTCTGTCGCCACCCGGAGACCGAGCTCCTGTATTTCGGCCCCTTCAACACGCTCCTTGCGCCGGTTGCCGTCTCCGCCCGTATCGCGGAGAAGTTCCTGCCGCTCGACTTCGGCAACAGGAACGTCTGCCGCCGCCGCCGATCAACGCCGCGCTCGCCGCGATCTTCGCGCTCGAGGGAAGGCTGGTCCGCTATATGCGTTTCCCCTTCGGGCTGTCGCACGCGGCGGTCCTCCGACGAAGGTCATGATGTCGGGCCGGCGCTCGGTGCGCGAACGGGCCCACGTTGTCGCGTTGGCCGCTCTGCTCGCCGAGGCGCTCATCTTGTCGTGGCTCCGCCTGTGGGGTCGGACCGAGGATCCCGGATCGTTCTTCGGTGGTGACCTGGAGGCCTATCGCGCTGGCGCTGAACGCCTGATGCAGACGGGATCCCCGTACCACCCGGCGCTGTATGCCGGGCCGATCGACAACGTCGTCACGAACGTGCCGATCGCGTACCTCTACCCGCCATCGCTCGCGCAAGCCTTCGTGCTGCTCCGCCCATGCTGCCCGGTGCGCTTGCAATCGCGTCCTCGCTGGTTCAACTGATGGCGCTCGCGATCGTCCTGCCTCTCCTGGATCGCCGTTTCGCCGGTCGGATCGACGTGGGCTCGCTTCTCGCCGTCCTCCTCGTCGCGGTTCTCTCGTTTCCTCTCGAGATGGCGACGTACGGAGGCAACATGAGCGGGTGGATCACGCTTGCCGTCGCCGCGATGCTTCTCCGTCCTGGCCGCGCGGCTGGGCTGCCAGCTGCCCTGATCGGCCTCGTAAAGATGACGCCAGCGGTGCTCCTGGTGCCCGCGATCGCGACTGCGCGCTCACGAACGCTCGCGATCGCGGTACCCGTCGGCGTCACGGCGATCGCGATCGCGATCGCTCCGCACGCGTGGGCCGATTATCTGCGCGTCCTCCCGAACATCCTCCGGTTCCCGCCCGCTCCGGAGCCGTACAACATGGCGCCCATCGGTGTCTTCGGCTCGTTTGGCTTCCGGCCGTCGGCACGCTCATCGGCTATGGCCTCGACGGCCGCGGCGATCGCCGTATCGGCCTGGCTGGCGCACACAGGTCGGTGGGCGGCGCTGTTGTGGCGGCCGTCGCAGCGCTGCTGTTCGGACCCACCTCGCTCTGGGATCACTACCTCGCGGTGACGGTTCCGCTGCTCCTCGCCGCTTGGCCCGTTAGCCGCACAGGGACGCGCCCGTTCCTCGTCATGCTTGCGGGTGTCCATGTGATGCTCTGGCTCCCTGAGGTCCGCTCGTGCTGCGGGCTGCCTATCTCGGCGTGCTGGCCGGGAGCGTGGCGGCGATCATCGCCCTCGCGCGGCGGGCGGAGATGTCGAGCGTGACGAGTGTGCCGTCGGCGCTCGTCCCGATGAGGCTTGGTACCGCAGGACCAACTGCTCGCGCTCCAACGCCGCAATGGGATTGATTTTCTGAAGCGCATGCGCGCCAGACGCGATGCTCGCCAAGGCGATCCGGAAGGCACAGACTGTTTCCGGGCCCGCGCCACTAGCCGGCGGCGACCTCGGACAGGCGGACGGCCCGGGCGCCCTCGTCGTAGATCGACTCGATCGCGCTCGACCATCAGCTCGATGCAGAAGCGGTCGTGGACCAGGTCGTGGCCGGCGCGGCCGAGCGTGTCGGCGAGCGGGTGGTCCGTCAGCAGCCGGACGATCGCGGCGGCCAGCGCCGTCGGCGTCGTGCGGCGGCACGAGCAGGCCGGTCACGCCGTCCTCGATCATCTCGGGGATCCCGCCGACGTTCGACGCGACGACCGGCCGCGACAGCGCCATCGCCTCGAGGATCGTCAGGCCCTGCGCCTCGCGGTAGGACGGCAGGACGGCGACGTCGAGCGCGGCGGTCACCGCCGGCACGTCGTCGCGGCGGCCGGTGAACACGACCCGATGGGCGATCCGCAGCTCGCGCGCCTGCGCCTCGAGCGCGTCGCGCCGGCTGCCCTCGCCGACGATCAGCAGATAGGCGTCCGGGCACCGCGCGCAGGACCTGCGGCCACGCCTCGAGCAGCGTCGGGTGGCCCTTCTCCGGCTCGAGCCGCGCGACGACGCCGACGATCTGCGAGCCGGGCTCCATCCGTACTCCTCGGGCAGCGTGCAGCACGGCTCCTGGTGGTCGTAGCGCTGCGAGGTCGACGCCGTTGTAGATCAGGCGGACCGGCGCGCCGGTCGCGGCCCTCGTCGACGATCTTGCGCTCGATCGACCTTCGAGACCGCGATCAGCTGGTCCATCTGCGGGCGTCAGCTCGCGCAGGAGCCTCGCGGTCCTCGTCCGAGCGGACCCGGCTCGAGTGGACCGTCGAGACGACGTACGGCCGCGCGATGGCCGGCCTCGCCGAGCGCGATCGCCGCCCGCGTCCCGACGATCTCGGCGCGGTACATGTGGGTGTGGATGACGTCCGGCCGGACGTCGCGCGAGGTGGGCGGCCAGCGCGCCGACGGCGATCGCGTCGTCGGGCTCGTCGATGACGAGTGACGTCGAACGCCGGCGCGCTGGAGCTTGCGGACCGCGCTGCCCGGCCGACAGCGACACGACCGACGACGTCGTAGCGGCGTCGCGTCGAGCCGGCGTCACGAGCGAGAACAGGTGCTCCTGGGCGCCGCCGTTCGTGCCGGTCGCGAGGATCTCGACGACCCGGATCCGCCGCCGGCCCGGCAGCGGCGGCGCGGTCGAGCGGCGTCGAGGCACGGATCCCAGGCGCCGGGGCGCCCATCAGCCGGCCGCTCCGTCGCGCCGGACGAGCAGCCGCTGGATCGGCTCGTCGACCGCGCCCCACTCGTACTTGTACGGCTCGTTGCCGCGCAGGAAGTCGAACCGCCGCATGCCCGGCGTCGATGCGCGCCGCTGGACGTAGCGCGCGACCAGGAGGACGCCCGGCGACAGGTCGCGCGCGTCGGGGTCGACGCCGGCGTTGTAGTAGAGCCAGCGTGTCGGCCGTCTCGAACGTGGATGCCGGCCGCGATCCGCCGCCCGCCGACGGTCAGGAAGCGTCAGGCGGACCGGGCCGTCCGGCGCCGAACTCCTCGAACAGGCGGCGGATGAACACGCGCGGCTCGCGTCGCCGCCCGGCGTCGGCGGGAAGAGGCCGTCGGCGCCCCAGCGCTGCTGGTGGAGGTCGATGAACGCCTCGAGGTCGGCGAGCGGGTCGGCCGACGTCGGTCAGCGCGACCTCGCCGGCGGCCTCGGCGCGGCGGACCTTGCGCCGGATCTCGTGGCGCTCCTTCTTGTCGAGCGTCGCGAGGTAGCCGTCGAAGTCGGCGCCCTCCGGGAGGGTGACGACCGGGCAGACGTCCTCGCGCTCGACGTTGAGCGTCCAGCCCTCGCCGATCTCGCGCGCGCCCGAACGCGGCCGCGAGGGCGTCGGCGGCCGGGTCGCCGCAGCGCAGGCGGCGGAGGTCGATCGACGTCCCACGGCGCCGGGTGGTCGGCGTCCGCCGGGTCGGTCGCGGCGAGGTGGTCGACGAGCGCGTCGGCGACCGCCGGCAGGTCGGCCGGCGCGGCCAGGATCGTCGCGTAGTCGGCGTGGTACGAGGCGCCGAAGAAGATCGCCTTCGCGGTCGGCGCGACCGGCGTCAGCGTCGCCGGCCGTCGCCGTGGCGGATCTTCGTGTGCGGTCGCGGCGTCGGTCGGGCTCGACCTCGTGGCGGTGCATGAGCGGCACGATCGCGACGGGTCGGCGCCGTCGGGGCCATCGGCGCGGTCGACCACGACGAGCGTCTGCTCGTGGGCGTTCGCGCCGTAGGCGTCCCACCAGGCGCGCTGGAAGGCCCAGCCGGAGAACGGGCGTGGCCCACGGGTTGCGGGCGGCGAGCGCGTCCCAGGTCGCGGCCGGGATCGACCCGAACGGGCGGCGGACCGCGACGAGGCGACGCGCGCCCGCGGACGCGCCGGGGGCGGGGGTGGGGGCCCCGGGACACGCGGGCTCCACCTCGATGGTGGGGGTGGTCACGCCCCGGAGGATAGCACCGAGCACCTGTACGGTGGTTGCGCCCTCAACGGTCGTGGTGACCCGGAGTTGCCCGGAACGCCCGCGGTGGCACCCATCAACAACGTACGCTCTCGCCATGAGGTCGAGGATTGACGAAGTCGAGTCCCGCGCGATCGAACGGGAGGTGCCGGGCGGGCTCGAGCGGCGCTTCCACCGCCTCATGAGCCGAGGAGTCGACCGTCTCCGGTCATGGCCCACCACGCCGTGGCTCCACTGGTTCGACCGGCGCCTGGGTCTCTACCTTGTCACGCTTGCCGCCATCTACGGCCTCAAATGGCGCGGCGGCTACGACCTGGGCGCGTTCATGCTTGCCGCCGTCGACGTCGCAAACGGCGGGAGTGCCTACGCGAGGACGATCGCATCGGGGGTCGGGCAGTGGGGGATCGACCAGGTCTACGTGTCGCCGCCGTTCGTGGCACATCTGCTGGCCCCGCTCGTCGCGCTTCGGGGCGACGTCCTGTTCGCGACATGGGGCATCGCCGGCCTCCTGGCCGTCGCCGCTGCGATTCGGGCCCTTGAGCCGGATGCCCTGGCTCGGCGGGCGCCGCGGCTCGTCTTCGGTCTCGGCTTCCTGTGGGCGACGGTCTTCCTGGGCCAGGTGAACCTCTTCGTCCTGGCCGGCCTCCTCCTCGCCCTGGGGTCCCGCAACGACCGGCTCGCCGGGCTCGGCCTGGCAGTGGCGGTGCTGCTCCGCGGGACCCCGCTCCTGTTCGGGGTTTCGCTCCTGCTGGAGCGGCGCTGGAGAGCCCTCGCCTGGTCAGGCGTCTTCCTCGTCGCAGGGATCCTCGTCAGTGGCCCGGGCGAGTGGCTCACCTACGCGGGACTGACCCGCGAGATTGCAGCGATCCCGACGCTTGACGTGTCCGTGCAGACATCGCTCATCCTGTTCGGCTGGCCGCTGGTGATCACGGCGGGGGCGGCGATCCTCACGGTCGTCATCCTGGCCGGGCGCGTGCGGGGTGAGACCGCGCTCCTGCGTGGGACGGCCATCGGGTTGGCGCTGGTCCTCCTGCCGGGCAACGGGTGGGTCCACTGGTTCAGCTTCGCCCTCGCCCCGCTCCTGGTCGCGGGCGACCGAGCGTTGTGGAGCCGCCGCGCCATGGTCGCCTTCCTGGTGGTCGCGTTCCTTCCGATGGGCTGGCCATCGGTGCTTGTAGGCCTGGTGATCCTCGCCGCGATGGCGCGGCGTGTCCTCGTCGTGGGCCCGGGTGGGGGCGCCGAGTCAAGCGCGGCCACGAAGGCGATCGTTACCCCGGATGGCTCCGGCGGCTGAGCGGAATCGCGGCGATCGCGATCGAGAAGACGTTCCACCACGCGAACGGGACGGCGAGCGCGACGGCGATGGGGACGATCCAGCGACGGTTGGTACGCGCCCCCCAGATGACGAGGACGGCGGCCCCGGCGAGCCGGACCGGGAGGTTGACCGGCGCCGATTGCCTGAGCGGCGAGAGCGTGGCGTCCGTCTGCGTTCCGAGGGCCACCAGCCAGTCCGCCCAGAGTCCCGGCGCCAGGAGGAACGAGACGATGACGATCGCTCCCGTTGCGGCCGCGGCGGCCGCCACCGCCTGCCATTCCCGGCGGACCGCGAACCAGAGGAGCCCGATCCCCGGCGTGAGCTTGGTCAGGATCCGGGAATGCCACCAGCCCCGATGCCGGAACCCGAGCACGACGGCCGCCCCGATGAGCAGATTGACGTTCCCGAGCCAGAGCTCTCCGAGGACTGGCGGGAAGAGGAGCGCGAGCGGCGCCCAGCGGCCGGCCAGCCAGAGCACCGTTCCGTAGAGGAGGAGCGTCCAGAGGCCCAGGAAGACCGGCCACGGCAGGAGGTGCGCCGGGGCGAGCAGCTGGGCGAAGACCGGCGGGTA
>CAWJIC010000040.1:0-12871 GCA_963842755.1 uncultured Chloroflexia bacterium | reverse complement strand
CCGATCCTCGCGGAGCTGTTCAGCGTCGAGCGGCTGGAGCAGCACGCCGAGTCCCTCGCCGCCGCGCAGGCGGTCACCGACGCGCCCCGCCGGGGACACGCCGTCCGGCCCCGCATCGCCGACAACGGCCGGGTCCTGCTCGACGCCTACCGCTCCTGGCCCGGGCGATCAAGGACGAACGCTCGATCACGCCGGCCGCCGAATGGCTCGTCGACAACTTCCCCATCGTCGACGAGCAGCTCCGCGAGATCCGCGACGACCTGCCCCCGGACTACTACCGCGAGCTGCCCAAGCTGGCCGAGGGCCATCTCGCGGGCTACCCGCGGGTCCTGGGTCTCGCCTGGGCGTACATCGCGCACACGGACAGCCGCTTCGACCCGGAGAGCCTGCGGCGCATGGTGCGCGCCTACCAGCGGGTGGAGCCGCTGACGATCGGCGAGCTGTGGGCGATCGCGATCAGCCTCCGGATCCTCCTCGTCGAGAACCTCCGCCGCCTCGCGGAGCAGATCGTGCGCAGCCGGGCAGCGCGCCAGCAGGCGGACGAGCTCGCCGACGGCCTGCTCGGCCTCGGCGAGGACAGCCCGGAGGCCGCGGCGGCATCCCTGCGTCGGCTCTCGCGCGCGGCGCTCCCGACGGCGGCCCGCGTCCAGCTCTTCCAGCGCCTGCGCGACCAGGACCCCGCGGTCACCCCCGCCCTCCGCTGGCTGGAGGAGCTCCTCGCCGCCCAGGGCACCACCGCCGAGGAGACGGTCCGCCTCGAGCACCAGCGCCAGGCGACGATGAACGTGACGGTCCGCAACGTGATCACGAGCATGCGCCTGATCTCGTGGTTCGACTGGGCCCAGTTCGTCGAGAGCGTCAGCCTGGTCGACGAGGTCCTGCGTGCGCGAAGTGCGTTCGCGGAGATGGACTTCGCGACTCGCGACCGCTACCGGCACGCCGTCGAAGAGCTGGCACGGGGTCCGGCCTGACCGAGGTCGAGGTCGCCCGGCAGGCCGCGGCGATGGCGGACGGCCGCGCCGTCGGCGGACGACGCCGAACCGGCCGTGGCGGCTCGCCGCCGGGATCCCGGCTACTACCTGATCTCCGACGGCCGCTCCGCGTTCGAGCGCGCCCTCCACGTTCGGGTGCCGTTGGCGGGCCGGCTGCGGCGCGCCTATCTCCGGGCCGCCACGCCTGGCTACCTCGGGACGATCGCGCTGGTCACCGCGCTCATCCTGGCCGTGCCGCTGCTCTGTCCGGGGATGGGGCGCCGCGGGTGCCGGCATCCTCCTCGTCGCGATCCTCGCGCTCGGCCCCGGCCTCCGACCTCGCGATCGCCCTCGTCAACCGGTTGGTCACGAACGTGCTGGGCCCGAGGCCGCTGCCCCGGCTCGATCTCGACGACGGCGTGCCGTCCCAGCTCCGCACGCTCGTCGTCGTACCGATGCTCCTCACCAACGAGGCCGACGTCGAGGAGCAGGTCGGCAGCCTGGAGATCCACTACCTGGGCAACCGCGAGGGCGACCTTCGGTTCGCCCTCCTCTCCGACTGGCTCGACGCGCCGACCGAGCAGGTCCCCGGCGACGACGAGCTCCTCTCGGCGGCCGCCGCGGCCATCGACCGGCTCAACGAGCGTCACGGCGAGGCCCCCGGCGGCGGCGCCCGGTTCCTGCTCTTCCATCGGACGCGGCGCTGGAACGAGGCCGAGGGTTGCTGGATGGGCTGGGAGCGCAAGCGCGGCAAGCTCCACGAGCTGAACGCCCTGCTTCGCGGCTCGACGACGACCGGCATCCTGACCACCGGACGGACGGCGTCGACCCCGCCCACGGATGTGCGCTACGTCGTCACCCTCGACGCCGACACGCGGCTGCCGCGGGGCGCCGTGGGGCGCCTGGTCGGGACGATCGCGCATCCGCTCAACCAGCCGACCTTCGATCCCGGCGCCGGGCGGGTGACCCAGGGCTACGGCGTGCTGCAGCCGCGGATCACCTCGACGCTCCCGGCCGAGCACGAGGCGTCGATCTTCCAGCGGGTCTTCTCCGGGTCGGCCGGGATCGACCCCTACGCCTCCGCCGTCTCCGACGTCTACCAGGACCTGTTCGGCGAAGGCACCTACACCGGCAAGGGGATCTACGACATCGACGCCTTCGGGGCGGCGATGGCGGACCGGGTACCCGAGAACACGCTCCTGAGCCACGACCTGTTCGAGGGCATCTTCGCTCGCGCCGGGCCTGGTGACCGATGTCGAGCTGTTCGACGAGTTCCCGTCCAACTACCTGGTCGTCGGCGGCTCGCCAGCACCGCTGGGCGCGCGGCGATTGGCAGCTCCTGCCGTGGATCCTCGGGCGGGCCCGCGACGCCACGGGCCGGCGGCAGCCGGAGCTCCGCTCCCCGGCATCGCGCGCTGGAAGATGATCGACAACCTGCGCCGGACCCTGTCCGCCCCGCTCGCCCTGGCGACGCTCGTCGCCGCCTGGACGCTGCCCTCGGTCTCGGCCGGCGCTGTGGACGGCGCTCGTCCTCGCGTCGGTGATCATCCCCGCGGCGCTGCCCGTCGTGGCAGGGCTGCTGCCACGGCGCCAGGGCATCTCGAAGCGCAGCCACCTGCGGGCCCTGGGCGCGGACGTCGCCCTCGCCGCGGCCCAGGTCGGCCTCGGCCTCACGTTCCTCGCGCACCAGGCGTGGCTGATGATCGACGCCATCCTGCGAACCCTGGCGCGGCTCTACGTCACCCGGCGGAAGCTCCTCGAATGGACGACTGCCGCGCAGGCCAAGGCCAGCCAGGACCTCGACCTCGCCGGGTTCTACCGGCAGATGGCGGGCGGTCGTCCTCGCGATCGCGGTCGGCACCGCCGTCCTCGTCCTCGTCGCTGAAGCCGGACGCCGCCTGGATCGCCGCGCCGTTCGTCGTCCTCTGGCTGCTCGCACCCGCTCGTCGCCCGATGGATCAGCCTGCCGCCCCCGGAGTCCGCCGCGGAGCAGCTCGGGGCCGCGGACGTCGAGGCGCTGCGCCTGATCGCCCGCCGGACCTGGCGATTCTTCGAGACCTTCGTCGGGCCGGACGACCACGGCGCTGCCGCCCGACAACTTCCAGGACGAGCCCGAGCCGGTCGTCGCGCATCGCACCTCGCCGACGAACATCGGGATGTACCTCCTGGCGACCGTGACGGCGCGCGACCTCGGCTGGATCGGGACGCTCGAGATGGTGGAGCGGCTCGAGGCCACGCTCGCGACCGATCGGCAGCCTCGAGCGGTTCCGCGGGCACCTCTACAACTGGTACGACACGCGCGACCTGCACCGGCTCGAGCCGGCCTACGTGTCGTCGGTCGACAGCGGCAACCTCGCCGGCCACCTGCTCGCGCTGTCCAACGCCTGCCGCCAGATGATCGACCAGCCGCTGCCGGTCGCGGCCGCGCTGGCCGGGATCGGTGACGCGCTCGCGCTGACCCGCGAGGCTGCCGACGCGATCGGCGACGACCGGCGAAGCCAGACGCTGACCCGGCGGCACCTTGACGAAGCCCTCGAGCTGCCCGCCGGGGCCAGCGCCGACGTCCCCGCGACGCCCGCGGCATGGGCGGCCCGCCTGGGCGAGCTGTCCGCGCACGCCCGGACGCTGTCCGACGTTGCCGCGGCGCTCACCGCAGAGCGCGGCGAGGGCGCGGAGGGCGAGCTCGTGACCTGGGCGGAGGCGGCCCGGCTGGCCGTCGACAGCCACGTTCGAGACCTCGCGCTGCTCGAACCCCCGTCGCAGGCGACCGCCTTCCCGACGATCGCCGAGCTGTCCGATCCACCGGGCCGCGCGACCGGTGACGGATCGCCGGCCGCGGCGACGCTCGTCCGACGGCTCCAGGCGATCGCCGACCAGGCCCAGCAGCTCTTCCGGGAGATGGACTTCGGCTTCCTGTTCGATCCGACCCGCAAGCTCTTCTCGATCGGCTTTCGGGTCCGCGACGGCACGCTGGACCCGAGCTACTACGACCTCCTCGCCTCCGAGGCTCGCCTGGCCAGCTTCCTCGCGATCGCCAAGGGCGACGTCGCCGCCGGACCACTGGTTCCGGCTCGGTCGCGCGCTGACGCCGGTCGGACGCGGCTCCGCGCTGATCTCGTGGTCGGGCTCGATGTTCGAGTACCTGATGCCCGCGCTCGTGATGCGCGCGCCCGCCCGCAGCCTGCTCGACCACACCTACCGGCTGGTCGTCGCCCGCCAGATGAGCTACGCGGCCGAGCGCGGCGTGCCCTGGGGCATCTCCGAGTCGGCGTTCAACGCGCGCGACCTCGAGCAGACCTACCAGTACTCGAGCTTCGGCGTGCCCGGCCTGGGCCTCAAGCGCGGCCTGAGCGAGGACGTCGTGGTCGCCCCGTACGCGACCGCCCTCGGGGCGATGATCCAGCCCGAGGCCGCGGTCCGGAACTTCGCCCGGCTGGCGCATGCCGGGGCGAGCGGCCGGTACGGCTTCCGGGAGGCGCTCGACTACACGCCGCGCCGGCTCCCCGAAGGCGCGTCCGTCGCGATCGTGAAGAGCTACATGGCGCATCACCAGGGGATGGCGCTGGTCGCCATCGGCAACGTCCTCAACGATCGCGCGATGGTCGAGCGCTTCCATGCCGACCCGATCGTCGAGGCGACGGAGCTCCTGCTCCAGGAGCGGATGCCGCGCGACGTCCTCGTCGCCCGGCCGCGTGCCGAGGAGGTGAAGAGCGCCGCCGACGTGCGCGATCTCGTGCCGCCGGTCCTCCGTCGCTTCACCTCGCCCCACGACGCGATCCCGCGGACGCACCTGCTGTCGAACGGGCGCTACGCGGTCATGGTCACGGCCGCGGGATCCGGCTACAGCCGCTGGGGCGACGTGGCGGTGACCCGCTGGCGCGAGGACGTGACGCGCGACTCGTGGGGCAGCTACCTGTTCCTGCGCGACATGCAGTACCGGCGCGGTCTGGTCGGCGGGCCACCAGCCGAGCGGCGCGGAGGCCGACAGCTACGAGGTCAACTACTCGGAGGATCACGCCGAGTTCTCCCGCCGCGACGGCTCGATCGCGACCGGCCTGACCATCGTCGTGTCGGCCGAGCACGACGCCGAGATCCGCCGCGTGTCGCTGACCAACCTCGGCTCGCACGACTCGCGAGATCGAGCTGACGTCCTACGCCGAGATCGTCGCTCGCGCCGCAGGCGGCCGACGTCGCCCACCCGGCCTTCCAGAACCTGTTCGTGCAGACCGAGTTCGTGCCCGAGATCGGGGCCCTCCTGGCGACCCGCCGCCCGCGATCCGCGGACGAGCGGCCGGTCTGGGCCGCCCACGTCGCGGCGGTCGAGGAGGAGGCCGGCCGGGGTCATCCAGTACGAGACGGATCGCGCCCGCTTCCTCGGCCGGGGCCGGTCGGTCCGCTCGCCGGTCTCGGTCATCGACGGGCGCCCGCTCTCGAACACGGTCGGCGCCGGTGCTGGACCCGATCTTCAGCCTCCGGTGCCGGGTCCGGCTCGCCCCCGGCGCGACCGCCCACGCGATCTTCTCGACGGTCGTCGCCGAGTCCCGCGAGGAGGTCCTGGACCTGGCCGACAAGTACCGCGAGTCGGCCACCTTCGAGCGGGCCGCGACCCTGGCCTGGACGCAGGCCCAGGTCCAGCTCCACCACCTGGGCATCGAGGCCGACGAGGCCCACCTCTTCCAGCGCCTGGCCAACCGGATCCTGTACTCGGACCCGTCGCTTCGGCCGCCGCCGGGCCTGCTGGCCCGCAACGAGCGCGGAGCGCCCGGCCTGTGGGCCCACGGCATCTCGGGCGACCTGCCCATCGTCCTGGTGCGGATCGACGAGGTCGAGGACCTCGACATCGTCCGCCAGCTGCTCCGCGCGCACGAGTACTGGCGGCTGAAGCTCCTCGACGTCGACCTCGTGATCCTCAACGAGCACGGCGCCACCTACGCCCAGGACCTCCAGGACGCGCTCGAGACCCTCGTCCGGACGAGCCAGTCCATGCCTGGCCCACGAGGGCCATCCGGGCCGCGGCGGCGTGTACATCCTGCGCGGCGACCAGCTCTCCAGCCGAGGACCGCACGCTCCTCCAGGCGGCCGCCCGGGCCGTCCTGCTGAGCCGCCGGGGCAGCCTCGCCGACCAGGTCATCCGCCTCGAGCGGCCGGAGCGGATCGCTCCGCGCCGCCGCCGCCGCCCGAGCTCGCGCCGCGAGGCCAGGACGCGAGGCCGCCGCGCCGCGTCCGGAGCTGGAGTTCTTCAACGGGCTCGGCGGCTTCGCCGACGGCGGGCGCGAGTACGTCGACCATCCTCGGGCCCGGGCCAGTCCACGCCGGCGCCGTGGCTCAACGTGATCGCCAACGCGTCGTTCGGCTTCCAGGTCTCCGAGTCCGGGTCCGGCTACACCTGGTCCGGGAACAGCCGCGAGAACCAGCTCACCCCGTGGTCCAACGACCCGGTCAGCGACCCGGTGAGCGAGGCGATCTACGTCCGCGACGACGACAGCGGCGAGCTGTGGGGTCCGACGGCGCCAGCCGATCCGGCTGCGAGGAATCGACCTACGTCGCCCGCCACGGCGCCGGCTACAGCCGGTTCGAGCACGTGCACGACGGCATCGAGCTCGACCTCGTCCAGTTCGTCCCGCTCGACGACCCCCTGAAGATCTCGGTGCTGACGATCGAGAACCGATCCGGGCGCTCGCGGCGCCTGTCCGTGACCGCCTATGCCGAGTGGGCGCTGGGCACCTCGCGCGGGGCCAGCGCGCCCGCGGATCGTCACGGCACTGGAGCCGGAGACCGGGCGCTCCTCGCGCGCAACCCGTGGAACACGGAATTCGGCGGCCGGGTCGCCTTCCTCGACCTCGGCGGGCGCCAGACGGCGTGGACGGCCGATCGGACCGAGTTCCTCGGCCGCAACGGGGCCCCGGACCGGCCCGCCGGCCTGGACCGCGGACACCGGCTGCAGGGAGCCGCCGGCGCCGGCCTGGATCCGTGCGCCGCCCTGCAGACGAGCTTCGAGCTCGCCAACGGAGCGCGGACCCAGGTCCTCGTGCTGCTCGGGGAGGCGGACGACGCCGCGGCGGCGGCCGACCTCATCCGGCGCGGGCGAACGGCCGACCACGAGGCGACGCTGCGCGGCGTGGCGAGCCACTGGGACGACACCCTGGGCACGGTCCAGGTGCGGACGCCCGACCGCTCGATGGACATCATGCTCAACCGCTGGCTCCTCTACCAGACGCTCGCCTGCCGGCTGTGGGCGCGGACGGCGTTCTACCAGGCCGGCGGCGCCTACGGGTTCCGCGACCAGCTCCAGGACGTCATCGCGCTGCGTGACCGCGAAGCGCGAGCTCGCCCGGGAGCATCTCCTGCGGGCCGCGGCACACCAGTTCGCCGAGGGAGACGTCCAGCACTGGTGGCATCCGCCGTCCGGTCGGGGCGTCCGGACCCGGATCTCGGACGATCGCCTCTGGCTGCCGTACGCGGTCGACCGCTACCTCGCGGTCACGGGCGACACGGCGGTCCTCGACGAGACCGTGCCGTTCCTCGAGGGACCGGCGCTGCGGCCGGACCAGACGGACGCCTACTTCCAGCCGGAACGCTCACCGGAGTCGGCCTCGCTGTTCGACCACTGCGCGGCGGCGCTCGACCGGAGCCTCGCGGTCGGCGCGCACGGGCTGCCGCTCATCGGGTCGGGCGACTGGAACGACGGCATGAACCGGGTCGGCCACGAGGGCCGGGGCGAGAGCGTCTGGCTGGGCTGGTTCCTGCACACCGTCCTGGCCGCCTTCGCGCCGATCGCGGAGGCCCGCGGCGAGCGTCCTCGCGCGGAGCGCTGGCGAGCCCACATGAAGGCGCTCCGGCGGGCGCTCGAGCGCCACGGCTGGGACGGCGACTGGTACCGCCGAGCCTTCTTCGACGACGGCACCCCGCTCGGCTCCGCCGCTGAACGCCGAGTGCCGGATCGACTCGATCGCCCAGTCGTGGAGCGTCCTGTCGGGCGCCGCCAATCCTGCCCACGCGGCAGCGGGCGATGGCCGCGGTGGAGGAGTACCTCGTCCGACGCGGTGACGGTCTCGTCCTGCTGTTCACCCCGCCGTTCGACCATTCCGACGTCGATCCGGGCTACGTCAAGGGGTACCTGCCGGGCATCCGGGAGAACGGCGGCCAGTACACCCACGGAGCCATCTGGTCGGTCCTCGCCTTCGCGGCGCTGGGCGACGGCGACAAGGCGGGCGAGCTGTTCTCCATCCTGAACCCCATCAACCATGCCAGCACCCGGGCCGGGGTCCATCGCTACAAGGTGGAGCCGTACGTCATGGCGGCCGACGTCTACACCGAACCGCCGCACGTCGGCCGTGGCGGTTGGACCTGGTACACCGGGTCGGCGGGCTGGATGTACCAGGCCGGCCTCGAGTGGATCCTGGGATTCCGTTTGCGCGGTACGACGCTCCTGCTCGATCCCTGCATCCCCCGCGCCTGGCCGGGCTACGAGATCGACTTCCGCTATCACTCCGCCAGGTACGAGATCGTCGTGGAGAACCCGCAGGGGGTCAGTCGCGGGGTGGCATCGGCGGAGCTCGACGGACAGGCGCTGCCGGGCGGCGGCGCCGCGATCCCGCTCGCCGACGACGGCGCCACGCACCGGGTCCGGGTCGTCCTCGGCTAGGCCTCGCGCTGGATGGGTTCAGGGTCGCCTCGGACGAAGTGGGCGCTGCTGCCTCGGCGTCATCCGAGCGAAGAGACTCAGGGACGTACGCCGCGTGGGTCTGCTGCCCGGGCGACTTCCGCGAGCACAGCAGCGCCGTCGAGGTTGGTCGACCGGGCGCGTCCAGAAGGGGATGTCTCGTGAATCCTCGGCGATCCTACCCTTCGCCGGCTCGCACTCGATCGAGCACGTCATCGGATCCGTGCGCACCGACGGGCTGAGGTCCGCAGGATCGGGTTCACGCGCCTAGTGACAGCTTGAGTCCGACAACGCCGTCGGCGACGTACTGGACAGCCAGCGCCGCGAGAAGCAGCCCGAGAACGCGGGTAACGACGTTGACGCCCGTCTGCCCGAGAAGACGGGCCAGCCGTGCCGATGCACGGAGGAAGACGTAGGCGACGACCAGTACGATGGCGGCACTGACAAGCACGAGCGCGAAGGCCGCTGGCTCTCCCCGCGCCTCGCTTGTCAGGATCAGGATGCTGGCCAAGGCGCCCGGTCCGGCGATGAGCGGAATGGCGAGCGGAAAGACCGAGATGTCCTCCTTGGCTCGAGCCTCAGCTTCCTCCTTGGTCGTTTCGCGTCGGAACTGCGCGAACACCATGTCAACCGCGATGCGGAAGAGCAAAATGCCGCCGGCAACCCGAAGCGCGGCGACGCTGATCCCGAGATATGCCAGCACTGGGCCGCCGATCATGGAGAACAACAACAGGACGGCTCCGGCGATGAGGACGGCTCGTCGGGCGATCGTCGCCTGAACCTTGGGCGAGCGCTCCCCAGCTAGGGAGACGAACACCGGCACCAGGCCGGCGGGATCGATGACGACGAAGAGCGTGAGTAGCGCCTTGAGACCGAACTCAAGAGACGCCGAGTCGAGCCCGATCATATCCGTGAAGCCATCGCTGGGTACCTTGGCATCATCGAGTCAGCAGAGAAAGCACCTTCGTGTCGTCGGACAGCATGAGGAGGATGAGCGCGGTCGACCCTGGCACCGCTCACAAGGTCTCAGCCGGGGCTCGTGCTGCTCTCGTCCGAGAGCTCCGCCCAGAACACGCCGGTGGCCCACTCCCGACCCAGCGCCGCCTTGGACCGTGGACCGGTGGCAGCCGGAATTGAAGACCCTTCCGACCTGAAGGGCTGCAGGCCCGCACTCAGTCGTCATGCCGCTGTGGCCGGCATGTCAGTTTCCTTTTGGCTCGAGGCGACGGCCGCGCCGGTCCGCACGATCAGCACGGAGCAGTGGGCGTGGATGAGGACGTTGCGCGCCACGCTGCCGAGCAGCAGGCTCTCAAGGCCGCCGAGGCCGCGCGACCCGGTCACGATGAGGTCGGCACGACGGTCTGGGCGTCGTCGAGGATCTCGGCCGCTGGATCACCGGAGCGAACGTGTGGCGTGGTCGGGATGCCGGCATCGGCGAGGCGGCCTGTCATCTCGTCGGCGTCCCAGGCGATCCGGTCCTCGACGGCCAGCTCCGCGACGGCGCCGCCGAATCCGGCTGCGTCGCACAACTTGAGGTCCCTGCCGGGCGACTGCCGCGACCAGTACACCCAGTCGCACAGGAGCGCGATACCGTCGTCGTTGTGCTCGTCGGCTATCAGCCGGTCGAGCCCATAGCGCTCGGCGAACTCGGCGACGCGACCCCGGTCATCGCCGCCGGGCAGGGCGAGGGTCCGAAGATCCCGCCGGAAGTCGTCGTCGTCGTCGTAGTGCTCCAGGAGCGCCTTGCGCAGGGACCCACGCCGCTGCCAGTCGTACATGACCGGGACGCTCGCATGGCGCAGGCGGCGGGCGTCGGTCTTCATCGGAGCGCCCATCGGTTCGGGTCCTCGAGGCGGTCGACCGGCCGGTCGGCCCGAACCTCGGCGAGCGCCCGGCCGGCTCCCGGTGAGGCGGCGGAGCCGCTCAACCACCTCGCGGCTCTTCCTTGCTGCAAGCGCATTCCGTCGGTCATCCTCCATTCCAGCCGTCTGCACCGGGGCGATCCTGACTGAACCACTGCCGCATCCCGCACGATGACCACATCGTCTGGGGTGGCCTGCGGGTGGATCGATCGTCGAAGGGGACTTCCCGGCAGGCCGCCGGCGTCGAATGGGTGGCCCTCAGCGACGGCAACGAGTACCGCCTGTACAAGAGCCATGCGAAAGTGCCGGTCGAGGAGAAACTCTTTCGGATCATTCAGGTCGCCGACGCTGCGACGCAGCCCGCTGAGACGCTGGGCCTCCTTTCCAAGAGTCAGCTCCAAGACCACCTGATCGACCAGTACTGGAAGACCGAGTTCGTCGACCGCAAGTTCGCGAAGCCCTGCGCGCCCTCCCTGGAGCCGAGCCCGTCATCCGCCTCGTCGACGGACGCGTCCCGGCCCTGTCGCAATCCGATGTCAAGGCCTCGCTCAAGCGCGTGCGCGCGACCCTCGACTTTCCCGTCGTTACGGTCCCGGCGATGCGCCCACCATCCGCCCGCCCGTTACGCCGAGATGTGGTCGACCCGACGCGCGCTTCCCCAGACAAGGCAGCTAGCGATGGCACACCATGGCGCCGCGTAACGCTGCGATCAGCCCTCCGCGACTGGGAGACCATCTATAACACCGTCCGCCCCCACCAGGCCCTCGGCTACCGGACTCCAGCCGAGTATCTGGCCTCGGTCGGGGTCGAGGTGTCACGGACGTACCGGACGAGTATACGGATTTGACCCGTCACGTTCGGGGGACCAGACTGGACCATCCGAACTCGCCAGAACGAGCGCCTGAATGGCGCACCCGGCGAGTGCAAGCGAGACGATCGCGGCAACCAGCCGCGAAGGAGACGAGCGATGCCGCAATCCGCCTGGTCATCGAAGCATGAGCGTCAGTACGAGCACATCAAGGAGGGGCTTCTCGAGCGGGGAGCGAAGGAGGACAAGGCCGAAGAGATCGCAGCTCGCACCGTGAACAAGGAGCGGGCCCGGTCCGGCGAGGCCAGGACCGCGAGTCGATCCTCGGTCGACGACATCTCCTCTAGCCGCCGCGGCGGCCTGAGATCGCATGAGGGACCGGGCGGCAGGACCTACGACCAGCTTTACAACGAGGCCCGCGAGAAAGGGATCGAAGGCCGCTCGTCGATGTCGAAGACGCAGCTCCTGCGGGCCATCGAGGGCCACGACCGAGCGCGCAAGCGGTCCTGACATTGAGATAGCGCTCCTGGACGGGCCAGCGGGCGTTCGTCCCCTGGGCTCGCGGAGGGCCATCCCTTTGCCACCGTCGATATGTGAGCATTGCCGGGTCGATGGAGACAGGCGAGACCAAGGACCAGAAGAAGAGCTGATAGACGGGAGGATCCAGCCATGGACCCAGACACCACCATCACGACTCGTCAGAACGTGGTGGGCGACGAAGAGCACGAGCATTCGCACCCGGCCGACGTTCACACCCACGACCACTACCACGTGTCCCACCACCACACCGGCGGTCCCCTGGGCGAGTTCGAGCATCGGACGCGCTATCACATGCACGAGCACAACCACGCCCAGCTCGTCCACGCCCACGGCCAAAGCACGGATGACGAGCAGGCCGATCATGCGTCGACCGCCCATACCCACGATCACGACTCGCCGACCGGAGGAATCCAGAATGGCTGATCTCGACACCAAGGATCGCGATCGTCTGCGCGACTCCCAGTTCGCCTACGTCGACAAGCAGGGGGAGGGCCACCTGCCGATCAATGACGCCTCGCATGTCCGCAACGCCGTCGCCCGCTTCAACCAGACCGAGTTCGAGAGCATGGCCGCCAAGGAGCGCGCACGCCGAACGATCCTGACCGCGGCGGAGAAGCACGGCATCGAGATCGACGAGGGCGACAACCTCCGCAAGTCGACCCGCTCGTTGCGAGCGGCCTCGACCAAGCGCGGCCCTCGCGGTGGCCGCAAGGAGGACTGAGCCATGGCTGAACGACGGCAAAAGCCGGCCGGCACGCCTGGTACTGGCACGTCGCACGGTAGCGGTGACCCGCACGCGGGTCGCGAGGCGCGTGATCCGGGCAGCTTCATCGGACGGAAGCCCGAGCGCGTCGCGGAGACCATCCCTGGCGGGCTCCGGCGCAAGGACGAGCCTGCCTCGGCCGTGGCGATCGAATCGGATCCGCCGACGGAAGAGGAGACCCCGGTGGGCCACCGCGAAGGCCAGCCCGCGACCGACGACACCGTGCGCGAGGCCGGTCAGAACCGCTGAACTCCGCGGCGAGCC
>CAWJIC010000039.1:0-4934 GCA_963842755.1 uncultured Chloroflexia bacterium | reverse complement strand
CGCTCTCCACGTTCGGGTGCCGTTGGCGGGCCGGTTGCGGCGCGCCTATGTCCGGGCCGCCACGGAGGCTTACCACGGGCGCGATCTCACCGAGAGTAACCAGTGTAGCGAGACATCGGCGGCAGGCATGGGCATTCGATCAAGACCAACGAGAAAGGAGCATCGATGGAAACGACAACGTTCTTCCCGGATTGGCGCGAGCTCGTGACGTTCGCCGCGCCGCGCCCGGAGCCGACCCTCCTCCGCGACGAGGACGGCTTCCGGGTCCTGCTGGCCGGCCTCGAGCCGGGTGGCCAGATCCCCGCCCACCCGGAACGGCTGGCGGTCTACCACGTCCTCGAGGGGCGCGGCTCGATGGTCGTCGACGACGAGCGGTTCGTCCTCGCGGCCGGGGCGACCGTCATCGTCCCGCGGGGCTCGCGGCGGGGGATCGAGGCGGAGACGCGGCTGGCGTTCCTCGCGGTGAGGGTGGGGCCGGACCTCGACGAAGCCGGCTGAGCCGCGTCCGGCGAAGCGCGAGTCGGTGGACCGCCATGAGCGTTCGGGGCCAGGGTCGCCAGATGCAGGGTGGCTTTGACACTTGCGCGATGGCGGCACAAGGTGGACGACACGCACCAAAGAGGATGCCCACATGTTGACGATCACCCAGAACGCGGCCACCCTGCTCGCCAACGAGCGCGCCGAGATCGGTGCCCCAAACAGCTACGGCGTCCGGCTGTCCGCGCCAAACACGATGGAAGGCGGCGAAAACGAGCTCGTCATTGACTTCGTCCCCGGACCGCGGCCCACTGACGAAGTCACCGAGCAGGCAGGCCTCCGGGCGTTTGTTGCCCCCGAGGTCTCCCAGCAGCTCGAGGGCGCGACGCTCGACGCCACGCCGACCAACGGCGCGCCGCCGGAGCTCGTGTTGCGCCGGTAAGCCCGAGGCTCGCATGTGCCCGAGATGCGTCGCGGGTCCCGTGGCTCGGGTTGGCGCGCCGAGCCTTCTCGCTCGAGGCCGCGCGACGCTGGCTTGCGCGGGATCAGGGCCAATAGGTCTGACCGACCGCTCCGATCTCGCCGAACGGCGGTTGCTCCTCGCGGTCCAGCGCGCGCAGCGTCGACCGGCCCATATGAGCGAGGACGAGCCTCCGCACTCCGTGCGTCCGGGCCGCCTCGGCGACGCCGACGAGCGAGGCGTTGCCTCCGACGCCCTCGATCGAGCGCGCCGTCGGCATGCTGCTGGAAGGTCGAACCAGTCACTGCTCGCTGCCGACGACCTCGGGGTCAAAGCGGACCGCTGTTTCCTCGACTGGGTCGCTGACCGCCCGAGTCGCATCCCCGGGGTCGAGCGGTCCGAGCGAGAGGGGCTCGAAGAACCGCACGAGCGGCTCGTGGGCCGATCGCACTGCATCGAACAGGCCCGACGACGCAGCCACGAGGAATGCCAGCGGCAGGTCGGCCGCATAGAGCTCGAGAGCACACGCCCGCAGCCGCAGGAGCACGTCTCCCGGTCATCGGGAGGAGGTCAACGTCATCGAGCAGCACGATCACCGCCCGCTGCTGATGTGCCTGATGCTCCACCAGCCGTCGCAGCGCCGCGTGCAGCTCGCGCTCGGGATCGCGCGACGGACGACGGATGCGGGCGTTGGCGATGCCGATACCGACACCCAGCTCCACGTCGAGACGCTGTGGCCAGTCGGTCGCGAGTTCGGCATCGATCGCGGTGACGAGACCGGCGAGGAACTCGTCTGCCGACTGCGGGTAAGCCATCGACAGCACGACAGCGTCGCCGGCCTGCTGCCGCAGTCGGCGCCAGTGCATCAGCAGCGTCGTCTTGCCGATCGCCCACTCGCCCAGCAGCGCGGTGTGCTGTGGCTGACCCTCGCTCGTCCGGGCGACCCGCGCCTCGAAGATGGCCGTCTCGCGCTCGCGCCCAGCCAGCAGCGGCGGGAGGATCCCGCTGCCCGGTCGGAATGGGTTCGTCGATCGCGTTTGTGACAATTGTTTCAAATCCTGTAACAAAGCCCGTGAGGTGATTGGGCCGGGGAGCGCCGCATGGCGCCTCCCCGGCCAACGTGTGCACCTGTTGATCCACACTCCCCTACGGCGCGCCGGCCGGGACGCGGAACCACGAGCGGCTGCGGGCCGCGTTGTGGACCACGTCGAGGTAGACCTCGCTGTAGGGGACGCTGCCCTGCTCGATGACCGCCCAGAGGCAGCTGAGCATCGCGCTTGCGACCATCAGGTTCGTCACGACGAGCTGGGGCCGTTCGGCCGCGAGGGCCGCACAGCCGGCTATCGGTGGATCCGTGCTAGGGTGTCGGGGCATCCCAAGGAGGACGCTAATGAAGTCATTGCTCGCCTTGCTCATCCTCGCGCCGCAAGGTGTCGGGGAATCCCCAAGGAGGACGCTCCATGAAGTCATTGCTCGCCTTGCTCATCCTCGCGGCCGCTCTGTTCGTCGGCGCGTGCCAAACGAACCCCGGCGGGAGCGCCGTGCCGACGCTGAACCCGGTGACCAGTCCTGAGCTGAGTCCCGAAGTCAGCCCGGCGGCCAGCCCGTCCGCCTGATCGATTCGCAACCGCACGAACGAGACGCTCCCGTCAGGGGGCGTCTCGTTTCTTCGTGCCCTCCCCAACCGGTTCGCGGGCCCTAGACCTCTCCCTCGCCGGGTTCGTCGTCGAGCGCGGGAAGGGTGACGACCACGGTCGTGCCACGGTCGTGACCCGCGGACTCGACCGCGATCGTGCCGCCATGCGCACTGACGATCCCGCGGCAGGCGTAGAGGCCTAGTGTCCTGAGTTGCTAGTTCATGCCAGATATGGTATGCTCCGGGCATGGTTACGAGTTCACCTCCGACCCGCCCGCGAGGACGCCCGAAGGCCGAGCTGTCGCTGACCGACGAAGAGCGCTCGGCGCTCGAGCGGCTGACCCGTCGGCGCACGAGTGCCCAGGCGGTGGCGCTGCGGGCCCGGATCATCCTTGCGTCGGCCACGGGCACCCCGAACGTGGCGGTCGCCCGATGCTCGGAGTGGCCCCGGCGACGGTCGGCAAGTGGCGCCGACGCTTTGTGGCTGCCCGGCTCGATGGCCTGTTCGACGAGCCCCGGCCGGGCGCCCCGCGCACGATCAGCGACGATCAGGTCGAGGCCGTGATCGTGAAGACCCTGGAGCAGAAGCCCAAGGACGCCACCCACTGGTCGACCCGCTCGATGGCCCGCTCGATGGGCATGAGCCAGAGCTCGATCAGCCTGATCTGGCGGGCGTTCGGGCTGCAGCCCCACCGACCCGAGAGCTTCAAGCTCTCGACCGACCCCCTGTTCATCGAGAAGGTCCGTGATGTGGTCGGCCTGTACCTCGATCCGCCCGAGGGGCCGTGGTCCTGTGCGTCGACGAGAAAGTCTCAGATCCAGGCCCTCAACCGCTTCCAGCCGATCCTGCCGATGCTCCTGGGCACGCCCGAGCGGCGCAGTCACGACGACTATGTCCGCCACGGCACCACCTGCCTGTTCGCCGCGCTCGACCTGGTCAGCGGCAAGGTGATCGGTTCCCTCCGCCGCCGACATCGGGCGAGCGAGTTCAAGGCGTTCCTGGAGCGGATCGACGCCGAGGTGCCCGACGATCTGGCCATCCATCTCGTCCTGGACAACTACGCCACCCACAAGACTCCGGCCATCCATCGTTGGCTCTTGCGCCACCCCCGGTTCCACCTCCACTTCACCCCGACCTCCGGGTCCTGGCTCAACCTCGTGGAGCGCTGGTTCGCCGAGTTGACGACCAAGAAGATCAAGCGTGGGGCCCATACCAGCGTCCCTGCTCTGAGAAGACGTGACATCCGTGGCTGGATCGTCAGCTGGAACGAGGGACCCGCGGCCCTACGTGTGGGTGAAGACTGCCGACCAGATCCTGGCGTCCTCTCTCCAGAATATTGCGCGCGTATCTCCAACTCAGGACACTAGGAGTGTGTGTCCGTAATGGGGAGTCTGAAAAGCGACCCCCACAGGCAGGCCGCACGTGGCACGATTCCGGCGGTTATGCCCCACATCGGGCTCGAAATGGCGCCAGAATAGGGTAGCGTCGTCGGAGAGGCATTACTGACACAGGCTCCTTACTGGTGTGCTGAGTTGCTAATTCGTGCGCAATATCTGGCGAGGGATGCCAGGATCTGGTCTGCGGTCTTCACCCACACGTAGGGGCGGGGGTTCTCGTTCCAGGTGGCGACCCAGTCGCGGATGTCGCGCTCGAGGCCTTGCACGCTCGTGTGCGCCCCGCGCTTGATCTTCTTGGTGGTCAACTCGGCGAACCAGCGTTCGACCAGGTTGAGCCAGGACCCGGAGGTGGGCGTGAAGTGCAGGTGGAACCGGGGGTGGCGCACCAGCCAGCGGTGGATGTCCGGGGTCTTGTGGGTGGACTTGTACGTGGCCATTGACACGAGGTTCGGGAGTAAGATCCGTCCAGCACCAATGAGTTCGCCTGATTCTTTTGCGATCTCGCTAGTGCGCAAGACTCTCCCAGGAGCGTTCGCCTGACACTCCCCGATTCAGACGGCGCGGGACGTCGATCTGAGCACAGAGATTGGCTCGCGGGCCTGATTCGGATCGTCTGGCTCTGGATCAGGCGAAGCGGCCTCCCACTCGGCTTGTCAGACGCTTGCGAGCGCCGGATTCTCTGATGGCCGCCCGGGCCGCTCCGATGGTCTCTGCGCGACCAGCGACATGAGGCTGCCGGCCGATGACGAGCGCCCACATCACGCCGCTGGATGCGGCCAGCCCGGGACCGCGGCCACTGGTGGGACGTAGCTTGCGACGAATGGCGACCGGAGGCGGCGGTGGCGACGACTGACCAGGACACGATCGAATGGCTGCTGGCGCGTCACGGACGCACGTTCGCCGAGGAGTTGGGCATCGACGTCGAGGCGAACACGCCGGCCCCGCTATTCCGGCTGCTGGTGA
>CAWJIC010000038.1:0-13158 GCA_963842755.1 uncultured Chloroflexia bacterium | reverse complement strand
TCCAACACCGCTGCCCCCGGGAAGACGAAGGACGCGTCCTCGTGGAAGCAATCGAAGTACTTGCTTCGTGTCCGCGCTGGCGAACGCGCTCATCAGTCGGTCGTACGCTTCCCGCACCTGCGAGATCGCCACGGGGTCGACGCTTCGGTCCCTCATCTCTGCGCTCCTCGTGAAAGACCGGACGGGGCACACATGCCCCTTCCTATCCAATCTAACCGCGACATCGGGCCGGGTCGCCCATCCTCCACCGGGCCCACCTCCTTGCCCGCGGCATCCATCGTTATGACCGTCCCGACATCCACGAGCAGGTCGACGTGACGGACGCCGCGCCGCGGTCGGGAGTTCCCGTTCGGGGCCGAGCTATGTGGTGATGCCGGACGGGATGCGGATGACCTGGCCACGATGGTGACCCTCCCGTCGTTCGCGAGGAAGAGAACGGCGTCGGCCGTGGCGCACGCGATCGACGTCGCGTCCAGCGACGCCGATGTTGCGTGCCAGTCGACGTCGGCGCTGGACCAGAGCTTCTCGGGGACCGGAAAGGCCGGTGCGACGGCCGAGAACCGGACGGTGGGGACGTCGACGGTGAGCGCCTTCACGAGGCCAATGATGCCGGCGGCCGCCGCGGAGAACGCGGTCTGGTTGGGAGCGCCGATCTCGCCGAGCAGCGATGCCGAACACAAGCGCGCCGCTGGACCGCGACAGCGAGGGATCAGCTCCTTCGCGCAGTGGAACGCCGAGGTGAGATTCTCGCCGACACACGACCACCAGTCGACCGAAGACATGGCGGACAGGGGAGCTGATATGCCGTTCGTGGGGATGAAGACGCCGAGGTCGAGGCGCTCTCGCATCGTCGCATTCGTGGCGACCTTCCAGCCGGCCTCCAGCAGCGCGTCGACGATGCGAGCGCGCAGGTGGCCATCGGGACCCACGAGACACGCCGTCCCGGACGGATTCACCGGATCACGGCCCCGCCGTTGACACCGTAGAGCTGTCCGGTCGTCCAGGGCCAGCGCGCCACGTCCAGGATCGCAAGCGCCACTTCCTCTGGGCGCCCGAGTCGCCGGAGAGCGATGAGTTCTCCACGTAGCTGGGGTCGCGCCCGCTGGGTCCGAGGAGCGGGGTGTCCGTTGGCCCGGGCGCGACGCAGTTGACGCGAATCCCATGGCGAGCGAGTTCCCCGTGCAGCCGCTCGCGTGAAGACCGACGACGGCCGCCTTCGCCGCCACATAGTGGACGTGCCCCTCGGCACGAGAAAGGCAAGCTCGGACGAAAGCGCGACGATCGATCCGTCGCCCCGCTCCGCCATGGCGGGCACCACCGCGACGGTCAGGTTGTAGATGCCGCCAAGGTGCGCCTCGAGGGTGTCGTTCCAGAGCTCCTCGTCGATCGACGCGAACGGCCGCTCGATCAGCATCCCCGCAGCTCCGATCGCGAGCGCGACCGGCCCGACCTCGCGCTCGACCTCGCCCACAGCGGTCTTGACGGCTAACGGATCCCTCACGTCGACGTGGACGACGCGACCTCCGGCGCTCGAGGCTGCTTCCTTCGTCGGGACGTCGTCGCGATGTCGAATCCCGCGGAGGTACTCCAGCTCGGCGGCACGCCGCATGGTCGCGAGCCCGATTCCGCTCGCCGAACCGGTGACGAGAGCGACCGACACCCCGTTCACCACCCGCGCCACCAGCCGCCGCTCACATTCAGGACGGCGCCCGTGACCCAGTCGCCTCCCTGGGAGGCGAGATAGACACAGGCTCTCGCGACCGGCTCCGGCCCGACGATCCCGAGTGGGTGCGCTGCGTCGTACGCCGCGCGTTCCTCCTCGCTCATCGGCTCGCCCGTTCCCGGTGTAGCCGGGCGCAATCGCGTTCACGAGGATGCCGAACGGCTCAAGATGCACCGAGAGCCCGATCATGAGCCCGATCAGGCCTGCCTTGCTCGCGTTGTACGCAACCGAGATTCCCGGTCTCCGATCCGAGCGCTCCCCGAGCTGATGAACACGATGCGGCCAGAACGCTTCTGCGTCGTCGGCGACGAAGAACTGGCAGCGGTTCACCACACAGGCGCCGGAGAAGGTTCGTATCGATCAGGCGGCGCCAGTGCTCCTCGGGGATCTCCCACGCGGCGCCGGGCGGCGCATCGATGCCGGCATTGTTGACGAGCACGTCGACGGTGCCGAACTCGTCAAGGCAAGACGTCACCATCGAGCGCGCAGATCGAGGGTCCGAGACATCGACGAAACAGGACGCCGCTGGAATGGCCCTCACCTCGCAACCTGGCCGCGACATCGCCGACGCGCTCCTCCTGAATGTCGGCGAGGAACACGGACGCCCCCGCCAACGCGAGGAATGTAGCGATCGAGTCCCCGATACCCCGCGCCGCGCCGGTGACGATCGCGACGCGTCCCTCGAGCCGTCGGGCGATGTTCCCGACTCATACCGCCTCGTCACCTCGTACGCCGGTCGTCCGTCCAGGAACGTCTTCCAGATTCCAAGGGACGCGATCTCGTTCGTCGGCGTCGCCTCCCAGGTCGCCATCGATCACGACGAGGTCGGCGTACTTACCAGGCTCCAGCGACCCCAGCCGGTCGTCGAGCCGCAGCGCGAACGCAGCATCGATCGTGTACGCGAACAACGCCTCCTCGAGCGTGAGCGCCTGATCCGTGCCGATCGGCGCGCCGCTGCGGGTCCGCCGAGCGAGCGCCGAGGCAATCACCTCGAGCGGGCGGTACGAGGCGACGTCGGAGTCGCTGTTGAGCACGACCGTGACCCCTGCCTCGATCTCGTCCCTCAGGGGCTGCAATCCGTGCGCGCGCTTGCCGAGGCGCGCGAGGAACTCATCACCGCTGTCGTGCAGGTACCGCGGCTGGTTCACCGTGATCACGCCGAGCTCGGCGATCCTTCGGATCTGCTCTCCGGTCGGGTATCCCGCGTGCTCCAGGCGGTGCCTGTGACGTCTATCGCACGGCTGCGCCAGGAGCGCGGCTCCGATCGCATCGAGAGCAACCCCGATCGCGCGGTCGCCCTGAGCGTGGACGCCGACCTGCCAGCCACCCACGTGGGCCTCGACGATCAACTCCCGCAGCTCCTCGGGCTGCCAGTACAGCGATCCCCGAAGCTCCCGGGCGCCGTACGGCACCTCGAACGCGGCGGTTCCACCGATCAGCGAGCCGTCGGCGTCGAACTTCATCGCGCCGAGGCGCAGGAGATCGTTGCCGAACGGACCGGCGAGCCCGATCGCGGTGTTCGTCGAGCTGATGTGACAGTGGCATGCAGACGGTCCGGAGGCGAAGGCGTCCGGCCTCCGCGGCCGCTCGGTACGCAGTCAGCTCTCTGCCGGCTTACCTGGGCGTCGCAAACAGTCGTCAGGCCCGGCCTGAAGGAAGGCCGCCCCGGCGCGGTCGACGGCGTCCACGAGATCCTCGAGCGGTGCCTCCGTGTGGAAGTTCGGGCCGTGATTGCCGATGTCGACGACCACGGGCAGGACGAGGTTCATGGCGGCGTCGAGGCACAGGCCCGTGAGCCGCCCGGCGGCATCGCGAACAAGCCCGCCGCCGACCGGGTCCGGGGTATCATCGCGCAGGCCGCGAACCTGCAGCATCGCGCTGTTTACGAGCACGTGATGCCCGGACACGTGATACACGAGCACGGGATGCCGCGTCGTCGCCCGGTCCAAGTCCCATCGCGTCGGCACACTGTCGTACTTCGCATGGTCGAATCCGAACGCGCGGATCCAGGTTCCTTGAGGCGTCGTCCTCGCGGCTTTCGCGATCGTTCGTACGAGATCCTCGCATGAGGCGACGACCGGGTAGCGCACATCGATCGACGAGAGCGACTCGCCAGTGGCGAGGAAGTGGTTGTGCGCATCGATGAAGCCGGGAACGACCGTCCGGCCACCAACGTTGATCGCGCGAGCATCCGGGAAGCGGCCGCGGACCTCATCGTCCGAACCGACGGCGAGGATGCCGGAGCGATCGAACGCGACGGCGTCGGCCCACGGACGCCCTCGGTCGGCCGTGAACGCTCGACCCCCGTGAAGCACGACGTGAGAGGGGATATCGAAGGACGTTCTCACCAGACCTCCTCAGTGCAGCGCGATGGGTGCGTGGTACCGGGATGGGAGTCCCAGCGACTCGACATGGGATGCGACCTCGCTCGCCGTCGCTACCCAAACACCCTCGGTCGCGCAGATCGTCGACACCAGCTGATCGACGGCGGCAGCGCGCGACGGGCGACCCGACAGGCACGGGTGGATCGTTGGGACGAGGCACCCGCCAGAGGCGACGATCGCGTTGAACTCCAGCGTCCACATCTCGAGCAGCTTTCGCGGGCTCGCGATCCCATCGCCCTCCCAGATCCCGGGTAGCCAGGCGTACTGCTCACCGTCATCCAGGCCCCAGTGAACGGGGACCTCGACCAGCGTTGGAGCTGACGCGTCGGCACCGACTCGCAGGACATAGGGCTTGTCGGCGTCCATCAGGCTCGAGTCGTATCTGAAGCTGTGCTTCGCGAGAAGCGCAGGCGTCTCGTGGTTCACCTCCCACATCGGGCCGCGCCACCCGACTGGGCGCCGTCCGCTTGCGCGCTCGAGCGAATCGATGCCGCGCAGCAGTACCTGTTCCTCTTGTTCTGACGTCAGCGACGAGACGGATTCGTGAAGGTACCCGTGGTGAGCGATCTCGTGTCCGCCCTCGGCGATCGCTCGAACGATCTCCGGATACCGATCCGCGGTGAATCCGGGCACGAAGAAGGTCGCATGGACGCCGTGCCGTTCGAGGATCCCGAGGATGCGAGGGACGCCGACGCGGGGGCCGTATGCCTGATGCGACATGATCGAGAGCCGGCCCGCCGCATCGGGTGCGTCGAACAGAACCGAGCTTTCTCCGTCCACGTCAAACGTGAGTATGGCTGCTGCGCGAAAGCCGTCGGGCCAGTGCCACGTCGTGCCGTCGTTCTCGTTCACGTGTCCTCCTATCGCCGGACGAAGATACTGCCGGCCTCCAGCCCGCGCTCCTGCAGAGATCCGGCCACCTCTCGCGCGCGTTCGTGCTGGATGTCCGCGAGCACGACGGAGGCTCCGTCCGAGCCATGAACTCGGCGATGCATCTCCCGATGCCCTGGGCGGCTCCGGTGACGATCACCACACTTCCCGACAGTTGCTTGTCGCTCATGGTGAGCGACTCTCTTCCGGCCGACGGATCTCCTCCGCGAAGTGGCACGCCACCCAGTGACCCGGGCTCGGCTCTCGCAGGGCAGGCTCCAGCCGCTCGCACTCGGACGGTTCTCCCAAGCGATCACGGAGCCAACATCGGGTCCGGAACCGGCAGCCGGACGGCGGCGCGGCGGGGTTGGGAGCGTCCCCGGTCAGGACGATGCGCTCCCGGTGCCTCTCCACCTCGGGATCGGGAACGGGCACGGCCGAGAGCAGCGCGATCGTGTACGGGTGCAGCGGGTCTTCGAACACGGCCGACGTGGTGGCCAGCTCGGCGATCCGTCCGAGGTACATGACCGCCACTCGGTCCGCGATCTGTCGGACCACCGAGAGATCGTGGGCGATGAACAGATACGTGAGGCCGAGACTCCTGCTGAAGGTGCTGCAGGAGATTGATGATCTGCGCCTGGATGGACACATCCAGCGCGCTGACGGGTTCGTCCGCCACGATGAGCTGGGGGTTCAAGGCCAGTGCCCGCGCGATCCCCACCCGTTGACGCTCGCCTCCGCTCAGCTGGTGCGGATACCGATCCGCGTGCTCCGGCTTCAGTCCGACGAGCGAGAGGATCTGCTGCACCCTTTCCCGCCGTTCCCGCGCCGTTCCCAGGTGATGGATCTCCAGCGGCTCGGCGACGATGCTTCGCGACGGTCATCCGCGGGTGGAGGGACGAGTAGGGGTCCTGGAAGATCATCTGCATCTTCCTTCGCACCCGGCGGAGTGCGGCCCCCTCGACCCGCGAGAGGTCCGTCCCTCCGAACAGGATCGCCCCGCTCGTTCGGCGGTGGATCCGCAGGATCGTGCGCGCGAGCGTGGTCTTGCCACTCCCCGACTCTCCGACGAGCCCGAGGGTCTCCTGCGGCCACAGACATAGGTTCACCCCGTCGACCGCGCTGCACCGTCCCGATCCGCCTGCGGACGAAAGCACCCTTCGTGATCGGGAAATGGACCTTCAGATCGCGAACCTCGACGAGGGGCACGCCTTCGGCGTCAACCGTTCGCCTCGGTTCTTCCTGCTCCGCCCGCATGGCGACTCATCTCTCCATCACTCCGTCCTGCGCTCGGACATCGGTCGGCGCCAGGGGTGGCGGCGCCGGAGCGAACCCGGGCCGCAGAGGCCGGCCTCTCCAGGATCTCCTGGGCCCGACACCGGGTTGTGGCATGCCAGGGCATGATCCGGGACCTCGGTCCCTTGCGGATCGACGACGCTGTCCCCCGCACCAGCCGGGGCATCTCCGACCAGCAGATATCGAGCCGCCAACCGCACCGGGGGGCGAACGGGCATCCGTGCGGCGCCCGTCGCTGGTCCGGCGGGCTGCCTTCGATCGGCGTCAGCTGTTCGAGTCGCGCGTCGGGACGGGGCAGCGAGCGCAGCAGACCGACCGTGTACGGGTGCCTGGGCCGGGCGAAGAGCTCGGACGCAGACCCCTCCTCGACGATGAAGCCCGCGTACATGACCGCAACTCGATCCGCGATCCCCGCCACCACGCCGAGGTCGTGGGTGATGAGGATGAGGGACGTTCCCGTCTCTCGGGTCAACCGCCTCATCAGGTCGAGGACCTGGGCCTGGATGGTCACGTCGAGGGCGGTCGTGGGCTCGTCGGCGATGAGGAGCTTCGGCTCGAGCGCCAGGGCGATGGCGATCATGACGCGCTGGCGCATCCCGCCGCTGAACTCATGTGGGTACCGGGCGAGCGCGCCCACCGGGTCTGGGAGTCCCACCTGGGACAGGAGCTCGACGGCGCGGGCGCGCGCGGCCTTACGGGACACGTCTCTGGTGGGCGCGGATGGTCTCGGTGACCTGTTCCTCGATGGTCAGCACGGGGTTCAGGCTGCTCATGGGGTCCTGGAAGACCATCGCGACGTCCCTTCCCCGAAGGGCCCGCATCGCCGGCTCGGGCAGGGACAGAAGGTCCTGGCCCTCGAAGAGGATCTCCCCGCCCTCGATCCTGCCGCCGGGGGGCAGCAGGCGCATGATGGCCAGGCTCGTCACGCTCTTCCCGCACCCGGATTCCCCGACCAACCCCAACGTGGCGCCCGCCTCGAGCTCGAGCGAGACGCCGTTCACGGCGTGGATGGTCACGGGCCCGTTCCCGAACCGAACCACGAGATCGCGAATCTCGAGGATCTTCATCGGGCCTTCCGGAGCCAGTGGCAGGCAGGCCGGGAGCCCACGGTTCCGCTCGCGCAGGGGAGTCCGCCTAGACTCCCCCTCCGAGCAGACGCGCAAGGATGATGGGATGTCTGATCAGCGACGGCGTCAGCGACAGGAGCGCCGGGCGCGCGTCCTCCGCGCGACCTTGGAGGTCGTCGCCGAGCGTGGGCTCTCGGCGACGCGCATGTCCGACATCGCCGAGCGCACAGGCATGAGCGCTGGCCACGTTCTCTACTACTTCAAGTCCAAGAACGACCTGCTGATGCAGGCGCTTCGGTGGAGTGAGGAGGACCTGCTCCGCCGAGCCCATGACGAGTTCACCCGTCTGCCGGCCGCCGCCGATCGTTTCGTTCGGTTCGCCAAGCTCGCCGCACCCGTCGGCCCTGCCGATCCGGGTTGGGTGCTGTGGGTCGAGGTGTGGTCGCTCGCGCCCCACGATCGTGAGCTTGCGCGTGCGCACGCCCCGGTCGACCGCCGCTACATGAGGGCATGGGCGGACGTCGTCCGGTACGGACAGGGCACCGGCGAGTTCCTGATGAGCGTCGACGCAGACGACTTCGCTCTTCGCTTCTCCGCTCTGATGGACGGGCTGGCGGTCAAGGTCGTGGCGGGCCTCCCGCATCTGACGGCGGCGCGCCTCCTGGACACCTGCCTCGGAGTGGCGGCGAAGGAGCTCGGCTGTGATCTCCCCCGAACGCGCCGTTGGCGTGCCGCCGCGTCGCCTTGACATCCAAAGGCCTCCTTCCTAGAGTCCGAATCTTAGAACGGCGTTCGAAATCCGCAAAACCCACCCCGTGAGACGTGCCGAAAGGGGCAGGACATGGACGCAAGCCCGAAATCGTCTGGATCGCCCAGCGACGGTTGAACCGGCGCACCTTCTTGGTCGGCGCCGGGCTCGGGGTGGTCGGGCTCGCGCTCCCGGCGTGCGTGAGGGGACCACAGCCCGGAAAGAGCGGACAGAGCGGTGGAGTCAGCTGCCCGGCCTCGGAGGACGTGACCCCAACACGCTGGTCGTGGTGGTCGACGTGGCCGTGGAGAACCTGGACCCGGCCACCAACATCGAGTGGGCCTACGGGCTCCAGCCCGTGTACGACACGCTCACCAGATTGGACGGGACCTCCACCAGCGCGACCCTTCCGTCCCTCGCTGAAGCCCTCGAGGCGAACGAAGATCTGACGACCTGGACCGCCCGGCTGCGCGACGGCGTGGTGTTCCACGACGGAACCTCGTGCGACGCCCGGGCCGTGAAGGCGGCGATCATGCGCACGGCGACCCTGAAGGGCGGCCAGGGTTACGTCTGGGCGTTCGACGACCCGGACAAGCAGATGGTGGTCGTCGACCCGCTCACTCTCCGCTTCGACTTCGGGTATCCCCGCCCGTACTTCGCGCAGGAGACCGCCGCCCAGTACGGGTTCTGGATCGTGAGCCCCTCGGCGGCCGAGGCGCATTCGACCGGCCCCGTCGACCAGGGGCACGACTGGCTCCAGTCGAACCCGGTCGGGACCGGACCCTTACGTCGTCTCCGCGAACGACCCCGGCCAGGAGATCACCTTCGAGCGCTTCCCCGCAGTATTGGGGCGGTTGGGATGGCGCGCACTTCGAGCGGATCATCACCCGAACGATCCCGGAGCCCAGCACGCGCCGCCAGCTCCTCGAGCAAGGCGAGGCGGACATCGTCTGGCCCGGGACGGCCGACGACACGGTCGCGATCGGCCAAGACCCACGGTTCGGGGTGACGGATGCCAAGACCTTCACGATGGAGTTCGTCGCTCTGGGGGACTACGGTCCGCTGGCGGACCCGCGAGCCCGGCTGGGGCTGAACCACGCGTTCGACCGCAGCGGGTACATCGAGGGGGTCATGGGCGGAACGCTGGATGAGCCCCATGGGGTGTTCCCCGACCTCCTCGCCACCGCCGATCCGTCCATCCAGCTCCCGCCCTACGACCTCCAGAAGGCCAAGGAGCTCCTGACGGCCGGTGGGGTCACCGAGGGCACCGAGCTGACCTACGAGTTCTTCACCGGCTTCGGAGACCAGGTCGGGCGTGCTCCTCCAGGCATCCCTCGCGGAGATCGGGATCAAGCTCAAGCTCGTCGAGAAGTCCTTCAGCGGGTTCGTGGCCGACTACTTCAGCGACGCTCCGCCCGAACAGCGCCCGAACATGTACTTCTTCTCGTGGTGGCCGAACTTCAACAACCCGTTCGACTACTCCTGGGTCCTCTTCCACAAGGCCGCCGGCGGATCGGCGGGCGGGAACGCCGGCCTGTACGACAACGCCGAGGCGAACAAGCTGATCAACTCGATGTGGAACGCTCCCATCGACGACAAGCTCACGGCCGACTCGAAGCGGCTCCAGCAGATCCTTTCTCTGGAGGATCCCGCGTGGATCCCGGTCGCGCAGGAGCCCACGCACCTGTACTACCGGAAGGACATCGAGGGCCTCGTGCTGAACCCCGTCTACGTCCTGACGCTGGACATGTACGCCTTGCACCGGACGAGTGCCGGGGCGTAGCCGGTGGGACGTAGAGGCCATCGCTAGAGCCCCATGGCCGCGTACGTCATCAGGCGTCTCGGGTTCGTCCTGCTCGTTCTGTTCGGCGCCACGCTCCTGACGTTCTTCCTGGCCAGGGTGGTGCCTGCCGATCCCGCCCGGCTCCTGGCAGGACCCAGGGCGAGCAGCGAGGCCGTGGAGCAGATCCGGCACCTCCGCGGGCTGGACCGGCCCGTCTGGGAGCAGTACGGGCACCTACATGAGCGCGCTGGTTCGAGGTGATCTGGGTCAGTCCCTCGTCACCCGCCGGCCGGTCACGCAAGACCTCGCGACGTTCTTGCCTGCCACGCTGGAGCTGGTCGTGTATCTCCCTCGTCATCGGGTCTGCCCTCGGGCTCCTGATCGGCGTCCTCTCGTCGATCCGGCCCGGGGGGCGCCATCGACATCACGGGCCGGTTCGTCGCCATCGGTGGCCTCTCCGTCCCCAACTTCTGGGTGGCGCTGCTCCTCCAGTTCGCGTTCTTCTCCCTGCTTCCGGTCTTGCCCTTCGGCGGACGGCTCGACACGGGTGTCGCGCCGCCGCCGGCCGTCACGGGCCTGTACACGGTCGATGCGCTCGTGACGGGGCACTTCGCCCTGTTCGGGCAGGCCGTGCTGCATCTGATCCTGCCCGTGGTGGCGCTCGCGCTCGCCGAGATGGGGCTCGCAGCCCGCATCGTGAGGGCCTCCATGCTGGAGGTCCTGGGTCAGGACTACGTCAGGACCGCGCGCGCCAAGGGACTGAGCGAGACGCGCGTCTTCCTGCGCCACGCATTGCGGAACGCCCTCCTGCCTCTGGTCACGATCGTGGGCCTGGAATTCGGCCTCCTCTTGTCGGGAACCGTGCTGGTCGAGTCGATCTTCGCCTGGCCCGGCCTTGGCCGCTACATGGCCGACGCCATCGTGTCGTCCGACTACAACGCGATCATGGGCGTGACGATCGTCGTGACCGCCGGCTACGTGCTGATCAACCTGGTCGTCGATCTGCTGTACGCCTACCTCGACCCTCGCGTGAGGCTGGCCTGAATGGTGAGCCGCGAGGTCGCCTCCGGTGCCTGTCAGGAGACGCCGGCTGCACGTTCTCGGACGCTTCCTGCGGGCCTCGCCCCTCAACCTCGTGGGCGGCGTCATCGTCGGAGGAGCGGCGCTGCTCTCGGCGGTGGGGTTGTCCGCCGACCTCCTGGACGTTCGATTCACTCCCTACGATCCCCTGGCCCCGAACGTGATCGACCGGCTCCAGGGGCCGTCCTTCGCCCACCTGATGGGCACCGACAACCTCGGTCAGAGACCTCTTCTCGCGGGTCCTCGCAGGGACGCATATCGCGATCGAGGTCGGCCTGATCGTCCTCGGCATCTCGCTGGTCGTCGGGGTCGTGGTCGGGCTCGTGGCGGGTCTGGCAGGGGGCCTCGTCGACGAGATCCTGATGCGGGTCACAGATCTGTTCCTGGCGTTCCCGGCACTCATCCTGGCTGCGGCCATCACGTTCACGCTGGGCGCGAGCCTCCAGACGACCATGGTGGCGCTGGCGACCGTGTACTGGCCGTGGTACGCGCGCATCGCCCGGGGGCAGATCCTCAGCCTCCGAGAACGCGAGTTCGTGGTCGCCGCCCGCACGCTCGGCGCCGGCCCCCTGCGGCTCATGTTCCGGACGCTGCTACCGAACATCATGCCGATCATGCTGGTCCAGGCCACCATGGACATGGGCTACGTCATGCTCTCCACCGCGGGGCTCTCGTTCCTCGGGCTCGGGGCGCAGCCGCCGACGCCGGAATGGGGATCCACGATCCTCCAGTCCCTTCCCTACCAGCCGGCCGCCTGGTGGTACGCGGCGTTCCCGGGCCTGGCCCTCGCGCTCACCGCCATGGGGTTCAACCTCATCGGCGACGGGTTGCGCGACTGGCTGGATCCCGTCCTTCGTGCCTACCGGCTGGAAGAAGAAGAGGTCACGTAGGCGGTGCACATCTCGCCTGTGCGTTCACGGCACACGAACGAAACGAAAGGAGTACGCACATGAACGAGCACCGATCGACCCCGCGAGAGGATGGGTTCCGCATGAACGATCCGGTTCATCGTGCGTCGAAGATTGAGCTCAGGAAATGAACGATCAGCCAGGTCGTGACGCGAGAGGTTGCTCCGTTGAGGTCGTGCGGAGCGTCCAGCTCCACGATGTCGAAGCCCACGACTCGACCACGTCGTGCCGTTTCATCGAGCAGACCGCGCAGATCACGGTAGCTCAGTCCACCTGGCTCTGGGAGCGTGGTACCGGGGACGATCGACAGGTCCAGCACGTCGATGTCGATGGAGACGTAAAGGTTCCCGCCTTCAGGGACGAGCCGTTCGACGACACCGGCCGGCCCCTCCTCTATCACGTCGAGGCTCGTCGCAACCCCGGCACCATAGGAGCGGAGATCGTCATACTCCACGCGAAAGACGTTTCGGAGACCGACCGCGGTGATGCTCCGGACGAATGGTAGTTCCGATAGGCGCCGGAGCTGGCTCCCGTGGGAGTAGCGGGCACCGAAGAAGTGATCGACGAAGTCCGCATGGGCATCGAAGTGGACGACGTCGATCGGTGCGAATCGCTCCATGCCACGACCCACGGGGAAGCTGATCGAATGATCACCCCCAACCGCCACCAGCAACGAGCGTTCGGCGATCGTGCGGCTCGCCTCAGTGATCCGTTCGAAGGTTCTCTCGATCTGGGCGCCGACGATCCCGACATCGCCGCAGTCGGCCATGATGACCCCGGCGAGGTGATCCTTCCTCGACTCGATGTCGAACCAGCCGAGCGATCCGGTCAGGATCCGAAGGCCGGGGGGCGCCAGGTGAACCCGGTCCGAGGGAGAGGGCTACGGCAGACCCTCCAGGAGCCATGGAAGGAGGACACCGAACCCGCTAGCATCCGACCCCAGGTGCTGACCTTTTTCGACCGGACTACGCTCAGCCTTTTCAACCGGCCTTTACACCGAGTGGAATGCCGGTGTCCCGGCTAGCAGTACGTCGATGCGTCTCGGACCCGGATCGAGGAGGCGCTGTTGTCTCAGCCGGAGGGCATCGACGTCCAGCTGTTCTGACGGGCCGCGAGATGGAGCTGGTGTAGGCTGGTGAGTCAGGGCCGCTATGGAACGTGCCTCGCCCAAGATCACCCGGAGGGCGCAGATGCGATTCGAGGGGTACTCGTTCGGTTCCATACGGATCGACGGCCGGACCTACGATCGCGACCTGATCATCGACCGCGGAAGGATCCGTAAGCGCAAGAAGGCCGCGT
>CAWJIC010000037.1:0-5403 GCA_963842755.1 uncultured Chloroflexia bacterium | reverse complement strand
TTTTTCCCTTCGTTCAGAGCGGACAGGTCAGGCTCTTCATCTGTTCCAGCTCCTTGACGACCTCTGCGCTCTGCGCCCTGCGCATCTCCATGTTGTCGAACATTTCAGTCACCATGCCGCTTACCGACTCCACATTGAGACGGATCAGCCTGCCGTCATCAACCTGGCGCGATGTGGATTTAACCATTTCATGGGTCATCTCCTTGATCGTTTCAATGGATCTGGCAATGCTCTTGGTGGCCTTGGACTGATCGGTCGACGCCGCGAAGATCTGCGAAGTCATGGAGCTGATCTCTTCCATGGAGCGCGCAACCAGCTGGACGCTGGACACCTGTTCCTGCGTCGCCTGCTTGATCTGTTTGGTCATTTCCAGCGAGCAGGTGGAACTGTCAAAGATCGCCGTGAGCGATTCCCCCGTCGTATGACCCAGTTCAACGCCGCGGTGCACCAGATCCCTGCTTGTTCTGATGTTGTTGGCGGCGGTTTTCGACTCGCTCATGATCTCTTCGATGATGGAAGTGATTTCACCGGTCGAATGACCGGTCTGGAGCGACAGGTTGCGGATCTCGTCGGCCACGACGCCAAAACTCTTCCCGTATTCACCGGCCTGGGCGGCGATGATGGACGCGTTCAACGCCAGCAGGTTGGTGCGTTTCGTGATGTCGTTGATAACGCTGACAATATTTTCGATGCGGCTGCTGTTCTCCGCCAGGCGCTGAATAGCGTCGAATGAAAGGCCGACCGAGTGCTTGATTTCATCAAGGGCATTGATCGTTTCCGTGACTACGGCCCGGCTCTCTTCAGCCCGCTCCTTTACCTGATGCGAAACTTCATGTGAAATAGCCGCATTCTGTTCAACATTGCCGATGGTGCTGTGGATCTGCTCCATGGCCGATGCCGACTGGTGGACGACTCCTGACAGATGATCAAGATTCCGGGTAACCTGCTCAATGGCAACCGAAATCTCGTTGACGGCCGAACTGGTTTCATCAATCGAGGCCATCACGCCCTCGGAAGCGGACGCGATAATCGAAGTACCGTCGGCGACCGAATCGACCCCGTCCCTCAGATTCATGACATTTCGTGAATACTGGTCGCGATTCGCCAGCAGAAATCTGAACGAACTCTCCATCTCCGACGTCAGCGTGTCGATTGATGTCAACAGGTTGATGCGGGTGATCGCTGAAGACACCTGATCGGCAAAAAGCATGATCGTATCGACATCCGAGTCATTAAGGGCACGGTGACTGTTTTTGTTGTCGATCCCGAAAATGCCGATAGTTTCGTTTTTCAGGACAATCGGACAGAGGACAAAACTTTTTGAGCGCAGGGGTGCAAGCTTGTTGTGGGGGGGCTTCAAATGGTAGTCTTCGGGATAGCGCGAAATATCATCGACCAGATATACCCTGCGGTCATTAAAGCACTTCGCAATGATCCCGATGCTCGCATCTATCGGGATGGCGACCTCGGAGGGGGTGAAGCCTTCGGTCCCGACAGCGGCAAAGAAGCGCAGCCGTTTGCCGTCTTCAGCCATTAGAATATTGACCCGCTCGTACCCCAGGATATCGTGCAGACCCTCGGCACAGAGCAGCAGCACTTCATCAAGATTGAGCGATTTCTGGATCCTGCTGCTGATCTGGTGAAAGTTTTTAATATTCCTGTCCAGCACCTTGTAGCGATTTTCGAAGAGCTCCTTCTGCTCGTTAACTTCCCGATGGAGGATGTCGAGTTCTGCGGCCCGCGCATGCAGCTCATCGCCGTTCTTGCCGATCATGTATCCAAGGACCGCAAGGACGATGGCCGTCCCGCCCCCCATGTAACAATACAGGGCAAAATGCTCGCTGTTAAATACGATGTCCTTGAGAATTTGCTCGAAGAAGCCAAGGTCGGCATCATAATAGAAAATCAGCCGTATCACGATCCAGCCGACCGGGGCGGAAATGCCAAGCAGAAATCCGCCGGCTGAAAACAGAGCGCTGTCGCGGCTCGCGCGCCGGTGTCATGGCCCCCGTGGTGGTATCGGCTCCTCCGCGCCGGCGCACGATCGCGTCGCGGTGGGCGGTCCGGCATGGGTCGCGCCGGGAGGTCAGCCTATCATCGCCGCCATGAGTGAGCCGACCGAGCCGAGCAGACCGACCGAGCCGAGCAGACCGCCCGAGCCGCCCGAGCCGAACGCCCCCGCCGCAGCCGCCTTCGACCCCGAGGCTCCCCTCGCCGGCCCGCCCGACCCCTGGCACTGGGCCGAGACGCCGGTCGACCGGGGCGGCCCGCCGTGGTTCATGACCGAGATGATCGCCGCGGAACCGGCCTTCGCCGAGCGGTGCCTGGCGCGCCTCACGCTGGATGGGTCGGCGGCGCGGCTCGCGGTTGAGCTCCGGGCGGCGGCCACGTCCGGCGCGCCGGTCGTCGTCGTGGGCTGCGGGACGAGCGAGCACGGCGCCCTCGGGACGGCCGAGATCCTCGGGGACGCCTGGCGCCGGGCCGGGCTGCCGGGCCGGGGTCCGGTCGCGATCCAGGCGTTCGAGGCGGCGCTCGAGCCGCAGGCCGGCGGATCGTGCATCGCGATCAGCCACGACGGCGCGACCTGGGCGACGAACAGGGCGCTCGAGGCCGCCCGAGCGGCCGGCGCGCGGACGGCCCTCATCACGGTCAGCGGTCGGGCCCCGGGGGCGGTCGGGATCGACGTCGTCCTCGAGACGATCGAGCGCGACCAGAGCTACTGCCACACGATCGGCTACCTCTCGCCGCTCCTCGCCGCGACGGCGGTCGGCGCGGCGCTGACCGCGGAGCCGGTCGATGGCGCTGCCGTCCGGGCCCTGCTCGCCGCGGGTGCCGGCGACGCCGCGGGCTCGGCTGCCGAGAGCATCGCCGCGCGGCTCGTCGACGCCCGGCCGATCCTCACGATCGGGTCTGGGGCGGATCGGCCGGCGGCGCGCGAGCTCGTCCTCAAGCTCGAGGAGGGGACCTGGATCCCGGCCGCGATGCGCGACCTCGAGACGTTCCTCCACGGCCACCTCCCGTCGACGGACGCCGGGACCGGGCTCATCCTCGTGATGGCGGAGAGGCGGGAGCGCGGGGAACGCGTCGCCCGGGCGCGCCAGGCGCTCGAGGCGGCCGGCGTCATCGGGATCCGCGTCGCGGCGATCCTCTCGGAGGGCGTCTCGGCCGAGCTCGCGCCCGAGCTCACCCCCGCGGGCCGGATCGTCGTGCCGGAAGCGCCGGACCTGCCCGCGCCGGTCGCCGCCCTGCTCGGGACCACGACCCCGCTCCAGCTCCTCGTCGAGCGGCTGGCCCGCCTGAAGGGCACCAACCCCGACCCCATCCGCCGCACCGACCCGCTCTATCGCGACGCCGCCGCCCGAGCCGAGGGCTGAGTCCGCCGCCCGGCTCCGCTCCCCCATGTCAGTGCTCCGTTGCTCCCTTTGCCCGGAGCGTATGCTTCGGCTGATGGCGTCATCAGGTGTGCGGTCGCTTCGACCGAGCACGGGGATCCGAGATGGGTAACGATCAGGCGCTCCTTCCGGCCGGAACCGAACTCCGACGCTGGGTCCGCATGCGCCGGCGCTTCAACGCCCCACCGGATCGGGTGTTCCGGACCTGGGCCGATCCCGAGGAGCTGGCCCGCTGGTTCCCGGAGCGGATCGAGGGCGGGCTCGCGGTCGGATCGCGCTCCGTGCTCGTCTGGTCGGATCGCCGGGTGTGGTGGGAGGTGACCCAGGCGCAGCCGAACACGAGCTTCGCCTTCCGCTGGCCCTGGCTTCCCGACGAGAGCCTCGTCACCGAAGTCCGCGTGACGATCAGCCCCGCCGGCTACGGCAGCCTGCTCGATCTCGAGGACGGGCCGTTCCCGCTCGATTCCCGTGGCGCGATCGACGCCTGGGCGGAGGCCATCGAGGTCTGGAGCGAAGCCCTGGCGATGCTCCGTGCCCACCTCGACTTCAGCGTCGACCTGCGACCGCGAGGGTAGCCAGGGCTGAGGCGCGACGCCGGGCGCCAAAGCCGGGCGGCCAGCCGAGTGCGAACCCGAGTGCCGCCCATTGACACGCCCGATCCAGAGCCGCTCCGGGTCCGCCGTTCTTCAGGGAGGACCGCGCCGCGGCAGGGGCGGCGGCATGTCGAGCGGATCCCCGGCCGCGGTGAGGCGGGCGTCAACGGCTCCAAGCAGCGCGACGAGGTCGAGTCCACCGTCGCGCAGACGTCGCCGGCGCATCCCGCCCCCTCCGGGTGACTCCGCGGCCCGCGCGCCATCCGCTGCCAGCGCCAGCCTGGTCCGAGCGCCGGCCAGGTTCCTCGCCACGCCGATCGGGTTGCGGCGCACCGCGTGGACGCCCGCGGCCGCCAGCTTGATCAGCCCACTGTGGAGGGCCCGCTCGGCTGGATCGTCGCTGCCCATCCAGGCCGGCTCGAGCAGCTCGTGGGCGAGGAACCAGTCGCCGCGGTCGTAGGCCGCCAGTCCGGCTCGGAATGCGGCCGCCCGTTCGCGCTCGGCCAGTGGCCGGTACGCCTTGCGGCGGCCACCCTCCAGGATCGTGCCGCCGGTCACATCGACTCCGCCGACGGGCGGCCCGGACGATGGTCAGCGGGCGAAACCGGCGGCTCCAGCGGCTCGGCCGGCTCCGACGGCTCGGCCGGCTCCGACGGCTCGGCCGGAACGGGCGGCTCGGGCTCGAGATCGCCCCATGCCACCGCCTCCGTGAGCGTGATCCGGATGAGCGGCCGGGCCTCGAGGTCGTGGGCGGCATACGGCGGATACTTGGCGCGCAGGGCGGCGATGGCAGTCGCCCGGAGATCGTCGTCCGGCTCAATCAGCTCGGCGAGGCCATGGACGCGCAGCCAGGCGAGGCGGCTCCAATCCTCCTCCCACCGATCGACGAGCAGCGTGACCGCCGGGCGAGCGAGGATGTCCCCGACCCGGGCCAGCCGTCGGGGGTCGGCATGTCGCTTCGGCTTCGGGTCGAGCGGGGAGTAGAGCAGCGGTCGTCCGACCTCGTCGTCGTCGGCCAGGACGAAACATGCCGGGACGAGTCGGGGTCGTCCGGCGCCGTCGGTTGTCGCCAGCGTCGCGCGGCGGGCAGCGCCGAGGAAGCGTCGCTCGGCCGCCGTCAGGATCGCGAGCCTCTCGTCGGGCACGGGCAAGTCAGCCTGGGTTCAGCTGCGGCTCAGCGTGGAGATCGATCGCGATCGGGAGCGCGCTGGTCCGCCAGCCGGAGAGATCCTCCGGGTACCCCGGTTGGTACTTGGCCACGAGAGCGTCACGCGCGCGCTCGGCCTCGGCGAGATCGCTGACGATCCGACCACGCCCGGCGAAGTCGAGCCCGCCGACACGAAGCCGGACCAGCGGGTTCACGACGATGTTCCGGACCCAGTGGGCGTGCTCGCCGTCGCCGGCGAGGAGGTAGGCCG
>CAWJIC010000036.1:0-23526 GCA_963842755.1 uncultured Chloroflexia bacterium | reverse complement strand
GAGTCAGGTGACCCGCCCAAGGTCACCTGACCACGTTTGCGACAGGTCACCAGACTCGGTAAAATTGGGGCAGAAATCGGTGGGCTTCGTGCTCACGGCGAGCGAGGAATCGTGAAAATCGGGCACCAGACTCGCCGTCAGGCTCGACGTTCACCCTCGCCGATGGCCTGGCCGACTTCCTCGTGTCGGGCCGAGCGCGGGGCCTGTCGCCCAAGACGCTCGACTGGTACGCGATGATCGGCGAGCGGTTCGCCGCCTTCCGGACGGGCCGCGGCGCCGATCCGGCGCTCGGCGCGGTGAGCGTCGCCGAGGCGCGGGCGTTCGTCGTCTCGCTCCAGGAGACCGGGCTCGCGCCATCGTCGGTCGCGGGCTTCGTCCGCGGTCTCCGCGCGTTCTCGGCCTGGTGCGCCGCCGAGGGTCTCGTCGCCGAGGATCCGCTCCGCCGGCTGCCCCGCCCGCGGGTGCCATCCCGGCTCATCGCGACGCTCGGACCGGTCGAGCTCGAGCGACTCCTGGCGGTCGCCTCGCGCCGCGATCGGCTGATCATCGCGCTCTTCCTCGACACCGGGCTGCGGCTGTCCGAGCTGGCCGGTCTGCGTATTGGTGATCTGCTCCCCGACGGCTACCTCCGGGTCCGGGGCAAGGGCGGCAAGGAGCGGCTCGTGCCCCTGGGCACCGTGACCGAGGCCCGGCTGCCGGACTACCTCGCCCACAGCCGGCCGCGGCCGATCGGACGCGACGTCGATCACGTCTTCCTCGCCCGCGACGGGCGCCCGCTCACCCCGGTCGCGATCCAGCACGCCCTCCGCCGGCTCGGCGGGCGGGCCGGGCTCGACTGGCGTGCGGACGAACCCCCACACGTTCCGCCACACGTTCGCCAAGCTCTACCTGCTCAACGGTGGCGACGTGTTCAGCCTCCAGCGGATCTTGGGCCACACGACCCTCGACATGGTCCGCCGCTACGTCAACCTCGACACCGACGAAGTCAAGCGCCAGCACGCGCAGGCCTCGCCGGTCGACCGGCTGGTCGTCGGACCGAAGGTGAGCGTCATCCTGCCGCGGGAGCTTGCCGCGCGGCTCGAGGCGATCGCCTGGTGGCGCCGGATGTCGGTCGCGGACATCCTCCGCGAGGCAGCGTTCGCGACGACCACGCGCTACTTGACCCTGCCGGCGGCACCCGTCCCGCCAAACATCCAGACCGGCCGATGCTTGGCGGCTGCGTGACCACAGCGTGCGTCGGCCGGGTGGGCGCGCAGGGCACGCCGTTGGACGTCACGCCACGCGGCGGGTCGGCAGTCACGGGACGACGACGATCGCCCCCTGCATCCCGGCCTCGTAGTGGCCGGGGGCATGGCAGGCGAACGCGAACGGCCCGGGCCCGCTGAACGTGTAGGTCAGTGACTTCGTCGCCATCATTCCGATGTCGGCGATCTCGGGCGTGCCCTCCTTGTCGGCGGCGACATCGGCGGCCGGTCCGACCATGAACTCGTGGACGGTCATCCCCATGGAGGTCACCTCGAAGGTGATCGTCTCGCCCGCCTGGACGGCCACGACATCGGGAACGAAGCGGAGCTGGCCGCTGGCGACGATGCGCACCACGCGGGGAGCGGAGGTCGTCCCCGCGACGAAGCCCGGCGACCCGGTCCCGGGCCGGAGCCCCCGACGACGGGGGGCAGACCCATCATCCCGCCGGGGCCGAAGCCCCACTGGGCAGCCTGGCCGGGTGGCGACCCGGGTCCCGAGCCGAGCGCCGCTGCGGCCGTGATGAGGATGATGCCGGCAACGACGAGACCGATCCCCAGCCAGGCAACGCGACGGTCGGGCACGATCAGTACCCCAGGGTCTTCTTCGCCTGCTCGAAGTCCTGCTGGGTGATCTCCCCGCGGGCATATCGTTCGCGCAGGATGTCGAGCGCCGTCGGTCGCTCGGGCTCCCGGCTCGTACCGCCGCGGTTCATGGCACCGACGGCCCACACGATCAGGACCACGAAGCCGACCATCACGAGCAGGCCGCCGAGCATCCAGAGCCAGCCGAGCGCGCCGCCGTCAAAGCCATATCCCATCATTCGCGTCTCTCCTTACGCCGATTTCGCGCTTGGCCTCCGCCCTGCGTCCATCAGTCTGTGCGCACCACCTCAACCCGGGTTGCCGGCTTGCGTCAAGACTTGGTCAAGCTGGCTCGGCCCCTGGTCCTCACAGGGTCACCCGGAATCCGGCCAGCCGGCCGCCGGCGATCAGGCCGGCGCGGGCGAGGCGGCGCTCCAGCGGGTTGCCGATCCAGGAGCGTTCGAACAGCACCTTGCCGGCATGCCAGACTCTCCCCGGCCGCCGCAGGTCGAGCGCCGGATCGGGCTCCGCGAAGAAATCCCCGACTGCGAACGCCGCCCGCCCTGCGCCTGTCTCGACCCAGCAGAAGCCCGTGCCGTCGAACCCGGCGGGTGCCGGCCTCCCGGCGAAGGTCGCGGCGATCTCCCGGGCGACGACGAGTGCCTGGGCATGGGCGAAGACGCCCGCCCTGGGAAGCGGCTTTCCGTTGGTCAGGGTGATCGCCGTGACGTCGCCCACCGCGTAGACGCGCTCGTGGGCCGTCTGCAGGGTGCTTCGCTCGACCGGGATCCAGCCCGCCTCGTTGGTGAGGCCGGAGTCGCGCACCACGGCAGGAGCGCCGTGGGGTGGCACGGCCGCCAGCAGGTCGTACCCTGCGCGCGTCCCATCGGCGAGCACCAGCTCGGCTGTTGCCGGTTCGAAGCGCGCGATCGGACTCTTCGGATGGAAGCGAATCCCCTTCGCCTCAAGGAGCCCGATGACCGCGGAGCCCATCACTGGACCGGCGACGGGCATCGGCTGCGGCTCCGGGGTGAAGAGGTCGATCTGGCTCGCCTCGCGCAGGCCGCGCCTCCGGAGCTCGTCGTCGAGCAGGAGCGCCGCCTCGTAGGGCGCGGCCGGGCACTTGTAGGGCAGGGCGCTCACCGCGACCACCACCCGGCCGCCGCGGAACGACTCGAGGGCCCGGGCGCATGCCGCGGCCCCCTCGGGAGAGAAGAAGTTCAGCGCGGCATCTCGATAGCCGGCCATGGCATCGGGCGCGAGCTCCGCGCCGAGCGCCACCACGAGCGCGTCGGCCGAGAGGACGCCGGCCGCCGTCTCGACCTGCCGCGCCCCTGGATCGACCCCATGAACCTCGGCCTCGATGAGCTCGACCCCCCGCGCCAGGAGCGAGCGGAGGGGTCGCTCGATCTGCTCGCGGCGCCTTCGACCAACCATGAGCCAGAGCAGGGACGGCTGGAAGAGGTGGCGCGCCTCGCGCTCGACCAGCACGACCCGGTCGCGCGGATCGAGCCGACGCCGCAGCTCATTGGCGGCCACCAGGCCGCCCACCCCACCACCGAGCACGAGAACCGTCCGGCCGGCCATCAGAACGTCACCACCTTGTCGGCCCAGAGGGTCCATGCCGCGAGCTCGGCCATCGACGAACGGTGTGCTCCCGCGACCAGGTCCGCGTCGACGAGGCCCCGCGCCTCCATGCAGGTCCCACAGGCGCCGACCGGGACCTCCTTGGCGGCGAGCCCGCGCAGCATCCGCTCGAGGTTGTAGTAGCCCTCCGGTGTCTTCTGCCCTGGCTTCGCGGCGGCCACGGCGTCGCCCATCAGGAAGACCTGCGGCTCGGTGCCTTCGGTCTTGGCGAGCGACAGTCCCAGGCGCAGCCCGTTGTACGTCCGCTCGGTGCCGTACGGTGAGTCGTTGAGGATGATGAGGATCTTCACGGATGGTGTGATCTCCTGCGTGGGTGGACGATGCGCCGGACCGATCGGATCTGGTGCGTTGTCCCTGGGGTCCCGCTTATACCAATCTTCGTTAGAATACATGACCATGGGCACCAGAGTCGGCGTGCCCGTCGGAGCTACGAGATGAACCGTGCCACCTGATCGCCGTGACGTCACCGCGCCCGATCGCGCGGCGAAGGACCACCTCAACGAACAGTTCGCCCGCGTCGGCAAGGCCTTCGCCAGCCCCCGCCGGGTTGAGATCCTCGACCTGCTGGCGCAAGGGGAGCGAAGCGTCGAGACCCTGGCTACCCGCGCCGAGATCGGCGTCGGGCTGGCCTCCGCGCACCTCCAGGTGCTCCGCCGGGCTGGCCTGATCGTCACTCGCCGGGAAGGGACCCGGATCTTCTACCGGCTCGCCGGCGACGACGCGTATCACCTGCTCGTGGCAGTCCGAACCTTCGCGGCCGACCGCCTCGCCGAGGCCGATCGCGCGGCCCGCGCCTACCTCGGTGATGCCGATCCGGTCGAGCTCGTGAGCCGAGCGGAGCTCCTCACGAGGGTCAAGGCCGGTGATGCCGTCGTGCTCGACCTGCGACCGGCCGAGGAGTACCGGGCTGGTCACATCGCCGGGGCGCTTTCCCTCCCTCTCGAGGAGCTCGAAGCGCGCCTCGCGGAACTCCCGACTGGCGTCGAGATCGTCGCCTACTGCCGCGGACCGTTCTGCGCCCTGGCGCCGCAGGGCGTGGCGATGCTGCGACGGCGCGGGCACCGCGCCCGCCGGCTCGAGGACGGCTTCCCGGAGTGGCGGCTCGCGGGCCTGCCCGTGGCGGTCGGGTCCTCGCCGATGTGAGGCGCGTGGCCGGTTCGGGCCATCGCCCATCTCGCTTCTCGAGGGACACGATCGCGGTGGTCGGCGCCGGCGACTTCCGGACGACGTGGCACCACGCGGCGATCCTGTCCCCCAAGCGCGGAATCCGACCCGCAGGGCCTATCGCGGTTCGAGGGCGCGGACCACCGCCTCGATCAAGCGCAGCGCAGCATGAGCCCCGTTCGCCTGGCCCTTCTCGAAGTCATGCTCGGCCTGGCCCATCTGGTTCGTTACGTGGGCGAAGCAGAGAACCGCCCGACCGCGGGCTTGCGCGAACGCATAGAGGGCGGCTGCCTCCATCTCGACCGCCAGGACGCCCTCGGCCCGCCGGGCCGCGATCGTCGCGGCGGTCTCGCGGAAGGGCGCGTCGGTGGTCCACGTGCTGCCGCGCTCAATCACGAGATCGACCTCACCAAGCACCCCCTGGACCCGCTCGAGCTGCGCAGGGTCGGCAGCAGCGTAGCGAGCCGGCGGCAGGTAGTGATAGCTCGTGCCCTCGTCGCGGAGCGCCCGGTCGATGAGGATGAAGTAGGGCGGCGGGCCGAGCGGTGAGATCTGACCCGCAGAGGTCATGCTCACCAGCAGCGTGCAACCGGACGCGAACAGCTCCTCGGCAACGAGGACAGCGAATGGGGCTCCGACGACTCCACCGATGATCCCGAATTGGAGCTGCCCCTCGTCGATGACGTAGAGCTCCGTGTGGTAGCAGGCCCAGTCGGGATCCCGCTGGGCGCGACCGGACGCGATGAGGTCGCGGACGATGTCGCCGTCGGGGTCGAGGACGCACACAGCCGGGACATCGGCGCTCGCCAGCCCCTTCTGCCGGCGCGGCTCACGGAGCAGGCTCTCGGGCGTGAAGGCCGACGGCTCGGCGTGGTCCTTGCCGTCGAGGATCGGGGTTGTCATCCCCCGGCGAGCGGAGCTGCGAGTCGCCCGACGCCCGCCGAGACCGCGGCGTCGATCGCTCCCACGACGGTTCGGATCTCCGCTTCAGTCGTGCCCCGGCCGAGACTGAACCGGATCGCCCCCATCCCGACCCCGGGCGGCACGCCCATCGCGCGGAGGACAGGCGAGAGCTCGACTGACCCGGCGTGGCAGGCGGAGCCCGTTGAGGCAGCGACCCCATCGAGGGCCTCGAGGATGTCGGCCCCGACGAGCCCGACGAACGAGACGCTGAGGGTGTTCGGCAGACGGTGCTCGGGGTGGCCGTTGAGCACGACCCGCTCGCCGAAGCGGGCGCGGAGCAGGTCCCAGAAGAGGTCGCGCAGCCGTCGGACCTCGTCCATCGGACCGAGGTCGGCGGCCAGCTCGCACGCCGCGCCCAGCGCGGCCACGAGGAGCGCGCTCTCCGTGCCTGCCCGCCGCCCGGCTTCGTGGCTCGCCCCGTGGACGAGCGGCTCGAGGCGCACGCCGCGGCGGACATACAGGGCGCCCACGCCCTTTGGCGCGTAGAGCTTGTGGCCCGCGATCGAGAGGAGATCGACGCCGAGCTCGTCGACCTTCGTCGGGATCTTGCCGACCGACTGGGCGGCGTCGGTGTGGAGCCGGACCCCGCGCTCGCGGGTGATGGCGCCCACGGCCTCGATCGGCTCGATCGTCCCGACCTCGTTGTTCGCGTGCATGACGCTCACGAGGATCGTCTCGAGGTGTGATCGCCCGGCGCACGTCATCGGGGTCGATGCGGCCGGTCCTATCTACGTCGAGGTAGGTGACGCGCGCACCAAGGCGCTCGAGAAAGCGGGCAGGCTCGAGGATCGCGGGATGCTCGACGGCGGTCGTGATGATGTGGTCGCCGCGATCACGCAGCGCGAAAAAGACGCCGCAGAGGGCGAGGTTGTCGGCCTCGCTGCCACCGCTCGTGAAGACGACCTCGTCGGGGGCGCAGCCGAGCAGGGAGGCCACCTGGGTGCGCGCCCGATCGACGACGGCCCGGGCCGCCCGGCCCCCCGCGTGCGTCGCGGATGGGTTCGCGTAGGGGCCATCGAGCAGCGGCCGCATCACCGCGGCGACCCGTGGGTCGATCGGGGTGCTGGCGTTGTAGTCGAGATAGATATCGCGCACGGGCCCTCCGGTCGTCGAGGACGGGTAGAACCGGTCATCGCCGCGATTGTGGCACGGTCACCGCCGAGCGCCAGCCGTTCCGCAGTGATCTCCCTTGTGGCAGGGTGGCGGAGCGCGTTGGCGATCCATTGAGGCAGCCCGACCCGAGGGTGGGAACGGCCGGGTCAAATCCATTCGTCCCCGACCAACTCATCGGTCTGGCCGATGACGTGGAGCCAGCGAGTCAGGTGACCCGCTCGTGGCAACCTGACCACGTTTGCTATGGGTCACCAGACTCGATAAAATCAGTGGCAGAAATCGGTGGGTTTCGTGCTCACGACGGGCGAGAAATCGCGAAAAATGGTCACCTGTCTCTGGATCAGGAGATCGAAGGTTCGAATCCTTCCTCGCCAGCCAAACCACAACATCTAGGGTCATCGGACTCCGAGACCACCAGATATTGCGGTTCTGAGCTCGATCGGCGGTCGCGCCGAGGAGGCTCAGCCATGCGTAGTTCGCCTGACTCTACCCCGGTTTGTTCGCCTGACTCTTTAGGCCCATCCGGCGGTTCGCTTGATTTTTTGGCCCGATCCCGATCGGGCTCGGCGCCGCCGTCGACCTGTTCTGCGCTGCCAAGGCGGCCGAGGGCGCATCGCCCCGGACCGTTGAGTGGTACCGGATGATCCTCATCCGGGCCGTCCGCCGGTTCGGCGACATGCGGCCGGTCGACGCCATTCCCGCGGCCGAGCTCCGGGCCTGGCTGCTCGAGTTGCGCGCCACGCTCGCACCCGAGTCGATCGCCGGCTATGTCCGGGGTCTGAAGGCCTTCGGCAACTGGTGCGCCGCCGAGGAGCTCGCCGCGGCGGCTGGCTTCCGAGGGCTTCGTCGACCGAAGGTGCCGCACCGGCTCATTGCGCCGTTCTCCGATCCGGAGCTGCGGAGCCTCCTGGCCCTCGCCTCGGAGCGCGAGCGGGCGCTTGCGCTCGTGCTACTCGACACTGGGCTCCGCCTGTCCGAGCTCGCCTCGCTGCGGGTCGCCGTCCTTGCCGACCTTGTCCATCTCCTCGGCGATCTGCTCACGCGTCTTCACCTGACGCGACTGCTTCTTTCTCTTCGACGATGACCTCGACGGCCTTCTCCAGGCCGTGCTTGAGGATCATCGGGTTAGCCCCGGCGCTGACGTTTCTGATACCCTCCGCGACGATCGCCTGGGCCAGCACGATGGCGGTGGTGGCAAGCCGCCGGCGCCCGCAGCGACCGCTCCGCCGCCTGCAGCAAGCCCGCTGCTCAGCCCAGCAGCTGCGCCGTTTGAGCCGCGATCACGAGGTCCTCGCGCGACTCGATCCGGAGCAGGGCGACGGGCGCGTCAGGCGGGTTGAGGCGTTGGTCGACCGTTGCGGTTGCCGCCGAATCGATCGGCTGAATGCCCAGCGTCGCCAGTCGGCCGGCGATCAGCGCTCGGACCGCCCCCGAATGCTCGCCGATTCCGCCGGTGAAGACCAGGGCGTCCAGCGCCGGCAGCGCGGTCGCGGCGGCCGCGATCCCGGCTGCGGCCCGGCCCACGAACATCTCGAGCGCCATCGCGGCCCGCCCGTCGCCGCGCGCCTCCGCCTCGACCACCTTGCGCATATCGGCCGTGCCGGCCATCGCTAGCAGCCCCGAGGCGTGATCGAGGGCGTCGGCGATCTCACGCACCTCGAGCCGGCCATCGCGCAGCAGTGCCAGCGGAATCCCCGGGTCGATCGAGCCCGCCCGCGTCCCCATCATCAGCCCCTCGAGCGGCGTCATGCCCATCGACGTCGACACGGAGCGGCCTCCGTTCACGGCCGTGACCGAGCAGCCGTTGCCAAGATGGGCAACGGCGAGCCGAAGCTCGTCAACGGGTCGATCGAGCAGCTCCGACGCGCGCGACGTCGCCCATGCGACGGAGAGCCCGTGGAAGCCGAAGCGCCGCACGCCCCAGTCGCGATACCACGACTCCGGCACCGGGTAGCGGAACTCGGCCGGCAGGAGCGTCGCGTGGAACGCCGTGTCAAACGAGGCGACGTGTGGCTGGCTGGGCAGTCGAGCGCGGGCGAGGCGAATCGTCTCGGCTGCGATCGGGTTGTGCAGCGGCGCGAGCTCAGCGAGCGCATCGATCGTCCCCAGGACGTTGTCGTCGATTCGGACGGCAGACTGGAAGGTCGTGCCGCCGTGAACGACGCGGTGGCCCGCCGCATCGACGGTCCGCGGTTCCGCTCCGGCCCGCCGCAGACCCCTGAGCACCTCGTCGACGAGGGTTGCCCAATGTGGGTCGCGGCTCGCATCGTCGCTGGCGCGTGCCTCGCACCGGGCCAGCGCGGTTTCTCGTCCGACCTCGATGACACTGCCCTTGAGCGAACTTGAGCCGGCATTGAGGACGAGCACCTGCATCAGCTGATTGTGGCGGGCCGGCGGTGCGACGTCATCGTCGCGCGACCGAAATCATTGGCCGCCCGGATATGATGTTGCCGATGGTCAGCCCCCGAGACCGCCAGCGACCTTCGACCGCCCGGCCGACATCGGCAGCACCACTTGCCGACGACGAGCTGCGCCGAATCGATGCGTACTGGCGGGCCGCCAACTACCTGTCCGTCGGCCAGATCTACCTGCTCGACAACCCGCTCCTGCGCGAACCGCTTCGGCCGGAGCATGTCAAGCCGCGGTTGCTGGGTCACTGGGGCACGACACCGGGCCTGAACTTCGTCTATGCGCACCTCAACCGGGCCATTCGGGCGTTCGATCTCGACGCGATGTACGTCATGGGCCCGGGTCACGGCGGCCCGGCGGCCGTGGCCAACGCGTGGCTGGAGGGCACGTACAGCGAGGTCTACCCGAGCATCACCCGGGACGGTGCCGGGATGCAGAAGCTGTTCCGGCAGTTCTCGTTCCCAGGCGGCATCCCCAGCCACGTCGCGCCGGAGACGCCGGGCTCGATCCACGAGGGCGGCGAGCTCGGCTATGCGCTCGCGCACGCCTACGGGGCCGCATTCGACAACCCGGACCTTCTCGTGACGTGCGTCATCGGCGATGGCGAAGCGGAGACGGGCCCGCTGGCGGGGAGCTGGCACTCGAACAAGTTCGTAAATCCCGCCACGGATGGGGCTGTCCTGCCGATCCTCCATCTGAACGGCTACAAGATCGCCAACCCGACGGTGCTCGCCCGGATCCCGCGCGCCGAGCTGGTCGCGCTCCTGGAGGGGTACGGCCACCGGCCCTGGTTCGTGGAGGGCCACGAGCCGACGCTGATGCACCAGCAGATGGCGGCGGCGATCGATGAGGTCATCGTCGAGATCAAGAGCATCCAGGCTGACGCGCGCGCCGGTCGCCTGACCGAGCGGCGGCCCTGGCCGATCATCGTCCTGATCTCGCCGAAGGGGTGGACCGGGCCCAGGGCCGTCGATGGGCTGCCGGTCGAAGGCACCTGGCGGGCCCACCAGGTGCCGATCGCCGAGGTTCGAACCAACCCGCAGCACCTGGCGCTGCTCGACGAGTGGATGCGCAGCTACCGCCCGGACGAACTGTTCGATGCCGACGGTGCCCCGATCGCCGAACTGACGGCCCTGCCGCCGGCGGGCGCGCGGCGAATGAGCGCGAACCCGCATGCCAATGGCGGCCTGCTCCGCACCGACCTCGCCCTGCCGGACTTCCGCGACTATGCCGTCGCCGTTCCGACGCCCGGGTCAACGATCGACGAGGCAACTCGGGTGCTCGGCGCATTCCTCCGTGACGTGATCGTTCGGAACCCACAGACGTTCCGGCTGTTTGGCCCCGATGAGACCGATTCGAATCGCCTCAGCGCGGTCTTCGAAGAGACGAACAAGGTCTGGCAGGCGGAGATCCTGCAGACGGACGAGCACCTCGCTCGTGCCGGCCGCGTCATGGAGGTCCTGTCCGAGCACCTCTGCCAGGGCTGGCTGGAGGGCTACCTGCTGACCGGCCGACACGGCCTCTTCAACTGCTACGAGGCCTTCATCCACATCATCGATTCGATGTTCAACCAGCATGCGAAGTGGCTGAAGGTCAGCCGCGACATTCCGTGGCGGCAGCCGATCCCGTCGCTGAACTACCTCCTGAGTTCCCACGTCTGGCGCCAGGATCACAACGGGTTTTCACACCAGGATCCGGGATTCATCGATCACGTCGTGAACAAGAAGGCCGACGTCATCCGGGTATACCTGCCACCCGACACGAATTGCCTGCTGTCGGTGGCCGACCACTGCCTGCGCTCTGAGAACTACATCAACGTGGTGGTCGCGGGCAAGCAGCCGGCGCCGAATTGGCTCTCGATGAAGGAGGCGATTCTCCACTGCACCCGCGGCATCGGGACCTGGCAGTGGGCCAGCAACGAGCTGGATGGTGAACCGGACGTGGTCATGGCTTGCTGCGGGGACGTGCCGACGCTCGAGACATTGGCCGCGGTGGACCTCCTGCGCCAGTACTTGCCCGAGCTGCGCATTCGCGTCGTCAACGTCGTGGACCTGATGCGCCTGCAAAGCGCGAGCGAGCATCCGCACGGCCTGTCCGACTCCGAGTTCGACTCGCTCTTCACAACGTCCCGTCCGATCGTGTTCGCGCACCATGGCTACCCGTCGCTGATCCATCGGCTGACCTATCGGCGCGCGAACTACGCCAACCTGCACGTCCGTGGCTTCAAGGAAGAAGGCACGACGACGACGCCGTTCGACATGGTCATGCTGAACGATCTCGATCAATTCCACCTGGTGATGGACGTGATCGACCGCGTGCCCGGCCTCGCGTCACGAGCAGGTCACGTCCGCCAGTCGATGGTCGATCGGCGGGTCGAAGCTCGCGCCTACACCCGGGAGCATGGCGAGGACGCGCCCGAGATTCGCCATTGGAGCTGGCCGAGTTGACCCGGTCGTGTTTCCAGGGTGGCCGGCCGATGCCCGGTCGACGTCCGCCACCGCCCAAGCAGGATAGGTTCCCAGCTGTCGATCTGGCAGCGTCCCGTGCGATCGTCGTGGTCGCGGAGCGAACGCTCGAGATGCTCCCGGACCGTGCAGGGGCCCAGGATGATCAGGCGCTCCTCCTCGCCCACGAGGTCGGCGACCTGGTCGATGAAGCGTTCCAGGTGCTCGAGGCGATGCGGCTCGCCGGCCGTCTGCTTCGGCCCGGCGCCTCCGTGGCGGATACCCGGCTGGCGAGCCGCCTGGAAGGCTGCGGGACGCGATGGCGCTCCGCGGCTGTATGCCCTGGCCTATTACGGGCATGGCCCTGTCGCACGCGAGCGGGCGACCGAATACCTGGGCGACTAACTGCGGTGACTGGGGTCCCGGGATGGCCGCCGGCATGTCGGTCAGCCCCGAAGAGCTGCGCGTGACAGTCAAGGCCTTCGAGGCCGCCGGCGCGGATGAGCTCATCTTCGATCCGAGCAGCTCGACGATGGATCAGCTGGAGGGTCTCGCCGAGGCGGTCCTCTCCTAACGGGTTGACCCTGCCGCCGGCCGCGCCGAGCCGAGCCGCCGGGCAGTGTCGCCTCGCGCTCGGTAGAGTGCACGCCTCGCCACCGACGGTGCCCGACGGGTTCAGCGAGCCCATCTCCTGCTCACCCTGTTGACGACGCTTGCGGCGTCATTCATCTGGGGGTCAACACGCTTTTCCTGGTGTTGCTCAGCCCGGCAAGCGTCAGGACCGCTTGCGCGCTCGGTCGTGGCCCTCGATGGCCCGCAGGAGCTGCGTCTTCGACATCGACGAGCGGCCTTCGATCCCTTTCTCGCGGGCCTCGTTGTAAAGCTGGTCGTAGGTCCTGCCGCCCGGTCCTTCATGCGATCTCAGGCCGCCGCGGCGGCTAGAGGAGATGTCGTCGACCGAGGATCGACTCACGGTCCTGGCCTCGCCGGACCGGGCCCGCTCCTTGTTCACGGTGCGAGCTGCGATCTCTTCGGCCTTGTCCTCCTTCGTTCCCCGCTCGAGAAGCCCCTCCTTGATGTGCTCGTACTGACGCTCATGCTTCGATGACCAGGCGGATTGCGGCATCGCTCGTCTCCTTCGCGGCTGGTTGCCGCGATCGTCTCGCTTGCACTCGCCGGGCGCGCCATTCAGGCGCTCGATCCCATACGAGCGTCGTCCCCAGGATCGCGGCGGCTCGCCGCGGAGTTCAGCGGTTCTGACCCGCCTCGCGCACGGTGTCGTCGGACGCGGGCTGGCCTTCGCGGTGGCCCTCCGGGGTCTCCTCTTCCGTCGGCGGACCCGATTGGGTCGCCACAGCCGAGGCACGCTGGTCCTTGCGCCCGAGCCCGCCAGGGATGGTCTCCGCGACGCGCTCGGGCTTCCGTCCGATGAAGCTGGCCGGATCATGGGCCTCGCGACCCGCGTGCGGGTCACCGATACCCGGCGACGTGCCAGTACCAGGCGTGCCAGCCGGCTTTTGCCGGCGTTCAGCCATGGCTCAGTCCTCCTTGCGGCCGCCGCGAGGGCCGCCCTTGGTCGAGGCCGCTCGCAACGACCGGGTCGACTTGCGGATGTTGTCGCCCTCGTCGATCTCGATGCCGTGCTTCTCCGCCGCGGTCAGGATCGTTCGGCGTGCGCGCTCCTTGGCGGCCATGCTCTCGAACTCGGTCTGGTTGAAGCGGGCGACGGCGTTGCGGACATGCGAGGCGTCATTGATCGGCAGATGGCCCTCCCCCTGCTTGTCGACATAGGCGAACTGGGAGTCGCGCAGACGATCGCGATCCTTGGTGTCGAGATCAGCCATTCTGGATTCCTCCGGTCGGCGAGTCGTGATCGTTGGGTACCCGTCTTCGTCTTCTTGCCTGCCCGCTTGCGGGCCAACTCGGCACCCATGAACTTGCGCTGTTTCTTGCTCTTTGCCGACATGACTCGGCTCCTCTTGCGCCTACTTCCTGCGGGTCGGGCCGCCGTGCAGGCCTTCGTGGTGCTTGGCTCGACCCGGCCACTCGGTCGCCCCGCCGCCGCCAGGCCCGTCGGTCGAGGTCGTCTGATCGATCGGGCCCTCATTCGACGCCTCGACGCCCGGCCGCCCGGGTTCGACGCCGGTGTCGGTGGCGGGCGCGATCTGGTCAGGGGCAGCGGTCGTCCCGTTCGGGTTGGTCCCGTCGCGCCACGATCGCTCGCTTCGGCTGTGGAGCTCGCCGCGGCCGCGCTCGGCCTTCCTGCTCATCGGCGTCCGCCCGGATCCGCGGCTTCGGCCCCCGGACGCAGGGGTCGCCTCGCCCTGCTCCTCGAGTTCACGCTGCTTCTCCGGATCGCTGCGGGTCTGGTCGCCACCCTGGCGAGGGCGCCAGTCGGGAGCCTGTTCCTTCTTCTCGTGCCGCTTCGGTTCGTTGGCACCCGATGCGGAGCGGTGACCGTAGCGGGAATCGCCATTCTTCTCAGTGGCGCGGGACGGATCCTCCGGCTTGGCGCCCTGGTACGGCGCACCGACCTGGCTTGCGTCGACGCCGCGATCGAAGCCGCCCGCACCCGTGCCGCGAGTGTCCGCGTTCTGCGCTCCTTCCGCCATACGGGCATGGCGTGGGTGTTCGGGCGTGCCCTCGGAGACACGGGGATCCGCTCGCCGCTCCGCCTCGAGCCGTCGCGCGTCGGTCGCCTCGGGCGAATTCGTGCTCGCCCGATCGCCGGATCGCGTCGGCCTCCGCGCGGCTGGCCCGGACCGAGTTCGTATCCGCTCGTCATGCTCCCCTGCCCAGCGGAGCCTCATGGTCATGGACGTGAGCGGTGCCGTCATGATCGGCGCGCTCTTCGTCCTCGCCATACTTCTCGTGGGCGTGGATCAGAGGCGCGTGATTGTGCTCATGCTGATGGTAATGGGCTCGATGCTCGAACTCGCCCAGGGGACCGCCGGTGTGGCGGTGGGACACGTGGTAGTGGTCGTGGGTGTGAACGTCGGCCGGGTGCGAATGCTCGTGCTCTTCGTCGCCCACCACGTTCTGACGAGTCGTTATGGTGGTGTCTGGGTCCATGGCTGGATCCTCCCGTCTATCAGCTCTTCTTCTGGTCCTTGGTCTCGCCTGCCTCCATCGCGCCGTTGATCGCCGCCGCCCTCGAGCGCATCCGGCACGTCCACGACCTGGAATGAGACGACCCGGAGGGATCTTCGCCATCCGCCGTTGATGTCCCTCCTCCCTTCGATCGCTGGACGCTCCATCCGTTGATGCCATCTCTGGATGGTTCGGCGTTGACCTCTCCGAGCCGAAACTATCGTGCTCCCGAGCGCGAGTGGCGACCAGGGCCGACTGGCCTGTTCCTGTCGCTCCGCGAATTGCCCAGCCCGCTCGCCCGACCGTCGATATCCCGGGGGTCATGGCTCACTCCCCGGCGGGACGTTCGTCCTCGCGGATGAGGAACCGCATGGTTGTCGAGCGCCGCTGGCCCACGCCGCGCTAGACACGCGCGTTGCTTGGGTGCGCGACGTGTTCAAGTGGATCGACGCCAGCCGCGAGGAGCGTGCGGTAGTCGTCTGGCAGGCGGCGACCGACGAGTGCGTCACCGCTCGGATTGGTGGCGGAAATCGAAGGAGCCCGGCGATCATCGCCGGGCTCCTTGCGGGATGCTTGGGGCAGGGGCTCAGTAGCTTCGGCGCTGCGGCGTGAAGCAGTCGGAGCAGTAGACGGGCTTCAGACCACTGGGGCGGAAGGGAACCTGCGCCTCGCGGCCGCATTGCGCGCACGTCGCCGAGAACATCTCGCGCGCTCCTCGCTCGTAGCCGCGGCTCGCGTAGCCGGCACCGTCGCCGGCCGCTCCACGAGATGCCTTGCGGATCGCACGGCAGGACGGGCAGCGACGCGGCTCGCTGAACTGGTGATCGGCGTAGAACTGCTGCTCGGTCGCGGTGAACGTGAACGGCTGGCGGCAGTCGACGCAGGTGAGCGCTTTGTCAGTCTGGGTGGTGAACATGAAAAACTCCTTCTCGTGCGGCCCCAGCGAACCTTGTCTCGCCGAGAACCGTTGAGAGGAAGTGATCGTGCTGCCGCGTTGTCGGCGCCAAGTCTGCGCCGTCCCAGCAGTCTACCAGAGAACTCGACGCGCGTCGAACCGGTGTTCTGTTTGGTGAGTCTCGCAAGTGTCGTGATTTGGAAGTGGCTGGGCGCTTGCGGACCGCCTTGACGACGCTTGCGGCGTCATTCATCTGGGGGTCAACACGCTTTTCCTGGTGTTGCTCAGCCCGGCAAGCGTCAGGACCGCTTGCGCGCTCGGTCGTGGCCCTCGATGGCCCGCAGGAGCTGCGTCTTCGACATCGACGAGCGGCCTTCGATCCCTTTCTCGCGGGCCTCGTTGTAAAGCTGGTCGTAGGTCCTGCCGCCCGGTCCTTCATGCGATCTCAGGCCGCCGCGGCGGCTAGAGGAGATGTCGTCGACCGAGGATCGACTCACGGTCCTGGCCTCGCCGGACCGGGCCCGCTCCTTGTTCACGGTGCGAGCTGCGATCTCTTCGGCCTTGTCCTCCTTCGTTCCCCGCTCGAGAAGCCCCTCCTTGATGTGCTCGTACTGACGCTCATGCTTCGATGACCAGGCGGATTGCGGCATCGCTCGTCCCCGTAGCGCGGGCGTCGTCCCCGTAGCGCGGCGGCTCGCCGCGGAGTTCAGCGGTTCTGACCCGCCTCGCGCACGGTGTCGTCGGTCGCGGGCTGGCCTTCGCGGTGGCCCTCCGGGGTCTCCTCTTCCAGGTTTTCTTCTGGTCCTTGGTCTCGCCTGCCTCCATCGACCCGGCACTGCTCACATATCGACGGTGGCAAAGGGATGGCCCTCCGCGAGCCCAGGCGCGTGCGCGCCCGCCACGAGCGGGGTCGTCGCCGTCGTCTCGTCGAACCAGATGTACTCATCGAACTGCGGCGAGACCCGTGCGGCGAAGTAGTGGCTGGCGCGCTCGGTTTCGGGCCGGTAGACCACGCCGATGGCACGCTCCAGCCGCGACTCGGTCAGCTCGCGATGCAGCTCGGGATCCCGGACCTCGTCCGGCCGTAGAGGCAGTACGAAGGAGCTCACGCCGGCGTCATGGCACAACCGCTCATGCGAATCGGCGTGCGACGGACGCACTCTCATCACCTCCATCTCGGCGCCCCAGGTCGGCGCGGCGGCGACCGTGCCGGAATCGGTGCCGAAGCCGATGGCGCGTGCCTGGTCGGCGAACCGCTCCTTCACCAGCTGGCCTACATTCAGCTCGCCCCGGATTGCGAACTCGGTATGCCGTGCGTCGCCGAGATGCGAGTTGTGCGCCCACACGATCCCCTTGGCAGCCGGGCCATGGAAGGCAAGGAGCGCCTCGAGCGTCTCGAACATATGCCGATCGCGCAGGTTCCAGGACTCGGCGCCGCCGTAGTACATGGCACGGTAATAGCGCTCAGCGTTGACCGCCACGCGCGCGTTCTGTTCGGCGTCCAGGAAGCGCTCCCCCGTCCCTGTGAGGTACTCACCGCGCCGGGCGCGCAGGTCGTCGAGCATGGCGAGGACGTCCGCCTCGCACTCCTCGTACCGGTGACTGAGCGCGGCAAGGCCATAGCTGGCCGGGTCGGACTCGAACGGGCTCAGGCAGCCGTAGCGCTGCCGCGCGATGCGAGCCGCGTCCGGATCGACCTCGTCGAGGTAGTCGAGGACGCCAGTGATCGACTCGTACAGGCTGTAAAGATCCAGCCCGTAGAAGCCGACGGCCGCGCTGCCCGTCGCCTTGGCATCGTCGTTCCGATTGCGAAGCCACTCCACGAACTCGAGGAACTCCAGATTGCGCCACATCCAGGTCGGGAAGCGGCCGAAGATCTGCCGCGGGCGCTCGGCGGCGTCGGGTCCCCGTCGGACGTAGGCGTCCACGGCCGCGGCATCGGGCCAGTCCGCCTCGGCCGCGACGAAGCTGAAGCCGTGGCGCTCGAGGAGCTCACGGCTGATCCGCTGGCGCATCCGATAGAACTCGCTGGTGCCGTGTGACGCCTCGCCGATGAGGACGAGCCTCGCCGAGCCGATGCGCTCGATCAGAGCCTCAATGTCCGCGGAGTCAACCCCGTCGAAGGCCTCGGCTTGCCCCGCGATGCGCTCCGGCAGCGTGGCCGCCTTCGCCGGCGCGCTAACCGCCGCCCGTTCGCCCAATCCGGCGAGAAACGGCACGAACTGCACTGGGCCAAGGTCCTCCGCCTCGAGCGTGTCCGGACCGGTGCGTCGAATGCGATGAAGCGTCTGGAGCTCGCCCACCTCCCCGACCGGCACGACAAGCCGACCACCGATCGCGAGTTGGTCGAGCAGCGGTTGCGGGATCCGGGATGGCGCCGCGGTGATGACGATGGCCTCGTACGGAGCCGAATCCACCCAGCCGAGCGACCCATCGGCGTGATGGACGTCGACGTTGTCGTAGCCGAGGCCACGCAGCGCCGCGGCTGCGCTTTCCGCGAGGGCGCGGTGGCGCTCCACGGTGATGACTCGCTTCGCCACCTTCCCGAGGATGGCGGCCGCATATCCGGATCCCGCACCGACCTCGAGCACGCGGTCGCCGGGCTTCAGCTCGAGCGCCTCCGCCATGAGCGCCACGATGTAGGGTTGCGAGATCGTCTGGCCCTCGGCGATCGGCAGCGGCGCGTCCACGTAGGCGAACTCGGCCAGATCGGCCGCGATGAATGCCTCGCGCGGAACGTCGCGCATGGCTTGGAGGACCGCCTCGTGACTGATGCCGCGAGCGACCACCTGGCGCTCCACCATCTCATGGCGGGCCTGTTTCGTGGAATCGGGACCGGTTGGACTCCTCGTCACTGTCACATGGTACCGTCGAATGCCCGGATCGTCGGGCGGCCGATGCGGGCAAAGACGAAGCGTCGGACGCCGGCGTCGCGAGCGAGGCGGCTTACCTCCAGGGCCGGCGCGTGGACGCCGGCGCCTCTGGCAAAGCGGATGGGGCGGGCCCAGGCGGCTGCCTCGGCGAACATGAGATCGGCACCCGCCGCCCAGCGTGGAAACAACATGAACTCGGGCGCCCACACGATCCGTTTGCCGGCCGCCTGGAGAGTAGCGGTACGTCGGATGGGCCCGTGTGGAAAACCGCCCCGGGCTCGATCATCAGTCGCGGTCGGCCGAACGGCGCAAGAGCCGGTTCGAAGCCATGGGTCCCGCCGAGCCGGCGGATTGCGGAACGAAGCTCGACGAGGGCATCGCTGACCAGCCGTCGACGGCCCCTGGTGGCTCGGCACCGGGCCAGCCATAGAGCATCACCCGCCGTCGTCCGGACGTGACGAGCAACCCGACAGGTCGAAAGCAGGGGAAGCCATGGCACCGATGCCGAGCAGGGTGCAGCGCATCACATCACCAGCCGACGCCTCGCGGGCCTGCCAGGGGCCCAGACGCCACTAATGATCGGGCCATTCGGCCCTACCGCTCGCAGGCGGCCCGGGGCAACGTGGTTGTTGACCCGGAGAGGTCCAGAGCTGAACCATCCAGAGATCGCATCAACGGATGGAGCGTCCAGAGATCGCATCAACGGACGGCACGTCAGAGATTGCATCAACGACAGATGGCAAAGATCCCTCCGGGTTGTTCGCTGTTCCGCGCGTCTCCCACCCCGGAACGCCAACGACCCACGAGACGATCGGAATCTCGACTCCGACGTGCCGGCTCACCACCGGGACCGGGCATGTCCGCGCACGATCCCCGGCGTCCGCCACGGCGGCGGTGGGCCGCAGACCGCCGGCGAGCCGCACCGCGTCGAGCACCTCAATCAATTCGTCGAGCAGATCCCGAAGCGGCTGCCCCCGGACGACGTCCTGCTCATCATTGGTCCGGGTACCGTGCGCGAACGACTGGAGCGGACCTCCCACTCCGGCCAGCGCGTGCCGAGGATGTGCTCATTGAGGTTCTCGCCACTACCCAATCCGAGGAAGAACCGATCCGGCATCAGCGAGGCCGTCGTCGCGGCGGCCTGGGCGATGATGGCCGGATGGATCCGGACCGTGGGGCACGTCACGCCGGTCCCGACCACCAGCTTCTCGGTCGCCTCGGCGATCGCGCCGAGCACGCTCCATACGAACGGGCTTTGTCCCTGGCGATCGACCCACGGGTGGAAGTGGTCTGAGATCAGCGCGAAGGAGAACCCGGCCTCCTCGGCCTGTCGAGCGTGACGGACGAGGTCCGCGGCGGGGTGCTCCTCGCTGGAGAGCGCGTAGCCGACTTCGATCACGATCGACCGCGCTTCTGGCGCTTGGTCTCGCCGTGCTCGGCGCGCTCCTTGTTCACCGTTCGTGCGGCCCGTTCCTCGGCCTCGTCGGTGCTGACACCGCGGTCTTCATAGGAATCCTTGATGTGCTCGTACTGTCGCTCGCGTTTGTCGGACCATGCTTTCTGCGGCATCGGTCTCCTCCGATGTGTGGCGGATCGACACGCACAGCGTCGCAGGGCGTGATTGTCGTGTGCGCCCGATGACGGCCGGTAAGAGGCTACAGCGGCACGACAGCTGAGGCGCCAGCCGGGGTAACGCGTCTGGTGGGGGTTTCGTAGGACCTCTGTGCCGTAGAACCTGACACAGCGACGGCTGAAGATGCGACGGAGATGCCTCGACCCCGCCTTCCGATCACCCGCCCGCCGTGCCCCTTCGGCCACGTGGGCGATCTCTGGCTCGACGGCTTCTATGCGCGCGGATCCGACTTCGAGCGACCGCGGTTCTTCTGCCAACCGAAGCACGATCCCGCTACCCGGCAGCGACCGCCTCTCCACCCTGACGGACGGAAGCCGCACAAGTTCATCGAGTCGCTTCCGCGACGGCACCCGACCGACACGAACCCACGAGCCGGCGGACGACGGTGCGAGTCGTGCGAGCACACGCTGGACCGGCACGAAGGCCCGCAGACAGCGCGCGGGCACGTCTTCTCGATCCACGAGGCGGCCCGGCTGCTGGTGGAGGTCGGCAAGGGGACGAGTTTCCGCTGGTCGAGCCGGACGACCCGACGCGACGCGAATCGGCTCTCGCAAACGCTCTTCGGGAAGATGATCCCGAGCGCCCACGGCCAACTCGCGCAGGACTACCTCGCCACGTTCGCGCCAGTGGTGCTCGATGCGTTCGCGCCGCCGGAGCAGTGGCCGGACGCCATCGTTCTCGACTCGAAGCCCATTCCCTTCACGCTGACCACCCGACACGCCGACGGGACGATCACGAGCGAGCCTGCGACCTACCACCTGCTTGGCATCCATGGGTATCCGGCCGGGCGTGGTTCCGGGCGACCCTGGCGGATCTTCGTCGCAGGCGGGGCGGACGGCGTGGAGTGGGAGAAGGTGCTCGCTTCGATCCAGGGAACGCCGACGTGGGTGGTCTGCGACGACGACAAGGGCATCAAGTGGGCCGTCGGCAAGGTCTGGCCGAACGCCGTGATCCACACGTGCGAGGGGCACCTCAAACGGCTGCTACTCGACCGGCTCGCCGCCGACGGTGAGGATCCCTACGGCGACTTCGGGCGTCGCACGTCTGGCGCACTTGCCGATCAGGCGAAGTGGGCCGCCTTCCTGTCGGACGCGAACGCCTCTGGCTTGGCGCACACCTCAACGTGGCTCGCCGGCAAGGCGGCGCTGATGCGCCGACAGTTCGCCAAGCGCCAACCCGATCGGCCTTACTCGAACGGTGCGATCGAAGGCGTCTTCGACGAGATCACGAAACGGCTCTGGACGCGGCGTTTCGTGTTCCGCAATCGCCAGCGACTCGAACTGGCCCTGCGGCTGATGCTCCTCGACAAGGAGGGTGTCGCCGACGAACTCCGCTACCGCGAAGCGATCCGGTCCGCGCTCCTCCGCGGGCGAGGCCAACCGCCCGCGACCCGGCGCTCACTCGACGACCGGACCGGCTCCTCGATCCATGCTGAGGTCAGGACGGTGATGACGCGAACCGCCGCAAAGCGTGCCCAGAACGCGCAATACGCCAGAGCGTCCTACGGCCGCAAGAAGAAGGCTCGCGTTAGCCGGACGAGACCGCGGTCAGCGCGTCGGCTCCGAGCCTCGCCGTAAGGGTGACGCAGCGACGGCGTTCGGGCGCGCACCCCGCTGTCTCGAAGGCGGGTCGGGCAGTGATCATCCCGATCGGCACGGCAGGCGCGCCAAGAACTCGATGCCGACTGGTTTGCCATCACGACCGAGATCCACGACGTAGTCGTCGCCGGATTCCTGCCAAAGCACAACTGACCCGCTGACGCCGCCCGGAGTTGGCTCTCGAAAGGCGAGGTAGGCGTCGCATTTCCAAGCCGCTCGCCGACAGTCCGCCAGGTGCGCGGCGAGATCCGGGCCTCCGTCCTCGTGGCGCGCCGCGATCTCGACAAACGTGGCTGGGTCGAAGTCGAACCAGACAAGTTCCGGGCCGTGGAGATGCCGAGTCGGGCGGTCGTTCATGGCGAGAGTGTGCCCGTCGCAGCGAACGTCTGCCCGCTGAGACGGGCAGGCCCCGGACACGAAACCCCCACCAGACGCGTTACCCCGGCGCCAGCCGCGTGCAACGTCCCCGACGCGACGCGGCGGCAGGCGAAGCGTCTGCGTGGCCACGACGCCTGACGGCCGAAGCGTTCGGCACGTTCGCGCTGGTGTTCGTCGCGGTCTGCGGCGGCGAGGTCTCGGTGGCCGCCGTCGCGCCAGGGCTCATGCTGTTGCAGATCCCAGCCGAGGGCGGTCGCTATCATCGACACGTCCCCAGGTGGAATCGAGCGCAGGGTCAGGCCGTGCGCTGAGGGCGGAAGATGAGATCGAACCAGCCCCTTCGAGACCCACCCGGTCGCGTTCGCGCGCGAGTTCGCCCGCAGGCCGAGCTCGAAGAGCCGATCCTCGCGGAGCTCTTCAGCGTGGAGCGGCTGGAGCAGCACGCGCAGACCCTTGCCGCCGCCCAGACGGTCACCGACGCGCCCCGTCGGGGACACAACGTCCGGCCCCGCATCGCCGAGAATGGCCGCGTCCTGCTCGAGTCGTACCGCATCCTGGCCCGCGCGATCAAGGACGAACGTTCGATCACGCCGGCCGCCGAGTGGCTCGTCGACAACTTCCCCATCGTCGACGAGCAGCTCCGCGAGATCCGCGACGACCTGCCCCCGGACTACTACCGCGAGCTCCCCAAGCTGGCCGAGGGCCATCTCGCGGGCTACCCGCGGGTCCTGGGTCTCGCCTGGGCCTACATCGCGCACACGGACAGCCGCTTCGACCCGGAGAGCCTGCGGCGCATGGTGCGCGCCTACCAGGAGGTGGAGCCGCTGACAATCGGCGAGCTATGGGCGATCCCGATCAGCCTCCGGATCCTCCTCGTCGACAACCTCCGCCGCCTCGCGGAGCAGATCGTGCGCAGCCGGGCAGCGCGGCAGAAGGCGGACGAGCTCGCCGACGGCCTGCTCGGCCTCGGCCAGGACAGCCCGGAGGTCGCGGCGGCATCCCTGCGTCGGCTCTCGCGCGCGGCGCTCCCGACGGCGGCCCGCGTCCAGCTCTTCCAGCGCCTGCGCGATCAGGACCCCGCGGTCACCCCCGCCCTCCGCTGGCTGGAGGAGCTCCTCGCGGCCCAGGGGACCACCGCCGAGGAGATGGTCCGCCTCGAGCACCAGCGCCAGGCGACGATGAACGTGACGGTCCGCAACGTGATCACGAGCATGCGCCTCGTCTCCTGGTTCGACTGGGCCGAGTTCGTCGAAAGCGTCAGCCTGGTCGACGACGTCCTTCGCGCACGAAGCTCGTTCGGGGACATGGACTTCGCGACTCGAGATCGCTACCGGCACGCCGTCGAAGAGCTGGCACGGGGTTCGGGCCTGAGCGAGGTCGAGGTCGCCCGGAACGCCGCGACGGTGGCGGACGCCGCGCCGACGGCGGACGACGCCGAACCGTCCCTGGCGGCTCGACGCCGCGATCCCGGCTACTCCCTGATCTCCGACGGC
>CAWJIC010000035.1:0-269587 GCA_963842755.1 uncultured Chloroflexia bacterium | reverse complement strand
TCGGGCCGACCGAGCTCGAATGGGCGGCCCGCCGGCAGTCCGGCTGGTCGATCTCCAGGCTCGGGATCGCGACCGCGCGGGTCTGCTTGCTCAGGTTCATCCCGTACTCGCCGAGAAAGCTGTCCGTGCCGATCGCGGTCCGGTCGATCGTGATCAGGCCCTTCATGTAGCTCCGCGCGGCGTCCTTGAGGGCGCCCTTCGACAGGAGGTTGCCGGTCGTGTCCCGGCCGATGTGGCGGGTGTACGAGGTCAGGTCGAAGAGCTGCTCGTCCGAGCCGAAGACGATCTCGACCTGCTCGACAGAGCTCCCGTCCCCCTCGAGGCGGTTGTCCACCCGCGACCGGACCAGCCGCCCGCCGAGCTGGGCCAGCGCCCAGTGCAGGGTCGCGGCCGGGCCGATCGTAGCGTGGCGATGCTGGAACGCGATCACGCCCGATGGCAGGTCCTGGATCGAGGCGATCGACAGGTTGGCGGCGCGCCCCAGGACGACCTCCAGCGTCCCGGCGAAGAGCGCCTGGGGCACCGTCTCGCCGGCGGCACAGCCGATCGGCGGGCCAGACGGGACGAGCTCCTCCACGAACGACGCCCCGGCGTCCTCGCCGAGCCGGACGAGCGTCCGCGAGAGGAGCGCGCGAGCCGGGTTGCCGACCGCCCATCGAACGAGGACCGGCTTCTCGAGACGGACCCCGTCGGGGACGACCAGCCGGACGCCCTGGCTCCAGAAGCCCCGAACGAGCTGGGCGAGCTTGTCGTCGGTGGGCAGCGTCGGGGCACCCTCGAGGTCGGCCCGGAAGCCCTCCGGGTCGCGGGCGAGGGCGGCGGCAAAGGTCTCGAGGGTCACGCCGGAGGCCGCGACGTCGGGCGCCAGGGCCAGGGTTGTGACGCCGTCCTCGCGCAGCTCGATCAGCCCGGCGGTGCCCGCTGGGACCTCCGCCCGGGCGTCGATCGCCTCCGGGGCCGGCGCGGCTGCGGTCCGGACGTACGGCCGGACGGCGAACAGGTCCGCGGCGCGCAGGTCGACGTACGGGGTGTAGAGGCGATTGGCCTCCACCGGGAGGGCGTCGTACGACGCCAGCGCGGCGAGCCGCTCGGCGGCCAGCCAGTCCGGCTCCGAGCGCTCGTCGGCGAGCGCCTGCGCGAGGCCGAGATCCGCGAACGTGAACGGGAGATCGGCCGGTCCTCGCCGGGCCGGCCGGGCCGGGGCCGCCGGAGCGGCCTCGTCGGACGTCGAGGCCTCGGTGGACGGGGTCGTCATCCGAGCGACCCCTCCATCTCGAGCTTGACCAGGCGGTTGAACTCGATCGCGTACTCCATCGGGAGCTCCTTGGTGAACACCTCGAGGAAGCCCTGGACGATGAGGTTCTGCGCCTCGTTCTCGGTCAGCCCGCGGCTCATCAGGTAGAAGATCTGGTCCGCGCTGATCTTCCCGACGACGGCCTCGTGGGTCATCGTGGTGTCGTCTTCCTGGATGTCGATGTAGGGGTACGTGTCGCTCCGGCTGATGTCGTCGAGCATCAGCGCGTCGCAGCGGACGCTGGCCACGACGTTCGTGGCGCCGGGCGCGACCTTCAGCTGGCCGCGGTAGGTGGCCCGACCGCCGTCCTTGGAGACGGACTTCGAGACGATCCGGCTGCGCGTGTTCGGCGCCAGGTGGACGGCCTTCGCCCCGGTGTCCTGGTGCTGTCCGGCCCCGGCAACTGCGACCGAGATGATGTCCGCGGTGGCATTTTCGCCGCGAAGATAGATTGCCGGATACTTCATGGTCAGCCTGGAGCCTGTATTTGCATCAATCCATTCCACGGTGGAGTCGGAATATGCGTGGGCTCGCTTCGTGACGAGGTTGTAGACGTCGTTCGACCAGTTCTGGATGGTGGTGTAGCGGACCTTCGAGCCCGGCAGGGCGATGACCTCGACGACCGCGGCATGAAGCGAGTCGGTCGCGTAGATGGGCGCCGTACAACCTTCAATGTAGTGGACCTTGGCCCCCTCATCCACGACGATCAGGGTCCGCTCGAACTGGCCGGTGTTCTCGCCGTTGATCCGGAAGTAGGCCTGCAGCGGGAGCGGGACCTCGACCCCCTTCGGCACGTAGACGAACGAGCCGCCCGACCAGACCGCGCTGTTGAGCGCCGCGAACTTGTTGTCCTCCGGCGGGACGATCGTCCCGAAGTACTTCCTGAAGATCTCCGGGTACTCGATGAGAGCCTGGTCCGTGCCCATGAATACGACGCCGATCTTGGTCAGCTCCTCGCGGACCGAGTGGTAGACGACCTCGCTGTCGTACTGGGCGCCGACGCCGGCCAGGAACTTGCGCTCCGCCTCGGGGATGCCGAGCCGCTCGAATGTCTTCTTGATCTTCTCGGGGACGTCATCCCAGGACTTCTCTTCACGCTCGGACGGCTTGCGGTAGTAGATGATCCGGTCGAAGTTGATCTGCCCCAGGTCACCACCCCACTGGGGCATCGGGCGGGCGAGGAAGTGGTCGTAGGCGCGGAGGCGGAACTTGAGCATCCACTCCGGCTCGCCCTTGATCGCGCTGATCTCCTCGACGGTGTCGCGCGTCAGGCCGCGCTTCGTCTCCGTGAGGTAGACGATGTCGTCCTTGAAGTCGAACTTCGAGCGGTCGTTGTCGACGGTCGGCCGGGTGGCGGTCATCCGATTCTCCTGCTGCGGCATTGCGGCCGCGGGATCGGGCGGACATGGTGCTCGCGCGTCGCGATCAATTCCGAGTCATATTATCGGAATTCCCCCCGGGCCGCGTCAAGGACCATCCGGGAGAGGAGATGGTGGGAGCGGAGCGCGGTCAAGCGTTCGGCCTCGGTAAAGTCGTGCGGGGAAGACCGGCGCCCGAGCGTCGCGGGGTCCTACCCCGCCGTCGGACGGCCGGTCGCCTCGGCCGTCGCGCGCCTCCCGACTCGGGCCTTGCCGCCGTCGACCAGCGAGTAGACGACCGGCACGACGATCAGGGTCAGGAACGTCGAGCTGAACAGGCCGCCGATGACGACCGTCCCGAGCTCCGCGGCGATGATCGAGCCCTCGTTGAAGCCCGGCCGCCAGCGGGATGAGCGCGAGGATCGTCGCGATGGCCGTCATCAGGATCGGCCGGACGCGGGTCCGGCCGCCCTCGATCAGGGCCTCAGTCGTCGGCTCGCCGCTCGCCCGCAGCCGCTCGACGAGGTCGAGCAGGACGATCGCGTTGGTGACCACGATCCCGATCAGCATCAGGAAGCCGATGAGGGCGCTGATGCCGATCGGCCGGTGCCCGTGAAGTACAGCGCCGGGAAGGCGCCGATCGTCGCCAGCGGCAGGCTGAACAGGATGATGAACGGGGTGATCAGCGAGTTGAACGTCAGGACCATCATCACGTAGACGAGCAGGATGGCCACGCCCATCGAGAGGAACAGGCCGCCGAACGCCTCGCTCTGCTGCTGGGTCACGCCGGCCAGCTCGACGTCGACGCCGGCGGGGATCGTCGCCGCCGGCCTCGAGCGCGTCGATCTCGGCCTGGACCGCCCCGCGACACGGCGCCGGTGTCCTCGCTGGTGATCTCGGCCGAGATCGACGACGCGGGCGCCTGGTCGATCCGGGTGATGCTGCCCTGCACGTCGACCTGCGCGACGTCGGCGATCGAGCCGAGCGGGACCTTGCCGGACGTCCCGACCGGCAGGCCTGGCGAGCTCGTCGACCGAGTCGACCGCGGCCGGGTCGATCCGGACGAAGAGATCGAGCGCCGGCTCGCCGTCGAGCTGGATCCGGGTCGCCGCGCTGGGGACCGAGCACGGTCCGCGACCTCGCCCGGCGACCTGGGCGGCCGTCAGCCCGGCCCCGACGGCCTTGTTCGGGTCGACCGTGACCTCCGATCGCGGGCGTGCCCTTCGACGAGGTCGCTCTTCACGTTGATCAGGTCGGCGTTGTCCGCGCAGCGCGGTCGACGATCTCGTCGCTCGCCGCGGCGACGAGCGCCGCGGTCGGACCGACTGACGATGACGTTGATGCCGCCGCCGGAGAAGCCGGTGGCCTCGGAGACGGTGACGTCGTAGCCGTCCGTGCTTGATCGGGGCGAGCGCCTCGGCGACCTGCTTCGTGTAGACCTTGAGGTCCGTGCTCTTCGGGAGCTTGATCCGGATCGAGGCGCTGTTCGCGGGCCGTCCGCTGAAGGCGGCGGTGAGCGTCTGGAAGCCGGTGTCGCCCTCGCCCGGGCACGGTCGCCTGGATCGAGCTCCACGTTCGGGTCGGCACGCAGGATCGTCTCGGCCTCGATCGTCCGGTCGAGGACGGCGGTCGGAGCTGGTCGCCGGACGGCGGGGCGATGTTGACCTGGAGGATCTTCTCCGCCGCCGGCGTTGATGAACTGGGTCGGGATGCCCGGGAGCGAGCGCCAAGGAACCCGACGAAGAGCACGGCGGCGCAGCGCAACGACCCCCCAGCGGGTCGCAGCGGCTGCGCAGGGCGAACCGGATCAGTGGGGGTGTAGAGGCGCACCCAGATCGACCGCTTCGGCTCGCCGGTCTCGTCGACCTCCACGCTTGACCCGGTCGACGAGGAAGTACGCGAGCGACCGGCACGACGGTCAGGGCGCACAGCAGCGAGGCCAGGAGCGCGAACGTGACCGTCAGCGCGAAGGGCAGGAAGAACTGGCTCACGAGACCGCCGACGAACCCGAGCGGCAGGAAGACCGCGACGGTCGTCACCGTGCTCGCGGTGATCGCGCCGGCCACCTCGCGGGCGCCGTTGAGCACCGCCGTGCGGCGGTCCTCGCCGAGCGCGCGGTGGCGGTAGATGTTCTCGAGCACGACGATCGCGTCGTCGACGACCCGTCCGACGGCGACCGCCAGGCCGCCCAGGGTCATGATGTTCATCGAGACCCCGGTCACCTGCATGAGCACGAGCGCAGCCAGGATCGAGAGCGGGATGCTCACCGCCGCGACGATCGTGGAGCGGAGGCTGAACAGGAACAGGAAGATCGTCAGGATCGCGAAGACCGCGCCGAGGCCGCCCTCCCGGACGAGCCCGTCGCGTGATTCCTTGATGAAGCCCGAGAGGTCGGAGACGGTCTTGATCCGGATGCTCGGGTTGCGGGCCTGGGCGGCCGCCAGGGCCTCCGTCACGCGATCGGCCACGCTGACGGTGTTCGCGCCGGTCGTCTTCGAGACGGTGATCGTGATCGACGGATTGCCGTCGGTCCGCGCGTAGCCGGTCGATGGGGTCGAGGTGACTTCGACCGTGCCGAGCATCCCGATCGTGACCGGGATCTCGTCGGGGAGCACGGCCGGGAGGCTGGCGGGGTCGATCCCGAGCAGGCCGGCCAGGGCGATGAGCTGGGCGCTCGGGATCCCACCGCCGGAGGTGCCGCTGCCGGTCGCGCCTGCGCCGGTCCCTGTGCCGGCCTGTGCGTTCGGCCGGACGATCTTGACGACGAGGTTCCGGACGTCGTCGACGGACCCGATCACGCCGATCGTCGAGACCGGAACCGATGCGCTCTCGGATGGAAGCTGACCGGCGGGGAGCGTCAGGTTGTTCGTCTGGAGCGCGCCCACGACCTGCTGGACGGACGTGCCGGCGAGAGCGAGCCGCGTCGAGTCGAGCGTGACCGTGACGCGCTGCTCGAGGCCTCCGGTCACGTCCACCGAGCCGACGCCGTCGAGTCCCTGGAGGGCCGGCACGATGTCCGTTCGGACGATTCGCCCGGCGGCCGCCAGGTCGGCGTCGCTGCTGGTCGCGATCGAGGCGATGATCACCGGCGATTGGTTGATGTTGAGCGCGGTCACCTGGGGTGACACGCCCTGCGGCAGGCCGACCGAGGTCAGGTTCGACTCGATCGCGGCCCGTGCCTCCTTGACGTTCGTCCCGAACGAGAACGTGGCGACGACGACGGCGATGGAGTTGGCCGAGGTGGACTGGATGCGCTCGAGTCGGGTAACCCCGGAGATCGCCCGCTCGATCGGCTTGGTCACCTGGTCGGTCACGTCCGACGCGCCGGCGCCCGGATACGGAGCGATCACGGTGATCACCGGGAACTCGATATCCGGCAGGAGCTCCTGCTGGAGGTTGCCCCAGCCATAGATACCCGTCACGAAGAGCGCGGCGGCCAGGAGCAGCGTGACGCTCCGGCGACTGACGGCGAATTCGGTGATGCGATTCACGAAGGGTTCCCTTCCCCGGTGGATGCCGCGTCGCTGATGCGACGGTGCTCTGGGTGGCGGTGGTCGCGTCCGTTCCCGGGCCCGGGCGGACACGGCCGGCCGCGTCCACGAGAAGCTCGAACGCGCGCTCGACGGTGTCGAGATCGTCGTCCGCCAGGCTGCCGAAGAGCTCCTGGGCCTGGCGCCGGTTGAGCTCGCGGAAGCGCTCCATGAGGTGGTTGCCGGCCGGCGTGACCGAGACGATCACCTGGCGGCGGTCCTCCGGGTCGTCCCGTCGCGCGGCCAGTCCCGCATCGACCAGGCGATCGACCAGGCCGCTCACCGTGGAAAGGGTGACGCCCAGCCGAGTCGCCAGGGCCGACATCCGAAGCCCACCCTCGCCCGATGCGGCCAGGTAGAGGACCTTGGCCTGGGGCATCGAGATGTCGATCTCGAGGAACTCCGCGGCATGCCATTCGGAGATCCGATGCATGAACCGATCGGTGACGTCGATCATCCGCTGGATCTGATGCTCCGCGGGCGGCGGCGGTCGACGGCTCACGCGCTGGCTCGGTCAAATCGTTTGCTCCAACCTGACTATTGACTGTCAGCAAAGGATACGTCCGACCCGGAAAGCCCGCAGGAGCAGCTCCCTGACTCCCATCGTGGCGGTGCGCGGAGAGGGTGGACGGCTCCCGGTCCGGATGGCCGACCGGGCCGGCGGCGGGGCGTGGCCGGTCGCGCGGCGGGACCCGGTACCATCCGAGCGGTGACCGATCCGATCCGCGTCGAGCGTGCCGACCGCCCGGCGCTTCTTCGCGCTTCGCCACCTGCTGACGCCGCCCCGCTCGCTGCCGCCGGAGCCCGCCAGCGTGATGGCCGTGGTGGACCGGCTCGGGTCACTGCAGTTCGACCCGCTCGAGGTCGCCGGGCGCAACCACGATCTCGTCCTCCTGGCGAGAATCCGCGGCTACCGGCGGGAGTGGACGGACGCGCTGCTGTACGAGGAGCGGCGCCTCTACGAGACGCACAACAAGGGCCTCAGCCTGGTCCCCACCGCCGAGCTGCCGTGGTACCGGGTCACCTGGGACCGCAACCACGTCGAGCACAGCGGGGCCGCGTTCGACGTGCACGCGCCACTCGTGGAGGAGCTCCTCGGACGGATCCGGCGCGACGGCCCGCTCTCCTCCACGGACGTCGAGCCGCGGGCCGCGATCGAGTGGTACTGGCGGCCGACGAACCAGGTCCGGGCGATCCTGGAGGCGCTCGGCGAGGCGGGGATCCTGGGCCTCGCCCGGCGCGAGGGGAACCGCCGCGTCTACGACCTCGCCGAGCGGCTCTTCCCGGCCGACCTCCTGGCGGAGCGCCACCCGGAGCGCGATCAGCGCCGCCACAAGCTGCTCTCCCGCTACCGCGCCCACGGGCTCCTGGGCCGGAGCGGCCAGGCGGAGATCTGGTACGGGACGGCGCCCGTGAAGAAGCCCGCCGGCGAGGCCCCGGACGGCCCGACCCGGCCGCAGCTCCTCGCCGAGCTCCTGGAGGCCGGCGAGCTCGTCCCGCTGACGATCGACGGGATCCGGGGCGAGCGGTTCGCCGTGGCCGGCGAGCTGCCGATCCTCGAGGCGGCGGAGCGCGAGGTCGCCGCCGGCACGCCGCCCGGTGGGTCGGACGCGGGCGTCGCGTTCCTGGCGCCGCTCGACCCGTACGCCTGGGACCGCGACTTCCTGCGCAGCCTGCATGGCTTCGACTACGTCTGGGAGGTCTACGTCCCCGAGAAGAAGCGGCGCTGGGGCTACTATGTCCTGCCGATCCTGTTCGGGGACCGGCTCGTCGGCCGGATCGAGCCGCGGTTCGACCGGAAGGCCGGCGCCCTCCGCGTCCTCGGCCTGTGGTGGGAAGACGGCTTCGACCCGCTCGCCGCCCCGGGCTTTGTCGACGCCTTCGCCGGGGCGCTCGACGCACATCGGCGGTTCGGCGGGGTCGCCCGCGTGGCGCTCCCGCGGATCCACGCCCATCGTCCATTCGTCGCCGCCGTCCGCGCACGGCTCAGCTGAGGAGGATCCCATGGCAGCCATCCGCCGCGCGAACGCCACCTGGCAGGGCGATCTGCTCACCGGCTCCGGCACGGTCAGCGCCGCGACGAGCGGCGCATTCACCGATCTTCCGGTCACCTGGGCGTCCCGGACCGAGGAGGCCGACGGGCGGACGAGCCCGGAGGAGCTCGTGGCCGCCGCCCACGCCAGCTGCTTCCAGATGGCCTTCTCGAATGGGCTGGCCAAGGCGGGCCACCCGGCCGAGCGGCTCGACGTGAGCGCCACGGTCACCTTCGACAAGACCGACGCGGGCTGGTCGGTCGTCTCGAGCGCGCTCACCGTCCGCGGCCGCGTGCCGGGAATGGACGCCGAGGCGTTCCGGGCCGCGGCCGACGCCGCCAAGGACGGCTGCCCGATCTCGCGCGCCCTGAAGGGCAACGTGGCCCTCAGCGTCGAGGCGATCCTCGAGGGCTGAGGGCCACGGACGCCGGGGCTCAGGCGGGAGTCGCGACGGTCAGGATCCGGGCCGGGTTGTCCACGGTCATCGTCCGGATCGCGGACTCCGGGATGCCGGCCTCGCGCAGCCGCGGCAGGAACGTCTCGAACAGGTAGACGTAGCCGTTGCCGCCGTACGTCCTGAGCTGTCCGTTGTGGCAGACGTCCTGGCTCAGGAAGATCCGGTCCGCGTGCCCGCGGTCCAGCAGCTCGCGCAGGAGCCCGACGATGCGGGCCTCCCCGTAGCGCTCCATCGGGGTGAAGCTCATCCCCAGGAAGTCGAACTCGAGGTTCGCGCCGCGCCGGACGATCTCCAGGTAGTGCTCGAGGACCGGGTACGAATCGGCGTGGCCGATGACAACCCGGGACGGGTCCGCGCCCTCCTCCTCGAAGATCCTCAGCTGGTCGAGCCCGACCGGAGACAGCACCGCGTGGGTGGTGATCGCCAGGCCCGTCCGCCGCGACGCCCGCGCCGCCGCCCGGTGGACCCGCTCCTCCTGCGCCGACAGCCACGGCTTGTCCGTCCCGATCTCGCCGATGATCCCGGGCCGGATCCCGGTCTCCCCCACCCCGTCGACCGCCTCGCGGATGAGCTCGTCGGCCAGGTCGTCGACCGAGCGCCGGTCGATCAGCGCCTCCGCCGGGTAGTAGGCAGTCCGGTACCAGCCGGCGCCCATGACGATGTGCAGGCCGGTGGCCGCCGCCCAGCGGCGGAGCCGCTCCGGGTCGCGGCCCACCCCGGGCAGGGTCAGGTCGACGAGGGTGCCGCCGCCGGCGGCACGGTACGCCCGCAGCTCGTCCACGACGATCGCCTCATCGGGCGTCAGCTCCCAGTAGTCCCAGCGGTCCTGGATGTGCCACAGGGAAATCCCGGTGTGCTCATGGGGCAGGACGAACCCGAGGACGTCCGGCGCGATCGGCCCGGTGACGGTCTGGACGTGGGGCATGGCCGCGCGATTATCCGTCAGCCGGAACCCGGCGTGCGCTGGGCGGGATGCCGGCTGCGCCGACGTGCGATAGTTCCGCTCACGTCCTAGCGAACGAGGGGGCGGCCGGGTCGGAGACGGCCGCCAACGGCCGACAATCGTCATCCGCGACGAAGGAGGAGCACACACGATGGGAAGCATTCGACGGTTCGCGACCCTGACGGCCGCGTTCGGGCTCGTGGTCGCGGCCTGCACCGGCAGCGGCGCCAGCCCCTCCACAGCACCCTCCGCCGCTCCGGCCAGCCAGGCCCCGAGCGCCGAGGCCAGCGCTCCCGCAAGCGCCGCGCCCGCGGCGCCGATCCCGGGCGGCCTGCTCGACAAGATCATGAAGGCCGGCAAGCTCGTGGTCTCGACCGATCCGAAGTACCCGCCGCAGTCCGCGCTCAAGCCGGACGGCACGTTCGAGGGCTTCGACATCGACGTCGCCACCGAGATCGCCAAGCGGCTCGGCGTCAAGGTCGAGTTCGACGACCCCCGACTGGGACGCGATCACGGCCGGCGGCTGGGGCGGACGCTGGGACGTCAGCGTCGGCTCGATGACGATCACCGTGGACCGCTCCAAGGTTCTCGACTTCAGCCCGCCCTACTACTACACGCCGGCCCAGATGGCCGCCAGCAAGGCCTCCGGCATCACGACGCTCGACGGGCTGGCGGGCAAGACGGTCTGCGTCCGGCGAGGCGCACGACCTACGACCAGTGGCTCAACGGCAACCTCGACTACGGGACCGGTCAGGATCTCGGCACTCCCCCGGCGGGCGTCAAGACGGTCACCCTGCCGACCGACACCGACTGCCCGGACCAGTGGAAGTCGGGCCGAAATGACTTCGAGGGCTGGCTGAGCTCGATCACCACGGTCGACGGCGCGATCAAGGCCGGCCTGCCGGTCGTGAAGGTCGGCGACCCGGTCTACTTCGAGCCGCTCGCGGTTTCGATCGACAAGGGCGGTCCGGCCGACACGGACTTCCTGCCCGCGCTCAAGAAGATCATCGACGACATGCACGCCGACGGCACGCTGACGACGATGTCGATGCAGTGGTTCGGCACCGAGTACACGAAGTCGACGCCGTAGCACCGAGACCCAGCGGATGATCGTGACGGGGCGGCCCGGGGGCACCCCGTCACGCCGTTCGGAGGCGAGCCGATGAGCATGAGCGGTCCGCACCAAGTGGAGATCGCTGAGACGTTGCGGATCGCGTCCCAGCGGGGGATCGTCGCGGACATCGCGGCCTCCCGGGCGCGGGCCCACATCCGCTTTCGGCTCGTCTTCTTCCTGACCTGGCTGATTCTCGTCGGGGGCTTGGCCTTGGCGATCGCCTCGACGGGCCGCATCGATCCGGAGTTCATCGCCAAGTACGCGCCGCTGTTCCTGGGCGGCGTACCGCTGACGATCTTCGTGTCGATCATGTCGATCATCTTCGCCGTCGGGTTCTGCCGTCCTCGGCGCCCTCGGCCGGATCTCAACGAAGGCGCCGGTCTACGCAGTCGCGACGCTCTACGTCTCGCTCGTCCGGGGCACGCCGCTCATCGTCCAGATCCTCTTCGTGTACTGCCGCCCTGCCCCAGTTCGGGATCGTCCTGCCTCCGATCATCGCCGGCATCTTCGCCCTGAGCTTCAACTACGGCGCGTACATGACCGAGATCTTCCGGGCCGGCATCCAGGCGATCCCGCGCGGTCAGCTCGAGGCGGCCGGGGCGCTGGGCATGACCGAGCAGCCACACGATGCGCCGGATCATCCTGCCGCAGGCGGTCCGGATCGTCATTCCGGCCATCGGCAACGAGTTCATCGCGATGATCAAGGACAGCGCGCTGGTCTCGTTCGTGTCGCTCCAGGAGCTGTTCTGGCGGGCGCAGACGATCGGGTCGGCCCAGTTCCAGAGCTTCGAGACGCTGATCTTCGCCGCCGTCGTCTACTGGGTCCTCGACGATCGTCTTCTCGCTCTTCCAGGAACGACTGGAGAAGCGGCATGGCCGAGAGCGACCGGCGGATATGAGCGCCGCACGCCCAGATCCGTCGACCCGTTCGCCGCGCCCGGGCTGCTGACGCCGCGCGGGCGCGCCACCGATCGTCCGCGCTCGAGTCGCATCGAGAAGTACTTCGGGTCGAACCACGTCCTGCGCGGCTGCACCCTCGAGGTCTACCCGCGCGAGACGATCTGCCTCATCGGGCGATCCGGGTCCGGCAAGAGCACGCTCCTGCGCTGCATGAACTTCCTCGAGGAGCCGACCGTCGGGCGCGATCGAGGTGGACGGCGTCCGCGTCGAGGCCGACCCGCTCCATGCCCGGAGCCGCGAGCACCGCGAGCAGATCCGCCAGATCCGGCTGCGCGCCCAGATGGTCTTCCAGGAGTTCAACCTGTTCCCGCACCTGAAGGTCATCGACAACCTGATCGAGGCGCCGATCCGGGTGAAGGGCGTGCCGCGAGACCGAGGCGATCGCCGACCGCCGAGAAGTACCTCGACAAGGTCGGCCTGTCGCGACAAGCGCGACGAGTACCCGGCGCGCCTGTCCGGCGGCCAGAAGCAGCGCGTGGCGATCGCCCGGGCGCTGACGATGGAGCCCAAGGTCCTCCTGTTCGACGAGCCGACGTCCGCGCTCGACCCGACGCTCGTCGGCGAGGTGCTCAAGGTCATGGAGGAGCTGGCCCACGAGGGCGCGACGATGATCGTGGTGACCCACGAGATGGCGTTCGCCCGGGAGGCGGCCGACCGCGTCTACTTCATCGAGGAGGGGGTCTTCCTCGAGGCCGGGCCGCCGGAGCAGGTGATCGACGACCCGCAGGACCCGCGGACGCGGGAGTTCCTCTCCAGTTCATCGGGGAGCAGCGTCCCCCGGCGTGACCTATGTCTGACCGCCCGGGGCCGGGCTCGGCCGGGTCGGGACGGCGGGCCGGGGGGCGTCGGCGGGGACGGCCAGGATCAGCTCGACCACCGCCCGGATCCGGCGCTCGGCCGTGGAGCAGCGGTAGCGTGCGCCGTCCTCGATCCGCATGAGCAGGACCCCATCGAACAGGGCCGAGATGGCGAAGGCGAGCCCCTCCACGTCGACCCAGGTGGGGAGGTCCTCGCCGGCGACCCCATCGCGGATGAGGATCTGGCCGACGGTCGCGAGCTGCTCGCGGCGGCGGATGAGCATCTCGCGGACGGCCGGCTGCTCGCCGATCCCCTGGCCGACCGACAGGTCGCAGCCGGCGAGGTAATGTCGGTGGCGACAGGCATGGGGATCGGGCGGAACGTCCCGGCCGCTTGACGCAGCCCGAGGAAACGCCGCATGTTCAGCCGCTGGGGAGCGTTCGTCTACCGCTTCCGCCGTCCCGTCGTCCTCGTCGCGATCGCGGTCGCGGTGGGCCTGTCCGTCTTCGCCGCGCAGGCGTCGAGCCACCTGAGCTCGGGTGGCTGGCTCGATCGCGCCTCCGAATCGGCCCAGGTCTCGGACCGCCTCGCCGACGACTTCGGCGCGGGCCGGAGCAGCCTGATCGTCCTCTTCTCCTCGACCGTTTCGAAGGACGCGACCTCGCCCGAGTACCAGGCGGCGATCGCCGCGGCGCTCGCGGAGGTCAGGGCGGATCCCCGGGTGACCGGGGTCGTGGGCTACGCCGAGACCGGCGACCGGCGGTTCATCAGCACGGACGGCGGCCGTGCCTACGCGGTCATCCAGCTCGACGCCACCGACGAGGGCTCGCTCGAGCTGGTCGACCCGATCCGCGCGAAGATCGCGCCTCCCGCCGGGCTACGGCTTCCAGCTGACCGGCTACGGGCCGATCACGAAGGACTCTGCCGACCAGTCCGAGAAGGACCTCCAGCGGGCGGAGACCGTGTCGCTGCCGATCGTGGCGCTGGTCCTCATCTTCGTGTTCGCCTCGATCGTGGCGGCCGGGATGCCGCTCCTCGTCGCCGGACTGGCCATCCCCTCGACCCTGGCGCTGATCTACTTCGTGAGCCAGCAGGTGGAGATGAGCATCTACGTCCTGAACATCGCGACGATGCTCGGGCTAGCCCTGGCGATCGACTACTCCCTGTTCATCGTGAGCCGCTTCCGCGAGGAGCTCGCCCGCGGCCGGACGGTCGGCCAGGCCGTCGAGAAGGCGGTCGCGACGAGCGGCAAGGCGGTCGCCTTCTCCGGGTTCGCCGTCGCCATCGGCCTGTCCGGGCTGCTCCTCTTCCGGGCGACGGCGATCAGCTCGATCGGGATCGCCGGCGCGCTCGTCGTGCTGGCCACGCTGTTCTACGCCCTGACCTTCCTGCCGGCCGTCCTGGGGATGCTCGGACCGCGGGTCAACGCACTCAGCCTGGGAGGCTTCTTTGCCCGGTTCGGGATCCACCCGCTGGCGAGCGAGAGGGGCGGCTGGTGGGAGCGCGTCGCCCGGCAGGTGATGCGCCGCCCGGTGGCCGTCCTCGTCCCGGTCCTCGCCCTCCTGCTCGTGGTCGGCTCACCGTTCTTCCGCCTCGTGCAGGGCGTGCCGGACGCCTCGGTCTACCCGCCCGGCCTCGAGAGCCGCGACGCGTACGTCGCGCTCGCAGACCGAGTTCCCGGCGGGCGAGACGAGCCCGATCGTCGTGCTGGCCGACCGTCAGGGGCGACCCGACGAGCGCGGACAACGCCTTGGCCCTGGCCCGCTACGCCGACGCGCTGGCTGGGGTCGAGCGGCATCGATCACGTCGAGAGCGCCTTCGTCCTGACCGACCCGGCGACCGGCGCGAAGCTGACGCCCGAACAGGTGGCCGGGCTGTACGCCCTTCCGGCGGCCCAGCGCCCGCCGGCCGTCGCGGCCGCGCTCGACGCGCTCCAGGCGGTCTATGTCCGCGGGCAGACCGTCCGGTTCGACGCGATCAGCCCGCTCGACCCGGCGCGGCCGGAGGCGACCGACCTCACCGCCACGATCCGGGCCCTGCCGGCTGAGGCCGGGATCGCGACCCGGGTCGGCGGGGTGGCGGCGGCCGGCTGGGACTTCCTGCAGTCGCAGGCCGAGCGGATGCCCTATGCGATCGGGCTGACCCTGATCGCCAGCGGGCTCGTTCTGTTCCTCCTGTTCGGCTCGATCGCGATCCCGATCAAGGCCGTGATCATGACGCTCCTGTCGATCAGCGCCAGCTTCGGGGCGCTGGTCTGGATCTTCCAGGAGGGCCACCTCAGCGATATCCTGGACTTCGTCCCGCTCGGCTACACGATCGCCGGCAACCCGATCATCATGTTCAGCGTGATCTTCGGGCTGTCGATGGACTACGAGGTCCTCCTCCTTTCGCGGATCCAGGAGACCTATCGCCGGACCGGCGAGAACACCGCGTCGGTCGCCGAGGGACTGGCCAGGACGGCCGGCGTGATCACTGGCGCCGCCCTGATCATGGTCAGCGTGTTCGCCGCGTTCGCGCTGGCCGACATCATCACCATCAAGAGCATCGGGGTCGGGATGGCCATCGCCGTGCTCCTCGACGCGACCATCATCCGGGTCCTCCTGGTCCCGGCCACGATGCGCCTCCTCGGCGACTGGAACTGGTGGGCGCCGGGGCCGCTCAGGCGGCTCGCCGACCGGCTCGGGTTCGACCACGTCGAGGACGACGACGAGCCGCCGGCGGCCCACGGCCGCCCGACCCCGGAGGGAGCCGCGGGATGACCGAACCGCACGACGACCGGCGCGAACCGCACGACGACCGGCGCGAATCGGACGGCGAGCGGCCAGCCCTCACCGGCGAGGTCGAGGACGCCGGCCGGACATACGGCCGGACTTCGGTCCGCCCAGAGGCCCGGGTCTGGACCTGGGAGGACCAGGACGCCCGCCGGGGCCTGCCCTGGATCGGCGTCTTCCTGGTCGTCTTCGGAGCGATCCTCCTCCTCGGCCAGGCGTACCCGGACGCGCACGTGGTCGGCTCCGGGCTGACCACGGCGATCGGCATCGCCCTCCTCGTGTCGTGGGCGAGCCATCGATCGTGGGCGCTCTACCCGGGGCTGCTCATCACCGCGCTGAGCCTGCCGAGCCTGCTCGTCGACCTCGGCGCCCTGCCGGCTGGATCGGGCTACGGGACATTCCTGTTCGGGGTCGGGCTGCTGGCCATCGCGGCGATGCGCTGGCGGGCACGACGGACGTGGGGCTGGCAGCTGGTCGTGGGCGGCCTTCTGGCGCTGGCCGGCGGGGCGGACCTCGCCGACCGGATCTGGCCCGGCTTCCCGGACCGCGGCGAGCTGCTCGGGCCGCTCTTCCTGGTCGTGCTCGGGATCCTGATCCTGGGCCGCGCCGTGCGGCGCTGATCGGGCGTCGGGCCCCGACGTCCGCGGCCGTCGGGGCCGGTCAGCCGGCCGGTGTCGTCGCCGCGGCCGTCGCCCGCAGGCCGGCGGCGAGGGCCGTGGCGAGGCCGTCCGAGATCCGGACGAGCTCGTCGTCCGTGATCACGAAGGGCGGGCCGAGGAGGACGAGGTCGCCGTCGACGCCGTTGGCGTTGCCCGTGCCGGAGTAGAGCAGGAGGCCATCCGCCCGGGCCGAGCGGACGATCGTCTCAGCGAGTCGGGCCGAGCGCGGGAAGGGCTCCCTGGTCTCCCGGTCGGCGACCAGCTCCAGGCCGACCATCAGGCCCCGGCCCCGGATCTCACCGACATTCGGGTGATTCCCGAGGCGTTCGCGGAGGAGCGACTGCAGGCGGTCGCCCTTCGCCGCGCTGCCTTCGACGAGCGACTCCGCCTCGAGGATCCGCAGGACCTCGCGGGCCACCGCCGCGCCGACCGGCGTGGTGGCTAGTAGGTGAACCCGTGGACGAACGCCCCGCCCGGGCCGGTCACCGTCCGGTGAACCTCGTCGGACGCGGCCGCGAACCCGAACGGCCAGTAGCCGGAAGTCGCGCCCTTGGCGGCGACGAGGATGTCGGGCCGGACGCCCCAGTGGTCCATCGCCGAACCAGCGCCCGGTCCGGCCGAACCCGGTCATCACCTCGTCCGCGATGAGCAGGACGCCGTGGCGCCGGCAGACCTCGGCGATCGCCGGCCAGTAGCCGTCCGGCGGGACGGCGGCACCGAGCGTCGCCCCCACGATCGGCTCGCCGACGAACGCGGCGACGGTCCCCGGGCCCGCCGTCTCGATCGCCCGGTCGAGCTCGGCGGCGAGCTCCTCGGCCGTCCCGAGCGCGTTCGAGCCCGGCTCATCGGCGCGGTACGGGTAGGCCGCGGACAGGTGGCGGAACCGCCCCAGCCACTGCTCGTATGGCCGGCGGAGCGGCCGGCGGCCGGACAGGTCGAGCGCCCCGAGCGTGTTGCCGTGGTAGCTCCCCCATCGGCTGAAGACGACCCAGCGGTCCGCCTCCCCGCGGGCGAGGTGGTACGCCCGGGCGAGCTTGAGCGCGGTCTCGATCGCCTCTGAGCCGCCGGAGACCGGGTAGATCGCCGGGTCGTCCATCGGCAATCGGGGGCCGACCTCCGCGGCGTAGGCCTCGAGCGGCTCGCTGGTGAAGGCGCTGCCGTGGGCGTAGGCGACCCGGCCCGCCTGATCGGCCATCGCCCGGGCCACGCTCCCGCGCCCATGACCGACGTTGACGACGATCGCGCCGCCGGCCGCGTCCAGGTAGGCTCGCGCCCGGTCAGCGTCCCAGATCGTGGAGCCCTCGGCCGCGACGGCGACGGGCGGATCGGGATCGAGCGATCGGCGGAAGACGCGGCCAGCCACGGACGGATTGTAGTGCCGGACGTCCGGCTCGGAGGAGCGCTAGACGCGGCCCTTCGGGACGGTGTGCCAGTAGGTCTTGTTGAAGACGACCTTGCCCAGGTGCCAGATCCGGCCCGGCTTGGGTGGCTTGGGCGGATGGGCGTAGTCGAACTGGAGGAGCGTCCCCTTCCCGTCGCCGATCTCGAAGAAGCACATGACCTTGCCCTCGTAGTCGGCGTGCTTCCCGGAGGGCTCGCGGCCCTCGATCGTGGCGACGATCCGCTCGGTCACGACCGGCGCCTCGAAGTGGGCCGTGGAGCCGGCCTTCGAGAGCGGCAGGTCGGTGGCGTCGCCGAGCGCGTAGACGTTCGGTCGGCCGCCCACCAGGAGGGTGTTCCGGTCGGTCGGCAGCCAGCCGCCCGGCGCCGGGGCGAGGCCCGAGTCCATCAGGAACTGCTGGCCCCTGTGCGGCGGGACGAGGATGAGCAGGTCGTAGCCGAGCTCCTCACCCTCCAGGCTCAGGATGACCTTCCGCGCGGGATCGATCGCCTCGACGTTGAAGAACGTGTGGAGCTCGATCCCTTTCTGCTCCAGGATCGGGGTGGCCATCTCGCTGACCGATTCGATCGTGAAGGCGCGGCCGATCGGGGAGCAGAAGTGAAGTTCGCTCCCGTCGCGCAGGCCACGCCCGCGCAGCTCGGCCTCGATGAGGAAGGCGACCTCGAGCGGCGCCGGCGGGCACTTGTAGGGCATCCCGGCGATGCCGATGACGATCCGCCCACCGGTGAAGGCGTCAAGCGCCCGGCGAAGCCTGAGCGCCGCCTCGGCGGTGTAGAAGTGGTGCGCCTCCTGGTCGAAGTGCTCGATCGCCTCGGGGACGATCCGCGAGCCGGTCGCCAGGACGAGCTGGTCGTACATCAGCTCGAGGCCGTCCCTCAGGGTCACCGTCCGCGCGGCCTCGTCGACGCCGGTGATCTCGCCGACCACGAGCTGGATGCGGTGGTCGAGGAGCGAGCGCTCCGGCCGCTCGAGGTTCTCGGCACGCTCGCCGCCCATCGCGATGTACATGAAGCCCGGCTGGTAGGTGTGCCGGCCGGTCTGGTCGACGACCGTGACCTCGACCTCGCCGCGCTCGATCCGCTTGCCCAGCTTCCTGGCCAGGAGGTTCGCGGTCAGCGTGCCGCCGACGCCGCCGCCCAGGATGAGGATCCGCTGCATCTGGCTACCGGACCTTCTCGATGACGATCTCGTCGTAGCCCTCGCGGGTCTCGACCGAGATGAGCCGGTGGCCGGCCTTCTCGACCCACTTCGGGATGTCGGTCTTGCTGCCCCTGTCGGACGAGTAGACGGCCAGGATGTCCCCCACCTGGGACTCACGGATCGCCCGGATGAGCTCCATGAGGGGGCCCGGGCAGTAGCTGCCGCGGGCATCGATCGTGCGGGTGATCGCCGGGCTGGCGCTGGTCTCGGTCATCGTGGGTTCGTCCTTTCGCGGTCCCTTCGGTCGCGTCTCGGTTGCCTGAGTGGATCAGATGAAGAGGGGGGCGGAGCCTTCGCTCATGAGACCGATGACAGTGGCCGCGCCGGCCGGCTCGCCCATGCCCTCGATCATGTCCGCGGGCTTGAGGCCGAACATGTCCATGGTCATCTGGCACGGGATGAACTCGACGCCCATCAGCTGGGCGGCCTCGAGGAGCTCCCTGGGGCTCGCGACGTTGTACTTCCTGGCGAGGCTGCCCATCATCCAGGGCCCCATCCCGAGGAAGTTCATCTTGGACAGCTTCCGGTGGCTGATCCCCGGCCGCTGCATCAACGAGAGCATCCTCTGCATCCAGTTCTGGCCGGTGATCCGCTTGTCGTCCCTGACGAAGCCCGGGAGGCCCCAGAAGGTGACGAAGACTCGGGTCTTGACGCCCATCGCAGCCCCGGTCGAGGCGAGGATCATCGTCAACAGACCTTCTCGAGCTCGCCGCTGTAGTTGATGATGAGGATGTCCTTCGGCTTGACTTCGGCCTCGTGCTGCGGTTCGGCCATCGGCTCTGGCACGGGCGCGGTCTCGTGGATCGGCGCCGCGGCGATCGCGGTCATGGCTGGGACCTCACTTCTTGCGGATGACGAAGCGGTAGACGGCTCCGTCCGAGTCGGCCTCGAGGACCTCGTTGCCGGTCGACTTCGACCAGGCGGCGAAGTCCTTGACGACGCCGGGGTCCGTGGCGACGACCTCGAGGACCTGGCCGGAGGCCAGCGCCTTCATCGCCAGGGCCGTCTTCACGATCGGCATCGGGCACGACAGCCCTTTGGCGTCGACGCGTTCGTCGATCTCGACGAGGGGGGACATCGGAGACTCCTTCGCCGGGTACGGTGGGTCAGATGAAGACGACCTGGCCCGCGCCGGCGTTCAGGAAGAAGGCGGTCACGCCCTCCACGCCATCGACGAGCGGGTCGAGGTCGGTCTGCTCCAGGCCGAGCAGATCCATCGACAGCGAGCAGGCCTCGATGTCCACCCCGCCGAGCTCCTTCGCCTGGCGCAGGGTTTCCGCCCAGCTGGCCTGACCGGCGGCACGGAGCGCGTCGACGTGGACGCGGCCTTCGACGCCGGCCTCAGAAGCGAGCCCGTGGTCGCGGTCGATCCGGTCAGCGCGAAAGGCGTCGAGGGCCCAGTACTGGAGGAAGACGTTGACCGGCCTGCCGAGCGCCGCGGCGCCGGCCGCGAGGACCACGGCGGCCTGGAGCTTGTCATCCGTCCCGGAGAAGAGGACCAGGTTGAGCGATTCGTCCATGGGAGCTACCTCAGCGAGCGGGGGGCGGCGGCGAGCCGGACGGGCGTGGTCGAGGCGGTAGTCGGAGCGGAGGTCGATCCGGGAGCCTGGAGGGTGGGGTCGGACAGCCCGGCGAGCCGGCGGATTCCGCCGCTGGAGGACGCCGCGCATGATCGAGCAGGCGACCATGACGTCGTCGTCGGCCAACCGATAGCGGACCTCCCGCCCGTCGCGCTCCGCCTCGACGACCCCGGCGGACCGGAGGACGGCGAGATGCTGCGAGACGTTCGGCTGGCTGAGCCCGAGCTCCTCCGCCAGGCGGCCGACCTCGCACGGGCCCTCCGCCAACCGGTGGAGGATCTCCAGTCGGCGCGGGCTGGCGAGCGTCTTCAGGACATCCGCCTGGAGGGAGTAGATTTCGTCCATGGCGTCAGCATCGACGTATGCGCAGATGCTGATGAGTGCCGGCCGGCCCACCGGCGGGGGCCGAGGGTCCCTCAGCTCGGGGGCCGTTGGTCCCGGTCGGCGGGGCGGCGGGGCGGCGGAGGCGGTGGCCGGGGCGGTGGCCGGGGCTGGGGGCTGGGGGCGGGGCGTGGGATTCCTACGCGGCCGGGCTGCGCAGAGCCTGGCCGATAAGGTAGCCGGCCAGCGCGGAGAGCAGCCCGATCGCGACCATCTGGAGACCGGCGGGGAGGACCGGGACGCTCGTCAGGCGAGCCCGCTGGACCCCCGCGATGAACAGGACGGCGGCCGCGGCGACGATTGCCACGACCATGGCGCTGTCGACCGGCAGGAGCAGGAACGGGACCAGGGGCACGGCCGAGCCCACGATCGTCGACAGCCCGACGACGATCGCGGCCCGCAGCGGGTGCGCCTCGCGCACCGGAGCCAGGGACCGCTCGAGCCGATCGAAGCCGTCCTGCCAGGCGGCGGACTCCTCGGCGGCGGCGGCCAGGGTCCCTTCGATCCGGGCCGGCTCGACGCCGGCTCGCTCGAGCGCGGCCCGACGATCGGCGATGCGCTCTGCCGAGCGTGCCGCGAGCGCGTCGAGCAGGCCCGCCCGGGCGTCCCTGGCGAAGTCGCGCTCCGCCCCACGGGACGTGTAGGCGACGCCCGCCATCGCGATCGACTCGGCGAACATCGCGGCCAGGGCGGCCGTCACGATGACCCGGCCATCCCCGGTGGCCACGGCCAGCCCGAGGACGAGCCCGAGCACGTTGACCAGCCCATCCTGGCCGCCGAGGATCACGTCGCGGATGGAGGCCACCGCCATCGCGCCCGAGTCGAGCGCCTCGCGAGTCGCGTCCGAGGAGGCACCCATTCCCGGCTCGGCGGGGCCGCGTCGACCGGGCGCGGCGCCGGATCCGGACATCGACCGCGTCCTCGCGCCGGCGCGGTCAGATGGTGAGGTTCGCGAGGGCGAGCTCTCGCGTCGTCCAGGCGATGAGGTTATCGAGCCGGCGGGCATCGAGCCGATCGCAGGCCCAGTCCCAGTGGATCGAGACGACGTCGCCGGGCTCGACCGCGTCGATGAACCCGGATCCCTCGCGCCAGCCCTGGATGCGCTCGATCCGCGGGGCGCCGAGCGAGAGCCGGCCACCCGTGTAGACGAGCGGCACCGCCGCGACGACCAGCCAGTCGCCGAGCCGCTCCTCGACACGGCCCCAGCGGATCCGGCAGGCATCCATGACCTCCAGGGCGCGATCGACCTCGCCGGTGCGCATCAGCCCGACCCGCGGGAAGACGTCGAGGACGTGGAAGGCGTGGACGGGCCGTGCGCCGGCCGGCGGCTTCGTCGCGAGCCAGCGCCAGCCGTCGGCGCGCAGCCGCGGACGGAAGCGGACCTCGAGGGAGCGCCCGAGCCGGTCCGGCCCGACCGCGTCGAGGAGATCGTTGCCGAGCCAGTACGCCTCGACGACCCGCCGATCGAGCGGATCGGGCAGGCCATTGGCCTCGGCGATCAGCTCGAGGTAGGGCCAGGCGCCCTCGAACCCTCGGGCGAGCGAGCGGAGCGCGGCCTCCTCGCCGCCCTCGGTCGCCTGCTCGAACAGCTCCTGCGCGCCGTCCGGGCCGCAGTAGCCGAGACGGTTCGGCCCGTACGCGTAGCGCGCGAAGATGACCGGCCCCGCGACCGGCCGGACGCGGGCGGCGGGGTCCGGGCGCGCGGCGGGACGCATCGTCACGGTCACGCGGTCGCGGCGCCGAGAACCCGCCGCTCCCGGATAGCCAGCGCCGCGATCAGGGCGGTTCCCCCGGCGATCAGGACGTACCCGCCGATGACGCTCGGCTCCGGCGCCGCACCCTTCGAGGCGGCCTGGAGGGCGGCGGTCAGGACCGCGCCGACGACGAGCACGCTCGTGACGACGCTCGCCGGCGCCCGTCGGAGGGCGGCGAACCAGGTCGCTACGTAGCCCGCCAGGATGAGCCCGGTCAGGAGGACCCAGCCCCACTGGCCTGGCCCCAGCGCGGCGATCGAGCCGAGCTTGCCGGAGAGGGCGAGGTAGCCGATGAGGAGGACCAGGCCGATCCCCATCCGGGACGCGGCGAGGACGGTCGAGGGGATCGCGGCGAGCAGACGCCGGGCGAGGACGACCTCCACCGCCCAGAGCAGGGTCGCGGCGGCGATCAGCGTCTCGCCCCCGCCCCAGGCGATCCCCTTCGGCGGGAGGACGATCGCCTGGCCGACGAGCAGGACCGCGAGGGCGGCCAGCTGGACCCGGCCCAGGCGCTCGCCGAGCAGCGGCACGGCCAGCAGCGCCACCCAGACGAACAGGGTCTTCTGGATGAACGCGGCGCTCGGCGCGCTGGCCTGGGCGAGCCCGCTGAAGAACAGGACGAACGGGACGCTGCCGCCGACGATCCCGATGACGACCAGGCCGATCCGGCCGCGCAGGTCGACCGCGCGGAAGTCGGCCCGACCCCCGGCGGCGAGGGCGACCGCGACCAGGACGGCCGCGGCGACCGCGTTCTTGAGGGTCGTGTAGACAGCCGGATCGGGGAGTTGCTTCACGGCGAACGCGTTGAGGAAGATCGCCGCTCCGCTGATCAGGGCAGCGCACAGGGCAAGGCCGATCCCCCAGCCCGCGGTGGCGGGGATCCGCTCCCGCGGGGACGATGTCGGGATCGAATCACGCCTGGGGAACATCACCAGCTCCTTTCCGGGCCGCGGCCTGCGCCTCCGCATCCTCCAGCTCCAGCGCCTGGAGGAGCGTCGCGCGGATCTCCCGCGCCTCGCTCGCTTCGAGGCGTTCGACGATCGTGCCGGCCGCGACGTAGACCCATTCGCCGACGGCGATGTCCGGCAGGAACAGGGTCGAGGCCCGCCGGCGGCGTCCCTCGGTGTCGACGGTCGCGCCGGTCGCATCGACCTCCATGACCAGCCCCGGGAACCCCACGCACATCGGCTCAGCCCTCCCCGCCCGTCCACTCGAGCTCGATCCGCTCGCGACCGTCGACCGGCAGCGCGGTTCCGCCGCAGCCGGGGCAGGGCGTCTCGGACGAGGCGGCGGCGAACTCACAACCGCAGCCGACGCACAACCGGACGGACGGCACGTGGACGATCTCGATCGCGGCCACGTCGAGATCCGGGGCCGCGGCGGCCAGATGCAGCCGGAGCGCGCCGTCGAAGTCGCCGGGATCGGCGTGCCCGCCGGTCACCAGCAGGCGAATGCCGGCGCCGTCGAGCCGCTCGGCCCGGAGCGCATCGACCGCTGCGGCCGCAAGTCCCGCTTCGTGCATCGAACCTGTCCTTCGCCTCCTGTTTCGAGGGTATCGCGCCCCGTACCTGATTCCGCCATGCCGAGATGGCCGGGCGACCTGCCGATCAGCCCCTCGCCGGGGCCACAACGGCCCCATCGTAATGACCGCCCGTCGCAGAAGATGCCGCCAGGGGGCTGCCTCGGCCAGCTGGTGAAGCTCGTCGAGTGTCCTGCGCACGGCGTGCGGACCCGGCCGGGCCCCGAGGGCAAGGGCGGGCCAACCGTCCCGGCTGGTCGGGTCCCTCGACCCTAGCGAGGGCCCTGTCCGTCTGCGACGCTCTGGGCGGAAGCTCCGGCGAGGGGTCGGGACCTGCCTCCGACCGGGGCCAGCCAAGGACCGATGGCGAGGAGGCGCACGATGTCCACGACCGCGACGACCGAGAAGCTCGGCGTCCGGGGCCCGCATGCCGGACTGCTCGACTGGCTGGCCGCCCATGACGTCGAATATGAGCTCCACGAGCACCCAGTCACGATCACCGCCCTCGAGACGGCCCGGGTCGAGCACATCGATCCGCGCCGGTTCGCCAAGACGCTCGTCGTCGAGGGAGCGGCCGGCAAGCGCGCCCTCGTCGTCCTCGACGCGGCGGACCAGCTCGACCTCGGACGGGCGGCCTACGTGCTCGAGGCCGGACGGATCCGGCTCCTGTCCGAACCCGAGCTCATCGCGCTGGCGCCGGACTTCGAGGTCGGGACGGTCCCGCCGGTCGGCGACCTGCTCGGCCTGCGGGTGTACGCCGACCTGGCCATCCGCGAGGACCCCACGATCACGTGCCACGCCGGCAGTCACCGGTTCACGGTGATGGTCGACCGGGTGGCCTGGGAGCGGGCTGCCCACGTCGTGTACGGCAACCTGGCGGCGGTCGTCGACCGCGGTCCCGCCTGGGCACGCTGAAAGGATGCCGAGGATGCAGACGACGACGGCCGGGCTGACGGCGGTCTGGATCGATGACGCGCAGGCGGTGATCGTGCGCTGGGACGGCCGGGCGAGCGTTCGCCGGGTCACGTCGGACATCCCGGCCCACCACCGCTCGACGGGCCACGTGCGGCACGATCCGACCTTCCGGCACGGCGGCGGGGGCATCCCGGACGACAGGTTCGAACGTGACCGGGCCGGTCATCTGCGCGAGTTCCTCGAGGCGGTCGTGGCCGCCGTCCCGCCCGACGGCGACGTAGAGATCCTGGGGCCGGGAACGGTCCGCGCCCACCTTGCCCGGACGCTCGCCGAGGCCGACCATCACCGCGGCCGAACGCGCGCGATCCGGGCGACGCCGTCGGGACCGCTGACCGACCGCCAACTCATCGCCTGGTTGCGCCTGCAGGCCGGCGACCCGCCGCGGCGGCGCGGAATCGAACCCGAGCCCTGACGGCGGGCCGGGCAGCGGGTCCGGCGACGGGGCCGGGGCGCTACGGACCGGGCGGCGGCTGGCTGCTCAACGGCGGGAGGGTCGCGCGCGCATCGAGGAGCGGGACGAGGAACCGCTCCTCTCGTTCGAGGTGGCACTTCACCAGCTCATGGAGGCCATACAGGCGCGCCCGGATGTCGGCGAGGTGGCGGTGGGTCGGCTCGTGGCGGAGGAGCTCCCAGTCGATCTCGAGCCGATCGACCAGCTCGCGGATCTGGCGATGGTCGAAGCGCATCGAGCGGGTGGCCCAGGGCGTCCCGGCGATCCGGTCCAGGTCCGGGTAGAGCCAGGCGTCCTCCCAGTCGCAATGGGGCAGGTACGACCGCTCGAGCCAGTCGAGCACGCTCCGCAGGGCGGCCGACAGGTCCGGCGCGGCGAGGCTCCCGGCGAGCCCGGCGACCTCGTAGATCCGCGAGATCCCGGGGGCCATCTCCCGGTGCTCGTGCTCGATGAACCGGCGCTCGACCTCCGCGCCCTGGCGCAGATCGCTGAACATGGCTCGCCTCCCGGCCACCGGTTCGCGGCCCTGCGTCGCCGGGCCCGTTCGGCCCGGTCGCGCGACGACATCGTCGGTCGCCGGCGGCGCCAGAGATAGGGCCCTCGGTCACCTGCGGAACGGCGGGACGGCCCGGGCCGACCGGCCGTTCGATGGGTCATCCGCCCCGCGACGACGCGCCGTTCGGCACTCGCAGGAACGGTCCGCAGGTGGGAGGCTAGGGTCCGGAGGTGCGTCGTGACCCTCGTCCTTGCCGAGCCCGCCGGACCCGGCACGTGGTTCCCGCTCGACATCGCGACGGACCGCTGCAAGGGTTGCGAGCTGTGCATCGTGGCCTGTCCGCCGGGTGTCCTCGCCCTCGACCGGAGTGTCGTCAACCGCCTCGGCCACCATCCCGTCCGGCTCCTCGACCCGGCTCGCTGCACGAGCTGCGCGCGCTGCGCGAAGGTCTGCCCCGACGCCGTCTTCACCGTCTTCGCCGCCCCCCGGGCGGCCCGCTCCATGGAGGCCGACCAGTGACCGTCGCGACCCCTCTGCCCCCGACCCACGCCCGCCACCGCACCTCGACCCCGGCCCGTCCGATCCCGGCCCGCGTCCTGATGAAGGGCAACGAGGCGATGGCCGAGGCCGCGATCGCCGCCGGCTGCGACGCCTACTTCGGCTACCCGATCACCCCCCAGGCCGAGCTGCTCGAGTGGATGGCGCGGCGGATGCCGGAACTCGATCGGGCGTTCGTCCAGGCCGAGAGCGAGCTGGGCGCGATCAACATGGCGCTCGGCGCGGCGGCGACCGGCGCTCGGGTCCTCGTCTCCAGCTCGAGCCCCGGGATCAGCCTGATGGCCGAGGGAATGAGCTACCTGGCCGGCTCGGAGCTCCCGCTTGTCCTCGTCAACGTGATGCGCGGCGGCCCCGGGCTGGGCGGCATCCAGCCGTCGCAGAGCGACTACTTCCAGGCGACGAAGGGCCACGGCCACGGCGACTACCGGGTCCCGGTCCTCGCCCCCAGTTCCATCGCCGAGGCGATCGAGCTGGTGCCCACCGCCTTCGAGATCGCCGAGCGCTACCGGACCCCGGTGATGGTCCTGGCCGACGGGATCCTGGGTCAGGCGATGGAGCCGGTCGCGCCCCGCTTCCGGCCGCTCCCCCGCCCCGTCGCCCCGTGGGCGCTGAGCGGGGCCGACGGCCGGCCGCCGCGGGTCATCCGCTCGGTCCACCTCCGGGCCGAGGAGCTCGAGGCGCACAACCGCGACCTCCAGGCGAAGTTCCGGGCGATCGAGGCCGCCGAGGTCCGCTGGGCCGGCGAGGGGCTGGAGGACGCCGAGATCGCGATCGTCGCCTACGGGACGGCCGCCCGGGTCGCACGGACGGCGATGGCCCGGGCCCGCGCCGCGGGGATGCGGGTCGGGCTCGTCCGGCCGATCACCCTCTGGCCGTTCCCGTCGGACGCGGTCCGGGCGCTCGCGCCCCGGCTGCGGGCGATCGTCGTCGTCGAGATGTCCGCGGGCCAGATGGTCGAGGACGTCCGGCTCGCCGTGGAGGGCGCGGTCCCGGTCTTCTTCCACGGCCGGACCGGCGGCGTCGTCCCGACACCCGACGAGGTCGTCCGCGCCCTCGGGCGGGCGTACGGGCTGACCGAGGCCAGGCTGGCCGCCGGGGAGCCCGACGCCGAGGCGGACCCGCTCGGGTTGATCGAGCGAGGAGGGCTCGCCGGACGACCGGTCGGGAGCCGCTCGACGACCGTGGCGGCGGCCCCGATGAGCTCGCGGGACGCGGAGGGTCCGGTGAGCGCGCCAGTCGGGCCCGCCGACGAGCCCGACTGGCGGCGGCTGCTCCCTCCCCTCTACCCGGACCGCGACCAAAAGACCGTGGTGACCCACCAGGGAGGCCCGCGATGACCGCCGAGACGGCCCCGGCCACCACTCGCGCCACGCCTCGGCTCGTCTACCGGCCGCCGAAGCTCCTCGCCGACCGCTCGACGCACTACTGCCCCGGCTGCGGCCACGGGATCGTCCACCGGCTCATCGCCGAGGTCCTGGAGGAGCTCGGGCTGGGGCCGCGGACGATCGCGGTGGCCCCGGTCGGCTGCGCCGTCTTCGCCTACGACTACCTCGAGCTCGACTTCTGCGAGGCACCCCACGGCCGGGCGCCGGCCGTGGCGACGGGCATCCGCCGGGTCCGCCCGGATGCCTTCGTCCTGACCTACCAGGGCGACGGCGACCTGGCCGCGATCGGGACCGCGGAGATCGTCCACGCGGCCGCCCGTGGCGAGCGGATCACCGCGATCTTCGTCAACAACGGGATCTACGGGATGACCGGCGGCCAGATGGCCCCGACGACGCTCCTCGGCCAGGTGACGACCTCGACGCCGACCGGGCGCGACGCCCGGCTGCACGGCTACCCGCTGCCGATCACGGAGATGCTGGCGCTCCTGCCGGGCGTGGCCTACGCGGCGCGTGGCTCGGTCGTCGACCCGGCCGCGATCGGGAAGACGAAGGCGTTCCTGCGGAAGGCCTGCGAGGTCCAGCTGGCCGATGCCGGGTTCGCGATCGTCGAGGTCCTGTCGAACTGCCCAGTCGGCTGGGGGATGACCCCGCGCGAGTCGATGGAATGGCTCGGCCGGGCGGTCGCCGAGGTCTACCCGCCGGGCGTGCTCGTCGATCGGACGAAGGCCCCGACGGCGATCGCGCCGCCGGCCCCGACCTCGGCGCCGTCGGCTTCGGAGGGCTGACCGGTGGAGCGCTCGATCGTCATCGCCGGGTTCGGCGGCCAGGGGATCCTGTTCGCCGGCCACGTCCTCGCCGAGGCGGCCAACCGGGAGTGTCGTGAGGTCCTGTGGATCCCGTCGTACGGCCCGGAGATGCGCGGCGGGACCGCGTCGTGCACGGTGATCGTCGGGGACGAGCCGATCGGCTCACCGGTCGTCGACCGGACCGACGCGGCGATCGTGATGAACCCGCCTTCGCTCGACAAGTTCGGGCCGCTCGTCCGGCCCGGGGGACTGCTCATCGTGAACGCCTCGCTCGTCGAGGCGGAGTCCGGCCGGGGCGACATCGACGAGCTGCGCGTCCCGTGCGTGGACCTGGGCGGGCCCGGCGCCGACGAGCGGCTGGGCAGCATCGTCGCCCTCGGCGTGCTCGTCGAGCGGCTGGGGATCGTCGCGCCGGCGGCCGTCCGCGCGGCCCTCGCGTCGATCGTCGGTCCGAAGCATCCCGAGGTCGTCGAAGCCGACCTCGCGGCGTTCGAGGCGGGACGCCGGGCGGCCTGATCCGACGAAGGTCAGTCGAAACGCACCGCGGCGTAGCCGACGACGCGGCGCGCCTCGCCCAGGGGGGCGTCGGCCGAGGTGGCATGAGCGAGGACGCTGCCGGCCGTCGCACCCATCACGGCGAGCGCGGCGAGGCCCAGCCGGACCGGCTCGATCCCGCACAGCGCGCAGTCCAGGCCCGCGACCGCGGCCGATTCCGCGGCCGCCTCGTGCCGGGCGAGCCGATCGGCGTCCAGGGCGGCGATGGCCCGAAGCGACTCGGCGTCGACCTGCTCGGCGACGGCCCGGCTGGGGTAGTGGGCGAGATCGGAGCTCGCGGCGAGGACGACCGGGTCGCCGGCGGCCAGGACCTCGGCGAGGAGGCGGCCGAGGGCCGCACCCGCGACCCGCAGCTCGCGCTCGTCGAGCGGTCCGACGAGCAGCGGCACGATCCGCGCGTCCGGCCGGACCCGGGCGAGGAAGGGCAGCTCCACCTCGATCGAGTGCTCCTCGAGGTGCGCCTCGGCGCGGGTCGCGAATGGGTCACCGAGGGCGAGGATCCGGTCGCGCAGCGCCTCGTCGAGTGCGACCTCGCCGAGCGGCGTCCACCAGGGGCCCCCGGACCAGGCCGATATGCCGCGGGACCAGCGGGCGAAGTGGTTCGTCCCGAGAAGGACGACGGTCGGCGGCGGACCCGGTGCCACAGGGTCGGGCTCGAGCTCCAGCCAGCCGCGGGCGGCGACCGGCCCGGACCAGTCGATGCCGGCGTGCGGCACGAGCAGCCCCAGCGGTGGAGCGGCCCACGACGGCCGCCCCCGGCGGGCCGCGGCGAGGAGCGCGTCGACCCGGGCGGTGAGCACGGTCGGGTCGGCTGGGTAAAAGGTCCCGGCATGCGCGGCGCGGCGCACCCTGTCCGTCGCGGCCGACCGGGTCCTCACGCCCAGATCCCGCCGATCGGGGTCCCGCAGGCCGGGCAGCCGCCCTCGACGACCCGGTTCGCCAGGATCGTGTAGCCCCGCCGGGCGACGAGCGTCTCGCCGCACCCGGCGCAGCGGGTGTCGTCCGGGAGATCCGCGCCGTCGCTCGGGACGTTGCCCGGATAGACGTGGCGCAGGCCAGCCACCCGGCCGAGCTCGGCCGCCGCCCGGAGGGTCGCCAGCGGCGTGGGCGGGAGGTCGGTCATCCGGTGGGCCGGGAAGAACCGGCTGACGTGCCAGGGCGTCTCCGGCCCGAGCTCGCGGACGAGCCAGGCGGTCAGCTCCCGGAGCTCGCCCGGGTCGTCGTTCAGGCCAGGGACGAGGAGCGTGGTGACCTCGACCCAGATCCCGCGCCGGCGCATCCCGACGAGGGTGTCGAGGACCGGCGCGAGCCGGGCCCCGCAGATCCGCCGGTAGAACCGCTCGGAGAAGCTCTTCAGGTCGACGTTCGCGGCGTCGATCCACGGGGCGAACGCGTCGAGGGCCTCGGGCGTCTGGTAGCCGTTGGTGACCAGCAGCCCGAGCAGCCCGGCCGGCCTGGCCAGCCGGGCGGTGTCGAGGACGTACTCGGCGAAGATCGTCGGCTCGACGTAGGTGTAGGCCACGCTCCGGGCGCCGACGGCGAGCGCTTCGGCGACGACCGCCTCGGGCGGCAGCCGGAACGAGGGAGGCGGGAGACCTTCGCGGGGCGCCTGGGCGATCGCCCAGTTCTGGCAGAACCGGCAGTGGAAGTTGCAGCCGCGCGTCGCGATCGAGTAGGCGGTGCTCCCGGGCAGGACGTGATAGAGCGGCTTCTTCTCGATCGGGTCGAGGTTGGCCGCGACCGCCTCGCCGTGGACCAGCGTGACGAGCCGGCCGGCGCGGTTCTCGCGGACGCCGCAGATGCCCAGCCGACCCGGCCTGACCAGGCAGCGGTGGGCGCACAGGTCGCAGCGCACGCTGCCGTCGGGGAGCGGCGTGGCCAGGATCGCGGGGGCCACCCCGCGCTCGCTCCGCTCGATCGGCGCGGTGACCGTGACCATCGCCTCAGCCCTTGACGACGACCAGCGGCCGGAGCCGGGCAACCTCGCGGACATGGCCGGCGGCGACGGCGGTCGCGATCACCGCGGCGACGTCCTTGTAGGCGATCGAGGCCTCCTCCGCGAGGAGGTCGCGCCGCTCCGCGCGCACCTCGATCCCGCGGCTGGCGAGCTCGGCGGCGACGTCCACGCCCCGCAGCGCCCGGGCGGCCGCGTGGCGCGACATGCTGCGGCCGGCCCCATGGCAGGTCGAGCCGAAGGTCTCGGCCATCGCACCCGGCGCGCCGACCGCGACCACGGATTCGCGACCCATGTCGCCCGGGATGAGGACCGGCTGGCCCACGGCCCGGTAGACGGCCGGGACGTCCGGGTGCCCGGCGGGGAAGGCCCGGGTGGCGCCCTTGCGGTGGACGACGAGGTCCATGTCGCGCCCCTCCACCAGGTGGCGCTCCAGCTTGGCGATGTTGTGGCTCAGGTCGTAGACCTGGCGGATCCCGAGCCGCTCGGGCGAGCTGCCGAAGACGGCGGCCATCGCGTCACGCACGGCGGCCGCGATGAACTGGCGATTCGCCCAGGCGAAGTTGGCGGCGGCGGCCATCGCCCCGAGGTAGGCCGTGGCCTCGGGGGCGTCCAGGGGGGCGCAGGCGAGCTGGCGGTCGGGCAACTTGAACCCGTACCGGGCAGCGACCCGGTCCATCGCGGCGAGATGGTCCGTGCAGACCTGGTGGCCGAGACCGCGCGACCCGCAATGGATCATCACCACGACCCCACCCGACCGCAGACCGAACGCCGCGGCGGCCGCCTCGTCGACGACCCGCTCGACCACCTGGACCTCCAGGAAGTGGTTGCCCGAGCCGAGCGTCCCGAGCTGGTCCGCGCCGCGGTCGCGGGCCCGTCGCGACACGGCGTCCGGGTCGGCGCCGGCGAGGGCACCGCGCTCTTCGGTCCGCTCGAGGTCGTCCAGCGTGCCGGCGCCGCGTCCGACCGCCCAGGCCGCGCCCTGGACGAGCACCGCCTCGAGCTCGGCCGGTCGGAGCCGATGCCCCGATGACGCGCCGACCCCCGATGGAACCGCCCGGAAGAGCGCATTGGCGAGGGGGCCGGCCACGGCCCGGACGTCGGCGGCACCGAGGTCGGTGCGCAGGAGCCGGACGCCGCAGTTGATGTCGAAGCCGATCCCGCCGGGGCTGACGACCCCGCCGTCGCGGCGCATCGCGGCGACCCCGCCGACCGCGAACCCGTAGCCCCAGTGCGCGTCGGGCATCGCCAGCGAGGCGCCCACGATGCCGGGCAGCGTAGCCACGTTCGCAACCTGGTCGAGGACCGGGTCGTCGCGCAGCGCGGCGGCGAGTCCGTCGTCGGCGAACACGAGCCCCTCGACGCGCATCCCGCGGGCCGGATCACGGGCGATCCGCCAGCGCACGGCGTCGATCCGCTCGAGCCGGATCCCTCGTCCGCCGCCGGTCGTGCGGGGGGCCGTCGTCACGCTCATCTCAGACGTCCAGGTAGGCGACCAGCGACCAGCCCGCGGGCGACTCCTCGACGGACAGGCGGTGGAAGGTGGCCGACTTCACGTCCACCCGGGGCCGGACCCGGTCATGGTCGGCGCGGGCGAACCAGGCCCGGCCGATGAGCGACCAGCCGCCCGCGGGGCGAGGCGCCGCGGCATCGGCGGAGGGGGCGGGCCGGGCGGATCGGATGGGGGCGATCCGCTCGACCGCGGTCGCGGCGAGCGGCCCGCGACCCGTGTCGCTCAACCCGATCAGCTCGTTGAGCCAGGCGAACGCGAGGCCGACCAGGTCCGCCGCATGGAGCTCGATCCGCGCCTCGGACGTCCGACGGGCGTCCGGCGCGACGTCGGCAGCGAGCTCGGCGAGAGCGGCCGCGGCCTCCTCGAAGAGCGCCGCCAGGTCCGGGGCACAGGCACGGAAACCCGCATCGGCCGTATGCGGCAGAGCCTCGTGGAAGCGGAGACCCCCGGTGGGCGCTGACGGTGGCCGGTTCCGGGACGCAGTCGACCCGGAGAAATCCCTCACGGGTCCGTCCGTTGATGTCATCGTGGGACTTCTTCGCTACGTGACCTCTCCGGGTCGTCTGCGATCGTGCCACCCGCGGACGGTCCGAGCCAGTGCCGAACGGCCCGTTCCGCCAGCCTGCGCTCCCGGGTGGCCTTGACCCGCTTGAGCCGGAAGCGGTCCTCGCGTTCGCGCTGCTCGAGGGCGAAGGCGATCGCCCGGACCTCCGCCTCGAGCGCCGGGACGACCCGCGCCCGGAGCGCGCTGACCCGGCTGCTCGTGCGCCGGATCTCGGCGGCGAGGCGGCGGACCCGGGCCTCCACCGTGGCCAGCCGGATCGCGACCGTCAGCTCCTCCTCGAACCGCTCGGCCGCGAGCTCGAGGGCGGGTCCCGAGACGGCCGGGTCGCGACCGCGCGCCGCGGCCGGCCGGACGAGGCTACGCGGGGTGATCGCCGGGACGGCGACCCCCATCACGGTCATCGCCTCCAATTCGACCGCCACGTCGCCCAGCGCGCCGGCTGCGGCCGCCGCGACGGGCTCCGCGCCGAGCCGGACCCGGGCTTCGTCGAGGGCGAGCCGCGCGATGCCGGCCGCCGCGTCGAGCTCCTCGCGGGCCGCGAAGACGACCCGGACCTCGCGGTAGAACTCGCGCAGCAGCGCGTCGCGTTTCTGCTCGAGGAGGGCCTGGCCCTGGCGCGCGAGCGCCAGCTGGCCGCGCGCCGAGAGGAGGGCCATCCGCGTCCTCGGACGGCTCACGACGCGGCCTCGTCTTCCGGATCCGGCTCGGATGGAGGCGCCGGCGGCGGCTCGCTCGTCGGACCGCCGGGCAGCGCGCGGTCGAGGACCTCCTCCGGGATGCGGGTCAGCTCCCCGCGGGGGATCGTCGCGAGGAGCCGCCAGGCGACCTCGAACGACTCCTCGAGCGTCCGGCGCACGGGGCCCTGGCCGACGAGCTCGACCTCGAACCGCTCGGCGAACTCGAGGACCCGGGTCTCGAGCGCGGACAGCGCCGACTCGCCGATGACGGTGACGAGCCGGCGCAGCTCGCGACCGCGCGCGTAGAGGGCGTAGAGCTGGTCCGCGACGACCCGGTGCTCGGCCCGGGTCCGCCCCTCGCCGATACCGGCGTTCATCACCCTCGACAGGCAGGGCAGGGCGTCGATCGGCGGGAAGACGCCGCGGCCGTGGAGCTCGCGCGAGAGGACGATCTGGCCCTCGGTGATGTACCCGGTCAGGTCCGGGATGGGGTGGCTGATGTCGTCGTCGGGCATGGTCACGATCGGCAGGACGGTCAGCGACCCGGCCCGCCCCCGAACCCGGCCGGCCCGCTCGAAGAGCGTCGCGAGGTCCGTGTACAGGTAGCCCGGGTAGCCGCGCCGCCCGGGGATCTCCTCGCGGGCCGTGGACAGCTCCCGCAGCGCGTCGCCGTAGGCCAGCACGTCGGTGAGCACGACCAGGACGTCCATGCCCAGCTCGAGGGCGAGGTGCTCGGCCAGGGTCAGGGCGCAGCGCGGGGTGAGGAGCCGCTCGATCGGGGGGTCGTCGGCGAGGTTCAGGAACGAGGCGATCCGGTCGAGCGACCCGGAGCTGGCGAAGGCGCCCCGGAAGAAGTCGGCCTCCCGACGGGTGATCCCCATCGCCGCGAAGACGGTCACGAAGCGCTCCTGCCCGAGCAACCGCGCACCGGTCGCGATCCGCGCCGCCAGCTCGTCGGCGGGCAGCCCGGCCCCGGTGAAGATCGGCAGCTTCTGGCCGCGGACGAGGCTGTCGAGGAGGTCGATCGCGCTGATCCCGGTCTCGATGAACTCGGATGGGTGGTCGCGGGCCGCCGGGTTGATCGCGCCACCGTTCACGTCGGCGAGCCGGAGCGGGACGATCGGCGGGCCGCCGTCGATCGGGGCGCCGCGTCCGTCCAGGACCCGGCCGAGCATCGCCGCCGCGACCCCGAGCCGGAACGGCTCTCCGGACAGCTCCACGGTCGTCCGCCGCAGGTCGAGCCCGGCCGTCCCCTCGTGGACCTGGACGACGGCCAGCTCCGCGTCGAGCTCCACGACCCGGCCGTGGCGGCGCACGCCGTCCGCGCCGGTCACGGCGACCTCCTCGCCGAGGGCCATCCCCGGAACGTGACCGACGACGAGGAGCGGCCCGGCGAGCCGCTCGACGCCCCGCACCCGACGGATCGACAGGCTCACGCTCGTGCCCTCCCCGCCGGCCGCTCGAGCCGGGCGGCGAGCTCCGCGAGGCGCGTGGTGACGTCGTCCCCGGTCCACGCCTTCGCCCGGTGGAGCTCGCCCAGGGCGGCCGCGCCGAGCGCCTCGCCGAGGGTCGCCCCCGCCTCGATCGCGCGGGTCAGCCCGGTCCGCGCCGAGAGGACGGCGCGCAGCAGCGCGACCTGGACGGCCGGCGACCGCGACGCGTCCCGCGGATCGAAGGCGTGCTGCTGGAGGAACGCCTCGCGCAGGAGCCGGGCGACCTCGAGGATCACCCGGTCCTCGTCGGCGAGCGCGTCGGCCCCGACCAGCTGGACGATGTCGAGCAGGCCCCGCTCGCGCGCGAGCAGCTCGATCGCCTCGGCCCGGAGCGCCCGCCAGTCCCGGTCGACCGTCGCCTCGTACCAGGGCGCGAGCGACTCGACGTAGAGCGAGTACGACTGGGTCCAGCCGATCGCCGGGAAATGGCGGGCGTGGGCCAGCTCCGCGTCGAGCGCCCAGAACGTCCCGGCCAGCCGGAGGCTCGCCTGGGTCACCGGCTCGCTGAAGTCTCCGCCCGGCGGCGAGACCGCCCCCACGATCGTCAACGACCCGACCCGCTCCGGCTCGCCGATCGGAGCCGCCCGGCCCGCTCGCTCGTAGAAGCCGGCCAGCCGGCTGGCGAGGTAGGCCGGGAACCCCTCCTCGCCGGGGAGCTCCTCCAGGCGGCCGCCGATCTCGCGCAGCGCCTCGGCCCAGCGGCTCGTCGAGTCCGCCAGGAGGGCGACGTCGAGCCCCTGGTCGCGGAAGTACTCGGCGATCGTCACCCCCAGCTCGACCGACGCCTCGCGGGCGGCGACCGGCATGTTCGAGGTGTTCGCGACGAGTACGGTCCGCTCGATGAGGGGCCCGCCGGTCCGCGGGTCGACCAGCCCGGGGAAGCTGGCCAGGAGCTCGGCCATCTCGTTGCCGCGCTCCCCGCACCCGACGTACACGACGACGTCGGCGTCCGACCAGCGAGCCAGCGCCTGCTCGACGACCGTCTTGCCGGTCCCGAAGCCGCCCGGGATCACGGCCGTGCCGCCCAGGGCAACCGGGAAGAGCATGTCGATGACCCGCTGCCCGGTGACCAGCGGCCGCTCGACCGGCAGCCGGCGGCGAACCGGCCGGGGTCGCCGGACGGGCCACGGATGGGCGAGCCGGAGCCGGACCGGACCGTTCGCGGTCCGAAGCTCGCCGATCGGCTCGAGGATGGTCACCTCGCCGGCGTCGAGCGCGGCCAGGCGACCGGGGCCGACGTCGGGCGGGACGAGGATCCGGTGGACGAGCGGCCCCTCGGCGACCGTCCCGAGCACGTCGCCTGGGCCGACCTCGTCGCCGGGCCCGCGGAGCGGCTCGAACCGCCAGCGGCGCGCCGGGTCGGGCCCGACGCTCGGACCGGCCGCTCCCGGCTCGCCGACCGATCCGGGCCGGAGGAGCCAGGTCCCGCCGGCGGCGAGCCGATCGAGCGGCCGCTGGAGGCCGTCGTAGGTCGATCCGAGGAGACCCGGCCCCAGCCAGGCCCGCAGCGGCGCGCCGGTCGGATCCACCGGATCGTCGATGCGCAGCCCGGCGGTTTCCTCGTAGACCTGAATCGTGGCCGTCTCGCGATCGAGGCGGATGACCTCGCCGAGCAGGCGCTGCGGCCCGACGAGGACGACGTCACCGACCGCGGCGGTGGGCAGCCCGGTCGCGCGGACCACCGGCCCCGACGCCGCGACCAGCCGCCCGGCGGTCGTCGTCCCGGGCATCCCGGTCGTCCCCGTCGTCGTCCCGCTCATCGCCAGGCCCCCCCGGTGAGCTCGATCCGAAATCCGATCGCCCGTTGGAGCATCTCGCCGATGAGTTGCCGCCGCTCCGCGACGCCGGCGGCGCCACCCGCCGGGATCGGCAGGACGACCGGCCGGGGGAGGCGCTCGAGGAGGCCGCGGAGACGCTCGTCGACGCTCTCCCAGAGGTCGGCGGTCACCAGGACCAGCCCGACATCGCCCTCGCGCGTCACCGCCCGGAGCGCCGCGGCCGCCTCCGGTCCCGGCCGCGCGACGATCGTCTCCGGTCCGGCAAGCCGGAACCCGTCGGCGAGCGACGCGTTGGAGACGACGACGAGCCGGGCCATGTCATCCTCCGCCGCCGGCGATGCTCACGCCGCCGGCGACGCCGGGCGCCAGGTAGCTGTCGACCAGCTGCTCGGGCCAGCCACCGGCGACGCGGGCGAGGATCGCCCGGAGTCGGATCGCGGCGGCGTCAACCGCGGCGACGTAGCCAACGACCGGGCCGATCCCGAGGGGGTCGCGCCGGCCGGTCCGGGCCAGGGCATCGAGCCGGACGAGCGTCGCGCGGCGCTCCAGGAGCGCCGCGGAGGCCGCGCCGGTCGCGAGCAGCTCGGCGGAGGCCGCGACGCGCACCCGCCGCTCGTCCGAGAGGACAGACCGGACGACGGCCGCGTCACGACCCCGGCCGGCGACCCACCGGTCGCGGGTCCGGTCGACGGCCCCGGCGACGGCCGCCTCGAACCGTTCCGGCGGCAGGGCCGGGTCCGTGGCCGCCAGGAGCCCCGCCAGGTCCGTCCGGTCGACCAGGCCGACCCGGACGAGGCCACGGGCGAGTTCCGCGAGGGTCGGGGCACGAGCGAGAAGACCGAGCTCGGACTGCCCGAGCAGGGCCCCGGCGATGAGGGTCGCCCCGAGTTCGTCGGGGGTCGCCCCGGCCCGGCGCCGGCGGACGAGCGCGACGACCCGCTCGATGTCGAGCGAGGCGACCAGCGCCGCGACCAGCCCGCGACGCGGCGGGTCGTAGAAGCGCGGGAGCGCCCCCGATCGGGCCGAGCGGTGCCGCTCGATCGCCGCCTCCACGACCGCGAGCGGGTCCGCGCCGATCGGGGCGACCGCGCGGAGGATGGGCCGCCAGTCCTCGTGGCGCTCCAGCAGGCCGGCCAGCGCCGCCGGGGAGCCGGCCTCCCCGAGCCGGCGGAGGTCCGCGGCGGTCAGCAGCCGCGAGCGCATCGCGGCGACCCGGGCGTTGCCGTAGTCGATCATCGGCCGGCGCTCCCGCCCGGGGCTCGCCCAGCGCTCTCGCCGGGTGCATCCGGGCCGAGCCGGGTGGCGACCGTCTCGGCCAGCCGGTGACGGGCCCGATCGAGGCGGGCCCGAAGCGTGGCGTCCACCTCGATCCGGCCGTCTGCCGACCGGACGACGACCCCCGGGGGAACCTCCCCCGGGGTGACGTCCGGACCAGGCCCGATGACGCGAGCCCCGGCAGCCTCGGCCGCGGCGGCGACCCACCCGGCGTCCGCGGCCCGGACCTGGACCTCCGCGCCCGGGCCGGCCAGCGCGATCGCCTCGGCTGCCAGCCGTCCGATTGCCGTGCGCCAGCGCTCCGGCTCGGCTCCCTCGGCGAGCGCCGCGAGCCGCTCTTCGGCCGCCCGGAAGACGGCCGCCGTCCGGCCCGCGACGAGCTCGGCCCGCCGCTCGAGGAGACGGAGCCGGGCCGCATTGACCCGCCGGACGGCCTCCGCGCGGATCGCCGGCTCGGCGCGCGCGCGGGCGACCGCGAGCCGGGCGTCGGCGGCAGCGCGGGCCTCCCCGACGAGCCCGTCCGCGCGGACCTGGGCGGCGGCGACGATCGCGGCCGCCTCGGTCTCGGCCTCCTCGGCGATGATCCGAACCAGCGCCTCGACGCTCACCGGGATCCCCTCACAGGAACAAGATGAGCGTCGACACGACGAAGCCGAGGATGACCATCGTCTCCGGGAGGGCGACCAGGATCAGGATCGTCCCGGTGATCTCGGGCTTCTCGGCGATCGCGCCGGCCCCCGCTGAGCCGATCCGCGACTGGGCCCAGGCCGTGCCGATCGCCCCCAGCCCCACCGCCAGCGCCGCGGCCAGGAATCGCGCCGCCTCTTCCATCTCAGCCTCCTTCTGTCAGGCGCGAGCCCGCTCCCCGCCCGGGCTCCGGGAGCGAGGACGCGAATGGTGCGTACGGCACGCCGCCGGGCTCGACGAACTTGCTGAAGAACTCGACGTAGTGGAGCCGCAGGCCCTGCACGGTCGAATCGAACACCCCGAGGGCCAGGTTGATCCCGTGGACCAGGGTGGCGACGAGCGCCCCGACGACGACGTTCTCCACGAGGCCGCCCAGCCGCGCCGCCACGACCGCCAGCATCACCGAGGAGAGCCCGATCGCCATCAGCCGGGCGTAGCTGAGCACGTTCCCGAGGACCCCGATCATTTCCACCGGCCCGGCCAACCCGAGCGTGGCCAGGAGGACGCCCAGCGCGATGACGAGCCCGGCCAGCCCGGCGTAGCCGACCCCGTCCGGGAGGCGGCCGGAGATCCAGCCGAGGACGACCAGGATGGCTCCCAGGCTGACCAGCAGGGCGGCCCGCCCGGCGAGCTCCCGTCGATGGTGCAGGAGCGCCGAGTTGACGACGCCGAGGACGAGGCCCAGACCGACCTGGGCGACCCCGATCGAGATCGCCAGGATGAGCAGCGGGACCATCGCCTCGCGCCGGTCGAGCCAGATCGGGCGGAGTCCCAGGAGCTCCCGGCCCGCCTCCCCGAACCACTCGCCGAAGAGGACCCCGAAGAGGATCGTCGCGGCCGCCGCGCTGACCCCGATCGGCCAGACGACCGCCATCGCGGGGGCGCCCCGCCAGCGCCGCCGGGCGAGCACGAGGAGGGCGAGCAGGACCAGCCCGTAGCCGGCATCGCCGATCATCAGCCCCATGAAGGCCGGCAGGGTGACCGCCATGAGCGGCGTCGGGTCGAGTGACCCGTAACGGGGCAGGCTCACGAACGACGCCAGCGGCTCGAACGCTCGCGCGAGTCGTCCGTTCTCGAGCGCGACCGGCGCGTCAGGCGGGTGGCCGCGCCCGGCCGGCCGCTCCAGGACGACGACCTCCGGGCCGACCTCCCGCTCGAGCCGCGCTCGCAGGCCGGCCAGCTCGCGGGCGGGCAGCCAGCCGCCGAGAACCACGACGTGGTCGCTCGCTCCGGCGTCGTGCAGGGCGCGGGCCTCGGCAATCCTGTCGCCCAGGACGAGCCGCAGCGCGATGACCCGCGGGCCGTGGCGGGCAGTGGTCTCGGCGAGCTCACGCTCGGCGTCGGCCGAGCGGTCGCGCAGGCGGGCCGCGTCCGCCGCCAGGCGGGGTCCGAGCTCGTCGAACGGGACGCCGGCCAGCTCCTCGGGAAGGGTCACCTCCTCGAGGTCCCGCGTGCCGAGGAGGAGCTGGACTTCGCTCGTCAGCCGGAGCGGGTAGATGAGGATGCCGGCGACCCGATCCGGCCCGAAGTCGGCGGCGATGACCTCGCAGCGGCCGTCGGTCATCTGCTCGAGCTCCTCGCGGATCAGGCCGATCACCGCCCGATGGCGCGCCCCGACGACGATCCCGGTGGAGCCGAACCCGCGGACCCTCGGCAGCCGTCCGACGACCCCGCGCAGGCCCTCCACGAGGCGCCGGTAGCTGTCCAGCCGGGTCGCCTGGCCGTCGAGCCGGATCCGCTCGCCGGTCAAGCGCGCGGCCCGATCGCGGACCGTCTCCAGCCGGTCGACCTCCGCCGCGAGGGCGTCGTCGTCGAGCGCCCACAGCTCGGCCGCCAGCCCGGCGGGCGCCCTCGCCGGGCCGAGCAGCCCGGCCAGCTCGACGACCCGCTCGAGGGCGGTGTCGTAGGGCGTCCCGGGCCCGGTCGTCAGCTCGGCACCGAAGACGGCCGGCCCGACGTCCGGCAGCGGCTCGTACGGCACGAGGTGGAGGACACCGGCGCGGTGGATCGAGCGGAGGACCGACCCGACCCGGCTCCGCGGGGCGAGGACGTCGACGCGGCGCATCGGCAGGAGCATGGCGGCATCACCCGGCCGATCCGGCTTCGCCCAGGACCGCCGCGACGACGTCGCCGACAGCCGCCTCGAAGCGCGCCCGCCCTGCCCGGTCCCGCCCGCTGGCCGAGGCGTCGGCGACGACCCGATCGAGCGCTGCGAGCTCCCGCTCGATGGCGGCGACCTCGCGGTCGGCCCGCTCGAGGACGTCGCTCCGGAGGACCGCGATCGCTCCGTCGATCCGGGCATCGAGGCCGGCCTCGAGCTCGTCGATCGCGATCCGGGCAGACTCGAGCAGGCGGTCCGCCTCTGCCTGGGCGGCCAGCCGCCGCTCGCGGGCGTCGAGCTCCGCCCGCTCGAGCTCACCGAGGATCGAGCGTTCGGCGGCCTCCGTCATGGCGGACCTCCGTCGGGACCTCGCGACGCGGGCGCGCTCACGGTGCCGCGCCGTCGCCGCATCTTGAATCTCGCGACCGGGTCGTGGGCTCGGAAGTGGTGCCCGGCCCGAAGCCGTCGGGCCGTTTGGCCCCCGGTCCGCGGAGGGCCATCCGGCCGGCCGGGGTGTGCCGTTTCGCCGTTCCGCGCGGTAGTCTTCGAGTCCAGCCTGTTCGCAGGAGGTTGGCGCACGTGGATCCACTCGCGGCAGCGCGGCTCCGTCGCCGGTGCGACCCGGAGACGTTCCCGTTCGAGACGACGGCCGACCTCACGGATGGGCGGATCGTCGGCCAGGACCGCGCGCTCGAGGCCGTCACGTTCGCGACCGGGATCCGCCGGCCGGGCTACAACGTGTTCGCCCTTGGCCCGGAGGGGATCGGAAAGCGGACGGTCATCCACCAGAGCTTCGACGATCGGGCGGCCACCGAGCGGGCCCCGTTCGACTGGTGCTACGTCAACGACTTCGCCGATCCGCAGCGGCCGCGGGCGCTCCGCCTGCCGACCGGCAACGGGGTCCGGCTCCGCGACGACATGGAGCGGCTCGTGCGCGAGCTGCGCAGCGCGATCCCGGCAGCCTTCGAGAGCGAGTCCTGCCGGAGCCGCAGGGAGGCCCTCGAGGCCGCCCTCAAGGCCCGCCGGGACGAGGCAATGGGCGAGCTCGAGGAGCGCGCCGGCAAGCTCGGGATCGCCGTCATCCGGACTCCCGTCGGGACGGCCCTCGCCACGATCCGGAAGGGCGCCGTCCTGGGTCCCGAGGACTTCAAGAAGCTGCCGCCAGATGAGCAGGAGCGCCTGAGGGTCGGGCTGGAGCGACTCGAGACCGGGCTCGCGGAGATCGTCCGGCGGGTCCCGCGCTGGGAGCGCGACCATCGGGAGCAGGTGCGCGAGCTCGACCGCGAGGTGACCCGGCTCGCGGTGAGCCACCTCATCGACGAGCTCCGGGCGAGCTACGCGGAGCTGCCCGAGGTCCTCGCCCATCTCGACACCGTCGAGGCGGACCTGGTCGAGCACGCGGTCGAGGCGATCGCCGGCGAGCAGAGCTCGGCCGCGTTGCCGGTGGCCGTCCGGGCGCTCGCCGCGGAGCCGTCGGCGTTCCGGCGCTACGAGGTCAACCTCCTGGTCGACCACAGCCACTCCAGCGGGGCTCCCGTCGTGGAGGAGCTGAATCCGACCTATGCCAACCTCGTGGGCCGGGTCGAGTACGTCGCCCACCTCGGCGCCCTGGTCACCGACTTCAGCCTGCTCCGTCCGGGCGCGCTGCACCGGGCGAACGGCGGCTATCTCATCCTCGAGGCCCGCCAGGTCCTCACCCAGCCGTACGCCTGGGAGGCGCTCAAGCGCGCCCTCCGGGCCGGCGAGATCCGGATCGAGTCGCTCGGCCAGGCGCTCGGGCTGGTCAGCACGGTCTCGCTCGAGCCGCAGCCGATCCCGCTTGACGTGAAGGTCGCGCTCGTCGGCGATCGCCTCATCTACTACCTGCTGTGCGAGCACGACCCCGAGTTCCTCGAGCTGTTCAAGGTCGAGGCCGACTTCGACGAGCAGATCGAGCGGACCGCGGAGAACGACCTCGTGTACGCCCGGCTCCTCGGCTCGCTGGCGCGCAAGCACGGGCTCCGGGCACTCGACCGGTCGGCAGTCGCCCGGGTGATCGAGCACGCGGCCCGGATCCTCGGCGACGCCGAGCGACTGTCGACCCACATGCGCGACCTGAGCGACCTCCTCCACGAGGCCGACTACCTCGCGGCCGCCGGCGAGCGGACGGCGATCGCCGCCGCGGACGTCGAGGCCGCGATCGAGGCGCGGACCCGGCGAGCGGGCCGCCTCCGGGAGCGGGTCCACGAGCAGATCGGGCGGGGCGCCGTCCGGGTCGAGACCGCCGGCGAGACCGTCGGCCAGGTCAACGGGCTCGTCGTCGCCGAAGTCGGTGGCTTCAGCTTCGGCTGGCCGGGTCGGATCACTGCCCGGATCGGCGTCGGCCGGGGCGAGGTCGTCGACGTGGAGCGCGAGATCGAGCTGGGCGGGCCGATCCACTCCAAGGGTGTCCTCATCCTCGCCGGCTTCCTCGGCGGCCGGTTCGGCGGCGCGCGTCCGCTGACCCTCCGGGCGAGCATCGTCCTCGAGCAGTCGTACGGCCCGGTCGAGGGGGACAGCGCCTCGCTGGCGGAGGCGTGCGCCCTGCTCTCGGCCCTCGGGGAGGTGCCGATTCGCCAGTCGCTGGCGATGACCGGCTCGATCGATCAGCTCGGGCGGGCGCAGGCGATCGGCGGGGTCAACGAGAAGATCGAGGGCTTCTTCGACGTGTGCGCCGCCCGCGGCCTGACCGGGCAGCAGGGCGTCCTCATCCCGGCCACGAACGTCGATCGGCTGATGCTCCGGCCGGACATCGTCGAGGCCGCCGAGGCCGGCCGGTTCCACGTCTGGGCCGTCGAGACGGTCGACCAGGCAATGGAGCTGCTGACCGGTCGCCCGGCCGGCGAGCGCGATGCCGCAGGCGCCTATCCGCCCGACAGCATCAACGGCCTCGTCGAGGCCCGGCTCGCCGCGCTGGCCGAGCTGGCCCGCGAGTTCGCCGGCGAGCGCCGACCCGACCCGCCCCCCTCCTGACGCGGGCAGACGGGCGGGAGATCGATGATCAGCGCGACCCCCGACCGACCGTGGACGCTCGAGCCGGAGGACGTCGCCCGGGCCCTGGCGACGGACCCGACGACCGGGCTGTCGGACGCGGAGGCGGCCGACCGGCTCGGACGGATCGGCCGCAACGAGATCGTCGAGCGGGCGCGCCGTCCACCGAGCCACTCGATCCTCGGCGACGGGCTCTGGTAGCAGGCCCTCGTGATCGGCCTGCTGATGGGCGCCGTGACCGTTGGGGCTCCAGGCGCTCGCCGTGGAGCTCGGCTGGCACTGGCAGACGATGGTCTTCACGACGCTCGCCCTGCTCCAGCTCGGCAACGCGCTGGCGGTCCGCTCGGAGCGGTCCAGCCTGCTCCGGCTGGGACTGCGCTCGAACCTGCCGCTCACCCTCGCGGTCGGCGCGACGCTCACCGTCCAGCTGGCCCTGGTCTACCTCCCGGGGCTCCAGCCGGTCTTCGGGACGGAGGCGCTGGGCGCCGGGGAACTCGCCCTCGTCCTTCTCGCCTCGACGTTCGGGTTCGCCGCCGTCGAGGCGGAGAAGTGGGCCGGGCCGCGAGTCGCCGGTCGCATCAGGAGGGCAGCGCCTGGGCGATGAGGTCGGCCTCGCCGAAGCGAGGGTCGACGAGCCCGCCGGCGAACCGGCGGACGTCGACCCGGCGAAGCATCAGCGAGCGCAGGACGCCGGCGGCGGAGATGTCGCCGACGAGGCGGAACCCGACGATCCGGCCGTCGTCGAGGAAGACCTTCCGGAGAGCCGCGCCGCGCCGCCGGCGGAGCTCGACCGCGCCGGTCTCCGCGCCGACCGCGACGATCGGCAGGCCGAGGTGCTTGAGGCTGTTCATCCGCTCCGCGCCGTCGTAGGCCGTCTCCTGCCCGGCCAGGTTGAGACCGACCACCCTGCCCTGCTCGATCGCGTTGGGGAAGATGGCGTGGACGTACGGCTCGCCGGTCAGCCGGTCGGGCGCCTCGACGGCGTCGCCGGCCGCCCAGATCCCGGGCACGCTCGTCCGGAGGTGATCGTCGACCCGGATCCCCCAGCCCACGTCGATCCCGGTGCCGGCCAGGAAGTCGACGTTCGGCTTCACCCCGGTCGCGGCGATGCACAGGTCGGCGGTCAAGACCTCGCCGCCGGCGAGCTGGACCCCGGTCACCTCCGGCTCGCCCACGAACGCCTCGACCGCGATCCCGAGTCGGACGTCGACCCCGCGGGCACGCATCGCCGCCACGGCGATCTCCGCCGTCTCCGGGTCGAGCATCCGGGGCATCACCCAGCCGAGCCGCTCGAGCATCGTGACCGCCACGCCGAGGTCGACGAGGAGCAGCGCGATCTCCGTCCCGATGAAGCCCGCCCCGACGATGAGCGCGCTGCGCGCCTCTCCCCGGCGGACCCTCTCGACGAGCGCGGTCGCGGCACGGAGGGACTTGAAGTCGTGGACGCCGCCGCGCTCGGAGCCTTCGACCGGGGCGTGGAGCCGACTTCCCGAGGCGATGACCAGGGCGTCGAAGTAGAGGACGCCCCCGTCGGCGAGAGTGAGGCGCTGGCGATCAGGCTCGACCTCGGCGACTCGGACGTCGCTCCGGTAGCTCACCCCCAGTCGGTCGCACACGTCGCGACCCTTCCAGAACAGCGGCTCGTCCCGCCCGGTCAGGAAGTGGTCGGCGAGCGCCGGCGGGGAGTAGGGCGGGTAGGGCTCCGCGGAGACCATGGTCAGCCGGACCTCCGGGTCGAGGCCGCGGAGGGTCTCCGCGACGGTGATCCCGGCCGGCCCGGCTCCGATGATGACGACGCGCTTCATGGGACCCTCACGATGCTCGTGGCGCATCCCGGCGCGATCGTCTCGGCCAGTCCGCCGACCGCCCCGAGGAGCTCGGACCCGGAGCCATCGAGGACGACCTCCACCGACGGCTCGGATTCGATCACCCGCTCGTCGAACGGGATGGCGTGGCGGCTGGCGAAGTCGAAGTCGCCGAGGTCTCGGAGGTGGCCGGCCGCCCGCATGCCGTCGGCCGGGCCCCGGACGCGATTGACCACGAGGTGGATCGCCGGGATCCCGAGGTCGCGGGCGAGTCGCGCCGCCCGGAGCGCGACGGAGATGCCGTTATAGGTCGGGTCGGCGACGACGAGCGCGTGGCCGAACCCGCGGGCGAGCGCCCGGCCGAAGTGCTCCACGCCGGCCTGGGTGTCGAGCAGGATCGCCTCCCCGGGCCGGAGGGCAATCGCCTCCATCGTCGAGGCGAGCAGCGTGTTCTCCGGGCACAGGCAGCCGACGGCCGCCTGGTGGAGCGTCCCCATCTCCAGGAGACGGACCCCGTCCGGGGCGCGGACGGCGAACCGGTCGACGGCGTCCGACGCATCCGGGTTGAGCCGCAGGAGAAGGCCCCAGCCGGCGCCCGGCCGGGCGCCGGTCTTCTCCTCGATGTAGTCCTTCGCATCGGCGAGCGGGACGAGCGCCTCCGCCTCGGCGCGCGGGAGCCCGAGCGCGTGGGCGAGGTTGAGCTGGGCGTCGCCGTCGACGGCGAGCACGGTCATTCCCCGCCGGGCGAGGAGACGGGCGAGGAGCGCCGTCAGCGTCGTCTTGCCGACGCCGCCCTTGCCCGTCACTACGACGCGGAACGGCTCCACGACAGCCGTCCTAGATGGTCGCCAGGACCGGCCCCGCCGGCTGGATCGCCGTCGCCTCGACGTACGGCAGGCCGAGGCCGCGGCGCTTCTCCTCGATGTGGCGCCGGATGAAGACCGCCGCCTTCTCGGGGTCGGGCTCGACCGCGAACTTCGCCCCGACGACCCCCTCGAGGCCGTTGGTCAGGAGGTTGACCACGTTCGGGCTGCCGAAGATCGGCGGCTGGACGCCGAGGACGGTCGTGATCCCGCTGGCGACGACGTAGGCGCCGATCGCGACGGCCTTCTCCGAGTACCACTCGGGCGCCGCCCCGGCCAGCGGCAGCTGGCTGATGTCGACGCCGAGGTGCTTCGCCAGCGCCGCGGCGAGGACGAGGATGCGGGTGTTGTCGACGCACGAGCCGACGTGGAGGACCGGCGGGATGCCGAACGCCTCGCAGACCGACCGCAGGCCCGGGCCGGCGAGCGTCGCCGCCTCCGGGACCATCTGGCCGGCCTTGCCGTTGGCCACCGCCGCGCAGCCGGTCACCAGGACGAGGATGTCGTTCTCGATCAGCCGGCGGGTCAGGGTGACGTGGCCGTAATCCTGGGTGATCTTCGGGTTGTTGCAGCCGACGACGCCGACCGCGCCCCGGATCCGCCCGTCGGCGATCGCCGCGACGAGTGGGGCAGGCGTCCCGCCGAGGGCGCCGAGGATCGCCTCGACGCTGAAGCCGGCCATCATCTCGACCGGCTCGACCGGGATCCGAACCCGGTCCGGGTTCCGCTGCGGATAGGCCTCGACGGCCATCCGGACGATCTCGCGGCCGATCTCGAGGCCCTTGCCCGGGTCGAACGAGATGTGGGTCGCGCCGGGGAGCTTCGCCTTGTCCGAGGTCGAGATCACCCGGGTGTGGAAGCACTTCGCGACGTCGGTCACCGACGGCATGATGCACTGGTAGTCGACGACCATCGCCTCCAGGGCGCCGGTCATGATCACCAGCTCCTGGATGAGGTGGTTGCCGGCCATCGGCACGCCGCGGCGCATGAGCAGCTCGTTGCCGGTGCAGCACAGCCCGACCAGGTTGATCCCGGCGGCGCCTTTCTCCTTCGCGAGCGCGACCAGTTCCGGATCCGCCGCGGCCTGGACGATCACGTCCGAGAGGAGCGGGTTGTGCCCGTGGAGCGCGATGTTGACGTGGTCGACCTTGAGCGTCCCGAGGTTGACCGTGGAGCGCCTCGGCGTCGGCGTGCCGAACATCACGTCGGACAGCTCGGTCGCGATCATGGAGCCGCCCCAGCCGTCTGCGAGGCTCGTCCGGAGGCCGTGGAGGAGGACGTTGGCGTAGTCGCTGTCGACTCCCATGTGCGTTCGATGGAGCATCTCGACCGGCTCGCGGTCGATCCCGCGGGGGGTCAGCCCGAGCCGTTCCCAGAGGGCGCGGCGCAGATCCGGCGCCCGGTCCACGAAGCCGAGCGCGGACTTGGCCGAGCCATAGTCGTCGTACATCGCCGCAGCCAGGTCGCGGGCGACCTCGTCCACCGGTCGGTCGCCGCTCTCGATCCCCCACTCCTCGGCCAGGCGCCGCAGCTTCGCCTCGTCGGCGATCCGGTAGCCCGTCGTCTCACCCTTGGCGGTCGCCTCGAACACCTCGAGGATGTCCCGGCCGTGATCGGAGTGGGACGCTGCGCCGGCCGCGATCGAGCGGCCGAGGTTGCGCGCGACGATCAGGTCGGCGCCGGCGCCGCAGACGCCCTGCTGCGGGCCCTCACCGAACGGGTCGACCCGGCACGGGCCCATGGCGCAGTTGCGGCAGCTCACGCCCAGCGCGCAGTAGCCGCACTGGGGCTCCTGGGCGGCAAGGCGGTCCCAGACGGTCGGGATCCCCTCCTCCCGGGCGACCTCGACCATGCGGCGGGCATCCTCGGGCAGCGTTAGCGTCCTGGATCCATCCTTCGGGGCGACGCCCCGGGTCTCGACGGTCATCGCACACCTCCTGCCTGGCCGACGTCCGCGGCCGATCCGCCCAATGCCCGCCAGGCCGCGACGCCCTCGGGAACGGTCGGGCGGTCGGGCGGGATCGTCGCCGTGGCGGTCACGACGGCGGCCGTCTCGCGCCGTCGACCGCCCGCGGCGATCTCGTTGATGTCACCGAAGACGAGCGCGCCCACCTTGCATGCCTCGACGCAGGCGGGCATCGCGCCGCGCTCGAGGCGGTCGACGCAGCCGTCGCACTTCAGCGCGACGACGCGCCCGCGGGCCGCGTGGTCGACCGGGTGGAAGGTCAGGACGTCGAACGGACAGACGATCGCGCACATCGCGCAGGCGATGCAGCGGGCCTCGTCGAGGAGGACGAGGTCGCCCGTCCGGTCGCGCGAGATCGCCCCGGTCGGGCAGACCTGCTGGCACGGCGCCGGATCGCAGTGGCGACAGCGGTTCGGGAAGGCGCTGTTCGCCAGCGGTCCGGCCATGACGTGGATCCGCTTTCGCGGCAGCGGCGTCTCGCCGATCGCCGCCACGGGATCCCTGGTCCGCGAGTGCTCGACGGCACACGCGAACTCGCACTGGAGACACCCGATGCAGCGCTCGGGGTTGACGAAGACGGTCCTCATCGCGCATCACCTCGGCGGGACACTGACCGACACCCTGCTCCGTCCGGGCCGGACGGGAACCGACCCGCAGAGGATGGCTGCGCGGTCGCGCCACCCGCCAGAGCCGAACCGCCCGAGCTTGGGGGCCGAACGCCGGACCGGGCAAACGACGAAGCCCGGGAGTGGGGTCCCGGGCTTCGTCTGGTCGTGGTGGGGTGACCCTCAGCGGCGGGTGTACGCGGCGAAGACCCAGCCGGTTCGGCCGGTTCGAAGCCGGACCTCGAGCCAGAGCCGGTGCGACCCGTCGTACGCCCGGGCGAGGACCCGCAGGCTCGTCCCGGCCGCCAGCGTCCGGAGGCGGGCGCTCGCGGTTGAATGTCCGGCCCGGAGGTTGACCGCCACGGTCGCGCGCCGGAGCGGGGCGCTGCCGGAGCGAGGCGCTGCGGCGCGCCGGGTCGTCCGATGGAGGAGGCGGACCGGCACGCGGACGCCGGCAAGACGAGTGTGGAGGTATGCCGTGAAGGGGGTGGTCAGCGCATTGACCCGGTGGACGCGAACGCCCCCGATGAGCGCGCTGATCGCCCGGCCCTGGCCGATGTAGATCCCGACGTGGCTGCCCTGGCCCCACACCACGAGGTCGCCGACCTGGGGGTTGTGGCGCGACGCGAGGCCACGGTTCCGATAAGCGAGGTAGATCCCCCGGGCGCTGCGGGAGGTGACCTTCCGGCCGAGGTGCGCCTGGGCGAAGACGCGCCAGACGAGGCCGCTGCAGTCGAACGCGGAGGGGCCCGTCGCGGAGCGGCGGTAGCGCGCCCGGAGGTGGGTCCGGGCGTAGGCCACGACGACCGAGGCGGCGGACACGGTGGTCGGCACGGCGGACGTGGCCGGGGCGCCCGTGACGATCGCGGCGGGGTCCGCGTTCGGCGCCGGGGCCGGGTCGGTGGACAGGGCGGCGACCACGGTCCCGGCCGGGTCGGGAGTCGGGGATGGGTCCGGGCTTGGTGCCGGCGTCGACGTGGCGGCCGGGTCGAGGGTGGGGGCGACGGCGGGCGCGGGCGCCGGGTCGGTCGCGAGGGCTGCCTCTGCAGGGATCGCGGTGAGCATGATGACGGCCGCGAGCGCGGTCGCAGCGAGCGCCCTGAAGCGCGTGGGGTTCCGGACCAATGTGCTCCTCTCTACCAGGACATCGCGCTGCGCGCGATGGCGATGGGCTGGGCCGCACGACGGCAGAGGGAGGGGGTCGGGTGCGCACGCATCGGGGCGCGTACCCGGGGAGCCGTCAGGTGATCTGACGGCAGGACGACGACACGAGGTCAGCCGTTCGGCGGCGATCTTCGGTTGTCGTGTCCTTTATGCGGGGGGCTTCCCCGACCGGCAAACCATACCCGACATCACCGGAGCGTGCCGGCGACCGCGCCGGCACGCTCCGGGAACCGGCGAGGCGAGCGTGGTGTATGAAGGGCGCAGGCGAACCGTGGGAGGGCCGTCCGACGGAAGAGTCCGAGCTGATCGAACGCGCACAGCGAGGCGACGCCATGGCCTACGAGGACCTCGTTCGGCGCCACCAGGACGCGGCCCTTCGGACCGCGTGCCTCGTCCTGGCCGGCGAAGCGGAGGCGGAGGACGCGGTCCAGGACGCGTTCGTGAAGGCGCATGCGGCGCTCGGCCGGTTCCGGATCGGGTCGCCGTTTCGCCCGTGGATCCTCCAGATCGTCGCGAACGAGGCGCGCAACCGGCGGCGCTCGGCCGGCCGGCGGGCGGGGCTCGCGCTGCGTCTCGCTGAGGACCACCGCCCGGACGACGCGGCCCCGTCGCCCGAGGCGGCGGTCCTCGCCCACGAGCGCCGTGCTGCGCTCCTCGCCGCGATCTCCGGGCTGCGCGAGGAGGACCGGCTCGTCATCGGCTACCGCTACTTCCTCGACCTCGGAGAGGCGGAGACTGCCGAGGCGATCGGGGTGCCCCGCGGGACGGTGAAGTCGCGCCTGTCGCGCGCACTGGGCCGCCTCCGGGCCGGGCTCGGGGCCAGTTCGCCGATCGCGCCGATGACGCCACCGACCGGTGACCGACCGAACGCCGACCGGACGAGGACGGACCGATGATCGAGCGGCTCCGGACGATGACCGACGTCGAGCTCGAGGCCGCCCTGCGCGACCTCGCCGGCACCCTCCGGCCGCTGGCCGCGCCGGACCTCGCGCGCGCCGTCCGCCGGCGGATCCTCGCCGGCGAGTCGCGACGGGCCGGACGAGGCGTCACCCGGAGGCTGCCCTTCCTCGGCCGACCGGTCCGGCGCGGGCTCGTCCTCGCCCTGGCCGCCGTCCTCGTCCTCGCCGGGATCGCCACCGCACTCGGGTTGGGGCTGCCCGGGCTGCGCTTCGTCTTCTTCGGGCCGACCGCTACGCCGACCGCTACGCCCGCCCCGGGCGAGACGCCCGAACCGACGCCGAGCCCGACACCGACCCGGACGCCAAGCCCGATCGGCGATCTCGACCTCGGCCGCCCGGTCGACCTCGCGAGCGTCAACGCCGCGGCCGGCTACGCGGTACTCCTGCCGACCCTGCCCGAGCTCGGCCGGCCGCTCGCCGTCTACGTCGATCGCGAGCCGCCCCACGCCCGGGTGAGCGCGACCTACCCGGCCGGTGCCGGCTTCCCCGCCGCGACCGGCTCGGAGGTCGCCGTCCTCGTCACCGAGTTCCCCGGCCGGATCGAGGAGGGCTACTTCCAGAAGGGCTTCGGGCCGGACACCACGGTCGTGCCAGTGACGGTCGCCGGTCACGCCGGGTTCTGGCTCTCCGGCCAGCCCCACGAGCTGCTGTACATCGGGCCCGCTGGCTCGGTCGAGACCGACTCGATCCGCCTCGTCGGGAACGTCCTCGCGTGGACGGTCGGCGATCTCACGATCCGGATCGAGGGCGCACCGGACCTCGGCGCGGCGCTCCGGATCGCAGACTCCATGCGCTGATCCGCGGACGGATGGCGGGCCGGTTCGCGCAGGCGGGAACCGGTGACCGCATCGCGGTGTAGGAGAGGTGACACGCCACCGGAGGTCACCTCGATGCGCCGCATCCCGACGACGATCGCCATCCTCGCGCTCCTCGCGAGCGGCTGCAGCGCGGCCACCGGCCAGCCCGCACCGACCGTGACGAGCCCCGTGCCCACGACGGCGCCTGGCGCGACGACGACCCTCCCGGCAACGACGGCCGTCCCGACGCTCCCGCCGGCCTCGCCCGATGCCTGGCTCCTGGTCGGGCGCAAGGGCGCCGACGGGCTCGAGGTCATCCTGGCCAGCACGAAGGAGAAGATGCTCGACCTCCCGACAGGCATCCCGGCCCGCGCCGACTGGGGACGCATGGTCGTCGCCACGCCGGTGGGCGGGAAGACAATCGTCCGCGATCTGGTCGTCCAGCCGGGCCTCGGCGGCCCGGAGATCGTCGTCGACGGCGACTGGCGGCTGCCGACGATCGGTTACGACCCCATCCCCGCCGGGCTCTCGGGAGACGGCTCCACGCTCGTCCTCGTCGAGGCGCGCTCGGCGTCCGCTTCGGCGAAGGCGCCGACGACAGCTCGCTTCGCCGTCCTTCGGGTCGTGCCGCTAGAGCGGCCACACCGGATCGTGGAGCTGCCGGGCGACTTCGAGTACGACGCGATCTCCCCGGACGGCGCCACGCTCTACGTCGTCGAGCATCTCGCGGGCAAGCCGGCCGGCCGCTACCAGGTCCGCGCAGTGGACGTCGCGAGCGGCACGCTCAGGAACGGCGTGGTCGCCGACAAGCGGAATACCTCCGAGCCGATGGCCGGCTGGCCGCTCGGCCAGGTGCAGCGCGCCGACGGCGGCGTCTTCACCCTCTACCGCGGCGCTGAGCACCCGTTCATCCACGCGCTCGACACTGCCGCGGGGACGGCGGTCTGCATCGACCTGCCGGCGACCCGCGCGGGCGATCCGGACGCGGCGCGGGACTGGGGCCTTGCCCCGACCCCGGACGGGACGTCGATCTACGCCGTCAACGCGACCCTCGGCCTGGCCCTCGAGGTCGACCCGGCCCAGCTCGGGATCCGACGCTCGGTCAGCGTCGAGCCGCTGGCCGCAGGCGGGATCGTCTTGGCGAAGTTCGGCCACTCGGAGAGCGGGCCGGTCGGGCGGCGGGTCGTCGTTGGCCCAGACGGGCGGGCGCTGTACGCGGCCGGCGCGGGCGGGATCCTCGCCATCGGGACCGCCGACCTGAAGGTGACCGGCCGGTTCCTCGAGGGCCAGGCGGTCGAGGCGTTCGGGTTGACAGCCGACGGCGGGGCGCTCTACGTGCTGCTCCACGACGGCGGCCGGATCGTCAGGCTCGACGCAGCGAGCGGGAAGGTCCTCGGGCAGGTCCCGGGCGACGGCTACGACCGGCTCCTCGCGGTCGTGTCCTGGTGACGCCGGGGGCGTGACTCCCGGCCCACCGTCGTGTTCCGGGCGGTGATCGGGGAGCGGTGCACGGCCCTCAGCGCAGGCCGGCGAGCTCCTGGAGCAGCCGCCAGTTCGCCAGGCGATCGGCCTGGGTCGCCTCGATCTCCGGCGTCCGCGTCCCGTCGGCCGCGAAGTGCGGAGCGAACCGGCCCTCGGTCCGGGCGAAGGCGAGGAAGTCGATCGGCGTACCGTCGGGCGACTTCGCCCAGTCCTCCCTGACCGCCGGGTTGCCGGTGAGCGACAGCCGCTCGGCCAGCGTCTCGCCCCGGCGCGGGTCGTAGGTGAACAGCGGGAACGCCCGCGACTCCACGGCAAGCTTGGCCTGGCGGGTGGAGGCGTCATCGCCGATCCCGTGCTCGGGCTGGCACGGCGTGTAGGCCACGATCGACCGCCGGACCGGGGTAGGCGTTCGCCTCCATCACCGCCCGGTAGAAGTGGTTGATGTGGGCCGGCGTCGTCTGGGCAACGTAGACCTCGCCGTGGGCGACGAGGATCCGGCCGAGTTCCTTGCGCGGCTCGGGCCGCCCGTGGATCGCCTTGCCGAACGCGGACAGCTTGGTCACCTGGCCGCCGAAGCGTCGCCGTCGACGCCTGGCCGCCGGTGTTCGAGTAGACCTGCGTGTCGAGGACGAGGACCTTGATGTCCGCGCCCGAGGCGACCATCCGCGACTGAGCGACTGGAAGCCGATGTCGTACATCGCCCCGTCGCCGCCGAAGACCCACAGGCGCCGCTCGGGGTGGCCGGCCTGGTCCCAGCGCGCCCGGACGCCGAGCGCGACCGCGGGCGCATTCTCGAACAGCGAGTTGGTCCACGGGACGAGGTACGGGTTGAACGGGTACGTGCTGCCGAAGACGGTGTTGCAGCCGGTCGCGGCGACGATCCCCATCGATTCCGGGCCGTGGACCTGGCGCGTCGCGGCGACGAGCATCCGGATCGCCGTGGCCTCCCCGCAGCCGGCGCACGAGCCGGCCCCGCCGACGTACCCGAAGGCGTGCTCGCCGAGCATGAGATCGGCCAGCGCCCGCTCGTTGCGGTACTCGACCGGCGTGGGCGGGAGGTCCCGGAAGAAGCGCATGTCCCGGCCGTAGCGCTCGAGCGTGCTCTCGCCGCTCGGCTCCGTGTCGACCTTGTCGATCATTCGGAGGGCGTCGTAGCCGAGGGCGTGACAGACCTCGACGCACTCGGCGCAGCCCTTGCAGTGGACGGGGTCGACGAAGATCCCGAACGCCGCCGGCTCCCTGCCCTGCTTCTTGGGGACCTCGGCGTACTTCTGGGTGTGCGCGAAGTGGCTCCGGACGGTCTCGCCCGCGAGGGCTGGTTCGGGCTCGGCCGCCGCGAAGGCCTCGATCGCCGACTCCGTCGCGGACTCCGGGAGGGCGATGCCGAGGATCGCCGTGTCCGGGCACGCGGTCACGCAGGTCATGCACCCGACGCACGCCTCCCGGATGAAGTCGGGGATCCGCGGAGCGAGGTGGCTGAAGTCACGGACGGCGGCGGTCCCGGCCGGGATGATGCTCCGGGCGAGGCCGACGTCCGCGGGGAGCTCGACGTCCGCGACGCCGCGGCGGTAGGCGGTCACGATCGAGCGGTTGAAGTCCTCGACGTAGGCGTCGATGTCGAAGACCGGCAGGGCGGCGCCGAGTCGACCCTCGTGGACCTCCTTCGGCTCGCCGGCCTCCTTCATCAGCGGAGTTGCGTCGGGATCCACGGATGGCGCTGCGGGCGGCAGGGGGCTGCGCGTCGTCGGGAGCTCGATCGCCTCGTCGGGCGAGGGTCCGATCGCGTCGATCGTCGTGTCAGCCATCGGCCGGCGCTCCCGTCATCGCATGGACGAGGTCGCCGGTCGAGAGGATCCCGATGGGGACGCGCTCGTCGTCCTCGTCGACGACGACCAGGCGATGGACCCGTTCGCGCTCCATCAGCCGGGCGGCGTCCGGGATCGGCAGGGACGGCCGGACCGTGATCGCCGGGGAGGTCATCAGGTGGCGGACGGCGAGGCCGGGCCAGTTGGCCCAGAGATGCTCCGTGACGCGGGCCCGGAGGAGGTCCGTCTGGCTGACGACGCCGACGAGGAGGCCCGTCGCATCGACGACCGGCAGGCCGCCGATCCTGTGGCGGTCGAGCAGCCTCGCAGCCTCCGCCAGCGGCGCGTCTGCAAGGACGACGATCGGGTCGGGGTGCATCAGGTCGCCGACGGTCGCGGCGACGCCATCACTGTTCGTCATCGCTGATCTCCTCCGACGATCGCCGCCGTCACGTCGATGAGCCCGTCATAGGCCGCCCGGATGACCGCCAGGTTCGCGTCGACGACCGCGCCGCCGCGCTTCCCGAAGAACCGCCCGAGCTTGTCGCGGACCGCGTCCATCAGCGCTTCACGATCCAGCCCGGCACGCTCCGCGAACGGCGCGACCCGCAGGAAGACGCCGACGAGCGCGACGCCCTGCATCCGGACCTGGAACTCCGGCCGCGGCGCATGGGCCAGGGCGAGGGCGGCCGTGTCGAGAGCGGTGACCCGGATCCGCCGGGCGACGAGCTCCGCCCGCACGCGGGCCGGGATCGACGCCCAGATCGCCTCGGCATCAGGGAGCGGGCTCTGGATGAAGACCGTGCCGCCGTCGACGAGGCCCGCCAGTGGGTCGCCGAGACCGAACGCGCTGACGTCGTGGAGGGGGACGAGTTCGACCCGGTCGAGCTCCGCGTGGCCGCGGATCGGCTCCTCGGCGATGGTCAGGTAGTAGGTCGTCGGCAGGCCCTTCTTCTCCGAGCCGTAGCGCGGGTACGCCTGGACGTGCAGCCCGAACAGCTCGCCGGCCAGGGTCGCGACGAGCTTGTTGGTGGTCACCGAGCCAAAGCCGCCGATCGAATGACCGCGCAGGCTGTACGCGCCCGCCGGCCGGAGGTCGACCGGGACGCGCTCGAGGGCGAGCGGGTGTCGGATGCCGACGACGCGGAAGTGGCGTTGGCGGATGCCGTCCGGGTCGTCGAGCGCGTCGAACGTGGCCACCAGGTCGCCGGCGGCCACGTCCCGGGACCCCAGGCCGGCCGACACGGTGAGGACCCGCGGGACCTTGTCGCCGTCCGCGGCCAGGTCGGCGAGACCGGCCTTGAGCTCGCGGGTGAGCGGCAGGTCAGCGGCGGCCGGCTCGTCGGTCCGCTCGACGACGGCGACGGCGCGGGCGTGCTGGACGGCCCGTGCGAGCTCCCCCGCCGGGAATGGTCGGAAGCAGGTCAGCGCGATGCAGCCGACGCGACGACCCTGGGCCCGGAGGTGATCCACGACGGTCAAGGCCGTGTCCGCGATCGTGCCCATCGCGACGAGGATCGTCTCGGCGTCCTCGGTCCGGTACTCGTCCACGAGGCCGTACGGACGGCCGGTCAGCGCGCTCCACTCGGTCATCGCGCCGCGGACGGCGCCGGACAGCCGGTCGTAGTAGGCACGCTGGGCGATCCGGCCCTTCATGTAGCTGTCCTGGTTCTGGACGACCCCGGTCATCAACGCGTCACGGGGTGAGAAGAGGTCGCGCAGCCGGACCCGCGGGTCGCCGACGTAGTCGCGCAGGAGGTCGTCCTCGGGGAGCAGGACGTTCTCGAGGGTGTGGGTCGTGAGGAAGCCGTCCTGGCAGACGAGGAAGGGCGTCTCCGAATCCTCGGCGGCGCGGCGGGCGATCGCCGTGAGATCCGCCGCCTCCTGGGCGTTCCGCGCGAAGAGGATCCCCCAGCCCGTGTCGGCGACACCCATCACGTCGTCGTGGCCGGCATGGATGTTCAGGCTCTGGCTCGTCAGCGCCCGCGCCCCGACATGGAAGACGACCGGGAGCCGCTTGCCCGAGATGACGTAGAGGACCTCCTTCATGAGGATCAGGCCCTGGCCCGCGGTGAAGTTCACCGCCCGTCCGCCGGTCAGCGCGACGCCCTCCGCCGCCGAGGCGCTGGAGTGCTCGGACTCGGGCTCGAGGAAGCGGAGCGGCGTGCCCCACAGGTTCGGCCGGCCCTCGGCGACGGCGGCCTGGAAGACCGCGGCCATCGTCGTCGACGGGGTGATCGGGTAGGCGCAGGCGACCTCGCCGATCCGCGTCTCGACGTGGGCGATCGCCTCCGAGCCGTCGAGGATCGCCGGGATGCCCGGGTACCGGGCGACGGGGGCGAGGGCGAGGGCGGCCTCGATGGGCGGGACGGTCTCGGGACGGGACGCAGCGGTCATGCCGGTAGCGTGCCGCCTGGGAACGCTCAGGGCCGAGGGACCATCCGCCCGAACCGGCGGGCCGTTCGGCACGCCGTGGCCGGGCCCCGGCCGGATACCACGAAGCCGCACCACCGGGGTGCGGCTTCAGCATCACGCGCGTACTCAATGGCCATGTCTTTGGGTGGACGCCGGGCGTCCCCTCCGGCGCCCACCACAGCCGCGATCATCGTCCGGCCCCGATGAGGCCACCGAGGGCCGAATGGCCCCTCGATCCGGGCCGCAGGTCCCGATCCACCGGACGCTAGAGCTCGTGGAGCAGCCGGGCGGCCGCGGTCAGCTCGTCGCGGGCATCCGGGTGGGCGATGGCGATGAGCCGCTTGGCCCGTTCGCGCAGGCTCTGGCCGTAGAGCTCGGCGATGCCCCACTCCGTGACGATCGTCCGGACGTGGGCCCGGGTGGTGACCACCCCGGCACCCTCCCGAAGCGCGGAGACGATCCGCGACGAGGTCCCGCCGGCCGCCATCGACGGGAGGGCGATGATCGCCCGGCCCTCGGGCGCCAGGGCCGCGCCACGGATGAAGTCCATCTGGCCGCCGACGCCGGAGTACATCCGGTGGCCGATCGAGTCGGCGCAGACCTGGCCGGTCAGGTCGACCTCGATGGCCGAGTTGACTGCGGTCATCCGGCTGAAGCTGCGGATGACGTGGGTGTCGTTGGTGAAGTCGGTCGGCCGCATCTCGACCATGGGGTTGTCGTCAACGAACGCGTACAGCCGGGGTGTGCCCATCATGAACGTGGCCACGATCTTGCCGCGGTTGCGCTCCTTGGCCGCGCCGGTGATCACCCCCGCCTCGACGAGGTCAAGGACGCAGTCGGTCATCATCTCCGTGTGGACTCCGAGGTCCCGCTTGCCGTGGAGCGCCAGGCCGACCGCGGTCGGGATCGCCCCGATCCCCATCTGGATCGTGGCCCTGTCCGGGACCAGGTCCGCGACGAACTCGCCGATCCGCCGCTCGACATCCCCGATCTCGGGTTGGCGGTGCTCGTACGGCGGCTGGTCCACCTCGATCGCGAGGTCGATGTCGTCGACATGGACGAAGCTCTCGCCGAGCGTCCGCGGCATCGAGCGGTTGAGCTGGGCGATCACCGTCTTCGCCGAGCGGATCGCCGCCTGCATCGCCTCGACGGACGTCCCGAGCGAGCAGAAGCCGTGCTCGTCCGGCGGGGAGACGTTGATGAACACCGCATCGAGCGGGATGAGCCCGCTGGTGAGCAGGTGCGGCACGTCCGACAGGAAGACCGGGATGTAGTCCGCCCGACCCTCGTTGACCGCGGCCCGCGCGTTCGGGCCGATGAACAGCGCCCGGTGGCGGAAGTGCGGCGCCATCTCCGGGGCGAGATGTGGCCCGGGCCCTTCGCAGTGGAGGTGGACCACCCGGACGTCGCGCAGCTCGGGTGCGCGGGCGACGAGCGCGTCGAGCAGGAACGACGGCGTCGCGGCCGCGCAGTGGACGTAGAGCTGCTGGCCGCTCCGAATTCCCGCGACGGCCTGTTCGAGCGTGACGATGCGCATGCCGTTCCGTCCGCCCCTACATGTCGCGGGCGATGCGATGCTTGGCGACGAAGGCGGCGGCCTGGGCGCGCCGCTCAAGATTGAGCTTCGAGAGGATCGAGCTGACGTAGTTCTTGACGGTCTTGTCCGACAGGAAGACCTCGGAGGCGATCTCCTTGTTCGTCTTCCCCTCCGCGACCAGGAGCAGGATCTTCTGCTCCTGTTGGGTGAGCTGGGCCAGCTCGTCGGTGAACGTCCCGGTGGCGATCCGGCGGACCCGCTCGAGGACCTTCTCGGTGACGGCCGGATCGAGGAGCGACTCGCCGCGCCCGACCGCCTCGAGCGCCGCGACGAGGTCCCGAGCCCGGATCTGCTTGAGTAGGTAGCCACTCGCGCCGGCGATGATCGCCGACAGGACCGCCTCCTCGTCCGGGTAGCTGGTGAGGATGACGACCTTCATCGTCGGGAACTCAGCCCGGATCTCGCGACAGGCCTCGATCCCGGAGCCATCCGGCAGGCGGACGTCCATGATCACGATGTTCGGCTCGTACTTGCGGGCCATCTCCAGGGCCTCGGCGACGGTGCCCGCCTCCGCGACGACCTGGAAGGCCTCACGCCGGGCGAGCAGCGAGGCAAGCCCCTGACGGACGACCTCGTGGTCGTCGACGACGAGGAGCCGGAGCGGCCGCGCGGCGCTCCCGTCTCGCGTCGTGGTATCGGACACGGTGGCATTCCCTCCCAATCGGAGCGGTTCAGGCATCCCGGCGACGCGGGACCCGGACGATGATACGCGTGCCGGCGTCCGGCTCGCTCTCGACATCCAGCCCGCCCCCGAGCGATGCCGCCCGGGCGCGCATGTTGGCGAGGCCCTGGTGGCTCGGGCCGCGCGAACCGTCCACGTCGAACCCCCGACCGTTGTCGCAGATCTCGAGGATGACGTGGTCGCCCTCCGCCGGGCGGACGACGAGGCTTGCCCGGCTCGCCTTCGCGTGGCGGGCGATGTTCGAGAGCGCCTCCTGGGCGATGTGGAGGAGTTGGAGGGTCGGGTCCGGAGGGAGGTCGAGCTCGCCCGCGCCATCGACGATGAGCTCGACGTCGACCATCGTGTTCAGCCGGAACTCCTCCGCCAGCGAAGCCAGGCCGCCGACGAGCCCGACCTGCTCGAGGAGCTCCGGCCGGAGCCCGACGATGAAGTTGCGGATGTCCCGGATGGCGTGGTTCAGCCCGTCGATCGCGCGCTCGATCCGGCCGCGGGCCTCGTCCGGGTCGTCGTCCATGAGGTCCGGCACGTCCTCGAGCGACAGGCCGACCGCGTAGAGCCCCTGGATGATCCCGTCGTGGAGGTCCTGGCCGATCCGCTCGCGCTCCTCGACGATCGCCAGGAGCTGGACCCGCTCGTGGAGTCGGGCGTTCTCGATGGCGATGCCCGCGTGCAGCGCGAACATCTCGACGAGCTCCTGGTCCCCCTCGCTGAACTCGTGGCTCCCGCGCTTGTTCGTCAGGTAGAGATCCCCGATCGGCTTGCCCTTGACCATGATCGGCACCCCGAGAAAGGACCGCATCGCCGGGTGGTTGGGCGGGAAGCCGTGGCTGCGCGGGTCCGTCGAGATATCCGCGATGCGGAACGAGCGGCCCTCGCGGATGATCAGGCCAAGGAGGCCGTGGCCGTGCGGCGGCGCCCCGATCCGCTCTCGCTCGACACGCCCGATCCCGCTCGTCACGAAGTGCTCCAGGAACCCCTCCGAATCCGCGATGCCGAGTGCCGCGTACTCGGCCCGGGCCAGCTCCCGGACGCGGTCGCAGATGAGTTGGAGCACGCGGTCGAGCGAGAGCACGCCGGCGATCGCGCGGGTCGCCTCGTCGAGCGCCTCGAGCCGGTCGACGGTCCGACGGACGGTCTCCCGCGACCAGGCGGCGTCGAGCGCCAGCTCGAGCGCCCCGACCGCGTCGAGCTCCCGCTCGATGGCGGTGGGAGGACGGGCATCGGCATCGCCGGCGCCGCCCGTATCGAGCCAGAGCTGGCCGGCGCGGAGCCGGCCGCCGTCGACGAGCAGCTCGACGGCACGGAGCCCAGCCGATCGAGCCTTGGTCGGGCGTCGCTCGAGGGTCCCAACGCCGACCCGGAGCCGCGGGATCGGCGCCGCCTCCGCGTCGAGGTACGCGCCTCGCGCGCCGGTCAACCGGAGCACGGCACCGAGCGCCTCCCGGACGAGATCGAGGCGGGCGGGGGTAGGGTCCCGCTGCCAGGCGTCGAGCGTCTCGAGGATGACGATGACCGGGAAGGTGCTCGTCCGGAGCGGCCGGGTCGCGAAGCGGTGGATCACGACCAGAGCCTAGCAGCCGGACGCGCGGGGGACGGCCGCACACGTCCTGCGCCCTCCGGCCCCTCAGGAGGGGCCAGAGGTCACTACCCACCCTCCCGTCTCACTCGGAGACTGTGCCGCCATGAGCACCATCACGCAGGGCTCGCTGCACCCCGACCAGATCGTCGATCCGTCCCCCGACCCGGCCGGGGGGCCGTCCGACAGCGCCCTGTCGCGGCGAGGATTCCTGCGCGGCGCAGCCATCGCCGGCGGCGGCCTCGTCGCGGCCACGATCGCCGCATGCGCGCCCGGCGCCGCGCCGGCCTGGACGTACGGACCCACGGTGACCGCACCGCCGGTCGGCGCCTCGCCCACCCCCGCCGCGCCGAGCATGGACCACGCCTCGCCGAGCCCGGCCGCATCCGGCTCCCCGGCCCCATCCTCCGCGCCGATCCCGCCCGGCTGGGCGGGGCATGACGTGAGGGCCAAGGAGGCCGTCGATCGGTTCCTCGCGGGCGAGTGGCAGAAGGTGGCAGGCTACGGCAACCAGCCGCTCGAGCCGAAGCTCGACGGCGGCGTCAAGGTCTTCGAGATGACCATCGACAAGATCTCGCACCAGATCGACGCGTTCAAGGACCCGCTCGACGCGCTCGGCTACAACGGGACCTGGCCCGGACCGCAGCTCAGGGTGATCGAGGGCGACCGGATTCGGGCGACCTTCAAGAACAACCTTGACGAGACGACCGGCGTCCACTTCCACGGTCAGGCCCTGCCGAACGCGATGGACGGCGTCCCGCTGATCACCCAGGACCCGATCGTCCCGGGCGCCTCGTTCACCTACGAGTTCACGGCCAAGCCGTCCGGCTCGCACATGTACCACTCGCACCACAACGCGACCGACCAGGTCGGGCGAGGGCTCCTGGGAGCGTTCATCGTCGAGCCCAGGGACCCCGCGCAGCGCTACGACAAGAAGTACGGCGTCACCCAGGACATCGTCTGGATCAGCAACGACGCGCTCGGCGGGTTCACGATCAACGGCCGCGGGTTCCCGGCGACCGCCCCGATCGTGGCCAAGAAGGGTGACAAGATCGCGATCCGGTTCATGAACGAGGGGCTGATGATGCACCCGTGGCACCTCCACGGGCTGCACTTCCGGGTGGTGGCCCGCGACGGCTGGCCGCTCGGAGGCGCGGAGTTCCGGTGCGACACCCTCGGCGTCAACCCCGGTGAGCGCTACGACGTGATCATCGATTGCGACAATCCCGGGGCCTGGGCGTTCCACTGCCACATCCTCACCCACGCGGAGGGGACGGAGGGAATGTTCGGGATGGTAACCGCGCTCATCGTGCAGGGGTGACGGGATGGCAGCCGGAAGCGATCCGTCTCGGCCGCCCGTCGGTCGCGTGGAGACGATCCTCCTCGCGACGGACCTGACCGGCGCGTCGAGCGCGGCGACCGACCAGGCCATCGACCTGGCGGTCCGACTTGGCGCGCGCCTCCTCGTGGTGACCGTCATGGAGCCGGCCAAGGGCGGCGGCGCCAGGCGCGGCGTCCGGCCGGAGACGCGCGAGACCCACGCGCGGCAGGCCCAGGCCGTGGTCAACGGGGCGCGGGCGGCCGGCGCGGACTCGAGCTTCCTCGTCTGGGAGGGCGATGCCGGGGACGGGATCGTCGCGGCGGCGGCCGCCGAGGGCGCCGACCTGATCGTCGTCGGGACCCATGGCCGGAGCACGGTCGGGCGGTTCCTGCTCGGCAGCGTATCGGACCACGTCGTCCATCGCGCCGGCTGCCCGGTCCTCGTGGTGCGGCCGCCGGACGACGATCCGCCCGAGGACTGACCCGCCCCGCCGCCGGGTGGAGATCCAGTCGCCCATGCGCATCCGACCGATTCCGGAGGCCGGATGGCCCGGGAGGTTCGGTCCCCAGGGCATGCCGGGACGAACGACCGTCTTGTATCGTCAGCGTCAATGGAGACGCCGAGTCCACGGCGTCCGAGGGAGGTAGCACACGATGCAGCTCACCGACCGAGAACTCTGGGCCGTCATCCACGGCCTGGGGCTCGGCACCCTGTTCCTTCTCGCGTTCGGCGGCGGGATGGCCGGCTTCTACAGCCTGCGCGGCATCCTGCTGACCGAGCAGGGCGTCCAGGAGCGCACGCCCCGGATGCTGCTCGGGACGTGGGTCATGGCGATCGTGGCCTGGCTGACCGTGATCACCGGCACGTTCATCGTCTACCCGTGGTACCGGGCCGCCCCGCCCGCAGGCACGACCGACTTCACGGACTTCCCTCGCTCGCTCCTGCTCGCCGACGAGCACACCGCCCAGTGGCACGACTTCGGCATGGAGTGGAAGGAGCACGTCGGCTGGCTGGCGCCGATGCTCGCGACGACGGTCGCCTTCATCGTCCTGTACTACGGCGCGCAGCTCGTCCGGAACGGTGAGATGCGCCGCGCACTGATGATCCTGTTCACCCTGGCCTTCGCCGCCGCCGGTATCGCAGGCCTGTTCGGCGCCTTCATCACCAAGGCCGCCCCGGTCGCCTAGAGAGGGACACTGAGATGACAGACCAGACCCAGTTCAAGCCGAACGGCCCGGCCGCCGCGGCGGTCGTCGCGACCGGGATCGGGGCGACCGTCCTCGGCCTCATGGTGGTCCTCGCCGAGCTCAGCCCGGACGCCAAGACCTTCCTCGACTTCGCCAAGAACTACGGGATCGGCAGCGGCGTCGGGCCGCTCTCCGGCAAGGTGGTCCTCGGTGTCGCCGCATACTTCATCAGCTGGCTCGTGCTCGGGCTGATGTGGCGCGGCAAGGAGGTCAACTTCAACCGGGCGTTCGTCGTCGGGCTGATCCTCGTGGCGGTCGGGTTCGCCCTGACCTTCCCGCCGATCTTCCTCGCCTTCGAGGCGAAGTAGCCCACTCCCCCGCAGAGGGCGGAGTCCGCCCTCTGCCCTCCGCCCGTCACATCGCGCCCGGCGGCTCCCTCTCCGCCGGGCGCGATGGCACCTCCGGGGCCGGCATGGTGCCGTCCGGGACTACTTCGTGTACGCGCCGCCGGGGTCGAGCTCGACCCGGATGAGCCGGAGCTCCTCGTCGGTCGGGGCCGGCTGTAGCCGTCAGCGTCGGGGACACCTTCGGCTCCCAGCCGATCGTCTCGCGGACCCCCTCCAGCGTCGCGCCCGGGTGGAGGGAGTCGAGGCGCATCTCGCCGGACTCGTCGAAGTGGTAGATCCCGAGGTCCGTGACGACGACCGACGGCCCGCTGCCGAGCCAGCCCTGCTCGCGCCGGATCCGGGCCGCGTTCTCCGCCCCGCCCAGGTTGCCGGCCGAGGTCCGGAAGTCGATCCGCTCGACGAACGAGCGCTTCGACTGGCGCATGATCACGAACACCTGGCGGGCGTTGATCGCGATCTCGCAGGCGCCGCCGCTGCCCGGCAGGCGGGTCTTCGGATGGTGGTAGTCGTCGCCGATGACCGTCGTGTTGATGTTCCCGAACCGGTCGATCTGGGCGGCCCCCAGGAACCCGACGTCGATCAGCCCGCCCTGGAGGTAGAACGAGAAGAGCTCGAACATGGAAGTGACGGCGGTCGCCCCGGTGACGATCGTCGGGTCCCCGATCGAGAGCGGCAGCCGGGCCGGCTCGGCGCCGAAGACGCCGGCCTCGTAGACCAGCTCGAGGTCCGGGGCCACCGTCCGCTTGGCGAGGTTCACCGCGATGTTCGGCAGGCCGACGCCGACGAAGCAGACCCGCTGCCCGGCCAGCTCCCGGGCGGCGGCCACGATCATCATCTCGGACTTCGAGAAGGCCGGCGCCCCGGTCGGTCCGCTCATCGGTACTGCCCGTAGTCGACCGAGCCGGACGGCGCCGAGCCGCTCGGGCGAAGCGAGGCGAGCCGCTCGGGGCCGAGCTTGTCCACGTAGGCCGCCCGCCCATCGAGATCGAAGACCCACTCGCGGAGCCAGGCCTGGACGGCCCCCTCGTCGCGGCTGATCGGGTCCCAGTCGAGATAGAACCGGTTGTCCCGGTCGTAGGCGCCCTGGACGTAGGAGGGGTGGGCGCCCCACGGCTCGACGACGACCGCGTCGACGATGAGGCCCGGGATGATCGTCCGGTTCGGGTCCGCCCGGACGACCGCCTCGTCGACCAGCTCCTCGACGACCACGATCACCCGGTCCGCCGCGAACGCCGCCTCCTTCTGGCAGCCGAGCAGGCCCCAGACCTGGGTGTTGCCGTGCGCGTCGGCCCGCTGGGCATGGATGATCGTGACGTCCGGCTTGAGCGGTGGGACCGCGTAAACCTTCCCATCCCCGTAGGGCGATTCGATCTCGCGGATGAGCGGGTTGGCCTTCGGCAGATCCGTCTCGAAGTAGCTCCGCAGAGGGTAGAAGGGCAGGTTGGCCGCGCCAGCCGTGTACCGCCCGACCATCCCGAAGTGGCTGTACTCCTCGATCTCGAGCGGTTCGGGGTCGGCGTCCTCGATCCGGCGCCGGATCGCGTTGAGCCCCCCGACGCCCGGGTTGCCGAGCCAGCTGAAGATGAGCTTCCGGGCGACGCCGGCGGCGATCATCTGGTCGTAGATGACGTCCGGGGTGAGGCGCGCCAGGGTCAGGTCGCGCCGGCCCTGGCGGATGATCTCGTGCCCGGCGGAGAACGAGATCAGGTGGGTGAACCCCTCGATCGCGACCGTGTCCCCATCGCGGACGAGCTCGGCCACCGCGTCGTGCATCGTGGCGACCCGGGAGGCGGTCATCGGGCGGGCAGCGCGGGAGTGAGGGGTCTGGCGGCGGAGGCTCGGTCCATCACCCGCCCAGTATCGGGCACGCGGCACCCGGACCGCCGGGCGGTACCGAAGGGCATGACGGGTTGATCCCGTGGGCCGGCAAGCCGAACCGTCGGAGAACCCCTTCCCGTTCCCCGCCCGTCTACGTCGCGGCGTTCTACTCGGGCAACTACCCTGCCCGCGCGATCACGGGCACGGTGCTCCTGGTCGCCATCGTCTGGCTGCTCGTCTGGGCGTGGCGGCTGGCGATGGCACGCCGATCCCTGCCGACCCTCGCGGTGGCGCTCGGCCTGACCACGTTCACCTACGGCGCCGTGATCGGCGTCCTCCTGCAGGTCCAGCTCGCGATCGGCAAGACGCTCTTCCCGGCGAATGGTGACGCGATCGGCGCTCACGCCGCGACCATGACGTTCGGCTACCTCGTGCTCGTCGCGATGGGCTTCCTCGAGTGGCGGCTGAAGGGGACCGTGGGCCGCCCGATGCTCGGCGTGATCCAGATCGCGGCGCTGTTCCTCGGCAGCCTCATCCTGGCCGTGGCGCTCCTGTTCCTGGATCCGCAGAGCGTCCAGGCGGCCGGCGGCCTGAACCTCCTGTGCGAGCTCGTTGCGGTCGTCGTCTTCGTGGTCCGGATCTGGCCGGCCGCGCTCCGGACGAACTGGCTGGGCGCGGCGCCCGGCCGACACGTGCACGCCGCGGCGATCTTCGTCGTCGTGGCGATGGCCCTGTTCATGTACCTCGTGTTCAAGTTCATCTCGGCGGGCGACCCGTCAGCCCTCCCGCTGGGCGTCCTCGTTGCGCTCGACCACACCGTGTTCATCGGCGTGATCACGAACCTGATCTTCGGGTCCGCCCTGGCGCTGTCGGCGGACCGCGCCGATCGATGGCCGTGGGCCGGCCAGGTCATCTTCTGGGTCACGAACGTCGGGCTCGTCCTGTTCGCCATCGGGCTGGTCGTCGAATCGGCCGAGGTCAAGCGGATCGGCGCCCCGATCATGGGCGTCGGCGTCCTGATCGGGCTGGCGGTGATCGCGCTGCGCCTGTGGTCGTCGTCGCTCAGCGGCGCGGCGGAGGACGCCCCCGTCCAGGCCTGAGCTCGGTGGCGTCAGCATCACCGGAGGTCGCCCACCAGCATGCCGGGCGACCTCGTCGTGTCAGCCGGCGGCCTCGACCTCGTTGATCCCGCCGACGGCTGTCGCGGCCGCCAGGAGCGCGCCGTCGCCGGCGACCGTGCGGACGGCCTCGCTGAAGATCCGCAGGGCGGTGTCCATCTCGGCCGCGCTGACCGTCAGCGCCGGTGACATCCGGACGCTCGACTTGCCGCATTCGAGGACGAGCAGGCCGCGCTGGAAGCAGGCCCACTGGACCTCCTCGGCGTGCTCCGCGCTGTCGAACTCGATGCCGATCATGAGGCCCCTCCCGCGGACGTCGGTGACGAGGCCGGCGAACCGGTCGACGAGAGGCCGCAGGCCGGCCAGCGCCTGCTCGCCGCGTACGGCGGCGTTCTCCACGAGGCCGTCCTCGAGGAGGTCGATCGTGGCCAGGGCCGCCGCGCAGGCGACCGGGTTGCCGCCGTAGGTCGAGCCGTGGGCGCCCGGACCCCAGGCCTCGAGGAGGCTCGCCTTGGCGACCATGGCGCCGAGGGGCATCCCGCTGGCGATCCCCTTGGCGGTGAGCAGGATGTCCGGCTTCGACGCCCCAGTGCTCGACCGCCCACATCTTGCCGGTCCGGCCGGCGCCCGACTGGATCTCGTCGGCGATGAGCAGGATCCCGTGCCGGTCGCAGATCTCGCGGAGGCCCTGGAGGAAGCCGTCCTCGGGGACGATGTAGCCGCCCTCGCCCTGGATCGGCTCGACGATGATCGCCGCGACCTCGTTCGCCGGGGCGAGCTTGTCGAACAGGACCTCGTCGAACCAGCGCAGGTCCGCGACCTTCCCGTACGGCGCGTGGAAGACGCCCGGCAGGAGCGGGCCGAACCCGGCGTGGTACTTCGCCTTCGAGGCGGTCAGTGAGACCGAGCCGTAGGTCCGGCCATGGAACGCGCCGAGGAAGGCGACGACGTAGGGCCGGTGGGTCGCGTGGCGGGCCAGCTTGATCGAGGCCTCGACGACCTCCGTGCCCGAGTTGCCCAGGTAGGCCCGGGCGGGACCGTCGATCGGGGCGATCTTCGCCAGGCGCTCGCACACCTCGGGGTAGATCGGGAGGTAGAAGTCCGAGGCGCTGAAGTGGATCAGCTCGGCCGCCTGCTCCTTGATCGCCGCGACGACCATCGGGTGGCAGTGGCCGGTCGAGGTGACCGCGATCCCGGCGGCGAAGTCGAGGAACAGGTTGCCGTCGATGTCCTCGACGGTCAGGCCCTCGCCCCGGACCGGCACGATCGGGTACGCCCGCGGCAGGCTGGGCGACGTCCACGTCTCGTCGTAGGCCACGTGCGCGCGCGCCTTCGGACCGGGGATCTCGGTGACGAGATGCGGAACGGGGCGCGAACCGGCGAGACGCGACGGGGCCTGGGTCACGGAAGCACCTCTCGGAGCGCGGACCGGGGCGCTCTCCGGCCCCGGCTCACGAATAGGATTTATGCAGTCTGGATGCCGGGCGAGTATACCGGAGCGGCCCGTCGCGAAGGCTCCCCCGTCAGTCGACGACGGTGTGGCTCTGCTCGCGCATGAACTGGGCGACGTAGTACATCGACAGGCCGGCCTTGCCGGTCGAGCCGGAGCCCTTCCAGCCGCCGAACGCCTGGACGCCCGGCCAGGCGCCGGTGGTCGCGCCGGCGCGGCGGTTGACGTACAGGACGCCGGCCTCGATCCGGTCGAGGAACTGCTGGACCTCGGCCGGGTCCTCGCTGTAGACGCCGGCCGTCAGGCCGTAGACGCGAGTCGTTCGCGAGGCGGATCGCCTCGTCGAGCGAGTCGACCGCGGCGACCGCGGTGAACGGCGCGAACAGCTCGTCGCGGAACAGGCGATGGTCCGCCGGCAGGTTGCCGACGACGGTCGGCTCGACGTAGAAGCCGCGCTCCAGGCCGCCGTCGGTCAGGCGCTCGCCGCCGACGAAGACCGTCCCGTCCCGGCGTGCCTCGGCGACGGCCGCCTGGTGGCGGTCCACCGCGCGCTGGTCGATGATCGGGCCGAGCCAGTTCTCGCGCAGGAGCGGATCGCCGATCGTGATCGCCTCGGTCTTCTCGACGAGGAGCCGGACGAGCTCGTCGTGGACCGGCCGCTCGACGTAGACGCGGCTAGTTCGCCGAGCACTTCTGGCCGCCGAACCCGAAGGCCGAGCGCATGATCCCCTCGGCCGCCTCCTCGAGGTCCGCCTTGGCGCGACACGATCGCCGGGTTCTTGCCGCCCATCTCGACGATGCACGGGCGCGGCCAAGCGCGTCGAGAACGGCTTGAACAGGTCGAATCCCGACCTCGTACGAGCCGGTGAACACGATCCCGTCGATGCCCGGGGTTCGTCTGCAGCTCCTCGCCGACCGTCTCGCCCGGGCCCATGACCAGGTTGACGACGCCGTCCGGCACGCCCGCGTCGCGGTACGCCTCGATGAGCTTCACGCCGGACAGCGGCGCGGTCGACGCTCGGCTTGAAGACGACCGTGTTGCCGGCCATCATCGCCGCGCTCGTCGGACCGGCCGGACAGGGCCATCGGGAAGTTGAACGGGCTGATCGACCGCGAAGACGCCGTGCGGCCGCAGGATCGACCGGGTGTGGACCGCCGCGTCGCCGAGGTTGTCCATCGGGTGGTCGTAGCCGTCGTTGTCCTCCATCGTCTCGGCGTAGTAGCGGAGCAGGTCGGCCGTCTCCTCGACCTCGCCGAGCGCCTCGAGCCGGTTCTTGCCGACCTCGATCGCCATGAGCGCCGCGTACTCCATCTGGCGCTCGCTGATGAGCGTCGGCGGCACGGCGGATGATCGCCAGACGCTCCCGCCACGGCGTGGCGGCCCAGGCCGGCTGGGCGGCGCGGGCGGCGGCGATCGCGTCCTCGACGTCCCGGCCGGGTGCCCTTCGCGAACGTCCCGACGACGACGTCCGTGATCGATCGGCGAGCGGACGGTGGTGACGCCCCGTCGCCGTCCCGCGGCTTGCCGCCGATGAGTTCCGGTGGTGGCCGCCGAGCTGGGCCCGGGCCTTGAGCAGTCCGGCTTCGTATTCAGCGTGGAGCTCCTCGTTGTCGTTGCGGAGGGTGGCGTACGTGATCTTCAGGCGCGGCGTCGCCTCGGTCGTCATCGTGATGCTCCCTGTCTCGCGGATGCGCGCTGTGCGGGGTTGGCGGTCGACGGAGTGCCGGTGGGGTGCCGGCGGACGCGTGGCCCCCAGTGTATCGCGCTCGTCGGGCCGGACCGCGACGTCAGCCGAGGGCCGCGACGACCGCCGCGAGGGATGCCGCGATCGCGTCCGGGCGGGCGCCGCGGCGGACGCCGGCCTCGGCCTCGACGTCGCCGAGGGTGTGCTTGCCCGTGAGGACGAAGACGCCGCGCAGGCCGACCCGCCGGGCCGCCAGCACGTCCGAGCGGATATCGTCGCCGACCATCGCGATCTGGGCGCGGCGGAGCGGGCCGCCGCCCTGCGCCCGAACCTCGGTGGCCAGATCCCCGGCCGCCTCCCGGAAGAAGACCGGCGACGGCTTGCCCAGGATCCGGGCCGATCGGCCGGTCGCGAACTCGAGCCCGGCCACGAACGCCCCGGAGTCGAGCGTCGGCCCCTCGGGCGTCAGCCACCACGGGTTGCGGTGCATGCCGATGAGCTCGGCACCGCCCCGGACCAGGCGGAACGCGCGGTTGAGGTTGTCGTAGGTGAGCTCCTCGGGGCCGTCGCCGATGACGACGGCCGCAGCTTCGGCCCCTGGCTCGGCGGCGGCTTCGGGCATGAGGAGGTGCTGGCCCTCGAACTCGGTCAAGGCGTCGGCCGCGGCAAGGACGAACAGCGGCCGTCCGGGGAACCGATGGCGCGTGTAGGCCGCGCTCGCCGAGAGGGCGCTGAAGATCCGCTCGGGCGGGATCGGCGAGCCCAGCTTCGCGCTCCAGCGCGACAGGCCGGCCCGGCTGACGAGCGAGGTGTTGGTCACGATCCGGTACGGGATCCCCCGTGCCTCGAGCAGCGCGATGGCATCAGCCGGCGCCCGCGATGAGTCGGCCCGTCGAGCACGATCACCCCATCGAGGTCGAGCAGCGAGCGCGCGGACGCCGCCGAGCGCGGCCCGGAGCTCGGTGGCGGATCGGGAGGACGGCATGCGCCGCGATGGTAGCCGTCTGCTACGGCTCGCCGGAGGTGACCGATGGGACTGCTCGACGGGCAAGACAGCGCCCTGATCTTCGGGGTCGCCAACGACCACTCGATCGCCTGGGGGATCGCCAGGGCGCTCCACGACGCGGGCGCGACGTCGGCTTCTGCTCGGTCGAGAGCCTCATCGAGAAGCGGGTCCGGCCGCTGGCCGAGTCGATCGGGTCGACGTTCGTGGAGCCCTGCGACGTCCAGTCCGACGAGCAGATCCGGGCCGTGTTCGCAGAAATGGGGCGCCGCCCACGGACAGCTCGACATCCTCGTCCACGCGCTCGCCTTCGCGCGCCGGGAGGACCTCGAGGGCGGCTTCGTCGACACGTCGCGCGACGGCTTCGCGCTGGCCCTCGACGTGTCCGCCTATTCGCTGGTGGCGCTCACCCGCGAGGCGCAGCCGTACCTGCACCGCGGCTCGAGCGTGATCACCCTGTCCTACTACGGCGCGGAGAAGGTCGTCGCCCACTACAACGTGATGGGCGTCGCGAAGGCGGCCCTCGAGGCCTCCGTCCGCTACCTGGCCGCCGACCTCGGACCGGACGGCGTCCGCGTCAACGCGATCAGCGCCGGTCCGGTCCGGACCGCTGGCCGCCGCGGGGATCGCCGGGTTCAAGAAGATGTACGGCGCGTTCGCCGACGTCGCCCCGCTGCCGCGCGAACATCACCCCCGAGGACGTCGGGCGGACCGCCCTCTACCTGGCCTCGCGACCTGTCGAGCGCGGTCACCGGCGAGGTCATCTACGTCGACGGCGGCTTCAACATCCTCGGCGTGCCGAGCGCGGACTGAGCGGTGTCGCACGACCGCCTCCGCGGGCCCTGAGCACAGAGCCGGTCATGCGGCAGGTGCATCGTTTCGGCGTCGGACGAGCGCGGCCGATGCGCGGTTCCGTCGATTCCGGTTCGCCGCCACGTTCACTGGCGGCCGCGACCATGCACGGGCTGCATGGTCGCGGCCGCAACGGGATCGCTCCGATCGGGGACGGGCCGTCCTCGTCAGCCCCCACGCTACCGGCCGAACGAGCGAGCTCGGTAGTCCCGGGCCGATTCCTGACCGGGGCCAGGCTCGACCGCCTGCACGCCGGGCGGCAGGTGCCGGCGACTCACGGGCCCGGAGCGGGCCGGCACTCGGCGCAGCGCCCCACGATCGTCAGGTGGCTGAGGTCGACGGCGAAGCCCCGGCTCGCCTCGAGCGAGGCGACGAGCGCGGCGGCCTCATCTGCCCGGATCTCCCAGGTCTCGCCGCACGGCGCGCAGTGGAGATGGCCGTGCTCCACCTCCGGCCGGACGTGGAACTCCTCGCGGCCGTCCGCGCCGTGGCCGTGCCGGATGAGCCCGAGCTCCTCGAGGACGTCGAGCGTCCGGTAGACGGTCGAGGGGGTCGTCGCCGGATCCGCCTCGCGGCAGCGCTCGACGAGCTCGCTGCCGGTGACGTGGCCGTCGGTCCGCGACAGGACCTCGACGAGCGTCCGCCGCTGGGGCGTCCAGCGCAGGCCCCGGGCGCGGAGGCGGTCCGGGATCGCCGACCAGTCGACGACGGGCGTCGCCCGTTCGTGCGCCGCGGTCACGCCCCGATGAACCCGAAGATCCGGTCGAGCTCCGGAAGCAGGCCCTCGAGCTGGAACAGGAAGAGCGCGCCGACGACCAGGCTGAACGCGCCGGCCGACCGCGCCGAAGACGACGTAGATCCGCTGGCGGACCTGGCTCGCCACGAAGCCGGTCGACGAACACGACGACGATCACCGTGTTCGAGATGAGCAGGCCGACGATGAACGCGAGCATCATCGGGATGCCCAGCCCGGCGCCGGCCGCGCCGCCGACCGCGGCGATGATCAGGACCTGGCTGCCCGTCTCGGCGCCGATCCCGTGGATCATCCCGACCCCGAACGCCGTGCGCGTGCCGTACGAGGTCATCTCGAGCGGCTCGACGTGCTCGTGGCCGTGGAGCTTCGCGCCGAACCGCCGCCAGGCGTATGCGCAGGGCATCGAACACCAGCATCCAGCGGCTGCGCAGCCGGAACTCCGTCCCGTAGCGGAGGTACTGGTAGAGCGAGAAGAAGACCCACACGCCGAGGACGACGAGGGTGAGCCCCACGACCCGGCCCATGATCGGGTCCACCCAGTCCGGCAGCACCGCGCCGAACGCGAGGGCCGCCAGCCCCAGGACCGCCACGACCGAGGCGTGGCCCAGGGCGTAGAGCGTCCCGAGCCGGATCGCGTGGCGCTGCTCCGCGACGAGCCGGCTGCGCGGCGGCGCCGGGACGGCGGCGGGAATCGCGGCCAGGGTGGCCGCGCCCGGGCCGAGATCGTGGGCGTGGAGCTCGCTCGGGCCGCCGTGCTCGTGATGGTGCGCGTCGGTGATCTCGGCGAGGGCCCGGTCACGGTCGCCATGGGCGACCGTGACCGTGTCGGCGGTCGCGGTCGTGGAGGTGATGTCGGTGATCGCGGCGATGTGGTCCCAGTCGATGCCGTGGCGGATCCCGAGGAGCCCCGCGGTCACGAGCAGCCCCAGGCTGCCGGGTGACGCGACGACGGCGAGGAACGGAGCGACGAGATCGGGAAGCGCGAGGGACACGGCGGCAGACACCCGTAGTACGCGTTGTTGCAATAGGTTGCGATAGCATGCCGCGACGGAGCCGTCTCGTCAACCTGCGCGCGCACCGGGACGAGTCGGCTGAGCGTCTCGGCGCGCTCCGGACCCCCCCGCCCGGTGCCGGCATCGCGGTCGCCTACTCTTCGCCGATGTCCTCGTTCCAGATCTCGGGGTGCTCCGCGATGAACTCGCCGAGGAGCTCCCTGCACTCCTCCGAGTCGAGATCGACCACTTCCACGCCGCGCGAGCGCAGGAGGTCCTCGCCGCCGACGAACGTCCGGTTCTCGCCCATCACCACGCGGGGGATCCCGTAGAGCAGGATCGCCCCGCTGCACATGTCACAGGGCGAGAGGGTCGTGTACATCGTCGCCCGCCGGTAGACCGCCGCGGGCAGGCGCCCCGCGTTCTCGAGCGCGTCGGTCTCGCCGTGGCGGATCGCGCTCCCCTGCTGGACCCGGCGGTTCCGCCCCACACCGACGACTTCCCCGTCGACGACCAGGACGCCGCCGATCGGGACGCCGCCCTCGGAACGCCCGATGCGGGCCTGTTCGATGGCCAGGGCGAGGAACGCGCGATCGTCCATATCAGGAGCCTCCTTCATAAATCGGGTCACCACGGCCGGGATGGCCGGTCATGACCTGCGGTACGGCTTCAGGTATGCGCCCGGGTAGGCGACGTTGCGCCCGGACAGTGCGAGAGCGACGATGACCGCCAGGTACGGCAGCGCCAGGAGCAGCTCGAACGGAACGCCGTCCCAGCCGGGCAGGATCCGGAGGCGGAGCTGGAGGGAGTAGATCAGCGAGAAGAGGAGCGCGCCGATGACCCCCCGGCCGATCCGCCACCGACCGAAGATGACCAGGGCGACGCAGACCCAGCCGCGGCCGGCGATGATGTCCAAGGTGAAGCTGCCCAGGACCGCGAGAGTGAAGAACGCTCCGCCGACGGCCATCAGCGCTCCACCCGTCATGAGCGCGGCATAGCGCACCAGGGCCACGTTGATGCCGGCCGCATCGGCGGCCTCGGGGTTTTCGCCCACAGCCCGGATCGCCAGGCCGAAACCTGTCCGCTGGAGGACCCACCAGGCGAGCGGCGCGACCACAAGGAAGGCCACGAAGGTGAGGGCGTACTGGTTGAAGATCGTGCCCCACGGTCCGGCGAACGCGAGCGGCTCAAGGATGGGCATCGGCTCGATCCGGACCAACTCGGTGCCGGAGAACAGGAGACGGTTGGCGAAATCGCAGGCGCCGATGAGGCCGATCGTCAACCCGATCCCGGACACGTGCTGGTTCGCACCGAGGGTGACGGTCAGCAGGCCCATGAGTGCCCCCGCCAGCACGCCGACGGCGAGCGCCGCCAGCAGCCCGAGCGCCGGCGAACCGGTGAGGTAGGCGGTCGCGAAGCCGGAGAACGCGCCCAGGTACAGCGTGCCCTCGATCCCCAGGTTCAGCACGCCCGACCGCTCGGCATACGTCTCCCCGATCGTCCCGAAGACGAGCGGCGTGGCATTGCGCAGCGTGGCGGCGAGCAGGTCGACGAGGAACGTCATGGCCGATCCAACCCTGAGCGATCGATGGCGGTCGCCGCCGCCGGCAGCGCCTCATCGCCGGCCGGGTCGGTCGATTCCGACCCGCCGTCGTCAACCGGGTCCGCCGCCCCGCGCAGCCTCCGGTGGCGGATCGCGAGCAGGCCCACCGTGACAAGCAGGAGAACGCCCTGGACGACGGCGCCGAGCTGGGAAGGGATGCCCAGCGCCCGGCCGGCCGAGCTCGCGCCGACCGTGAGGTCGCCCAGGAAGATGGCGGCGACGGCGACCCCGGGCATCGACAGGGCGCCGAGCGTCGCCACGACGATCCCGGTGTAGCCGTACCCGGGCGAGATGCCACCGGTCAGCCGGAACTGGATCCCGGCGACCTCGCTGACGCCCGCGATGCCGGCGATCGCGCCGCTCACCAGAGCCGTCCGGAGGAGCGTGCCCGGGACGTCGATCCCAGCGAACCTTGCCCCGTACGGCGCGAGACCGACGGCCCGGAGGCGGAGCCCGGCCGCCGTCCGCGTCAGGACGAACCAGGCGGCGGCGACGACGATCGCGGCGAGTACGAAGCCCAGGTGCAGGCGCGACCGCTCCAGCAGCTGGGGGAACTCGGCCGCGCCGGCGATCCTTGGCGACTCGGGAAACCCGGTGACCGGGTCGCGCCACGGGCCGTGGAGCAGGCCGTTGACGAGCAGGAGGGCCACCGGGTTGAGCAGCAGCGTGGTCACGACCTCGTCGATGTCGTAGCGGACCCGCAGAAGCGCCGGGACCAGCGCCCAGGCCGCACCGACGAGGGCCCCGGCCCCGATCATCGCAGGCAGGACGACGACCGCCGGCAGATCCCCGGCGAGTGCGCCGACGCCGGCCGCCCCGATCGCCCCCAGAAGGAGCTGACCTTCCGCCCCGATGTTCCAGTAGCCGGCCCGGAACGCGATGGCGACCGCCGCGCCGGTGAACAGCAGCGGCGTGCTCGCGACGAGGACCTCGAGGAGCGTGAACGACGAGGTGAGGGGCACGACCAGGAACTCGGCGTAGGCCTCGACCGGGCTGGCGCCGGCCATCACGATCGGGATCGCCGTGACCAGGAAGGTGATCGCGACCGCCATGACCGCGATCCCCGGGGTCGACCACGCCGAACGTGCGAGCGCCCGTCGCCGCGCCGGCGCCACGCCCGCAGAGCCCATCAGGCGGCCTCGCCCCGTCCGGCCATGAGCATGCCCAGGCGCTCCGGATCGGCATCGCCGGCGGCCATCTCGCCAACGATCCTGCCCTCGTAGACGACCACGAGGCGATCGGCCAGGGCGAGCAGCTCGTCGAGGTCCTCGGAGACGAGCAGGACCGCGGCCCCGGCGGCTCGCCGCGCCAGGAGCTCGCCGCGGACGTACTCGGTCGCGCCGACGTCGAGACCCCGCGTCGGCTGGGCGACGACGAGGAGCTTCGGGTCGCGCGACAGGACCCGGGCCAGGAGGACCTTCTGGATGTTCCCACCCGAGAGGTCGCCGACGCGGTCGTCGGGCCCGGCCTTGATGGCGAACCGCGCGATCAGCGAGATGGCGTGCTCTCGTATCCGCCGCTCATCGAGCCGCGCCCCGCGCCGGAAGTCGTCGAGCTGCTCGAGCACCAGGTTATAGGCCACCGACAGATCGGTCACGAGGCTCGCATGGCGATCCTCCGGGATCCGGCCGACGCCGGCCGCCATGACGTCTCGCGGTCCCGCTCCGGCCAGCTCCACGCCCGCCACCCGGAGGGAGCCGCCCGTCGGACGACGCATCCCCGAGAGGACCTCGACGAGCTCGGTCTGGCCGTTGCCGGAGACGCCGGCCAGCCCGAGGATCTCTCCAGGACGGATATCGAACGACACGTCGCGCAGGACCGGCAGCCCGTGGCGACCGCGGGCCGAGAGGTCCCGGACGCACAGGACCGGCGCCGCCTCGCGGACCGCGCCGCCCGTCCTCGCCACGCCGAACGTGGGCCGCCCCACCATGAGACGCGCGAGCTCACGCTCGTCGGTTGTCCCGGGCACGGTCCCCGCCATCCGTCCCTGGCGCAGCACGCTGATGACGTCGCTGATCGCCCGGACCTCACCCAGCTTGTGGCTGATGAAGACGACCGCGAGGCCGCCCGCCACGAGTCGACGCAGTGTCGTGAACAGGGCGTCGACCTCGTGCGGAACCAGGACGGCCGTCGGCTCGTCCATGATCAGGATCCGGCAGTCGCGAGCGAGGGCCTTGAGGATCTCGACGCGCTGCTGCTCGCCCACCGACAGGTCGCCCACGATCGCATCGGGGTGGACGGAGATCCCGAACCGGGCGGCGGTCTCGGCCACGACCGCGCTCGCCGCGCCGAGGTCGAGCCGCGGGCCGCCGGTTCGACCGAGCACGATGTTCTCGGTCACGGTCATCGGCCGGACGAGGGAGAAGTGCTGGGTCACCATCCCGACCCCGGCCGCGATCGCATCCCTGGGCGAGTCGATCCGCACCGGGCGGCCGTCCACCCGGATCTCGCCCTGGTCCGGCGTCGTGAGCCCATACAGGACCCGCATCAGGGTCGTCTTGCCGGCCCCGTTCTCACCCAGGAGAGCGTGGACCTGGCCGCGCTGTACCTCGAAGTCGACCCGGTCGTTCGCGACGAGCCTGCCGTAACGCTTGGTGATCGCCCGGAGCTCGACGGCCGGGACGGCCTCAGCGCTCGGCAAGCCGCTCATGCGTTCCAAGGCTCCTCGTCGCGAGCCGATCGGGGCGTCGCCCCGATCGGCGCCTACTTCGCCACGGTCGAGCCGGGCGGCTGGGCCTCGTTGATGTCGACCCGGAAGGTCCCCGCCTTGATCTCGGCCTCCCGGGCGCGAACCTTGTCGATAAGTGCCTGCAGGACCCCGCCGGTCACGTCGGCGTTGATCTCGGCGAGCGCCGCGCCACCCTTGGCGACCATGCTGAAGTCCTTGAGGTCCTGGGCGGTGTAGGCGCCAGCGGCCACCTGGTCGATGACGTACTTCACCGTCGGAGCCATGTTCCAGGTGACGCTTGTGACGACGTTCTTGGGCGCCAGGCTCTTCTGGTCGCTCATGTTCCCGATCGCGACGAGGCCCTTCTCGACGGCCGCCTCGATGACGCCGAACCGCTCTGCGTAGAGCACGTCGGCGCCCGCGCCGACCTGGGCCAGCGCGGCCTCCTTGGCGGCGGCCGGGTCGAACCAGCTGTTGATGAAGGTGACCTTGACCTCCACCTTCGGGTTGGTGAACTGGGCGCCGGCGATGAACGCGTTGACGATCCGGTTCACCTCGGGCACCGGCAGGCCGCCGACGACCCCGACGACGTTCGACTTCGTCAGGCCCCCGGCGAGCATCCCGGCCAGATAGGCCGGCTCGTGGATCCAGTTGTCGAAGACCGAGAAGTTCGGCTCGGCGGGACCGCCGCCGGAGCCGAAGACGAAGGCGATCTTCGGGTAGGCGGCGGCGACCTTGCGCGCGGCCTCCTCGTTCCCGAACGCGTCCCCGAAGACGATCGCCGGCTTGTCCTTCTCGGCGACCTCCCGGAGCACGCGCTCCATGTCCCCGGAGTAGCCGATGTCGTCGCTGAACTTGTAGTCGATCCGTCCGGCGGCCTTCTCGGCCTCCAGCGCGGAGTGGATCACCCCGTCCCAGGGTTCCTCGATCGCGGTCGCGTAGGCCCCGAAGACGGCCACCCTGCCCGCCCCGCCCGCGGTCGGCGACGAGGTCGCTCCCCCGCAGGCAGCCAGGGCGATGAGGAGCGCAGCGGACAGGACGGCGACGGGTCTGATCGAGGCCCGACTGGCGCGGTACCGGCGGTGGTCGCTCATGGCGGTCTCCCTGGGCTGTGGCTGACCATGGGACGTTCGGACCGAGACGCGCGATGGGACGGTGGCCGGTGCGCGTCGTCGACCGCCCCCACCGTGCGGACGGCGGGCCGGTACAGCCGATCGTACGACCTGGTGAGACGCCGCGTCGGCCGTCTGCGCACCTCCGGCCGTGGGCGCGGACCACCGGCGCCGCCCGGCTCAGTCGGCCTCGCCGACCTCGAACGTCGTCAACCGCCGGATGGCGACGAGCGTCGCGAGCCCAACCGCGAGGGCGGCGAGGAGCAGCGCGGTCGCTCCGTCGAGCAGGTTCGGATCGGGCGGCCCGGGGGCGCCGATCGCCGCCGAGATCCCGAGGGCGTACTGCCGGACGCTGAAGACCCGCGTTCCCTCGAACAGCCCCGCGAGGATCCCCTCCCAGACGAGGATGTAGACCAGCCCGACCGGGAGGGCCCGCGAGGTGACCAGGCTCAGGGCCAGGAAGACCGTCGCGTAGACGGCGGCGCCGATCGCCGTCCCGACGGCCGCCCCGAGCGGGACGGCCAGGCCCGGCCCGTCGGCCAGGAGGATCGCCCCGGCGACGAACGCGGTCGGCGCCGTCAGGGCCGCGGTCAGGCCGGTCGCGACGAGCAGCTTGGCGGCGACGATCCGCCAGCGGGCGATCGGCTTGACCAGCAGGTAGAGGGCGGTCCCGTCGTCGATCTCGCCTCCGATGGCCGCCGTCCCGAAGACGAGCGCAACGAGGGGCAGCAGGGTCGTGACCACCAGCCGATCGAGCACGATCGCCCCGATCTCGTCGAGGCCGGGGCCGACCCGCCCGGACACCCGGACGAGAATCGCCACGACGATCGGGAGGAGGGCCAGGAGGCCGATCAGGAGGCTTCGCCGTCGGCCGAGCAGGCTCCGGACCGTGAGCGCGGCGATCGTCGCGATCATCGGCGGACCAGGTAGCCGAAGACGCTCTCGAGGTCCTCGTCGGTCGGTCGAAGCTCGAGGATCGCCAGCGAGCCGGAGCGGGCGATGGTCGGGAGAGCCCGGGTGAACCCGGCGTAGTCGGAGGTCCTGACGGCGAGCCGGCCGCCGGTCAGCTCGACGCCGAACACCGAGGGATGACCCACCAGCGCCGCCGCCAGGCGTCGATCGTCCGAGGAGCGGATCGTGAACGTGTGCGGGCGGTCGGTCATCAGGCGGCGGATCTCGCGGAAATCGCCCGCGGCGGCGAGCCGTCCGCTGACGATGACCAGGACGTTCTGGGCGAGCCGCTCGACCTCCTCGAGGATGTGCGAGCTGAACAGGATGACCCGGCCCTCGGCGGCCATCCGGCCGAGGAGCTCCATCATGTGCAGCCGCTGGCGCGGGTCCATCCCGTTGAACGGCTCGTCGAGCAGGAGGATCGCGGGGTCGTGGACCAGGGCACCGGCGATCTTCGCCCGCTGGCGCATCCCCTTCGAGTAAGTCCCGACGGGTCGGTCAGCGGCCTCGGTCAGCTCGACCGTCTCGATCGCGCGGCGGGCGGCCGCCTCGGGGTCCGGGAGGCCCTGGAGGCGGGCGTTGAGGAGGACGAACTCGTGGCCGGTGAGGAACGAGTGGACGGCCTCGCGCTCCGGCACGAGACCGATCTCGCGGTAGAGCGCCGGGTTCCGCCAGGCCGGCACGCCACGGATCGCGACGATCCCGTCCGACGGCCGAAGGAGGCCGGCCAGGAGGTGGAGGATCGTCGACTTTCCCGCTCCGTTCGGACCGAGCAGGCCGGTGACGCCCGGCCCGAGCACGAACGAGATGTCGTTGACCGCGACGACGTTGCCGTACCAGCGCGAGGCGCCCCGGAGCTCGATCGCGGCACCCGGCGTGAGCGGCCGGGGCTCCGGAGACGGCTCGGAACCGGCGGCCGGACCCCACACCGGCCGGTCGGACGCCGGTCGGCCGGTCATGCCACGACCGTCCGGTAGCGCTGGACGAGAACGGCTGTCGCCCCGGCACCGGCCGCGACCGCGGCAACCAGCGCGGCCCAGGTCGGAACCCGCGAGGCCGCCAGGACCTCGCCCGTCGGCACGATCCCGAAGAACCACGCGTTCGCGCCGTCGAGGACGGACCCGGCGTCGAGCAGGACGATCCACCGGGAGACCGGGCCCAGGTCGAGGGCGAGGACGATCGCGGCGACGATCCCCGGCACGATGAACAGGCCGAAGATGGCGGCCGTCGCGTAGGCCCGCCTGACGATCAGCCCCGAGATGGCCAGGGCGAGGGCGGCCGGGACGATCGCGTTGACCGCGGTCGACCCGAGGATCGCCGGCCACCGACCGAGCTCTCGGCCGAGCGCCCCGATCACGTCCGCGGTGAGGAGCACGGTTCCGAGGCTCAGGATGACCTGGGGCAGGAGGAGGACCACTGCAACCGCGACCGCCAGGGCGGCGAGCTTGGCCAGGGCGTAGTCGACCCGCAGGAGCGCGCGGGAGAAGTAGAGGGTGAGGACCCGGTACCGGACGTCGCGACCGAGGAGCTCCGGCGCCTGGGCCGCGACGAGGATCGTGGGGAAAGCGCTCACCGCGCCGAACAGCTCGGCGTGCCCCGGCAGGCCGGGGACTTGCTCGACGCCGAACCGGGCGATCAGGGCCATGATCCCGACGATGACCGCGGCGATGAGCGCCGGGATCGCCAGGCAGACCGCGGGCAGGATCTTCGCCCGGCCCGGCCGGCCCAGCCCGAAGACGCTCCGGAACCCGTGCCGGACGAGGGTCGCGACGGCGTGGCGCCGGCCGAGCCGCGGCCCGTCGTAGCCGTGGTAGCCGAGATCGTAGATGCTGCCGGTCGAGGAGCTCGCCTCGCCGCCGGGGTGGGCGACGCCATCGGTCGTCCTCATCGGTCTACCCCGGCCGGAGCCGTCGAGCCGGCTGCGATCTCGTCGCGGAAGAGGTCCTCGAGCGAGTGGCGGCCCCGCTCCACCCGGACGAGCGGCAGGCCGAGGTCGGCGACCGTATCCCGGACGAGGTCGAACGGCTCGGTCCCGCCGAGGGCGATCCGGACGGTCCGGACGCCGGGGCGCTCGTCCTCGAGGACGCGCAGGCCCCGGACCGTGAGGGCGGCGGCCAGGGCGTCGCGGCCGTCCTCCACCTCGACCGTGAGGACGCCGGTCTCCGCCGTGAACTCGGCCATCGGCGCCGCCCGGAGGAGCCGCCCGCCGTCGATTGCGACGAGGAAGCTGCAGACGGCCTCGATCTCGCCGAGCAGGTGGCTGGCGACGACGACCGCCATCCCGAACTCGGTGCCCGTCCGGCGGATGAGCTCGAGCATCTCGTCCCGGCCGGCCGGATCGAGGCCGTTCGTCGGCTCGTCAAGGAGAAGGAGGCGCGGGTCGTGGACCAGCGCCTGGGCGAGCTGGACCCGCTGGCGCATCCCGGTCGAGTAGCCGCCCATCGGGCGGTAGCGCTCCTCGGCCAGGCCCACGTGCCGGAGGACGTCCGCGGTTCGCTCTCGGGCGGCCTTGGCGGGCAGGCCCGACAGCTGGCCGACGTGGGCGACGAACTCCGTGGCGCTCACGTCCGGCGGCAGGGCGGGGTGCTCCGGGAGGTAGCCCACGTACTGGCGGAGCTCCGGCCCGCGCGTCGCGGGATCCAGGCCCAGGACCTCCACCCGGCCGCTCGTCGGGGCGAGCAGGCCGAGGAGGATCTTCAGGAGCGTGCTCTTGCCCGCGCCGTTCGCTCCGACGAGGCCGACGATCCCGGGCGCCACCTCCAGGCTGAGCTCGTCGAGCGCGACGACGCCCGGGAAGCGCTTGGTGAGCGCCTCGACGCGGACGAGTGGAGCGCCGTCGGCGGCGCGGGGGCGTGGGCCGGTCATGCCGGGCATGGTACCGGCCCGCCAGCGGCGCGGCGCCCACGGACGCCATCCGGTTCCTGGCCGACCGCTACCGAGCCTTCGCCACGGCTCGCCGGGCGCCTACCAGCTGCTGCGGCAAGGGACGCGTCCGGCTAGGCTGTGATGCGGCCCACGCATGGATCGGCGACCCAGCGAGCGTGTCCATCGGGCCGTTCTGCCCGATCCCGTCGCGTTCCCACGTTGGCCGAGCGTGCCCGGCCCCGATTCCATGCGCCAGCCGCATACCACCGCAGAGCGCGGGGCGCGATATAGCCGGGTCCGTGCAGCCATGCACCTGACCGGCGGTGGAGATCGTCGATCCCGGTTAGGCTGTCCCGGACCCGTCGGAGAGCGGCGCCAGCGAGGCGCCTCCCGACCGTCGCCCCGCGGAGAAACGATGACTGTCGACTACGACGAGCAGGCGCTGCTCATCGAGCTGGAGCCGGAGGCGGGCCGGCTGCTCGACCGCCACCTCAAGGTGGCCAACGAATGGTTCCCCCACGAGTTCATCCCGTACCGCCTGGGGCGGGACTTCGACAAGGAGCCGTGGACGCCGGACCAGCCGCGCCTGACCGGGGTGGCCCAGACCGCGTTCGAGATCGGCCTGCTCACCGAGGACAACCTGCCCAGCTACCACCGGCTCATCCACGGGATGTTCGGACACGGCGACGGGGCGTGGCTCACCTGGGTCGGTCGCTGGACGGCGGAGGAGGGTCGCCACGCGATCGTCCTGCGCGACTACCTCACGGTGACCCGGAACATCGATCCGATCCTGCTCGAGCGGGGCCGGATGACCCAGCTCGAGGCGGGCTATGACCGCGAGCACGCGGACCCGCTCCACGGCCTCGCCTACGTCGCGTTCCAGGAGCTGGCGACGCGGATCGCCCACCGGAACACCGGGCGGTACTCGGACGATCCGGTGGCGGACAGGATCATGGTCCGCATCGCCGCCGACGAGAACCTGCACATGGTCTTCTACCGGGACATCCTCGGCGAGGCGCTCAAGCTCCAGCCGTCCGCCGCCGTCCGGGCGATCGTCGATGAGGTCCTCGCGTTCAAGATGCCGGGTGCCGGCATCCCGAGCTTCATCCGCAAGGCGGCCCAGATCGCGAAGGCCGGCATCTACGACATCCGAGTCCACCGCGACGAGGTCCTCGTGCCGGTCCTCAAGCACTGGCGGATCTTCGAGCTGACCGGCCTCGACGGCGCGGCCGAGGAGGCCCGCCGGCTATTGGCCGAGCACCTCGACAAGCTCGACGAGGCCGCCAAGCGGTTCGAGGAGAAGATGGCCATCTCGCCCTTCCCGAGGATGACGCCCGCCCGCTAGAAGATCAGCTGGGCGAGACCGCCGGCATCCCGAGCGCCTGGGCGATCGCCTGGGCGAGACGCGCCCCGGTCGGCGGGCCGACCAGGGGGGTCACCCGGTGCGCGCCGGCGATCTCGATCCAGTCGGGCTCGAACCCGCTGGCGCCGAGCACGACCGGGATGTCCGGGTGGAGATCGCGGAGGCCTTCGATGAGCCTGCGGGCTCCTTCCGGCTCGCCGGTCGCGAACGCGTCGTAGACGAGGACATCGACGCCCTCGATGAGGTCGCACGGCCGCCCCGCCAGGACCGGGCAATGACCCCCGATCGGGCCCCAGCACTGGCGAACCTCGTAGCCGTGGCGCCGGAGCGAGTCGGCCTCCTGGTCGGCGACGTCGATGTCGTGGTGCACGAGGAGGACCCGGGTCATGGCGTCACCTCTGCTGCGACCTGATGGGCCAGTCTGGAAAGGGCCTGCCGGCCGGCGATAGGTCCAACGGTCACGTCTCGCCCGTGCCGACCGCCATGTCCTTGGTCAGGTCGGCAGGCTCGACGAGGCGCCCAGGTCGCCGAGCAGCCGCTCGAGAGCATCGCGCGTGTCCAGCTCCCGCTTCTCCCCGGCGACGATCACCGTCGGGACGCTGGTCACCCCTGCCTCCGCCGCCCGGGCGCGCCCGGAGGCGATCGCGAGGCTCCAGCCCACGAGCTCGATCCGGCCCGCCTCCTCGAGCTCGCCCAGGGCGAGCAACGCCTCCCGGCAACCGCTGCAGACCGGGTGGGTGAAGATCTCGATCCGCGTCGTCATGCGTCCCACTCGTTGCAGTGGACGCACCAGAAGTCCTCGTCCACGCCGGCCACCGAGCGGAACGGGAGCCGCAGCTTCGCGTCATAGAGGTCGAGCGCGGCCTGGCCGCGGGTCCAACCCTCGGCCGCGAGGAGCGCCACCTCGCCGGGGGTCGGGCGCTCCCGTGCGATCCAGCCGCGTCCATACGGGTCGAGGTTGATCAGCTTCGGCCGTGCCAGGAGCGCCTCGTTGACGGCGACGACCGAGCCTGCGACCGGGCTCGTCACCGGGCCGACCCATTTGGCGCTCTCGAGGACGGCGAGCGAGTCGCCACGGGCAACGGAGCCCGCCCGGGCACGGCGGGTGTAGTTGACCACCTGGATGTGTCCGGCCCGCGACTGACCCACGTCGGTCAGCCCGAGGACGAGGGTCCCATCCGGGTCGGATCGCGCCCAGATATCGCGCTCGACGTTGTAGACGAGGTCGTCCGGCAGGACGCAGTTGCGGATGCTGGTCATGGTCCCGCTCTGTTCGGGGGACGCCGTTCAGTACCTTACCAAGCCACGGAGCACCGCCGCTCCCGATCCGCCATTCCATGCATTTGTCGACATGAATCATGGTTTGTAGATGTATTGGACGGCATCGCTCCCGGATGCTCCACTGTGCGTCTTCACCGCGGCACGCGGAGCGCATCGGGAGGTCGGGCATGGGCAAGCTCCTGGAGGAGACCACGACGGGGCGGACGCACGGGGTCCACCCGTATCGCGATCTCTACCTCGCCCTCGACCACGTCCCGGCGACCACCGACCTGCTGGTCGCGTTCAAGATCACGCCGCGCCACGACACGTCGATGGAGGAGGTGGCAGCCGCGGTCGCGGCGGAGTCCTCGACGGGCACCTGGACGGAGATCGACGAGGAGGACGAGGGCCTCGTGGCGGAGCTGCGCGCCCGGGTCTACCGGATCGACGGGGACGTCGCCTACATCGCCTACCCGATCGACCTGTTCGAGTTCGGCAGCATCCCCAACATCCTGTCGAGCGTCGTCGGCAACGTCTTCGGGTTCAAGGCGGTCAGCGCCCTGAAGCTGCTCGATATGCGCGTCCCCGAACCGCTCGTGGACTCGTTCCCGGGGCCCGCCTTCGGGATCGCCGGCGTGCGCGAGAAGCTCGGCGTCCACGGCCGGGCGCTGACCGGCTCGACGATCAAGCCCAAGCTCGGGCTGTCCCCTGCCGAGCACGCCCAGCGCGCCTACGAGACGCTGCGGGGCGGGATCGACACGATCAAGGACGACGAGAACCTGAACAGCCAGTCCTGGTCGCCCTTCGACGAGCGGATCAAGCGCACCCTCGAGCTGGTCCACCGGGCGGAGGCCGAGACCGGCGAGCGGAAGGGCTACTGGGCCAACGTGACTGCCGCGAACGCCGGCGAGATGCTCCGCCGGGCCAACGTCGTCGCCCGCGAGGGTGGCCGCTTCGTGATGGTCGACTTCCTCACCGCCGGCTTCGCCGCGACGGCGTCGCTCCGGGAGGAGACCGAGCGGCTCGGCCTGGCCCTGCACGCCCACCGGGCGATGCACGCCGTCCTGGACCGCCATCCCGATCACGGGGTCGACTTCCTGGTCATCGCCAAGTGGGCCCGTCTGCTCGGCGTGGACCACGTCCACGTCGGGACCGGGGTGGGCAAGCTCGAGGGCACCCTGGCCGAGATGGGCGAGCGACGGCGGATGATGACGTCCGCCTTCGCCCCGGCGGGCGGCGGGACCCTCTTCGACCAGCCCTGGGGCAGCCTCCGATCGGTCGTCCCGGTCGCCTCCGGCGGGCTCCACCCGGGCCACGTTCCGCAGCTCGATGCCGTGTTCGGCACGGACGCCTTCTTCCTCTTCGGCGGCGGGGTCCACGGCCACCCGGACGGCAGCCGCGCCGGGGCCACGGCCGCCCGGGCCGCGGTCGAGGCCGTGGCCGCCGGAGAGACGCTCGAAACCGCAGCCAGGTCCTGCCCGGAGCTCCGCGTCGCGCTGGAGCTCTGGTCCGGCGTCACGTTCTGAGGTGTCGACCATGAACACTCAACGGCCGGTCATGGTCGCCGTCGGCGGTGACAGCGGCACGGGCAAGACCACCCTCGTCCGCGGCCTGTACCAGCTCTTCGGCGCGGACCGCATCACCAATATCTGCCTCGACGACTACCACCGGCTCGACCGGGTCGCCCGCAAGCGGGCCGGCGTGACGGCGCTCAACCCGGTGGCCAACGACATGGACCTCATGGCGGAGCAGATCGAGGCGCTCCGCCGCGGCGAGACGATCTCCAAGCCGACGTACGACCACTCCACCGGCACGTTCGGGCCGCGCGAGACGGTCAAGCCCCGCGAGATCGTGGTCATCCGCGGGCTCTTCCCGCTGTTCACGCCACGGCTCCGGTCGGCCTTCGACCTCCGGATCTGGCTCGAGCCGCAGGAGGAGCTCAAGTGGTCGTGGAAGGTGAAGCGTGACTGCGCCCAGCGCGGGTACAGCGTGCCCGAGGTGATCCGCCAGATCATGGAGCGGCGGGACGACCACCTGGCCCACATCGCGCCGCAGCGCGCTCACGCCGACCTGATCGTCGAGTTCTACCCGCCGCCGGGCTACTTCCGGCCCGGCACGGCCGTCGAGAACGACGACGCCCACCTCAATGTCCGTCTCCACCTTGGCCGGCGGCTCCCCCGGCTGGACCTCGACGACGTGCTCGCCGCGGCGGCCGGCGGTGGACAGCCGCCGGCGATCCGCCTGGAGCCGGGCGCGGAGGGCGCCCGTGGCGGGTCCATCCTGGAGGTCGACGGCACGGTCCCGCCCGTCCGGGCGCGCGAGCTGGACGAGCGGATCTGGGCCCACATGGAGACGCACCGGCACCTGCGCCCCGACGACGTCGGCGGCTACCTCGACGGGACGACCGAGCGCCATTCCGATCCGCTCGCGCTGGCGCAGCTGCTCATCTCGTACCAGGTGGTCCGGGCGGGCACCGACCGCGGCGTGGTCGTCGGCGGGCAGGCACCGGGTACGGCGATGTCGCTTCCGGTCGCCGCCCGGAACTAGGGCCGCCCACCAGCGCGGGGCGATTGGTGGCCGGCCCGCCGGCGCCTCAGCGCTGGGTCAGCGGGAAGAGCAACTCCGGCTTGTCAGCCTCGAGACGGCTGTCGTCCAGCCGCCAGGTGAGCTCGGAGGTCACCGACACGACGCCGTCGACCTGGCCCGCGAGGTGGGCCAGGACCTCGGCCGTCGAGCGACGGTCCACCGTCCCGCGCAGCTCGACGTTCCCGTGGCTCACCTTGACCTCGATCTCGTGGGGATCCATCCACATGGCCTTGACCAGGATCTCGTCGCGGATCACCCGGGCGAGCTCCTCGTCCGGCCGGACGAAGCCGCGCACGATGTCCGCCCTGGTGACGATGCCGACCAGGGCGCCGGCCGCATCGACGACCGGCAGCCGGTTCACCCGGCGCTCGACCATCAGGTCGGCCGCCTCGCGGACCGGCCGGTCCGCCTCGATCGTGATCGCCGGCGCGGTCATCGCCTCGCGGGCGGCGACCGCCGTGACCTTGGCCAGCATGGCCCGCGTCGCCCGGGATTCGCCGAGGAGCCAGGCGAGCGGCCGGCGGCGGACCGCCTCGGCGCCGCGTTCCTTGACCAGGAAGTCGGCCTCCGAGACGACCCCGACGACCCTGCCGTCAGGCTCGACGACGGGGATGCCGCTGACCATATGCTCGACCATCAGCCGGGCGACCTCCTTGAGGTGGACCTCCGGCCCGACGCTAACGACCTGCCTGGTCATCACGTCGCCAATCTTCATCGTGATCATCGTCTGCTCCCGGGCGCTCTCGTATCGGCCCCCCTGACGGTGTCATTGTGCGAGCAGATGACGCCGGGAAGGACGGCCCGTTCGGCCCCATCCGGCGCCCCGAAGCGACCGAACTCGGCCCCCGCGAGGCACTGACGTCCTCAGCCGGGCTGGGCCCACAGCAGCGCGCCCGGCCGGCAGCGCGTCACGCACAGCCCGCAGTTGGTGCACAGCTCGTCGTCGATGGTCGCCTTTCGGTCGACGACATGGATCGCGCCGGGGGTGCACGAGAGCTCGCACAGGCCGCACCCGTTGCACAGGTCGAGATCGATGAGCGGCGGGCCGATGACCTCCTCGGGAAACGCCCGGCGGAGGGCCAGTCCACGGATCTCGGCGGGGCTGGCGTAGCCGTGCGCGCCGAGCCAGGTCGCGATCTCGCCGGCGATCTTCCCGAACACGCCCGGCCCGCGGAGGATGGCCGCCGTGCAGACCCCGACGGCCGAGGCCCCGGCCATGATCATCTCGATCGCGTCGGTGCCGCGGCTCACCCCGCCCACCCCGATGACCGGCAGGTCGACCGCGCGGGCAACGTCGAGGATGCAGCGCACCGCGAGCGGCTTGAGGGCCGGTCCGGACAGCCAGCCGTAGCCGTCGCGGCCGCCCATCCGCGGCAGGCCGGTCTCGATGTCGATGGCCAGGCACGGCCCGAACGAGTTGATCGCGACGATCCCGTCCGCGCCGGCCTCCCGGGCCAGCTCGGCCGCCCGAGACATCTCCCGGCCGAGCGGGCTCAGCTTGACGAAGACCGGCACGTCCAGGCCGCCTTCGCCGCCCGGATGGCGGCCATCATCGGCTCCGGCGTTCTCACCGATGTAGTGGGTCGACAGCTCGACGGCGTCCGCGAACGGGCGGACCCTGGGCGCGAGGGCGGCGATCTCGTCGGCCGTGTAGCCGAGGCTGACGATGAGCGGCAGGCCGGCGCTCCGGGCGACCTCGTACTCGTGCTCGATCCACTGCTCCGGCGACAGCTCCGACCAGAGCTCGGCGTTGAGGAAGCCGTGCGCGATCTCGGCCATGTTCGGGGTCGGGACGGTGGCGGCCTGCACCGAGATCGTCTTGGCGACGAGGCCGCCGGCGCCGCCCGCCGCGCAGGCGAGCATCGCCCTCCCGTCGCGGACCGGCGGCCCGGGCGCGGTGATGACCGGGTTGCGGAACCGGAGCCCGCAGACCTCGACGGCCAGGTCGACCCCGGGGGCCGATCCGGACACGGTGGCCCGTTCGTCCGTCGATTCGATCATCGGGTCGTCACCCCCTCGGGCTCGAACGGATGGATGCCGATCGCAGCGAGGCGGCGCCATAGCCGTTCGGCCTGCACCCGGGCGTCGGCCGCGAGCCGGTCCCCATCGACCAGCGCCAGGCGCCGATCGGCGACGACGACCCGGCCGGCGACGACGACGTCGCGCACGGCCCGCGCCGAGAGGCCGAAGACCCAGTGGCCGCCGAGACTGTCGGCGGAGACGGGGGTCGGGGCGGCGTAGTCGAGGACGACCACGTCCGCCGGCGCCCCGGGCTCGATCCGCCCCAGCGAGGGCTCCGCGAAGAGCCGACCGGCGAGGCGGGCGCTCTCCGCCAGCCGGACGAGCGACCAGTCGGTCCCGATGCCCGCTCCGTCCTCATGCAGCCGGAAGAAGCCGGCGCGCGACTCCTCGAACATGTCGGCGCCGATCCCGTCCGTGCCCAGGGCCACCCGCTCGCCGAGCAACCCGAGCGGCGCCCGGCCCACGGCATTGTTCATGTTCGAGCGAGGGTTGTGGACCACGGTCGCGCCCGCGGCGCGGATCGCGTCCGCCTCCGCCGCATCGAGGTGGACCCCGTGGGCCAGCAGGGCGCGATCGGTCAGGGCACCGGCGCGGGCGAGACGCGGGACGACCCGCAACCCGTGGCGCGAGACGGCATCGCGCTCGTCCGCGGCGTCCTCGGCGACGTGGATGTGGATGCCGGCGGCGGCGTCCCGGGCCACCTCCACGCAGGCGGCCAGCGTCTCGTCGGAGAGCGTGAACGAGGCATGCGCCCCGACCATACCCCGGGCCAGCGGGACGGCGCCGGCGCGGACCCGGGCGAGGAAGCGCCGGTTCTCCTCGATCCCGGCGGTGGCCCGGTCGGGACCGTCCCGGTCGGTCACCTCGTAGGCCAGGACGGAGCGGATGCCGAGCTGCCCGAACGCCTCGGCGATGACGTCGAGCGAGCCACCGATCGCTTCCGGGGAGGCGTGGTGGTCGATCAGCGTCGTGGTCCCGGACAGGAGCGCCTCCATGCCCCCGACGAGCGCCGAGGCCCGGACCGTCTCCTCGTCGAGCGCGCGATCGAGACGCCACCAGATCCGCTGCAGGATCTCCACGAAGTTCCGGGGCGGATCGAGCGCATAGGGCATCCCCCGGGCGAGCGCCGAGTAGACGTGGGTGTGGGCGCACACGTTGCCCGGGATGACCAGGCAGCCGGTGCAGTCCCGCCGCTCGGCATGGCCGGTCAGGGCGGGCCCGACCGTGGCGATCCGGTCGCCCTCGATGAGGACGTCGGCGTTCATGACCCGAGGTGGCTCGAGCGACGTGACGAGCGTGCCGTTGGCCAGGATCAGGCTCATGGCCGGCCTCCCGATCGGCCCGTCCCCACGGTCTGGGGCGCGGCCGACCGGGCGAGCCTGGGCACGGCCGCCCGCGCCGCCGCCGAGTCCCGCATCGGCAGGCGGGTCCGGCGGATCCCGTCGAACCGCTGGAGCGCCCCGGCGACCGCCGCAGCCGTCGGCACGAGGACGGCCTCGCCGACCCCCTTGGCCCCGTACGGACCCTCGGGCTGGGGCTCCTCGATGAAGCGGCACTCCACCGGCGGCATGCCCGAGGCCGGGATGATCCCGAGCGACTTGAGGGTGTCGCTGACCGGGACGCCACCTTCGACGACGAACGCCTCGCTGAGCGCCTGGCCGAGGCCCATGTGCACCCCGCCCTCGACCTGGCCCTCCAGCAGGGTCCGGTTGACGACCCGTCCGACGTCGTGGGCGGCGATCACCCGGTCGATCCGGCCGCGCCTCGTCGAGATCGACGACCTGGGTCGCCCAGCCGTACCCGAAGTGGGTCACCGGCTCGTCGGTCTGGGCGTCGACCGGAGTCGTCCAGTCGACCACGACCTCGCCGTGGAACTCCCGGCCGGCGAGCTCCTCGAGGGTGTGCCCCTCGAGGGCCGCCTTCAGCTTCCCTGCCGCCACGATGACGGCCCGGCCGCCGAGCATCGTCGCCCGCGAGGCGGTCGTCTCGCCCGTGTCGAGCTCGCGGCGGTGTCGACCTCGACCGTCACCCGGTCGGGCGCCAGGCCGAGCTCCGCGCAGGCGATCTGGCGGAGGACCGTGTGACAGCCCTGGCCCATCTCGGTCCACGAGTGGAAGAGGGTGACCGAGCCGTCCGCCTCCGGCCGCAGGATCGCCCGGCCGTACTCCGCCAGGCCGTTGCCGATCCCGGTGTTCTTGGCGCCGCAGGCGATCCCTGCGTAGCGCGCCGCGCGGTAGTCGTCGCGAACGGCGAGCAGCGTCTGCTTGAGCCCGACCCCCGGCCCGAGCCGCTGGCCGGTCCCGAACCGGTCGCCGGTCTCGAGCGCGTTCCGCCAGCGCATCTCCCAGCCGTCGATGCCGACCCGCTCGGCGAGGATGTCGAGCATGCCCTCGATGGCGAAGGTCACCTGGTTCACCCCGAAGCCGCGCATCGCGCCCGACGGCGGGTTGTTCGTGTAGACGGCCCGCGCCTCGACGTCGACGTTGGGGACCCGGTACGCCCCGCAGGCATGACCGGCCGCCCGCTCGAGGACCTTCGCTCCGACGCTGGCGTAGGCCCCGTTGTCGCCGACGATCCGGGCCCGCACGGCGAGCAGGCGGCCGTCGGCGTCGCAGCCGACCGTGTAGTCCATCCAGAACGGGTGGCGCTTCGGGTGGAAGCGGAGGCTCTCGCGCCGGTCCAGGGCGAGGAGCACCGGCCGCGCCGCCCGCAGCGCGAGGAGCGCGGCGTGGCCCTGCACGTTGAGGTCCTCCTTGCCGCCGAAGGCGCCGCCGGTCGGCGACCTGGGTCACCCGCACGTCCGCTCTCGGGCAGGCCCAGGAACGAGGCGACCTGGCGGCGGTCCTCCCAGGCGCCCTGGCCCTGGGAGAGACGTGGATCGCGGCTGGCGGTGCCGCCCCCTCCGGCCCACTCGCCGGACGGGACGGCGAGGCACGCCTCCGGCTCGAGGAAGGCGTGCTCGATCCGCTGCCGTCCGGAACGTCTCGGTCGCGACGTGGGCCGCCCCGGCCAGCGCCGCGTCGACGTCGCCGCGCGCGCACGACCGAGACTCGACAGGAGGTTGCCGCCCTCGTGGAGCTGCGGGGCGCCGTCCGCCAGCGCCTCGAACGGGTCGGTGATCGGGTCGAGCACCTCGTAGTCGACCTCGACGAGCGCGGCGGCCTCGCGGGCGGCCTGCCTGGTCTCGGCCGCGACGGCGGCCAGCACGTCGCCGACGCAGCGCGTCGTCTCGCCCTCGGCCACGAGCAGCGGCCAGTCGTCGACGATCAGGCCCTGGTGGCGCTTGCCGGGCACGTCGCGAAACGTCACGACCGCGACGACGCCCGGGTGTTCGGCGGCGCGCGACGTGTCGATCCGGCGGACGACGGCGCGCGGATGGTCCGAGAAGCGGAGCGCGCCGTGGAGCATCCCGGGGACCTGCAGGTCGCCCACGAACGGCCTGCTCGCCGAGGGCCAGCTCGGCGGGCCTGGTAGCGGACCGTGCGCGAGCCGACGCGGCCGGTCCGGTCGACCTCCGGCGGCGGCCCGCCGCGCGCGGGCCGCGGCCACCAGCTCGATGGCGTCGAGGATCTCCGCGTAGCCGGTGCAGCGGCACAGGTTCCCGGCGAGCGCCCGGGCGATCTCCTCGCGGGACGGGTCCGGATCGCGCTCCGAGGAGCGCCTCCGCCTTCATGACGATGCCCGGCGAGCAGAAGCCGCACTGGGACGGCGCCGGTCGCGGCGAAGCAGTCGGCCCACGCTCGCGGCGTCTCCGCCGGCAGCCCCTCGACGCGTGACGACCGACCTGCCGGCGACCCGGCGTCGCGGGCTGGGCGCAGGACACGACCGCGCGGCCGTCGACGATCACGGTGCAGGCGCCGCACGAGCCCTCCGGCGCGCAGCCGTCCTTCATCGAGCGCAGGCCGAGCTCGCCGCGCAGCACCTCGAGGAGGCTCGCTCCGGGCGCGGGCCGGACCGACACGGGCCGTCCGTTGAGCGTGAACTCCATCGGAGCCGTCCTTCCCGATGCAGCCGGCCATCTGGCCCTAGTCGCGAAGCTCTTCGCGGCCGAATCGTAGGTGAGCCGTTCCCGCGCGGGCCCGTGCTGTTGTTCCTGACCCCGTGGCCCGTTCGGACCCGATCCGATCCGGTCCGGGCGCGGGCAGACTCGGGGACGACGTGCGCCTGCCGACGATGCGGGCGCGGGAAGGAACTGCCGATGCGCCGACTCGGGCTGGAGCGGGAGCTGGTCGACGCCGCCGTCTACGAGCGGACGGTCGGCCGGTTCCGGACCGCCGGGATCGTCCTGCCGACGTTCGCCCAGCTGGCCGACCCGGCCACGATCCCGGCCGCCGATCCGCGAGCGCCTGGCCGCGCGTCGACCCGGACGCGCCGCATCCGCTCAACCTGTTCCGCGTCCACTGGTACAACGGTCCCGACCGCCGGCGGCGGATCGCCGTCCCGGACCACGTCGTGCTGCCGCCGTCGCTGACCGGGCGTCGACGCCCGGATCGTCGTCGCCCTCGGCGATCGCTTCCCGATGATCGCGCTCGCACAAGGTCCTTGCCGCGTACGCCTGCCTCGCGCCGCGGATCGTCACCGGCCAGTTCGACCCGACCGTCCACCGGGCGGTCTGGCCGTCGACCGGCAACTACTGCCGGGGCGGCGTCGCGATCTCCCGGATCATGGGCTGCCGCGGCGTGGCGGTCCTGCCCGGCGGGCATGAGCCGCGAGCGGTTCGACTGGCTCGAGCGCTGGGTCGCCGACCCGGCCGACATCATCCGGACGCCCGGCACCGAGAGCAACGTCAAGGAGATCTACGACCGCTGCGCCGAGCTGGACCGCGAGCCCGACAACGTCATCTTCAACCAGTTCTCGGAGTTCGGGAACCACCTCGCCCACTACGCGATCACCGGTCGGGCGCTGGAGCGCGTCGTTCGAGTCGATGCGGGCCGCGGAGCCCGACCTCCGCCTGCGGGCGTTCGTCTCGGCGACCGGCTCGGCCGGCACGATCGGCGCCGGGCGACTACCTCAAGGAGCGCTACGGGTCGCGGATCGTCGCCGTCGAGGCGCTCGAGTGCCCGACCATGCTCGAGAACGGCTTCGGCGAGCACAACATCCAGGGCATCGGCGACAAGCACATCCCGCTGATCCACAACGTGATGAACACCGACCTCGTCGTCGCGGTCTCCGACCGGGCCACCGACCGGCTCGACGTCCTGTTCAACACGCCGTCGGGCGCGACTACCTCGCTCGCCGGCGGGGCGTGCCCGAGGCCGTGCTCGAGCGGCTCCCGTCGTTCGGGCTCTCGAGCATCTGCAACGTCCTCGCCGCGATCGGGACGGCCAGGCACCTGCGGCCTCGGCCCGGACGACGTGATCGTGACCGTGGCGACCGACGGCGCCGCGATGTACGCGACCGAGCGGGACAGGATCCTCGCCCGGGACTTCCCGGCCGGCTTCGACGCGGTGGCCGCGGGCCAGACGTTCGGCGAGTTCGTGCTGGGCGCCGGCGACCGACCATCTCCTCGAGCTGACCCGGACGGACCGCAACCGGATCTTCAACCTCGGCTACTTCACCTGGGTCGAGCAGCAGGGCGTGCCGGTCGAGGAGTTCGAGGCCCGGCGGCGGCCCGAGTTCTGGACGGAGACCCGGGCGATCGCCGCGGTCTGGGACCGCCTGATCGAGGAGTTCAACGCGCGGACCGGCGTACTGGAGACGCTGTGAGCACGGTGAGCGTCGCCCGGGCGATCACCTTGGCGTGCACCGGCTGCGGCCACCGAGCGCCGGCCGGCGAGCCGTTCCCGATCCGCTGCCCCGCCCGCGTCCCGGGGGACGACGTCGACCACGTCATGACCCGCGTCCTCGATCCGGGGCAGGTGCGCTTCCCGGCCGGATGGGAGCCCAACCCCTTCGTGCGCTACCGCGAGCTGTTCCACGCCTACCACGTCGCCCGGGCAGCGGGCTGGTCCGACGCCCGCTACGTGGAGCTCGTCGAGCGGCTCGACCGGTCGGTCTCCGCGGTCGACGGACGCGGGTTCAGCGCCACCCCGTTCGAGCGGCACGGGCCCTTGAGCGAGCGGCTCGGCTTCGGGACCGCGGGCGGCGTCTGGGTCAAGGACGAGACGGGCAACGTGTCCGGGTCGCACAAGGCGCGTCACCTCATGGGGGCGATGCTCGAGCTGCTCGTGGCCGAGGAAACCGGCCGGACCGGGCGACGGCTCGCGTCCCTTGGCGATCGCCGAGCTGCGGCAACGCCGCGCTCGCGGCCGCGGTCGTCGCCCGGGCGGCCGGCCGCCGGCTGCGACGTGTTCGTGCCCACCTCGGCGCGACCCGTCCGTCGTCGACCGGCTCGAGGGCCTCGGGGCACGGGTCGCGGCCTGCCCCCGCGAGCCCGGGGCCGCCGGCGACCCGACCTACCGGCGCCTCCAGGCGGCGATCGCCGCAGGCGCGATCCCGTTCACCTGCCAGGGAACCGAGAACGGCCTCGCGATCGAGGGCGGCGAGACCCTCGGCTACGAGATGGTGTCGGAGCTCGTCCGGGGCGGGCGGCGGCTCGACCGGCTGGTCGTGCAGGTCGGCGGCGGAGCGCTCGCGTCCGCCTGCACCCAGGCCTTCGGCGACGCGCGCCGGCTCGGCATCGTCGATCGACAGCCGCGCATCCACGCCGTCCAGACCCGCGGCTGCTGGCCGCTCAAGCGGGCCTTCGACCGCGTCGCCACCCGCATCCGGGAGCGGATCGGCCCGATCGGCGATGGGCTCGACCTCGACGCTCCGGCCCTCCACAGCGAGCTGGAATACGTGGCCCGCCACCGCTCGGAGTTCATGTGGCCCTGGGAGTCGGAGCCGCGGAGCATCGCCCACGGGATCCTCGACGACGAGACGTACGACTGGCTGGCCGTCGTCCGGGGGATGCTCGCGACCGGCGGCTACCCCGTCGTGGTGAGCGAGGCGCTTCTCGCCGAGGCCAACGAGCTCGCCCGGGAGACGACCCGGATCGATGCCGACCACACCGGCACGGCCGGCCTGGCCGGGCTCCTGGAGATCGTCCGCGAGGGCGCCATCCGGCCCGACGAGACCGTCGCCGTCATCTTCACCGGCGTCCGGCGCGGCGGCCAGCCGCCCGGCGCCACCGAGCGTCCCGGGGAGCAGGGAATGCCATGAGAAGCTTCCTCGGCCGGGACATCCTGTCCCTGAAGGACTTCACGCGCGACGAGTTCTTCCGCGTCTTCCAGGTCGCGGACGAGCTCAAGCCGTTCGCCCGGGACCGGCGCAACGGCGATCTCCTGAAGGGCAAGACCCTGCTCACCGCCTTCTACCAGCCGAGCACCCGGACCCGCCTCGCGACCGAGGCCGCAATGCACCGCCTGGGCGGCCACGTGCTGGGCTTCTCCGACGCCAAGATGACCCGGGCGGGCGACTTCTACCAGGAGTCGATCCGGGACACGTTCCACATGCTCGAGTACTACGGCGACGTCATCGCCATGCGCCACTTCCAGCAGGGCGCGCCGGCGGAGGCGGCCCGCTGGGCGTCCGTGCCGGTCATCAACTGCGGCGACGGCTGGGGCGAGCACCCCACCCAGGTCCTGACCGACCTCTACACGATCTGGCTGGACAAGGGGACGCTCGACGGGCTCAAGTTCCTGTGCGTCGGCGACATGCGGATGCGCACGATGCACTCGCTCCTCTACGCGATGTCCCAGTTCGACGCTGGAGGCGTTCGTCGTCAGCCCGCCGGAAATGGCCCTCCTGCCCGAGTTCAGGGCCGAGCTCGACGAGCTGAGCGTGACCTAGCGGGAGGCGCCCGTCGGTGGCCGACGTCATCGGCCGAGGCCGACGTCATCTACATGGAGCCGGTCGTCCAGGCCGACTACACCAAGTCGCGCGACGAGCGCGGCGGCGAGGCCGGCGTCGACGCCCGAGGCCTACCGGGTCACCCGCGAGCTGCTGCGCGATCGGGCGAAGCGCGACGCGATCGTCCTCCACTCGCTGCCCCGCATGGACGAGCTGCCGGCCGAGGTCGACGCGACCCGTCACGCCCGCTACTGGGCCGAGGCGTTCAACGGGGTGGTCATCCGGATGGCCCTCCTTGCGCTCGTGCTGGGGGCGGCGGAATAGGGAGGAGGCCCGCGGTGCAGACCCATCTGCGCGGTCGCGATCTGATCACGCTCCGGGAGTGGACGAAGGAGGAGATCGAGACGATTTTCGAGGTCGCCGCGGAGCTGAAGCGCGAGCGCGCCCTCGGCCGGCCTCATCCGTACCTGCGCGACCGGGTCCTGGCGATGCTCTTCTTCTACGCCAGCACACGGACCCGGTCGTCGTTCGAGGCGGGCATGGCCCAGCTCGGCGGGCACGCCCAGTTCATCGAGAGCCGGACCACCCAGATCGCCCACGGCGACACGGCCCGGGAGATCGGCGAGATCCTCGGCCGCTACAACGACGGGATCGCCATCCGCAACGTCGAGTGGGGCGTGGGCAACCGGTACATCAACGAGGTCGCCGCGGCCAGCCGGGTGCCGGTGCTGAACATGCAGTGCGAGATCTACCACCCGTTCCAGGTCCTCGCCGACCTGCTGACGATCCGCGAGAAGCAGGGCGATCCGCGCGGCCGGACGATCACCGTCAGCTGGGCCTACGCCTCGAGCTACCAGAAGCCGCTCAGCGTCCCGCAGGACCTCATCCTGCTGGCGACCCGCTTCGGGATGCGCGTCCGGCTGGTCCATCCGCCCGAGTTCCGGCTCATGCCGGAGATCGTCGACGAGGCGGCGGCGAACGCCCGCCGCTCGGGCGGGAGCCTCGAGCTGATGGACGACTTCGAGGCCGGCATCCGCGGCTCGGACGTCGTGTACGCCAAGAGCTGGGGCGCCCTCCTGACCGCGAAGGACGAGGCGGAGGGCGCCGCGATCGCCGCCCGGTACACCGACTGGATCACCGACGAGCGGCGGATGGCGCTGGCCGCCGAGGATGCGATCTACATGCATCCCCTGCCGGCCGATCGGAACGTCGAGGTCGCCGACGCGGTCATCGACGGTCCCCACTCGGTCGTCTACGACCAGGCGGAGAACCGCCTCCACGTCCAGAAGGCGGTCATGGCCCTCACCATGGGCTGACCGCCGGTCGTCGAGACGCCGGAGCGGGGCGGGACGGTCAGCGATCGCCCCGCCGGGCGACGACCGAGAACGACAGGGGGATCCGGCCGCGCTCCGCCGGCCGGACGTCGTCGTGGCCGCCCCACCAGTCGGTCGGGTGCTCGGCGATCCGCTCGAGCCGCAGCCCCGACCCGAGGAGCGCGGTGAGGATCTCGCCCAGCGTCCACGACCGGGCGAACTTCCAGCTCTGGTCGACCTCGTCGATGGACAGGTGATCGATGTACTCCGGGGACCAGCCCTTCGACGCCTCCGGCCCCGCGAAGTAGTCGTAATCGGTGGCGATCCAGTGGCCGTCCGCGTCCGCGTCGAACAGCCACTCGACCGGGTGGCCCTCGAACAGGACGAGCCGACCCTCCGGCGCGAGGAGCCGGGCGAGGACGGCCGCCCAGGCGTCGAGGTCCTGGAGCCAGATGAGCGACCCGCGGCCCGTGTAGAGGAGGTCCGCCGTCCCGTCGAGCTCGTGCGGCGTGTCGAGGACGTCGGCCCGGATCCAGCGGGCGGGCGCGCCGATCGCGGCCGTCAGGCGCTCGGCGACCTCGAGCATCCGCGGGCTGAAGTCGACCCCGATGACCTCGTCCGCCCCGAGGTTCCAGAGCGAGAGCGTGTCCCGGCCGCCGGCGCACTGGAGGTGGATCGCCCGCCGGCAGCGGCCGTGGAGGTCGCCGATCAGCTCGAGCTCGGGCGGCAGGAGGTTCGTGCCGCCGGACTGGATGACCTCGATCGCCTCGGGCAGCCAGCGCTCGTAGCGCTCGGCGGCCTCGTCCCAGGCGGCCCGGTTCGCCGCGTGCATCCCCCGGACGTCCGCCCGCTCCTCGGGCGTCGCCGCTCGGAGGGTGTCGGTCAGGTCATCGGGCGGCATGCTCATCGCTCCGAGTCTAGCGGCAGGCGGGCCGGCACTCCCGGCGCGGCCTCCGGCCCCGGCACGGGCTCCGGCCCCGGCACGGGTCCCAGCGCGCGCCTGGCGCCCCGGATATCACGACGATGAGTAGCCAGCCCGTTCAGGGACTCGGTGAACGCCACTACGGGTCGAAATATCACCGCGATGCGTAGAAGGAGCCACAAGGGTTCCGCCGAGGACCAGATCAGCGTCGATTCCCGGCCCGGCGACGTACGAAGCACGCCGGATACTCATCTGGCCATCCACGTGATATCGAGAACGGCAGGGCTGGCGGACACGCCGCCGGAGGACGCCGCCGCACCGACGGGCGGTCAGGGGAAGAGGCGGTCCGGCGCCTCGAGCAGGTCGATGACCGCGCCGAGGAAGGCGGCGGCCGGCGCCCCGTCGACGACCTGGTGGTCGAAGGTGAGGCTCAGGACGACGAGCGTGCGGGGAACGACCGAGCCGTCGACGACGGCCGGCCGCGGGCGGGCTCGGCCGACGCCCAGGATCGCCGCCTGGGGCGGGTTGAGGAGCGGGGTGAACGCGTCGACCCGGTAGCCGCCCAGGTTGGTCACGCTGAAGCAGGCGCCCTCCGTCTCGGGAGCTTCGAGCCGGCCGGTCCGGGCCCGCTCGGCCAGGTCCGCGATCTCGCTGCCGAGGGTCTCCACGGTCTTGTGGTCGGCGTCGCGGACGACCGGCACGATGAGGCCGTCGTCGAGCGTGACCGCGACCCCCACGTCGATCCGATCGGAGTGGACCAGGCCGTCGGGCGTCCAGCCGGCTGCGAGCCGCGGGTGATCTCGCAGGGCCAAGGCGCAGGCGCGTACGACCACCTCGGTATACGAGGCGCGGCGGCCGCCGGCCCGGATCGAGCGGGTCAGCCGCTCGGCGACGTCGGTCACGTCGGCCTCTCCGGTGAGCGTCAGCTGGGCGGTCGACGCGAGGCCGGCGCGCAGCCGCTCGCCGATGGCCCGGCGCATGGGCGAAAGGGGCTCGAGCCGCGTCCCGGCGGCCGCCGGGGAGGGTCGGACGGCCGACGGAGCGCCAGCCGCCACGCCTCGGCCACCCGCCGCGGCCTGGACATCGGACTCGAGGACCCGGCCGCCGGGCCCGCTGCCGGCCACGGCTGCGAGGTCGATCCCGAGCTCCCGGGCCAGCCGTCTCGCTGCCGGCGAGGCGGGCCCACCGAGGCCCCCGGTCCCGGGCGCCGATCCACCGACCACGGCCTGCGCGCCCGGCGTCGCTGGCATTGCCGCGATCGCCGGAGCCTCGGCCGCCGGTGCCTGCCCCGTCTCCTCTTCGATCGCGGTGATGATTTCGCCCTGCCGGACGACCCCGCCCGGCTCGACCAGCAGGCTGCCGATCCGGCCGCCGGCGGGAGCGCGGACCTCGGCAGCGACCTTCTCGACCTGGACTTCGGCGACGAGGTCGCCCTCGCGGACGATCGCCCCCGGTGCGACGAACCAGGTGACGAGGACCCCTTCCTCGGCGACCTCCGATAAGTGGGGCATGACGATCTCGTGGCGCATCGGCCTCTCCTCCCGGATCGGCGGGGATCGGGGAGGCCGGGCGGTGCGCCGCCCGGCGTCCTCCGCTCGCTAGCGCATGAGCTGGCGTGCCGCGGCCGCGATCGTGGCGCGGTTCGGCAAGCAGAACTGCTCGAGGGGGCGGCTGTACGGAACCGGGACATCGGGGTAGGCGAGACGCGCGGGCGGCGCGTCGAGATGGTCGAACGCGCCTTCGATCGCCGTGGCGAACACCTCGCCGCTCAGCCCGAAGCTCCGGTAGTCCTCGTCGACGACGAGCAGCCGGTGGGTCTTCCTGACCGACTCCACGATCGCCTCGCGGTCGAGCGGCACGACGGTCCGCAGGTCGAGGACCTCGGCCTCGATGCCCTCCTTCGCGAGATCGTCGGCCGCGTCGAGCGCCCGATGCACCATCAGCGAGAGCGTCACGACCGTGAGGTCGCGGCCCTCGCGCTTGACGTCCGCCTTCCCGATGGGGATCGCGTACGGCTCCTCGGGGACGGGCGCCGTGGCGCGCGGGTTGGGGGTCATCCAGCCGAGGCCCATGATCCCCTTGTGGAACATGTACAGGACCGGGTTGTCGTCCCGGATGGCCGAGGTCATCAGGCCCTTCGCGTCGTACGGCGTGGAGGGCACCACGATCTTCATCCCGGGCAGGTGGGCGAACGTCCCGTAAAGCGTCTGCGAGTGTTGGGCGCCGTCGCCATAGCCGCCGCCGATCGCGGTGGTGATGACGACCGGGACCCTGAGGTTCCCGCCCGACTCGTAGTGGATCTTGGCCATGTGGTTGTAGATCTGGTCCATGCACACGCCGAAGAAGTCGACGAACATCAGCTCGACGATCGGCCGCATGCCCGACAGGGCAGCTCCGGTCGCGGCGCCGATGAACCCCGTCTCCGAGATCGGCGTGTCCATGACGCGCTCCGGGCCGAACTCGGCGAGGAGGCCCTCGGTCGCGCCGAAGATGCCGCCGTAGACCCCGATGTCCTCGCCCATGACGAAGACGGTCGGGTCGCGCTTCATCTCCTGGGCGATCGCCTCCGAGATCGCCTTCGACGTCGTCAGCAGGCGTTGCGTTTCGACTGCCATCGGTGGCTCCCTTCGATCATGCGAAGACGTGCTGAAGCGCGGCCGCCGGTTCCGGGTACGGGCTCGTGCGAGCGAACTCGATCGCCTCGTCGACCTCGGCCCGGGCCTGGTCCCAGACGGTCTGGGCCTCGGCCGCCGTGATTGCGCCCGTGTCGATGAGCCGCCGCTCGAACGCCCGCATCGCGTCGCGCTCCTTGAGCAGCGCCATCTCCTCCGGCGTGCGGTAGACCTGCGGGTCGCCCTCGAAGTGGCCGAACAGGCGATCCGTCTTGATCTCGATGAGCGAGGGCCCCCCGCCCCGCCGGGCGCGCGCGATGGCATCGCCGGCCGTCTCGTAGATCGCGACCGGATCGTTGTCCGGGACGAGGACCCCCGGGATCCCGTAGGCTGCCGCCCGGTCGCTGTTGTTGGCGATCGAGGTCGCCTTCTCCTTGGGCACGCTGATCGCCCAGGCGTTGTCCTCGCACACGAACACCACCGGGAGAGCCCACAGGGCGGCCAGGTTGAGCGACTCGTGGAACGCGCCCTGGTTGGTGGCGCCCTCGCCGAAGAACGACACGGCGACGGCGTCACGGCCCTGCTTCTTGAAGGCCAGGGCGTGGCCGACGGCCGTGGGAATCCCCTCGGCGATGATCCCGCTGCACCCGAAGTTGGTGGCCGGGTCGAAGAGGTGCATGTGGCCGCCCTTGCCGTGGCCCAACCCGGTCTCCTTGCCGAAGATCTCGGAGGCCAGCTTCTTCATGTCCATGCCGTGGGCCAGGGCGACATGGTGCGGCCGGTGGGTGGCGGTCACGGCGTCGGTCGACCGGAGGTGAGCGCACACGCCGGCCGCGACGGGCTCCTGGCCGGCCGCGAGGTGCATCTCGCCGGGAACGGGCCCGGCGGCGATGTCGAAGGCGGGCGTCTTGCCCTCGAAGTAGACCTTCTGGATCGTTTCCTCGAAGAGTCGGATGCGGACCATCTGCTGGTGCATCCCGCGGAGTGTCTCGTTGCTCGGCATGGTTCGTGCCTCCGTCACGCTTGCCTGGTTGGGCCTGGGTCCGTGGATCGCACGCCTGGCATCGCCTCCCTTCAGGGCGTCCCCGTCTCGTGCCAGCTGGGTCGGCCATAGCGGCGCTCCAGCAACTGTTCGGTGAGTGCCGCCTCCTCGGTGGTGACGAGCGCCGGCCGGCCACCGCCCCCGGTCACGGCGGCCACCACGGCCGCGTCGACCGAGTGAGGCTGGGTGACATCGGACGAGGCACGCTCCCGAGCCAGCGACGTCACCGGCACGCGCCGGCTCTTCGTCCGCTCCCAGCGCGGGTCGCCCGGCGCACCGGGTCCGTCGAGGACGCGCCCCAGGGTCGCCAGGTCGGCGTCGACGAGCAGCGTCCCGTGGACGAGCACGGCGTCGCGCCCGATCCAGGCGGCGACGCCGCCGATCTTGCGCCCGTCGACCAGGACGTCTCGGTCGGTCGCCACGGCTGGTGGCCCGAGCGCCCGCGCCGCGGCGGCGATCGGTCCCAGGACGAGCCGGTAGAGGTCGGGCAGCCGTCCGAGACCGGGTCCGTAAGCGAGCAGCGGGTGGTCGCGCCGGATCACGACCGTGGCGTTGAGGTCGCCCGGGTCGTGGTAGACGGCCCCGCCGCCGGTGAAGCGCCGATAGACCGGGACGCCCAGGGCCCGGCAGGCGGCCACGTCAACCTCGGCCTCGGTGAGCTGGGACCGGCCGACCACGACGCACGGCGCGTTCCGCCACAGCCGAAGGGTCGGCCGCGGTCCGGCGAGCCGGGCCAGCGCCTCGTCGAGGGCGAGGTTGCGCCGCGGCTCGCGGGCTCCATCATCGGCGAGGACCCGCCACGTCGACGTGGCCGTGCCGCCACCTGGTCTGACGATGTGATCAACGCTCGCCATGGCAGTCCCGGGCACCCGAACCCCTGGGGCGATCATTCTTCGTCGCGTCCGCTCAGTCTTCCCGTCCGCGACCCGCCATCGTAGTGCCAAATGGCCTTGCCTGGGCCGGTCGGCCGTTGGCGCCCCGCCCATGACCCACGGAGCGATACGAAGCTGAACCGGCGGCGACTCGGCAGGCTCGCCGGCACTAGGCTACGGCCACTGACCTGCACACGGGAGACGCCGCGATGACCGACACGCATGCGGGGCCGAGCGCCGGCGAGGCTCTCCTTCACGCCGTCACCGCCTCGGCCGAGGTCCTGGACGGGCCGCTCCAGCCGATCGGCCCGCGGCCGGGCGCCGACCGCGGGGCTCCGCAGATGTCGATCCGGACGCTCTACGAGGCCCCCGACGGGTCCGTCCAGGTCGGCGTCTGGGAGTGCACTCCGGGCGGCTGGTCGATCGTCGAGCGGGCGGACACGGAGGTGGTCCACGTGCTCCGCGGTCGGGCCGTCATCACCGACGCGGACGGCACGACCCACGAGCTGGGCCCGGGCAGCGTCCTCACCCTGCCGCGCGGCTGGTCCGGCTGCTGGGACATCAGCGAGACCCTGCGCAAGCTCTACGTCACGACGACGGCCTGAGGGTGCCACCGATGAAGGCCGTCGCCAGCTCCGAAGGGGACGCTCGTGCAATCCCGACACGAGGCGCCGTCGTCACGGGAGCCGCCACCGGCCTCGGGGCAGGGATCGTCCGCCGGCTCGCCCGCGATGGCTGGGGCGTGGTCGCGGTCGACCGGGCTGCGGCCGTGGTCGAGACGCTCGCCCGGGTCGCCGCGGAGCTCGGGCTGCCGGCCGGTCGGCTCGTCCCGATCGTGGGTGACGTCGCAGATCCCGCGACGTCGGACCGTGCGGTGGCCGCCGTCGTCGCGGCGTTCGGCGGCCTCGACCTGGCCGTCGCGAACGCGGGGATCGCGGGTCCCTCCGACGCGGTCGTCGACCTCGACCCGGCCGACTTCGACGGGGTCCTCGCCGTCAACCTGCGGGGCGCGTTCCTGACCTGCCGGGCCGCCGGCCGGGCGATGCTCGCGGCGGGACGCGGCGGCTCGATCGTCACGATCGCCTCCATCTTCGCCCACCGCCCGGCCGCAAGCACCGCGGCGTACAGCGCGTCGAAGGCGGCCATCGTGGCGTTCAGCCAGACGCTCGCCCTGGAACTCGGGCCGCACGGCATCCGGGTGAACGCGATCTCGCCCGGGAACATGGCCACCGAAATGCACTGGGAGGCGCTCCGGTTCCGCGCCGAGCGGAACGGGACGACGTTCGAGGAGGAGCGCGCCAGGCTCGTCGCGGAGATCCCGCTGCGCCGTCATGGCACCCCGAACGACATCGCCGGCGCCGTCGCCTTCCTCGCCTCGGACGACGCGGCGTACGTGACCGGGACGACCCTGCTCGTCGACGGTGGATTCCTCCTGCTCTGAGTCCGACGACCGACAGCCGTCCCTGGCTCCTTCCGCGGGGTGTGAAGCAGGATCACACGCGCTCTGGCGTCCGGCCCGACACGGTCGGGCCAGATGGTGCCTCGCGGTCCGGAATCCTGCCTTGACGAGGCCAACGACCGTCCATATGATGTGCACCCCTTGCGGGCGTTGCGACCCAGGCTGTGAAGCAGGCAAACACGGCCGGGAACCTTGGCGCGGGGTGGCGCTCTTCGATCCACGGTCCCCCATGCGGAGTCGAGAGGTAATGATGACCACCCGTGCAGCGTCCCGTCGTCGGTGGCCGGGCTTCGCCGCCACCGCGGCCCTGGCCCTCGCAGCCGCCCTGCTGGCCCCGGCCGCCGCGGCACTCGCCGAGAGCCCCTCTCCCGCCGCGAGTGCCGGTGGCAGCACCACGCTGCGGATCGGCATCTCGCAGAAGTGGTCCACGCTGAACCCCTTCATCGCCCTGCTGGGCGCCGACTACGAGATCACCAGCCTCAACTACGACCTGCTCGTCGAGATCGGGCCGGACATGAAGCCGGCACCCGGGCTGGCGGAGAGCTGGTCGCACTCGGCCGACGGCCTGGCCTGGACGTTCAAGATCCGCCAGGGGGCCACGTGGCACGACGGACAGCCGGTCACCGCCGAGGACGTCGCCTTCTCCTACAACTACGTCCTCGACAGCTTCACCTACAAGGACGGCGCCTTCGGGCTCAATCTCTTCCGCGACTACCTGGCGGGCGTGGCCTCGGTGACGGCGCCCGACGCGCAGACGGTGGTGATCACGACCGAGAAGCCCTCGGCCACGATCCTGTCCGCCGCTGTTCCGATCCTGCCCAAGCACATCTGGGGTGACGTCACCTACGAGGCGGCCAGCGGGACCTCCAAGGACGTCAAGGCGTTCGACAACGCATCGATGGTCGGCTCGGGGCCCTTCCACCTCGTCGAAGAGGTGAAGGACCAGTACGTCCGGTTCGAGGCGAACAAGAGCTTCTGGGGCGGCGCGCCGAAGATCGACCAGCTGATCCTGCAGTACTTCCCCGACTCGGGCCCCATGGTGGAGGCCCTCAAGAACGGCCAGATCGACCTGATCGACGAGGTCCCGACCACCGGGTTCGCCGCCCTCCAGAACGCGCCCGGGATCACCACGGTCAAGGGCGCGCCGATCGGACTGTCCGAGCTGGGCCTGAACAGCTGGGTGCCCCAGCCCGGGCAGGCGCGGGCGGATCCCGCAAAGGGCAGCCTGGGCAATCCGTGGCTCACCAGGGTCGATGTTCGCCAGGCGCTCTTCCACGCCGTCGACAAGGCCGCCATCGTCAAGACGGCGCTGCTGGACTTCGGACTGCCGGGTGACTCGATCATGGCGCCCAGCTTCGCCGGTCACTGGTCGCCGTCGCCGCAGGAGGCCTTCGACTTCGAGCCTGCCAAGACCCGCTCGATGCTCGAGGCCCTGGGCTTCAAGGACACCGACGGCAATGGCGTCCTCAACGCACCGGCCGACGCGACGGCCTTCGATCCGAAGGGGGCCGGCAAGGACTTCGTCCTGCGGCTCTACATCCGCAAGAACCAGCCCCAGGACCTGACGGCCGGGCAGCTGCTCAAGGGCTCGTTCGAGCAGGCCGGCGTGGGCATCGACCTGCAGGTCGTGGAGGAGTCGCCGTTCCTCGCCAACGCAACCTTCCCCTCGGCGACCAACGCGGACTGCGACCTGTACATCTGGGGCTGGGTCGGCGCCTTCGGGCCGGACCCCGACTTCACGCTCGGTCGCATCGCCGAATTGTCGCAGATCAGCGCCTGGCAGGACGCCAACTACAGCGACCCACGCTACGACGCCATGTACGCGCAGCAGCACGCGGAGCTCGACCCGGACAAGCGCGCCGCGCTCGTCCAGGAGATGCAGAAGCTCTTCTACACGGAAGGCTCGTACGCGGTGCTGTGGTATCCCTACCGGCTGCAGGCCTACCGCTCCGATCGGTGGGACGGCCTGAAGACCATGCCCGCCGAGGGTGGCGTGGTCTTCACCTCGCTCGCCTACGGCCCGTACAACACGCTCGTCTCGGCCGCCCCGAAGGTCGCCGAACCCGCGGCGAGCGGAGCTCCGAACACGACTCCCCCCAGTCCCTCGACCGGCGGGAGCGAGGGCGCCGGGACGACCGTCCTGATCGGAGCCGTCGTCGTGATCGCCCTGATCGTGGGCGGCGTCGTCGTCTATCGTCGGCGGACGCGGCCCGAGTTCGACGACTAGTCCCGACCGACCGCGTGCTCCCGATCCAACGGGCGGCAGGGCGACCTGCCGCCTCGCGGTTCGGCTCGTCTCGGTGAGGCTTCGCAGATGAGCCGTGGCTACCTGGCCGGCAAGGCCCTCCACGCACTGGTGACGATCGCCGCCGTCCTGGTCCTGAACTTCGCCCTGTTCCGGATCCTGCCCGGCGATCCGGTCCGGACGCTGCTGCCGCGGGGCATCCCCGCCGAGCAGGTCGCCGCCACGCGCACCCGCCTCGGGCTCGACCAGCCGCTCTTCCCGAGCCAGTTCATCAGCTACGTCAGCGCAACGGCCGGCGGGGACCTCGGCTACTCGTTCCAGTACCGGGTGCCGGTCGCCACGCTGCTCGGCCAGCGCATCGGGCCCACGGCCCTGCTCGTGGGCGGGGCCTCGCTCGTGGCGATCGTGGTCGGGATCCTGATCGGGACGGTGGCCGGCGCCAGGCGCGGTGGCTGGTTCGACAGCGTCACCGTCGGCGCGTCCCTGGCGCTCTACGCGCTGCCCGTCTTCTGGCTGGGCATGATCGCGATCATGATCTTCGGCCCGCTGGGCTTCCCGATCAACGGCATGGTCACGCCGGGCTTCAACTCGACCGACCCGTTCGCCCGGCTCGGCGACCTGGCCGCTCACCTCTTCATGCCAGCCCTGGTGCTGGCCCTCGCGCTGATCGGCCAGTACGCGCTGATGATGCGGTCCGCGCTCGTGGACGTGATGGCCGAGGACTACATCGAGACGGCGCGCACCAAGGGCCTGCGCGAGGAGCAGGTGGTGGTGCGCCACGCGGTCCCCAACGCGCTGCTGCCGACGGTCACCCTCATCGGCATCAACCTGGGCTTCATCTTCACCGGCGCGATCACGCTGGAGAACGTCTTCGGCTGGCCGGGCCTGGGCAGCCTGATCGTCTCGTCGGTCGCCTCGCGCGACTACCCGGTCCTGCAGGGCGCCTTCCTGCTCATCGCGGTCTCGGTGGTGCTGGCCAACCTGGTCGCGGACCTGGTGTACGGCCTGCTCGACCCGAGGGTCCGCGGGTGACCCCGACCGGTCGCGCGGCTCGGCGGGTTCGCGTCGCTCGCCGCTTCGCGAGTCTCTACCGGCAGGATCGGGCGGGTATGGCGGGCCTGGCCATCCTGTCCGTCTTCGTCGTCCTGACGCTGGCCGCGCCGCTGCTCTTCGGCCCGCCGCCGGCGCTGGGCAGTGCCGACGCCCCGCTCGCCGATCCCTCCTGGAAGTACCCCCTGGGAACCGACGAGGTCGCCCGCGATGTCCTAGCGCTGGTCGCGTACGGAAGCCGGATCTCGCTCTTCGTGGGCTTCGTGGCCACCCTCATCTCGGTCGGCATCGGCGCGTTCGTCGGGATCCTGGCCGGCTACAACGGCGGACGCGTCGACGCCCTCCTGATGCGGACGACCGATTTCTTCCTGGTGACGCCCGCCCTCGTGCTGGCGATCCTGCTCGCCTCGGTGGTCGGGCCCAGCCTGCTCAACGTGATCGTCATCATCGGCCTCACCAGCTGGCCCGCCACGGCGCGGGTCATCCGGTCCCAGACGCTGAGCGTGAAGGAACGTGCCTACGTGGCCCGCGCGCGGGCGTACGGCGCAGGGGCCGGCCACCTGATGCTCCGCCACATCCTGCCCAACGTGTGGTCGCTGATCATGGCCAGCAGCACGCTGACGGTGGCGACCGCGATCTTCCTCGAGACGACCCTCGCCTTCCTGGGGCTGGCCGACCCGACGGCCACGAGCTGGGGGACGATGATGAACCGCGCCTTCGTGGCCGGCGCCGCCGGGCTGGGCAAGTGGGGCTACCTCTTCGCGCCGGGCGTGGCCGTCAGCCTGGTCATCATCGCGTTCGCGTTCGTCGGCCGTGCCCTGGAGCGGATCCTGAACCCGCGGCTGGTGGACCGGCAGGCGGGGACGCAATCGGTCGCCGCGACCGATCGGCTGACGGTCATCACGTGAGCGTGCTCGAGGTCACCGACCTGGCCATCCGGTTCCGCGTGCCGGGTGGCTGGCTGCGCGCCGTCGACGGGGTCGGCTTCGCGATCGAACCGGGCGAGGCCCTCGGCCTCGTGGGCGAATCGGGCTGCGGCAAGACGACGGTGGCCCGCGCGATCATCGGCCGCCTGCCGTCGAACGCCTCCATCACGGCCGGCTCGATCCGCCTCGACGGAGAGGAGCTGGTGGGCATGCGCGAAGCACAGTTGCGCCGCCGTCGCTGGCGTGACGTGAGCCTCGTCTTCCAGGGAGCGATGAACGCCCTCAACCCGGTCATGCGGGTTGGGGATCAGGTCGTCGAACCGATCCTCCAGCACGAGCGAGTCACCCGGCGCGAGGCGCGTCGCCGGGCTGCCGAGCTCTTCGAGCGCGTGGGCATCAACCGTGCGCGGATGCGCGAGTACCCGCACGAGTTCTCGGGCGGGATGCGCCAGCGGGTCGTCGTCGCCATGGCCCTCGCCAATCGGCCCAAGCTCCTGATCGGCGATGAGCCGACCACCGCGCTCGACGTCATGGTCCAGGGGCAGATCCTGGAGCTTTTCGAGTCGCTGCGGCGCGACCTCGGCCTCTCGCTCCTGTTGATCAGCCACGATCTCGCGGTCGTGGCCGAGACCTGCGATCGCGCCGTCGTGATGTACGCGGGACGGGTGGCGGAGAGCGGCCCGATCGACCAGCTCTACGATCGACCGCTGCACCCCTACACGGAGAAGCTGCTGGCCAGCACGCCCGACGTGTGGGGCGAGCGCACCATCGGCCAGAGCATCCCCGGCACGGTGCCCGACCTGGTCGCGCCGCCCCCCGGCTGTCGCTTCCATCCGCGCTGCGATCGGGCGATGGCGCCCTGCGTCGACGTCGATCCGGCAGCACGATCGGTGGGCGCGGACCGCCTGGTGTCGTGCCACGCGGTCGGCGATGACGGCTTGCTGCGCCCTCGAGAGGCCCTGCCGGTGATCGAACGGGCGCGCAAGGTCCTGGAGGCCGAGGTGAGCGACGTGGAACTCGTCGAATGATCGAGCTCAGGGGTCTCGAGGTCCACTTCGTGGGCCGCCAGTCCATCGGAGCGGCAGTGCTGGGACGTCGCGCCCGGGTGGTCCGCGCCGTCGACGGGGTCGACCTGACGGTGGGCGACGGCGAGATCGTGGCCCTGGTCGGCGAATCCGGCAGCGGCAAGACGACGCTGGGGCGTGCCGTGGTGCGCGCGGTCGCGCCGACCGGCGGCAGCATCGTCCTTGATGGCCAGGATGTCCGGAACCTGCGCGGCCGGGCGCGCCTCGGCTACCACCGCCGAGTCCAGATCATCTTCCAGGACCCGTACGAGTCGCTCAACCCCAAGGACACGGTCTACGAGATCGTGAGCGAGCCGCTCCACGTCCAGGGGCTCGCGCGCGACGCCGGGGAGCGCACGGCGCGCGTGACGCGCGCCCTGGAGGAGGCCGGCCTTCGCCCTGCCGAGGCCTACCTGGAACGCTATCCGCACGAGCTGTCCGGCGGCCAGCGCCAGCGCGTTGCGATCGCGGCCGCCATGGTCCTCGATCCCGAGATCGTGGTGGCTGACGAGCCGGTCTCGATGCTCGACGTCTCGATCCGGGCGGGCATCCTGCGCCTGATGCTCGAGCTGCGCGAGAAGCGCAACGTCGCCTTCCTGTTCATCACCCACGATCTCTCGCTCGCCTGGGCCTTCGCGGACCGGATCGCCGTCATGTACCTGGGCAGGATCGTCGAGATCGGCCCGTCCGAACGGGTCGTGCGTGCGCCCGAGCACCCCTACACCCGGGCCCTGCTGGCCGTGCTGCCGTCCCGCTCGGCGCGCCGCGGCCGCACGCGCGAGCTGCTCAAGGGCGAGATCCCCGATGCCTCGCGCCTGCCGGCCGGCTGTCGCTTCGCACCGCGCTGCCCGGCCGCCTTCGACCGCTGCCGCACGGAGGAGCCGCCCCTGATCCAGCTGGCCGACGGCCACGCCTCGGCGTGCTGGCTGAGCGAGCCGCAGCGCACCGGACGGGACGCGACGTGAGGCCGCGCTCGGATGGGGCGGCGACCGACGCGCGAGCGGCTATCATCGTCAGCCGGACGAGGAGGAAGCTTCCATGAGTCGAGGGCCGGGACGGCCGTACGTTCGCGCGGACGGCCTCCCGAAGGTGACGGGACAGGCGCGCTACACGGCCGATCTCGCGCTGCCCGGGTTGCTCCACGCCGCGTTCCTCCACGCGGAGACACCCCGGGCCCGGATCCGGCGTCTCGACACCGCCGCCGCGCGGGCCCTGCCGGGCGTGCTGGCCGTCCTGACGGCGGCCGACGTCCCGCTCGTCCGCTACGGCGCGGCCATCGAGGACCGGACCCTGTTCGCCGACGGGGTCGTCCGCTTCGAGGGCGAGATCCTGGCGGCGGTGGCAGCGCTCACGCCGGAGCTCGCCGAGCGGGCCTGCCGGCTCATCGAGGCGGACCTCGAGGAGCTCCCGCCGATCCTCGATCCGGAGGCCGCGCTGGCGCCCGGCTCGCCCCTGGTCCACGACGGCTGGCGCGGCTATAGCGCCAACGACGGGGTGATCCGGGACGGCAACGACTGCGGCTTCGTGAACATCGTCAAGGGGGACCTGGCGGCCGGATTCGCCGAGGCGGACGAGATCGTCGAGGGCCGCTTCGTCGCCGACATGAGCCACCCCGTCCCGATCGAGCCCCACGCCGTGATCGCCCAGTGGGAGGGCGATCGGGTCACGGTCTGGAGCACGACCCAGACACCGTTCCCGGCCCGCAACGGCCTGACCCGCACGCTCGAGCTGCCCGAGAGCCGGGTGCGGGTCGTGGTGCCCCACCTGGGCGGCGGCTTCGGCGGCAAGTGCGACTTCCACTTCGAGGCCCACGTGGCGGCCCTCGCCCGGGCGACCGGTCGGCCGGTCCGGCTCGTCTTCGACCGGCGCCAGGAGTTCATCGCCACCGACATGGCCCGGCACGGCATCGCCGCCGAGTTCCGGACGGGCGTGCGCCGCGACGGCACGATCACCGCCCACCAGGTCCGACTCGTTCTCGACACCGGGGCGTACGCCACCCACGGCCCGGTCATCACCGAGATCGCGACGATGATGGCTGCCGGTCCGTACCGCCACCCGAACCTGCTGGTCGAGGGCCACACCGTCTACACCAACCGGACCCCCGCCGGCTCTACCCGCGCACCGTCCGGCCCACAGGTCTGCTGGGCGCTCGAGCAGCACATGGACACGATCGCCGGGCGCCTCGGCCTGGACCCGCTGGAGCTCCGGCTGCGGAACATCGTCGCGGAGGGCGACGAGGGCCCGACCGGCCAGCGCTTCGAGAAGATCGGCGCGAGGGAGAGCCTTCTGGAGGCCGCTCGGCTCATCGGCTGGGGCCGGCCCCTGCCGCCCGACGAGGGGATCGGGCTCGGGGTGGGCTGGTGGTTCAGCTCCCCGGGTCCGGCCGGCTGCTACATCAAGCTCAACGCCGACGGCACGGCGACGGTCGTGACCGGCGCCCAGGAGAACGGCTCCGGCGCGGTCATGGGCCTCGCGATCCTGGCCGGAGAGGAGATGGGGCTCGATCCGGACCGCATCTCGCTGGTCTACCAGGACACGGACGCCGGGGCGTTCGACTGGGGCAGCTCGGGCAGCCAGACGACGTTCAACGCCGGGCGGGCGGTCGTCGCGGCCGCCGCGAAGATCCGCGAGCGGCTCCTCTCCATGGCCGCCGACGAGCTGGAGGCGAACCCGGCCGATCTGGAGCTCGTCGATGGGCTCGTCCGGGCCAAGGACGCCCCCGACCGCGCGGTGGCCATCGCGACGCTGGCCCAGCGCGCCCAGGACGACGGTGAGCTGATCACCGGCGAGGCCTCCCCGTCCGCCCCGGCGATGCCCGACAGCTTCGGCGGCTCGTGCGTCGGCCGGGTCTCGTTCCCGGCGTTTGCGGCGCCGGCGTTCTTCGCCCAGGCCGCCCGGGTCAGGGTCGATCGCGAGACGGGCGTCGTGCGCGTCCTCGAGGTGGCCGCCGGCCACGAGTTCGGGCGCATCCTCAACCCGCTCGGCGCCGAGGGCCAGGTGGAGGGTGGGATCGCCCACGGCCTGGGCATCGCGCTGACCGAGGGGACGGTCTACCGGGACGGGCGCCAGGCCAACCCGCACCTCCTCGACTACAAGCTGCAGACCGCCGCCGACGTCCCGGTCATGAGGGTCGCGTTCATCGACGCACCGGCGGCCGACGGCGGACCGCGCGGCTCGAAGGGCGTCGGCGAGCCGCCGGTCGTGCCCACCGCCGCGGCCGTGGGGAACGCGATCGCCGCGGCCACCGGCGCGCGGGTGCGCCAGCCTGCCGATGACCCCCGTCCGGGTCTGGGCGGCGCTCACCGGGGAGGAGTCGTGAGGTGGCCGCGATGAGCGCACCGGGCGCCGGGACGGCCGCGGACCGCACGTACCACGAGCCGCGCTCGGTCGAGGAGGCGGTCGCGCTCCTCGCGGAGCTCGGCGACCGGGCCGGGATCGTGGCCGGGGGGACGGACCTCGTCGTCGCCGCCCGCGGCGGACGGCGGGAGCTGCCCGACGCCATCGTCGCGATCCACCGGCTGGCCGAGCTGACGGGGATCGTCGAGACGGCCGGCGGCGGCCTCCGCCTGGGTGCGCTGGTCAGCCACGCCGACCTCGAGGGCTCGCCGCTCGTGCGCGGGCGCTGGCCCGCCCTGGCGGACGCCGCCGCGCTCGTCGGCTCGCCCGCCACCCGCCATCTCGGCACGCTCGGCGGCAACCTGGGCAACGGCTCCCCCGCCATGGAGACGGGATCGCCGCTCCTCGTGTACGACGCGTCGGTGGAGCTGCGGTCCGCGCGCGGCACGCGCACCCTGCCGGTCTCGGCGTTCCTGCTCGGGCCGGGGCGAACCGCCCGTGAGCATGACGAGCTGATCACGGCCATCACCCTCCCGGCGCAGCCGGCCGGCCGGGTTGGCAGCGCCTACCTGCGGCTCGAATACCGCGCGGCGATGGAGATCGCGGTCGTGGGCGCGGCCGTCCTGGTCGCGCTCGACCCCGATGGCCGGTGTGGCGAGGCCCGCGTCGCGCTGACCGCCGTGGCTCCCACCTGCCTGCGCGCCACGGGGGCGGAGGAAGCACTGCGCGGGCGCCTGCCCACGGCCGAGGCGCTGGCGGAGGCCGCCGCACGGGCCGCCGAGGCCGCCCGGCCGATCGACGACGTCCGGGCGACGGCCCGCTACCGGACCGCGATGGTGCCGGTCATCGTCCGCCGGGCCCTCGAGCTGGCCCTGCGCAGAGCCGGGGAGGACTCCGCGTGAAGTACCCGCTGACGCTCACCGTCAACGACGTCCCGTACGAGGTCTCCGTCGACCCGGGGCGCTCGCTGCTGGACGCGCTGCGGACCGACATCGGCCTGACCGGGACCAAGGCGGGCTGCGACGACTCCGAGTGTGGCGCGTGCATGGTCCTGCTCGACGGGCGGCCCGTGAACTCGTGCTCCTTCCTGGCGCTCCAGGCCGCCGACCGGCGGATCACCACGGTGGAGGGCCTCGCCCGCGACGGCGCGCCGAACCCCCTCCAGCGCGCCTTCCTGGAGGCGGGCGGCGTCCAGTGCGGCTTCTGCACCCCGGGCATGCTCATGTCGGCGACCGCGCTGCTGGACGCGAACCCCTCACCCAGCGAGGACGAGATCCGCCTCGCGCTGGCCGGCAACCTGTGCCGCTGCACCGGCTACCAGAAGATCGTCCGGGCGGTCGCCCAGGCAGCGGCGCTGGCTCGCCCGATCCCGGAGTAGCGCGCCGCCGCGCACAGGGTAGGCTGGGCGCATGCGCAGCGGCTCCATCAGCATCTTCCGGATCGCCGGCATCGACGTGCGCGTGCACGTCAGCTGGCTGGTGGTGTTCGGCCTGGTCACCTGGTCGCTGGCCGAGGCGTACTACCCGGAGGCCCTGCCCGGTCTTCGCCCGGCCGAGGCGTGGCTGCTCGGCGCGGCCTCGGCGATCCTGCTGTTCGCGTCGGTGCTCGTCCATGAGCTCGCCCACTCGCTCGTCGCCCGGTCGCGCGGCGTGGAGGTCGGCTCGATCACGCTGTTCATCTTCGGCGGGGTCTCGACCCTGCGGACCGACGCTCCCGAGGCCTCGAGCGAGTTCCAGATCGCGATCGTCGGGCCGCTGACCAGCTTCGCGCTCGCGGCCGTCAGCTGGATCCTCGGGTCGGCCGTCGGCGAGCCTCGCCTCGAGGCCCTGTTCGGCTACCTCGCCCTCATCAACGGGCTGCTCGGGCTGTTCAACCTCATTCCCGGCTACCCCCTGGACGGTGGACGGGTGTTGCGGGCGGTGGTCTGGAGCGCGACCGGCGACATGCGCCGCGGGCTCGAGGCCGCGGTGGCCGGCGGGCAGCTGGTGGGCTATGGGTTCATGGCCTGGGGGATCGTGCGCGTCTTCAATGGCGACCTGCTCGGCGGGATCTGGATCGCGGCCATCGGCTGGTTCCTGCAGGCCGCCGGCGCCGCCAGCCTCCAGCAGGTCCGCGTCGAGGGGAGCCTCCGGGGCGTCCGCGTCCGCGACGTCGTGCGCCCCGACGCGACCGCGATCGCGCCCGATGCGTCGGTGGCGACGCTCGTCGAGGCGTACCTCCTGCCCGGCAACCGGAGGGCGGTCCCGGTCATGGCCGAGGGCCGGCTGGTCGGGATGGTCTCCCTCAGCGACATCCAGGCGGTCCCACCGGAGGCACGAGCGTCGACGCCCGTCGGGACGGTGATGGGCGGGCTCGCGGGCGTGGTCACGGTGGCGCCGGACGCCTCGCTTGCGGACGCGCTGGCGGCGATGCTCACGGGCGACTTCGAGCAGGTGCCGGTGATGGACGGTGAGCGGCTGGTCGGCGTGCTGACGCGGGCGGACGTCGTCCGGCAGTTCCAGCTCCGCGAGGCGCTCCACGTGGGCTGAGCGGAGGTCCGGCCCCGGCGGCCGTGTCCGCCGGGGCTGCGGGGCTCAGCGGCCCGTGACCGCCCGGGACGCCGGCGGCGGCTCCGTGCCCGGAGCCACGAACGGATCCGGCTCAGGCGCCCCGGCCACCATGGTCAGCGGGATCGTGCCCGCCCAGGTCGGCCAGGTCTCGTCGCCGGGCTCATCGTGGGCACCGTCGTCGCGGATCTTCGCCGAGGCTTCGGCCAGGTCCATCCACAGGATCGTGGTGGCCGTGAGCTCCTTGCGTGTCGGCGGCCGGAGCTCGTCCCAGCGACCCGGGAAGAGGTGCTCGACGAAGGCGCGCAGGGCTTCGAGCCGCTCCTCGTCGCCCGCCAACTCGTAGGCGGGCCCGAGGACCATGACCGACCGATAGTTCAGCGAGTGATTGAACCCGGAGCGGGCGAGCACGAGTCCGTCGAGATGGGTCGCCGTGACGCACACCGGGATGGCGTCCTTCGTGGCCCGCAGCATCCGGCTGGCCGAGGAGCCGTGCCAGTACAGCCGGTCCCCCTGGCGCCAGATCGCCGTGGGCGTGACGTACGGCTGGCCGTCGACGACGTAACCGACGTGGCCGACGATCGAGGCGTCGAGGATGGCGTCGATCGTCGCCCGGTCGTAATGCCCTCGGTCGGGCTTGCGCCGGACGCGGACGCGAGGGGAGGACGGCGGAGTCGGATGGGAGGGTCGGTCGCTCATCGGCGCAGGGTATCGCACCTGCCCCGCGGATCACCCATCGGACCGCCCACCGAGGATGCCCGCCGCCAGCTCCGCCGCGGCCGCGGCCGCCCGGTCCGCCCCGGGCAGGGCCGGGTTCCAGGTTGAGAAGGAGACGGCGGCGACCCGGCCGCTGGCGGCGAGGTGGGCCAGGGCGGCCTGCATGTCACGCAGCGACGGCCCGCCGGGAGCCGGGTAGTTGTGGGCGGGCATCTCCCGCGGGTCGATGACGTCGAGATCGACGTGAACGTGGAGCGCGCCGGGAGGCGGATCCCGGCCGATCACGTCCGCCACCGAGAGCACGGTCAACGCCGACCCGGCCACCGCCTCGTCCTCGCCCGGGTCGAGATCGCGCGCACCGACCAGGACCACCCGGCGCTCGTCGAGCGGGACCAGCCCGGCCCCTTCCACCACGGTCTGCTCGCCCCTGCCCACGATCATCGCGAGGGGCATCCCGCCCAGGAAGCCGGACCGGGTGGTCTGCCACGTGTGGAAGTCGCCGTGGGCGTCGAACCAGATCAGCGTCGGGTCGATGCCGGCCCGCTGCAGGCCGGCCAGCACCCCGATCGCCGAGAGGCAGTCCCCGGCGTAGACCACCGGGCTCGTCTCGGCGGCGACCCGGTCGGCAAGGTGCCGGTAGAGAACGGCCATCCGCTGCTGCGGGGAGCCGTCGGGCAACGGCGGCGACAGCTCCAGGCACGGCTGCGGCGTCACCAGCCCGGGCATCGCCCCGCCGATGAAGTACGGGACCGCGATCACGCCCACGGATGAAGGGTACCGCCCCTCACACCCGCGCGGGCACCCTCAGGAGCGCGCTCCCCAGCCGAAGGCCGGCACCGGCCAGCTCGTGCTCCAGGCCCTGGCTGAGCCAGTAGCGCTCGAACAGGACCTTCCCCGCGTGCCAGGTCCGGCCCGGACGGCGGAGCGCGACGGCCGGCTCCGGATCGGCGAAGAAGTCGCCGGAGGCAAAGCCCGCCACTCCGGCGCCGAGCTCCACCCAGCAGTAGCCGTGGCCATCGAACCGGCCGGCCGGTCCGCCCTCGATCCGCGAGGCGATCTGGGCGGCGGCGGCCTGGGCCTCGGCGTGGGCGAAGACGCCGGCCTTGGGCAGGAGCTTGCCGTTCGCGAGCGTGATGGCGGTCACGTCACCGATGGCGAAGACGTTCGGCGCGCTCGTCTCGAGCGTTTCGCGCTCGACCGGGATCCATCCGGCCGGACCGGCCAGGCCGGAGCCGGAAATCACCGCGGGCGGCCGATGGGGCGGCACCGCCGCCAGCAGGTCGAAGCCCACGGCCGAACCGTCCGTGAACCGGACGTGGCGCGACGCCCCGTCGTAGGCCTCGACCGGATGCCCGGGAAAGTAGCCGATGCCCCGCTCGGTGAGGAGGTCGACCACGGCCCGGCCGAGCACGGGTCCGGCGACCGGCATCGGCGCGGGCTCGGGCGTGTGGAGCTCGATCGTGCTCCGGTCGCGCAGGCCTCGTCGCCGCAGGTCGGCATCGATGAGGAAGGCGGCCTCGTAGGGCGCCGCCGGGCACTTGAAGGGCAGCGCGCTGATGGCCACGACGATGCGGCCGCCGGAGAAGCCGGCGAGCGCGCTCGCGAAGCGCCCCGCCCCCTCGAGCGTGAAGAAGTCGTGGGCGGCCTCCGCATAGCCCGGGATCGCCTCCGGGGCGAGCTCGGCGCCGAGGGCGATCACGACCGCATCCCCGGTCAGCTCGCCGGCGTCGGTCGCCACCCGCCGCGCGACCGGGTCGAGCTCGCGAACATGGCTCCGCACGATCTCGATTCCGGGCCGGAGCATCTTCACCAGCGGACGCGAGATGGCGGCCGGCCTGCGCTGCCCGACCATCAGCCACAGCAGCGACGGCGCGAAGACCTGGTCGGCGTCGCGATCGACGACGACGATCCGGTGTCGCTCGCCCAGGCGTTCGCGGAGGGCATTCGCCGTGGCGGCACCACCGATGCCGCCACCCAGGACCAGCACTGTCGCCATGGTCGGCCTCCCTTCTCGAAAACCCGTCGCCGGCTGGAAGCTGACGACCTTGTCCGCCCACAGGGTCCACGCGCTGAGTTCGGCCAATGACCAGGATGTTCATGCGGCAGCCCCTGCGCCGGTCCCGAGAGATCGCCCCGGAGGCTACGTGCATCTCGCGGCGGACGACAGGGCCGAACGTCATGCGCCCTCGCCCGGCCGGGCTCGGTGTCCGCATGACCGTCGTCTGGTGACCTCCGGCCCTCTCGGGAGCCGCGGGTCCGCCGTACCATCCCGCCGGATGCGTCCCCGGCGCGCCACTGGAGGAGGCCGACATGGACCTGCGGACTGTCCGGATCGAGAAGCCCGAGGAGCTCAACGTCATCCTGGGGCATGCCCACTTCATCAAGACCGTGGAGGACCTCCACGAGACCCTCGCCCAGGTCGGGGCGCATCTCCGCTTCGGCCTGGCCTTCTGCGAGTCCTCGGGCCCCCGTCTCGTCCGAAGCTCGGGCAACGACGCGGAGCTGATTCGCCTCGCCGTCGAGAACGCGCGGGCGATCGGGGCGGGCCACGCCTTCATCGTCTTCCTGGCCGGCGGCTTCCCGGTCAGCGTCCTCAACGCGGTCAAGGACGTCCCGGAGGTCTGCCGGATCTTCTGCGCTACGGCCAACCCGGTCGAGGTCATCGTGGCGGAGACGGACCAGGGACGGGCCATCCTGGGCGTGGTCGACGGAGGCTCGCCGCTGGGCGTCGAGACGGAGCAGGACGTCGCCGACCGCAAGGCCCTCCTCCGGCGCTTCGGCTACAAGCTCTGAGACGGTCCTCGGGCGGCCGATGCCCGCCCGACACGGGAGGTCGCGATGAAGGCGCGGTTCCTCGGGTTCGGGGCCGTCGAGATCGACGGCCAGCGGTACGAGCACGACGTCGTCGTCGAGCACGGCCGGGTGAGCCGGCGGCACAAGAAGGCATCGCGACCGCTGCGCGACCGGTTCGGGCACACCCCGCTCAGCCTGGAGGAGCCCATCCCCTGGCGGTGCCGGCGGCTGATCGTCGGGACCGGCACCCTCGGCAGCCTGCCGATCGTCGACGAGGTCCGCGCGGAGGCTGGGCGGCGCGGCGTGGAGCTGGTCGCCGTGCCCACCGACGAGGCCTGTCGGCTGCTCTGCGCGGCGGACCCGGACGACACCGCGGCGATCCTCCACGTGACCTGTTGATCCGGACCACACTCCGCTCCTCCTCGTCCGGGGCGCTACGACCCGCCGAGCCAGACGAGGCAGCGATCGCCGCCCGGGCACGGCGCCCGCCGCCGGCCATGCGCCAGGGCGAGCCGGACGAGGGCCAATTCGAGATCCCGCGGGTCGACCCCGGCCAGCGCGGCGAGCGCCTCGAGCCAGGCGAGACCCCTCGCGTCGCCCTCGGGTTGGCCCAGGCCGAGGTGCTCGGCCGCCCAGCGGGCCCGCCGGTCGCAGGGCGGACGGGCGCCTGCCCAGACGCCGCGCAGCTCGCGCAGGAAGATCCGGACCGTGGTCGGGCCCCAACCGGGCAGCTGATCGAGGGTGGCCTCGATCTCGGCCGGGTCGTCGGTCGTTTCGGCCACGGTGGAGATCCGGCCGTGGTGACGCTCGATCACGGTCCCCGCCAGCGCCAGCAGCCGGCTGGCGGTGCTGAAGTCGTAGCGCACGTAGCCGCCCTCGTCGAGCAGGGCGACGAGCTCGTCCCAGGTGGCGCCGGCGGCCTCGGCGATCGTCCGGATGCCGGCCCGCTCGAGTGCGCGATACGTACGCATGGCGACCTCGGCGGAGATCCGCTGCCCGAACAGGGTGGCCGCCAGGAACCACCGCTCGACCTCGTCGGGCCCCTGGTCGACCGCGATCCCGAGCTGGGCCGAGTAGCGGCCGCCGAGCGTCTCGACGAGCCGCCGAGCGGTCGCGGCGGTCATCGTCACGAATCCACCCTCGGCGATGGATCTGGCTCAGGGACGAGCGAGCCGCCCCGGACGGTCGCCCCGATGACCATGGCGGCGCCGACCAGCACGATGTTCTTGATGATGTACTGGCCCTCGAGCGTCGGCGCGAAGGGGAACTGCGTGAAGGCCTCGGCCGGGAAGAGCACGAGCGGCGTAACCGTGCCGAGCATCTGGACTGCCAGCAGCAACAGCGTCGCCCGCAGGAAGCGACCCGAGAGCAGGCCCAAGCCGATGAGGCACTCCCAGGCTGCCAGCACTGGAACCGACACCGCTGGCCCGACGAGGCCGAATGTGAGGCGCTCGATCGTTCGTCCGACGAGGTCCTCCGCGGGACTGAGCGCAGGGAAGAACTTGAGCGCCCCGAACCAGAGGAAGACCAGCCCGAGCCCGAGCCGCAGCACCACGGGACCGATCTCAGCGAGCCGCGCCGTGATCGTTCGGTCCAGGCGGTCGTAACGAGCCTGCCAGCTCGGCGTCGGCGGTCGGAGGGCAGGGCTGCTAGGCATGGCTCACCTCTTCGATCCGCCTCTGATCGGCGGTTCTGAGCTGGATGTCGATCGCCTCGCGCAGCAGGCCCCAGGTGCGGGGCAAGCGCAGACCGATCGCGGCCGAGGCGATCGCGTCCGGCCCGGACCACGTCCGGCCGCCATCGGACGAGCGGAAAAAGTCGGTCTCCCGCGAGACGACCGCCACGGTCGAGCCGTCACCGGACGTGGCGATGGCAAACACCGACCCCTTGTAGGCAGTCGGGGCCCACGTGCGTCCGGCATCGCCGCTCCGGAAGAGTCCGTCCGGCGAACCGGCGTAGACGATCCTCCCGTCGGACGCCGCGGCGAGGCCTGTCATCGGCCAGGCCGGCGGCGCACCGAGCGAAGTCCAGGCCCGCCCACCGTCGCCGCTCGCGACGAGGCCACTCGCGTCGATCCCGAGGAGCCGTGTCGTCGAACCCTCCCGCACCGCGAGCGGGAAGAGGACGTTGTCCTCGCGGACCCGAATCCAGTCCACCCCGAAGTCGGTGCTCTCCCAGAGGCCTCCGATGGCGAGATACGCCCACATCCGGGCCGGGTCGGCAGGGTCACGGGTGAACCCGTGGATGTCGAGGCTCGGCAGGTCGGCCGAGATCGGAGTCCAGGTCCGGCCGCCATCCCGGCTCGCCGTGAAGACGTCGTGGCCGGCGATGACGATCGAGCCGTCGGCCGCCGGGCGCATGCCCATCGCATCCTCGCTCGTCGGCAGCGCCTGCCAGGTCCGGCCACCGTCGCGCGACTCCGACAGTCCGTCGTGATGACCGAAGAGCAGGTGCTGCGGGTCATCTCCGACGAAGGCGAGCGAGTGGACATCCTGGGTGCCGAGGTGGGCCCAGGCGGTCTGGCTGCCCTCCGATCCGCCGCGGCCGCCGAGCATGAGGAAGGCGACGAGGACGATGACCGCCAGCCCGGCGATTGCGCCGCCCACGCTGAGCCTGCGAGAGAGGCGCCGTGCCGCAGGGGGTGGCCGCCGGTCTCGACGGCGAGCAATCCACTGGTTCGTCATCGGGCTCCCGGCTTCATGCCGTCGATCGCGGATCGGGATCGTCAGCGCTCGACGGTGACCGTGCCGACCATCAATGGGTGGTAGAGGCAGACGTAGGGGTACGTGCCCGGGTCCGCGAAGGTCCGGCGGAACGTGCCTCCCTGCTGGAGATCGCCCGATGACCAGGAGCCGTCCGTCGCGGTGACCGTGTGCGGGAGAGCGTCGTCGTTGGTCCAGGTGACGGTCGTGCCGACGCGGACGAGCAGGTTCGGCGGAGCGAAGGCGCTGCCCTTCATGCCGACGCTGTCGCCGCCAACCGGCGAACCGCTCGGACTCGCCCCACCCCAGCCACCCATCATCGGACCGGGCATCATGCCGGGGCCCATCATCCCGCCCCAGGGGGCGTTCGGGCCGCCGAAGCCGAGGCCGCCGAGGAGTCCGCCGAGGATCAGCATGGCCGCGAGCGCGACCGCGGCGAGGATGGCGGGCCACCACCGCCCGCCCGCGGGCTGCGCCGACGCGCCCAGGACCGCCCGCGTCTGCTGGTATTCGTCCGGCGCGATCTCGCCACGGGCGAGTCGGGCGCGCAGGATCTCGGCCGCCTCGTCGCGGTCGCCGGGGCGCCCGACCGCCCGCACTAGCAGCCCGACGAACACCACGACCACGATGACCAGGCCGATCATCCACAGCCAGGCGACGACGCCGCCCATGCCCCCGCCGTATCCGAGCATCATCGGTTCACCTCTCCGTACTCAGGCCTGCGGCTCCTGCCGCGCCGTGAACGCCGGCACATGGTGGGCCAAGTCGGCGTGGGGGTCGAGTCCGTCGTGGCCGCATGGGTCTGCATGGATGATCGCCGACGCGAGGTGCGGCACCTCGTGGAGCAGGCCGTGGCGGGCACGTTCGGCGATCGCGTGGGCCTCGGCGACCGACAGCGACTGGTCGACGACGACCTCCGCCTCGGCGTGGAGACGATGCCCGATCCAGCGGATGCGCACGGTCCCGAGGCCCTCGACCCCCGCCGTCTCGGCGAGCGCCGCCTCCGTCTCGTCGAGGATCGCCGGGTCGACGGCATCCATCATCCGCATGAGGACGCTCCGGGCGGCGTCCCTGAGTACGACCAGGATCATCGCGGCGATGACCAGGCCGGCGATCGGGTCGGCTGCGGGAAAGCCCGCGGCGACCCCGACGGCTCCGGCCACGACGCCGAGCGAGGTGAACCCGTCCGTGCGGGCGTGCAGCCCATCGGCGACGAGCGCGGCCGAGCCGATCTCCCGTCCGATCCGGATGCGGTAGCGCGCGACGAGCTCGTTCCCGACGAAGCCGATGACGCCCGCCGCGGCGACCGCCCACAGGAGGCGAACCTCGGCCGGATGGAGCAGCCGGTCGATCGCCTCGTAGGCGGCGAAGACCGCCGAACCCCCGATGAAGACGAGGACGACGAGCCCGGCCAGGTCCTCCGCGCGCCCGTAGCCGTAGGAGAAGCGGCGCGAGGCGGCGCGCCGGCCGACGATGAACGCCATCCAGATCGGAACGGCGGTGAACGCGTCGGCAAAGTTGTGGAGGGTGTCCGAGAGGAGGGCGACCGAACCCGTCGCGATGACCACGACGAGCTGGACGACGGCCGTCAGGCCGAGGGCGACGAGCGACAGCTTGAGCGCGCGGACCCCGCGGGCGTCCGACTCCAGCGCGCTGTCGATCGACGCCGCGGCGTCGTGGGAGTGCGGACGCACCAGGTCCCGCAGCGCCGCCACGAACCCCGTCGGGTGCTCGTGCTCATCCTGCCGGTGGTGGTGCTCGGGGCCGTGATCGTGCTCGGCGCCGTGGCCACTGCGCATGGGATCTCCTAGCAGTCGCACTCGATGCCCGCCCAGGCCTCGCGGGCCTCGCGGACGAGGAAGACCGGGATGACCAGGGCAGCGAGTGGATCGGCCCACCATAGCCCGAACAGGGTGTTCAGCCCGACGCCGACCAGGACGGCGAGCGAGAGCCACCAGCAGGCGGTCGTCTGGAAGGCGTCGGCCTGCATGGCCCGCGAGCCGAGGGCGGCCGCCGTCCGGCGCTTGGCGCCGGCAAGCCACCACATGACGCCGAGCGAGAGCGCCGCGAGCCCGACCCCGACCGGACTGGCCTCAGGGCGCTCCCCGGCGACGAGCGTCGTCACGGCGTCGTAGACGATGTAGGCACTGAGGGCGACGAGCGAGGCGGCGACGAGACGCTGGGCCCGGCGCTCGACTCGCTCGATCGCTGCGAGGTCGATCGCCCGGCCCTCGGCGTGGAGACGCCACACGAGGACGAGGCCCGAGGCGCACTCGACGAAGCTGTCGATCCCGAAGCCCAGGAGCGCGACCGAACCGGCCGCGAGGGCCGCGGTGATGGCCACGAGGCCCTCGACGACGTTCCAGCCGACGGTCAGGTACTCGAGGCGGAGGCCCCGGGCGAGCAGACGGGTCCGATCGGCGATGGCGGTCTCGGCGCTCATGCGCGACCGGCCTCCGCGACGTGGGTCACGGCATCGAGCACGAGTCGTCGCAGGTGGTCGTCGACCAGGCGGTAATAGGCGATCCGGCCGGCCTTGCGCCGGCCCACCGCACCCCGCTCACGGAGGAACCGGAGCTGATGGCTCAGGGCCGACACGCTCATCCCGAGGACCAGCGCGATGTCACACACGCACAGCTCATCCACCATGGCCAGGAGATGCAGGATCCGGACGCGTGACGGATCCGCGAGGACCGCGAAGAGGACCGCGACCGACGCCGCCCCTTCGTCACCCAGCGAACGCCCGAGGATCGGACGGACGAGATCCGGATGGAGGCAGTCGACCTCGCAGCGGTCCTCGTCGATCGCCGAGCCGAATACTTGAGCCACGACTCAAGTATCGCTGCATCCCCCGAATGACGCAACCATGACCCGCCGTCCGGGTGCATCCATCACGCCGCCTCCACGACGATCCGACCCCGGAGCATCAGCCGCGCCCTTCCGGACGCCCTGTCTCGTGATCCCGCGCCGAGCGCCGTCGCCGTCGCGATGACCGCCACGGCCATGCCGGCGTGGAATGACGGCTGACCCCAGACCTCCGAGCGATGTCCGCCTCCTACGACCTTCCGGCGGCGACGGCACTCCTGCGTAGCCAGGAGTACTTGCGTGATTCCGCCGGATTCGAAGCAGGAATTGCCGGACGAGGGCATACACAGCGAACGCGGCCACGAAGACGATGCCGTCGACGCCGAGCGCATGGCCCAGTACCAGCAGCGTGGCGATCGCACCGATGAGCAGACCGGCGGCGGACTCCAGGAGCTGAGTCGGGATGCGACGCGCCCCGACGCGACGATCCGAGGACCACACGCCCCAGAGCGAGCGGGTGCAGCGGCCAGCGCAGCAGCCGGTGAAGAAACATCCCAGGCGCCCGATCGCGACCGCGAAGAAGATGCCCGGGGCGGCGGCGTCGAGGAAGGCGCCGACCGGCAGGTCGAACGCGAACAGCATGGCGACCGCGACCGCGGTAGCGACGACCAGGAATCCGTCGACCGCCCAGCCCCCCATGATCGCCTGGCGCCACGGGCCGGGGTGCAGGAGCGCGTACCACAGCTTGGCGGCGACCAGGCCCGAGACGAGCGCGAAGAGCCACACGACCAGCGACGGGCCCACCGAGACGTTCTCATGGGCGAGGATCGCGGCTTGCACGATGAGCGCCACGAGGACACCAAGGATCGCCATGGCCGTGAAGCTCCCCGGGACGACCGCCGGGGTCCTGGCCAACGGGGCGGGGAGAGCCCAGCGAGTCTTCACCGCGGTCGCCGGGCCCGTCGATACGGCCCACCGTCGCCACGACCAGACGGCGCGACGGAGAGGTTCGGCCCTGGCGCGCCTCGAACCGCCACCGTCGCCAGCGGGCCGGCTCACCTCGCCGCTGACGGTCCACTCCCCCGGCTGAAGCCCGTACACCCATGAGCTGATCGATACAGGGCCGCTGCCGGGCACGATGCCCTCGACGGTCTCCTGTTGGCTGAACGTGTCTCGCGATCTGGGCGTTCCACGAATGCCCCCGCGCCGTCCCGTCAACCGGACCGTCGCCGAGTACGGTTCGCCGTCCTCGCCGGAGTCGAACCAGTGGGTAACGACCAGCGCCTCCAGTTCGAGGCCGCCGGACGAGGGGGGCCAACGGTCCGGCGCTTGGCGGTTCTCGCCGCCCCGCGGGACAATTGACGCGGGAATCGAGCCAGGCGCCTGCTTCGATCGGGTCTTTGCGCTCCTCGCCGCCGCGGCCCTTTCGTCGTGCTGCCCTGTTGTCCACCGGTCCTCGCTGGCTCGTCGCGTCGATCGTCTCGGGGTTGGAAACACGAATCCACCCCGAAGCCCCTGTACTACGACACGACCGTAGTATGCAGGAGGCGGCGCGATGATCGCGGTGCTCGTTCGCCCTTGCTCAAAGCGTGGGTGCGATGGCTGAGCGCTCAATGAGACGTGCCTGAGAGATCTACTGGGCCTGGCGGGTGCTGTGGGACGCGCAGCGGAGCGACCGACTGGCCGTGACCGGCCCCTATGCCAGACTCCGTCACCCGCAGTACGCCGGGTTCCTGCTGATCATGGTCGGCTTCCTGCTCCAGTGGCCGACGTTGGCGACGCTCGCCATGTTCCCGGCGCTCGTTCTCGTCTACCGGAGGCTGGCGATCGGTGAGGAGCGCGAGGTCCGTGAGCACTTCGGCGCCGAGTGGGACGCCTACGCTGCCCGCACGTCCCGCTTCCTACCCCAGCTCCGTCGCCAAGGAGCAATCGCGGCCCACTGAACCCCGGTCGCGGCCATCTTCGTAAGCTGCGGCTCTTCTGATCGGGACGACGCGCGCGGTGCCTTCCCGGAAAATCGAAGCCGGTGACGGTCACTCGCCCCGGTCGACGGCTGGGCGGCCTACCGGGCGCTGCCCGAGGCCGGCTTCATCCACGAGCGGGCCGCCGGCTCGGGAAGCGAGTCGGGGAGCGAGACGTCTGCGGGCGCGGATGTGTTCATCTTCACGCCGCCTCCACGACGATCCGACCCCGGAGCATCCCCATCTGGCAGGTGAACTCGTGCTCGCCGGGCTCGGTCGGCATGAACTCGACGGGGACGACCGTCCCGGTCGGCAGCGGCGCCGACTTCCCGTAGTCCGGCAGGACACCTGCTCCGAGCAGGCCGCCGTCTCCTCACGGCGGAACAGGAGCCGGACCGGCCGCCCGGCGACGACCCGGATCGTGTCGGGGGTGTAGCCGCCCTTGACGAGGATCATGACCTCCTGGTAGCCGTCGGAGACGAGCGAGGCCTTGACGCCGACCGCCCGCTTGAACCAGAAGAACCAGGCGATGAACCCGACGACCGCGAGGCCGCCGAGCGTGACGAGGATCTGATCGGGCGTCATGCCACCACCTCCGTGAGCTTGAACCGCTTGAGTCGATTGGCGTTCGAGATGACCGTCACGGAGCTGAACGACATGGCCAGCGCGGCGAGGATCGGCGAGAGGAGCAGCCCGAGGATCGGATAGAGGACCCCGAGTGCGACCGGGAGGCCGAGTCCGTTGTAGACGAACGCCCCGAACAGGTTCTGGTAGACGTTGCGCATCGTGGCCCGGCTGATCGCGATCGCCGAGACGACGCCGCGCAGGCTGCCGGAGATGAGGGTGATGTCCGAGGCCTCGATCGCGACGTCGGTGCCGGTGCCGATCGCGAAGCCGACGTCCGCCTGGGCGAGCGCCGGGGCGTCGTTGATCCCATCGCCGACCATGGCCACCGTCCGGCCCTCGAGCTGGAGCTTGCGGACCTCGTGGGCCTTGTCCTGCGGCAGGACCTCGGCGAGGACGCGGTCGATGCCGACCGGCGCGGCCGATCGCGGCCGCGGTGCGCCGGTTGTCGCCGGTGATCATCACGACCTGGAGGCCGAGCTTGCGAAGGGCGGCGATCGCGGCCTGGGAGTCAGCCTTCACCGGATCGGCGATCGCGATGACCCCCGCGAGCCGGTCGTCGAGGGCGACGAAGACGGGCGTCTTGCCTTCGTCCGCGAGACGTGTCGCGTCCTCCTCGAGCGCAGCCGCGTTGACGCCGGCTGCCTCGAGGAAGGCCCGCTTGCCGACCAGCATGGCGCTCGCCGAGCCGGGCGCGGATCCCGTGGCCCGGGACGGCCTCGAACCCGTCGGCTCGAGCGGGGTCAGCCCGCGCTCGGCGGCGCCCTCGACGATCGCCGCAGCGAGCGGGTGCTCCGAGTCACGCTCGGCGGCCGCGGCCAGCGCGAGGATCGCGTCGACCTCGAACCCCGAGGCCGGGAACGACGTCGGTGACCGCAGGCTTGCCGACCGTGATCGTGCCCGTCTTGTCGAGGACGATCGTGTCGATCTTCTTGGCCGCCTGGAGGGCGTCGCCGGAGCGGATGAGGATCCCGTGGCTGGCCGCGAGCCCGACGCCGGTCGTGAGGGTCATCGGCGTCGCCATCCCGAGAGCGCACGGGCAGGCGATGATGAGCGTCGTCACGGCGACGATCGTCGCGTAGGTGAACGCCGGCGCCGGTCCGAAGTCGTACCAGATGACGAAGCCGAGGATCGACAGGATCAGCACCGCCGGCGTGAAGTAGCCGGAGACGTCGTCGACGATCCGCTGGATCGGCACCTTCGAGGCCTGGGCGTCGCCGACCATCCGGACGATCGTCGCCAGCGCGGTGTCCGCGCCGACCTTCGTCGCCCGGAACCGCAGGCTGCCGGTCGTGTTCATCGTCGCCCCGATGACCTCGTCGTCGGGGCCCTTCGCAACCGGCATCGACTCGCCGGTGATCATCGACTCGTCGACCGCCGAGGCGCCCTCGATGACGACGCCGTCGACCGGGATCTTCTAGCCGGGTCGCACGACGACGACGTCGCCGACGACGACCTCGTCGATCGGGATCTCGGTCTCCTGTCCATCGCGGATCACGCGGGCCGTCTTCGGTCGGAGGCCGATCAGCTTCTCGATCGCCTCGCGACGTCCGGCCGCGGGCCTTCACCTCCATCGCCATCCCGAGCACGACCAGGGCGGTCACGACGACCGTGCACGTCGTAGTAGACGTCGGTCATCTCGGCCGACGGGAAGAGCTGCGGGAACAGGAGTGCAACGGTGATTTCTACTACCCCGTCTCCGAGCCCAGTCAGTCGCTTTCCGCCCGAGCCAGAGACCGTCGTAGAGCACCGCCAGTATTATCTCCTCTTAGGCCTGCGTCTGATAGAGTCTTACGTTCTCTCCTCGCCATCTCACCCTCTTTCCGATATATCACATCCCACCTCAATTCTTTCTTTTATCCCATTTAATCACCGCTGTTTATACAACCTACTTTCCCTATCTCCTATCCTATATCCTCTCCTCTTTCTATCTACATCTAATCTCATCCATCATATATATCCCCCTTCTCCTTTCTTATACTACCATCTCTAATATATCACCTATCATACCTCCATATAACTACATACCTCCCTTCCATACCATCATCTCTTTCAACTCTTTTTCTACCCTCTATCACCATCTCTTTCTTTATATATTTACATCTCTCTTCCCCCTACTATCTCCTATACCCCCACCCATATTACCCCTTCTTACAACTTTTCCCCCCGCTCCCTCTCCGCCGGACGTTCCGATCGGCCCGATGGAAGACGATCCGGGTCGGTGTCCCGGCTCGAGCGACGATGGACCGCGGCCAGTACCCGGCATCGACGCGAACATGGACGACCTGGTGGCCGGCGGAATCGATCGGCGGGAGGCCGGCTGTCTCGAGCATCGTCTCAGGAGACCTGCAGGACGAGAACGACGATCAGCACGATGAGCGCGACCGCCGCGAGGGGGTGGGCGGCCAACCCGGCCATGGCCGTCATTCCCGTCATCGTCATCGTCCCGCCGGCCAGCACGAGGTCGGCCAGCACGAGGATCGCGGCGGCGAGCAGGATGGTGGTGAGCGTGTCCGCGGCCATGGCATGAGTACACCGAAGCGACCTGAGGCGGGGGTGAGCAGGGCCTGACGAGACGCTGAGAAAGCCGCCGATGGCGGCGCGGTTCTCAGTCCGGCCCAACCCCGCACTCAGCCGCGATTCAGGTTCGCCCGTAGACTGGCGTGAGTACGCACACATGTCCGGTGCGATTCCGGACGTGCCACGGGCCGCCTGTCGGCCGCCCTTCCTCCGGCTTCCCCCAAGGCCGGATCGATCGCGTCCCCGACAAGGAGACCCTGTTGCCCATCCGGATCCCCGGCCCGCGCCTCGTGCCGGCCACTGCCCTCGTGGCCCTCATCGCCATCGCGGCCGGCCTGGCGTTCACCGGCTCAGCCGGCCCGGCCGACGCCCGGCCGACTTCTACCTGGAGCCCGCTCTCGCCCGACGCGTTCGCGCCGCTCACGCTCGCGAGCAGGGGGGAACCGGAGTTCCGACGATCCGCGCCGACCGCTCGGCCGACGACCCCGAAGCCCATCGCGCTGAAGCCTCCGGCGGGGCCGACCCACGTCGTGCGCCCCGGTGACACGCTCTGGCAGATCGCCGCCATGCACCGGTCCACGGTCGCCAACATCCTGCGCTGGAACCCGGCGGTCGACGCGTCCCGCCTCATGGCCGGCCAGCGCCTGCTCATCCCGGGTGGCTCGCCGATGCGCGTGGTGAAGGCCGCGAGTCGGCCCACGGCTCGACCCCGATCCTGGCAGCCCCCGCTCGCGGTCAGCGGGCGCCATGTCTGGCCGCTCGCGGTCCGCGGGACGATCACATCCTCGTTCTCGAGCGCGCACCCCGGGATCGACATCCACGCCCCGGCCGGGACCCGGGTCCGGGCGATGGCCGCCGGGACCGTGGCGTTCGCGGGTTGGAAGACGAACGGCGGGGGCTACGTCGTCGTCATCCGTCACGGTGACGGCATGATCAGCACGTACAACCACAACCGCGGGGTCGCCGTGCGGGCTGGGCAACGAGTCGCAACCGGGCAGACCATCGCATGGGTCGGTTCCACCGGCTGGTCGACCGGCCCGCACCTGGACTTCCGGATCCAATCCGGGGGTCGCTTCGTCAATCCGCTCCGCGTCCTCTAGGAGCATCCGGAAACGCCGCCCCGTCGTCGGGTGCGGTTGGCCAGGCTCACGGACGCACGAATACCGCGCCCGTCATCCCGGCGGCGGCGTGGCCCGGGATGGTGCACGAGAACGCGTGCTCGCCGACCTGGTCGCCAGGACGTCGCACGCTCGCCGGGCACGCCTGAGCTGGCGCGAGATGACGACGATCCCGATGACGTTCATCCCGATCCCGACGAGGAAGAGCGGCGTCCTGTACGCATTCAGGAAGACGGCCGCCGCCGAGAGGCCGACGATCGGCAGCAGATCGACGAGATGGTGGGCGCAGCAGGCGAGCATCGCCGCGGCGCTCGTCCCCGTGCCGGCGACCGTGACGGCGGCACTCGCGCGATGGCGCCGGTCGACCATCCGGAGCTCGAGGAACAGGGCGACCTGCGTCCCGAAGCCGGCTGCGATCAGCCCGACGAACGCGGCATCGGCGGCCAGCTGACTGAACGCGTGCTCGACTCCCTGGGCGAAGCCGATGATCGCAAGGTACAGGCCGAGCAGAGCCGCCGAACCGGTCAGGCCGAACGCGACCGAACGAGCCCCGAGCGGGAACGTCGGTCGGACGGGTCGCGCGATCGCCGTCATGGCCGAACCTCCCAGCGCAGGGTGCGCTCCGGGACGTCGCCCACGCTCCGGAGGAGGAGCTCGATCCACTGCGCCCCTGCCAGGAACCCTCCGGAATCACCGCCGAATGCCAGGGTTCCCTCACGGTGATGGCCGCCCTTCGGCGCAGACCACGGCCCGGCGGCCAGCGCTTCGCCCCGGTCATTGCGAAGGAGCGCGCTCGAGAGATCGAGGGCATCGAGATCGACCGAGTGGGTATCCAGCTTGAGGTCGAACGTCGCGCCGGCCGCCGGGCCCGCCCACGTCGCCTCGACGGCCACCTGGCCCCCCTCGCTCCGCTGGGTGGCCACGGAGGGAACCGGGATGGACGAGCCGGGCGTGGCCGGGCTGACGACAGGCGCGGCGGTGCCGCCTCCGCACGCGGCCAGTATGCCGGCGAGCACGAGGCTGACGAGCAGGACGCTCCTGCATTGGTTCATGTCCGAAACCATGGCCGGGCAGGCTGAGACATACATGAGTACCTCCTGAGGTCCTGCTGACACCACGAAGCCGGCCCGGGTTGGGGCCGGCGTCGTGCGGATCCAGGGTCGATCAGCGGGTCGGGTGGTGCTGCTCGTGCATGGTCTGCATGAGCTTCGGGTCGGAACTGCGGTCCCGGCTCATGGCCTGATGCATCGCGCCCATGACGGGCCGCATGTCGTCCATATCCATGCCGCCCGTCATGCCCTGGCCGCCCATCATGGTTGCGGGCGTGCACCAGTCGGCTGAGGGCGAAGGGCCGGGCGTCGGCTCCTGGGCCAGCACGAGCCCCGCCGTTCCGAGGAGGAGGGCGCCGGCGAGGATCGTCCCGGCCAGGAGGTTCACGCGCTTCGTGGTCATCGGTCGTTCCTTTCGAGTGTCGCTGTCATCGTTCAGCTGATCCCGAGCGGGCGCGGCGCCTGCTCGAACTCCGGTGGTTGCCGGCAGGTCAGAGGATGGCGGCACGACCTCAAGGCGCCGTGCCTGACCCGGTCAAGATTTCGATCAAGCCTCCGACGGCGTCCCCATCCGCCCGACAGGTCGCCCTCAGGTGTCTCTCAGGTGTCTCTCAGGTAACGACCGGACACTGCTCCCACTCAGCATGGAATCCGGAGGCACCGAACATGACCGACCCGATCATCCTCGTGACCGATCCCGTCTGCGGGATGACCATCCCGGCGGCGACCGCCGTCGTCGTGGAATACCGGCGGACGCCGTACTACTTCTGCGAATCAGCCTGCGCAGAGACCTTCCGGCAGGATCCGGAGCGCTGGATCGAGGACGAGGGCGAGCCGCTGCAGGCCCTGAGCTAGCGTCCCGAGGGGCCTGGGCGGATCAGCCGACGCGCGGCAGTACCCACTCGTAAGGCCGCGCCGCGCTCTCGGAGGCGAACCCGGCGTGACATGGTCACGAGGCCTCCCTGAACCGGAAGCCGACCCCCCGGACCGTCTCGACGAACCGCGGCCGGGAGATGAGCGTCTCCTGAGGAGATGCGCGGTCGGGGTGCCGGCCGGGTCAGGGTGCCGGCCGGGTCGGCTTGCCGAGCAGGATCGTCTGCTAGGCTTCCGTCGATGCCGGAGCCCCTGCCGCCGCGGCCGTCCCGCGAGCCCACCGTCGACGACGTCCTCGGGCCGTTGGGATCTGCGGTCATGCGCATCGTCTGGCAACGCGGTGAGGCGACGGTCGGCGAGACGACCGAGGCCGTGAACGCGTCGCGGGACCGTCCCCTGGCCTATACCACGGTCATGACGGTGATGGGCCGGCTGTTCGAGCGGGGTCTTCTCGAGCGGACGAAGCGCGGCAAGCACTACGTCTATCGGCCGGTCAGCGACGAGGCCCGCATGATCGAGACGATCAGCGGCCAGGCGATCGATCAGCTCATCTCGCGCTACGGCACGACTGCCCTGCGCCAGTTTGCGCACCGCCTGGCGGACGTCGATCCGGACCTTCGCGCGCAGCTCCTCGAGCTGGCCTCGGGGCGGGCGCGGTGAGACGAGCCGTGCTCCATCGTCGGGCGATGATGACCGCCGTGGCCGGATCGGCGGCCCTGTGGTGCATGGTGGCCGGCCGACTGGCCGGCGGCGATCCGCTGCTCATCGTCGAGTTGCTCGGTGGCGGCGTGATCGCCGCGTGGGCGACGGTCGGTGCCTGGAACGTCTGGCTGGGCCATCGGCTCGAGCGAAGCCTCACCCCCAGGGTGAGGCCCACGGCCCTGTTCGGGATCCGCGTCGAGCTCATCCCCGGGGGCGGCGGCCACGCCTTCGTGCTCGGTGCGATCCGGCCGCGGATCTTCGTCGGGGAGGCGCTCCTGACCGTGCTCGACGCCGGCGAGCTGCGGGCTGTCCTCCTCCACGAAGACCACCACCGACGAACGCTCGCCCCGCTGCGCTCGGCCGCGCTGGATGCGTGGTTGACCCTGCTCGGCCGCTGGGAACGGACTCGCGTCATGGTCGATGACCGGCTGACGGACCTGGAGGTCCTGGCCGATGCCGAGGCGATCCGCCGTGGCGCAACACCTGCCACGCTCGCCTCGGCGCTCGTCAAGTGCGATCGGAGCCTGGGGCCTGCGGTCTCCGCGTTCTCGCGATCCGCCGATCGGCGGATCGAGTCGCTGCTCGGCGCTGCGGCCGAGCACCCGATGGCCGCCGTGCCGCGACTGCCGTACGAATGGCTGCCCCCGGCAGTCCTTGCGCTCCTCGTGCTGGGCTGCCACGCAACCGGAGCCCTGCTGGCCGTCTGACCGCGGATCCTCGCAGTCAGCGCCACCAGCCGCTGGTCAGGCCTGACCCAGGGGCGCCACCGGATCGTTCGTCGCGGGGGCGCATCGCGTGCAGCCGCGAGCCCGCATCCGGAGCCGCCAGGCGAGGGTCGCGGTGAGGAGGACGACCGACGCCAGGCCGATCAGCGGCTGCAGCGGCGCGAAGACGGTGAGCGCACCGCTCACCCCCAGGACGGCCACGATGATCTTGTTGCAGATCGGGCATCCGATGGCGAGGTAGGCCGCGATCCCGCCGAGTGAGGCCCGGCCTCCACCGCCATCCGCATGGACGTCGTCGCGTGCCAGGGCTCCCTTCGAGGCATAGGTCGCGAGCAGAGCGCCCATGAGCGGGGCCGAGACGAGCATGACCGCCACGTTGAACGGCTCGGTCGGGGTCATCCGGGTGAACCACGGGTTGGGGATCACCGCGGTCGGCACGCCGAGGACGAGGAAGGCGAGGAGGGTTCCCGCCGAGGCAGCGATCCAGAAGCGTTGATCCAGTGTGGCGAGAACGGTCAACGATGGTCTCCGTTTCAGGTGGTTCGGCGGCGGATCGTCTCGACCCTGCCTGACGACGGCATCGTACGACAGGACTGTAGTTCGCGACGCGCGGTCGGGCGACCTGCGCCTGCGGAATGCGACAGTGAGATACTCCCGATCTCGGCCGGGACGTCCATCCCGCGCCATACCCCCGATGGTGCCGTGGCGGCCCCTCGTCCTGGAAGTGAGAGGAACAACGACGCATGAGCGGGCTACCTGACCGAGCGCGTGTCGTGGTGATCGGCGCCGGCATCGTCGGCAACAGCATGGCCTACCACCTGGCCCGGCTGGGCTGGCGCGACATCGTGCTCGCTCGACAAGGGCCCGCTGCCGAACCCGGGCGGCTCCACCGGTCACGCCTCGAACTTCATCTTCCTGACCGACCACTCGCAAGGAGATGACCGCCCTCACCGCTCGACAGCGTCCGCCAGTACAAGGAGCTCGGGGTGTTCACCCAGAGCGGCGGGATCGAGGTCGCCCGGACGCCCGGAGCGGATGGAGGAGCTCAAGCGCCGGATCGCCTCGTCGAAGTCGTGGGGGATCGAGGCCGAGCTGATCACGCCGGCCCAGGTCAAGGAGCTCGTCCCGTACATCGACGAGGACGATCATCCTCGGCGGGTTCTACACGCCGAGCGTCGGCGTCGTCGACTCGCTCCGGGCGGGCACGCTCATGCGCGAGAAGGCGCATGGAGCTGGGCGCGCTGACCATCTCCGCCCAGACCGAGGTCACCGGCATCGACGTCGAGCGACGGCCGGGTCCGGCGGGTCCGGACCGACCGGGGCGACATCGAGACGGAGACGTCGTGATCGCCTGCGGCGTCTGGAGCCCGCGGATCGCCCGGATGGCCGGGGCGTCCATCCCGCTCACGCCCGCCGTCCACCAGATGATCAGCGTCGGGCCGGTCCCGCTGTTCGCCGACACCGTCGGCGAGATCGCGTTCCCGATCGTCCGCGACATGGACACGAACATGTACGAGCGCCAGCACGGCGGCGACCTCGAGGTCGGCTCGTACGCCCACCGGGCGATCCTCATGGACGCCCGACGACATCCCGTCGATCGCGGCGTCGGCGCTGTCGCCGACCGAGCTGCCGTTCACCCAGGAGGACTTCGACCCGCAGATGGAGCACGCCCTCGAGCTGATCCCCGAGATCCTCGGCGACGAGCGGGTCGGGCATCCGCTACGCGATCAACGGCCTGCTCTCGCTGACGCCGGACGGCATACCCGATCCTCGGCGAGACGCCCGAGGTCAAGGGCCTCTGGTCGGCCGCGGCGATCTGGATCAAGGAGGCGCCCGGGATCGCCCGGACGGTCGCCGAGTGGATGACCAACGGCACGCCGGAGATCGACCCGCACGGCTCGGACATCGCCCGCTTCTACGAGCACCACAGGACGGCGGCCCACGTCGAGGCGCGCAGCGCCGAGGGCTTCAACAAGACCTACGGCATCGTCCACCCGATGGAGCAGTGGGCGTCGAACCGGGACGTCCGGCTGTCGCCCGGTCAACGCCCGCCAGCGCGAGCTCGGCGCCGTGTTCTTCGAGGCGGCCGGCTGGGAGCGGCCGTTCTGGTACGACGCCAACGAGCGCGCTGCTCGCCGAGTACGGCGACCGGGTCATGCCGCGCGCGGCCGAGTGGGACGTCGCGCTGGTGGTCGCCGATCATCAACGCCGAGCACCTCGCGATGCGCGACCGGGTCGGGCATGGTCGACCTGTCGGCGTTCGCGATCTTCGACGTCACCGGGCCCGGCGCCTGCGCCTACCTCCAGGGCCTCGTGCGTCAACCAGGTGGACGTGCCCGTCGGCCGGACGGTCTACACGCCGCTCCTCAACGGGGCCGGCGGGATCGTGGCCGACCTCACGATCATGCGCCTCGGCCACGACCACTTCCGGGTCGTCACCGGCGGCGGCATGGGGATGCGCGACAAGAAGTGGTTCGCCGACCATCTGCCGGCCGACGGCTCGGCCCAGCTCCACGACGCGCACCTCGGCCCTCGACGACGGTCGGGGTCTGTGGGGCCCGCGAGCGCGCGACCTCGTCGCAGTCGGTGACCGTACGCCGACGTCACCACGCCGGCTTCCCGTTCGGCACGGTCGCAGACCGTCGATATCGGCGGCGTCCGGACGCTGGCGTCGCGGATCTCGCTACGTCGGCGAGCTCGGCTGGGAGATCTACGTCCCGATGGAGCAGGGCCTCCGCGCTCTGGGACGCCCTCTGGGAGGCCGGCCAGGCCGCACGGCATGGTCCCGGTCGGGATCGGCGTCTACGCGGTGACCGGCCGGCTCGAGAAGGGCTACCGCGCGCACGGCGCCGAGCTCGAGCTCGACTTCGACCTCGTCGAGGCGGGGATGGCCCGGCCGACGGTCAAGGACGCCGACTTCGTCGGCAGGGCGGCCTACCTCGAGCAGCGCTCCGCGGCCGCCGGCCGCGGTCCTGTGCACGCTGACCGTCGACGACCCGACCTCGGCGAGCGGGCGTCAAGCGCTACATGCTCGGGCGCGAGCCGATCCTGACCCCCGACGGGCGGCCGCTCGTCGACGCGAAGGGCCGCCGCTCGTACGTGACCAGCGCCGGGCTCCGGGCCGTCGGTCGGCAAGCACCTGCTGATGTCGTACCTGCCGCCGGAGTACGCGACGGTCGGGACGAAGCTCGCGGTCGAGTACTTCGGCGAGCGCTACCCGGTGACCGTCGCGGTCGCCGGCAGCGACGCCGCTGTTCGACCCCGACGAACGCCCGGATCCGGAGCTGACCGCGCGATGAACGTCCTCGTCTGCGTCAAGCGGGTGCCGGCGACCGGCGGCCGGATCGTCCTGACCGCCGACGGGCAGGACATCGACACCCGCTACCTCGGGTTCACCGTCAGCCCGCACGAGGAGTGCGCGGTCGAGGAGGCCGTCCGGATCGTCGAGGCGCACGGCGGCTCGCTCGACGGTCCTGACCCTCGGGCCCGGCGGCCGCCGAGCGAGCAGCTCCGCGACGCGATGGCGATCGGGATCGACCGGGCGATCCTGCTCGAGACCGACGGACGCGACTGGGATCCGGTCGCCACGGCCGGCGCGATCGTCGAGGCGGTCCGGGCCCAAGAGGCCGCCGGCGCGGCCTTCGACCTCCTCCTCTTCGGCAACGAAGCCGCCGACAGCGGGCGGCTACCAGGTCGGGCATCCGGGTCGCGGTCGCCCTCGACCGGCCGTGCGTGACGGGCGTCAAGTCGCTCGAGGTCCGCGACGGCACGGTCGATCGCGCGGCGCGAGGCGCGCCGGCGGCTGGGAGGTCTTCGAGGTCCCCCTGCCCGCCGTCGTCGGCGTCAAGGAGGGGATCAACCTGCCCCGCTATCCGTCCGTGCCCGGACGGCTCCGGGCGAAGAAGAAGGAGATCCTGCGGGTGGTGCCGGACGCCCGCCCCCGTCGGGCCGGCCAAGCTGCGCCTGCGGTTGCCGGTCGAGCAGGAGCGCAGCGTGGAGATCCTGGGCAGGGGTCCGGAGGCGGCCCCGGCCGTCGTCGAGCTGCTCGTCCGGCTCGGGGTGGTCGGGTCATGATCATCGGGCTCGTCGAGCACGACGGCGCGCAACCCGACAGATCCTCGCTCGAGGCACTCACCTTCGCGCGGCAGCTCGCCGAGCGGGCGGGCGTGCCGCTCGAGGCCGTGCTCTTCGGGCCCGGTGCCGGGTCCGTGGCCGGCCAGCTCGGGGCCTACGGCGTGTCGAAGGCTCACCTGGTGGAGCACGAGCGCCTGGACGCCTATGCGCCCGCCGCCTGGGCCCGGAGCCTCGCCCAGCTCGACCGCCGCGCTCGGCCCGGAGATCGTCCTGGCCGTGGGCAGCGATCGCGGCAATGAGGTCATGGCCCACGCTGCGGCGCCATGACGGAGCTGGCCGATGGCCGCCAATTGCATCAGCGTCGAGCCCGGCGAGGCCTTCCTCGTCACCCGGCAGCGCTGGGGTGGCAGCCTCCTCGAGGACGCTCGACTCGACGGGCCGGTGAAGCTCCTCACGATCGCCGAGCACACCCTGGTCCCCGAGGAGGCGCCTGCGACGGCCGCGCTGACCACGCAACGCGTTCTCGCCGACGCTGACCGACGCCGACCTCCGCACGCCGAGTCGTCCGCCGCGTTGCGCCGGAGAGCGGGAAGATCTCGCTGGCCGATGCCAGCGTCGTCGTCGGCGGCGGACGCGGGGTGGGCGGCCCCGAGGGGTTCGCCGGCCTCGAGGAGCTCGCCGCCCTGCTGGGCGGGACCGTCGGCGTCTCGCGGGTCGTCACGAGCGCCGGCTGGCGGCCCCACGCCGAGCAGGTCGGCCAGACCGGGACGCGGATCGCGCCCGATCTCTACATCGCCTGCGGGATCAGCGGGGCGATCCAGCACATCGTCGGCTGCAGGGCCGCCAAGCGCGATCCTGGCCATCAATACGGACCCCGACGCGCCGATCATGGCCCGGGCGACCTACGCGGTGATCGGCGACCTCCATGCGGTCGTGCCCGCGCTCTCCGCCGAGATCCGCCGCGTGACCCTGCGTGGGTCCGTTTCAGACTAGCGTCGGCAACCGTCGACGATGTCGGCGGCGGTGCTGGGCGGTCACGAGCCCGCTCGCCCCTCGCCAATCGGTCGCTCGAGCGCGTCGCGGACCGCGTGCGCGAGGGCGTCGGCGGTGAACGGCTTGGGGAGATACGCGATGTCCTCGGCGAGGGTGCCCGAGCGGCCGAAGTGGTCCTCGGCGTAGCCGGACATGTACAGGACCCGCGTCGCCGGCCGGTCGGCTGCCAGCCGCTCGGCGAGTTCGGGCCCGGACAGGCCGGGCATGACGACATCGGTCACGAGCAGCTCGATCGGGCCCGGATGGGTTGCGGCGAGCGTGAGCGCGGCCTCGGCGTCGGGCGCCTCGAGGACGGTGTAGCCCCGCTCGGCCAGGACCCGGCTGGCGAGGCCACGGACCGCCGCCTCGTCCTCGACGAGCAGGACCGTCTCTGACCCGCCGGCTGCAGCGGGGCCGGGTTCGGCCGCTGCCGGCGCGGCTGCCTTCTCGACCCGGGGCAGGTAGACCTTGAAGCTCGTACCGTGGCCGGGCTCGCTGTCGACGTAGATGTAGCCGCCAGACTGCTTGACGAACCCGTACACGGTCGCAAGGCCGAGACCGGTCCCCTCGCCCGGTGCCTTCGTCGTGAAGAACGGCTCGAAGGCGTGGGCCTGGGTTTCGGGGTCCATGCCGATGCCGGTATCGGAGACCGCGAGCAGGACGTAGGGACCGCAGGCGACCTCGGGGTGGATCCGAGCGTCCTCGGCATCGAGCTCGACGGCGGAGGTCTCGATCGTGAGGGTTCCACCATCGGGCATCGCGTCGCGGGCGTTGATCGCGAGGTTGACGATGACCTGCTCGAGCTGGCTCGGGTCGACCTTGACCCGGCTGGCGGCGGACTCGGCCGAGGTGACGAGCTCGATGCGCTCGCCGATGAGCCGTCGGAGCATCGGGGCGATCCCGTCGACGACCGCCGCCGGCTCGACCACCCGCGGCGAGAGGACCTGGCGGCGGCTGAAGGCGAGCAGTTGACGGGTGAGCTCGGCGGCGCGGTCGGCGTTGGCGATGACCTCCTCGATGTCGGCCCGGTTCTGCTCGTCGTCGGGCGGTAGCCCCCGGCGCACGAGCTCGCCGAACCCGCGGATCGCGGTCAGGATGTTGTTGAAGTCGTGGGCGATCCCGCCGGCGAGCTGGCCGATCGCCTCCATCTTCTGGGCCTGGCGAAGCTGCGCTTCGAGGACGCGCTCGCGGGTCACGTCGCGGTCGGTCTGGATGTAGCCGGTGAGCCGCCCTTCGGCATCGTGGATGGCCGAGATGACCTTCTCGACCTCGACGAACATCCCGTCCCGGCGCCGATTCACGATCGGTCCCGTCCAGGTCTGGCCCGCCGCGACCGAGGCCCACAGCTCTGACCAGAACCCCGGATCGTGCCTCCCGCTCTTGAGGATCTCGGCGTTCCGACCCACGATCTCCTCCGGCCCGTAGCCGTAGAGGCGGGCGAAGGATGGGTTGGCGTAGGCGATCGTACCATCCGGCTCGGTGACCATGATCGAGTCGGCTGTCTGCTCGACGGCCAGGAGGAGCCGCGCCCGCTCCTCCTCCGCGGCGACCCGCTCGGTGATGTCCTGCACGGTGCCGACCATCCGGACCGGGTCGCCCGCCTCGTCGCGGATAACCTCGCCTTCTTCATGGACGATCCGCACGGTGCCGTCGGGCCGGACGATGCGGTAGTCGAAGCTGAGCGGGGCGCCATCCTCGATCGCGGCTCGCTCCGCCTCGTCCGTGGCGGCACGGTCGTCGGCGTGAACGAACGCCATGAACGCCTCGTTCGTCCCCCCGAAGGTCGTCGGATCGGCGCCGAAGATCCGACACATCTCGTCGGACGCCTGGAGCGAGTCCGTCGCCGCATCCCACTCCCAGCTCCCGATGTGGGCGATCCGCTGCGCCTCGGCAAGGTTGCGCTCGCTCTGGCGGAGTCCCTCCTCGAGCCGGGCACGTTCCTCCTCCGCCGCGACCCGCTCGGTGATGTCCTGGACGGTGCCGAACATCCGGACCGGCTGACCCGATGCGTCGCGGACGACCTCGCCCTCCTCGTGGACGATCCGCACGGCGCCATCGGACCGGACGATCCGGTAGGAAAGGTCGTAGGACGCTTCATCCTCGAGCGTGGCCCGCTCAGCCTGCCCTGGCGCGAGCACGGTCGTCGGGGTGGACGAAGGGCCAGAAGGCGGAATCTGTCCCGACGAACGTCCCCGGCTCGACGCCAAAGATCCGGCACATCTCGTCGGACCAGCGGAGCGCGTCCGTCGCGAGGTCCCACGCCCAGCTCCCGATGTGGGCGATCCGCTGCGCCTCGGCGAGGTTGCGCTCGCTCAATCGGAGGCGCTCCTCGCTGGCCCGCAGGGCGGCCTCGGCCGCGCCGCGCTGCTCGAGCATCTCGTTGAAGCGACGGGCGAGGACCGCGGTCTCGGCGAAGCCGCCGGCATCGACCCTCGCGCTGAGGTCGCCCTGGGCAACGGCTGCGGCGGCGACCGCCAGGGCGCGGACCGGTCGGGCGATCAGCCGACCGGCGAGGGCGGCGAGGGCGATGGTGACGATCAACGCGATGAGGGCGAACAGGGCGCCGATGGTGAGGTCCCGGCGGGCGCCCGCGAACACCTCCGCGGTGGGGATCCCCGCGAACGCGTACCAGTCGGTCCCGGGCACGCTCGTGTAGCCGTAGAGCCGCTCGATGCCGTCGATCCCGTGGGCCTGGGCCGTGCCCTGGCCGCCGGCCAGGACGAGCGGGCCGATCTCGCCCTCAGCGGCGCTCCGGCCGATCCAGCGGTCCGCGTCCGGGACCCGGCTGAGGACCGTGCCCGTGCCATCGACCAGGGTGATGGTCTCGGCCGCCGAGGTGGGCCGCCCGACGACGACCGAGCCGAAGTCGACCAGGTCCACCGGCGCCGCGATGACCCCGACCAGCCGGCCCGCGCCGTCGTGGACCGGCAGGGCCAGGACCGCCACCCACCGGCCGGTGATCCGCTCCGAGCTGGGCGCCGCCGACCGTGAAGGCGTCGGCCGCGACGGCCTGCCCGAACCAGGGCCGGTCGGCCACCGAGTAGGGATCGCTCGGCGCGGGCACGGCCGAGCAGACGACCCGGCCCGATCGGTCGGCAAGCAGGAGGTTGGCGTAGGCGGGCTGATGGGCGGCCTCGTCGACGAGGACCGGGCCGCAGCGCTCCGGGTCGAGCGCGCTGACCGGCGGACGCTGCGCGAGCGCCGCGAGGAGGAGCCGGGTGGCGTCGATGAACTGCCCAGTGTCGGTTGCCACGGCCTGCGCCCGCTCGAGGGCCGCCGCTTCGGTCGTGCGCGTATCGCTGCCGACCCGGTCGTACGCCTGCCAGGCCAGGAGACCGACGAAGGGCGCAGCGACCAGGAGCGCACCGAGGATGACGCTCGTCCCGATCGAGGGGCGACGCCGCTTCACCGGAGCGTCACGGGCGGCCTGACCTCAGCACCTTGGCTGACGAGGACGGCCTCCGAACCGGGCGCCGAGCGCGTCGTCGCCCGATGACGCGTTGGATTCGGCCCCCCGGTCTCGTTCGGCTGCAACGTGTCTCTACCCCCAGGCTCGCAGCTCATGATGACATCCCCGAGGAATGCCAGCCGGAAGATCAGGGTGCCTCGACGCAACGCGGCGAGCCATCCGTATGTGGTCCGGACCCTGCCACCATCGAGTACCAGGCGAAGCGCCCTGCAGACGGACCAGATCTGCCGCGGATGGCGACTCCCCGGTGCGAAGGACGCCCGGCTACCGACCGCGGCGATCCGAGAGCGTGACCGCGCGCTCGCGGGCCTCCGCCTCACGGAGATACCGCCGGATGAGGGTGGCGACGCGCTGGTAGTGGCCGGCGAGTTGAGCGACCGCGCGGTCCGCATCGCCGATCTTCACGGCCTCGAAGAACTGGTCATGGTGCGACGGCGCGTGCTGGAGCGTGGGCCAGCGCAGGGAGCGGGCGACCTCCTGGCGGAGACGGACGATGAGCCCGACGAGGCGCGGCCGGCCGCTCACCGAGTAGAGCCGGATGTAGAAGCGCTCGCGCGCGGCGAGCTGCGCGTCAGGCGTGGCCGCGCTCGTCATGGCCTGGTAGAGCTGCTCCAGCTCCTCGAGGTCCTCGTCGGTGAGCAGGGGGAGAGCGACCCGGACGGCATGGCTCTCGAGGACGATCCGCAGGTCGTAGACCTCCTCGACGTCGTCTGCGTCGAGCTCCGTCACCGTGAACCCGCGATGCGGTTCGGAGGTCACCAGGCCCTCGTACTCGAGTGCGCGCAGAGCCTCCCGGACGGGGATCCGGCTCGTCCCGAACCGTTCGGCGAGCTCCTCCTGGCGCAGCCGCGCGCCCGGGGACAGGACGCCCGCGAGGATCGCAGCGCGAACCGAGGTGAGGACCAGGTCCTGCGCGGTCACATTCGACTCGCGCGCGTCGGCGATGATCCGCTCCAGCTGCGTGTCCATACCGTCCCCGTTCGCGAGGTCGGCGTGGGTGTCCTTCATCCGGTGACTCCATCTGCTCCGTGCACGAACCGGCCATCGATCATCATCGCCGACACGGACAGGGTCAACAGGTCTCCCCGGCGTCGCGCGACCCCGACGATCAACGGACAGACGTCGCCGTCGCGACCATCGCCGTGCGCATCACCAGCGTTCGGCGATCCCCCGGGCCACGTGGTCTGCGATGGCCATGATCGTGATCATCGGATTCACGCCGCTCGAGGTGACGAACGCGCTCGCATCAGCGACGAAGAGACCGCGGAGGTCGAACGTCTCACCCGTCTCGTCGACGACGCCGCGACCGGGGTCGGCACCCATGGCGCAGCTCGGCCATCTGGTGGAAGGAGATGAGCGCCATCCGGCCTCGGTCGAGGCCACGCGCGTCCAGGGCGCCGGCGAAATCGTCGAGCCAGCCGCTCGGGCCGGGGATCGCGCGGGCCGGCGGCTGCTGGAGGGTCATGAGCTCCCGCGCACCCGCGGCGGCGAGGACCTGTGCCGCGCCGAGCATCGCCGTGCGCATGTGGTTCGCGTCGTACGCCGAGAGCTCGTAGTGCACACGCGGCCGCCCGTCGCGCCCGGTCACGACGCGGCCGCCCTCGCGGTCCCGCAGCAGGACGCCGCAGATGCTCAGGTTGGCCAGGCGCCCGATGTCGGCACGATGCTGCTCCGGGCTCTCCCAGCCGAACGCACTGGCCGGTAGCGCCCAGTGCACCGGTCCCGTCTCGAACATCGCGCCGTACCCGTCGTCCTGGTCGGCGAACTGCTCCGAGCGGCGCGTCTGGAGCATGCCGCTCCACGGCTCGACGCGCTCATCGAAGTACCCGGCGACCGCGGAAACCGGGTGCAGGCGGAGGCCCTGACCGATCAACGGGTTGGCCAGGCCGGAACGCGCGAGGAGGGCGGGCGTATGGAGCGCACCGCATGCGGCCACGACCGCGCGGGCCCGCACGGTGAGCCGCACGGCACGACCGTCGGGACGCCGCACGGTGCCGATCACGCCGACGGCTCGACCGCCTTCGCTGAGCACGCGCTCGACGTCGCAGCGAACGACGATCCGCGCGCCTGCCGCGACGGCGTCGGCGAGATACGTCTTCGCGGTCGAGTTCTTGGCGTCCTGCCGGCAGCCGTAGCCGCAGTAGCCGCACTCGAGCCCGTTGGGACAGCCGGTCGCGTTGCGCGGGATGACGTCCACGTGCCAGCCGCAGGCTCTTAGACCGCGCTCCAGGACCTGATCGCGCACGCCGGGGTCCGAGTTGTCGGTGTTGACCCCGGAACGCGCCGAAACGCGCGCGATCGATTCCGCGAAGCTGCCGCCGGAGAAGAGCGAGAGCCCCGAACGGCGGTCCCATTCGAGGCGCGTCGCATCGCCCAGGGGCAGGCTCGTCGTCCAGTTGATGACCGTCCCGCCGCCGAGGCAGTCGCCGGCGAGGATCGGCAGCGAGCCACTCTGGGTCATCAGCAGGCCGCCGTCGAGGTAGGCGGCCGACAGCATGTCGCCCTCCACCTGGGTGAACTCCCGCGGGCCGAGGTTCTCGCCCTTCTCCAGGACGATCACGCTGAGGCCGGCGTCGGCCAGCACCCCCGCGGCCACGCCCCCGCCCGCCCCGGAGCCGCAGATCACGACGTCGCAGTCGAAGGTCGCGTCCTCCATGACCTCCACCGTCGGCAGCCGGCCGTCGCGCGGTGGAACCGGCGGTGGCAGCGGGCCCGGATAGCCCGCCGCGCGCCAGGCCGGGTGAGAACCGTCTGCCATCGGCCAGCTGTAGTACGCCACGTTGACGAGCCGCTTGAGTGCCTGGAACCCTGCCCGCCGGAGCTGGATCCGGCTGTCCCCCCACCCACGCAGGACCGCGACCCGCCCGTCGAGGTCGAGCCTGTCGAACCGGGCAAAGCGTCCCGCCAACACGAGGTTCACGAACGGCGAGCCGAGCGCGCTGAGCAGCTGCTTCATCCTCATGCGGTCGTCCAGGTTGGGAAGCGAGCCGATGAGACCGACGACCCGGTCGAGAAGCGGCCTGCGGTCGCCCGCGCCCTCGGGAGGCTGGAACGTATCGCACACGGCCGCGAGCACCGCGCGCTCGCGCGGCGTGAGCTCGGCGGTCAACGGACGGAGCCCGACATTCCGGTCGTCACCGACGGGGCACCTGGGACGCGAAGCGCCCGATCCGGGACCCGGCCTCGGCTCGGTCAGAGATGTCGCGGACGGTCCCCATCGAGGCTGTGCCTTTCCTGTTCCCGGTGCCCGGGACGGTCGACTGAGCGCTCCGATCGCCGCTACCCAGGGCCTGCCGAACGTCCGCGCGAGCCTGCCGAATGCCTCGTTCGTCCCTCCACGCCGTGCCCGCGGGTCTCGGATTCGCCAAGCTTACCGAATCTTGAGCCTCGCGCTCGTCGTGTGCGTGAGGCTCCCGCTGGTGCCGGTGAGCGTCAGCGAGTAGGTGCCCGCCGGCGTGGTCGAGCTGGTCGTCACCGAGAGGGTGGACGAGCTCGTGGCGGGGTTGGGGCTGAACGCACCGGTGGCTCCGCTCGGCAGGCCCGTCACGCTCAGGTTGACCGAGCCGGCGAATCCGCCGCTCGGCGTGATGGTGATCGCGTAGCTCGTGCTCGAACCGTGCGCGATGGACCGAGTCGAGGGCGAAATGCTCAGGCTGAAGTCCCCCGTGGCCGGCGCGTTGACCGTGAGGGTGAAGGTCTGGGTGGCGTCCGGAAGGACCCCGTTGGCGGCGGTGAACGTGATCGGGTAGGTCCCGGCGGTCCCTGCTCCCGGGGTGCCCGCCAGGGTGGCGGTGCCGTTCGCGTGGGCGATGAAGGTCACCCCGCTCGGCAGGGCGCCCGTCTCAGTGACACCCGGCGTCGGGGAGCCGGTCGTCGTGACGGTGAAGCTGCCCGCCGTCCCCACCACGAAGGTGGTCTCGGGAGCGCTCGTGATCGCTGGAGCCGTGGTGGCCGGCGCGTTGACCGTGAGGGTGAAGGTCTGGGTGGCGTCCGGAAGGACCCCGTTGGCGGCGGTGAACGTGATCGGGTAGGTCCCGGCGGTCCCTGCTCCCGGGGTGCCCGCCAGGGTGGCGGTGCCGTTCGCGTGGGCGATGAAGGTCACCCCGCTCGGCAGGGCGCCCGTCTCAGTGACACCCGGCGTCGGGGAGCCGGTCGTCGTGACGGTGAAGCTGCCCGCCGTCCCCACCACGAAGGTGGTCTCGGGAGCGCTCGTGATCGCTGGAGCCTGGCTCACCGTCCCGGAGCAGCCGGGGAATTTGAACGACGCGATCTGCGTGCTCCAGTTCCACGTCCCGCTCGTCTTCAGGTACTCGCTCGTGTACCAGAACGTGCAGTCGTCGATCGGATCGACCGTCATGGCACTGTAGTCGCCCCATCGGCTGAGGTTCTGGAGTTGTGACCCGGAGCCGGCCTGGATGATGCTTTCGGCTTCCATGGTGTTCAGGGGATCTGTCGGGGTCCGCCCGGTGTAACGGATCGACGGGTAGACAGACCCGCTCGACGCGCTGTAGCCCAGCGCGATGTCGCCCGTCTGGTCCATGGCGATGCTGCCCATCCAGCGATGGACGCCGTCGGATGCGTCGAGCGTTCCCGCCTGATAGACGATGGGTGTCGCGTTCGCGATCGTCGAGCCCGTCGCATTGCGCAGCTCGTACCAGCGGACGGAGCTCACGCCCGACTTGAAGAAGTTGCCGCCAACGCTGACCGAGTGGTTGACGACAAGCGACTCGCGACCGTCGCCGAGATGGCGGTAGGCCAGCCGGTACATCAGCCGATCGCCGAGCGAGTCGAGCTTCTGGCTCGTGTTGGGCTGCGGGACGCAATTGCTTCCATTGCAGGCTCGGCTGAACGACGCGACGGGGAGGTTGACCGGACCTGTGAGCGCAGTGTTCGCAGGGGTCGTCCAGTCGACGTGGAACCGCCACAGGTTGAGCGAGTTCGTGGCGAAACTCAGCACGGGGTTGGGCGAGCCGGCCGGTGGGGGAGTCATGCCGTCAAGGTCTCCCGGCAGCAGGGAGCCGTAGCTGTTGCTCAGCTGGAAGCATTGCTGGGTCGCCGCCTCACCGGCCAGCATCCTGGCACGGTCGTAGGCGCAGACCTTGGGGCCGATGAAGCTGCTCGTGAACATGTTGAACGTGATGTAGTACGCGTCCGGCCAGACGCCCAGCTTCGGGTAGTCGGGGAACTGCGTGCTCCCGTAGTTGAACGCATAGCGGTAGTACGACCCGGTCGCATCGGAGGTCATCGAGACCGCGACGCACTGAAGGTAGGGGGTCGTCGACACCGAGAACTGGGTCATGATCCAGCGGTCCGCGGCCTTGTCGTACTGGACGATCGGGTCGCCGTCGTTGTTGGTCTCGCAGCCACCGCCGAAGCCGGTCCAGAGCGTGTTCCCGGCCGCCGGTCCGTACACGAGCCCGCCGGTCTTGTCGAACACGGCGAACGCCGTGTTCACCCACTGGACGTACTGCGTCGCGCCGACGGCGCCGTTCGTGTCGGGCGGAGCCCATTGAACCGTGAAGTTGTAGTCGCCTTTGCCGACGCCGGCGAAGTTGAGGCCGCTCGTGGTGGCGACCTGGGTTCCGGCCGCCTGCTGCACGGCACCATCCGGCTGGGCCGGGCTGCTGCCTGGCCCGACGAACCGAAGAGGCCGTTCCCGCAACGTCGCCGCCGACGGAGCGGTCGGACCGAGAACGCGGAGCGGAGGCGAGACGTCGTGCCGGACGGCGGCGGATACCTCGACGGCTCCGGTCGAGGACGGCGGATCGGCAAGGACGACGGCCGGAATCACGGCGGCACTCACGAGGACGGCGGCGACAAAGACGCTCAGACGCCTCGTCGATTGCCCTGAGGTCCCCCCATCACGACGCATGAACACGCTCGCCACGATCATGCCCTCCAAAGCGCCCCCGGCGCACCGGGTCAAACAGGGACTTGGGGCGCACGCGCTCCGAGCACCCCTCCGGATCGGCGGAGTGTACGCGCTCGGGCGCACACTGAACAGGCTGAGGGTATTCCCGGCCATAGCTCGTGATCCGGGCACATCCACCGATCGATGGGATGCGGCGTCGCGCAGTCATCGTGTCGTTCTGAGCACGAGACCGGGGAGTGGAGCGGGAGACGGGTCTCGAACCCGCGACATTCAGCTTGGAAGGCTGACGCTCTACCGACTGAGCTACTCCCGCTTGGTTTCGTGCTCAACTACAGCGTCTAACTGTAGCATCTGGCTTCCGTCAGTTGACCACACCGCTCGGACAGCGGATAATTGCGCCAGAAACGACGGCTTCTGAGCGTGGGACAGCGTCAAAGTATGCGCTGTCCGCTCCCCTGTCGAACTCGGGCAGAGAGGGTAACTGATTCAGGATGGCCAGACCGTCTCGCACGTCGTCCATCGTAGCCGACTCGGGCGTTGGCGCAACCGGGCTGACGATCAGCGCCGCGATCGACAGCTACCGGCTCAGCCTCCGGGCGGCGAACAAGAGCCCGGCGACGATCAAGACCTACCTCGCCGCGCTTGAGCGGTTCGACCGCTTCCTCACCGAGCGGGGCATGCCGAGAACGCTCCGGGCGATCCGGCGCGAGCACGTCGAGGCGTTGATCGTCGCCCTCCAGGATGCCGGCCAGCGGCCGGCGACCGTCTCGCTCGCCTACCGGAGCCTCCAGCCGTTCTTCCGCTGGGCGCAGGGCGAGGACGAAATCGCGACCTCGCCGATGGAGCGGATGAGCCCGCCGATCGTCCCCGAGGAGCCACCGCCGATCCTGCGTGAGCCCGAGATCAAGGCGATCCTGGATGCGTGCGCGGGCACCGACTTCGAGGCCCGCCGCGACACCGCCATCATCCGCCTGCTGCTCGATACCGGGATGCGTCGGGGTGAACTCGCCGGGCTGGCCCTCGACGATGTCGACCTCGGCCAGCAGGTCGCGATCGTGATGGGCAAGGGCCGCCGGCCTCGTGCCTGCCCGTTCGGCAACAAGACCGCCCAGGCGCTCGACCGCTACCTGCGCCTCCGCGCGGCGCACCCGCACGCACAGCGGACCGAGCTGTGGCTCGCCCCGAAGGGTCCGCTCAGCGACAGCGGGATCCTCCAGGTGCTCCGCCGGCGCGGTGCGACGGCCGGGATCGAGAAGCTCCATCCCCACCAGTTCCGCCATACGTACGCCCACATGTGGCTCGCCGATGGCGGCAACGAGGGCGATCTCATGCGTCTCGCCGGCTGGAAGAGCCGCCAGATGCTCAGCCGCTACGGCGCCTCGGCCGCCGACGAGCGGGCGCGCGAGGCGTACCGGCGCCGGAGTCCGGGGGACCGGCTATGACAGGACGGCAGCCAATGCCGAAGCGTCGTGAGTCGAGCAAACCCGACCCGCTTGGCCAGCCGTGGTCGATCGTCTTCTTTCAGCGCCATCCCAGGGATGACCCAGCCGAGAGCGTGCCGGGGGCCGAATTCCTCGAGGCCTGCCCTGCCGGCGTCCGCGCCAACATTGCCGCGATCCTCAAGGCCGTCGCCGATGCTCCACCGCCTCGGTTCGCTGGCGGACTGCAGTGGCAGGCGATGCACGGCGAGATGGCCGGCTGGTACGAAGCTCGCGCCATGGGGCCAAGCAAGCGGCTCTACCGGGTGTTCTGTCTCCTGGAGCGCGAGGCCGAGGGGCTGCCAGGCCCAAGCCTCGTGATCGTCACCGGCCTGGACAAGCCAACCGCGACGGCGTTCTCGAAGGCCGACTACCGGCGGGTACGGGAGCTTGGCGATGAGTACCGATCGCGCTCCCCGCGCAGCATCGAGCGCTGAACGGGTCAGCCGGGCGCGACGGCGGCCTTTCGCCGGCGCCCGCCCGATACCGCAGCGCGTCGCTTCGCGGTCGTCCTCTTCGGCAATGCCACGATCTCCAGCCCAAGCTCGTTCGCCATATCCACGACGCGGGCGATCTGAGGATTGGGGATCGCGTCGCTGAACAGCCTGCGGACGGCGGCAGGCTCAGCGTTGATCCGTCGGGCAAGGGTGGCCTTCGTGATGCCCTGAGTTTGTCGCGCTTCGTCGAGCGTCCGCATCAGCTCGTCGATCGTGTCGATCCGGGCGCGATGCTGGTCGTACGCCGCCGCGAACTCCGGATCCTTCAGCCAGCGATCGAAGCGGCGGTCAAACGAGGTCCTTGGCATCGGGAGTTTCCTTCTTAGACGTGGCCTGAATGTTACGCTAAATCTCCCGTTCGCGTCAAGGGCAGACTGGGAGTTCCGGCAGTTCGACAGAGGAGGAAACACCACGGTGCCCAGGGCAACCCCATCCGGGGCCGGTGACATCTACCAACTCACGGTGACTCTGGTGGACATCGAGCCGCCGATCTGGCGACGAATCCAGGTCCCCGCTGACATCACGCTCGCCCGCCTTCACACGGTCCTCCAGGTCACGATGGGCTGGCTCGACTACCACCTCCACGCCTTCCGCGTCGGCGACGTCGAGTATGGCCGGCCCGATCCCGAGTATGTCGCCATGGGCGTCGAGCTCAAGGACGACCGCCGGGCGAAACTGAGCAAGATCGCTCCGGAGGTGGGCACACGGTTCACCTACCAGTACGACTTCGGCGACGACTGGGAGCACGAGATCGTGGTCGAGGAGATCCTCCCGTCCGAACCACGCGTCCGCTACCCGCGGGTCCTCGCGGGTGGACGCGCCTGCCCGCCGGAGGACGTCGGTGGGATGCCGGGCTACGCCGACTTCCTCGAGGTCATCGGCGATCCGACGGACGAGGAGCACGAGCATTTCGTGGACTGGTCCGGCGGCGCATTCGATCCGGAGGCGTTCAACGTCGATGCCAAGAACCGCGAGTTTGATGCCGTCTTCTGACGGAGGGTCCGTGGTGAAGGTACGGGTGGTGCTTTGATCCTCGGGTCGGGCGTTCGGGCGGGTAGGTGATCGACAATCTGCCCAACGGCTCAGCTTTCGTGATGGCATGGGGACGATCACGGCGTGGGAGTATCACGGCATCACGGTGATCCGACCCAGCCTACGGCTCGCTGCCAAGGCTCGATGATCTATACCATTGAGGCTACATATACCCCTGTGGTATAGTGCCTCTCAATGGCACAACCAGTCACCGAGCGCGACCTTCGCCAGTCACTCGAGGCGGGCCTTCAGAAGACCTTGCCCGCTGGGTGGCAGGCCAGGTTCTCTCCTGGGAGCCGGCCGGACGATTTGCAAATCGACGGCGTCCTCGATCTGGTCGCGCCGACCGGTGAGAGAAGCCAGGCGCGGGTGGAATTCAAGGCTCGGCTGGAACCAGCGCAGCTCGTGCGCGAGCTGCCGTGGCTGACGAAGTCCGCGGTGTCGCTCGTCGTGGCGCCCCGGATCAGCGCACGGGCCCGAAGCCTCCTGAACGAGGCGGGCGTGAGCTGGTACGTGCCGGACGGTGACTACCGGATCGCAGTCGGTGGGTTGTTCATCGAACGGCTCGTCGGCCAATCCAAGCGACGGTCGGCCGGGGCCCCGGACACCCGGTTCGTCGCCGATTTGTTCGCTGGCGGAGCGCTGCGGGTGGTCCGCTGGCTCCTGATCGAACCTGGCCGATCCTGGTCCATTGCCGAGATGGCGGAACGCAGCGGACTGACCCTCGGCTTCGTCAGTCGAACGTTCAAGACCCTCGCTCGGGATGCGTACATCAAGCGAGCCCGCAGCGCGACCCGGCTCGCCGACCGAGACGCCCTGCTGGACGGGTGGGCAGCCGCGCCGGCGCCTGGGGACTTGACCTTCGAGCGAGTTGCGACGGTGCAAGGCCCGGAGGCGCTCCTCAGGATAATCAGAGCCTTCACCGCGCCGCGGCCGTACGCCATCACTGCGGAAGCGGGAGCCGACAAGATCGCCCCCTTCGCTCGGTTCAGCCGCGTGGAGATGTATGTCGACGACCCGGCCGGCTGGGATCGTGCACTCGGTCTGACTGCGGTGCCGCGCGGAGGAAACCTCGTCCTGATCAAGCCGGTGAACGCCGGCGTCTTCGACGGCTCGTTCGAGCGCGACGGTGTGTCGCTGACGAGTCGACCGCAGCTCTATGTCGACCTCGTCCGCCGCGGTGGTGCCGCCGCTGAGGCCGCGGCGTTCATGCGCGAGAGAGGGGATCTATGGCCGCAGTAGATCCTCGCGACGATCCGGCGTCGATCGTCGCGGCAGAGCGGGCGATGCTCGAGCTCTGGACGATGTTGGCCGGCTTCGCCGAAGCGATGACGATCGTCGGCGGCAGCGCGCCGCCGCTGCTCATCGGCGATCGGCCCGACGACCCTTACGTGGAGACCCTGGATGTCGATCTCGTCGTTGACCCGATCGGCGTCCCCGACGAGGTCTACCGGACGATCGCGGAGCTGCTCCGTGAGCGGGGCTACGTTCAGCTCGACCAACCGTTCCGCTGGCTCCGGTCGGTAACGGTCGACCGGCGATCGATCGACGTCGAGGTCGACCTGCTCGCTCCAGCCACGCCACGGGTCGGCCCGGACCACCGTCACGAGCGCATCGGTGGCGAGCCGTTGGCGCGCCGGACCGAGGGGGCCGAGCTCGTCCGGACCGGCCATGTCGATCGCGAGCTCGCGGGCATCCTGCCCGACGGGCGCCGGAACCGAGTCGCCGCCCGCGTAGCTTCCCCAGCCGCTCTGGTGATGCTCAAGGCGCTCGCGATGGGTCAACGGGACAAGCCCAAGGACGCGTACGACATCGACTACCTTCTCCGCCACATTGGTGTCGACGAGGTAGTGGCCGGGATCGCCGAGTTTGGCCAGCTCGAGCCCGTGGCGAAGGCCCTGGGCATCCTCGCCGACAAGTTCAGCTCGATCGACGCGATCGGCCCCACCAGCGTCGCTCTGTACAGGCGGGCATCGTTGGGCTCGGCCGAGGCAGACCAACTGCAGGCGCTCGCTTACGCCCGGGTCGATCGTCTTCTCGGGCTGACCAGGAGCGGCTCTGGGCATTGACCCGCTGCGATGCCGTCGGAGCTCAATCCTCTTGGGCCGTTCGCCGTCGCTCTCGGGTGCTGCGTCGGCTCCGGGCCGACAAGTAGGCCAGTCGAGTGAAGTAAGCGCGGCGGGCGGCCTCCGCTCGGCGCTGGCGTTCGGGGTCGGGGAGGCGACCATCGGGGTCGACCTGGTCCAAGAAACGCTGGCTGAAGGCGCGGCGGGCCGCCTTCGTGGTCTCGCGCGGGTCGTGGCGGGCGTGGAGCATGTAGGCGGCCATCCGGGCACGCATGACGCGTTCCGACGGGGTCAACGACTCACGCCTCACCGGAGCGCCTCGGTGAAGTCCTCGTGGCCGCCGAGGCCGAGGACCTGGAGCCAGGCGTCGGTGCTGACCGGCGTCGGGCAGCGCCGCGGCGTCGGGTCGACGAGGAGGGCGCCGAGGGTCGTCCGCGGCACATTCGGGTTGAGGGCGACGACACTCACTTCCAGGCCGCGGGTCCGGAGCTCGGGCAGGACCAGCGCCCATGCATTCCCCGCGAGCCCCGGGTAGCCGCCCTTGTACCTCCCATGCCTCGCGAGGGAGCCGGCCCGCTCGGCCGAGGCCGTGACGAACAGGAGGTGCCAGCCGGTCTTGGAGCGGAGTGCGGTCTCGTACCGCCCGAGCTTGTCCCGGATGACCGGGCCGCGCTCGGTGTTCTGGTCGATCTCGAGACACAGGACGCCGGAACCTGTCGGGGCCTGGAGGACGACGACGCCATCGGGGTACGTCCGGGGCAGGAGGTCGTGGGCCATGTCCTCGGCGAGCCATGCCTGAACGAGCGGCTCGGTCGCGCCGTCGCCGGTGGAGTTCACGAGCGCGCAGACCGTCTCGACGCCGTTGAGGCTGTGGCGGAGCTGAGTGCCGGCGCGTGAGCGCGTGAGCGGGAGGTAGCCGAGACGACGACGTCCACGGGGCGAGACCCGGAAGGCATAGGGAGCACCACCGCGGCTGGCTGGTGGCAGGATGGCTCGTTCGAGATAGCCCGCGCGGTAGAGGTGAGCGAGTCGTTCCTGGGCGGTCTGCCGGCGGGTGTAGGCGAGGGTCACGAGCTGCGACGTCGTCGCGACGTCGGCGCGGTAGAGGATGCGCAGGGCGGCGCGATCGCGGTAGGACAGGAAGCCTGGATCGACGATCACCCGGCGGGGAGGTGCGGGTGCCGCGCTGAACGCACCGATCATGGGTCTGTGGGGTCTCGGCGCGGATCGTCCATTCCCACGCACGAAACCGGGGGCAGGGACCCGGGTCCCGAAACCCCGATCGAGGACTCCATCGCTGCCACCTGGCGGTGACGGAGCAAGCTGGTGACGGGCGGATGTTGGTTGAGATGCTGCTGAACCATCGGAGGGCGACCTCAAGCAAGGAGTGTGCGTACCTGCGTTTCGACGGACTGGCCACGTTCCCGTCCCATGGAGCGGTCGATCTCGGGGGCCGTCACGCCTGGGACGACCAACCCGAACCGGATCCGCTGCCCGGAGCAGTCGCGACGCGGACGCCTGGCTCATCCACCCGAATGCCGTCAGCGACCGCCGGAGCGTGACTCCTGGCGCGGTCGACACGACGGACCGCAGCGCCTGCTGCTGAGCCCGCCGAGACGGCACTCAGGCGACCGACCGAGACGTCAGCCGTCGAGCCTCGATCCTACGGCCGGCGGTCGGCCGGACGGAAGGGGCGCTGTGTACGAGATTGTGTACGCTTGAGACTCCGCGTCCGGCGCAAGTTATGCGCTGAGTGGCGGTTCGCGCTGTCGGCGATAGCGTCAAACTGGACCCGAATCGGCCGACTTATGCGGGGACTCTGAGTTCAGAGCACAGTGCTCCACAAAGCGAGACCTGGAAGGTCGGCGGTATCAGAGCCGTCGAGCCCCGGGGATGTGGGACAATCCCGATTCTCGGGGTCGGGCGTTGTCGGCATGCGGCACAGTGGCAGGCCACGCAGTCGACGAGGAGGGCGCAATGCAGCCAGGAGTCCGGTCGGCACTCTCGACCGAGGGCCTCTGGAAGCGCTACCGCCGGGGCGGCCCGTGGGCACTCCGCGACGTGACCATGGCGGTCCCGCGCGGGTCGATCACCGCGATCGTCGGCCCGAACGGCGCCGGCAAGTCGACCCTGATCCGGACCTGGATGAGCTTCGAGCCGCCATCGCGCGGCCGGGTCCTCGTCGACGGGATCGATCCGTGGCGGGCCCGCCCGGCTGCCCTTGCCAGGGTGGGCTTCGTGCCGCAGGCGGCGTCGCTCTACCGGGACCTGTCGGTCGCGGACCACGTCGAGCTCGCGGCCATCCTCCACCGCGGCTTCGACCCCCTCGTGGCACGTGAGCGTCTGGCGGTCCTCGCGATCCCGGCGAGGCAACGGGCGGGGGATCTGTCCGGTGGGCAGCAGGCGCAACTCGGATTAGCCCTAGCCCTCGGGACGCAGGCGCCGGTCCTTCTCCTCGACGAGCCGCTGGCAAGCCTCGACCCGCTCGCCCGCCGCGACTTCCTGGCTGTCCTCGTCGACGCCGTCCGACAAGGCGGACGGACGGCGTTCCTGTCGTCGCACATCGTCACCGACGTCGAGCAAGCTTGTGACCGTCTGGTGGTCCTCTCGGCGGGCCGCGTGCTTCTCGACGCAGATGTCGCCGATGCACGCGCTTCTCACATGATCATCGAGGGACCGGTCGATTTGCCCGGCGACGTCGTCGCCCCATTCGGCGGCCCGGCCGGCGAACAGCTCGTCCTCGTGCGGACCGCGGCCAAGGCCGGCGCTCGCCCAGCAACGCTCGAGGAGGTCGTCCTCGGCTACCTGTCCGCCGGACGGGCCACGGAGACGGCCGAGTCGGGCTGGGCCGTCTGATGGCGGCGATCCCGGCGGCGTTGAACTCTGCTCGGTTGACCTTCAAGGTCCATCGGTTCGAAGTCCTGGCCATGACCGTCGTCGCGCTGGTGGCGGCCGCGGCCGCAGTCGTGGTGAAGGTCCACCTCGACGGTGTCGGGGTCAGCCGGCAGTGCCTCGAGCAATGGATCGGTGGGGGCGGACCCGAGAGCGCCGGAAGCTGCGCCGGTTCGGTCCAGCGCTGGGCCGAGATCAACGAGAACGAGGCCGGCAAGGTCATGGCCACGATGGCCGTCCTGCCCTGGACGATCGGCCTCCTCCTTGGGGTCCCGCTCGTCGGGCGTGAGCTGGAGACTCGAACCGCCTCGACGGCCTGGGCGCTCGCCGGCTCCCGGCGACGCTGGCTGTTCGGCCGCCTCGTGCCAATGTTCGTCCTCACGCTGGTCTTGTCGGGGATCCTGGCGGGTGGCGCGACGATCCTCGAGGCCACGCGCAGTGCCGGCGGGGTCTGGGTGTCGCCGTTCAACGACGCCGCACTGTTCGGCCCACCGCTCGTGGCTCATGCGCTCGCCGGGCTCGGGATCGGGCTCTTTGTCGGGGCGATCGTGGGGCGGACTTTGCCCGCCGTCATCGTCGGAGCGGTCGTGGCGATTGCCTTTGTGAACATCGGGATGATCGCCCAATCGGACTGGATGCCGGATTCGGCCTTTGGGGGATCCGGGACGACCACAGACGGCACGTCCCACCGCGGTCCGGACCCGCTGGATCCGTGGACCGACGTTCGCTGGTTCACGTCGGACAACCGACTACTGTCGCGCGACGAAGCCCTGGCGACGGTGCCGGCCGGTACGGCAGACGTCCCGACGTGGCTGAGAGCCCATTACACCGAAGTCGACCTCGGCATATCGGTGCTGAAAGCGTCGGAGTGGCAGGCGCTTGAGACCCTTGGGTTCCTGGGCGTCGCTGGAGTCCTGGTCCTGGTCGCCTTCCCGATCGTCGAGCGTCGGCGACCGGCGTGATGACCCCCGGGTCAGTTCTGTCTCGTCGAATAGCGCGGGACGCTAGGTCACCCGTTGCGTTGTGAAGAGCTCGAGTGGCAAGTCATATCACCTCGCTCCTCGTCCGGCGACTCGAGTAGGACGATGGCTGGCCGCGCCCGGGGCGGGCTATCAAGACCCCAGCGGCCATCCGTCCTGCTTCCGCACTGCCGAGGGCCGACCAGCTCCGTTTGGCGATGCCGCGCCGTTCTGACAAACCGAGGCCCCGGCGTGCCGAACGAGCCGGGGCCTCGTGAACGAGGGAGAGTGGCAATCAGCAGGTGGTGGTGATCCTGATTGACGAGATGGAGTCGTGAAATGAACCGCTTAGAACGTACGTCGTGTTAATCGGCCCGGGCACCCACCATTCTAGGCCGGTATAGTTGGCATTCGTGTAGAGACAGAGTCGACTCCCGGCGTTGAGCCTCACCCAGACCCAATCGATGCAATCGTTCCAGTCCGACTGTAAGAGTGGAGCGCCGTCGCAAAGCCTGTCGCCGTAGGTGACGCTGTAGTGGTCGAGGTTCGCCTTAGCCGTGCCTAGCCCCTGGAACACGAGGATCTCGTCGCCGGTTCCATTGCTGTTCTCGAGGAAGCAGGCGGTGTTGGCGATCATGTAGTAGCCGCACGGCGGTGCGTCCTGAAACACCGAAGCGGACACGATTCCCGGGTAGGCCAAGAGCAGCCCCGCTGTAACCGTGAGCGCTGCAACGAGCGTGCCGAACTTTCTTCTCATGGTGCGTTCCTCCTATCCCGTCACGATGTGCGTGGCTTCCTCGAACCGCTTCTCGATCCCGCCCGACCCTTCCGGTGTGGCGCCGCCGGTGATTTCCTCGACGAACAGCAGGAGGCCGTCGCATGGATCGTCGGGCCAGTGCAACAGGTTCATCGCTGGCGTCGTTCCGGCGCTGGGAATCTGCGGCTGCACGTAAGTCCCGGAGGAAGGACAAGAGGTCTAGCATCCGCTACCCCAAACCTGCCGTGCCCGGCGTCCGCGGTTCGGTTCGCGCTCCCAAATCGCCTCGACTTGGACCGATTTCGGTGCGATGGAGATGTCCCTGGACCTTGCGAAAGGTCTACTCCTCCGGGCCAGCAGGTGTCTAGCCCCGTTATCCACAATCTCGCTGCCGCTTGGGCCATCACAAACGCGGCGCCAGTGCCGATCGAGGCCACTGAGCCGACAGTCTGACCGTTGACCATCGCTGAGGAGCCGACGCAAGTAATGCGCTTAAGGGCAGTTATCACGCTGTCGGCCAGAACGTCAAACTGGACCGGCAGCGGTTGATTTGTGCGGGGGTGCTGAGTTCAGAGCACAGCGCTCGACAAATGGAGACTTCCAAGGCTGACGCTCTACCGACTGAGCTACTCCCGCTCGGTGTCGTGCGCAACTACAGCGGATAGCCGTCGACGCTGGCCTCCGTCGGTCGACCACCCTCGACGGCCAGCACGTCTCGCACGACCCGTATCGTAACCGAAGATCGTGGGCCGTCCGTCACGGGCCTCACGATCGACGCCGCGATCCAGATGCTCAGCCGCTACGGGGCATCGGCCGCCGACGAGCGGGCTCGGGCGGCCTGCCGGCGCCGAAGGCCTGGGGATCGGAGCCGACATTCGCTGGCTACTGACCGCGTCCCTGGAGCAGGGCGAGAAAGGTCGCGGGCGAGGAGATGGGCGCATGGCCCTCGAGCGACAGGAGATGGTCGTCGCCCGAGACCAGGAGGGCATTCTCCGACGCCGCGAGCGCCAGCAGGTAGTCATCGCCCGGGTCGACCGAACGGACGGGCGGTGGGATTCCCGGGTCGGAGGTTACCGTGGCTGCGCGTCGTAGCCAGTCAACGACGGCTTCAGCCTCGTCCTCGGCGATCCGACGGCGGAGTTTGGGGTAGGCGAGCGCGCGCGCGAGCTCGGCGAGGAGCAGCGGCGAAACGATCAGCTCGAAGCGACCATCCGACCAAGCCTGCAGGATCGCGGCCGGTGAGCCCGTCGGCGAGAGCAGCGCCGAGATGATGACGTTGGCGTCGAGGACCGCACGCAAGGGTCAGCGACGCGATCGAGGCCGGGTCGCGTGCTGGGCTTCGACGGCAAGCGCCGTTGCCTCTGGCTCGGGAAGCCCACCGCGCGCCCATAGCCGGTCGAGCAGATCGAGGCCCAGCTCGCGCCGCAGCGCCCCCTCGATCACCTCGCTGTCGCCCTGCCCGGTCCTCGCCGCGCGGATCTTGACCGCGCGGAGAACGGTCTCGTCGATCGTCAGAGTTGTGCGGACCTTCGCCATCTCGGCATCATAGCATCACGATGCCGCGACACAAGACCACCGTGCCTCGTCGAGAGGGCAACGCCGAGCCCTACCCCACCTCGGCCCAGCGGCCCTCGCGGGCCGACCGCAGGACCGCCTCGACGAACGCCAGGCCGCGCGCGCCGTCGTCGAGGGTCGGGTACGCGGCGGACTCCCCCGCCCCGGGCACCGGCTGCCCGGAGGCGATCGCCGCGTAGAACGGGCGGAGCACGTCCCGCAGCGCCTCGCCCCAGCCCTCCACGTGACCGGCCGGCAGGGTCGGTACGCCCACGGCGCCGAGCGCGGACGCCCCGCCATCGAGCCCGGGCTGCCGCTGCAGCAGCGCGCTCGACTCGAGCCCGCCCAGCCAGAGTCGTTCGGGATCCTCCTGCTCCCAGCGGAGCGAGCGCCGCGAACCGGCGATCTCGAGCGAGAAGGCGTTCTTGCGGCCGGGGCTGATCTGGCTGACCAGGAACGTCCCGCGAGCACCGCCCTCGAACCGGACGAGGACCGTCGCCGCATCCTCGGACTCGACCGCGACCGCCTCCGTCTCGCCCGATCCGGCCGAGAACGCCGCGCCGGGGATCGTCGGCCGGCGGCGAACGGGGATGAACGTGGCCAGGTCGGCGAAGACGGCCTTAATCCGCCGGCCGGTGACGTATTCGGCCGTGTCGAACCAGTGGGTCCCGATGTCGCCGACCGCCCGCGACGGACCGGCGGCGACCGGGTCGATCCGCCAGTTCCAGGCCCCTTCCCCGGCCAGCCAGTCCTGGATGTACCCACCGTGGACGAGCCGGACCTCGCCGATCTCGCCGGCGGCGACCATCGCCCGGGCCTGGCGGACCATCGGGTAGCCGCGGTAGGTGAGCGCGACCGCGGCATGGCGCCCCCGGGACCGGGCCAGCTCCGCGAGCCGCCGACGCGATCTCGACGTGGGTGCGGTTCGGCGTGCAGACGTGGACGACGTCGATCGAGGGATCGGCGAGCACTTCGGCAAGGTCCGCCGTCCCCCGCTCGACGCCGAGGGCCCGGGCGCGCGCCCGCGTCCGCTCCTCGTCCGAACCGACGATGGCGACCACTTCCGCGTACCCGCCCCGCCGGATCGCATCCACGTGGTGGGGGCCCACGAACCCGGTCCCGACGACTGCGGCACGCAAGATCCCGGACCCATTCATGACGTCACGATAGCAACCGGCGGCCTGTCATGCGGGCGTCACGGGCGCGTCCTACCATTCGCGGCATGTGGTTCCCCAGAACGGCACCGTCCATGCCCGCGCCCGACGAGGCGCTGCCCGGCCGGGCCGAGCCCGTCGAGTTACCCGATCGCCACTTCGTGAATGGCGCGCCGATCGCGCCACCCTGGCCGGAAGGGACACGTACCGCGATCTTCGGGCTCGGCTGCTTCTGGGGCGCGGAGCGCAGGTTCTGGCAGACGCCGGGCGTCATCTCGACGGCAGTCGGCTATGCCGGTGGCTTCACCCCGAATCCCACGTACCGGGAGGTCTGCACCGGGCGGACCGGCCACGCGGAGGTCGTGCTCGTCGCCTTCGACCCGGGGCGGATCTCGTACGAGGCGCTGCTGAGGGTTTTCTGGGAGGCCCACGATCCGACCCAGGAGATGCGCCAGGGGAACGACGTCGGCACGCAGTATCGGTCGATCGTCATGGTGTCGAGCCCGGCCGAGCGGCTGGCGGCCGAGGCCTCACGCGACGCCTACGCGGAGCGCCTCCGGGCTGCCGGCTACGGTGCGATCACGACCGAGATCGCAGACGGCGGCCCGTTCTTCTACGCCGAGGACTACCACCAGCAGTACCTGGCCAAGAACCCGACGGTTACTGCGGCATCGGCGGGACCGGTGTCGTCTGCCCGGTGGGGGTCGTCCCGGCCGGCTGACCCGGCCAGTAATGCTCGCTGACGATGCCGTCGGGCGGGAAGCCGCGGGCTGCCAGGATCCGCTCACCGGCGGCGATCATCTCCGAGTTGCCGCACAGGTAGGCGACGGTCCCCAGCGGATCGAGCGCGTGCTCCTCGCACAGCGCGTCGAGGATCGCATCCAGCCGCCCGGCCGCGCCGCTCCAGCCGGCATTCTCCGGACGGTCCGGCCGGGAGATCGCGGGGGCGTAGGCCACGCGGTGGCCGTCCGAGACCCACCGCTCGAGCCGCTCCCGGTAGGCGAGCTCCCCGACGACGGACACCCCGTGGAGGACCACCGCGCGGGGCGGCCGTCCCCCGGATCCGCTGCCCGCGAGCAGCGTCTCGAGCATCGACACGAACGGGGCGAGGCCCGTCCCCGTTGCGACGAACAGGTGGTCCCGCTGATCGTCGGGCTTCATCGTGAACAGGCCCTTCGGCCGCCCGAGCCGAAGCCGAGCGCCGACCGGCAGGTCCCACAGCAGGGGCGTGAAGGCGCCCGTCGGCACGCGCCGGATGAGGAATTCGACCTCGTCGCGGGCGCCCCTCGGCGACGCCGTCGAATAGGGACGCTGGAGCAGGCGCCCGTCGACCGGCAGTCCCAGCGCAAGGTACTGGCCCGGCTCGAAGGCCGGGACGCCGTCGTCCGCGCGGATCCGGAACCGGGCGATGGACGAGCTGAGATCGATCCGGTCCGCGAGCGTCGCGTTCGGCGTCGTGGCGATCGGGACCCGCGCGACCGGCACAGACAGCGGGGGCCGGGCGGCGCGGCCCCCGATGGCGGCACGACCCGCGATGGCACTCCGACGCGTCGTGGTCTCCATCGTCAGGCCGCGGGCAGGAACTCGTCGACCACGGCGCGAGCGGCCTCCGGATCGCTGTACCAGGTCGCGTCAACCCAGGCGAAGTCGGCCCATTCGCGGGGCAGCTGATCCGCCCGGAAGATCGCGCTGTTCGGGCAGGCGGTATCGCACGAGCCGCAGTCGATGCAGCCGTCCGGATCGATGTAGAACTTGCGGTCGACCTCCGGGTCCGCCGAGATGCAGTTGACCGGACAGACGGCGACGCACGACTGGTCGATGTGGTCGATGCACGGTTCCGTGATGACGTAGGCCATGGTGCTTCCCTCGCGAGCAGGTCCCGTTGTCCTGTCGAGGGCAGATACGCTCGTTAGGTTTCAGGTACTTCGGTCCTGGTACGACCGCGAGGACCGTCACTCCCCGATGGAATCGGGCCCCCGATGGGCCGGAGGTAGTTACTGGGCCAGAACTCGGACGGTTACCGTGGCGTAGGCGGGACGGGTGTGCGTGCTCTCAACAGCGCGCCGACGGCAGGCCGGCTGAGCTCCCGGCGCCGGAACCCGCCCGCTCGGCCCCCGGGGCCGGTCATGCGGCCCATGCATTGATCCGTGACCCAGCGAGCGTGGCCACCAAGCCGTTCTGTCGATTCCGAGCGCTGGCCGAGCGTGCCCGACCGCGATTCCATGCGCCAGGTGCATAGGCCAGCCCGGCGGGGGCCAGCCCGGCGGGGGCCAGCCCGGCGGGAACCAGCCCGGCGGGGGTCGCGGGGCCAGCCGGGCTAGGGCTTGCGCTCGAGGATCGGGCGGGCCTTGTCGGGGTCGTCGACGACGAAGGTGAACATCGCCCGATCGCCCCACCGGCCGAGGAAGAGGTGGCCGTAGATGTTCACGCCGGCATCGGCGAGGTCGCGGGCGACGCCGGCCATCCCGCCGGGGCGATCGCCGACCTCGGCGATGATCGACTCCCCCTCGACGTATGTGTAGCCGCCCTCGTCGAGGACCGCCTTGGTGGTGTCGTCGTCGGCGGTGGTCATGATCACGTGACCGGAATCGCCGATCCCGCCACCGCCGATCGCCCGCAGGTCGACACCGCGTGCGGCGAGCGCCTCGGCGAGCACGGCCAGCGCACCGGGCTGGTTCTTGAGCTGGACGACGAACTGCCTGGCCATGGGACCTCCGGGTCGCGTGTGGATGGGGGCGACGACCCGTCGGATTCTAGCGGTCCGGCCGCCGATGGGTCGGACGAGCCCGAGCGTCAGGGTGGCGACGACTCGGCGGGCAGGGCGGCCGGTGCCGGCGTGGCGGTTGGTGCCGGCGCGGTGGTCGGCGTCGCCGTCGGGGTCTCCGTCGGCTCGGCCGTCGGGGTCGCGGTTGGAGCCGGAGTCGGCTCGGCGGTCGGCGTGGCCGTCGGCTCGGCGGTCGGCGTGGCCGTCGGCTCGGCAGTCGGCGTCGGCTCGGCAGTCGGCGTCGGAGTCGCGGTGGGCGTCGGCTCGGCGGTCGGCGTCGGCTCGGCGGTCGGCTCGGCGGTCGGCTCGGCAGTCGGCGTCGGCTCGGCAGTCGGCGTCGGAGTCGGAGTGGGCGTCGGGGTCGGGGTCGGCCCGCCGGTGATCGTGAGCGGCAGCTGGAGCGGCGGCACCCCGGCGCTCGCGAAGCGCTGCGTCCCGGAGACGAGATCGACCTTGAGCAGGGCCCGCCCGCCGGTCGCGGCGAACCCGGCGGCCGCCGGGGCGGTGAACGGCAGGTTGACCTCCACCGACTCGCCGGGCGCCAGGTTCTCCGGGAGCGGGACCGTCGCCAGCGGAAGGCCGGCGGCGTTCGAGCCGTCGTAGAAGCGAACGGCCGGCACGGCGCTGAGCGTCGCCGCCACGGAGCCCGCGGCCCAGGTCCGCGTGGTCCCGTTCGTGATCGCAATCCGGACGGAACCCCGCGCACCCTCCTGGAGCGATGCCGGAGCGCCGTCGACCAGCGCGTAGCGCGCTCCGTACGAGCGCGTCGCGAGGAACCGGGCCAGGCCCTCGTAGTAGCCCTCGGCGATCGCCTGGCGGCCGCGCGACGACCTCAGGAGCCGGAGCTCATACGGGTGGCCCATGGCCAGCGACTCGCCGAGGATCCCGGGCATCAGGCTCGGCCGCGGGATGAACGACGGCCGGTACTTGCGCAGCACATAGAACGGACCGCTGTGGATCGCCCGATCGCGCGGGCGCCAGGAGCGGGTCCGCAGCTGGGCGAGCGACGCCAGGAGTCCCCGCTGCACGCTGGCGGCCAGAGTCCGGCTGACCGCGCCAAACGGCCGGGTCCCGTCGTACCAGGTCTCGGTCCCGCCCACGTTGTAGGGCGTCCCATTGTTGTGGACGACGACCCACACGTCCGCCCGGGCCGCGTTCGCGACCTCGATCCGGCTGGCCAGCTCGTCGCGGTAGGCGACGACCCCGTCCCCGGTCCAGTCGACCCCGAGGACGTTCACCTTCGTGTCCCGGGTCCGGGTGATGACCACGTTCACCCCGGCGCCGATGAGCATCGCCCGAAGCCGCAGCGCGATCTCGAGGTTGGCGGTCTTCTCGTACAGGCCGGTGCGGACCGCGCCCGGATCCGGGCCGCCGTGACCGGCGTCGATCGCGACGGTGATGGCGCCCGGGTTCGGGCTGAAGATGACGCTCTTCGCCCGGACGATCGGGCGGTCCACGGAGAATGCCCCGAGCTCGTTCGTCACGGTCAGCCGGAACCGGTAGCCGGCGTTCCAGGCCGGCTGGCCGTTGGCGTACCGGCCGTCCCACGTCGCGTCGTGATCGCCGGCGTCCTGCGGCAGGGTGGCGACGAGCCGCCGGACGAGGCTCCCGCCCCGCCAGTCGACGATGTCCACGGTGACCGCGGCGGCGCGCGCGAGGGCGTAGTGCAGGGTCGTGGAGTCACGAACGCCGTCGCCATTCGGGAAGAAGGCCCGGGGGCTGACGACCGCCGACGAGACGATGTCATCGAGCCCGCCGGCGGCGAACGCGACGAGGCCGGTCCCGAGGACCCCCTGTGCGGCGAGAGCGACGGCGATGAACGCCGTGAGCAGGCGGCGACGCATGACCCGACCATAGGTGGGGCGCCGCGGGGCGGCTATGGTACGTTCCGGTCACCTCACCATGGGACCCCCGAGCCCACCGGACCGCACCCGGAGATGCCCGTGACCGCTCCGCATGCCTTGTTCCCGGCCCCCATCCGGGCGACGCTCGACGACCTGCCGCCGGCCGCCGCCGAGGCGATCCGGACGGCCAGGCCGCTCCCCGAGGAGGGGCTGCGGCGGACGGTCGAGGCGGGCGGGTTGCGGTTCTCGGCGCTCGAATGGGGGCTGGCGGACGGCCGGCCGCTCCTGCTCATCCACGGCGTGACGTCGTCGTCGCGGACGTTCTGGAGAATCGGGCCCGCGCTGGCGGCGCTCGGCTGGCGGGCGATCGCGCCGGACCTCCCGGGGCATGGCCGGACCGGCGGCGGCGAGGACGGCATGGGCTTCCGATTCGCCGAGACCGCGCAACTCGTGGCGGCGTTTGCCCGGGCCGTGTTCGGCGGTGGCGCGGGTGCCCCGTTCGGCGAGGGCGCGTCCGCCGGTGCGGGGCTCGACGGCCGCCTGGTCGTGGTCGGCCACAGCTGGGGCTCGATGATCGCCGCCTCGCTCCCGGCTGCCGGGCTCCGGCCGGCCCGGATCGTCCTGCTCGACCCGCCGGTCCTGGAGCGCACCGCACTCCAGGAGATGGTCGACGATCCGAGCTCTCGCCCGGAGGCCTCCTACGACGCCGCGCTGGCGACGATCGTCGACGAGAACCCGACCTGGACCGAGGGCGACCAGCTCGTCAAGGCGGAGGCGCTCACCCAGCTCGCGGCCGAGGTGGCCATCGCCGTGCTCCTCGGCAACGGCGACTGGGACGCCGGCCTCGCCCCGCTGGCCGACCCGGCAGCCGCGGGGATCCCCGTCTGGGTCGTCCGGGGCGAGGACGCGACCGGCAGCCTGACCCCGGCGTCGTGGCTCCCGCGCCTCGCCGGGCGGATCGGCGCGGACCACGTCCTCACCGTCGCCGACGGCCCGCACTCCCCCCAGCGGACCCACCTCGCCGCGACCGTGCTCGCCCTGCTGCGCGCCCTCGAGGGCTAGCGCTCGCTGGAGCCCGGGCGCCCGGCCGGCCGCTCCGCCCGCCGGATCGCGATGGCGCGGCGGTAGGCGGCGGCGTAGGCGGGGGCGGAGGCTGATTCCCAGCCGAAGTCGAGGGCCATCCCGCGGTCGACCATGGCGCGCCATGCCGGGCCGGTCCCGTCGCCGAGCAGCGCGAAGGCTCGCTGGCAGGCGCCCAGGAGCCTCTCCGGGGTCGGGTCGTCGAAGACGAAGCCGGTTCCCTCCCCCGGGCGCTCCGTCTCGTCGATGACCGTGTCGCCCAGGCCGCCAGTCCGCCGCACGATCGGCGGGGTGCCGTAGCGCAGCGCGATCATCTGGCCCTGGCCGCACGGCTCGAAGCGCGACGGCATGACGAAGCCGTCCGAGCCGGCGTAGATCCGGCGGGCGTTCGCCCGGTCGAACCGCTCGACGAAGGCGACCGATTCCGGGCGGGCCGCCGCCTGCCGCCGGAGCGCGTCGGCGATGCGCGCGTCGCCGCTTCCCTGGACGATGATCCGGGCACCGAGCCGGACGAGGTCCGGGGCGGCGTCCGCGAGGATGTCGAACCCCTTCTGGGGGTCGAGCCGGCCGATCACCCCGAGGACCGGGCCCGGGTCGTCCGGGTCCATCCCGTGGCGGCGGAGGAGGTCGGCCCGGCAGGCGGCCTTGCCGGTCGGGTCGGTGGCGCCGTAGGTCGCGGCCAGGGCGGTGTCGGTCGCCGGATCCCAGAGGGCGGTATCGAGGCCGTTGAGGATCCCGAAGAAGCGGGGGGTCCCGTCAACGGTCCCCCGGCCGACCTTCCGGCGCAGGGTGTCGTCCAGGCCCATCCCGTACTCGGGCGTGAGCGCCTCGACGGCGTAGCCCGGGCTGACGGTGGTCACCATCTCGGCCCGCTCGATGCCCGCCCGGAGGAGGTCGAGCCCGACCGCGACGTCGGCCACGATCCCGTCCCCCGGGGCCAGCCCGAGCTCTCCGAGCCGGTCCCGCGGCGTCCAGCCGTGGTAGGCCAGGTTGTGGATCGTCAGGAGGGTCGCGGCCGGGCCGATCACCGGATCGTCCGCGTAGAACCGATCGCGCAGGAGGATCGCCGGCGCGGCGTGCCAGTCGTGGACGTGGATGACGTCGACCGGCCGGCCGTCGGCGCGCAGCGTCTCGATCGCGGCCCAACAGAGCAGGCCGAACCGCCAGGCGTTGTCCGGGTGGTCGTTGACGCCGTTGTCTCCGTAGTAGCCGGCCCGGTCGAATGCCGGCGGGTGGTCGACCAGCCGAAGCCGGTAGCCGTGGGCCACGATCTCGACGATCCGGACGTCGGTGGCGCGGTCCGGTGCGCCGTCGGTGGCGTGGCGTTCAGCGGCGTCGGCGGCAGTGCCCGTGGCGGCGCCGGCGCGGTTCGTGGCGGCGCCGGCGCGGTTCGTGGCGAGGGGGTCGGGGACGCGGATCGTCCTCGTGACGTGCTCGCCGTCCGGCAGCCGCATCCCACGGTACAGGGGCAGGAAGACGTCGATCGGCGCCTCGGGACCGTCCGGGGTCCGGCCAAGCGCCCGGGCAAGCGCGTCGACCACATCGCCCAGCCCGCCCGTCTTGGCCCACGGCTCGCACTCGGCGGCGATGAACGCGACACGCATGCCCGGATGGTAGCCCCGCGGCACTCGCGGTGCGGGGCGGGACGCTGGACGGCGGTGCGCGCGGCCGGTGCACGCGGCCGGCGCACGCGGCCGGTGCACGCGGCCGGCGCGCGGCGGGGCGGACGCGTGATCCGGTTCGAAGCTTGGCGCCGGCTGAACGAAAGCGGGGCTCGCGGGGCTCGCGGCCGGCGCACAGGCGCGGCAGGCGCGGGGCGGACGCGTGATCCGGTCCGAAGCTTGGCGCCGGCTGAACGAAAGCGGGACTCGCGGCCGGCGCGGGTGCGGCGCGAGCGGCACGGGCGACGCAGACCGGTGATTTGTCCACTCGGCGCCAACGCCCGGCCGGGGAGCGGGCTTCCGGGGGGTTCGCGGCCGGCGCCCAGGCACTGCCGGGCGGCGCAGACCGGCGATTTATTAACTCGGCGCCAAGGTCCAGCCGAGGAGCGGGCCTCGCTGCCGAAGCGGGCCGGCGCCAACATCCGGCCGGGGAGTGGGGCGGGCGCGAGCCAGGACGAGCCAGGACGTGCCGACGGCAGCGACTAAACCGGTTCACGTCACCTTGCCCAGCCGGTATCATCAGCGCGATGGAGCCCCTTGTGCGCGTGCCCACCCTGCCGGGCGTCCCGTTCCGCGTCCCGCCGCAGCTCGAGGGCCTGCGCCGGCTGGCCTACAACCTGTGGTGGACGTGGCATCCGGCGGCCCGCGTCCTGTTCAGCCGGATGGACGGCGCGGCCTGGGCCCGCTACCGCAACCCGATCCCCCTCCTGGAGGGCACGATCCGCTGGGCGGAGCTGATCGGCGATCCGGCCTTCCTGGCCGAATACCAGTCCGTCATCGCGGACCTGGACCGCTACATGACCAACGGGGCGGACCACTGGTTCCACCGCCAGCACGCGACCGCCCTTCACGGCCCGATCGCCTACTTCTGTGCCGAGTATGGGTTCCACGAGTCCCTCGGGATCTACTCCGGCGGTCTCGGCGTCCTGGCCGGGGACCACGTGAAGTCGGCCAGCGACATGGCCCTGCCGTTCATCGGGGTCGGGCTCCTCTACCGCAAGGGCTACTTCCGCCAGACGATCGACGCGGACGGCCACCAGGAGCACGCCTACCCCGACTACGACCTCAGCCGGCTGCCCCTCCTCCACGCCGCCGACGCCAACGGCGAGCCGCTCCGGATCACCGTCCCGCTGCCCGGCCGCGACCTCACCGTGGCGGTCTGGGTCGCCCAGGTCGGCCGGGTGCCGGTCCTCCTGCTCGACACGGACGTCCCGGAGAACGCCGATGCGGATCGCCCGATCACCAACATCCTCTACGTCCGCGGTCGCGAGATGCGCCTCCACCAGGAGCTCGTCCTGGGGGTCGGCGGCGTCCGGGCCATCAGAGCCCTCGGGCTGGCGCCGGCGGCCTGGCACCTCAACGAGGGCCACTCTGCGCTGCTCCTCGCCGAGCGCGCCCGCGAGCTCGTCTCGGCCGGTGCGCTGCTCGAGGAAGCCTGGGCGAAGGTCCGCCAGAACAGCGTGTTCACGATCCACACTCCGGTCTCAGCCGGGAACGAGCGCTTCGACGCGGACCTCATCCGGCGGGTGGCCGGGCCGCTCCTCGACGGCGATGGGAGACCGACGACCGGCGGCGTCCCGGTCGAGCGGGTCCTCGAGCTCGGCCGTGGCGTCGACGCCGACCCCCACGAGTTCGACCTGACCGCATTCTCGCTCCGCCTGACGAGCGGGGCGAACGCCGTGAGCCAGCTCCACGCCGCGACCGCCAACGGCACGTGGCAGGGCCTCATCGATCGTCCGATCCTGGGCATCACGAACGGCGTCCATGCCCCGACCTGGGTCGGGACCGCGATGGCCGACCTCTACGACCGGCACCTCGGCGCCGACCTCGAGGACCTCGACCCCCAGTCCGAGCGAGGCCGGTTCTGGGAGCGCCTGTCGCGCATCCCGGACGCCGACATCTGGCGAGCCCACCAGCGCCAGAAGCTGGAGCTCGCGATCTTCGCCCGGGGCCGGCTGCGCAACCAGTTCGCCCGCCACGGCGAGGCGCCGGACGTCCTCGAGGAGCTCGAAGAGGCGCTGAACCCGGAGATCCTGACGATCGGCTTCGCCCGCCGATTCGCCACCTACAAGCGCGCCGCCCTGCTGTTCAGCGACATGGGCCGCCTGGCGCGGCTCCTGTGGGACGAGAAGCGACCGCTCCAGGTCGTCTTCGCCGGCAAGGCCCATCCCGCCGACCGACCCGGCCAGGGGGTCATCCAGGAGATCTTCGCCCGCTCCCGCTCGCCCGAGCTGCGCGGCCGCGTGTTCATCCTGGAGGACTACGACATGCGGATCGCCCGGTTCCTCGTCCAGGGCGTGGACGTCTGGCTGAACAACCCGCGCCGCCCGCTCGAGGCGAGCGGCACGTCCGGGATGAAGGCGGCCCAGAACGGCGTGGTCAACGTGAGCGTCCTGGACGGTTGGTGGGACGAGGGTTGGACCGGGGACAACGGCTGGGCGATCGGCGGGCGCGAGACGAACCCGGACGAGGGCGCCCAGGATTGGGCGGACGCCCAGGATCTCTACCGGATCCTGGAACAGGAGGTCATCCCGCGCTACTACGGACGCGACGCCGACAGGGTCCCGCGCCGCTGGACCGAGCTGATGCGAAGCTCGATCGGGAGCACGATCTGGCGCTTCTCGACGACCCGCATGCTCCACGAGTACACCGAGCAGCTGTACCTTCCCGCCGCGGGCGTCTCCGTCACGGGCGAGACGACCCGACGCCGGCGCGCACCGATCGTCACCGAGGCCGGCTAGCTCTCGCCCTCCACGAGGACGAGCCCGCCCTGGGGAGGCAGGGCGACGAGGCGGACCTCGCCGGCATCCTCGACCGAGCCCGCCGCGAGCCCCGGCAGCGCCAGCGAGCGGTACGTCCGGCCCTCCGGCAACCGGATCGGCAGACCGGCTGCCTCCGCGCCGGCATTGACCGCGACGAGCGCCGTCCGGCCCTCCGCCTCTCGCAGGAACGCGACGGCCCCACCAGCCGCTGCCAGGGTCCGGACGGTCCCCCGGCGCAGGGCGACGTGCTCGTGGCGCGCAGCGAGGACCGCCCTGACGAACGTCCGCAGCCAGCGATCCCCCGCGCTGTGATCGGCCGGATAGGCCCGCCGGCAGTCCGGGTCGTGGTCGCCCTCCATCCCGATCTCGTCGCCGTAGTAGATGCACGGCGCGCCGGGCAGCGTCGCCTGGAGGAGCGTCGCCAGCCGGAACGCGAGCCGAGTCGCCGCCCAGGATGGTCAGCGCCCGCGGCGTGTCGTGGCTGCCGACCAGGTTGAGCTGGACCGCCACGATCGCCGGATCGTAGTTCGCCATGAGGTGCTCGACCCGGCCCGCGAACGCCGGTCCGTCGAGGCGGTGGAGCATCCGCCGGTAGTCGAGTCGTGGCCGCCCGATCACGGCCATGTCCAGGTGCGAGCCGCCGGCGAAGCCGAGGATCGCGGTCCCCAGCGGGTAGTTCATCAGCGCGTCGAAGCGGTCGCCGCGGAGCCAGTCGGGCGCCTCGTCCCAGATCTCGCCGACGAGGTAGGCGTCCGGGTCGATCGCCCGGCAGCGGCGCCGGAACTCCGGCCAGAAGCGCTCGTCGTCGATCTCCGCCGGGACGTCCAGCCGCCAGCCGTCGATCCCGAAGCGGAGCCAGTGCTCGGCGACGCCCAGCAGGTACTCGCGGACGGCCGGCTGCGTCGACGCTGAACTTGGGCAGGGCCGGGATGCCCCACCAGGCGCGGTAGCCCGTCGCGTCGGAGCCGCCGTGCGATCGCCCGATCGGGTAGGCGTCGATCGGCCGCGCCGGCCGGCCAGGACGTCGCGGATCGAGGTAGAACCAGTCGCGGTACGGCGAGGCGGCGCCGTTCTCCAGGACGTGGTGGAACGGCCAGAACCCGCGCCCGGAGTGGTTGAACACGCCGTCGAGGATCACCCGCATGCCGCGCTCGTGGGCCCCGTCGAGCAGGACGCGCAGCGCCGCGTCCCCGCCGAGCAGCGGGTCGACCGCGAGGTAGTCGTAGGCGTTGTAGCGGTGGTTCGAGGCGGCCGTGAACACCGGGTTCAGGTAGAGCGCCGGTGATCCCCAGGTCGGCCAGCTCGTCGAGCCGCTCGGCGACCCCGATGCAGGTCGCCGCCCTTGAAGCCGTGGTTGGTCGGCGGCGCGTCCCACGGCTCGAGCGGCCCGGGCTTGGGGACGCGTGTCGCTCCTCGCGAAGCGGTCCGGGAAGACCTGGTAGAAGACGGCGTCGCGGACCCACTCGGGCGTGTCGATCGGCATTGGTCTCCCAGTCGGGCGGGTCACGGCGTACCGGATCATGGGCGGAGGGTGATGACGGTGACGCTCCGCGGAGGCAGCATCGGCAGCGGGACCATACCCGGTGAAGCCGCCGGACGGCCGTGACCGATGGGCGCCACGGCGCGGCTCCGCCGTCGCCGTCGGTAGGATCGCCGCGCGCGGGCGTCGCCGCACAGCGGGCCGGCCGCGAGATCCAGGGCGTAGTCGGCGATCGGCTTGTCGGACGACGTTGGCGACGACGCGAGCCGCTCGCCCGCCGATCGCCCGGATGGTCGCGACCGCCGCCTCGGCAGCCGCCGTGACCGGACGATCGTCCCGTTCCGCAGGGCCGCGGTGGGCGCCCCGCAGCCGGATCGAGGTCCGGTACATGGACAGCAGCGAGCCCGGATCGGCGGCCTCGGCCGCCACGTTACGCGTCTCGCCAGCCGTCCGACGAGCGGCTCCCACGGGCTTCGCCGGTCGTGAACCCGGCCGCCGGCCCTCGCCGGTCCACGGCATCGGCGTCCGGATCCGCTCGTCGGGCTTCTCCCCGGTCAGCCCGATCTCCTCGCCGTAGTAGATGAACGGCACGCCCGGGCCGGTGAGGAGGAGGCCGGCGGCGAGCGCGCAGCGCGGCCGGATCGCTCGCCGAGCTGGCTGGCGATCCGGTCCTGGTCGTGGTTCGTCAGGAAGCCGGCGCTCTCGCCGGCGCCGAGGCACAGCCGCGAGTCCTCGGTCGAGCGCGTCGGATCAGCGCAGACCGGCGTCGCCGCGCCGGAGCGAGTCGATCGTCGCCTGGGCCAGCCCGAAGTCGAAGGCCAGGTCGACGCTCCTCGGGCACGTAGCGCGCGACCGCACCGGGACAGGTCGTAGACCTCGCCGAGCGAGGAGCGCGTCCGGGGCGGTCTGCGTGGATCGCCGTCCGGAAGTCGCCGAGCCAGGCGTGGGTCTCCGGCGTGTTCGCCTGGGCCTGTCCGTCCTCGATGAGGTGCTTGATCGCGTCGAGCCGGAAGCCGTCGACGCCGACTCGGCGCAGCCAGAAGCGGGCGACGTCGGTCGATCTCGGCGGTGACCGCCGGGTTGCGCAGGTTGAGGTCCGGCAGGCCCGCCCCGAACAGGCCGTAGTACCAGCGGTCGCCCGTCCGGTGCCAGACCGGGCCGTCCGGCCGCCGTAGCCGGCCCGAGACGGACCAGTCGTCGTGGCCCGAGCCCGGTCGTCCGGACTGTCGAGGAACCAGGGATTGTCGCGCGAGGTGTGGTTGATCGGCGAGGTCGCACGATCACGGCGATCCCCCGCGGCTGGGCCGCGCGCGACGAGGCCTTCAGGTCGGCCGCCGTCCCGTAGTCGGCGCTCGACGGCGCGCGTAGTCGACTCACGTCGTAGCCGTGGTAGGCGGCGACTCGCATGATCGGCATCAGCCACATGCCCGGTGATCCCGAGGTCGGTCGTCGTCGCGGGTCGCCGTCGTTCAGCTGGTCGAGGCGGGCCGTCAGCGCCGCGCAGGTCGCCGATCCCGTCGCCGTCGCGGTCGGCGAAGCTCCGGACGAAGACCTCGTAGAAGACCCGGCCGCGCCACCAGCCCGGCTGGCCGAGTGCCGGCGGCGGCGGCTCGACGGTCGACCTCGCCGGCGAGGGACAGGCGGGTGGCGCGCGCCGGCGATCGGCTGACGCCGAAGACGACAGCGGGCCCGACTGCCCGGCGACGTCGACGCCGGACCTGGACCGCACGCCGCCGACGAGGACGACGAGCGTACCGACGAGCGGCCAGCAGGACGGCGCAGCCTGGGAGTCCGACCGGGGTCGCCCGGGTCAGCGCGAGATGCGGATGCAGCCGCTCGGCCGGCGGCACATTCAGAGGCGCATCCGTCGATCCCGCCGCCGGGCTCGCGAGCCACCGGCGAGACACGATCGCGCCGCACGATCGAGTTCCGCGTCCCCGGCGCCAGTCGCGGAAGCCGGAGACGAGCGCCGGGCAGGATCGACCCACGCGGACCGCCGACGGTCGTCCGGGTCCAGTCGCACCGCAGGGTCGAGCGCGAAGATCGTCAGGCCCAGCGATCAGGAACGCCGCCGGCGACGACGCGCTCCGATCGGCAGTGAACGGGAACGGCATCTGCCCTCCCCACCTGTGCAGGTCCGTGGCGCGCCGGGGCCACGCGGTCCGGTCCGCACCGACGCGATCGTCCTGACGTCGGACCGGCGCGGTGCGAGGGCCGTCCGGCCCCTCCTAGCGCCGGGCCGGACCAGCGCCGTTGAATGCCAGGTCGCTCAGCCCTTCACGCCGCCGACCGCCAGGCCGCCGACGATGTACTTCTGGAAGAAGAAGAAGACGATCGACACGGGCGCCGCGAACAGGATCGAGAACGCGGCGAAGTCCGACCACGGCGTCTGGCCGAACGCGCCGACCATCTTGTTGAGCGCCAGCGACAGGGTGTAGCCCTGGCTCGGGTCGTTCAGGAAGATCGAGACGAAGTAGAACTCGGTCCAGCCGGCGACGAACCCGAGGAACCCGGTCACGGCCAGGGCCGGCGTGGCCAGCGGCAGGACGATCTTGAAGAACGTCTGGTTGCGGGTGCAGCCGTCGACCGCGGCCGCCTCCTCGAGCTCCTTGGGGATCGTGTCGAGGTAGCCCTTCAGGTTCCAGATCGCGAACGGCAGCGGCGCCGGACACGACCGCCAGGCCGACCCCGAGCAGCGACGTGCCGGAGCGCTGAACTGGCCGAGGATCGGCAGGTCGACCTTGATGCCGTTCAGCATGATGAACAGCGGGGCGATCGTCGCCACGGCCGGCAGCATCAGGACGCCGAGGATCGCGATCATCAGGACCTCGCGGCCGCGGAACCGGAGCCGCGAGAAGGCGTACGCCGCGAGGACCCCGATGACGACGGAGAACAGCGCGACGCTCGACGCCAGCAGGAAGCTGTTCCGGGCCAGCTCGAGGAGGCCGATCGGATCGCTCGTCGGCTGGGCGATGACCCGGGCGAACGCGTCGAGCGAGGCGCCCGGCGGGATCAGGCCGTCCGGCCGCGACAGGTTCCGCGGGTCGAGGGCCAGCGAGAAGATCCACAGGATCGGGAACAGGACCGTGCCGCGATCGGCCAGGCAGATCAGCTGGAGGACGATCTGGTTGCGCGAGCGACAGCCGCGGACCGCCGCGGCGGTCCGGCGCCTGGCGGCCGGGCTCGGCTTGCGGCCGCGGTCGGTCGTCGTCAGCGGCGGCGTCGGGATCGATCGTCGGTCGTGGCGCCATCGTCGCTCACTCCGCATAGCTGGCGGTCGCCCGCGCCAGCCGGTTGGTGACGAGGGTGATCGCCAGCAGCAGGAAGAACAGGATCACCGAGAAGGCCGCCGCGACCCCGTACAGCTGGAAGTCGTTGACCAGCTTGTAGGCCTGGGTCACGAACAGCTCGGTCCGCCCGAACGGACCGCCGCCGGTCATGAAGTACGACAGGTAGAACAGGTTGAACGTCATCACGAAGCCGTAGATCGCGTAGGGCAGCATCGCCGGCCGGAGGAACGGCAGGGTCACGCCCGGAACCGCTGCCAGGCCGTTCGCGCCGTCCATCTCGGCCGCCTCGTACAGGTCCGGCGGGATGCTCTGGAGGGCGCCGGTCGCCACGACCGAGTTGAGCGGCCAGCCGAGCCAGGTGTTCGCGGTCAGCAGGGCGAAGTACGCCAGCGGCAGCGGGATGAACGAGATCGGGTCGTTGACCTGGCCGCAGCCAGTCGATCTTGAACGCGTCCGGCGGGATCCGGAACAGCGACGCCGATCCCCTGCGAGGATCATGTTGATCGCGCCGTTGTCCTGGTCGAACATGTTCCGCCAGACCGTCGCCACGATGATCGGCGGGATGATGACCGGCAGGATGAACAGGGCCCGGTAGATCCGCTTGAAGCGCAGGCCCTGGTGTTCAGGAGGATCGCGATGGCCACGCCGAGGACGACGTGGATGACGACGTTCGAGAACGCCCAGAAGAGGTTGAAGAAGAGCAGCCGCAGGAACTCGAAGTTCGGGATGTTCAGCTTGCTCGTCAGGATGATCTGGATGTAGTTGTCGAGCCCGACGCACGTTCGGGGCGACCTTGCCGCTGAGGTTCTTCAGCCCGAAGTCGGTGAACGACATCCAGGTCTGGAAGAGCAGCGGGTAGAAGGTGATGACGCCCATCACGATGAACGCCGGCAGCAGGTAGAGGAGCGCGGTCCGCGTGTCCGGCGAGAATCGTCGGCGCCGGCGGCGCGGCCGTGCGGGAGCGAGCAGCGCTGGCGGCGGTCATGACCGGGTCCTCATGGCCACGGGCGGTTCGCGGCTCGGCGCGACCGGGCGACGATCGCGGATGATCGTAGCGGCCGCGGAGCGATCGGTGAGCGGTCGCTCGCGGGCGCCGGCGGAGCCGGCGCCCGCGAGTGGCGAGCGAGCGCTTACGGGATCTTGTTGGCCGTGTTCATCGCGGCGCAGGCGTCGGTCGGCGGCCTTGGGTCGGTCCTCGTTCTTCTGGATGACGAGCGTTCAGGGCGTTGTCGAAGTTGCCCCAGAAGTTGTCGAGCTGCGGGACCTGCGGGCGGGGGAAGCCCGTCTCGACCGCCTCGGCGAACTTCAGGGTGATCGGGTCGGTGATCGTGATCGTCGTGTCGGCCGGGATGTGGCCGGCGGTGTCGACGAAGACCTGCTCGTTCTCGGGCTTGACCATCTCGAGCGCGAAGTTGACCGCCAGCTGCGCGTCCTTCGGCGTTCGTGTTGATGTACCAGCCGTCGACGCCGGTCAGCGGCGCCGCCGGGCCCTTCGGGCCGGCCGGCATCGGCGCGACCGCGAGGTTGTCCCCGAGGGCCGTCCTTGTAGCCGCCCGAGGCCCACGGGCCGTCGACGATCAGGTCGATCTTGCCCGCCTTGAAGTCGGACGCCAGGTCGTCGTACTTGTCGTACCACTTGGCGCCGGCGGTCTGGAGGTCCTGGAAGTACTTGTAGGCATCGGCCACGCCGGTCGTGTCGGCGACGCACTTGCCGGTGTCGTCCATCAGCTTGCCACCGAAGCGCGGCCCACCAGCCGAAGGAGTGGTACGAGCGTGGGCGTCGAAGCCGGCCTTGATCGTGCCGTCCTTGACGCCCGCGAGGAGCTCGTCGGTCGTCGCCGGCGGGGTCGCGATCTTCGACTTGTCGTAGTACATGGCCACGGCCTTGAGGGACTCGGGGACCATGTACAGCTTGCCGTCCACCTTGCTGCCCTCGACCGCCGTCGTGGAGTCGTTGCCGAGCTTGCCCTCGAGCATCGACGTGATGTCGAGGAACAGGCCGGCGCGGGCCTCCTTGCCCAGGCTGTCGTTCGGGGCGATGAACAGGTCGGGCCCGCCGCCGCTGGCGGCCTCGAGCTCGAACTTCTTGAACAGGTCGTCGAACTTGACGTCCTGGATCGTCAGCGTCAGGCCGGGGTTGGCGGCCTTGATCTTGTCGGTGACGGTCTTGAGCGCCGTCGGCTCGGTGCCGGCGCCGGAGCCGTAGGAGTGCCAGACGGTCAGCTGCCGGTCGAGGCCGGCGGGCGCCACGCTGGCGGGCGGGGCCGATGACGGCGCCGGCGGGCGAGGGGCTGGCTGCGGTCGTGCAGGCCGCCGCCACGACGGCGAGGCCCGCGACGAGCGCGGCGATCCTGAGCTTGTGGTTCATGTCCTTGTCTTCTCCTCCACTTCGATGTTGCAGGTCCCTGCGGTGGGACCCGATGGCCGGCGGGGCCGGCCAGTGCCGCCGGTGGCGGCGTGATGCGCGGCACGATGGCAACGAGCGTTCGTGCCGGCGCGGCCGCTTGCGTCGGCGATCACTCGGTCTGAGCCCCGGTCACCTCCCGGTTCCTGGCGGGCGCCGGTCCGGTCGACGCCCTGACGACGATGTGGGTGTCCAGCCGGAGGTGCTCGCGCCCGTTGGCGCGCTGTTCGATCGCCGCGAGCAGGAGCCGGACGGCTTCCTCCCCCTTGCGGCGCACCGGCTGGTGGACGGTGGTGAGGGGCGGATTCACGAAGGCGGCGACGTCGACGTCGTCGAAGCCGATGACGCTGAGGTCGCTCGGGCACCGCGCAGGCCGCGCTCGTCGGCCGCCCGGATGGACGCCGATCGCCATCGCGTCGCTCATGGCCAGGACGGCCGTGGGCCGGAGCCCGCGCGACCATGCCCGGGCGAAGGCCGCGGCACCGCCGGCGACCGTGGCCGGCTCCGTCTCGACCTGCTCATCGGGCAGGCCGATCCCGGCCGCCGACAGCGCGCCCCGGTAGCCGGCCAGGCGGCGCGCCGTGATGCTGTCCGGGCTCGCGCTCACGAGCGGGGCCGGCGGCTCGACGGCGATCGCCAGGAACTCGCGATGGCCCAGCGCGATGAGGTGATCGGCCGCGGCGCGGGCGCCGGCCTCGTCGTCGATCGTGACCGACGAGTGCTCGGGCATCGCCAGCGAGTCGACCAGGACGATCGGCAGCCCGGTCCGGCGGATCTGCTCGATCTCCGGATGGCCGGCGGTCAGGCCGATCGCGACGAGCCCATCGACGCTGGCCCGGCTGACGGCGCGCGCGAGCGAGCCATGGAGCGGGGAGATGAAGTAGAGCCCGTAGCCCTCCAGGTCCGCGGCCATCCCGACGCCCTCGCACAGGGCGCCGAAGAACGGGTTGGAGAAGACGACCGCGAGGGCCTGCGGGGTGAGCAGCCCGATCGCCCGGGTCTGGCCCTGGGTGAGCATCCGGGCGACCGGGTCCGGCCGATAGCCGAGCTGGTCCGCGATCCCCCGGATCCGGGCCGCCGTTTCCTCGCTCAGCCGGTCGGGGCTGTTGAACGCGAACGAGACGGCGGTCTTGCTGACCCCCGCGGCCTCGGCAACGTCGGCGATGCGAACCCGGTGCGTCCGCTTCTTAGTCATTGCTCCCTCATTGTGTCGACCTGGCGTGGCATGGATCATCGACGGTCGCCTACATGTCTGTCTCCGCCGTTGCCGGGCGGGACGAGTGATAGGTTCCGCAACAGCACGACGCCGGCGCGTGCCGGGACGTGCGGTATCACGATGGCACCATTCACGTGGTCGAGCTCCGTGCCGTCATTGGCCAACCATCCCGCGGGGCTCACGTGAGGCATCGTGATGCTGAAGTCGTGCTGCTCCCCGCCGGCATTCAGCACTACGAGAACCTCATCGTCCTCGTATCTTCGGAGGTAGGCGAAGAGGCAGTTGTACGTGCACACCGCTTCCCACGTGCCGCGGCGGAGCGCCGGATGGTCCTGGCGGAGCCGAATGAGTCGTCGCACGGTTTCGGCGATCTGCGTGCGCCACAGGCCGGGGTCCCACGGCATCGTCCGCCGGCAGTCCGGATCGTCTCCACCTTCGAGCCCGACCTCGTCGCCGTAGTAGATCATCGGCACGCCGGGGTACGTGAACAGCGCAGTGAGCGCGAGAAGAACCCGCGCCTCGTCACCTTCCGCGACGGTCATCAGTCGGGGCGTGTCATGGCTGCCGAGCAGATTGAGCATGAGCGTGGGATCTGGCGTGCGCCGCAGGAGCGCCGCGGACTCGATCGCGAGATCCTCCGCGTCCATGTGGTCCCGCACGCAGAAGTCGAGCAGGAGCCCGCGCAGCGGGTAGTTCATTAGGCCGTCGAAGACATCGAGCCACCCGTCCGCGTCGCGCCACATCTCGCCGACGAGGTAGGCGCTCGGCTTCGCCGACGCGACCACACGCCGGAACGCTCTCCAGAACTCGCGCGGCACCTTCCACGGTACGTCGAGGCGCCAGCCGTCGATGTTCGCCGCGACGATCCAGTGCGTCGCCACGCGCAGGAGATGCTCGCGAACCGACGGGTCGGTCGTGTTCAGCTTCGGGAGATACGGGGCTCCACCGCAGGTCTGGTAGTTGGGCGGGTCGGTCTGGATCGGGAAGCCCCTCGGGTAGAACCAGTTCCGGTACGGCGAATCCTCGCCGCGGACGACGAGGTCCTGGAACGCCCAGAAACCGTCGCCGACGTGATTGAAGACGCCGTCGAGGACGACGCGGATGCCGCGCCGGTGCGCCTCGCCGACGACACTGCGCAAAAGAGCCTCGTCGCCGAGCGCCGGATCGACTTCAAGGTAGTTGTGGGTGTCGTAGCGGTGATTGGTCCCGGCGTGGAAAATCGGCGTGAGGTAGAGCCCGGTGACGCCAAGGTCCGCGAGGTACGGCAGCTTCTCGAGGATTCCTGCGAGATCGCCGCCAAAGAAGTTCGTCCGGGTTGGGCTGATTCCCAGGGCACAGTCCCGGGCGGGTCGATAGTGGGGTCGGCGTTCCAGAACCGATCCGGGAAGATCTCGTAGAAGACCGAATCCCTGACCCAGTCGAGCTCGTGCCCGCCACTCACTCGTTCACCGCCCCCATCGTCATGCCCTCGATGATCCAACGTTGCGCGACCACGAAGAGGAGTAGCACGGGCAGCGTCGCGGTCACCGTCCCCGCCATGAGGTAGGTCCACTGCGTGCCGTACTTCCCGGTGAACGTGGCCAAGCCGACTTGGATCGGCAGAAGATCGGGGTTGGAGACCACGATGAGCGGCCAGAGGAAATCGTTCCAGGCGAAAAGGAAAGCGAAGAGCGCCAGGGTAAGGACGGCGGGTCTAGAGACCGGCAGGAGGATACGGAACAGGATGCCGATGCGGCCGCAGCCGTCGATCATCGCCGCCTCATCGAGCTCGCGCGGCACCGAGCGGAAGTACTGGCGCATGAGGAAGATCCCGAAGGCGCTCGCGAGGCGCGGCACGATGAGCGCCTGATAGGTGTCGAGCCAGCCAAGGTTGTTGATGAGCAGGTACGACGGGATCAGGATGAGGTGCAGAGGGATCATCAGCGTGGCGAGGCAGGCGAAGAACAGTACGTTCTTGAACGGAAAGTCGAGCCGGTCGAAGGCGTAGGCGGCCATCGCCGCCGTGATGACCTGCCCGACTGCGATCGCCACTCCCATGACCAGGCTGTTGATGTAGTAGCGCGCGAACGGGGCCGCGTCCCACGCCGAACTGTAGTTCTCCCACTCGAAGCTGGATGGGAAGAGATACGGCGGCGAGAACGTCTGCTGCAGCGGCTTTAGGGAGGTCGTGACCATCCACAGGTAGGGCAGCAGCACGACAAATGCCCCGGCGAGCAGGAGGACGTGGAGCGGGAGCTCTCGCCGCAGGCTCCGAGCGAGCTTCTTGCCGATCACCGTCGGAACCCTCCGCCCCGAGAGAGGGCCCATTGCACCATGGTCGCGCCGAACACGATGAGGAAAATGACCCAGCCGATGGCCGCAGCGTAGCCGAGGTGGAAGAGGCGGAACGCCTCCCGGTAGAGGTACATCGGGAGGACATCCGTCGCGCCGAGGGGCCCGCCCTGGGTCATGATGAAGACGTGGTCGAAGGCCTGGAACGAGTCGATCACCGACATGACCGAGAGGAGCGCGGTAGTGGGGGTAAGGAGGGGCCAGGTGATGTGCCGGAAGCGTTGCCATACGCCAGCGCCGTCGATCGCTGCGGCTTCGAGGTAGCTCTTCGGGATCGTCTGGAGTCCCGCGAGATAGATTGCCATCGTGAAGCCCAGCCGCTTCCAGACGCCCACGATCACGATCGCCGGCAGCGCCCAGTCGGGATCGGAGAGCCAGCGCGGTCCCTCGATGCCGAGCGTACGGAGCTGGATGTTGACCATCCCGCTCACCGGGTCGAACAGCAGGCCCCATACGACGCCCGCGGCGACGGTCGCGGTGATGACGGGAGTGAAGTACGCGGCGCGGTAGATGGTCCGTCCGCGGATGCGTTGGTTTAGCGCTAGCGCGACGAGCAGGCCCGCCCCGAGGCTCAGGACCGTGACGCCGACGGTGTACGCCCCAGTGATTCGGAGCGAGTTCCAGAAGTCGGGATCGGCGAGGAGCGCCCCGTAGTTCGCCAGACCGATGAACGACTGCTGCGCCGTGAAGCCGTCCCAGTTGAGCAGGCTCAGCCAGGCCGCGTAGACGAAAGGGTAGGCCGTGAAGACGCCGAAGATGAGCAGTGTGGGGAGGAGCAGGAAGTAGGCGACCTTGGCATCCCCACGACGCTTGGGGGCCCGGGGAACGGGCACCCCAAGTGGGACGGAAACCTGCATTCGCACCTCCTCAGTGCGTCTGGTGCTTCGCTGGCTGCCGTCTCTGGACCTACGAACGATGGATCAGTGAGTTCACTTCAGGAGAACCGCGTTCACCGCCTTCTCAGCGTTCGCCAGTGCATCGGCGACCGAGACCTTGCCGTAGAACGCCTTCTCCAGCTCCTTTGAGAACACGTCTGATGTGTCGGAGTACTTCTCGATGGGCGGACGCGCATGAGCGTACTGCTGCTGGTCAATGAACGCCTTGAAGCGCGGCTCTGTGGCTTCCCAGGCGGTGAACGTGGGATCAGTCAACACCGACTTCCGGATCGGCATGAACCCGGTAAGCGAGTCCCACTCCGCCTGCACGGGTGTGCTCGTGAACCACATCAGGAACTCTGTCGCGGCGGCTTCCTTCTCAGGCGTGGTCTTGAACACGAACCCCTGCTCGCCGCCCATGTTCGTCGCCGGCTCGCCACCGGCCGGGATCGGGAGCATTGCCGTTCCAAACTGGAACGCCGCCTGAGAGGCGTAGCCACTCACCATCCAGGAGCCATCGATGCGCATGCCGGCCTGGCCCTTGTCGAAGGCGCCCCACTGGCCCGCCTGCGTGACCTTGTCCTTCTGGATTAGATCCACGAGGAAGCCGAGGGCCTTCTTGCCGGCCTCGGTGTTGAATGCCGCCTTCGTGTTGTCGTCCGTGAGGTAGTCCGCGCCGGACTGCCAGAGGTACGGCTGGAACTGCCAGGTGAGCCCTTCGCCCGGCTGCGTGTAGATCTCGAAGCCCTGGACCCCGCCGCCGAGTGCGGCGATCTTCTTTGCGGCGTCCCGCAGCTCGTCCCAGGTGGTGGGCGGCTTGTTCGGGTCGAGGCCCGCCTTCGTGAAGAGGTCCTTGTTGTAGAAGAGCGCCAGGTTGTTGGTGCTCACGGGAAGTGACTCGAGTTTGCCCTGGTACTTGCCGTACTCAAAGAGGGCGGGGTAGAAGTCGGCGAGATCGACGTTTGCCTTCGACACCGCCTCAGTCAGATCGACAAGGGCGCCAGAAGCGTGCAGTTTCGCCATCCAGGCGATGTCGCCTGCCCCTGCCGCGGGCAGGTTCTTCCCGGCGATCGCCGTCTGGAACTTCGGCAGGAGGTCGCCCCAAGGGATGGTTACGACCTTCACCTTGATGGTGGGGTGCAACTGCATGAACTTGTCGGCGAGCGCGGTAACCGCCTTGCCATTGTTGCCGTCCCAGTAGTTCCAGAACTCGATTTCGACCGGCGTCGGGGCAGCGGTCGCCGGTGCGACGGGCGTTACGGCCGCAGAGGCGCTCGGCGAGGGAGAAGCGGCGGCCTGGCAGGCGCCGGCGATGAGGGCGAGCGTGAACAGGACGCCGGCCCATTTGATCGGTCGATCCATGGTTCGTTCTAACCTCCTCCTGCTGACCGGGTCTCAAACCCGGGGATTCCTGCACCGCACCCATTTCGCTTCGGGCGGGGGCCACCGGAGAACATTCCGGTGTATGATGCGAAACCGGTTTAGCAAACCGGTTTAGTAGCACCGTAGCAGGTCACTCAACGGGCGTCAACGGGGCAAACTACCGGATGACGACGAAGTGCGTCGGGGCAAACGCAGGACGAGGAGGTGGACGCGAACATGGGCGATCGGATCTCGCTGGCGCTCGTGTTCCACAACCACCAGCCGGTGGGCAATTTCGGCTGGGTCATCGCCGAGGCGTACGAGCGCGCCTACGAGCCGATGGTCGCCGCGCTCGAGCGACACCCCGCGGTCCGCGTCGGGCTCCACTACACCGGCCCGCTCCTCGACTGGATCCGGGCCGAGCGTCCCGACTTCCTGGGCCGCCTCCAGGCCCTCGTCGCCCGCGGCCAGGTCGAGCTCCTCGGGGGTGGCTACTACGAGCCGGTCCTGGCCTCCCTGCCGGAGCGCGACCGGATCGCCCAGCTGTTGCGCATGGCCGACGAGATCGAGCGCATCGGCGGGCGGCGGCCGACCGGCGCCTGGCTCGCCGAGCGCGTCTGGGAGCCGGACGTCCCGACCTCGATCGTGGACGCCGGCTACCGCTGGACGATCCTCGACGACGCCCATTTCCGCGCCGGCTCAATCGACGACTCCGCATTGTGGGGCGCCTACACCACCGAGGACCAGGGCCGGCTCCTGACCGTCTTCGGCTCGGACAAGCAGCTCCGCTACGGGATCCCCTTCGGACGGGTCGAGGACGCCATCGCCCACCTGCTGGCCAACGCCACCCCGGGCGGCGACCGGCTCGCGTTCATGGGCGACGATGGCGAGAAATTCGGCTCGTGGCCGGACACGTACGAGCACTGCTGGGGCGCCGACGGCTGGGTCGACCGCTTCTTCGCGGCGGTCGAGGCGAACGGGCCGACGATCGCCACGGTTACGCCTTCGGACTGGCTGGAGGGGCACCCGCCCGTCGGCCGGGTCTACATCCCGACCTCGTCGTACTTCGAGATGGGCGAGTGGGCCCTCCCGGCGGACGAGGGCCTCGCGTTCGAGGAGACGGCCCGGGCGGGCGCCGCGGCCGGGGCGCCGTGGGTACGCTGGCTGCGCGGCGGCTTCTGGCGCAACTTCCAGGTGAAGTACCGCGAGATCAACGAGCTCCACAAGCAGATGCTGCGCGTCTCGTCGCGGGTCGCCGGGATGGCCGACGGACCCGCCCGGACGCTGGCCCTGGACCACCTCCACCAGGGCCAGTCGAACGACTGCTACTGGCACGGCGTGTTCGGGGGGATCTACATCTCGCACATGCGCCTGGCCACCCAGGAGCACCTCATCGCCGCGGAGGACCTGGCCGACCTCGTCGCCCGGGAGGCCGGCGAACCCGTCGATCGAATCGGGCCGGCGGACACGGACCTCGACGGGCGCGACGAGATCCTCGCGACCGCACCCGGCCAGCTCGTCGTGATCGACCCGGCCGAGGGCGGCGCCGTCGGCACCTGGGACGTCCGGGCCGTGCGCCATGCCCTCGCCTCCGTCCTCCGGCGCCGGCCGGAGGCGTACCACGCGAGGCTGGTCGCCCATGAGACCGGGGCGACCGCGAAGGGGACCGGCGGCCCGCACGGCGAGGTCGCCACGATCCACGACATCGTCCGCACCCGCGAGCCGGGTCTGGCGGCGCGCCTCCACTACGACCGCTACGAGCGGCGCTCCGGGCTGGTCCACCTGTTCGCGCCGGGTACCACCCTGGAGGCGTTCGCGACCGCCTCGGCCGTGGAGCTCGGCGACGCCCACGACGGGGCCTACGAGGTCGAGGCGATCGAGCCCGACGCCGTCCGCCTGGTGCGCGACGTCGCCTCCGCCGGGACGGCCGGTCCGGCGCTCGTCCGGGTCAAGAAGCGCTTCGTCCTGGACGGGGACCGGCGCCAGCCGTCGCTCGGCCTGGAGGTCGCCGTCGAGAACCGGTCCGCGGAGACCGTCCGGTTCGACCTCGGCCTGGAATGGGCGCTCACGATGCTCGGCGGCGGCGGCAACCCGGACGCCTACTACCGCCTCGGCGACGAGGCGCTCCGCCACGACTCGTCCGGCGAGCGAGCCGACCTGGCCGAGATCGTCAGCGGGAACCGCCACGTCGGCCTGGAGCTGACGACGACGATCGAACCGGCGACGACCGCCTGGTGGACCCCGATCGAGACCATCTCCAACTCGGAGTCCGGGTTCGAGCGGATCTACCAGGGCAGCGCGCTCGTCGGCGTCTGGCCGATCGAGCTGGCGCCCGGCGAGCGCCGGACGGTCGCGATGCGCCACCGCGCCGCCACGCGGCTGGACCGCTCCGCCGACGAGCTGCGGACCCGGTTCTGACTCGGCCTTGACCGCAGGTGCCCACAGGCATCGAAGCCAAGGGCAACCTCGTCTCGGCTGGCCGCATGCGGGCGAGGCTGGCCGAGATGGGCGTCGGCGCCGACCGCGACTGACCTGCCATCCCCGCTTGACATCGGCATCCGGTGGGTCTATATAGCGTCATACGATATAGCGGACCACGCTATACAGACTCGGAGGACGGGCCAGTGAGCAAGCGAAATGGGTCCTTGCGATGGCGCCGGGCAGTGATCCTCGGCACGATCGCCGCCCTGGTGATCGTCGTGCCGGCCGCCGCCGGTGGCGCGCAGGTGACGCGGGGCACATTCCACACGTTCCCGGCCGGTGTCGCGCAGGGCATGGAGATCAGCGGACATGCCGTGATGGTCCGGACCGCCGACGGGCGGACCTTCGTCACGGTCCATGTCGAGGGGCTGGCGGCGGGCGCGGTCTACGGGTCCCACGTCCATCTGCTGGCCTGCAACGACAACACGGCCGGCACGCATTACAGGTTCGATCCGGCCGGCGCGAATACGCCGCCGAACGAGATCTGGCCGGGACCCTTCACCGCCAACCAGGCGGGCATCGGCAACGGAAACACCACAGCCGACGGCACTGCCGGGGACGACGCCCGCTCCGTCGTCATCCATGCCCCCAGTGGCGCCAAGATCGCGTGCGCGGACCTGGGGTAAGGTGGCGGTCATGGGATCGGCACTCGATCACTTCGGCCAGTTCGCCCGGCCGGCCCGGCAGGTCCTGAACGCCCTGGCAGCCAGACCGCGCATCCCGCTCGCCATCCGCCGCGAGGTCGGCGCCCGGTGCGGAGTCGACCTGGGCCCGGGGACGCTCTTCGGCACCATCGCCCGGCTCGAGCGGCACGCCCTCATCGAGGTCGTTGCCGCTTCCGCCGCACCCCGCGCCTACCGGCTGACCGCCCTGGGCGCGGAGACACTCGAGGCACAGCTCGCCGCGCTGGCGCGAAGTGCGCCGGCGCAGGTCCACGCAACGAACGGGAGCCTGGCGCGATGACCGCCATCCTTCGCCTCTATCCGCGGGCCTGGCGCGAGCGGTACGGCGACGAACTCGTCGCCCTGCTCGAGGAGCATCCAGCCTCGCTGCTCGACCATCTCGACCTCATCCGCGGCGCACTCGACGCCCGCCTGCACCCGCAGGTCCCCGGCGCCGATGCAGCGCCAGAACAGGAGATCCCCATGAACCAGAAACAACTCGGCGTCGTCGCCGCGATCGGCGGCATCGCCTGGATCTTGGCCGTCACCTCCCTCTTCATGCTACCGATCCATCCCGGCGGCGACCGTGACACGTCCCTTGCGGTGCTCGGACTGGCCCTGGGCATCGCCATGACCGGCATCGCGCTCGGCGAACTCGGGACGCGCGTTGGCTCCCCGACCAGCGCGAGGACCGGCCACATCGTGGCCGTCCTCAGTGTCGCGTTGGGTGGGCTGATGATCATGCCCTGGCCCTTCGTCATCGTCGGAGGGTTCGGGTTCCCGGCGCTCGGTGTCGTGGCAGCCCTGCGCGGTGCCCGCAACGGCGCGATGCCCAGCTGGTTCGTCATCGTCTTCGTCGTCGCGGCCATGGCGTCCACTGCCGGCACCATGGGGCAAGACATCCGCAACAGCGAGTCGGGTCCGCTGCTGATCGGATCGATGGGGCTGGCCGCACTCGCTCTGGCCTGGCTGGCCCTCACCAGGCACACCGACGCGCCCGAGGTGAGCCCGGCATGACCGGCGACCCTGGCAACCTCGGCGATCTCGGACGGTTCGCGGAACCGTCACTGCTCATCCTGGTCTCGCTCAGCGACCGGCCGAAGCACGGCTACGCGATCATGGAGGACGTGGAAGTCATCGGCGGGGCGCGGATCGGGCCAGGCACGCTCTACGCCGCCCTCGCCCGGCTCGAGGCCCGCGGGCTCATCGAAGCGCTTCCGCCGGAAGAGCGCCGACGTCCCTATCGGCTGACCGGCCTCGGCGCGACGACGCTCAAGGCGCAGCTCGAGGGGCTGGAGGGCTTCGCACGCACCGGACTCCGCCGCCTCGAGGGCAGCGGCTCGACCTGAACCTCGCCGCAGCGTACGCCGACCCGGATGTGACCACGGCTCGACCTGGTTGAGCCGGGAGGCGCTGATCAGGGCGTGAACGACCCGGATCAGCGGGTTGTGTGAGGGCGCCTTGATCAGCCGCGATTCGCGAAGAGGTTGTTGACGAACGGGCGGGTTCCCGCCCGTGCGCTACTCCCCGTCGGCGCCCGGCCGCCAGGCGGGGCGGCCGCGGGGCCGGCCGCGGGGCGGTTATGCGGCCCACGCATGGATCGCTGACCGGCCGAGCGTGACCAGGGTGGCGTTCTGTCGATCCTGATCCGTGGCCGAGCGCGGCCGAGCGTGATTCCATGCAGCAGCCGCATCGCCCAGGTCCGCCGGCGGGGTCGAGCCGTGGCGCACGGGGGCGTATCACGCGAGCGGGTCGCCCGGTCCGCCTGGCTTGACTTGCCCACCCAGTGTCGGGCCTATGGCTCACCGGGGGTACAGGTGCCGATGATCGTGCCCGTCAACAACGTATCCGGGAAGTACGGGCAGGGGCGGAGCCGGAGGGCGCCACCGCGCCTGACCCGCCCGGCTGACCCGCCCGCGTGCCCGCGACGACCCCCGGGAATCCGTCAGCCCGCGGCCTGCGCGCCACGGGCTGACGAGGATCGCGACGTCGACCCCGGTGGAGGGACCGGGCGACGCGCGAGGGGGAAGGCGGAGTGGTTCGGTCGCGGACCTGGCTACCTCGCCTCGAGGCCGATCGGGGTGACCGGACCGCGGGGATCGGACGTCTCGCCGCGCGAGTCGACGCCCCAGCGGAGCGCGGCCACATCCAGAAGTGCGAGGATGGCCAGTGGCAGGAGGAAGAACAACAGGATCGCCATGAGTCACCACCGAGACTTGCTATAGTTGGGTAGGCCAAGTCGAATGGTAATTGGACTATCAGACTATGTCAACTGACCCGGACGTCCCCTCGCGGCCGGAGTCCCCGGGGACCAGCCAGCCTTCGCGGAGCGGCGGCGACCTCGACGTGGAGCGCGGCTCGGACGTCCCGATCTCGACCCAGATCTTCTGGCAGATCGCCTACCAGATCGACTCCGGCCGGCTCCTGCCCGGCAGCCGGCTCGCCCCCGTCCGCGAGCTCGGCGCTGCCCTCCGGGTGAACCCGAACACGATCCGGGCCGTCTACAAGCGGCTGGCCGATGCGGGCTACGTCACGAGCCGCCACGGCGCCGGCACCCACGTGGCGGACCGGCCGCCCCAGCGGCGCGGCGCCCAGGCCCTGGCCGGGATCGTCGCCGAGATGCTCCGCCGCGCGGCGGCGGCGGGGTTCACGGCGGACGAGGTCGCCGCCGCAACGTTCGCCGCCGCGACGGAGCGCAAGCGCCCGGGCCCGCTCGTCCGGGTCCTCTTCGCCGAGTGCACCAAGGCGGATGCCAACTACGACGCGAAGCGGATCATGGAGGCGTTCCCGGGCGCGATCGAGGCCGAGGGCGCCCTGCTCGAGGAGATCCCCGAGCGCCTCGAGCGCTTCCACTACGACCTCCTCGCGACGACGACGTTCCATGCCGACGAGGCCCAGGTCCACGCCGCCGGGCGGGTCGCGGTGGTGGCCATGCTCGTCGGGCCGGGCTACATGGACCTCGTCCACGAGATCGCCGCGCTGCCGCCGGGCGCCCGGGTTGGGCTGGTCTGCGCCTCCGCCGTCGGGACGGACAACATCGCCGAGACGCTCCTCCTGGCGGGCACGACCGGCGTCGAGATCGTCTCGGCATCGATCGGGGCGGAGGACGAGCTGCGCCGGGTCGACGACGCCGCCGACCTCATCCTCCTCTCGCGCGAGGCGTTCGAGCTCGGGCTCGACGAGCGGTTCAGCCACCCGGACCGGATCCGCGAGTGGATGTACGAGTTCGATCCGTCGGGCCTGGAGCTCCTCCGCCGGGCGATCGAGCGCATCCAGGCGGAGCGGGCGCCGGTCGGCGCGGCGACCGCGGGCGTCGGCGGCTGACCGTGGCCGCCGGCCGGCCGACCGCCGACGACTTCCGGCTGGCTCGAACCGCTCGAACCCGCTATGGCCTGGCCGACCTCACCCTCGCCGCGGACCTGGCGACCGCCCGGACGATCGCCGCCCGGATGAACGCTGGTCGGGCGCCGGAGCCCGGACCGGCCATGCCCGGGCTCCCGCCGGCCGTCGCCGCCGCGATCCGGCCGCTCACCGCCGGCGAGCTCCACGCCGCGGGCCTCCTCGTGGCGATCCTCGGCCGGCTCATCGACCGCTATCGCGCCGAGGCGGACCCGGCGGCCGTCGCGGCGGCCGACGCGTGGCTCCGCGAACGGCTGGGGAATGCGCCGCTCGAGGCGGCGGTCGCGGCCTTCGCCACGGAGTTCCCCGCCCGGCTCTCGATCCCGGAGTCGCCCGATCCGGGGACCGCCCTGACCCAGCTCCTCCTCCTCGGCGCGCTCGACGAGAACCGCGCCGTTGACCCGTTCCGCGAGCTCGTCGACCTGCGCGCGGTCCGCGAGGGACGGCCCTTCGAGCCGGTCGTCGACGGGCTGGCGACGTTCTTCGGGCAGCGGCCCGGGTTCGGGCCGGAGGGACGCTCGCTCGTCGAGCTCCTGCGCCAGCCCGCGGCCGCCGCGCCGGATTTGCTGGCCGGCCAGTTGCGCTGGATCCGCGAGCACTGGACGGGTCTCTTCGGGACCGCGCTGGACGACCTCCTCGACCGGCTCCTCGTCGCGCTCGACGTCCTCGCCGAAGAGCGCCGCGCGGCCGATCTCGCCTGGTTCGCCGTCCACGATCCGGGCGCGGGGGGTCCGGCCGAGGTCTACGACTTCAGCGGCGAGGCGGGCGAGCCCGAGCGCTTCAGCGAGGACCGTGACTGGATGCCCCGGCTCGTCCTCCTGGCCAAGAGCACGTACGTCTGGCTCGACCAGCTCTCGCGGCACCACGGCCGGGAGATCCGGACCCTCGATGCCATCCCGGACGAGGAGCTCGACGCGCTCGCCGGCTGGGGGATCAGCGGGCTCTGGCTGATCGGCCTGTGGGAGCGCAGCCTCGCCTCCGAGCGGATCAAGCGGCTGCGCGGCCAGCACGATGCCGTCGCGTCGGCGTACTCCCTCGACGACTACGTCATCGCCGCCGACCTGGGCGGGCCCGCCGCCCTCGATGAGCTCGCCCGGCGGGCCGGCGCGCGCGGGATCCGCCTCGCCAGCGACATGGTCCCCAACCACATGGGGATCGACTCGCGCTGGCTGATCGAGCACCCGGAGCGGTTCCTGTCGCTCCCGGACAGCCCGTTCCCGTCGTACGCGTTCAACGGGCCGGACCTCTCGTCCGATGAACGGGTGGGGATCTTCCTCGAGGACCATTACTACGACGCGAGCGACGCTGCGGTCGTCTTCAAGCGGGTCGACCGCTGGACCGGCGAGGTGCGCTACGTCTACCACGGCAACGATGGGACGAGCTTCCCCTGGAACGACACGGCCCAGCTGGACTACTCGAAGGCACACGTCCGGGAAGCGGTCATCCAGGCGATCCTCCACGTCGCCCGCCAGTTCCCGGTCATCCGCTTCGACGCGGCGATGGTCCTCGCCAGGAAGCACGTCGAGCGGCTGTGGTTCCCCGAGCCGGGCCATGGCGGGGCGATCCCGAGCCGGGCCGGCCACGGCATGACCCGGGCGCAGTTCGACCGGGCGATGCCCCGGGAGTTCTGGCGCGAGGTCGTCGACCGGGTCGCCGCGGAGGTTCCGGGCACGCTCCTCCTGGCCGAGGCGTTCTGGCTCCTCGAGGGCTACTTCGTCCGGACGCTGGGGATGCACCGGGTCTACAACAGCGCCTTCATGAACATGCTCCGGGACGAGAAGAACGCCGAGTACCGACTGGTCATCCGCAACACCCTCGAGTTCGATCCGGCGATCCTGGGCCGGTTCGTGAACTTCATGAGCAACCCGGACGAGCGGACGGCGGTCGACCAGTTCGGGACCGGGGACCGCTACTTCGGGGTCGCGGCGCTCATGGCCACGCTGCCGGGGCTGCCCATGCTCGGACACGGCCAGGTCGAGGGCTTCGCCGAGCGCTACGGGATGGAGTTCCGGCGGGCACGGCTCGACGAGCCAGTCGACACGGGGCTCCTGGAGCACCACCGGCGGACGATCTTCCCGCTCCTCCACCGCCGGGCGATCTTCGCCGGGGCGCATGGCTTCCGGCTGTATGACGCGGTGACCGACGACGGGACGGTCAACGAGGACGTCTTCGCCTATTCGAACGTCGGGCCGGACGGCGAGCGCTCGCTCGTGCTCTTCCACAACCGCTACGCGGGGACCTCCGTCCGGATCCGCGACTCGGTCGGGTTCATGGCGCGGGAGGCGGACGGGGAGCGGCGCCTGCGGCGGGAGACGCTGGGCGAGGGGCTGGGGCTGTCCGGTGCGCCGGACCGGTTCGTGGTCCTGCGCGACGCGATGAGCGGGCTGGAGCACCTGTGGTCCTCCTCGGAGATCGCCGGCGACGGACTCCGGGTGGAGCTCGGGCCGTACCGTTGCCACGTCTTCGTCGACCTCGCGGAGATGGCCGATGGGCCGCGGCCGGTGGCGCGGTTGCACGCGGACATCGGCGGCCGGGGCGTCCCCTCGATCGACGAGGCGCTTTTCGGGCTCGAGCTGGAGCCGGTCCACGCGGACGTCCGGACCCGTCTGGCCGGGGCGTTCGCGGCGGTCGAGGCGGCGACGGAGCTCGAGGCGGCGCACAAGCCCGAGGCAACGAAGAAGCCGACGGCGAAGCGGGTGTCGCCGGCGACCGAGCCCGAGCCGACGCCCGCCAGCCGGCGAGTCGAGCGCGAGGTCGTCCTCCTGGCGGCCGCCGTCCGCGCCCTCGAGCGCGAGCCGTTCGACGACCGTCGCCTTGGCCCGATCGTGCGGGATGCCCTGGCCGCCGCCGGCCTCGATCCGGCCGCGTCCGAGCGCGGCGCCGGGATCGTCCGCGGCCTCGCCGTAGCGGCAGCGTCCCTGCGCGTCCTCGACGACGCGACGGTCGCCGCCTGGTTCGCCGACCCGACGCTCCGCGCTGCGCTGCGCGTCCACGAGGCGGGCGGCGCGACCTGGTTCGAGCGCGAGGCGTTAGAGCGGCTCGTTGCCGTCGTCGGGCGGCTCGCCTCGACCACGGCCGATCGTCCGGCCGAGCTCGCCGCGCTGGCCAAGGCCGCCGGTTACCGGGTCGATCGACTCCTCGCCGCCCTCCACCCCTCCGCGACACGGCCGGAGCGCTGACGCCATGTTCGGCCGGATGCGCTGGCTGGCGGTCCTCCTGCCGGCGCTCGTCATCGGGCTGATCGAGCTGCTCAGCGACACGGTCCTGGACCCGTATCTCCCCTTCGGGCTGGACGCGCTCCTCGTCATGGCCGTGGTCGCCGTCCTCGCGGCCGTCTTCGCGCGGATCACCTTCGGCAAGATCGACCGACTGGCCGCAGACCTCGGAGCCAGGAACGCGGAGGTCGAGGCGCGGGCCGCGACCGCCAGCGCGCTCCACCAGGTCAGCCTGGCGATCGCCTCGGTGGCCGACCTCGACGCGGTCCTCCAGGCGACCGTCGACAACGCCAGGCGGCTCCTCGGGACGGACATCGCGATGCTCGTCCTCGTCGGCGCGGACGGCGAGCCGGCCCTCCGCGCGACGAGCGGCTCGACGACCGCCTTCGATCGAGCCGGCGGCCAGCCCGGCGACGACCTCCACCGGTTCGTCCGGCCAAGCCGGATGCGGTCGATCCTGGCCGCTCCGCTGCGCCGCGGCGGGACGACCATCGGGACGCTCGCCGTGGGCGGGAGGGCGGACCGGGCGCACGGCGTCGACGACGTCGAGACACTCTCGTCGCTGGCCAACCAGGCCGCGATCGCGATCGAGAACGCCCGGCTCCAGGCTGCGAGCTCCGCGAGCTCGCCATCCGGGACGAGCGCGAGCGGATCGCGCGGGAGATCCACGACGGGCTTGCCCAGGTCCTCGGCTACGTGAACACCAAGTCGCAGGCCGTCGAGGGGCTCCTGGCGGCCGGCCGTCTCGACGAGGCGCGGGTCCAGATGGCCGAGCTGGCGGCCGCCGCCCGGTCGATCTACGTCGACGTCCGCGAGGCGATCCTCGGCCTGACGCAGCCCGGCCCGGCGGAGGACGACCTCGTCGGCGCGGTCGAGCGTACGCGGTCCGCTTCGCCGAGGCCTCGAAGCTGGCGGTCCGGGTGGAGGCAGGCCCGGCGGCGAGTCGGCCGACGCTGCCGCCGAGGTCCGGACCGAAGTCTTCGGGATCGTCCGGAGGCCCTCACCAACGTCCGGCAAGCACGCCGCAGCCGGCCGGGTGACCATCCGGCTCGAACGGAGGATGACCGGCTCGTCGTCGAGGTCGCCGACGATGGCCGCGGCTTCGACCCGTCGCTGGAGCCCGGCGAGGCTGACGACTGGCCGCACTACGGCCTGACCGCCATGCGCCAGCGGGCCGCGACGATCGGCGGCGAGCTACAGTGGCGAAGCGCGCCCGGCGCGCGGCACGACCGTCCGTCTGGCCATCCCGGTGACCGGTCCGGTCGGGGTGACCGGCGCCTGATGCGGATCCTCCTCGCCGACGACCACGCCGCTCTTCCGCGACGGCGTCGCGTCGCTGCTCGGGGCGTGGGGCCACGAGGTCGTGGGACAGGCGTCGAACGGCGACGAGGCCGTCGACCTGGCCGCCGCGGCTCGAGCCGGACCTCGTCCTGATGGACGTCCGGATGCCGGTGGCTCGGGCCTCGAGGCGACCGCGCCGGATCAAGGCCGCCCGGCCGTCGGTCACGATCGTCATCCTGACCGTCAGCGAGGACGAGGACGACCTGTTCGAGGCGATCAAGGCGGGCGCCCAGGGCTACCTCCTGAAGAACCTCGAGGCGGCCCAGTTCCGGACGATGCTCGAGGCGGTCGGCCGGGGCGAGGCGGCGATCACCCCGGCCACGGCTGCCCGGATCATCGACGAGTTCCTCCGTCGCGAGCGGGTCGCCACGGGACGGGCCGCCGACCGCCGACCGGCCGACCCCGACCGGCTGACCGAGCGCGAGATCGAGGTCCTCCGGCTGGTGACCGCGGGGGCTGCGCAACAAGGAGATCGCGGCGGAGCTCGGGATCAGCGAGAACACCGCGAAGTACCACCTCAAGAACATCCTCGAGAAGCTCCATGCCGGCAGCCGGACGGAGGTCGCCGCGCGGGCCGTGCGGGAGGGCCTCGTCCCGGACTCGGAGCGCGCGCGCGAGGGGTAGCGCGAGGAGGGTGGGGCGGCGTCGGTCACGTGCCATTCGGCCTGTCCGGCCCTACCCGGTCGAGCGGGCACCGCCCGCCCGCCTGCGTGTGGTCGCCTGGGCCCACGTCGTCGATGCTGGGCCCATCACGCCGTACCGGAGGCAGCCATGGGCTACCGGATCTCGATCGATCGGAACAACTGCTTCAACTGCGGGGTCTGCATGGACGTCTGTCCGGTGCAGGCTCTCGACATGTCTCGGCCGGACCGTCCCGGCGTCGAGGCGAACCTGGGCGGCGGTCCGCTCAACTGGATGATGGAGCACCCCGTCCAGGTCGGGGAGTGCATTGGCTGCTCGATCTGCATCCACGAGTGCCCGGTGGTCGTGATGACCCTCGACACGGTCGAGGGACCCACGCCGCTGCAGCCCCGCCAGGGCCCGATCGAGCGGCCGCAGCCGACGACCGGCTGGGTCGCCCTCTCCGCGGTCACGCGCGAGGCCCTCAAGCCGACGAAGGTGTCCGCCTTCGATGACTTCGGCCCGTGGCGCTCGCGGAGCCGACCGAACCCGTGGCAGGTCTGGTCCACCATGGTCGAGGACGACGTTCGGCCGCCCGAGGCGCCCTGCCAGACCGCGTGTCCGGCTCGGACCGACGCGGGCCGCTACGTCGGCCTCATCGCCCAGGGACGCTACGACGACGCGTACGCCGTCGCCGCGGAGGTCAATCCATTCCCGTCGGTCTGCGGCTGGATCTGCACCGCCCCGTGCGAGATCTCCTGCCGGCGGGGCACGCTCGATGAGCCGATCGCGATCCGGACCCTCAAGCGGTTCGCCGTCGAGCACGGCAGGCTGCCCAAGGTCGAGCCGCCGAAGGTTCGCCGACCGGAGCGCGTGGCCATCGTCGGCGGCGGCCCGGCCGGCATGTCGGCCGCGTACTACCTCGCCCGGCTCGGCTACGGCGTCACCGTCTTCGAGGCGATGCCCATCCCGGGCGGGATGATGGCGATCGGGATCCCGGAGTACCGGCTGCCCCGGGAGGTCCTCCGCGAGGAGATCGACCGGATCGTCGGGCTCGGCGTGGAGCTCCGCCTCGACGCGGTGCTGGGCCGCGACTTCACCCTGAGCGAGCTGGAGCGCGACGGCTTCAAGGCCATCTTCCTCGCGACCGGCGCTTCCAAGAGCCGCCGCCTCGGCGTGCCCGGCGACGATCTCCGCGGGGTCATCCCGGCAACCGTCTTCCTCAAGCAGGTCAACCTCGGCGAGCATCCCCGTCTCGAGGGCGACGTCGTCGTCGTCGGCGGCGGAAGCACGGCGATGGACGCGGCGCGGTCCGCTCTGCGCAGCGGTGCCGCGCTCGGTGACCGTCCTCTATCGGCGGGGCCGCGCGGAGATGCCCGCGCAGGCCGAGGAGGTCGAGGCCGCCGAGCGCGAGGGGATCCGCGTTCCGGATCGGCGCGACCGTGACCGAGGTCGTCGGCGTCGACGGCAAGATCGCCGGGCTCCGGATCGTCGAGCAGGCGTCCCACCGGCGGCCGTCGAAGGCGGACGCGCGGTCTGGGCACCCGTCCCGGACAGCGCTGCCGTCGTCACGGCCGACGCGATCCTCGTCGCGGTCGGCGAGGAGCCCGACCCGTCCATCCTCCCCGACGGCGCGGGGATCGAGGTCAGCGCCTGGGCCGGCATCGTGGCCGACCCGCGGACGCTGGCCACCGGCCGGGCCGGCGTCTTCGCCGGCGGCGACGTCGTGTCCGGCCCCAAGACGATCATCGACGCGGTCGCGTCCGGTCGCCGGGCCGCGGGCGCCGTCCACGAGTACCTGGCCGGCGCCCGCGACGGCGAGGCCGAGATCATGGCCACGGTCCGCTACCGGACGCCGGCCGAGTCCAGCCTCACGCTCGACCTGGCACCCCGGCCGCGAGCCCACCAGCCGCTGCCGATGATCGTGCCCGGATCCTTCAAGGCCAATCAGGCCGGCTTCGACGAGGCGACGGCGCGCGCGGAGGCGACGCGCTGCTTCCGCTGCGACGCCGTGTACGCCTGCCTGACGGTGAACGTCGTGGCCGGTCGCGGCCCGACGGACAACCCGTCTCGCAGGGTGCCCAATCCGACCCTGTCCATCGCATCCGCGACGTCCGCGGCCACCGCACCAGGAGGAGATCGATGACCCCCGACCAGGTATCAGGCCTGTTCGACGCCGGCGAGAGCTTCATGGAGGGGACGATCGCCGCAGCGCTCGTCGTCCTCTGGCTGCTCGCCCTCGCGCTCCACATGGCCCGACCGTACATGGTCCGGACCACCGACAAGTTCACCCTGCGTCTCGGCGCCGACCTGTGGTGGATCATCTACGTCGGGCTCCGCGACATCATCCTCGTCCAGGTCTTCCTCGGCAGCTTCATCTTCTTCTACCCGGACGTCGTCGCGGGCCAGGACCTCCCGATCACCGGCGGGCTGGCCGCTGTCTGCGCGTTCGCGCGTCCTCGCTCATCAAGCTCATGACAAGGGCGACGCGGACCTCCGCTGGTTCGCGGCCCAGGTGGCCCTCCTCGGGCTCGGCGCGGGGCTCTACATCGTCCCGTACTTCCTCGGCGTCCAGATGACCGCGCTCGACGGGACAGCTCGACGACCAGCTCATGCCGATCCTGGTCAGCGCGCAGAACCCGGACGTGGCGCTGCCGCTGTGCTACCTGTCCGCCGCCTCAGTCGGCATCCTCGGCCTCGTCGCCGTCGTCTACAACCTGCGCCAGGCCAGCGGCCCGGCCGCGCCGGTGGCCAGTCCAAGGAGCAGTCCCGATGAGTGCCGACGATCTCGCAACCGCGCTGACATCCGGCGGTTCCGGCTGGATGGTCCTCTCCGTGGCGGCCGTCCTGCCGATCCTGTGGGCCTTCACCCTGACCCTCCACTTCGCCCGGCCGTACGTGGTCCGGTTCCTGCAGAGCCTGACCCTCCGCTTCGGCGGTGACGTGTGGTGGCTCTCGTACGTGCTGATGCGGGACGCGCTCCTCGTGATCGTGCTCGCCCTCAGCCTGATCTTCCTCATGCCCAATCTGTACATCGGGCTGGGGCTGCCGCTCACCGCGCCGCTCGCCGTGGTCGTCCTCTTCTGGGCGCTCGTGGTCAAGCTCCTCGGTGACGCGGACGACAATCCCGCAACGTTCCGGATCGTGAGCATCCTGTACGTGATCGCCTCGATCCTGTACATCATCCCGCAGGTCTACGGCCTGGAGGCCGCCGACCAGGTTGAACGGCTGCAGGGCATCGGGCTCGACTGGGTCCCGGGTGCGCTGAGTGCCGCGAACCCCGATGAGGCGACGGTGAACGCCCTGGCCTGGCCGATCCTCAACCTCAGCCTGGTCCTGTTCGCCCTGACCGGGGCGGTCCTCTTCACGCGGTTCTTCCTCCGGCTCGGCCGGGATGGCGAGACCGCGGTCACCGAGGCCGGCCACTGACCCCGGGCCCACACGCGCGGGACCGACGTCCGCGCGTCCCCCGATCCCGCTCGACCCCGCCGCTCCGATCCCCAGGTCGGACCGGCGGGGTCGCCACGCTTCCGGTGGCACGCCGGCGGGTCGTCGGTGTCGGGCGTGGCGCGCACAGCCCGGCTGCGGAACAGTGCTCGGGCTACCCGGAATCGTCCTGCGCGGGCCGGACCGGGCCGGACCAGCGGCCCTCGGCCTGGAGCCGGGCAAACTCGGCCATGATCGCGTCCAGGCGCGACCCCCGGAGCTCCGGGTAGAGCCGCTCGAGGAGGAACCGGGTCAAGGCGAGCGGCTCCATCGGGCCCGCCCGATCCGCCTGGGCCCAGACGCGGAGGAACGCGTTGCCGCGCATCTCCGCGTGGACAGCCCGGCGCTGCTCCAGCGAGCTTGCCCGAATCCGCTCATCGAAGAGGCGCTGTGCCTGGTCAACCGCCACGGATCTGCTCCACGAGCTGCGCCACCCCGAGAACGACAGCGTACCGCTCGATGTACGGCCAGTCGAGCGCCGGGCCTTGGCGGATGAGGTTCCGGCAGTCACGGAGTTGAAGCTCCGACGTTCCGCCGGACCACTCCAGCTTCGCCAGGAGAAGATCTTCCGGCGAGATGACCCAGGCGACCCCAAGGATCGGATCCTCGACCGAGCGGCGCCGCGCCATCGCCGAGCCACCCCATGGATCAGGCTGTCGCCGGAGGATGAAGTCCGCCTTCGCGATCATCGTCTTGTGGATCACGGACCCGAGACTCTTGGCTTCGTAGTGGGTGATGTCGCTGACGAGGTAGTCGTCTTCGAAGGCCGGCCGGATCACGACGTCATAGCGGACCGGCGGGAGGTCGATCACGATGTCGATGTCCCTCGTCTGGCGCGGTTCCGCATAGACGGAGAGCGCCTCGGATCCGGTCACGAAGTAGCGCAGCCCGAGCCGCTCGAGCCGGTCGAGGACGTCCCGATTGACGTTCATCGGCGTCGGGCCTGCGATCAGTCGCCGAGCACGAGCCGGCGCAGGAGCGGGATCGGCGGCGTGCCGTGGCTCATGACCGCCTCGAGGTGGCCGCGGTAGGCGAAGCCGGGCGTCTCGCCGAAGCCGCCGGGGAGCTCCGGCGCCGGGACGGCGGCCGCGCCGCGCGGGTCCCCGGACGCGGCGGCGAGCCCGCGCCGGACCTCGCGCTCCAGCTCCCACATCGCCATCGAGCCGACGAAGTAGGTCGACAGCTGGGTCGACGAGAGCCGCGCCCGGTTGTACTTGTTGCGCGCCTCGGCCTCCTCCTGGAAGCCGCCCTCGACCATGAGCCGGACCGCCTCGTCCTCGGTCATCGCGCCGCCGAACGCCTCGCCAGCGTGGATCCGGACGTCGATGATCGCGTTGATCGCCGCCCGCAGGTAGAACTTCCAGTGGACGAGCAGGAGCGCCGGGTCGTCCGCGCCGTACCCCAGGTCCATCATCACCTGGGTCACGTAGACGGCCCAGCCCTCGGCGAAGACGCCGCTGCCGAAGACGGAGCGCGTCACGGACGGGCAGCGGTTCGAGTACGCCAGCTGGAGGTAGTGCCCGGGCACGGCTTCGTGGATGGTGAGGACCCGGAGCATCCGGTCGTTGTCCTCACGGAGGTAGCTCTCGGCCTGCTCGGGCGTCCAGTCCTCGGGGATCGGGGTGATCGCGAAGAAGCTCTTCTGGCCGCGGTCGAGCGGGCCCGGCGAATTGAGCATCGCCCCGCCGAACGCCCGCAGGAAGACCGGCGTCCAGCGGATCTCGAGCGGCTCGTCGGCCAACCCGACGAGGTCGCGCTCCCGGCAGAAGCCCTCGATCCGGGCGAGCTCCTCGCGGCAGAACTCGAGGAGGCGCTCGGCCGGCTGGTGCTCCGCGGCGATCGCGTCGAGGACGGCCCGGACGGTGCGCTGGTCGGCGGCGTCCTGCGAGCCCTCGGCGTCGGCGGTCGGGACGGGCTCGTCCGGTCGCCAGGCAGGCCAGAGCTGGCGGGCGATCCGGATCATCTCGGCTCGGACCGCGGTGTACTCGCGCTCGGCCCGGTCGAGGATCCGGGCCGGCGTGAACTCGGCGTCCCGGAGCGTGTGGCGCATCTTCGTCGCGAACAGCTCCGCGCCCAGGCGACCCTCGCCCTCGGCGGCCGGCAGGACGACGTCACGCAGGTGGGCCTCGAAGCCGGCCAGGGCTGCCCTCGCGGTCGTGGCCGAGGCCCGGACCCGCGGCAGGATCGCGGCGACCGCAGGATCGCTCGGCGCGGCGGCCTCGGCCTCGCGGACCGCGTCGTCGGCCAGCTCGGCGATCCCGGCCAGCTGCTTGAGCGCCGTCTCCGCGTGGAACCGCGAGACCGGGCGACCGGGCAGTCCCACGATCTCCGCCTTCGCCGCCTCGACCGCCGCCGGGATCCCCTCGAGCCGCCCGGCCGCCGAGGCGAGCCGGCCGGCAAGCGGGGCGAACTCCCGGGCGAGCAGCGGGAAGATGCCGCCGCCCAGGAGGTAGACCCACTCGAGCGGATCCCACGCCTCCTGGCGGAGCTCCGCCTCCGCGAACCGCAGCGCGTCGAGCTCCGTCAGCAGCAGATCGCGGTCGGCCCGCTCGCCGCGGGTCAGGTCGGCGTCGGTGAAGCCGCGCAGCTCGGCCTCCCAGCGATCGGCGAAGGCGAGCCGCTCGCGCCGCCCGGCCTCGGTGAGGTCCGGCCACTCGGCATCGTGGGCGTGCATCCCCGCCGCCGTTGCGTGGAGCGGGTGGAGCCGGAAGAACTCGGCGAGGAAGGCATCGATGCGGGCCGCGAAGGCCGGGGTCGTGCTGGTCATCCACGGAGTGTAGCGATGACCACGTCGGGCGCGGCCGACGGTGCCGCTCGCCGCCGAGGGGCGAAGACGATCCGGGCTTTGCGTCACGCGAATGAACGTGACAAGCCGGGCGACGGATCGGTCGGATGTCTTCGTCAGGCGCAAGGATTGTCACCGCTCTTGCGCCAAGCGAGGAGAATCGTCCCGATGGACGTCGCGGACGTCGCGTTCATGTGTCACACGCAAACGGGCGGTGCCGGGTCGTGGCGGTGCCGGGTCGTGGCGGTGCCGGCGGCGTCCTAGCGGTGATTTACGAAGAGGTTGTTGACAAACGGGCGGGTTCCCGCCCGTGCGCTACTCCCCGTCGGCGCCCGGCCGCGAGGCGGGCGCCCGCCCGGCCGGCCGCGAGGCGGTTATGCGGCCCACGCATGGTTCGCTGACCGGCCGAGCGTGACCAGGGTGGCGTTCTGTCGATCCTGAGCCGTGGCCGAGCGTGGCCGAGCGCGATTCCATGCAGCAGCCGCATCGCCCAGGTCCGCCGGCGGGGTCGAGCCGTGGCGCACGGGGGCGTGTCGCGCGAGCGGGTCGCCCGGTCCGCCTGGCTTGACTTGCCCAACCAGTGTCGGGCCCATGGCTCACCGGGGGGTACAGGTGCCGACGGCGTCCTAGACTGGGGCGATGGATCCCCGCATCCTTGCCAGGCCGGAGCACCACCGAGGCTGACCGATGAGCGAGCACGACATCCCGCTCCACGTCACCACCGTCGACTACCACACGGGCGGCGAGCCGTTCCGGATCGTCGTCGATGGGGTCCGCCCGCTCGAGGGCCGGACGGTGCTCGAACGCCGGCGGTTCGCCCGCGAGGTCCTCGACCGGGTCCGCCATCTCGTGATCGACGAGCCGCGCGGCCACGCCGACATGTACGGCTGCTTCGTCACCGAGCCGGACGACGCCGGCGCGGACCTGGGAGTCGTCTTCTTCCACAACGAGGGCTACTCGACGGCGTGCGGGCACGGCACGATCGCGCTCGTGACCTGGGCTCTGGAGTCCGGCCGACTGCCGATCACCGGGCCTGAGACGGCGGTGACCGTCGACGTGCCGTCGGGACGGCTGGTCTGCGTGGCGGAGATGGACGCGGATGGAGACCGCGTCGCGTCGGTCCGCTTCCGGAACGTTCCCTCGTTCGTCCTGGCGCGGGACGTGGAGCTGGCCACGAGCCGCGGGCCGGTCCGCGCCGACGTCAGCTACGGTGGGGCGTTCTATGCCAGCGTCGACGCCCGCGCCCTCGGCCTCGACGTGTCGCCCGCGAGTCTGCCCGCGCTCATCGCCCTGCAGCGCGAGCTGCGCCCGGCGCTCGATCGGGCCCTCGACGTCGTCCACCCGGACGAGCCCGAGCTCCACGGGATCTACGGCGTCATCTTCTGGCAGGACGAGCCGACAGCCGACGCCGACGCCGACCCGGACGCCGACCGAGCCGAAGGCATCGCGCTCACCCAGCGCAACGTGACCGTCTTCGCCGACGGCGAGGTCGACCGCTCGCCGTGCGGCAGCGGCACGTCCGCCCGGCTCGCCCTGCTGGCCGCCGACGGCCGGCTCGGCAAGGGCGCGGCGGGCACGCTGCGTCACCTGAGCATCGTCGACTCGGCGTTCCTCGGCCGGGTCGTCGGCCGGGCCGAGGTCGCCGGCCGCCCGGCGGTCGTCACCGAGGTGGAGGGCTCGGCCTTCCGCACCGGCCGCCATGAGTTCGTCCTCGATCCGCGCGACCCACTGGGGACCGGGTTCCTCCTCCGCTGAACACCGCCGAAAGGGAGTCCATGCCGGCGGACCGCATCGTCGTCAACGCCCGCGTCTTCCGCGCCTTCGCGCCCGGCGAGGGCCCACCCCTCGGCTCGGCGGTCGGTCCCCGGCCGGACGGCGGGCCCACGGCGGTCGCCATGGCCGGCGGACGGATCGTCTTCGTCGGCTCGGACGGCGACGCGCTGCGCGACCACCGAGGGCAGGGCACGGAGGTCGTCGACGCCCGGGGCGGCCTGCTCACCGCCGGGTTCGACGACGCCCACACCCACGTGCTGTCCGGCGCCCGCGCCCTCGACCAGGTCGACCTCTACGGCCTCGAGTCCGTCGACGCCATCGCCGCGGCGGTCCGCGCCTGGGCGGACGCCCACCCCGAGCGCCCGTGGGTGGAGGGCCGCGGCTGGCTCTACGTCCCGTTCCCCGGCGGCCTCCCGACCCGCGAGCTCCTCGACGCGGTCGTCCCGGACCGGCCGGCCTTCCTCAAGGCGTACGACGGGCACACCGGCTGGGCGAACACGCGCGCCCTGGCGGCCGCCGAGATCGACCGGACGACCACGACCCCCGATCCGCCGCTCGGCGAGATCGTCCGCGACCCGGCCACCGGCCGGCCGACCGGCGTGCTCAAGGAGGAGGCGATGCGCCTCGTCGATGCCGCCGCCCCGGTGCCGACCCGCGCGGAGGACCTGGCGGCGCTGCGCCGCGCGTTCGCGGCGTTCCAGTGCGCCGGGATCACCGCCGTCCAGGACGCGTGGGTCGAGCCGGACGAGCTTGGCCTGTGGCGGGAGCTTCACGCCGAGGGCGAGCTCGGCGTGCGGACTCGGCTCGCCCTCCCGATGGCTCCCGCGGACGACCTCGCGACCTGGCGCAAGCGCCTGGACGAGTACGCCGCGCTGATCGCCGACCTCCGCGGCGGCGCGTGGCTCGACGCCGGGATCCTCAAGAGCTTTGCCGACGGAGTGATCGAGTCGCGCACGGCGGCCATGCTCGCGCCGTACGACGGCACGACGACGACCGGCGTGCCCGAGTGGACGGCGGATGCGCTGGACGCCCATGTGGCGGAGGCGGACCGGCGCGGCTGGCAGCTCGAGATTCACGCGATCGGCGACGCCGGCGTCCGGATGGTCCTCGACGCCTACGCCCGGGCGACCGCCACCAACGGCCCGCGGCCGAACGGGGGCGCCCCGCAGCGGCGCCACCGCGTGGAGCACATCGAGACGATCGCCGCCGCGGACATCCCGCGCTTCGGCCGCGAGGGCGTGATCGCCAGCATGCAGCCGTACCACGCCGACCCGTCGCCGAACCAGGTCTCGATCTGGGCCGGGAACATCGGCTCGGAGCGGGCGTCGCGGGCATGGCCGTGGCGGTCGATCCGGGAGGGCGGCGGGGTGATCGCCCTCGGCTCGGACTGGCCGGTCGTCCCGTTCGACCCGTTCCTGGCGATCCACGGCGCGGTCACCCGCCAGACCGTCCACGGCCAGCCACCCGGCGGCTGGCTTCCGGGCGAGCGGCTGACGCTGCCCGAAGCCCTCTCCGCGTACGGTCACGGCTCGGCCTTCGCCGCCGGGGCGGAGCGACGCCGGGGAACCGTGGCGGTCGGGATGGACGCCGACCTCGCCGTCCTCGATCGCGACCTCCTCGCGCTCGACGCATCTGCGATCATCGGCACGGACGTGACCCTGACCGTCGTCGGCGGACGGGTCGTGCATCGACAGGAGGCATCCGCATGATCGGCTTCATCGTCATGACCGTCGGGACCGGGCTCGCGCTGTGGGTCACCACGCTCATCTACACGGGCATCTCGTTCGGCAAGAGCCCGTCCGTCCAGGACGTCCTGATCGTCGCGGTCATCTTCGGCCTGGTGAACGCCTTCCTGAAGCCGGCCCTCAAGATGCTGTCGTTCCCGCTGTCGATGATGACCCTCGGGCTGTTCGGATTCGTCGTCAACGGCGTCCTGCTGCTCATCCTCGCCGCGGCCTCGGACGCCGTCAGCGTGACATTCACCGTCGGTGGGTTCCCGCCGAAGTTGGGCGTGGACGCGGCGATCAGCGCGGTCATCGGCGGGGTCATCCTGGGCCTCGTGTCGATGGTCATCGACATGCTTCCGGTCGTGAAGACGAGCCGCTGAACCGGGCGGTGGACGAGGCCGATCGGGCTCCCGTCGAGGTCGACCGCCTTCCGGCGATCGCCGGTGGCCTGCGCGCCGCCGCCGGCCGATACGGGACCCCGCTCTACCTGACCGACGCCGCCGGCCTGGACGCCGCCGCGGATGAGCTCCGCGCCGCCTTCCCCGACCCGTGGATCCGGCAGTACTCGGTCAAGGCCAACGACGTCGCGGCGATCGTCGCCCGGCTGGCGGCCCACGACCTCGGCGCCAACGTCGTGTCCCGTGGCGAGTGGGCCGTCGCGCGCCGGGCCGGCGTCCCGAACCGCCACGTCACGCTCGAGGGGATCGGCAAGGCGGACGCGGACCTGCGGGCGGCGGTGGCGGCGTCGGCCAGCGGGGATCCCCTCCGCTGGGTGGCCGTGGAGTCGGTCGACGAGGCGGCGGCCCTCGCCGCGATCGCCCGGGAGGTCGGCCTGGGGACGCCCGATCAGCGCGACCCGCGCCACCGGGTGGCTCACCTCGACGTCCTCCTCCGGTTCAACCCGGCGGTCGAGCCGGAGACCCACCGCGGCCTCGCCGTCGGCGCCGGCTCGAGCAAGTTCGGCCTCGCCGACGACGAGCTGAGCGCGGCGATCTCGGCGGGCGGCGGCGCCCACGGCCCGTTGCGCTGGCGCGGGATCCACCTCCACGTCGGCTCGCAGCTGGGGGCCGTGGACGCGTGGCGCGACGCGGTCCGGCGGGGGCTGGCGCTCCTCGGGCTGCTGCGGGGCGGGCTTCCCCACTTCGACACGCTCGACGTCGGCGGCGGCTTCCCGGTCGTCGGGCTCGACGCGGCGGCGCCGCGGCCGGAGCGCTTCGCCCGCGAGCTGCCCGCGCTCCTCGAGGCGGTCCCCGCGAACCGGCGGCCCGCCCGCTTGGCGATCGAGCCCGGCCGGTTCCTCGTGGCCCGCTCCGGCTGGCTGGTCGCCTCGGTCCTCCACGTCCGCCAACGCGGCGGCCGCCGGTTGGTCGTCCTCGACGCCGGGATGACCGAGCTCATCCGCCCGGCGCTCTACGGCGCCCGCCACCCGATCGTCGCGCTGACCTCCCTCGGACGGGCGGTCGAGCCGGGCGGGCATGCCGAGGCCGAGGCCGCGGCGGTCGGCGATCCGGTCTCGGTCCACGGCCCGATCTGCGAGTCGACCGATGCCCTGGGTGACCACCGGTTCCCTCCACTCCGCCGGGGCGACCTCGTCGCGATCCGCGACGCCGGGGCCTACGGCGCCTCGCTCGCCTCCACCTACAACGGCCGGCCGCGACCGCCGCAGGTCGTCTTGGAGCCGGACGGCCGGCTGACCCTCGCCCGGCGGCGGGGCTCGCTCCGCGGCCTCGGTTGAGCTCGGCCGAGCTCGGCCTGAGTGCCACTCAGGCCACGGGTTACCCTGTACCCGTGAACGCAGAACGTCCCACCCCACTCACGCTGCGTGACCGGTTCCGGGCGCGCCTTGCCGCGCGGCCGCTCCTCGTGGACGGGGCAATGGGCACGCTCCTCTTCGCCAGCGGGATCCCCCAGCGGGCCTGCCTGGACGAGCTCGTGGTAACGAGGCCGGACCTCATCGGGACGTTCCACCGGGAGTACCTCCAGGCGGGCGCCGACATCATCGAGACGGCGACGTTCGGGTCGAACCGGCTCCGCCTCGCCCCCTACGGCCTCGCCGCGGAGGCCGCCAGGTTCAACCGCCGGGGCGCCCAGCTCGCCCGCGAGGCGCGCGACGTGACCGGGCGCGACGCGCTGGTGGCCGGCTCGATCGGGCCGCTCGGCGCGCCGACCCGCGGCGAGATCACCCACGACGAGCGGACCATCCGCGCGGCCTACCGCGAGCAGCTCGAGGGGCTCCTCGAGGGCGGCATCGACCTGGTCATGTTCGAGACGTTCTACGAGCTGGAGCACCTCCTCCTCGCGCTCGAGGAGGCTCGCGCGCTGAGCGACGTGCCGGTCGTCGCCTCGATGACGTTCGGCGAGGAGCTCCAGGCGCTCGACGACACGACCCCCAGCGTCGCAGCCGCCGCCCTGGCCGCCGCCGGCGCCGACGCGGTCGGGGTGAACTGCGGGGTCGGGCCGATCGCCTGCCTCGACGCCCTCGAGGCGATGGACGAGCCGACCCCGGACATCACCCGGGCGATCCTGCCCAACGCCGGCCTCCCCCAGCGGATCGAGGGCCAGTTTGTGTACGCCGCCGGGCCGGACTACTTCGGCCGGATGGTCCCGCGCTTCCTGGCCTCCGGGGCGCGGATCGTGGGCGGCTGCTGCGGGACGACGCCGGCCCACATCGCCGCGATGCGCGGGGCGCTCGACGCGATCGCGGCCTCAGACGAGCAGCGCGCCCGGGCCCGGGCGGCAGGCACAACCGTGGTCGAGGCCGCCCCAGTGGAGACCGCCCCGGTCGAGACGCCGCGGGCCACCGGCGCCGAGCCGATCGACCGTTCGACCGGCGACGCGCCCCCGCCGACCCGCCTGGCCGCGGCGCTGGCCGAGGGCCGCTTCGTCGTATCGGTCGAGATCGACCCGCCGCGCTCGATCCGGATCGATCGGACGCTCGACGCCGCCCGGCTGCTCCGCGACGCCGGGGCGGACCTCGTCAACATCAGCGACTCGGCCATGGCCCGGGTCCGGATGGGCTGCATGTCCGTGGCGTTCGGGATCCAGCACGACCTGGACCTCGAGTGCCTCGTCCACTTCACCACCCGCGACCGGAACCTCATGGCGCTCGAGTCGGAGCTCCTCGGGGCGCACGCGCTCGGGGTCCGGAACATCCTGGCGCTGACCGGCGACCCGCCCCGGATCGGCGACTACCCCACCGGCACGGGCGTGTGGGACGTCGACTCGATCGGGCTCATCGGGATCCTCACCCGGCTCAACCGGGGCGAGGACCAGGCCGGCCAGCCGATCGGCCAGCGGGCCGGCTTCACGATCGCCTGCGCCCTCGACCCGACCGCCGCCGACCGGGCGACCGAATGGGACCGCCTCGAGCGCAAGCTGGAGGCCGGCGCCCACCTGGTGATGACCCAACCGCTGTACAGCCTCGAGCAGGTCGAGGCGATGGACGCCGAGGCGCGCCGCCGGTTCGGCCCGGGCGGCTTCCCCGTCCCGGTCCTCCTCGGGATCCTCCCGCTCCAGAGCTCGCGCCACGCCGAGTTCCTCCACAACGAGGTCCCCGGGATCACCATCCCGGACGAATCCAGGGCGGCGATGGCGGCGGCCGGCGACCGGGGCGCGGAGGTCGGGCTGGAGATGGCGCTCGAGTTCCTCGAACAGGCCCGGCCGCTGGTGGCCGGCACGTACGTCATGCCCAGCTTCGGGCGCTACGAGCAGGCCGCCGAGCTCACCAGCCGGATCCGCGCCCGCGAGGCGCAGCGGGCGGGTGCCGCGTCGGCAGGGTCCCGACCGTGAACCAGCCCGAGACCAGGCAGGCCGGCCGTCGCCGGTCGCTCGTCCTGGCGCTCGGGTCGCTCATCGCGGCGCTCACCCTCGTGGCCCTCGCGGCGAGCGGTCCGCTCGTGGCCGGTCTCGATGCGGCCGGACCGCCGTACCCCGAGCCGGTCGAGGGTCAGCGGGTCTACGACACGGCCGGGCTCTGGAGCGCCTCGGCCGAGGCGGAGGCGGACCGGATCATCCGGGCGATCGAGGATCGCACCGGCGCCCAGGTCGTGGTGTACTCGCAGACGGTCGACTACGGGATCAGCGGGGAGGACGCCGAAGCCGACGCGGCCGCCCTCGGCAACCAGTGGGATGTCGGGCGGGGCGGCTTCAACGACGGCCTCGTGATCCTCTTCGACATCGATCCCAGCGGGCTCCACGGCCAGGTCGCGATCGTCGGCGGGGACGGGTTCCGGTCGGCCTACATCGATGACCCGGCGAGCAAGCGGATCATCGAGAACGAGATCCTCCCGCACCTCGTCGGCGACTCCCCGGACTTCGAGGGGGCGCTCCTCGCGGGCATGCGCCAGGTCGATTCGGAGACGACGCCCCAGCGTGCGGAGGACCTCCAGCGAGCCCGCCTCATCAACGCCATCCTCGGCGTGGTCGTGGCCCCGATCCTGGGCCTGCTCCTCATCGGCTGGGCCGGCTTCAACTGGCTCCGGTTCGGGAAGGACCCGGTCTACCTCGACGACCCGTCGATCCTCATGCCCGCGCCACCGGACGGACTGACCGCGGCGACCGGCGCCCTGGTCTACGACGGCGCGACCTCGCGGCGGGCCCTCACCGCGGCGCTGCTCGACCTCGCGAGCCGGGGCAAGCTGGCGTTCGAGGAGCAGCGGTCACTGCTCTCGAAAAAGGTCGGGATCCTGACCGCGGGCGTCGAGGCGGCCACGCCCGAGGAGGCCGCCCGCCGGCGCCTGAACGCCCGCCGTCCCATCGCGGCCGCCGAGCGGTACGCCCTGGAGGAGCTCCGAGGGCTCGGCCCGGCGGGGTCCGTCCTCGAGGGCGACGAGCTCCTGAAGTTCGGCGCGAAGACCGGCACCTTCGACGCGAAGCTCGAGGATCACGCCGTCAGCCAGGGCTGGTTCGGGCGGCCGCCCCGGTCGGTCAAGCTCCGCTGGGCGAGCCTCGGGGGGGCCGAGATCGTCGCCGGCGTCGCCGTCGGCGTGGTCGGTGGCGCCGTGCCGATCGCCGGCCTCGTGGTCGTCGCCGGCGCGTTCATCGCCGCGGGGAGCGTGACCCTGATCGTGGCCCGCTGGATGCCCGCCAGGACGATGGCCGGAGCGATGATCCGGGCAATGCTGGCGGCGTACCGGCGGACCCTGGAGAAGACGATGGCCCAGGCCCGCTCGATGCAGCAGGTCGTCGACGAGGCGAAGCTGGCCTGGCTGGAGACTCCCGACCAGGCTCTCGTCTGGGGGGTCGCGCTCGGGCTCCAGGATCTGGTCCAGGATGTGCTGAGCCGGAGCCTCGAGGACGTCGAACACGGGCGCGCCGCCCCTGGGACCGTCTGGTTCCCCGGCTGGTACGGCAGCCAGGGCGCCTTCTCGGGCGGGGCGGCGGCGGGCTCACTCTTCTCCGGCTCAGCCGTGCCGGACTTCGGCGGGATGTTCTCGGTCCTCGGCTCAGTCGGCAACGCGCCCTCGTCGAGCGGCGGCTCGGGCGGCGGCTTCGGTGGCGGCGGCGGGTTCAGCGGCGGCTCCAGCGGAGGATTCTGACGCCGGACCGGGTCGACGCCCTCAGGGCAGCCCGCAGGCCGCTCGCGTACACTCGCGGCATGGGTGCTGTCGACACGATGGACGTCTTCTTCGAGAAGCTCAACGCGGGCGACCGCGAGGGCGCCGTCGCGCTCATGGACGAGCGCACGGAGATGCGCATCCACGTGGGCGACTCGGTCCAGACGCTGCGCGGGATCGAGCGCGTCGGGGGCTGGTTCCTGCGCAGCGACCGCGGCCTGAAGATGATCCCCGGCGAGGTCCGCGACACGGGCACCACCTACGAGGCGGACATCCTGGTCGTCCGGCCGGGTGCCCCCTCCCAGCATCTCGACGCCACGTTCCGCGTCGAGGCCGGCAAGATCACCTCGATCAACCTCGCGCCCCGCTAGGTTCTCGCGGGTCCGCCCGTCCCGGGCGCCGATATGCGGCCCACGCATGGCACGTGCCGCCTGCACGTTCGTTCGCGACCCCGAATCGACGGAACTGCGCCTCGGCCACGCTCGCTGATCGCCAATTCGATGCGCCCACCGCATGGCGCGGCGCCGGTCCCCGGACGGGCGGCGGCCGCAGCACGGGCGACGCTACGGGCTCGGTGAGGGCGCCTCGCCGCCGCTGATGATCTCGCTCGGGGCCGGCGCCGGGATGTTCAGCTCATCGCCGATCGAGATCTTGTTCGGGTTCTTGATCTGCTTGTTGGCGGCGAGGAGCTCCTCGACCGATAGTCCGAACTTCTTGGCGATCTTCAACATCGTGTCGCCCTGCTTCACGACGTAGACCTGGGCGGTGGGGGCGGGCGGCTCGGTCGGGGCGAGAGAGACGCTCGGCGCCGGGGTCGGGGTGGGGCTCGCGGCGGCGCCTCCGGCTCCTCCGAGCCGGAGGACGAACGGGAGGACGAACGGGAGCGAGAACAGGATGCCCGCCGCGACCAGGAGCGCCAGCGCGGCGAGCGCGATCCGCGGGACGCTCGGCAGGCCGACCCGGGTCTTCAGCGTGGGGTACGCCTCGAAGCGCCGCGGCCCCTCCCAGGCCGGACCGGCGGCGTCGCGCTCGATCGGCCGGCGGCGCGTGTCGGAGACCGTCGGTCGGGCGGGCGGCGGTCCGGAGGGCCCCCCGGATCGCGCTCGGAAGGTGCCCGGCGCGGCGGCGGTCGGTCCGCCAGCCGGCGGCGCACCCGCGGACCGCTCACGAGCGGCGCGATCCTCGGCCAGCGAGCGCTCGAGGTCGGCATCGTCCGGGGTTCGACTGGACGGAAGGGGCCCTCCGGCGTCACCGTCCAGCGCCCGGCCCGGCGCCGCGTCCTGGAGCCAGCGCGAGCCGGCGAGCCCGGTCGGCTCCGCGGCCGGCGCCTCACCGGAGGAGCGGCCCGGGCGGGTCAGGAAGTCGGGCGCCTCGGGCTCCGGCTGGTCGCGTCCCCCCGGGTCGGTCCACGGTGGGGGGGCCGCCCAGTCCCGTTGCGGGTTGCGGACCGGGCGGTCGAGGTCTGAGTCGGGATCGGCCGACCGGCCGGTCCATGCGTCGAGTCCGTCGGCGCCGTCGTCCGGGCCGTCGCCGTGTGCCCGGGCGGCGGATCCGCGGGCCGGGCCGGCCAGCTCATCCGCCGGCGCCGGAGCCGGGCCCGTGGTCGTGAACCCGGCGTCCGGGGCGGCTCGACGCGCCGGGGCCGCCTGGCGCCTGGCCCAGTCCTGGAAGCTCGGGCAGGCCGCGAACCCGGTGGACAGGCAGAAGGCCTCCTGGTGGGCGAGCGCGCGCGGCGTCGGGCGGACCTCCGCGTAGCAGCGGTGGCGGTGGTCGGGCCGGTCCGCCCGCTCATCCCGCTCGTCCTCGAACGCGACGAACGGACAGGCGATCGCGCCGGCGTCGGGGGCGGTGCGCTCCATCATCGCCGCGATGATACCTGCCGTCGACCGGAGCGGCGGCCGGCGCGGTACCGAAGGTCCCGCCAGAACCGTCCGGTCGGTTGTACCGGCCTTGCTCCCGTCGCAGAATGATGGCGCTATGACACTGCGGATCGGCGTCCAGGGAGAGGGTCATGACCATGCCCACCGGCTCCTTCAGTCACCGGGCCGTCGGTGACCCGTCCCCTCGCTCGTCGATCGCCCGATGAGCGCGGCCATCCGGACGGAACGCCTGACCAAGTCCTACGGTCGCCAGCGCGGGGTCGTGGAGCTCGACCTGGAGGTCGAGCAGGGCGAGATCTTCGGCTACCTGGGCCCCAATGGCGCCGGCAAGACGACGACGATCCGGGTGCTGCTCGACCTGATCCGGCCGACCAGCGGCCGGGCGTTCGTGTTCGACATCGAGACGACGGCCGACCCCGTCGCGATCCACCGGCGGACCGGCTACCTGCCCGGCGAGTTCAGCCTCTACGATCGGATGACCGGCGGCGAGACGATCGAGTACTTCGCGAACCTGAGGGGCGGCGTCGATGCCGCCTACCAGCGCTCGCTGATCGAACGGCTGGACCTGGACCCGTCGCGCCGCTACCGCGAGTACTCCAAGGGCAACAAGCAGAAGGTCGCCCTGGTGATCGCCTTCCAGCACCGGCCGGACCTGCTCGTGCTCGATGAGCCGACGGCCGGGCTGGACCCCCTCGTCCAGCTCGAGTTCTTCGCGTGGATGAGCGAGGCGAAGCGGGACGGCCGGACGATCTTCCTGTCGAGCCACCTGATCGGCGAGGTCGAGAAGAGCTGCGACCGGGTGGCCATCATCCGCGAGGGTCGCCTGGTCCAGGTCGACCGGGTGGAGGCGCTCCACGACCTCTCGGTCCACCAGGTGGAGCTTCGCTTCAGCGGACCGGTGCCGGCCGCGACGTTCGCCGCGATCCCGGGAGTCAGCCACCTCGTGTCCGAGGACCACATCCTGCGGATGCACGTCAAGGGACCGATCGCCCCGGTCGTGAAGGCGGCCGCCGCGTTCGACCTGGTCGACTTCGTCAGCCGCGAGCCGACCCTCGAAGAGGTCTTCCTCGCCCAGTACGGGAAGGGGACCATCGATGTCGACTAGGCTCCTGCCGCTGCCGCGTCGCGCGGCCAACCGGCAGGCGGCCCGGCCGCTGCGCGGCCCACGTAGCATCTTCGCCAAGGGCCTGCATGACAGCCGCCGGTCGATCCTCATCGCCGGCCTCGGGATGGGCTTCATGGCCCTGTTCCTCGGGATGATCCTGTCCCAACAGTTCCCCACCGCTGCCGATCGCCAGCAGATCGTGGCCGAGATGCGGCTGCTTCCGGCGGCGATCAGCGGGCTGCTCGGGGAGCCCATCAACATCGATCGCCTGGGCGGCTTCATGAGCTGGCGCTACGGCAACTTCATGCCGATCATGTTCGGGATCTGGTCCGTCCTGGCCCTGTCGGGCACGCTCGCGGGTGAGGCCCGCGCCGGCAGCCTGGAGGTCCTCGCCGGAGCGCCGGTCTCCCGACGACGGATCGCGCTCGAGAAGATCGCCGTCCACCTGGTGGCCCTGGCCTGCGCGGTCACCCTCGTCGCGCTCGGCGCCTGGCTCGCCGGCCGGGCCTTCGCGACGATCCCCGCCGACGCGATCGCCATCGGGGACGCCCTGGCGCACTTCGCGGGCGTCGCGCTGCTCGGCCTGGTGGGCGGCGCGCTCGCGTTCGGACTCGGACCGATCCTCGGCCGGGCGGCCGCCGGGGGGATCGCCCTAGCCACCCTGATCGCGGCCTACCTCGTCAACGCGTATGCCGGGGTGATCCCGGCGTTCAACCAGGTCCAGGGCCTCTCGTGGTTCGCCTGGTCCGCCAACCAGCGACCCCTCGCCGGCCGGTGGGACGCCGTCTCGCTCGTCCCGATCGGGGTGATGGTCGTCGCGCTGTTCGCCGTCGGGATCGTCGCTTTCGAGCGGCGCGACCTCGGGGCAACGGTCCGGCTGCCCAGGCTCGGCCTGCCCGGCGGTCGCGTCGGACTTCGCGGCCCCGCCCGCCAGGCCTTCGTGAGCCGGATCCTGGCCGCCGTGGCCTGGGGGATCTCCATCGGGTTCTGGGCCCTCCTCGTGGCGATGGCGGGCCGGGATATGGGCGAGCTCTTCCGCTCGGATCCGGGCGCCGCCGCGATGCTCGACATGCTCTTCCGAGGCATCCCCTGGCAGAGCGCCGGCGGGATGCTCCAGCTCTTCTTCTTCAGCTTCGCGATCCTGATCATCGCTCTCGCGGCCGCGGCGCTCGTGAACGGGGTCGCCGCCGAGGAGCGCGAGCGCCGCCTGGAGCTGCTCCTCTCGACGCCGGTTTCGCGCGCCCGCCTGACGATCGCCAACGGCGTCGGCCTGTTCGGCGCCATCGCGGTCGTGACCCTGGTCATCGCGGCGTCCGTGGCCGTCGGAGCCGCGGCCTCGGGCGACGATCCCTTCCAGCCGTTCCTGGGCGCCTGGGTCAGCGGCCTCTATGCCGCCGGGCTGGCCGGCGTCGGCCTGGCCGTCATCGGCCTGGGCGCGATCGACCTCGGGGCCCCGGCGACCGCCGCCCTCGCGCTCGGCTTCTTCCTGTGGGACTTCGTCGGGAGCGCCCTGCGGCTGCCGCCCGAGTGGCTCGACCTCAGCCTCACCCGCCACCTGGGCCAGCCCATGGTCGGCACCTGGGACTGGCCGGGCATGCTCCTCCTCGCGGTGATGGCCGTCGGCGGGCTGCTCGTGGGCGCGTGGGGAATGCGCCGCCGGGACGTCTCAACGTAGCCCGCGCCGGGAGCGGACCGAGCGGACCCGCTCGACGACGACAGCCGCCGCCGTCACCCCGACCGCCACCCCGAGGATCGCCAGCGAGGCCGTCAGGTCCATCAGGCGCTCCGGCGCGAGCAGGAGCAGCAGGCCCAGCCCGAGCATCAGGAGTCCCGAGAGCAGCTTCAGCCGGCGCGCCTCGAGCTCCGAGATCCCGCGCGAGCCGAGCGTCCAGGTGAACACCCCGACCACGAGCAGGAGCGGCACCACGTAGACCGCGTTGTAGAGCAGCAGGTAGAGGTAGTAGGTGCCCGTCGGGAGCTCGCGCAGGGTCAGGATCCGGGTGAACACCACCGGGAACCCACCGGTGCACAGCATCTCGTAGGCATTCACCGCGACCGCCACGACGAGGGTGCCCGCGAGCATCGCGGACAGCTTCGTCGACTCGCCCAGGTCGAGCATCCGCCCGAAGATCCGCGGCCGCGCCGACTCCGGGATCATCAGCGAGATGCCCCGCCGGAACCAGACGTAGTCCTTGATGTTGATCAGCGCGGCGATCGTCGCCGCGGCCCCCGCCGCGACCGTCACCAGGCGCAGCTCGCCCACGAGCAGGAACAGGTTGAGCCAGGCGGCCATGAAGGCGAAGTAGGCGAGCCCCGAGACGAGCACGAACGTCCCGCCGACGAGGGCCATCCGGGCCCGGCTCCGGGTGCCGACCAGGACGCTGAGCAGGAACAGGAGCACGGACAGGGCGCACGGGTTGAACGCGTCGAGGCCGGCCAGGACGACCGTCAGGACGGGCAGCGAGACGTTCCCCACGGCAACCCGGCCCAGGACCGGGACGGTCACGTAGCCGTTCGCGGCGGACGGCTGCGGCGTCGGCGAGGCTCGCGGCCGGAGCGCGCCGACGACCTCCGCGCGATAGCCCTCTAGCTCCGCCGCCAGCTGCGCGCCGGTCGTCTCGGCGGTGTCGAACCCGGTGACCAGTCGTCCCCCGAAGAGGAAGGCCGGGACGGCCTCGATCTGCTCGCCGATGCCCTCCGCCAACCCGGTCAGGAGGCGCCGGTTCGCCGCGTTGTCGCCGTCGAGCTGGAGCGAGTGGACCACGAGCCAGGGCTTCTCCGCGGCCATCCCCTCCACGAACGGCCGGGCCCGCTGGCAGTGGGGGCACGTACTGAGCCACCCGAAGTAGAGGTCGACGAGCACGTCGCCGCGAGCGTCGACCCGGTACCACGGGGATGTCGACGGAGCAGGCGTCGGCGTGGGCGTCGGCGAGGACCCCACCGCGGAGACGATGGGCGTGCCCTGCGCGCCGGGGGCGAAGAGCAGGAGCACCAGCAGGCCCGCGACGGCGACCCGTGCCGCGGCCGGGACCCCACGATGATTACGCGACATCTGACGGTCTCACGATCGACGGCCGGCATCGACCACGCCAGTGGCGAAGGGCACGCGACCGCGGTGACCCATGGCCGGGCGCGTCGGGACCCGGTGCGTCGCTTCCATTGGGCGTCGCGCCCGGCGGGCGCGGCGAACATTCGGGCCTCCGGGCGCGGTACCGTTCCGCCATGAGTGCCGACACGACCCCCCTGAACTCCCTCCTCGCCGCCGCGCAGGCGATCCTCCCGGAGGTCGTGGAGATCCGGCGACGCCTCCACCGGCACCCCGAGATCGGGCTGCAGCTGCCCTGGACCCAGGCGGCGGTCGTCGCCGAGCTCGAGCGGCTCGGCCTGCAGCCGCGGACCGGCCGGGCGGTCAGCTCGGTCACCGCGGTCATCGAGGGCGGACGACCCGGGCCCACGGTCCTCCTCCGCGCCGACATGGACGGGCTGCCGCTCCAGGAGGGCACCGGCCTGCCGTTCGCGTCGGAGATCCCCGGCGCGATGCATGCCTGCGGCCACGACACCCACGTGGCGATGCTCCTCGGCGGCGTTCGGCTCCTCGCCGAGCGGCGCGAGCAGCTGGCCGGCCGCGTCCTGCTCATGTTCCAGCCGGGCGAGGAGGGCTACCACGGCGCCCGGTTCATGCTCGAGGAGGGCCTGCTCGACCTCCCGGCCGGGGGCTCGGCCGAGGTCGCGGCCGAGGGCCCCGGCGGCTCGCTCGAGGGGGCGTACGCGCTCCACATCTCGACCCTCTACCCGAGCGGCACGATCAACCTCCGGCCGGGCGCCCAGCTGGCCGCCTCGGACACCCTGCGGATCACCGTCCGGGGCCGTGGTGGGCACGCCTCGGCGCCGCACACCGCGGTCGACCCGATCACTGCGGCGGCCGAGATCATCCTCGGGCTCCAGACGATGGTGACCCGCCGGGTGAACGCGTTCGACCCCGCCGTCATCACGATCGCCAACGTCGTCGCCGGGACGACGAGCAACATCATCCCGGAGACCGCCTTCCTGCAGGGCACGATCCGGACCGTCTCGGAGGAGGCGCGCAGCGCCGTCCACGACCACGTCCGGCGGGTGGTCGCCGGGATCGGGGCGGCCCACGACACGCAGGTGGAGCTGGAGATCGAGCGCGGCTACCCGGTGACCGTCAACGACGCAGGCGCCGCCGAGTTCGTCCACGCCCTGGCCGGCGAGCTGCTCGGCGCCGATGCCGTCCGGACCCTCGACGCGCCGATCATGGGCGCCGAGGATTTCTCGTACGTCCTCCAGCAGGTGCCCGGCGCGTTCGCCTTCCTGGGCGCCCGCCCGCCCGGACAGGACCCTGCCACCGCCCCGATGAACCACTCCAACCTGGTCGTCTTCGACGAGCCCGCCATGGCCATCGGCGCCGCCCTCTACGCCGCGATCGCGATCAGGCGGCTGGGCGCCGGCTGAGATTCGTCCCGCAGGACCGGCCTGGCTGTGTCGTGGCCCGCCTCGTCGGGGGGCGGGCCACGCTCAAGCCTCGGTCATCGACGGGGTCACGCGGGCTGCGGAACCTTCGCCTCGACGAGCACCTTGAAGTTCTCGGTCGAATGCTTCATCTCCCGCTCGATCGCCCGCTCGGCGAAGAGCTTGTCGGCGATCTCGCCGAGGAAGCCGGCCGGGAGCTCGTAGTCCACCTCGAGCTCGGCGTCGGTGCCGGTGCCGGTGCCAGCCGGCGTGAACCGCGTGGTCCACGTCAGCTTGCCACCGCCCGGCGCGCTGCCGACCACCGTCACCAGCCTGGGCCGCTCCACCTCGGTCACCTGCATGTGACCTTCGATGGGCCGACCGAGGACCTTCATGACCGTGTCGAAACTGCTCCCGACTTGACCGAGCGGTCCAGTGATGTCCTTGATCTCATGGAAGGACGTGTTCCACTCGGGGATCCGCTTCGCGTCGAGCCCGAGCTCGAACACGTGCTCGATGGGCGCCTCGTAATGCGCGCTGATCCGGATGTGTCCCATGCCGAACCCTCCAGGGAGTACGCGGGTTGGGCTCGCCAGTGGCTCCGCGCGGCCCCGGCGGCCGGTGTCTGGGCTGCGCGTCATCGCCCCCGCTGGCGTAGTTTCGACCTGCTGGGCCCCGGATGGGAAGTGCTGTTCGTCCCGAGCGTTCCCGCTGAGCAGAAACTACGCCCGCGCTCCCGCCGCCGGAAGCCGCGTGACCGCGGCCAGGCTCTCGTCCATGATCGAGAGGGCCTGGTCGATCTCGTCCTCGGTCACGGTCAGCGGCGGGGCGATCCGCCAGACGCTGTTCGCGCCGATGTGGCGGACGATGTTCATCGACAGCCCGCGGGCGAGGCACTCGTCCGTGGCGGCGGCGCCCAGGGCGTCGGCCGGTTCCCGGGTCGCCCGGTCCGTGACGAGCTCCACGCCCAGGAGGAGGCCCCGCCCCCGGACCTCGCCGATGGTCTCGTGGCGGGCCGCCAGCTCCAGCAGGCCGGCCCGCAGCCGGGCGCCCATCGCGGCCGCGCGCTCGGGCAGCCGCTCCTCCACGACGACGTCGAGGACGGCCAGCCCGACGGCCGCCGGCAGCGGATCGCTGACGTGGCTCGTGACGTGGACGAAGCCGCGCTCGACGATCCGCTCCTCGAGCTCCGGGCTGATCACGGTGGCGGCCAGGGGCAGCCCGCCGCCGAGCGTCTTGGAGAGCGTGACGATGTCGGGCACGATCCCGTCCGCCTCGAAGCCGAACATCGTGCCGAGCCGGCCGAACGCGGTCTGCGCCTCGTCGACGATGACCAGCCCGCCGCGCGCCCGGACGAGCTCGGCGAGGCGGGCGAGGTAGCCCGGCGGAGGGTCGATCACGCCGCCCGCCGAGAGGACGGGCTCCACGACGACGGCGGCCAGCGAACCGGCCGTCTCGGCGTCGAAGCGCTCGATGCCGCGCTCCAGGCAGGCAAGGTCGCAGGTCCCGCAGCCGGCGGGCGTGTCCTTCGCGCTCCGAACCGGGCAGCGATACGCGTACGGGGCGGGCATCGTGAAGACGCCGGGCAGCTGGGGCCCGTAGCCCCGGTGGGCCACCGAGTTGGTGACCGACGCGGCCCCGGCCGTGAGGCCATGGAAGCTCTGCTCCAGCCCGAGGACCTCGTAGCGCCCGGTCGCGAGCTTCGCGATGCGCATCGCGATCTCGTTCGACTCCGAACCGGTATTGAGGAAGATCATCTTCTCGAGCGGGGCCGGGAGCAGTTCGGCGAGGCGGGCCGCCAGGCGGACGACCTCCTCGGAGAGCATCCAGCTGTTGAGGTGGAGGACCCGGTCGCAGGCCGCGCGGATCGCCTCGACGATCCGCGGATGGTTGTGGCCGATCGTGCTGCAGATCTGGCCGCTGGTGAAGTCGAGCACCGGGTTGCCCGCCCGATCCCAGACCCAGCTGCCCCTCGCCCGCTCGACCAGGAACGGCGCGAATTCCGGGACGTACCGGATCAGGTGGCGATCGGCCAGCTCGAGGAGCGGATCCCGGCTCATCGGATCTCCCTGCCTGCCCGGCTGAGGCGCACCGCGCCACCGTGTCTCGACCCCGCCGTGATGGAGTATGTCACGCGCCCACGCACGGCCGCCGGCCCGAGATCGATGTGCGGGGTGGGAGACGCTGGGTGATCGGCAGTGAATCGTCTTCCAGTAGAATTCGAAGCGGAGCCAGAACGGTCTGCGGTCAGGCATCAAGCCCGTGCTAGAGTGCGGGTCGGGACGATTCCCCAGGGACAGGCGTCCCGAGGAAGGCCGGAATGGACCGAGGCACGCGTCGAACAGGAGGCATCTTGCAGACTCTGCGCCGCCGGCTCGCCGGTGGGCCTTCGGAGGCCGCTTCCGGGAGAAAGCTGATCGCGTCCCTCACGGTTGCCGTCTGGCCGGAGGGCGACCAGTGGGTCTCCCAGTGCATCGAGCTCGACGTCGCCTCGAGCGGCGCGACTGCCGATGAGGCCGCCGAGCAGGCGACCGACGCCATCTCCGCCTACCTGAGCACCCTCGAGGAGCTCGGCGAGCGCGAGCGCGTGTTCGCCGAGCGCTCGATCCCGACGTACGAGCTTCCGCCTGCCCAGTACCACGTGGACCTCCCGCGCGACATCGTCGAGCGCCACGGTCTCCAGGTCCGGCCCCTCGAGCTGCCGATCCACGACTCCCTCTTCGCGTAGGGCTGAGGCGGCGGGGGATGCCCTTCTCAAGCCAGGACCTGATTCGGGCTGTCGAACGCCAGGGCTATGCGATGAAAGGCGGCAAGGGCCGCACTGGCACGCACCGCGTCTGGGCCCGGTCAGGCGCATCGGGTGACCTCCATCAGACCGTCGTCATCCCGCTCGACAAACGCGAGATCCCGAGAGGGACGCTCGGCTCGATCCTGCGCCAGCTCGGGATCGACGAGGCGACGCTCCGCGAGTGGATGAAGTAGCACGGCCAGGTCGGCTCCAATGCGTCTATCAGCTCGATGCGGCGACTGCGGTCGGGTGCGTCAACGTGAGGCGGGCAGCCGGGCGGGCCTCGGGGTCCCTGGGCCGCGGTCAATTCCAGATCAGCACGTTCGGATCGAGGTCGAGCCGGCCCGGGGCGGAAGCCCGGCTGGGATGAACGCGGCGTAGACGATCGGCTGCGGACCCGGTCGCCTTCGTGGCCGACACCGACGTTCGGGTGCGGAGGGCACCCCACTGGTTCCCCGGTTGAGGCCGAGCAGAGCAAGCCGAACCGCTCATCGTCGAACGGCAGCATGCGGTCAGATTGCCCGGCCACCGGAACCGAATGCCTACGCGACGGTCGAGGCCTTGCTCCTTGAGGACCGGCCAGGACCATCAGTCAACGCACAGGAGCCAGGCCCCATTGACGGCGCGGCCCGCCGCCCAATAATGGTCGCGACAGCGCCTGAAGGAGAGCCAGCCATGTCTGAGTCCAAGGAAGGCGACCTCGTCGTCACCACCGACGAGGAGCCCCTGCGGCGCGCTGATACCGCGACGTTGACGCATGGCGGCCGGAGCGTGGAGTTGGCTGTCGTCCGCGGGACGCAGGACGAAGCGGCCATCGACATCGCGCGCCTCCGCGCCGAGACGGGGCTCATCACCATGGATCCGGGGTACGTGAACACCGGCGCCTGCACCAGCGCCATCACCTTCCTGGACGGCGAGCGCGGGATCCTCCGCTACCGGGGCTATCCGATCGAGCAGCTGGCCAAGCAGAGCACCTTCCTCGAGGTTGCCTACCTGCTCATCTACGGTCATCTGCCGAGCGCTGACCAGCTCAACCGGTGGGTGACGGACGTCACGCAGCACACCCTCGTCCACGAGGAGATGCGCCGCTTCTTCGACAGCTTCCCGTACGACGCCCACCCCATGGCGGTCCTGGCCTCGGCGACCGTCGGACTGGCGACCTTCTATCAGGACAGTCACGACCCCTTCGATCCGGTGGCGGTCGAGATCACCATCCAGCGCCTGATCGCCAAGCTGCCGACGCTCGCCGCCTGGTCGTTCAAGAAGGCGATCGGTCAACCCTATGTCTACCCGCGAAACGACCTGGACTACGCATCGAACCTGCTCCACATGATGTTCGCTGTCCCGGCCGAGCCGTATGAGGTCCATCCCGAGATCGCCAAGGCGCTCAACCTGCTTCTCATCCTCCATGCGGACCACGAGCAGAACTGCTCGACCTCGACGGTCCGCCTGGTCGGCAGCAGCCAGGTGAACCTGTACGCCTCGATCAGCGCGGGGATCAGCGCCCTCTGGGGGCCGCTGCACGGCGGCGCGAACGAGGCGGTGATCCGTACGCTGGAGCAGATCGTGAGCGACGGCGGCAACGTGGGGAAATACGTCGACAAGGCCAAGGACCCGAACGACAGCTTCAAGCTGCCCGGCTTCGGACACCGGGTCTACAAGAACTTCGACCCGCGCGCCAAGATCATCAAGGCCGCTGCCGAAGCCGTGCTGGCGGCCACGGGAGTGGATGATGAACTCTTCGAGGTGGCCCTCAATCTCGAGCAGGTCGCCCTCAACGACGAGTACTTCATTCAGCGCAAGCTTTATCCCAACGTCGACTTCTACTCGGGGCTGATCTACCGCGCTATCGGCTTCCCTGAGAACATGTTCACCAACTGCTTCGCGATCGGCCGACTCCCCGGCTGGATCGCGCAGTGGAAGGAGATGATCTCCGACCCCGCGACGAAGATCGGCCGGCCACGACAGATCTACGTCGGCGAGCCGGAACGGCCGTACGTCCCGATCGAGCAGCGCTAGGCCGATACTGCTTCCCCGATTGAGCCAGCCCAGGCTGAGACAACCGGGGAAGTAACGCGCCTAATGGGGTTTACCGAACGCACCGCTCGCACTGCGGATCATCGGGAACCTCGAGTACGACGGCCTCGTCTGAGACTCAGGTTCGACCGGTTTCGTGCCCGACGAGTCGCCGCGCCGCCACCCACCACCAGCATCCAAGCACGGTCAGCTGGGCGGCGGAGAGGATACCGATGGCGAGACCCGCCCCCGACACGTCACCGTCCGCGATGGCGCCGAGCCCGTTCTGGACGGTCTCGACGAAGATCGCGCCGATGGCCAGCGCGGCGAATCCCAGCAGCACCGGCGCGATCCGGCCCCGGGTCAGCCGGACGGCCGCAAGGGCGATCGTGACGAGCACGACCACCGCGGGCCAGAGGTAGGTCCCGCGGCTGACGAGGTCGAGCTCGACGTACCCGGCAATGCCGACGACCCAGGCGTGCAGGGCCGACGTCCAGCCGCCCTGCAGGAGCAGCACGAGACCGGCGGCCGCGAGATCGCCGCGTGCGAGCGTCGCGCCGCGTCCGAGCGTCACTCGGGCAGCGCCGGCCAGGACGCCGAGCGAGAGCAGACCCCAGACGAGTACGAACGCCCCGAGCGCAACCCCATGGCCGACCTCGGCGGCATCACCGTTCGGGACCAGCCAGCGCTCGAGAGTCATCACCGCGACCAGCGCGACCAGGCTCGCCGCCACCACGCCCGCGAGGGTGACGACGCCGAGCGCGGCGGCGCGCCAGGGCGGGACCGCGCGCGGCGCGAGCGCGCCGAGCGGTGCGAGTCGGACCTCGAGGTGGTCCAAGCCCTCCTCGTCGGCGACGACGTCCGCCACCTCGGAGGGTGGCAGGCGATTCTGGCCGGCCGCGGGCGACGGGCGCTCCTCGCCCCTGCTCATCGGTCCGCCTCCTTCACGCTGACCGCTCACGCGCCGAACGTCTCATCACCTGACGGTCAACGCTTCCGCGGTGGCCTTCGGACTCTCCTCGTCCTGGAACTGGGAACAGTGCGAGATACGGCCCGTAGCACGGCCAGGTCGGCTCGAACGCGTCGTGTCAGCTCGATGCGGCGACTGCGGTCGGGTGCGTCAGGGCGAGACGAGCCGCCGGGCGGGCGTCGGGATCCCGGGGCCGCGGTCCATTCCAGATCAGCACGCTGGGATCGAGGTCGAGCCTGCCCGGCCATTCGAGCGTGCCGCCGCGAACGCGAACCTGCCGGAAGCGCGCGTAGTCCGCCCGAACGGCCTCGAAGACCGGGCCTCGGAGGAGGTCAAGGACGTTGCGCTCGATCTGCGATCCGTCGGTCAGCGTCAGGCGGACCCAGAAGTCCTCGAGCGGCTCCGCGGATCGGATGGACAGCATGGTCCCGATCATCTCACGCAAGCGGCGCGATCTTCAACGGCTCGCGGCCGTCAGCGGCAAGTCGCCAGTCCTCGGCCAGCTCGGGCTGGTGAGCTGTCGCCCATTCCATCACGAGGCCGAGGGCGCGAGGCGAGATGCCGCCGTCGAGGACGGCCAGCGTGCGGATGTCGATCTCGACCTGGGCGCCCTGGTAGGTCGCGTGGAAGTGCGGCGGGTTGTGATCCCCGTAGTGGATCGTGACGACAATCCCGTAGAAGCGACTGATTTCGGGCACCGACGGACTCTGCGCCTCGCCCCTGCACTGGGACCTATCCGGGGCTACTCCGGCCGTGCGCCCTCGCCGGCCCTCGCCGGCCCGCTCGGGCCGCGATTACCACCACTCATCAGATTCGCCGCGGACGAGCGTGACCGGTCGGCAGAATCCGCAGATTCGGCCAGGTGGTCACGCTCGGTCATGTCGATTTCGATGAGTGGTGCTCATCAAGGGGCGAAGGGGCCCCGCACCGAGGTTCGGGCAGGGGCACGGGGGCGCTATCCTCGTGCGCATGACCCCGTCCGAGTTCGCCGCGAAGTGGCGCGACGTCCAGACGTCCGAGCGGGCGTCGGCGCAGTCCCACTTCCTGGACCTGTGCGCGATGCTCGGCGAGCCCGGCCCCACCCAGGCTGACCCGGGCGGCTCGTGGTACGCGTTCGAGAAGGGCGCCGAGAAGCTCGGCGGCGGTGACGGCTTCGCCGACGTCTGGAAGCGCGGCTTCTTCGCCTGGGAGTACAAGGGCAAGCGCAAGGACCTCAAAGCCGCCTACGTCCAGCTCGTCGGCTACAAGGACGCCCTCGAGAACCCGCCGCTCCTGGTCGTCTCGGACATGGACCGGATCGAGGTCCGCACGAACTTCACCGGGCTGAGCCCGGTCACCAGGATCGTCACCCTCGACGAGCTCGCGGCGCCCGACCCGTCGGAGGCCCTGGCGATCCTGCGGGCGGTCTTCACCGCGCCCGAGGAGCTCCGGCCCACCTTCGAGCCGGCCCAGATCACGGAGAAGGCGGCAAGGGCGTTCGCCGAGCTCGCCCAGGCCCTCCGCGCCCGCGGCCACGAGCCGCAGACGGTCGCCCACTTCCTGGACCGGATCCTGTTCTGCCTCTTCGCCGAGGACGCCGGGCTGCTGCCCAGGGGCGTCCTCTCCCGGCTGGCCGAGGCGACCAAGGGCCGCTCGGACCTGTTCACCGGCGCGCTCTCGGAGCTGTTCGCCCGGATGTCGCATGGCGGCGGGATGTTCGGCGCGGAGCAGGTCCCCTGGTTCAACGGCGGCCTGTTCGACTCGGCCGACGTCCTGCCCCTGACCGGCCCGGAGATCTCCACGCTGCTCGAGGTCGGCCGGCTCAACTGGGCGCTCATCGAGCCGGCCATCTTCGGGACGCTCTTCGAGCGCGGCCTGGACCCCGACCAGCGCGCCCAGCTGGGCGCCCACTACACGGATCGGACGGCCATCTGGGAGCTCGTCGAGCCGGTCGTCATCCGGCCGCTCCGCCGCGAGTACGCCGCGATGCAGGCGCGGGTCACCGAGCTCGTCCTCGCCGGCCGCAAGATCACCAAGGCGACGAAGCCCGACGATAACCCCCAGGCCGTCTTCCGCGCCTTCCTCGATCGGCTGCGGGCGGTCCGCGTGCTCGACCCCGCCTGCGGTTCGGGCAACTTCCTGTTCGTCACCCTGTGGGCGCTCAAAGACCTCGAGTGGGAGGCGATCCAGTGGGGCTCGCTCGTGCTCGAGACGCCCCAGGAGTTCCCCCGGATCGGCCCCGAGGCGGTCATGGGCATCGAGCTCAACGCCTACGCCGCCGAGCTCGCCCGGGTGACGATCTGGATCGGCCAGATCCAGTGGATGCTCCGCCACGGCCTGGGCTACCAGCGCGACCCGATCCTGCGCCCCCTCGACCACATCGAGAACCGCGACGCCCTGCTCGACTGGACGGACCCGACGAGCCCGCGCGAGGCGGAGTGGCCGGCGGCCGAATTCATCGTCGGCAACCCGCCGTTCCTGGGCGGGAAACTCCTGCGCCGCGGGCTCGGCGACGACTACGTCGACACGATGTTCGCCGTCTTCGACGGCCGGGTGCCGCGCGAAGGGGACTTCGTCACCTACTGGCACGAGAAGGCTCGGGCGCAGATCGCTCTCGGCGCGACGCGGCGAGCTGGACTTCTTGCGACCCAGGGCATTCGCGGTGGTGCAAACCGGCGAGTTCTCGAACGGATCAACAAGTCCGGAGCGCTGTTCTTCGCGAAGTCCGACGAACCGTGGGTCCTCTCTGGTGCCAATGTCCACATCAGCTTCGTCGGGCAGGACGACGGAACCGAGCCAGGCCGGGAGCTCGACGGCCGAGCGGTCATATCGATCCACCCGAACCTGACTTCAGGCGTGGATCTGACGCAGGCGCGGCGGCTACAGGAGAACTTCGGCATCGCGTTCATTGGGGACAGCAAAGGTGGCCCGTTTGAGATCGAGGACTCGCTGGCCTCCGAGTTCCTGGCTCGCCCCAATCCCGACGGACGACGAAACCGCGACGTCGTCAAGCCATGGGCGAATGGGCTTGATGTTGGCGGCCGACCCCGCCACAGGTGGATCGTGGACTTTGGCGTCGAGATGCCGGGGTCGGAAGCTGCTCTGTACGAGGCGCCGTTCGAGTTCGTGCGCGAGCACGTGAGACCCACTCGCGAGGGCAACAATCGCGCCGCCTACGCTGAGCGTTGGTGGATTCATGAGGAAGCTCGGTCAGGACTGCGCAAGGCTCTCCGAGACCAGCAGCGGTACATCGTGACGATCCGCCACGCGAAGCATCGGCTCTTCGCTTGGTTGGATCGCGACGTACTCCCGGATAGCGCCCTCATCGCGATCGCCCGGGACGACGACTACACCTTCGGCGTCCTTCACTCGCGCGTTCACGAGCTCTGGGCGCTCGCAACGGGAACGCAGCTCGAAACTCGGCCGCGCTACACGCCGACAACCTGCTTCGAAACGTTCCCCTTCCCGCGCCCCACCGACGAGCAGCGCGAGGCGATCGCCGCCGCCGCCCGCAACCTCGTCACCCTCCGCGACGGCTGGCTCAACCCGCCCGGCCTCGCCGAGGCGGAACTCGCGAAGCGCACCCTCACCAACCTCTACAACCAGCGCCCCACCTGGCTCTCGAACGCCCACGCCACCCTCGACGCCGCCGTCTTCGCCGCCTACGCCTGGCCCCCTGCCCTCCCCGACGAGGAGATCCTTGCGTATCTCCTCGCTCTCAACCTCGAGCGCGAGCCGACGTAGGACGATCGAACTGGGCTTCGCCCGAGCGACGTCATCAACCTTGACGGCCGGCCGAGGAGGGCATCAAGTTCATCGACGAACTCCCGGGCACTCATGACGGCGATCGACGGCGCGAGCTGGACCTCGGGGATCTGCTTGTCGCCCATCACGAAGACCGCGCCAGCGCCGACCGCCAGGGCAACCGGGTAGCCACCGTCAGGATCTTCCGGCGACTCCTGCTGGCACGGACTAGGTGGGCCTCCTGCGTCGGTCCCTCGGGCGGAGTCCCGAAGGCACGAGCCACCGACACCCACGGCTAGGGACCGCACACCAAACGTTGCTGGTACGGTCTGTTACGCCTCTCTGCAAGGTCGATGCGCCGCAACGCACACGTGAAACGAACTTAGGTTCGAATTCGGGCGCATCATCCGCACTAACAGTAGACGCAGACTGGTTGACATGCGGCCGTGTTCCACCTAGGCTAACAGGGTCGATAAATCCGCAGGGAGGCTGGAACGGTGGTCGAGTCCGAGGAGTTTGGGGAGAGGCGTCGCGCGCCGAGCGTCCGGTACCCCGGATCGGCGCTGCCGCGCGTGGCCCAGGTTGTGGCGTACCTCGACGAGGTGGGCGGTACCGCCTCGCTTGGATCGCTCGCCAGCCGACTGAACCTGTCCGAGAAGAACGCCGACTTCGTGCGCCTCGTTGCGAGTGCGCGGTCATACGGCGTGGCTGACTGGGGCAACGCAAACCGCTCGTCGCTGCGGCTGACCGAGGACGGCGAGGCCGTTGCGCATGGCACAGACGAGGAGCGTCAGGCGGCCCTCGCGCGCGCGTTCCTCCGACCGCCCGTCTTCGCGCGCGTCGCGCGGAAGTTCGGGGGTCGCGGTCTGCCCGGAGGCAACGGGCTGGTCGAGCCCTTCAAGCTGGAAGGCGTTGCCGAGTCGGCTGCGCCGCTCGCCGCGCGCAACTTCACGGAGTCCGCGATCTTCGCGGGCCTCGCGGAGGAGCACAGCGGGCGGTGGGTACTGGCGACCGACCTCCCGTACCCGCCGGAGGATGCGGCCCCGCGGCCGGCAACGACCACTCCGGCGGCCACCGTCCGCGCTCCGGCAGCCCGCACCGGCGTCGCTGCGCCGCTGGCCACCCGGACCCCGACGCCGCTCTCGCGCGTCGCGACGACCAGCGGCGTCACCGTGAACGTGCGCCTCGACGTCTCCGGCTGGGACGTGGCCCAGGTTGTCGACCTCGTGAAGAGGCTGCAGGAGTCCGTGCCGTGACGCCCGTCGCCCACACGGACCTCATCGCGGCGGTCAAGGCCATCGCCCTCGGCCGGCCGGTCAGCGCCAGCGCGAAGCGTGCGGCGGAGGACTTCGGGCTCGTCGCCGACAACGAGCTGGCGCCACTCGGAAGGAAGTTGTTTGAGGACGGCATCCTCCGACGCGACGAGATGGCGACCCGCGATGCCCTCCGCGAAGCGCTCGCCGGTTGGCGCCGCTCCGGGCTCTGCTCGAGGGACAGTGGGGGATCGAGGTCAGCCGGGAGCAGGCCGAGGAAGTCCTCCAGTACGGCCATCCGCCTTGTCGCGGGTGGAAGAAGGCCGACTTCACGCGGATGTTCGAGATTCTCAACTTCGCCGGGCTTGTCGTCTTCAACAGGCAGCGGCCGACGATGCGGGTCCTCGCCGCGTCCCCAACCGCTCGCCCCACAGAGGACGGCACGCTCGTCACGCCGGCGACGCCGTTCCGAAACAAGCGCCTTGCCGTGGAGCTGCTGCGCACGGCGCGGAAGGCGATCTTCTGGTTCGACCGCCATCTTGACGGGGAGGCGCTGTCCTTCATCTACGAGAACGCCGACTTCGCCTCGGTGACGAACATCCGGCTCCTGTCGGCGGGACGCTCGGCCGTGACGCCCGCGACGACCGACGACTACAAGCGATTGCGGGCCGAACTCGGTGCACGTGAGATCGATCTGGAGTGGCGAACGCTTCTTGCTCCAGAAGAGGCGACGAACAAGCATGACCGGTGGCTCCGCACGGACGACAAGCTGTGGAACGTGCCGCCGCTGGCACTGATCTTGTCAGGCAAATACGGGTCGGTCGTGCTGGACAAGAACGAGGTGCCGCTCGACGAGTGGTGGCGACTCGGCATCGATCTGCTCGACGCGGCGAAGCACAAGCCGGTCGCCGCCGCGAGCTAGCCGCCCGGACGCCGGACGCAGCCGGTCGAGGCCGACGGCACCCGCGGCCGCTTGGCTGCCGGCCGGATAGCGGAGGGCCACGACGAAGACCAGGGACCGGACAGCCGAGACGGCCAAACTCTTCGTTGCCGACCTCGCCGCTCGGGTGTCGGGCCGAGTCCAGATCACGACGGACGGCTTCAGCGCCTACGTCGGGGCCGTCGACGAGGGCGGTACGAACGCCGACTACGCGCCGCTCATCAAGCAGTACGGCAGCCCGGAGACGCACGACGCCTCACCTACCGCGCGGCGCTACAGCCCCCAGGAATGCTCCGGCGTCGAAGTCAGGGTCCTCTCAGGCAATCCCGACCCCGAGCGCATCAACACGAGCTATGTCGAGCGCCAGAACCTGACGATGCGGATGAGCATGCGACGGTTCACCCGCCTGACCAACGGCTTCTCAAAGAAGGTCGAGAACCACGCCGCCGCGATCAGCCTGCACTTCACGTACATGAACTTCGCTCGGCCCCACAAGAACCTCACCAACCCGTACCCCCGGACCCCGGCGATGGCTGAGGGGATCGCCGGGCACATCTGGACGTGCGAAGAGATCGCCGGGCAGCTGGATTGAGAAGGTGTTGCGATAGGGCAACAAGCAGATAGGGCAACAAGCTAATTGACATCCATCTCCCTATCACCTAGTGTCAAGACATTCCTCCCCGTCGTTCATGCCTCGCGGCATGGATTGGCGGGGTTACTTCTTTCCGTCTGGTTTGGGGGACATGACTAAGCGGACCTGCCGTGTCGCCGTCTTTATCGATGGCCAGAACGTCCATCAAGATTTCCGTCGCGCATTCTGCGACCCGCACGATAGCTCCCGCATCGGGGCGTTTGATCCGATGGCTCTGGCCGGGCTGATCGTTCGACGCGGTCCAGACTTCGAAGACTGGACGCTCACAGAGGTCCGCACGTACGTCGGCAGCCCTAACTCCTCGCGCGAGCGCGTCGCGGCCGTCGCTCATGACCGGCAGGTCGCAGCCTGGAGGGCTGCTGGCGTTACCGTGCGTGCTCGTCCGTTGCTCTATCCCGAGGATTGGCCGCGACAGAGGGCACGACAGAAGGGCGTCGACGTGGAGCTTGCCGTCGATGTAGTCCAGCAGGCCATTGCCGGCGAATACGAGGTTGGGGTCGTTGCTTCAACCGATACAGACCTCGTTCCCGCCATCGAGGCCGTCTACCGGCTCAGGGGAAGTAATCCGACTCCTCGTATCTGCGTGGTCAGCTATGCGGGGCTTCCGAAGCGGATTCGCCTCCCAGACACGCGAGGTCCAGCCATCTATTCGTTCGAGCTGAGTCGGGCCGACTTTGAAGCGGTCCAAGACACGACCGACTATCGCGAGACACCGGCTTCAGGCTGAAGCCACCATCCGGCCGCAGCTCAAACTGATGCACCACCGATCATCGCAGCGCCTTGACAACTGCGACGACGCGGGCACCGAACTCGGGCACGTCACCGCCGACTTCGCGGGCAGCCTGGCGATACGCGTCCTCGGGCTTCTCACGCCAGTCGCCAGCTTCGGCAGCGAGCTCACGTGCCCTTGCCACACCATCCTGCAAGGCGGGCCGGACCCGCGATCCCGCGCCGGCAGTCAGCCTGGATCGGCCGGCGGGGGCCGATGAGTCACGGGTCCGCCGAACCAGGGCCGACTCAAGGCATCCGCGTACAGGACGGTCAGCCCCCATCTGACCGCCGCGGTGACCCACGCCGATAAGTCCTCGTCCGGGTCAGGCTCCGGCTCCTTGGGGAAGTAGCGCCAGAGGGTTCCGGGTATTGCGGCCCGGAGCGCCTTCGCATCATCGTCAGACAGGGTCGGCCGAAAGTCGTGAGCGAACCGGTTGCGCAGCGCGTAGACCATGCGCCAAGCCTCACGAACGTCCATCCCGAGCCGGCCGAATGCGATCGCGAGATCGACGCGGGAGTTGAACGGGAGACCCTCGACGAGGTCGAGTCCCTCTGGAACCACCCTTGCGAGGCTCACGTTGAGCAGCGCCTCGAGGTGGACATGGCCCATCACGATCATGGTGAGGTCGTCGCCCGCCTCGAGCGCCTTGCTGAACTCCTCCGTGTCAACGGCGCGGAGACGCTGCCGCCGATTCGCCATTGGGGACCAACTCAACCGAACCGCACGGTAACCGAGCGTCGTTCGCTCAGCGGCTCGCGCACGGACTCGGGCAGCCTACACCGCCGCTTCCGGCTCAGGCGGCGGTCCTGCTCGCTGGATGCGCGACGGCGACCTCCCCGACGCCGATCATCGTCGAAGCGACGCTTGTGCCGGCTGGCTCACCTGGCGCTTAGCTCGCCTTCCTGCGTCGCGGTCCCGCGGATCCGCGCGAGGGCCTCATCGATGGCCGCTTTCGTGTGGCCGTCCTGCAAGGCGATCCGAGCGACCGCGCTCTCTAGAGGCGTCTGTGCGCCGGGAGACACGATGACGGCCCGACCCTCGACGTAGAGCTCCCAGGCCTGCCGCTCCAGGTAGGCGGTGAGGGCGATGCGATCGTAGGCCCTGGACACCTGGCGAAGGAGGTGAGCATCACGGATGAGTCCGAGCGTTCCGCTGCTCCTGAGCGTTTCCCACAGGCCGCTGCCGAGGAACGGGGCGACCACGTGGCCCCGGGGCTGTCGGTCCGGTCCGAGCAATTCGCCCAGCGTGTCCTGAAGGTCGCGCTGCAGGATGTTCATGAGCTCTGTGCGTCGCTCTCGACGCCCCTGGGTGGCAGCGGCCTGACCGTTGCGCTCTTGCCACCCGGCGATGGCGAGGGCGACCGGCAACCCGACGACGATCCCGGCCACGGTCGCGATGTAGCCGCTGAGGAAGTCGGCGCCGTTCGCGCCCGTGCCCGTCGTGACGGCATAGCCCGCGACCGCGGCTGCGATGGTCACGAAGACGACGGCAACCGCGACGACCGCGGCCACCACAAGGCGACGACGATTTGACATGGCCAGATGGTAGACCGCTGGCCATGGCGAGCGAACCCCGGTCGCCGCCGGTCAGGCTGTCACGACGGAGCCGCCGGGACCGCCTGGAAGACGCCGAGCTGATGCCCGCGGCGTAGAGTGACGGTCAACGCATAGCTGCGGCTCAACAGGGAGGGGATCGTGGGGAGCGAGTTCTGTCCGCAGTGCGGGACTGCCCGGACGGGGGCGTTCCGGTTCTGTCGATCGTGTCAGTTCGACTTCGACGGGATCCCGCCGGTCGGATCAGTTCCAATCGCTGACCCGGTCACGTTCAGCCCGACCCCCTCCGTAGCCATGCCGTCGTCGAATCCCGCCGCCATGGCCGCCGGCGTCGCCTGGATCCTGACGGCGGCGGTCACGGCCTACCTGGCGCTCCTCCAGTGGAGCTACGTGGGGACGTTAGGCGACGACGGGTCATTGCAGATGAGCGCGCTCTGGAACGGCGTCGCGGCGGCGCTCACCGCGTACTTCGGGGCGCGCTGTCTGATGAACCCACCTCGTGGCTTCCTCGGCACGTCAACCGCGTGGGGCGCTCTCTCGGTTGCCTGGGGGGCATACCAGATCGCGAACGGCGCGACGCACGAACTCATCCTGCTCGGCGTCCTCGGGGCGGGAGTGGCAGGCATCCTATCGCTCGCCGCCCGTCCGGCGGCGCCGGCCCAGAAGCCTCCGTCGAAGACCACGTGAGAGGTCAGGCGATATGGCTGCGAGGACGGCGCGCAGGCTCAGCCTGATCATGCGGAAGAAAGCCAGAACACCGCTGGAGGTGGGGTGATGGATCTGCTCGCGTTGCTTGTCGGCGTGATCGTCTTCTTCGGGATCGTGTTCGCGCTCTTCTTCGTCATCACCCGTGCGACGCGCGCGTTGTTCGGACCGCACCGTCGCCTGGAAGCAGAACTTGGTCTCGAGGCTCTCGAGGCACGACTGGCTCGCGGTGAGATCACGAGGCAGGAGTTCGAGCAAGCCAAGCGGGCGCTCGGGGCCTGATCGTCTGCGAGGCCGTCAGAGCGTCAACTCTACGTGGTCGGGGTCGCTCGCCTTCGCCGCCCACGTAGAGGCACTCCTCAGTTCCCTTCGCCATTCGCGCACTCGCGGCCGCGGGTGCTCGGCCTGGTTCGTGAGTGGGCCAGCGCACACCGCGCGGATCTCATGGGCGACTGGGAGTTGGCGCGCGCGGCGAGGCCACTGGTCCCGATTGAACCCCTCCGCCAGGATGGGGTCACGATGCTGCGCATCCGCTCGGTCGAACCGCTCGATGGCCACGGCGTCCGCCTGACCCTGACCGATGGCTCGGTCGTGGGCAGGGGAATCGATGACCTGCTGCGCGGCCCTGTCTTCGAGCCGATCCGCTCGGACGAGGCCATGTTCCGGCGGGTCCGCGTGCGACGCGGAACGATCGCCTGGCCCGGCGGCATCGACATCGATCCCGACGTCCTGATCTGGGGCGGCCCGGCGCCCGCGGATGGGCACACGCCACCGCCGGCCCTCAAGGTCGCGATCCCCGCCTGAGCACCGCGTGGACCCGCCACGGCGCTCCGGGCCGGACGTGGACATCCTCGCCCACCCCGTCGACCTCGACCTCGAGCGCGAGCGCGAGCTGGCTTGACGAGCGGCCGGTGCCGTCGTCGCGGGTGTCTGCGCCGTCCCGGCGATGAGCCGGAGGTACGTGAGGCTCGATACCCTGCCCGCTGGCACCACGGACACTCGGCAGCGCTCGCGCCGCTTGGTGTCGGACTTCTCCCCCAATTCTGCGCAGGGGCCACCCACTTCCCCGCTCGAAGCGCGTTTGCCGTTCATCGACCGGCCGGGGTGACTCACAACCGTCCCGAATAGGAACTGCACTCCCGTCCGGTAATCTGGGCCTGTCGAGAAGCGCATCGGGTTCCAAGGAGAGCGGGTGGTGGAACGCATCGGACCGAGACGCGCTGGACGCGCGTGCTGCTGCCCGGCATCCCCTGATTTCGATCACCTTGGACCAGCGCCGGCGATGACCGCGTTCACGCAGGCCCACGGGAAGCACTCGCCTGAGGACCGGGGGTGAACGCGTCAGGGGGCCTCAAGCGCACTGAGCTCGCCGCCCTGAGCGGCCAGGCTCGGCGTCGGCTCGATGCCTTCCTGGACCAGCTCGCCGAGCTCGTCGGCATCGACAGCGGGACCCTCGATACTGACGGGGTCGATCGCGTCGGCGAGGCGCTCGGCGGCCGCCTTGAGGCTTTGGGTGCCCTCGTCGAGCTTCGCCGCGATGGACCCGCGGGCCGGACGCTCATCGCTCGCTTTCCGTCCCGAGTACCGGGTCCGCGCATCCTCATCGTCGGCCATCTCGACACGGTCTTCGAGTCCGGGGCGGCGCGCGCGCGACCGCTGGTCGTCCGCGATGGACGGGCGTACGGGCCGGGATCGGCCGACATGAAGGGCGGACTCCTCCTCGTTGTCCATGCCCTCGAGGCGATCCGCGAGCTCGGCCAGGGGCCCGTCCCGGCCGGAGAGCTCATTGTCGTGGCGAGCCCGGACGAGGAGGTCGGTTCGCCAGTCGGGTCGATCGCGATCCGCTCGGAGGCGTCGCGTGTCGATGTCGCGCTTGTGCTCGAGCCGGCCCGTCCAACCGGTGAACTCATCGCCGCGCGGAAGGGCATGCTCCAGGCCAGGCTGCACCTCGCAGGCCGCGCCGCTCACGCCGGGGTCGAACCGGAGCGAGGCCGCAGCGCCGTGCTCGCGGCGGCACACGCCACGATCGCCCTCCATGCGCTCACCGGCCGGCCGGGGGGTGTGACGTGCTCCGTTGGGACCGTTCACGGCGGAACACGCCCCAACGTGATCCCGGACGAGGCCACTCTCGAATTCGATTTGCGGGCGTCGACGCGGGAGGCGATGGCCGATGCCGAGGCCGCCATCGCCGAGCTGTGCGCACGCCCGGCGGTCGAGAATGTCGCAATCCGGCTCGATCCGATCGGACGCTTTCCCCCGATGCAGGGGACGGCGATGTCCGAAGCCCTGCTCGCGCTCGCGGTCGCCGTCGGGCGAGGTCTGGGAGCGACGATCCGGGCCGTCGCGACCGGCGGAGCCTCGGACGCGAACACGATCGCTGAGCTCGGTGTGCCCGTGCTCGATGGTCTCGGACCAGTCGGCGGTGGGATGCATTCGGCAGACGAGTATCTCGTCGTCGGCAGCATCCCTGAGCGGGTCGCGCTGCTGGGCGGCCTCGTCGTCGCACTCGGCCGCGCCCCACTCAGGGTGTCTCCCACGCCCTGATCCGGACTTGGCAGCGAGGGGCTGGCGCATGGCCGTCGGCGCTGCTAGGATTGCCGTGTTGACAGTCAACATGGTCTCACCGTCCGATTCTCGGCGAGCGCCGAGGACGCAGATGACCGAGTTCGGGAGTGGTGCGTGACGGAGCCGAGGTCACTCGCGTTCGGAGTCAACCTCAACAATCGCGAGCCACTCATCGCGCCGGACTACGGCATCGCGGAGCTGCTCGACCTGAGCGAGGTCGTCGAGGGCCTCGGGTTCGACTCCGTCTGGGTCGGTGACAGCCTTTTCTCGAAGCCGCGCTACGAGGCCATCTCCCTCCTGTCGGCGATCTCCCAGCGGACGAAGCGCGTCAAGCTCGGGACCGCCTGCCTCGTCACCTCCCCCCGAAACCCGCTCTACCTCGCGATGGAGTGGGCGACGCTTGATGTCTTGTCCCGCGGCCGGACGATCTTCGGCTGCTGCGCAGGCAACCCCGAGGTCGGCGTGCGCCGCGAGTTCGAAGCGCTCGGGCTCGACTTCGATCGGCGGTTCTCGATCTTCGAGGAGGGGCTCGAGATCCTGCGTGCACTGTGGACCGACGGGAAGGTCACCCACCGCGGCGAGCAGTACAACTACGAAGATATCGAGTTCTACTCGGGCACGGAGATGGGCCCGCTCATGCCGATCCAGAAGCCGCCGCCGTTCTGGGTCGTGTCGAACCCTCGGCTGGTGACCGACGCCTCGGACGAGAAGATGGTCCGGACGATGAAGAACGCCTGCCGTCGGATCCTCAAGTACGGCGAAGGATGGATGACCTGCTGCCGGGCGCAGCATCCGGAGGAGCTGGTCGAACAGCTGGGCTACCTGCGGGAGGTGGCTGCCGAGACCAGGGACGATGCCAGTCGGCTCATCGTCTCCTACCAGGTGACGCTGAACATCGGCGACTCCGAGGAGCAGGCGCGATCCGCCTTCGGGGAGTACATCTCGAAGTACTACCCGGAGCTCAGCAAGGCCATGAACCTCTCGAACTGGGGGCCAGTGGGGACGCCGGAGCAGATCATGGAGTGGTTCCGGACGTTCACGCAGGCGGGCGTCGACCATTTTGTCTGCCGCTTCGGCTCGCTCGACCAGTTCGGGCAGGTGGAGCGGTTCGCTCGCGACGTGCTGCCGGCGCTCCGGTCGGACGTCCGGATCGAAGTGAGGTAGGACGATGGGAACCGAAACCAAGATGCGGCAGCACGCCGAGCTCATCGTGGATACGTGCTTCACCGTCGAGAAGGGCGATGTCGTCACGATCATCACGGACGACAAGCACGCCCACATGGCCAAGATGGTCGCCGACGTCGCCGCCGAGCGCGGCGCCTCGCCGGTGGTCATGAACAACGAGGCGCAGGTCTCGCGAGCTTTGGCCGACACGCTCTTCCCGATGGCGCCTCCGAAGAACCTCCACGACGCGATGCTGGCGGCCGACGAGATCATCATCATGACCAACCTGGAGTGGGCGAACCGCTTCGCCCACGTCTCGGCGGTCAAGGAGTCCTGCGCCAACAACGTGAAGATCGCCTCGGTCGAGCCGGGCATGGGCGAGTGGGATATCGGTCTGGAGGACATCCTGGCCTCGACGGACCGCGCGGTTGCCGCCATCGCGAAGCTCAAGGGCGTGAAGGAATGCCGCGTCTGGTCCCCCAACGGGACCGACGTGACGGTCTCCATCGAGGAGCGACCCGCGCTCCAGGTCACCCCGATCCGGCAGCGCGGCTGGATGATGGGTCCCCTGCCCCTCTGGGCGGAGGTCGCCTATGCCGCGGTCGAGACGAAGACGAACGGCGTCATCGCCGTTGACGGGAACATGCTGGGCATTGGCGTGGACGTCGTGAGCAGCCCGATCTACTGGCACGTCAAGGACGGCAAGTGCGTCGGCATCGAGGGCGGCGAGGACGCGAAGCGGCTGGCCAAGGTCATCGAGGGCGTCCCGAACGTCGAGATCGTCGCCGAGTTCGCCTTCGGGACGAGCGACAAGTCGCCGCTCGGCGGCCCGTCCGAGAAGGGCCGCATCGGCAACGTCCACTTCGCGCTCGGCGACAACAAGAACGCGTACCCCGGTGGTCAGAACTCGTGTCGCCTCCACCTCGACGGCGTCATCCGGAATGCCACGCTCGAGATCATGGACACGGGTGGCTTCATCTTTCGGGACGGCAAATGGGACGTCTGAGCGGGGTGCGCGTCGTCCCCCTGGAGGATGTGCCGCCGATCGAGCTGCCGGGCGGTAGCTGGAGCCGGGTCCTGCTGACCGGCGAGCGCGTGGCCTCCTCCAGCGCCCTCGGGTTCTCCAGCTTCGCCGCGGGTACCTCGACCGCGATGCTGTCACACGCGACGGAGGAGCTTGCTTACGTCCTCACGGGCCAGGGTGAGCTCCGCCTCGACGACGACACGGTCCCCTACAGCGCCGGTTCGGCACTCTTCATCCCGGCAGGGGTCTGGCACGCGGTGGCCAATACGGGGGACGAACCGGTGACGATGGTCTTTGCCTTCCCGCACCCGGACTACCCACCGACCGACCGTCGACCTGCGGATACGCCCGAGTCCGCCCGATGAACCAGGACGCCCTGCGCGAGCGAGTCGCCACCGCCTGTCGGGTGATCGCGCTCGAGGGCTACGTGGACCTGACCCTGGGGCACGTGAGCGCGAGGAACCCCGGCAACCGGACGATCTGGATCAAGCGCAAGGGCGTCGGGCTGGATGAGGTCGAGCCGTCCGACGTGATCGCCCTCGACATCGACGACCCGGCCGCCCTCGAGAGCGCCGACTACCACCTCGAGTCGGTCATGCACACCGAGGTCTACCGGGCGCGGCCGGACGTCGGCTCTGTCATCCACGGCCACCCGGTCTACGGGACCGCGCTCGGCTCCACCGATGGCCAGCTCCAGCTGCTCACCCACGACGCCGTCCTCTTCGCCGACGGGATCGGCGACTACGACGACGGCCCGGCGCTGATCATGAACCGCGACCAGGGCCGACGCGTCGCGATGGCACTGGGATCTCGGCGTGCAGCGCTCCTGCGCAACCACGGCGTGGTCATCGTCGGCGAGGACGTCCGTTGGGCCGTGCTGGCCGCGGTCACCCTGGAGCGGGCGATCCGATTCCAGGCCATCGCAGCGACGCTGGGGCGGCCCCGGCCGATCCAGCAGGATGGCGCCGAGCTCCTCTCCCCGCAGAAGTATCAGGACGGGTTCCTGGACGAGTACTGGGCCGCCTGGGTCCGCCGGGTCCACGGACGAGATGCCCGGGAGCGCGCGGTGGTGGGCTGACCGTGCGGATCGCACTCGAACTCAACGGCGCGCAGACCTCCCTGGACATCGAGCCGCAGGAGTTCCTGCTGGACGTGCTCCGGGACGACCTGAGCCTCACCGGTGCCAAGCGATCGTGTGACACCCAGGTGTGCGGCGCATGCACCGTCCTGGTCGACGGCGCGCCGGTCAGTGCCTGCTCGTACCTGGCGGTCGAGACCGATGGGCGCGTGGTGACGACGATCGAGGGCTTCCGCGAGACGCCGGCTTTCGAGCCGATCGCCGCGGCGTTCACCCGGCATGCCGCCCTGCAGTGCGGCTTCTGCACGCCGGCGATGGTCCTGACGATCCACTCGCTCCTCGAGGATGGCGAGCTGACCGACGAGGCGTCGATCCGCCATGGCCTTGCGGGGAACCTCTGCCGCTGCACCGGTTACCGATCGATCCTCGATGCGGTCAGCGAGCTGGCCTCGGAGCGGATGGCCTGATGACCACGATCGCCCCGCGCGTCGCTCGAACGCGCAGCGCATCCCAGGTGGGGCGATCGATGGCCCGCTCCGATGCCGCGGAGAAGCTGCGCGGCGACGCGCGGTACGTGGGCGACTTGGTCGTCCCGCGGATGCTCCACGGCAAGGTACTGCGAAGTCCCTACGCGCACGCCCGGATCGTCTCGATCGACACCTCGGCTGCCGATGCCATGCCGGGCGTCGTCGCGATCCTGACCGGAGCAGACCTGCTGGACATCGACCCGTACTATGGCCACGCGATCAAGGACCGCCCCATCGTCGCCATCGACCGGGTCCGCTTCGCCGGTGAGCCGGTGGCCGCCGTCGCCGCGACGGACGAAGCCACGGCCGAAGCCGCCGTCCGCGCGATCGTCGTCGAGTACGACGAACTGCCCATCGTCGGCACGGTCGAGGAGGCGCTGGCGCCGGGCGCGACGCTCGTCCACGACCAGCCGCTGCGGCCGGGCGACTTCCACGGCCTGGGAATCCTGGCGGAACGTGACGGCAACATCTGCTACCGCTACGCGATCGACCGCGGCGACGTGGACGCGGCGTTCGCGGCCGCGGACATCGTCGTCGAGGACGACTACGTCTTCCCCAGCGTCTACCAGTACGCCATGGAGACGCACAGCGTCGTGGCCCAGGTGGACAGCGACGGGATCACGATCTGGGCCACCTGCCAGCACCCGTTCCTGGTCAGGGCCGAGATCGCCGCGCTGTTCGATGTCCCGCTCGGGCGCGTCCGGATCGTCGTCCCGTACCTCGGGGGCGGCTTCGGCAGCAAGTCCTACACGAAGATGGAGCCGATCACCGTGGCGCTCGCGCGCAAGGCGGGACGGCCGGTCCGGATCGTGAACCGGGTGGACGAATCGATGGTGACCACGCGGCGCCACAACATGACGGCGCGAGTGCGCACGGCCGCGACGAGTGACGGCCGCCTCCTTGCCCGCGATGTCCAGGCCTGGTTCGACACGGGCGCCTACGCCGACAACGGACCCCGGGTGACCGCGACAGGCGGTGACGCCGCCCCGGGTCCGTACCGCTGGTCCGCGGTCCGCGTCGATGCCGCCTGCGTCTACACGAACACGGCGCCATCCGGCTCCTACCGCGCGTTCGGTGCCGCGCACCTGCAGTGGGCCGGCGAACTCCAGGTGGACGAGGTGGCGCGTCGCGCCGGCATCGACCCGATCGAGATCCGACGGCGCAACCTGCTCCGGCCCGGGGAGCAGGTCCGGCCGGGCGGCAAGCCTCTCGACGCCGACCTGGTCGGCGATATCGAGAAGGTCGCCGAGGCGCTCGGCTGGTCGCGCGAGAAGGACCCGGACACGGGCCGCGGCATCTCCGTGGGGCTGCTCGCCGCGGGGGCCCATCCGGTCTCGAGCGCCGTCGTACGCATGGAGGCCGATGGCGGGGCGGTCGTCCTGGTCGGCTCGACCGAACTTGGCCAGGGCCAGCGGACCGCCTTCGCGCAGATCGCCGGGGAGGTCCTCGCGATGCCGGCCGAACGGGTCACCTGCCAGGGCACCGACACGCGGTTCACCCCGTACGACCGCTCGACCGGCGCCAGCCGCTCGACGACGCTCGCCGGACTCGCCGTCCAGCGCGCGGCAGACGCCATCCGGGTCGACCTGCTCGACATCGCCGCGACCGTCTGGCCCGGGGATCCCGGAGCCATCGAGCTCCGCGACGGTGCCGCATGGCACGGCAATGAATCCCGGACCTATCCCGAACTCATCGCGAAGCGCTTCGGGATGAGCGGCGGTCAGCTCACCGGGGAAGGCGGAGTCCATCCCGAGGGGACTGGTTCCTACGCGGAGGGCCCGGTCTTCTGGGAGGTCTGCATCGGCGCCGCGGAAGTCCACGTGGACCGCGAGACCGGGCAGGTCACCGTGCACCGGACCGTCACCGTGGCCGACGTGGGACGAGCCATCAATCCCCAACTGATCGAGCGCCAGGACGAGGGCGCGACGATGCAGGGCATCGGCAACGCCATGTTCGAGGAGATGGTCTTCGTGGACGGCCAACTGCTCAACGACAACCTGCTCGAGTACCGCATCCCGACGATCGAGGACCTGCCCATGCACTCCGCGTGCGTGATCGTCGAGAACGAGGATGGCCCCGGTCCCTTCGGGGCCAAGGGCTGCGGCGAGGGAGCGTTCGCTGGGATCATCGGAGCGATCGCGACGGCCGTGGCCGACGCCGGCGTGCCGATGACCGAACTTCCATTCACCCCAGAGCGCGTGTGGCGAAGGATCCAGGAACTGAAGGAGGAACCGGCATGAGCACGTTCAAGCGGGTCGCGATCATGGGCACCGGGACGATGGGCCCCGGGATGGGCGCCGTCCTTGCCCGGGCCGGCATGGAGGTCGCCCTCTACGACATCAGCGTCGAAGCACTCGAGCGGGCGAAGGCCGCCTACGACATGGCCTGGGGCGTGCTCGATCGGCTCGAGACGCCAACCGTGGACGGTGGCTCCGCGCGCTACGCGACCGACGTGGCCGACGCCCTCGCCGGCGCCGAGTTCGTCATGGAAGCGGTCCCGGAGAAACTGGAGCTCAAGCAGCAGGTCTACGCCGAATACGAGCGCCACGTGGGGCCGGACGTCATCCTCGCGTCCAACACCTCCGGCATCCCGGTGACCAAGATCGCCGCGAACCTCGAGCACCCGGAGCGGGTGATCGGGATGCACTGGTCCAACCCGCCGCACCTCATCCCGATGATCGAGATCATCCCGGGCGAGAAGACCAATGAGGCGGCTCGCGCCGGTGCCGCGGCGATCGTTCAGGACGTCGGCTACTTCCCGTGCCTGCTCAAGAAGGAAGTCCCCGGGTTCGTCGAGAACCGAGTCCTCTACGCGATCATGCGCGAGTGCCTCGCGCTCGTGGACGAGGGCGTCATCGGCCGCGAGGAGCTCGATCTCAACGTCAAGTGGGGCATCGGGTACAAGCTGGCGGTCATCCCTCCCATGCAGCTGCTGGACATGGCCGGCCTGGACATCTACTCCAGCGTCGCCAGCTACCTCAACCCGGACCTGTCGAACGCGTCCGAGGTCTCCTCGACGATCCGCGACCTCACCGCGCGGGGCCGTCTCGGCATCAAGACCAAGGGCGGCATCTTCGACTACACCGACGAGCAGGTCGGGCAGCTGCGCGCGCAGCGTGCGATGAAGCTGGTGGCCGTGCGCAAGGCGCTCGGCTAGGAACCACCGGGGGCAGGGTGACCTGCCCCCGGTGGCCCGCGACTGGAGGAGGCCACAGGTGAAGATCTACCTACTCGACCTCGGCTCACTCGTCATCGATCGCTCGGACGTCCTCTGGCATATCGACGTGGGAACCGAGGTCAGGTTCCCGGTCTACGGCGTCTATGTGGACCATCCCGAGGGGAAGTTCATCTTCGACACCGGCTACGACCTGGAGCACGTGAAGCGGGTTCTCCCCTTCGAACTCCCCGAGCAGACCGCCGCCCAGACGCTGCCCGAGCAGCTCAAGCGCTGCGGGACGACGCCCGAGGAGATCGACTACGTCATCAACTCCCACCTCCATTTCGACCACGTCGGCGGCAACCGCTTCCTGAAGAACGCGACCACGCTCGTGAGCAAGTGGGAGCTTCGGTCGTGCAAGGTGCCCGAGCCGTTCGAGCGCCTGGGCTACTCCGACCTCAGCTTCGACATCCCGGGCATGAAGTACGAGTTCATCGAGGGCGATGTCGAGCTGGCCAAGGGTCTCTCGCTCTTCCAGACCGTGGGCCACACGATCGGTCACTACTCGCTCCTCGCCGAGCCCGAGGGCCGGCGGCCGATGCTGTTCGCCGGGGACGCAGCCTACTCGAACGAGACGCTCGACCGGATGATCATCGGCGGTTTCCACTTCGATCCCGTCGACTCGATCAGCGCGCTCAAGCGGATCAAGGCAATGGCCAAGAAACACGACGCCGAGATCTTCGTCTCCCACGAGACGGAGCCGTGGCTCACCTGGAAGCATGCTCCGGAGTTCTACGGGACCTGAGGCCCGCCTGCCCGGTCGATCGACACGAGAAGGGAGTTCCATCATGAAGCTCGAGGATCGCGTCGCGATCGTCACCGGCGGCGCCCAGGGCATCGGCCGCGCGATCGCGCAGAAACTCGCGGCCGAGGGTGCGACGGTCGTCATCGCAGATCTCAACGGGGCCGGAGCGGAAGCAGCCGCAGCAGCCATCCCGGGCGCCGTCGGCCTGCAGGCCGACGTGTCCAGCCAGGCGGATGTCACCCGGATCGTCGATGACACCGTCCGCCGGTTCGGCAAGCTCGACATCCTCGTCAACAACGCCGCGATCGTGCCGTTCACGGCATGGGACGACATCGACTTTGCAGAGTGGCGCCGGATCATGGCGGTCAACCTGGACGGCGTCTTCCTCGCCTGCCGGGCCGCCTCCGATGCGATGCGCAAGCAAGGCTATGGGCGGATCGTGAACATCGCCTCGAACACCTTGGTCGCCGGGACGCCCAACATGGCCGCCTACGTTGCCGCGAAAGGCGGCGTCTTCGGGTTCACCCGGGCGCTGGCGACCGAACTCGGCAAGTACGGGATCACGGTCAACTCGGTCGCGCCCGGCCTGACCGAAACGGAAGGCGTGCAGGCGAGCCCGCATGCAGGCGCCTTCGACTTCGTCCAGTCGCTCCAGGCGATACCGCGCCGCGGGCTGCCCGACGACATCGCCCCGGTCGTCGCGTTCCTGGCCTCCGAGGAAGCTCGCTGGGTTACCGGCCAGATGGTCGTCGTCGATGGCGGACACACGCGCCACTAGGAGAGGCAGGATGGCCAGGTTCCCGGTCCAGCGCGTCGGTACGATCCTCGCGGTCGGCGACGTCGAGCGATCCATCGCGTTCTACACGGGTCTGCTCGGCTTCGCCGTTGATGCGACGTACGCCGATCCGCCCTACGCGACCCTGACCCTCAACGGGGTCAGACTCTCCCTCGCGGAGCAGGGGCACGCGGCGCCGGACCTGCCCGGCGTCCTCATGACGGCACTCCAGGACCGGTCAAAGATGCCGGTCGTCGTGGTCCTCGAGGTCGCCGACGCCTGGGCGGTGCACCGCGCGCTCGCGGCGGACGGAGCGACGTTCCTCGCCGACCCGTACGAACCGCCGTGGGGCGGCTGTCGCTTCTTCGTCGTCGACCCCGACGGCTACCTCGTCGAACTGGAGCAGTCAGCATGAAGGCAGTCGTCCTCGTCGGCGCCGGCGACCTCCAGATCCGCGAGGTACCGGACCCGCGCATCAGCGCACCCGGCGACGCGATCGTCCGCGTCACCACGACGGCGATCTGCGGGGCAGACCTGTTCCCCTTCCACGGGCACGTGCCGGGCTTCGAGAACGGCACCGTCCTGGGCCACGAGTTCGTCGGCGTGGTCGAGTCCGTTGGACCCGGCGTCTCATCGGTGCGCACCGGTGATCGGGTCGTCTCCACCAGCACGATCTCCTGCGGGCTCTGTCCGCATTGCCGCGCCGGACGGCCGTCACAGTGCCTGGAGCGGGCGCTCTTCGGGTACTCGGGCGTCTACCAGCGCCTCGACGGCGGCCAGGCGGAGCTCGTCCGCGTCCCCTCGGCGGATCGCTGCCTTCGCCTCATCCCAGACGGCGTCACCGACGCCTCCGCGGTCTTCATCGCGGACATGCTGCCGACCGGCTACAACGCCGTGAAGCGTGCCGACCTCGCGGTCGGTGATGTCGCGGTGGTCGTTGGCTGTGGGACGGTGGGCCTCATGGCCATCCTTTTCGCAAAGCGCGTTGCCCGGACCGTCATCGCGATCGACGGGATCCCCGCCCGACGGGCGCTCGCCGAGCAGTTCGGCGCGCTGGCCGTGACGCCGGACGACGCCCGTGCCGCGATCGACGTCGCGACCGACGGGCTGGGCGCCGACGGTGTCATCGAAGCCGCGGGCTCCGCCGGCGCGCTGACGGCCGCGCTCACCTACGTCCGCGGGCGCGGCACCGTCTCGGTGGTCGGTGCGCACTTCGATGCCGACTTCCCGCTCAACAACGCGCTCATGTTCGAACGCGAGATGACACTGCGGGTCTCGTGGGGCGATCCGTTCAACGACCGGGACCGCCTCCTGGCGTTCCTCGGGACTGGTGACCTGGATCCGACGCCGGTCATCTCCCACCGTTTCCCGCTCGCAGAGGCAGCCGAGGCTTACCGGCTGTTCGACGCTCGAGAGGCGACCAAGGTGCTGCTCACGCCGTAGGTCGGACGACTCGGTCGGCTCGCCGACGGCGGACACGCCAGAGGAGCCAGGGGCCGCCCAGGACGAGCATCGAGGTCAGAAACGACCACATCGCGAGTTCCGGTGCACCACGGTCGGGCGTGCCGCCCCAGTGGGCCCCGACATCGACGAACAACTTCACGTGTGTCGGTCCCGGGACGCCGAGCATGACGAAGGTCACGGTGGCGCGGTGTCCCAACTGCGTGGCCGCACTCGCCGGGCCTGGTTCCACGCTTGCGTCGAGGATGAGCGGGTGCAGCGGGGGGAGGCCACGCTCCAGCGCCGCCACGACCGTCTCGTGACGCACCTCGGCGGAGAGTGACGCGGCGGACGTCTCATGGATCGGCGCTACGAGAGCCCCGGCCGCGAGGATCAGGGCCACGAGGCCTACAGCCACGATCACGGGGAGGACCCGTAGCCCGGCATGCCCAGGCGCGGCGATCGGTGCATCGGTCGCCGTGGGCGTGTTGGCACCCGGACGCGGCGTGGCCGCGCTGGACTCGACGGGAGCGACCGTCATGCCTGCGCGAGCAGGGGCTGCACGGCCGATCGCACGCATCGTCCGACGAGGACCCGGACCAGGTCCTGCTTGTAGTCGGCCGACCCGTTGGCATCGGTCACCGGGTCGGCGGCCTCGGCGGCGGCCCGCCCAGCGGCATCGAGTGTCGCGGGATCGAGGTTCGCCGCGTCTGCACCGACGAGCAGCGCCTCGCCGATCGGCACGCGCACCGGGTTGATCCCCACCGACCCGACCGCGACCCGGGCCTCGGCCACGCGTCCGTTCACGACGCGGATGAGGCAGCTGACGGTCGCCGCGGGGCGTTCGTGAAAGGCGAACCGAATGTGGGACATCCCGGCGCCGCTGGGCACGGCCGGCACTTCGATGGCGACGACTATCTCGTGCGGCCGCAGCGCCGTCTCGTACGGCCCCAGGATGAACTCGTCGATCGGGAGCGACCGGCGCTCGTCGCCGAGCCCGAGCTCGACCCGCGCATCGGCGGCCAGCAGGAAGGTCGCCGGGTCCGAATGCGGGTCGGCGAAGGCAAGGTTCCCTCCGAGCGAGCCCACATTGCGCACGCGGATGTTCGCCACGACACGCTCCATCTTCGGCAGCCCCGGCCAACCCGCGGCGACCAGCGGCGATCGCTCGATGGCGCGGTGCGTCACCGCTCCGCCGATCCGGAGCTTGCCGTCCACCACCTCGAGCCGGTTGAGCTCGCCGATCGGCTTGACGTCCACCAGGTGGCCGTACGCCGCGAACCCGAGCTTCATGAGCAGGAGGAGCTCGGTGCCACCCGAGTAGACGACCGCCCCGTCGCCCAGTTCGGCCAGGACCGCGGTGGCCTCGGCAACCGAGGTGACCGGGTGGATCGCAATGGGCGCGAGCGTCGTCACCCGGCAGGACCGGTCGCGTCGGTGGTCCGGGTCGTGGCCGAGGCATCCGCGGAGAGGGCCGCAAGCGCAGCCTCAAGCCCGGCTCCTACGTCCACCTGAACGCCGAGGTCGAGGAGGCCGCGGCCGAGGGCGGCCAGCCCGACGATCGGGTACATCGGCCGAGCGGTGTCACCCATGTGCCCGATCCGGATGATGTTGCCGGCGCCCTGACCGGCCGAGAACTGGACGCCGTACCGCGCGCGAACGTGGTCGCGCACGCCGATGTCGGTCAGGCCATCCGGCACGGCGATGGATGTCACGCAGGCGGCGGCGATCTCCTCGCGCGCGGCCCAGACCCGCAGCCCCATGGCTCGGACACCGGCCCGGCAGGCCCTGGCCACGCTCGCATGTCGAGCGATGGATGCATCGAGGCCCTCGGCGAGCAGGCGGTCCGCGGCGGCGGCGACGCCGTTGAGGTCCGAGACGGACGGCGTGAACGGGAACTTGCCCGCGCCGTGCCACTGTTCGCGCCAGTCGAGCAGGGAGAGGAACGAGCTCCGCGGGGCGCTGGGGTTACGCTCGATGAGCGCCCAGGCCTGCGCGCTGACGGCCATGAGCGACATGCCCGGAGGTCCGCCGAGGCACTTCTGCGGGCCCGCGACGAGTAGGTCGAGTTGCCATTCCTCGGGGCGGAGCTCGATTCCGCCGAACGACGAGACCACGTCCACGATCGTCACGGCACCGTGGGCCCGGACGATAGGCCCCAGCGCGGCAACGGGGTTGAGCGTCCCCGACGGCGTCTCCGAGTGCACGACCGAGACCATCTCGATCTCGGGATGCGCATCGAGGTACGCCTCGACCCCCCCGGGATCGATCGCCTCGTTGTACGCGACCGCGATCTCGTGCAGGTCCGCGCCGATCGCCTCCAGCCAGTAACCGAAGCCCTTGCCGAAGACACCCGAGACAAGGTTGAGGCAGGACATCCCGGGCCGGACCACCGCGCGGGCCGCCGCCTCCAGGCCGAGCACGGCCTCCCCCTGCATGAGGATGATCTCGTGGCTGGTCGTGCCGTAGATCCGGGCGATCTTCGCCTCCGTCGCCCGGAACCGCTCCAGGAACGCCGGGATCGTAGTGGTAGAGGATCGGCGAGCCGAGCGCTGCGCGAACCTCGGCCGAGACGTCGTTCGGCCCGGCACTCAGGGTGAAATCAGCGGGCTCCATCGTCGCTCCCCTTCTCCCCGTCGTCCCCGGTACGCCCGCGACCACCCAGGCGCCGGACCGAGCCGCCGATCCTCGAGCCCACGACCGATGCCACCAGCGAGAGCCCACTGACGGGCTGGGGCGCGGGGGGATCCTGTGCGTCGGCGCCATCGGGCGAGGCAAGCCGCACCCCGATGCACGTGGCGGCCTCCTTCACCAGGCGTCGCCCAACTTCGGCGATGACACCCTGGCCCATCTGGGCGGCTCGGCCTTTGATCTCGAGGTCGGTCGTCATCCGGACACGCGATCCAGTGCCGTCGGGGACGACCTGCAGCGTCGTCGTCACCTTGGCAGTGTCGGCACCGCCGGACGCGCGGCCCTCACCCACGATGACCGCCGTCCGCGTCGATGGATCGCGCTCAGCGATTCGGACCCGACCGTCGTACACGAACTTCATGGGGCCGACCTTCACCGACACTCGGCCCGGGTGGAACCCCTGTGCGTCGGGCTCGCCGATCTCGGCCCCGGGTACGCACGGCCCGACGCGGCGGAGGTCGAGCAGGAGCTCGTACGCTCGATCGGGCGGCGTCGCGATGGTGAATTCGTCCTCGAGGCGCATGGCCTATCGACTCCCGCGCAGGTACGGCAGCCCAAGGGCAGCCGGCAGTTTCGCGTCGCGCGCGAAGAGGATCAGGATGACCATGACCGAGATGAACGGCAACATCTGCACGATGTCCACGGGGATGGCGATGCCGACGACCTGGAGCGCGGTGGCAAGCGACAGCGACATCCCGAAGAGGAACGATCCGATGAGCGCCCACCACGGCCGGCCACGGCCGAGCATGGCGATGACGATCGCGATGAACCCCATGCCGTTCGTCACGAACGGGACGAACGTTCCCGCACCGACGATCGAGAGGTAGGCACCGCCGACGCCCGCGAGGGCTCCGCAGGTGAGTTCGGCCCCCGACCGGACGATCACGACGCTGACACCGGCCGCATCGAGTGAATCCGGCCGTTCACCGGCGGCGCGCAGGTTCAGTCCGATCGTGGTCCGCAGACGAAGCCACGAGAGGAACAGCACGATCAGGAGCGCCAGGTAGACCGGGAGAGGCTGGTTGAACAGGCTGTCGCCCAGGATCGGGATGGACGACAGGACCGGGATCGGGAACCCCGGGACCGCATCGAGCCGGGGGTAGGAGTCGCTGAACATGGTCCCGTGAAGCAGGCTGGTCGCCCCCTCGGCGGAGAGGGTGATGGCGATGCCCACGATGATCTGATCGAGACCCAACCGGACACAGAACACGACCATGACCACCGCGACCACCAGACCGGCCAGACCGCCCACGGCCAGGCCGACCCAGATGTTCCCGCTCGCCATGGCGGCCAGGAAGCCGACGAACGCACCCGTCAGCATCATCCCCTCGAGGCCCACGTTGAGCAGGCCTGACTGCTCGGCTATCGTCTCGCCGAGGCTCGCGAAGATCAGCGGGACGCTTGCGAGCACGCCGCCGGCGATCAGCGCCGTAAGGAACGTCGGATTGAGCAGGTCAGACAGCGGACGCCACCTTCCGTCGGTGCCGGACGAGGATCGGCTCCCCGCGAGCCCGTTTATCGCTGAAGTACTGCGTCGCGACCATGAAGACGAGGATCAGGCCGGTGAGCAGCAGCAGGAAGTCGCTCGGCAGGTGGGCCTGGCGGGTGGCGTATTCGCCGCCGATGGAGATCACGCCGAAGAACGCGGCGAAGGGGATGACCGCCAGCGCGTTGAGCCGCGCCAGGAACACGAGTGGGATCACCTTCAGGCCGTACGCCGGGTTCCAGTCCGCTCGCATGTAGCCGAAGATCCCCAGGATGTCGACTGCGGCGGCGAGGCCGATCATGGCGCCACTGGCCATGAAGGCAAGCACGATCACGCGCGGCACGTTGATGCCGAGGTGCGCGGCAGCGCGCGGGTTGGCGCCCAGGACGTCCAGACGAGTGCCGAACGAGGTCCGCGACAGCACGATGTAGATGATGACGATGGCGACCAGCGCGATGATCACGCCGATATGGATCCGCGTCCCGGGAAGCACGGGCAGGAGCAGGTCGGTCGGGATGGTCTGGGTCTGTGGAACGGTGGTCGGGCCCTTGAACGGTCCCTTCACGAGCAGGTTGGCCAGCCCGATCCCGATGAACGCCATCATCAGCGTGGTGATGATCTCGTTCATCCCGTAGCGCGCCTTGAGCAGAGCGGGGATGAGCGTCCAGATCGCGCCGACGAACATCGCGAGAGCCAACACCACGATCCACCCGATCGGCACCGGCAAAGCCGCGAGGATCGTGGGCGCCGTGCCGGCGACCATGGCGGCGGCCAGCAGGAACTGCCCGTCCGAGCCCAGGTTCCAGAGGTTGGCGCGGAAGACGATGACGAGGCCGCCGGCGATGAGCAGCGCCGGCGCCATCCGGGTGATCGTGTCCTGCAGACCCGAGGAGCGCAGCAGCCCTGCCTTGATGATGTCGCCGTAGAACGCGATCGGGTCCCGTCCGATGACGAGCAGGATGAACCCGCAGGCGATCAGCGCCAGGATGATCGGGCCGACCGAGCGGAGGATGAGATCCGCCGTGGCCGCGAGTCGGCTGGGTCCGGAAGACTCAGCGCTGGTGTCGGCGCTCGAAACCGTGGTCGGAGCGCTCATGCGGCCCGTGCTCCGACGATCAGTTCGCCGATCTGTGTCTCAGCACCAGGTCCGTTCTCGACGATCCCCGCGATCCGTCCTTCGAACACCACCGCGACACGATCCGAGAGGTCGAGCAGCTCGTCGAGGTCGCTGGAGATCACGATCGCCGCCGCGCCGCCAGCGGCCAGCTCGCGGATCCGCTCCCGCACCATGGCGATCGTGCGGACATCCAGGCCGTGGGTCGGCTTGTTGAAGACGACCACCTTGGGGTCGAAGGAGAGTTCGCGCGCCAGGAGCACTTTCTGGATGTTGCCGCCGGAGAGCTTGCCGATGCGGGTCTCCTCGGAGCGAGTCCGGATGTCGAACTGCATGATGAGTGCCCGGGCCGTCGCGTTGATCGCCACACGATCGATCGTGCCCCGTCGCCAGAACGGTGCGTCGCCGATCCGCTTGAGGACCATGTTCAGGCCGACCGAGTACGGCAGGACGACCCCCTCACCCAGGCGATCGTCAGTAACGTAACGCAGCCCGAGCCGCTGGCGGGCGGAGACGGCCAGGCCGTCGATCGCCCGGCCGGCGAGCCGGATGGAACCGGTCGTCAGTCGGGCCTGGCCGGAGATGACGTGGGCAAGAGCCCGCTGGCCGTCGCCATCGACGCCGGCGATCCCGAGGATCTCCCCGCCGCGGATCGCCAGGGTCACGCCGCTGATGCCACGCTGCCCGCGCTGTCCGACGGCCGAGACATCGATGAGCTCGAGGAGCGGCGCCTCGGAGAACGTCCGTCGCTTGCGCTCCACGGTGAGCTCTCCCCGGAGTTCGGCGACGTCCGCCGCGGAGGCAGGTTCCTCGCCGAACATCGCGGCAACGATCAGCCGCTGGAGTTCCTGGGGCGATGCGACCGCGAGGATCTCCGGGCCGATCGATCCAACGACCTGGCCCTGCTTCAGCACCGCGACCCGGTCCCCGATGGCGATCGCCTCGTGCAGCTTGTGGGTGATGAAGATGATGGCCATGCCGCTGGCCTTCAGCTGGATCAGGACCTTCTGGAGCTCGGCGATGCCCTGGGGCGTCAGCATCGATGTCGGCTCATCGAGGATGAGCACCCGCGAACCCTTCCACAGCGCCTTCAGGATCTCGACGTGCTGCTGCTGGCCCAGGGCCATCGATCCGGTCACCGCGTCGGGGTCGAGGGTCACGCCCAGCGTGGCCGCCAGGTCGTGCAGCCGAGCCCGTGCGGCGCGCTCGTCGAGGACCAACCCCTTGTTGGAGCCGAGCATGAGGTTCTCGAGGACGGTCAGCGTCGGGATCAGGCTCAGGTGCTGGTAGACCATGCCGATCCCGAGGTCCCTGCCGTGTCGCGGCGAGTCGATCGTCACGTCACGACCGTCGACCCGGATGCGTCCGCTGTCCGGACGGTAGAGGCCGGACAGGATGCTCATGAGGGTGGACTTGCCGGCGCCGTTCTCGCCCAGCAGACAGAGTACTTCGCCGGGCATCGCGGCAAGGCTGATCCGGTCGTTCGCGATGACGCCGGGGAAGACCTTGGTGATGCCGATGAGCTCGACCGCGGGGGTGACTCCCGCGGTCGAGTGGGTCGGACCGACCGGCGGCACGTCAGCCACAGTGCATCGCTGGATGCGACGACTGCATGTCGTGCGCGCCGGTCACCTGGTTCCTACTTGGCTGCGATGAGGGCGTCGACGTCCGCCTGCTTCGGCGTGAGCGGCACTGCGATCGTGCCACCCTTGATGCCGTCAAGCGCCGTCTGGACCGCCGCCCAGACGTCGGCCGAGATGTTCGCCGTCTGGAGCAGGGAGATGCCGCCATTCGCGACGTCGAGCGTGTAACCCTGGTTCCCGAACGTGCCTGCGTTGATGTCCTTGACCGCCTGCTCGAAGGCACCCTGGAAGTTCCACAGGACCGACGAGAGAAGCACACCCTTCTTGTCGACCGTGGTCTTGTCACCGATGACGTCGATGAACCAGACCTTGTCCGCACCGGCCGGAGGCTTCGCGGTTTCGACTGCCTGGAGCATGCCGAACGAGGCGCCGTCGCCCATCCCGAAGATGACATCGGCGCCGCCCGAGATGAGGGTCAGGGTGACGCGCTTGCCGCCTGCGGCATCCGCGTACCCCGCCTGGCCGATCGTGGCCTGGAGGAACTTGATGGCCGGGTTGACGGACTTGGCGCCGGCGACGAATCCACCGGCCTGCTTGTGCCAGTTGGTGTCATCGGCGGAGATCACGATACCGAGCTTGCCGGTCTTCGACGTCTTCGCGGCGAGGACACCGGCCAGGTAGGCGCCCTGCTGGCTGTTCGTCTCGATGTCGGCGACGAGCCCGGGCTTGCTCGCGGTCGGGTCGTCATAGACGATGACCGGGATGTTGTTCTCCGCGGCGAACTTGGGGGCTGCCGTGTTGTAGCCGCTGGCCTGGGCGATGATGAACTGCGCGCCACCATCGGCGAGCTGGCGAAGGATCGGGCCCGGATCGTCGTACCCGGCGCCATCGGCGACTTCGATGGAGGCACCCACGGACGCCGCAGCGGCCTTCGCGCCATCGACGCCCTGCTGGTTCCAGCCGAAGTCGTTGCCCTTCTCGGGGGCGATGATCCCCATCTTCTGGACCTTGTTCGCAACCGTCGGGGCCGCAGTTGGCGCCACGCTCGGTGCGACGGAGGCCTCGACGGATGGCGCGGCGGTCGGCGCAGTCGGGCTCGGGGTCGCGGCGGCCGTGCAGGCCCCCACGATGAGCGTAATGGCCCCTAGGCTCGCGGCCCAGGCCGCGAGCCGGGAGTGGGTCGGTCGCTTACGCACGTGCGCTCCTCCTCTTCCGTTGGATTTGCTGGGATGGGACCTGCCACACAGGTCCCTGGATCCCGGGTGATGCCCCGCTCGTTGTCGTCACCTCCATACAGCGTCGCGCCCTCATGCCGCGACGTACTCCGGGACCGTATCGGCGAAGAACAGCCGACGACCGTTCTCACCGAGGACGCGATCGACGAGCTCGGGTGCAAGGCCGCTCACGCGGATCTTCGCCAGCTCGACGGTGGGATGGTGGAATGGTGCGTCCGAGCCGTAGAGGACGCGATCCGGTCCGAGCCGATCGACGGCCTGCCGGATCTTCGAATGCATCGGCATGCCCGACGTCTCGAGGTAGACATTCGGATGACGGGCCGCGACGTCGATCGCGCCGTTGATGTAGATGATGTTCCCGTGACCCATGTGGCCTAGGATGATTTCGGGCCTCGGGGTACCGGTTCACGAGTTCCTCGATGCTCCACGGCAGGGTGAAGATCGGGTGGCCGCAGTGGATCAGTACCGGTAGCCCCCGCTCGATGAGAAGCTCGACGATCGGGTGGACCGCCGGATCATCCGGGTGGTAACCGTCAAGAAGGGGGTGGAGCTTGACCCCCCGGAACTTGGATCCCGGCTCGTCGAGAAGGCGGCGTGTCTCGTCGACTGCCGTCGGCATGCGCGGGTTCGCCCAGACCAGGCCGTACACACCCTTCGTTTCCCGGATAATGCCCCGGACAAGCGCGTTATCGGGATGGAACACGAGGCCGGCGGAGATCGCATGTTGGCGCATCTGCGCGAGGAGACCGTCTCGGTCAAGGGAAACGCCGAAAAGCGGGAAGTCGCCCACGTGCATGTGAGAGTCGAAGATCATCACGCCCATCGTGGCGCACGGCAACTCAGCGCCGAGGAGACCACGGAGCGGCGCTTCATGACGGACGTCCATGCCATCGTGCGGCGTAGTATGGTGGTTCATCATGTTGACAGTCAACACGCCGTCGGTCCCGCGAGTCTCGGCACGGCTGCGGTTCTGTGGTCGACCCTAGGCATCCAGCACGAGTGGGGGGTCCGGCGAATGGCTAACTTCGACAACCAGACGCTCAGGGAACGCGTCTACGCGCACCTGAAGCAGGAAATCCTGGACAACCGGATCGCCCCGGGCGCGTTGCTCCAGGAAGTGCCCCTCGCCGAATCGCTCGGGGTGAGCCGCGGACCGATCCGCGAGGCACTCAGCAGCCTGGCCGCCGAGGGGCTGGTCACGATAACGCCCCGACGCGGGGCCGTCGTCACGGAGTTGACGAAGCACGGCTTCCTTGAGGCGTATCAGGTGCGCGAGGTGCTCGAGGCGCTGGCCGTCCGGCTCGCCGTCCCTCGCATGTCGAACGAGGAGCTGGACGCCCTGGAGGGTCCGCTCGGGGAGATGGTGCGCTGTTCGGCGCGGCGGGATGACTCGGGGTTCTTCGAGGCAAATAGCGCTTTCCACGAGGCATTCGTCGTTGCATCGAGGAACGCAAAACTGCTCGAGGTCTATCGCCGGCTCATCGGTCAGATGGCGCCGTACCGACGACCCTCCGCGCTCCTGCGGGGCAGTCTCGACCGATCGATCGCTGAGCACCGCGGGATCATGGACGCGGCTCGAGCACGAGAGGGCGACCGCGCGGCGGAACTGGTAATCGACCACATCCGGGTCCCGCAGCGGCGGCTCGAAGCACTTTCCGAGGAGGAGTTCGCGCAGGAGAACCGAATGCGGTCTCAACCGTTGGCGCCGAGACCGGCCGCCGACCCGGAGTCGGCGCACGACTCCCCGTCCTCAGACGACGCATCCGCGCATGCCGGTGGTCCGGTCGCCTGACCGCTCACCGACCGCCCCGGCCCGATACCGGGCGTCCGTGGGACCGGAGGTACGCTTGGAGCCTGTGTTCGCTGGATCGCGTCGGGACAAGACGCCGACGCATTCAACTGGCGGCCTGGCGCTGACACGAACTCGATCACAGGCCTCATCGCCCACGCGATGGATGCCGAGCGCTACTTGCTCGCAACCGTGCCGAGACATCGGAATCGAGCGTCACCGCGCTGCGCAGTTCGTGCTTCGCGTCCCCGGAACCGACAGGATCGAGCAGGAGGTGGACGGCTACCTCGATCGGTTGGAAGGCGCGCGGTTGACCGTGGCGCTCGCCGCAGGTCAGTTGACCCCCAACGCGCGTGGGGAAGACTCCGCCGCGGGCGCTCGGCCTGGTTCGTGAGTGGGCCAGCGCGCACCGCGCGGATCTCATGGGCGACTGGGAGTTGGCGCGCGCCTCGAGGCCGCTGGGTTCCGATTGAACCCCTCCGCCAGGATGGGGTCACGATGCTGCGCATCCGCTCGGTCGAACCGCTCGATGGCCACTGCGTTCGCCTGACCCTGACCGATGGCTCGGTGGTGGGCAGGGACATCGACGACCTGCTGCACGGCCCCGTCTTCGAGCCGATCCGCTCGGACGAGGCCGTGTTCGGGCGGGTGCGCGTGCGACGCGGAACGATCGTCTGGCCCAGCGGCATCGACCTCGATCCCGACGTCCTGATCTGGGGCGGCCCGGCGCCCGCGGATGGGCACACGCCGCCGCCGACCCTGAAGGTCGCAATCCCCGCCTGAGCACCGCGTGGACCCGCCACGGCGCTCCGGGCCCGACGCGGACATCCTCGCCCACCTCGACGCCATCGACCTCAAGCACGGGCAGCGGGTCAGATGACGCTACCCGGCCACAGCCCGGGTAGCGTCATCGGCGATCGTTCCGATCGTATCCGTTGCGTAGGAACTGATCGTCGCTGTCGTACTGTTGACATGGGGTACGACCACGGGTAGGCTGGCATCACCCAATGGAGACATCGTGATGCTGACACCGACGATCGAGGCCGAAGCTCGCCTTCGCGCGAAGAACCAGATCACCGTGCCCGAGGCGATCGTCGAGGTCCTGGATGCGCGGCAGAACGACCTGCTCGTCTTCGAGGCCAATGCGGACGAGCCGGGAACGGCCGTCGTCAGGGTGGTGCCCCGCACCTTCGCCGGCACCCTCACTGGCGTTTTCGGGACAACTGAGGATGTCAAAGCGTTCCTGCGCGAGGAACATGCCGACTGGGAACGACCGGTGGTCAGTGACCGGTGAGCAACCTCTCGAAGCTCGAGTCCGCGGTCCCGGCAGGCGACAGGATCCTGCTTGATACGACCTGTCTCGCGGCCTATCTCGACGCGTCGGAAGCCACTCACCCGGTCGCTCGTCACGTGATCGACGAGTTCGTCCAGAGCGGACGTAATCAAGCGGCCATCTCGATGATCACGGTCATGGAGATCCTCGTCCGTCCCCTGCGGGCGTCACCGCCTGGCCACCACACGGTCCTGTCCTTCATCCGGCATCATGCCAACTTGCAGGCTGTTCCGCTCGATCTCCAGATGGCCCAGGAGGCGGCATCCCTGCGAGCCGAGCACAGGTTCGCTCCGCCCGACGCGCTCATCATCGGCACCGGCCTCGCCTGCCAGGTCGGGCACCTCATCACGAACGACGGCGACTGGAGCAAGAAGCTCCAACCGATCCAGCAGCGGATCAAGGTCGTGACAATCGGAGACTTCCTTCCCTTCGCATAGGCCGTTGGGGCACGCGTCGAGGCCGCTGGTTCCGATCCAGCCCCTCCGCCAGGATGGGGTCACGATGCTGCGCATCCGCTCGGTCGAACCGCTCGATGGCCATTGTGTCCGCCTGACCCTGACCGATGGCTCGGTAGTGGGCAGGGACATCGCTGACCTGTTGCGCGGCACCGTCTTCGAGCCGATCCGCCCGGACGAGGCCGTGTTCGGGCGGGTACGCGTGCGACGCGGAACGATCGTCTGGCCCGGCGGCGTCGACGTCGATCCCGACGTCCTGATCTGGGGCGGCCCGGCGCCCGCGGATGGGCACACGCCGCCGCCGACCCTGAAGGTCGCGATCCCCGCCTGAGCACCGCCTGGACCCGCCGCGGCGCTCCGGGCCCGACGCCCACGTCCTCGCCCACCTCGTCGCCCTCGACCTCGAGCTGACCTGACGAGCGGGCGATGCTGTCGTCGCGGGGCCACCGCTGCGCATTCCGGCGATAAGCCGCAGGTAGGTGAGGGGGCGTATGGTGACGGCCGTTGACGTGGTGGTGAAGCACGGGATGAGCGGCAGCAGGGCGCTCATGCTCCACCGTCGGGCGCACGCTCGCGTTGACGCAAGTTGGAAGAGGAGCTGGTGGTACTATCCGGCCCCTGGAGGAGATGCCGACTGGGGCTGGGACGAAGTGCCGGTCACCCCCGAAGCTGGTCAGCATCGCGCTCCGTGCACCCAGGAGGCCAGTTCACCATGGCCGTCGCCCAACACCCACGAACTGCGCAGACAGCCGCAGACCCGCTCGTCGCGGGCGACCGATCGGCGGCCGCGGATCCGGTGGTGGTCCCCATCGTCATGTACACGTACCAGGCCGGGGGCCGCTGGTACGCGGAGTGCCTGACGCTGTCGCTCCTGGCGGTCCGCGAGACGCAGGAGGAGGCGCTCGCCGACCTCCGCGAGCAGATCGCCCTCCACGTCGAGTCGATGACGGCTCTCGGGTGGCCCGTGCGGCGCCCAGTTCCACTGCGCCGGCGGATCGCGTTCTATGTTCGGATCACCGGAACGCTCTTCGGCCTCCGACGGAGCTCGCTCGTCACGGACACGATCACGGTCCGGTGACCTGACCGGGGGTGGGCAAGAGCTATCCGACCCTGACCCCAGCCGAGGTCTGCGAGATCCTCCGCGAGCTCGGGTTCCACCATCCCGCGGACCACCGCAAGGGCAGTCACCAGAAGTGAGTCAACTCGTTGACGCGGTGCAGCGTCGACGTCGACACGCACTACGACACATTCACGGTGGAGACGATCAAGTACATGATCGGTCAGGCCCACGTGACCCGCGAGCAGTTCTACGGCGCGACGAAGCGGACGGCCAAGAAGATCCGGTGAAGGCGACGCGGAACGATCGTCTGGCCCGGCGGCGTCGACATCGATCCCGACGTCCTGATCTGGGGCGGCCCGGCGCCCGCGGATGGGCACACGCCGCCGCCGACCCTGAAGGTCGCAATCCCCGCCTGAGCACCGTTCGATCGGGGCAAGCGTCCCGTCGGCTGCCCGGTCTGCCGCCGAACGGCCTGGAAGCGCGCGCACCGCTACCCGATACGGAGGGAGTGAGATGGGTCAGGAGAGCGCGACGACGGTCGCTCCAACGAGAGGGGCGAGTGAGCGCGCACTCGAACTTGCCCGCCGGTTCGCTCAGGCAAACGACGACGTGATCGCGTTCGCCCAAGAGCTGACCGACGACGAGTGGCGTGCGCCGTGCGAGCGTGAAGGTCGAACGGTCGGCCCGGTCGTCCAGCACATCGCTGCCGGTCACCTCATCATCGGCGGGATCGTTGAGGCGATGGCGCTCGGCACAGAACTCCCCGTGGCCGCACGACGAACCGAGGCGGATGGCGCTCGCTACAACGCCCGGCAGGCTGTTCGCTTCGCCAATCGGTCACGCGAGGATGGCATCCGGTTGCTGCGCAGAAACGGGGCGACGGTGCGTCGCCTCATTGCGTCCCTCACCGATGACCAGCTCGACCGGGCGACCGACACGGTCGAGGGTCCGATCACGACGGTGGACGAGATCGAGGGCGGGCTTCTCGGCCATCTACTCCGACACTTCCAGGCGGTCAAGGAGACCGTCGGTAGATAGCCGACCTCGTCCGCTGGTTCCGGTGGCCCTCACTTCTGTTGTGACCGGTTCCCCGCTCGGAGGACGATCCCGGCCTCGTTGGGCCAGTTTGAACCAAGGCGAGCGGGAGTCAGTCGCGGAGGCGCATGCAGGCCCCTGTCCGAATCCGCTCCATACCGCGTTACCAAGGCAGAGGGTCACAACCCACGCGACGCTGACGGAGATTCGATGGAACACGCTGGTGCGCTGGCGACCGACCGGGATGTTCCGGCCGGCGAGCGGGACGAGGAGCTCGCCCTCGCCGCGCGCTCCGATCCGGCCGCCTTCGGCCTCCTCTATGGCCGCCACCGGCTCGCCGTCTTTCGCTACCTCCGGACCCGGACGAGCAGCGAGGACGACGCCGCGGAACTGACGGCCGTCACGTTCGAACGGGCCCTGGTCGCGATGCCACGGTACCGCCCGAGCGGCGGCGGGATCCTCGCCTGGCTCCTCCGGATCGCCCGCAACGCGGCGATCGACGCCGGCCGTCGCTCGTCCGCCGTCCCGCTCATCGCGGAGGTCCCGGACGAACGCCGCGCGGGCGGACCGGAAGAGACCGTCCTCGCGAACGAGGCGCGGGCGACCCTGGTGGCGGCCGTCAACCGCCTGCCGGAGATCCAGCGGGAGGCGATCGTCCTCCGCTTTGCCGCCCGGCTGACCGCGCGGGAGATCGGCGACCTCCTCGGCAAGAGCGACCAGGCGACACAGAAGCTGCTCAGCCGTGCCCTCGCGACCATCAGGGAGACCTACCGTGACGACGCCTGACACTCGCACTTCCAACCTCACGCCGAACGACCGGCTCGAGGCGGGCCTGCTCGACCTCCTGGCGATCCAGCCTTCGCCGGGTATCCTGGATCGACTCGATGAGCGAATGGAAGACAGGTTGCGGGCCTGGACCCCGCGTCCCGCCCGCCACACCCGGCTCCGCCCGGGGCGTCGCGCCGGGGTGATCGGCCTGCTCGCGGCCGCCTTCGCCATTGGCGGGGCCACCGGCAGCCTGCAGGGGCTCTACCTGTTCCTCGCCGGTCCGTTCGACCTGCCGTGGCATCGCGGCGTGGAGCTGAACCTCTCCCAGGTCGTCGACGGCTACCGGGTCACGATCGATCGAGCGTATGCCGATTCGACCCGACTGGCCCTGGCGATCTCGGTCGTCGACGAGCGCGAACGCAGCGGGACGACGCAGCTCGCGGCATTCTCCACGGTCGTCACCGACGCGTCGGGTGAGTACCTGTCCGGTGGCGGCGCCGCGTCGAGACCGGATGGCCCCTTCGCGGCCGTGAATGTCGCCTGGAAGCGGCCCCCGGTGCTGCCCCTGCCGGCCGGGCCACGGCAGTTGCACGTCGTCATCCCGTTCATCGGGGTCCGCGACGACTCGACGCCGCCGCCCGATGCCGACAGCGTCGGCTGGAACCCGTGGCACCGTTACCCTGGGCCGTGGACATTCGACTTCGAACTGAACGTCGACGGCGGCACGACGATCACCCCGGCCGCCGTCACCGAGGTCGACGGTGTCCGGGTCGGCGTGACGCGGCTGATCGCGGCCCCCAACATCGTTCGGGTCGAGACTGAAGATCGACGGCAACCTGCCGCCCGGCGACTGGACGCCGGTCGGCGAGGTCCGCCACGGCGGTCGGGTCCTGCGCTTCGTGTTTGGGGACCTCGCACCGGAGCCTGACGGCACGATCGCGTTCATGACCGACGGCGGCGTGGGCGACGCCTCGGGCGAGTGGACGGTGACGATCGACGAGCTGATCGGCTCGGGAGGAGACGACGCCCGGCTCCCCGGCCCGTGGATCCTGCGGTTCAGCGCCCCGTAGCCCGCCAGGTCGAGGGTCTGCCGAAGCGACGCCGGGGTCGTCGTCAGCCCTCGACGATCACCTGGAGGCCTGACTCTGACCGATGGCTCGGTAGTGGGCAGGGACATCGCTGACCTGTTGCACGGCCCCGTCTTCGAGCCGATCCGCTCGGACGAGGCCATGTTCCGGCGGGTCCGCGTGCGACGCGGAACGATCGTGTGGCCCGGCGGCGTCGACATCGATCCCGACGTCCTGATCTGGGGCGGCCCGGCGCCCACGGATGGGCACACGCCGCCGCCGACCCTGAAGGTCGCGATCCCCGCCTGAGCACCGCGTGGACCCGCCGCGGCATTTCGGGCCCGACGCGGACGTCCTCGCCCACCCCGTCGCTGTTGATCGAGATGGTCGAGATCGAGTTCGGCTGACGAGCGGCCGATGCTGTCGTCGCGGGTGCCGCTGCTGCCCATTCCGGCGATGAGCCGCAGGTAAGTGAGGCTCGATACCCTGCCAACTGGCCCCGCGCCGCACGTCGGGATCGCCCAGCTCGTCCACGACGGCCTGTTGATGGCACAGTTCTTGGCATCTGATGGACAATATCTACCATCTATACCAAGTTGACAAAGTCACTCCCGAGGTGGAGACTGCGCTCCTACCGCAGGTACGGAGCATGGCAATGGCACTTCTTCAGGTTCGACAAGCCGCGCGAGGGCTCGGTGTCCACGAGAACACGCTTCGACGGTGGGAGGAACGCGGCCTCATCCGAGCGGTCCATCTGCCCAGCGGGGTCCGCCGGTTCCGTCCCGAGGATGTGGCGGCTCTCCGCTCCCAGATGTTCAGTGGCTTCCCGCCCCTCGTCGAGGAGGAGCTCCCAACGGTCTCTGTCGAGAACGTCGACCAGTAATCGCCCCACGGGGCGGGGGAGCGTCGAACAGCTCCCGTGGAGTCCCAGTCTCAGCGCACGCATTGGGGCCTGACCAGGAGCGGGAGCGATGGCCGACGCCTTGTTCCGCCCATCCGACAACGAATACTGGGTCCCAAGCTGGTCCACGATCCTCTTCGCAGGTGACCTCTTCGCGGCGATCCCTTTCGCCGACCAGCCCTTCGAAGCTCTCGTCGACTCCGACGGCCACGCGAAGCACTACCTTGGCCCCGTCTCGTATGGCTACGGCCTCCTGATCTCGCCGACCTGCGATATGGTCGACCAGAAGACCGGCCTGATCGCGCACCCATTCCGGGTCCTCGTACCGGTCTTGCCGCTATCGCTCGTCGCGGAGGGATCACCCGGAACGGCTCAGAACCTTGGGCTGATCCGAAGCCGGGACCAAGTCGTCCCGTACATGTATCTGCCGCCGTTGCTGCACGTCTTGCCCGAAGAGTCGGTCGCCTGCCTTTATCGGCCGACGACCGTCTCAGACGACTTCCTGCGGGACCCACCTCGCCGTGTCGCGCAGCTCCACCCGGAGGCCCGCCGCCAGCTGAAGATCAAGCTCGCTCGGTACTGGGCGCGCGTCAATCCTGATCGAGACCAGGTCGCTCTTCAGGAAATCGACGAGGCATCCGCGGCCGCCTCGACGGATCGGGTGAGTTTCTATGACGGCGACCAGGTGCTGGCGGCGCTCCGGGCGGTCGATGACTGCGGGAAGGACTGATATGACCTCCGGGACAGCCGCGGTGACGCGCGGATACACCGTTGAGCTGCACGAAGAAGTTGACGGGACCTGGACCGCGCTGGTCCCGGACCTGCCCGGCTGCGTCGCCGCCGGCGAGACCGCCGCCGAAGCCGTCGGCGAGGTGAGCAGCGCGATCGACGCCTGGATCGAGTCGGCTCGGACCGATGGCGCTCCCGTTCCGGCTCCGGCCCGAGGCGACGATAACTACAGCGGCCGCTTCGTGGTCCGGGTACCGAAGAGCCTCCACCGGGCCCTGGCCCGACGCGCGAGTCGAGAGGGCGTCAGCCTCAACACCTTCTGCGTGTCGGCCCTGACCCAGGTGGTCACCCAGGGTCTTGCCGAGACCGAGGTCGCTCGAACGGCCGCCGGTGGTCGCGGCCCCTTCGAGACGATCCGTTCAGGGAAGCGCTACGGGACCGGGTCGAATCGCCGTGCATAGATCACGTGCTGCCACCAGATGGCTCCACCGCCTCGGACATCTAGAGGCGGCCTAGATGTTCTTCCCACGCTGGTTGTTGACGGGCGTCCGGCTGATCGGCGGCTGTCCGGCGAGCGACCAGTGCGGTCGGCGTCGATTGTAGAAGTCGATGAAGCGGGCCAGGCTGGCGATCCGCTCGACGGTGTCGGCGAACGGGCGGGCGTAGGCCCACTCGGTGAGCAGCGTCCGGACCATCCGCGTCGGCTAGCCCCCAAGGCGCCTCGGAGCCAAGTCAGCTCGTCTGCGAACAGCGGATCGGACCAGCCGTTCGCGGGACTGTAGTGTTCGCTGCCGGCGTACTGCTCAGCCGGCGCGACATACGCGAAGTCGATCGACAACCCTGGCCCCCTTGAGGCGATGACCGGTAGCAGGGGGCGGGCCGGCGTGTTTGTCGTCGAGAAGTCGTATCGCAGCCAGCCTGCCTCCGGGGAGCCGTCGACGCTCACGTGGGACGCTTCCCGACTGGTTCCCCAGTGCATGAGTCTCCAGCAGAACCAGTCCATGGGACCAGAGTGCGCGCCGGCACCGCAGCCTTCGCTGGGATCTTGATCCAGTAACCCGTCCGGCGTCGGCACGAGGCGTGCAAACTCCAACAGACGCTCGTCCTCATCATCCGCCTCAGGGTTGCCCATAGCCCCCTGTACCCGACGCAGCGACTCGGGCGTCCCGGTCAGAACCAGTTCGTTATCTACCAGGTCACGACCGAGCAGTTTCGGAGAAGCCGCCGCCGCGGCGGCTCCCTAGCATGAGGGTCGTCCCCATCAAGACTCGCAGAGGAGGAAACCTGCAATGAAGGACACGCAGAAGTCCGCCAAGAGCACCACCGCGACCGACAAGACGTTCAAGGGATTCACGGACGAGGAACGAGTCGCGATGAAGGAGCGCGTCCAAGAGCAGAAGGCGGCCGCGCGCCGCGGCCCGCGCTCGGACAAGGCGGACGGGGAAAGCGCCGTGCTCGCGAAGATCGCCGAGATGCCGGGACCGGATCGCGCCATGGGCGAGCGGCTCCATGCTGTCATCAAAGCCAGCGCGCCAGCCCTCTCGCCGAGACTCTGGTACGGGATGCCCGCGTATGCCAAGGACGGCAAGGTCGTCTGCTTCTTCCAAAGCGCGCAGAAGTTCAAGACGAGGTACGCGACGTTCGGCTTCAGCGACGAGGCGAACCTCGACGAAGGCGCCATGTGGCCGACCGCCTTCGCTCTGACGGAGTTGACCGCCGCCGACGAGGCAAGGATCGGCGCGCTCGTGAAGAAAGCGGTGAGCTGAGGACTGAGCTCGCCACTGGGCCCCGACCTAGGCGGGTGGCGCATGGATCTCCAATAGCGCCCTTCCGTCCGGCGGCCGGCGGGGCTGCCGCTACACTGACCGCCAGGGGTCGCTGCCCGGCCCGGCGCGCGAGAGCGGGCAGCAGCCCGGACGTGGAGGGAGGCGGCGTGGTTCATCGCCCGGTTCGGAGGTTCGTCGCCGGCCTGCTCGTCTCCGCGACGATCATCGCCGGGTGCGGATCGGCTGGCCTGACTCCCGCGCCCAGCGGTCCGCCGCCGGCGGCCCTTGCCCCCGGAACGTACGCGTCGAGCGCCTTCCGCCCGGCGCTGACGTTCACCGTGCCCGGCGGCTGGGAGAAGCCGGCCGACGGTCCGACCTACCTCCAGCTCCGACCGGTCGGGTCCGAGCTCGTCGGGATCCATCTCTTCCGGGACCCGGCCGCGGCGTCGCAGGACCTGTCGTGTCCCGCGACCGCCGAGCCCGGGGTCGGGGGCACCTCATGACGCGCAAGCCCGTGGTGCTCGTGACCGGCGCCAATGGCGAGATGGGGCACGGGCTCATCACCCGCCTCGCCGAGCTCGGAAGCTTCGATGTGCTGGCGCTCGACGTCCGGCCGCTCGACCCCGAGGCTCGAGCGCGGCTGCGCGGCGACCCGCGTCGGCGACATCCTCGACCGCCATCTACTTGATCGGCTCCGGAGTGAGTTCGAGATCTCGGTCGTCTTCCACCTGGCCGCGCTCCTCTCGACCCGGGCCGAGTTCGTGCCGGAGACGGCGCACGAGGTCAATGTCCAGGGCACGCTCAACCTGCTCCGTTTGGCCGTCGAGGAGGCGGCCGCGCACGGCCGCCCGCTGAATTCTCTTCCCCAGCTCGATCGCGGTCTACGGCCTGCCCGACCTCTCGACCAAGCGGGCGACGGGCAAGGTCGACGAGCATCACTGGCTCGAGCCCGTGACTATGTACGGGTGCAACAAGCTCTACTGCGAGAACCTCGGGCGCTACTTCGCCCGCCACTATCATCAGCTCGCTGCGCAGGGCGCGCCCTCCGGCGTGGACTTCCGCGCGCTCCGCTTTCCCGGGCTGATCTCGGCGTTCACCCTGCCGAGCGGCGGCACGAGTGACTACGCCCCCGAGATGGTCCACGCCGCCGCCCAGGGCTGCCCCTACGCGTGCTTCGTCCGCGAGGACACCCGCATCCCGTTCATGGTCATGCCCGATGCGGTCGCCGCGCTGCTCGCCCTTCTCGACGCGCCCGCGGAGTCGCTGACGACCCTCGTCTACAACGTCGCCGCCTTCAACCCGAACGCGGGCGAGGTCGCCGGCCTCGTCCGCGCGGCCTTCCCTGGTGCCGCCGTCCGCTTCGCGCCCGATCCGCGCCGGCAGCGCATCGTGGACTCGTGGCCCGAGGACGTGGACGACGCGTGCGCGCGCCGCGACTGGGGCTTCCAGCCAGCCCACGATCTCGGGCGCGCGTTCGAGGAGTACCTGTTCCCCAACGTCAGGCGTCGCTACGCGGCGCGCTGAGCCGGCCGTTCTCGCCGGCCGAGGGAGAATGCACCATGTACGCTCAGGTGGACAAGCGGATTCCGGGCCGAAGCTCGACGAGATCCAGGCGGCGGGGCTCTGGAAGGACGAGCGCCGCATCGAGGGACCGCAGGGGGCGCGCGTCGCCGTCGCTGGTCACGAGGTGTTGAACTTCTGCGCCAACAACTATCTCGGCCTCGCCAATGACCTCCGCCTCGTCGGCGCC
>CAWJIC010000034.1:0-89918 GCA_963842755.1 uncultured Chloroflexia bacterium | reverse complement strand
AGATCAGCCTGGCCGACCCCGCCCCGTAGGGGTCGCCACCAGTCCACGCACCGAGGAGGCCGGCCGGGGAAACCCCGCCGGCCTCCTCGTGTCCCGCGAACGATCCGGACGGCGCTTCCTCTCGGACACGATCAGGGAGCCCGCATCTCCTCCAGGGTCGGGCAGGGCTCGATCCCGTACGTCGAGCATTCCGTAGCCGTGAACGTCCGGGTCAGCGACGCCCGGACGGTGTCCACCAGCTCCGCCGGATCGAGGGTCATGATGAGCAGGTCGCCACGCCGCGGGGTGACGGCAAGGTGCAGGTTGTCGATGAAGGCGACGCCCTGGACCTCCGACCCGCCGAAGTCCATCTGCTGCCTGAGCTCCCCGGTCTTCGTGTCCCAGACGCGCAGGATCCCGTCCGACGCGCCGGTGGCCGCCAGCGACCCGTCGGGGCTCAGGGCCATCGACTTCGGCGACCCCGTGTGCGCATGCGCGACGGTCTTCGTGATCTCGAGCGTGGCCGCGTCGAGCCAGATCAGCGTTGCGTCGCCACCCTGGCCGAAGCCGCCGAGGGCGAGGATCGTCAAGCCGTCAGGCGTGATGCCGATGAGCCCGAGTGTGTTCGCCCCGAAGACGGACGGGTCGAGCTTGGCCGTCGTCACCGGCTTCCACGTCTCCGTTGACAGCATCTCGACGAGCCCCGTGGCTGGAGAGGCGGACCACACGTTCCAGGACACCACGAGGCCCTTCGAGTCCGGCGTGAAGATGACCATGAATGGCCCCCGGTCGGAAGAGAGGTCGCTCTGGAACTTCACGGCCCCGCTCCGGGCGTCCCAGACGACCACGGTCCCCAGGTAGCCATCGACCGCGGCTATCATCGTGCCGTCGGGCGACCACTGGATCGCCTCCGACCCAAGCCCGAAGGGGAATGGCGTCTTCGGGTAGGCCACGCAACCAGGCTGCTCGGCCCACGGAGTCAGCGAGCCCGAGTCGTACCGGCACATCCCCTTCAGCTCGACGACCACCGCACCGGTCCGCAGGTCGGCCACCTCGAGAGGACCAATGAGGTTCCCGCCATCGGACTGCTGGCTGACAAAGAAGCGCCCATCCGGCGAGATGGCCAGGTCCTGCGACCACCACCCGGGCCACGACCCCAGGCGCGACCGCGTCGCAAGGTCGACCACCTGCACCCGGATGCTGCCGTCGGGGCAATACTCGCCGAACGCGGCCACGCCGGCCCGAACCTTCAGGCTCCCCCCCATCGTGAAGGTTCGGCACGTTGTCACCCCGCCGAGGTCACCCCTGGCGCCCACGTCGAGGATCACGGCCGTCGCAGACACGGGATCGGTCACGAGGACCCTCGGGTCAGTGGCCGCGACCGAGATCCTGCCGCCGCCGATGGCCGGCCAGGTGTCGAGCACTTCTCCCGTGACGGGATTCCAGTGGCGCAGGGTCCCATCGCGAGAGGTCTGGAAAACGGTCTGGCCCGTCGGGTCGAACACCGCGGACCCGCCGCTCCCACCCGTGCCCGGCCACTGGGCGATGGGCCTCGAAGGTCCGTCGGCGATGCGGTAGACGAGTGTCGGGCGGTCCCCGTACAGGAGCAGCGTTCCGTCGTCGTTCAGCTGTCGCGCATACTGTGCGGAGTTCGCGGTGGGATCGCCCTCGAGCTGGAAGACCCGGCGGTTCGCGTGATCGAGGTCGAGGACCACCGACGTGAGGCACGAGGCTCCGCACTTCCCGGGCTCGAGCACGTCGAAGCCGGCGAATTGGCCGTCCCCGCTCAGCGTGCCACCCCCTTCCCATTTCGCCGCATCCGTGAGGACGGTCACCTTGTCGGTGGCGAGGTCGACCACCTCGACCGTTTCCTTGCCGTCGGGCAGCCACTGGCACCCCGTTCGTCCATCGGGACCCGGCGATGGAGTCCAGACGAGCAGGCGGCTCTTGGAGACGGCGGTCACCTGCCCGCCACATGGGCCCAGGTGGATCGTCCTCTGGAGCTCGCCGGTGCGAGCGTCCCAGATCATGGCCCCCAGCGCGACCCCGCTCGGCGGCGCCACGTCCTTGCTAATCGGGGTTCCCCAGTACAGGCCGGCGATGACCAGCGAGCCATCGGCGGAGAACCACGAGGGCCCGATGAAGCCGTCACCGCTGGTCGCGCTCACGCTGCCGTGCGTCCAGGACCACAGCACCGTCCCGGTCGTCGCGTCGGCGACCTCGAGGTGATTGGTGGGAGTGCCACCGCTCCCGGACGCCACGAGGAGCCGGCCCGTGGGGTCGAGGTCGGTCGACAGCTCGTCCATGGGCCGGTCCTTCGGCCAGCTGTAGCGGGCGATGATCGGATCGGCGGCCAGCACCTGGTGGAGCACGCTCGTCGACTGGTACGTCGGCGTGCTGACCCCGTTCATCGCCTGTACGGCCAGGAGCTTGGCGAGACTCGCGTCCTGGTCACGGGCCGCGAGGGCCGAGGCGATCAGCTCCCGGGACCGTGCGTCGCGCGCCGCCTGCTGCGCGAGCGCGCTCTGCCGCTGCGCTAGCTGTTGCTGCTCCGTCGCGCGGCGCGCCTCGTCCGCGGCGTGCTGGCCCTGGAGGACGGCGAACCCGCCGGCCGCCACCGCCACGACGAGCAGGCCCGCCGCACCGGCGAGCAGCAGCCGCAGCCGGCGGTTCATCCGCCGCTGTCGCTCGACCTCGCGTTCGGAAGCCCCTCGACTCTCGTCGAGGAAGGTGCGCTCGGCCGCGTTGAGCTCCACCTGGTGCTCGCTGGCCCATTCGAGGGCCGCCGCCAGGCGCGCGCCCCGGTAGAGGTCGCCCGATTCGCGCCCGCGCCGCTGCCAGTCGGCCACCGCGCCGATGAGGTGGAGCCTCACCTGGCGGCCGGCCGCGTCCTCCTCGAGCCAGCCCTGGAGCCGCGGCCACTCCCGCAGGAGCGCTTCGTGGGCGACCTCGACGTGGCCCTCGCCCGTCGTCAGCAGCCGGGCCGCCGTCAGCGTGCCCAGGACCTCGCCGAGGACCGGATCGCTCTCGGTATCGAGCTCTTCGAGTGGGACGCGGCGGCGGACGAGCTCGGCGCCCTCGCCGGGTCCCGCGAGGCGCAGGAGGAGCGCCCGGGCGACCGACTGGCGGTGCGGATCGAGGCCGGCATAGGTGGCCTCCGCGAGCCGGGCGATCGCTCCCTGGAGGCCGCCGCTCGCCCGATAGGCGGCGAGGGTCAGGCGCCCGGCGTCGCGCGCCTGCCAGAGCTCGAGGAGGGCGGTCGAGAGGAGCGGCAGGACGCCCGGCTCACTGCCGGCATCGGCGACGAGGGCCCCGGTGAGCTCGGGCTCGACCCGCAGCCCGACCCGCTGGGCGGGCTGCTCGATGACCGCGGCGATCTCGGCGCTCGACAGCGGCCCGACGAGGACCTGGTCGGAGCCCAGGAGCCTCGCGAGCCCAGGGTAGGCCGCGCAGCGGCCGTAGTGATCGGCCCGCATCGCGACGATCACCCGCAGGCCGACGTGCTCGGCGGTGAGCAGGTCGATGAACGCGCTCCGCTCGGCATCGTCGCGGGTCGCGTTGAAGACCTCCTCGAACTGGTCGACGACGACGACGAGGCGCTGTCCCGTCGCGAGGCCGGCGAGCGCGGAACCGAGCGCGGCCGAAGGATCGTCGGCCGGCAGGGTCGTCCCCGGCAGCGCCCGGGCCAGGGCCCGGCGGAGCTCCGACACCGGATGCTCGCCCGGTCGGAAGATCGCCTGGGGCCACGTGCCGCTGCCCGGCAGGACCCCGCCGGCGAGGGCTGGCAGCAGCCCCGCTCGCAGCGCCGACGACTTGCCGCTGCCGGAATCGCCGACGAGCCCCAGGAACGAGCCGCCGACGAACCGGGCGATCAGCTCGGCGATGAGACGCTCCCGGCCGAAGTAGTAATCCGCGTCCGCGGCCTCGAACTCGGCTAGGCCCTTGTACGGGCAGACCGTCCGCGACCCGGCGGCCGCACCGTCCCCGTCGGCGGGATCGACCGCGTAGCGCCGCTCGCGTTCGCGGGCCCGCTCGAGATCCGCCACGTCGCCGATCAGGGCCGCTTCCGCGGCGCGCAACCCGCGCCGTCCGGCGTCGGTCCGATCGGCCGAGGTCCCCAGGCGACCGGCGGCCGTGGTCCGCGCCCAGCGGCTGGCGACCCGGTGGACGACGGCCGGTACGCCGCCGGATTCGCCGAGCAGGTCGCTGATCGGCGCCGCCTCGACGGCGTGGCCCGCGTAGAGGGCGACGATGGCTCGCACCGCGTCCGCATCGATCGGGCCGACCGTTCGGCGCTGCTCAGGTGGAGCCAGCCGTTCCGCGACCGCGATGAGCCCGGGCGGGGCCTCGCGGCGATGGGTGACCAGGAACATGCCGGGTCGGCCGGCGAGGTCGCGCGCCTGCTCGACGATGGAGCTGACGGCAGCGCCTGCCGCGGCGTCGAGGTCGTCGACGATGGTGAGCACGGGGCGGTCGGTCGGGGGGTCGGCGCGGTCGGTCGGGGCGTCGGCGTACGTGTTCGGGGCGTCGGCGTGCTGGGCCGGGGGGCCATCGGCGAGACGGGCCGCCGGAACGTAGACGACGGCCGCGCCACCGTCATGGGCGATGGTCGCGAGCTCGGCGGCAAGCCGGGTCTTGCCGATGCCAGGGGGCCCGGACAGGACCACGGTCCGGCCATGGCCGTGGCTCGCCCGACGCCAGTGCCAGCGCAGCCAGGCCAGCTCCCGGTCACGGCCCGCGATCGGGACGATCGGATCGAGCTCCGGCGGCAGCGCCGGCACCCCGGCACGAGGGTCGCCGACGCCGATCTCGGTTCCTGGGCCATCGTCGCCGCGGGCCGTCACCTTCACCGCGGGGATCGGCGCGTCGTAGCCCTTGAACGAGGCCGGTTCGGCGGGCCGATAGTCCAGCCCGTCAACCTGGCCGGCCAGGTGGATGAGGCTCTCGCTGGCGAGGACCTCACCCGCTGCGGCGACGGCGCACAGTCGAGCGGCCAGGTTCAGCGCCGCACCCCGGTAGCCGTCGCCCACCGGCACGGCCTCGCCGGCATCGAGCCCGATCCCGACCCCGAGCGGCAGCCCGGGATCCGTCCGCGTCTCGTCCGCGAACGCCGACTGCAGCTCGACGGCGCCTCGGAGCGCCTGGCGGGCCGACTCGAAGACGGCGAGGGCCTCGTCGCCCCGGAGCTCGACGAGCTCTCCGCCCCAGGCCTCGATGCCCTCGGCGGCGACGTGCGCGAACCGGCCGGTCAGTCGAGAGGCGGCCTCGTCACCGTGCTCGGCGGTGAAGCGCGTGTAGCCCCGGATGTCCGCGATCAGGAACGTCCGGATCGCCGCGGTACGCACACTGCGCTCGGTCGACGAGTCCATGTCCCTCCCGGCACGTGTCGACGCGCTGGCCCAACGGTCGAGACTCTACACCGCCGAATCCCCGCCAACGAGCGCTGGGCGGCACCACGCGGCACACTCTGTCGCTGCTCTCGGCGGCCGATCATCGCGCGCAGGAGTGAGCGCCAAGTCACGGGTAAGCGTCCGGCAAGACCGGGCGCGCAAGATCCATCGATGTCCCATCCCGAGCTGCATCCCTCGGTCGCCGCGCGGCTGGCCCGCCTCACGCCGGACCAGCGCGCCGCGGCGACTGCGCCGCCGGGTCCGGTCCTGTGCATCGCGCCGGCGGGGAGCGGCAAGACGACGACGCTGATCGCCCGGATCGCCTGGCTCGTGGCGGGCGGGACGCCGGCCGGGACGATCTCGGCGATCGCGTTCAACAAGCGGGCCGCGGACGAGCTCGCCGAGCGGCTCACCGGAGCGCTGGCGCCGCTCGGGGTCGCGCCCGGCGCGGTGCGGGTCCGGACGTTCCACGCCCTCGGGCGGGAGATCCTCCGCTCGGCCGGGCGATCGGTCGAGCCGCTGGTGGACCGCGACGGGCTCCTGCGGCGGACGCTCCCGGGTGTCGACGCGGCCGGGCGACGCCGGCTCGACGCGGCCATCTCCCGGCTCAAGCTCGACCTCCGCGTTTCCGCCGACGAGGTGGCAGCCGACGCCGAGGCGGGCCCGATCGCCCGGGGGTTCGTCGCCTACCAGCGGGCGCTCGCGGCGACCGGTGGGCTCGACTTCGACGACCTCGTCGCGGGGGCGCTCACGGCGCTCGAGGCGGACCCCGGCCTGCTCGCCCGCTGGCGGCCGGCTTGCGCCGAGCTCCTCGTCGACGAGGTCCAGGACGTCGACCGCTCACAGCTCGAGCTGGCCCTCCTGCTCGCCGCGCCGGCCAACCGGATCTTCCTCGTTGGCGACGACGATCAGTCGATCTATGGCTGGCGACTGGCCGACGTCCGGCGAGTGCTCGACCTGGACGCCCGGCTGCCCGGGTTACGGCGGCACGATCTCGTGACGAACTTCCGCTGCCCGGCGCCGGTCGTCGAGCGCGCAGTCCGGCTCGTCGAGGGGAACCGCGAGCGATTCGCCAAGCGGATCGTGGCCCGCGCCGGGGCCGCGGGGCGACTCGTCCTCGCCCCGGACGCGGGCGACGACGACGACCGGGTTCGGCGGGTCCTGGCGAGCTGGCCATCGGACGTCGAGGCGGACGGTGGCGAGGGCGCCCACGGCGGGACCCGGGCGATCCTCGCGCGGACGAACCGCGAGCTCCTTCCGGCCGCCGCGGTCGCGCTGGAGCTCGGCCTGCCGTTCCGTGCGGACCGGCTCCGGCTCCTCGTCGAGGACCCGCGCCTCGACGGGCTCCTGGCGAGGCTGGCGGAACCGGACGTCGCAAGCCGGCCGCTTCTCGTCCGGATCGGCGCGCTCCGCCGTCGGGCGCATGGCGATCCCGCGGCACGACCGGCCCTGACGGGCGCCGAGGACCCGGCTGGATCCGCCGAGCCGAACGATCCTCTCGACCCGGCCGAGCCCGAGCTCCCGCTCGACGAGCTCGTGGCGGCGATGCTCGCCTGGGCGGCTCCATTCCCCGACGCTCCGACGTTCGTGGCCACCGTTCGGGCGCGCCGGGACGCCCTCGCCGCGCTCCGCCGGAGTGACGCCCGCCTGACGCTCGCGACGGCCCACGCGACGAAGGGCCTCGAATTCGATCACGTCGCCGTCGTCGACATGGATGCCGACCGCTTCCCGAGCCGTCGCGCGCTCGACGATGCCGACGACCCCGGCCGCGCGCTGGAGGAAGAGCGGCGGCTCGCGTACGTCGCCTGGACCCGCGCTCGCCGCTCGCTCACCCTCGTCTACGACCCGGCCGTCCCATCTCCGTTCCTGCGCGAGGCGTTCGACGACGCGGAGCTCGCCCCCGAACTGGAGCGGTAGCCGTTGTCCCGACCACCGGCGTTTCCCGCGCCCGCGAGCGCCGACGAGTCGCGCGCCCGCGCGAGCCGGCGAGATCAGGCCCTGAGGCCACGTTGTTCCGGGTGCAACAGACTGGGGGTGTCGCCGGGTGGACGCAGGGCCGGCGGGTCCTCCGACCACGGCCTGTTGCTCGCCCCGCAACGATCGGCGGCAGGACCGGACCGCAGGCCCCCGGCGAGCGCCGTCGCCCGCTTTCTGTTGCCGCTGCCGCAACGCCGGGTCACGGGGGACAGCTCCGCCCGACCGTGTCCACGCCGCGCGACTGTGGCGGCGGCCTCTCCGTTCCTGCGCGAGGCGTTCGACGACGCGGAGCTGGAGTTCAGGGCATGAGGCGCCCGGTCACGCCGTCGCGGGCTGAACCTCATAGGCTCCCTTGGTGATGATTCCCTGAAGCTGCTCGTCGCTCAGGCCCATCTTGGCGTGGTATTGCGCGACATGCTCCCGCGCACGCGCGAGCAACTTGTCGTCGTCCTCTGCCTCCAGGTGGATCGTCTCGCTGTGTGCATCGTCCGGCGGCACGCAATCGAAGCCGCGCATCGTAACCTCCCGGACACTTGGCCCAGTGGTGGGAGAATCGGTCTCGCCAGTGGCTCAGCGCGGTCCAGGCGGCCGGGATCAGTCCGCGCTTCGACGCCTGCTCCCTGAGCCTGCATCATCCGCCCGTCGTCAAGGCGTGGTGGCGCTCGGCGAGACGGGACGGCGCTCGGCGAGACGGGACGGCGCTCGGCGAGACGGGACGGCGCTCGGCGAGACGGGACGGCGCTCGGCGAGACGGGACGGCGCTCGGCGAGACGGGACGGCGCTCGGCGAGACGGGACGGCGCTCGGCGAGACGGGACGGCGCCGCCAGTCTTGGATCTGCCGCTGCCGTCGCCAGTCGTTCGACCGCCCGCTGCCCACGTCTCATCGCCCACCGCGATGGTATCGGCCGGAGGCCGCCCTCTGTCCACGTCTCATCGCCCACCGTGATCGTATCGGCGTTGGCGGGCCCGCGGGCCGGGTCAGGCGCGCTCCGCTTCATAGAGAGCGTGGAATCCCCGGCTGAGAAGCCGGAACCCGCGTGGAAGCGGCGATGGCATCGCGGACCGCGATATCGCGGGGTCGCGGGGTCGCGGGGTGTGCCTATCCGGTTGTCTCCGGTAGCCACAAGATGCAGTGTCGCCGGGCGTCCGTCGCTCGACGCCCGGCCTTGCCCATGACCCTGATCGCGCCTGGCCACGGCAAGGGCGATGGAGCCGCCTTCCGATTGACAACTGGACGGGCATACCCGATGATGCTACTGGCTATCGCCCGTATCAATGGTCTTCACGATGGCACTCCTCCGAGTGAGCCGAACAGATCATCCGGCCGCCGCCTCCGTCGCCACACGACAAGGCCGGGCGCTGCTGTTGCGCGCCCGAGAACTGCGCGGCGAGCTCTCTCTTGCCGCTGCGGCCAAGCGCATCGGCATCCGTCCCGATGAGCTCGGGAAGATCGAGCGAGGTGAGACCAGGCAGGTCCGCTGGGCGACGCTGCTTGGTATGGCCGAGGCCTACGAGGTTGAAGTCGGCGACCTTCTCGTCACGGCTCAGGCCGAGTCGGAGACCGAGCCCGCCTACGCCGGCATACTCGCCGCGATGCGCTCTGGAAGCATGGCCCGAGTCATCCCGCCCCGCTTTGCCGGCGATCCGGATGTCGCCCGCGCCGAACGCGGGGATCTTGATCACGACCGGGCGGTCACCATCGCCGACTTCGCCGAATCCGTCCCGACGGCCGAGGTTCGACGTTCCGCGTTCCGTCCGACCGGACGATGAACCCGGCCAGCTTCTACCGGTCAGACCAGGACGCGCCTCTTCAGCAAGGGGACGTCGTCCTGGCTCCGGTTGGATGGCTGACGGAGCCGGACGCACCCGTACCGCCCAGATGGCGGGGTCTTGACCAGGATCGTCACCGGTTCGCCTTTGGGAATGAGCCTGAACTCGGCGCGATCGACAGCTTGGCTGGCTATGCGCCGGCGATCGTCGTGACCCACGACTGCCACCTCGACAAAGAGCTGCTGGAGCGTTACCACGAGCTCCGCAGGACCGGCCTGAAAAAGGCCGAGGCACTCCGAGTGGCCGAGGCGGATCCCGACCTCGATCGCTTCCTCGTCGTCGCGCCGATCATTCCCCAGGACGCCCTCAAAGCCACGCCGGACGCGATCTCCCGACAGCAGGTGATCGGACTCTTTGGTGTCCCGGCTCTACAGGCCGCCAATCTCCCCGCGTCCGTCGCCGACCTGACCCTGCGCGCCACCATCGACCGCCACTCGATCGTGGCGCGCCTCGCCGTCCTGGCCGACGAGGCGAGGACCGTGCTTCGGTACGCCCTCGCTCGCTCCGACGCGCTGCGCACCCCGGCCATCGGTTTCGAGCTGGAGAACGCCGTCGGCAAGGGGATCCGTGGAGTGCGCCCCGTCTCGGACAACCCGTTGCTCGTTGAGCTCGAGCTGTCCGACGGATCACTCCTCCGGCTGGTCCATCAGCCCGCATCGGTGGATCAACTGGAACCCAGCCGGAGTCCTGCGCCACTGAGCTGACACCGCGCGAGCTGCCTCGCGCCGAGGTCCTGATCCTTGACAGCATACGCTGACAGCGTAAGAATTCTGGCATGGGCTCGCTGTTCTCGTCGCACCACGCTGTCGAGGCTCTCTTCGCCCTGGAGCAACGACCGGAGGGTGTGCGGCTCTCGGAAGTCAGCGCCGTCCTTGCCATTCTCCCCTCGAGCGCCCAGAAGGCGCTGAGCCTGCTGACAGGCGAGGGACTCGTGATCGCAGACGGCCACCCCCACCGCCGGTATGCCATCGCCGCGACCGAGGCCGAGGCCGTTTCCCTGCTGCTCGAGTTTGCCGGGCGGCGCCTGCCGATGCAGCGCATCCTGGCCGCCGTGGTGCGTTCGAACCGGGCGGTGGAGTTTGCCGGCCTCGAGCCCGGACGGCTGCTCCTCGTGATCCGCTGGGACGCGGAGCCACGCGACGAGGTGCGCCTGAACCGGGCGCTGCGACGCTTCACCGACCGGCTCGCAGTCGAGCGACTCGACCACGAGACTGTCCGCGAACGCCTGCTGGATGACCCCTTGCTGCGTGACAGGGCAGGACGGATGGCCGTCCTGGCTGGCTCGATCGACCGCACGTTCCCTGACCCGTTCGCCCACGGCTCGTCGAGCGCCCCCTTGCTGCGTGACCTCCATCCGGCACTCCGGCGCCCCTCGCGGAACGCCCTCGCACGCGTCGCCCGCCGTTTCGGACTCCGCGAGGTGCGGGTCTTCGGCTCTGCCATCCACGAGGACTTCCGGACCGACTCGGACGTCGACGTGATGGTCCGCCGGAAGCCCGGCGTCCGGCGGACGCTCGAGGACGAGATGGCCCTGCGGCGAGCGCTCGAGGACCTTTTCGAGCGGACCGTGGATGTTTCGGACGCCGAGGTCCTGCGGCCCGACGTGCGACACCGGGCCGAGACCGAAGGTGTGGCGCTGCATGGATGAGCGGGACCGGCACTGGCTGGAAGCGCTCATCGAGCACGCCCAGGCGGCGATCGATTACGCGCGCGCCGGCGGAAGGAGCTGGGCACAGGACCGGCGCACCGTGGACGCCGTGCTGATGCGAATCTCTCAAGTGGGCGAAGCTGCGAGCCGCACATCGCCCGAGGCGCTCGCCGAGATCCCCGACGTGGACTGGAAGAGCGTCAAGGGGATCCGGGCCAGGATCATCCACGACTACAGGCAGCTGGACCTGCTGGTCATCCACGGCGTCGTCTCACGACAGCTGCCGAAGCTCATCTCGGCGACAAGGAAGGCACTGGCGTCAGGCGAACGAGAGGGGTGACTGCCCGTCCGACGTCGGACAGCGGGATGAGCGGCTCGCCGCGCAGGACGCGGGCCTGAGCACCGTGGCTCCGCGCACGCGCGTGCAACCGTCGGTCGTTCGACCGCCCGGTGCCCACGTCTCATCGCCCACCGCGATGGTATCGGCCGGAGGCTGCCCGCTGCCCACGTCTCATCGCCCACCGCGATGGTATCGGCGTTGGCGGGTCCGCGGGCCGGGACAGGCGCCCTTCGCTGAGCGTGGAATCCCCGGCTGAGGGACCGGAACCCGCGTGGAAGCGGCGTTGGGACCGCGGGCCGCGATATCGCGGGGGCAGGCGCCGGGGGCGGCGGCGAATGGCGACCCGCAACACGCGGCGGGGACACGGGGCATGGGCCTTCGACCGTCTTGCCGAGGCTGGACGGGCCTGCTCGAGACGCTCGAGGGCGCCGACGGCGCGAGAGCGGCCGCTGCTCGTCCGGATCGACGCCCTGCGGCGGTCCCTCGCCGCGGCGGCAGCGACTGGCCGCCGAGCCGACCGAGGGCCCCCAGCCGATCGCCTGCTCGACCCGCTCGACCCGGCCGAGCCCGAGCTCCCGCTCGATCGAGCTCGATGCGCGGCGATGCTCGGCCTCGGCGGCTACCCATTCCCCGACGCTCCGACGTTCGTGGCCACCGTTCGGGCGCGCCGGGACGCCCTCGCCGCGCTCCGCCGAAGTGACGCCCGCCTGACGGCTCGCCACGGCCCACGCGACCAAGGGCCTCGAATTCGATCACCGTCGCCGTCGTCGACATGGATGCCGACCGCTTCCCGAGCCGTCGCGCGCTCGACGATGCCGACGACCCCGGCCGCGCGCTGGAGGAAGAGCGGCGGCTGGCGTACGTCGCCTGGACCCGCGCTCGCCGCTCCCTCACCCTCGTCTACGACCCGGCCGTCCCGTCCCCCGTTTCCCGCGCCCGCGCGAGCCGGCGAGATCAGGCCCTGAGGCCACGTTGTTCCAGGGTGCAACAGACTGGGGGTGTCGCCGGGTGGACGCACGGGCCGGCGGGGTCCTCCGACCACGGCCTGTTACTCGCCCGGCAACGATCGGCAGCAGGCCGGACCGCAGGCCCCCGTCGAGCGCCGTCGCCCGCTTTCTGTTGCCCCGGTCGCAACGCCGGGCCGCGGGGGACAGTCTCCGCTTCCGGCTTGGCGTCCTGTTGCCGTGGTCGCAACGCCGGGCCACGGGGGACAGCTTCCGCCCGACCGTGTCCACGCCGCGCGACTGTGGCGGCGGCTGGCCCCCGCCCGGTGCGACCACCTGCTCAGCGCGAGCGCTCGTAGCGGTGGATCTCCCGGATCAGGCGGTCGATCGCCGCGAGGAACGGCTCCGTGACGTCGGGCGGGAGCGCGTCCCGGATGGAGTCCTTCGGCCCGTAGGCCGAGCGTGCCCGGACGGCGACCCGCCGGACGTCGCGCAGATCGCCGTCGCGGAGGACGTCCGGGATCGCGCCGAGCTCCTCCCGCCAGCGCGCCGCGCCGCGCTCCTCGGCGGACGCCACGAGCCGGTCTCCCGCCCGGGCGGCGATGAGCGCCAGCTCGTCGATGCGGGGCAGCTCATGACGGGCGGGGCCGCGCTCCGAGGCCATCGTCAGGCGCGGGCCGCGGCGCGCTTGCGGGTCGGCGCGATCGGCAGCGCGATCGCCTCGCGGGCGCCGTTCCCGTTGCCGGCTGCTCGCCCCGCCCCGCCTCCTCGGCGAAGGTGACGTCGGAGAGCGGCACGAGCGGCTCGCCGCGCAGGACGCGCGCCGAGGTACTCGCCGGTCGCCGAGCCCGGCGTCGCGGCGACCTTCTCGGGCGTCCCCTCGGCGATGATCCGGCCGCCGCGGTCGCCGCCCTCCGGCCCGAGGTCGACGATCCAGTCGGCCGTCTTGATGACGTCGAGGTTGTGCTCGATGACGAGGACCGTGTTGCCGCCGTCGACGAGCCGGTGGAGGACCTCGAGGAGCTTCTCGACGTCGGCGAAGTGGAGCCCGGTCGTCGGCTCGTCGAGGACGTACAGCGTCCGGCCGGTCGCCCGCCGCGACAGCTCGGTCGCCAGCTTGACCCGCTGCGCCTCGCCGCCCGACAGCGTCGTCGCCGGCTGGCCGAGGTGGACGTAGCCGAGGCCGACGTCGTAGAGCGTCTGGAGCTTGGCGCGCGACGTTCGGGACGGCGCGAGAAGAACGTCGAGCGCCTCCGCGATCGTCATCTCGAGGACGTCCGCGATCGAGCGGCCCTTGTAGTGGATCTCGAGCGCCTCGCGGTTGTAGCGCTTGCCCTTGCAGACCTCGCACGGTGACGTACACGTCCGGGCAGGAACTGCATCTCGATCTTGAGGATCCCGTCGCCCTTGCAGTTCTCGCAGCGGCCGCCCTTGACGTTGAAGCTGAAGCGGCCGGGCTTGTAGCCGCGGACGCGCGCCTCGGGGACGCCGGCGAACAGCTCCCGGATCGGCCCGAACAGGCCCGATGTACGTCGCCGGGTTGGAGCGCGGCGTCCGGCCGATCGGGCTCTGGTCGATCTCGATGATCTTGTCGATGTGCTCGGCGCCCGTCGAGCGCGTCGTGGGCGCCGACCGGCTCGCGCGACGCCGTTCAGCTCGCGGGCCAGGGCCCGGTACAGGACCTCCGTCACGAGCGTGCTCTTGCCGCTGCCCGAGACGCCGGTCACGGCCACGAACGTGCCCGAGCGGGAACGCGCACGTCGATGCCGCTGCAGGTTGTGCTCGCGGGCGCCCCGTGACGACGAGCGTCTTGCCGTTGCCCTTGCCGCCGCTGCGCCGGGATCGGCGACGGCCCGCTCGCCGCGCAGGAAGGCGCCGGTGATCGAGCGCGGCTCGGCGAGGACGCGCCTCGAGCGGCCCGTTGGCGATGATCTCGCCGCCGTGCTCCCCCGCCCCGGGCCCGATGTCGATGACCCAGTCCGCCGTCCGGATCGTCTCCTCGTCGTGCTCGACGACGAGGACCGTGTTGCCGAGGTCGCGCAGCCGGGTGAGGGTCGCGATGAGCTTCGCGTTGTCGCGCTGGTGGAGCCCGATCGACGGCTCGTCGAGGATGTACAGGACGCCCATCAGCGTCGTCCCGATCTGGGTCGCCAGGCGGATCCGCTGGGCCTCGCCGCCCGACAGGGTCACGGCTCGTCCGGTCGAGGGTCAGGTAGTCGAGCCCGACGTCGACGAGGAACCCGAGCCGGGCGACGATCTCCTTGAGCGACCTGGCGGGCGATCGTCCGCTCGCGCTCGGTGAGCTTCGCGGCGAGCGCCGTCGACCCAGTCGCAGCGCGTCCGTGATCGACAGCGTCGAGACGTCCGAGATGTTGCGGCCGTCGATGGTCACCGCGAGGACCTCCGGCCGCAGCCGCTTGCCGCCGCAGGTCGGGCAGGGCCGGGTGACCATGAACTTCTCGAGCTCGGCCTTGATGTAGTCCGAGTCGGTCTCCCGGTAGCGCCGCTCGAGGTTCGGTGACGATCGCCCTCGAAGGTCGCCTTGTACGTGTTCTCGCCGCGCTCGTGGCGGTAGCGGACGACGACCTTCTCGTCCTTCTCGGCGCGGAGGAGGTAGTCGAGCGCCTCCTGCGGGCAGGTCGCGGATCGGGACGGTCGGAGTCCCAGCCGTGGGCGAGGCAGACCGCCTCGAGGATCTTCAGCCGCCACGACGCGTCGGTCGGCATCCGGGCCCACGGCACGAGGGCGCCCGCCGGCGACGCTCTTGGCTCGTGTCCGGGATGACGAGGTCCGGGTCGATCTCCAGCCGGGTGCCCGAGGCCGGTGCAGTCCGGGCACGCGCCGTGGGGCGAGTTGAACGAGAAGCTGCGCGGCTCGAGCTCGTCGATCGTCGTCCCGTCGTACGGGCAGGTGTACCGCTCGCGAGTAGCGGCGCTCCTCGAACGCCGGCGGCTCGCCGTCGCGCGGGGCGGGCGCGATGAGGACGACGCCCTCGCCGAGCCGCAGCGCGGTCTCGACCGAGTCGGCCAGCCGGGCGGCGTCCGGGTCCGGGATCGCCTGGCCGGTCTCCGGGTCGATCGGCCGGCCCGTCGGCGTCGCGCGCAGCGCCCTCGGGCGCCTCGGCGTGGCGGACGACGTAGCGGTCGACGACGACCTCGATCGTGTGGCGCTTGTACTTGTCGAGCGTCGGCGCCTCGGCCAGGTCGTACTGCTCGCCGTCGACCCGGACCCGCACGAAGCCCTGCTTGCGGGCCGCCTCGAAGACCCGGTCGCCCTCGGTCTTGCGGTCCTTGATGAGCGGCCCGAGGACGAGCAGGCGCGTCCCCTCCGGGCAGGCGCCAGGACCTGGTCGACGATCTGCTGGACGGTCTGGCGCTCGATCTCGTGGCCGTACGGGGCAGTGCGGGTGGCCGATCCGGGCGAACAGCAGCCGGAGGTGGTCGTAGATCTCGGTGACGGTGCCGACCGTCGAGCGCGGGTTCCGGACGGCGCCCTTCTGGTCGATCGAGATCGCCGGGCGAGAGCCCGTCGATCTGGTCGACGTCCGGCTTCTCCATCTGGCCGAGGAACTGGCGGGCGTACGCGCTCAGGCTCTCGACGTACCGGCGCTGGCCCTCGGCGTAGATCGTGTCGAAGGCGAGGCTGCTCTTGCCGCTCCCGGACAGCCCGGTGATCACGACCAGCCGGTCGCGCGGGAACGCGACGTCGACGTTCTTCAGGTTGTGCTCGCGCGCGCCGCGAACGACGATCTGATCCTGGGGCATCTCACGGCCAGTGTAGACGACAGCGCCCAAAGGGAACAGGTGTTCGGACCGACACCGCCTGCTCGGTAAGCCGGGACGAAGTCCGGCGACCCTGCGCTACAGGTGGATCGCCGGACCGCCTGACCCGATCTGCCAGGAGGTGTTCGTTCGGCCGGTGATCGCCTCGCGCGCGGGCCGGACGCCCGAAACCCCCGCCGCATGGATGCATCGGGTCGCCCACTCAACCTCGTCGTCAGCGCCGCACGCCGCCGACAGACCGTCGAGCGGACGGTCGAGCGGCTGTCGGAACCGGACGACCTGCCGTCGACCGAAGAGGCCGTGATCCGGCGCGAGCGCGACACGGAGCTCGTGCGCACCCTCGGTGAATCTCCCCTGACGCGCGGCAGACGAATGCCGGTTGCTCGCTCCCGCGTCGCGGACACATGATTGGACCAGCCGGCGCCCGGAACGTGATCGGGCGATCCGGCCGAAAGGCAGGTGGTGACGATGGGCCGCCGGGAGATCGGTCTCATCAGCAGCACGCTCCTCTTGCCGGCGACGGCGTTCCTGGCCGTCACCGCCCTCATCTCGGACGCGCTCGATCTCAACGAGTTCGTCTTCCACAAGTACACGGGCTACGCGGCGACCGCCCTCGTGCTCGTCCACGTCTACGCTCACTGGCCGTCGCTCGTCGCCTTCTGGACGGGCAGGATCAGGCACCGATCGGGAACCGGGACCGCGACCTCGCCTCCGGCCCCGGACAGTGCTCCGGCCCCCGGCACGGCGTCGTCCTTGCGCCGCGGCGTCTCGCGGCGCGCCGTCCTCACCGCCGCCGGGTTCGGGGCGACCGGGTTCGCCGCCGGATGGCTGGTTCGTCCGGCGGACGTCGGCCGCCTGCCCGGCGAGGACTTCGGCGCGCTCTATCACCGGGCAAGCTCGCCGGGCTTCACCGACGCCCTCGGCGCCCTCTTCGGCTGGGGCATCCAGCCGGCCCGGACGAAGGACTATCCGGGGGCCGTGCGGTCTGCCCTCCCGCCGGTCAGCGCACCACCCGATCTATCCGTCGCCCGGGCGATCGAGCGGCGGCGCTCGCTGCGCGACTACGCGGGCCGCCCGCTGACGGCCAGCGAACTGTCGTGGCTGCTCGGCGCGGCGACCGGCATCACCAGCCCGGGTGGCCTCCGGGCGGCGCCGTCGGCGGGGGCCCAGTACCCGATCGAGACGTACGTTGCGGTCGCCCGGGTCGAGGGCATCGAGCCGGGGATCTACCACTACGCCCCTGCCGACCATGCCCTCGAGCGCGTCCGCACCGGCACGTTCGGGGGCGACCTCGTGATCGCCGGGCTCGGCCAGGAGTTTCTCGCCCAGGCCCCGGTCGTGCTGGTCCTGAGCGCGATCTTCCAGCGCCTGCGCTGGCGCTATCGCGAGCGCGCCTACCGCTACGCCCTGCTCGAGGCCGGGCACATCGGCCAGAACGTCTACCTGGCCGCCGAAGCCGCCGGCCTCGGTGCCTGCGCTGTCGGCGCATTCTTCGACGACGCGGTCAACCGGCTGCTCGAAGTCGACGGCGTGGAGGAAGCCGCCCTGATCCTGGTGCCCGTCGGGCCGCGCTGACGGCTGCCGCGCCCGTGAGTGCGCGGAGAGGCAGCCCGGCGATCCGCCCGAACCGTGGAATCCCCGGCTGAGGGACCGGAACCCGCGTGGGAGCGGCGTCCGCATCGCGGACCGCGATATCGCGCGGGGCAGGCGCCGGGGGCGGCGGGAACAGGCCGCGGCGAGTCATGCGACCCACGCATGGATCGGCGACTCGACGAGCGTGGCCACTGTGCCTTTCTGTCGGTTCTGAGCCGTGACCGTGCAGAGTCGACGCTGATCTCATGCTCCGGATGCATAGCCCGGGCCGTGCCCCTGCCCGGCGGGCCTGTTCAGCGCCGGCGACGACCGAGGTTCAGCGCCGGCGGCGGCCTGGCCGCGGCGGGCGGCCGCCGGTGCGCTTCACCACGTTCGGCGTGACGGTGTGGTCCCACGTCGGGCGGTCGAGCCAGCGGGCCTGCCAGCCGCCGTCGTCGTCCTCGTGCTCGTCGCGGATGCCCGGCAGCCAGTCCGAGGCGGTCGCGGCCGTCGGCTCGGCGAGCGCGTCGGCGGGCCCGGCCGCGGCGGCGGGCAGGACCGTGACGGTGGTGACCTCCAGCCTGGGCGCCGCGGGCTCCGCCGCGCGTTGACCCGGGCGCCGCGTGGACGTCGACCGCGAGCCGCTCGCTCCGCGTTCGGGCCCCTTCGCCGCCGCAGCCTCGGCCGCCCGCCCGACGGCCGTCGAGGCGTCCTGCTCGAGGACCCGCAGCCGGATCTGCTGGATCTCGTCGCGGAGGGCGGCGGCGCGTTCGAACTCGAGGTTCTTCGCGGCGCTCTTCATCTCCGCTTCCATCCGCGCGACGATCGCCTCGATCTGGGCCACGCTCTGCGCCCCGAGGTCGCGCGGGCCAAATCGCCCGGCCGGGCCGCCCGCGACGTAGACCTCGCTCGTCTCGGCGACGGCGCGCAGCCGCTCGTTGATGTCGTGGATCTCCTTGACGATCGTCGTCGGCTCGATCCCGTGCTCGCGGTTGTAGCGCCTCCTGGATCGCTCGCCGGCGGTCCGTCTCGTCGATCGCCGCCCGCATCGAGTCGGTCACCCGGTCGGCGTACATCACGACTTCCCCGCCGATGTTGCGGGCCGCCCGGCCGATCATCTGGATGAGCGACCAGGCGCTGCGCAGGAAGCCCTCCTTGTCCGCGTCGAGGATCGCCACCAGGGTGACCTCGGGCAGGTCGATCCCCTCGCGCAGGAGGTTGATCCCGACGAGGACGTCGAAGACGCCCAGGCGGAGGTCCCGCAGGATCTGGACCCGCTCGAGCGTGTCCACCTCGCTGTGGAGGTACTGGACCTTGACCCCGAGCTCGCGCAGGTAGTCGGTCAGGTCCTCGGCCATCTTCTTGGTCAGGGTGGTCACCAGCGACCGCTCACCGCGCTCGACTCGCTTCCGGATCTCCTCGAGGAGGTCGTCGATCTGGCCCTCGGTCGGGCGGACGACGATCTGCGGGTCGACCACCCCGGTCGGCCGGATGAGCTGCTCGACGATCTGCTCGCTGCGCTCGAGCTCGTAGGGGCCCGGCGTGGCGCTCATGTAGACCGCCTGCTTGACCGTCGACTCGAACTCCTCGAAGGTGAGCGGCCGGTTGTCGAGCGCGGACGGGAGGCGGAACCCGAAGTCGACCAGGATCTCCTTGCGGGTCCGGTCGTTCTTGTACATGCCCACCACCTGGGGGATGGTCATGTGCGACTCGTCGACGACGAGCAGCCAGTCCGGCGGGAAGTAGTCGAGCAGGGTCCACGGCCGCGAGCCCGCGTCCCGCCGGGAGAGGTGGCGGCTGTAGTTCTCGACGCCGGAGCAGTAGCCGAGCTCGCGCATCATCTCCAGGTCGAACACGGTTCGCTGCCGGAGCCGGGCGGCCTCCAGGATCCGGCCCTGGGCCTCGAGCTCGCCGACCCGGACCTCCATCTCCGCCTCGATGTCGACGAGCGCCTCCTTGAGCTTGTCGCCCGGCGTCACGAAGTGGGTGGCCGGGTAGACGTTCACTCTCGTTGCGCTCGGCGAGGAGCTCGCCGGTCAGCGGGTCCACCTCGGTGATCCGCTCGACCTCGTCGCCGAAGAACTCGACCCGGACGATCCGGTCGTCCGACGCCGGGCCGATCTCGAGGGTGTCCCCGCGGACCCGGAAGCGGGCGCGCTGGAGGGCCTGGTCGTTGCGCTGGTACTGGAGGTCCACGAGGTGGCGCAGGACCGCGTCCCGCCGGTACTGGCCGCCGCGCCGGATGCGCAGGACCGTCGCCCCGTAGTCGACCGGGGCGCCCAGGCCGTAGATGCAGCTCGACGCTGGCCACGATGATCACGTCCCGGCGCTCGAACAGGGCGTGGGTCGCGGCGTGGCGGAGCTTGTCGATCTCCTCGTTCCGGCTGGAGTCCTTCTCGATGTACGTGTCCGAGCGCGGGAGGTAGGCCTCCGGCTGGTAGTAGTCGAAGTAGCTCACGAAGTACTCGACCGCGTTGTCCGGGAAGAACTCGCGGAACTCGGCGTAGAGCTGGGCCGCCAGCGTCTTGTTGTGGGCGAGCACGAGCGTCGGCTTCTGGTGCCGGGCGATGACTTCCGCGATCGCGAAGGTCTTGCCCGTCCCCGTGGCCCCGAGGAGGGTCTGGTGGCGGAGGCCGCGGGCGAGGCCGTCCGACAGGCGGTCGATCGCCCGGGGCTGGTCGCCCGTCGGCTCGAAGTCGGCGACGAGCTTGAAGTCGGGCATCGGGGGCGGGGCTCCTCGCGGGGTGCGGCGGAGCCACAAGGATACCATTCCGAACGGGAACCGAACACCCGTTCTGTGGCGCGGGCGCCCCCGGGCGGCTTCCGGGTCGCCGGTGGTGGAGTGCCCGCGTCTCATCGCCCACCGCGATGGTATCGGCCGTGGACCGGCGTCTGCCCGCGTCTCATCGCCCACCGCGATGGTATCGGGGCTGGTGGGCCCTCAGGCCGGGTCAGGCGTGCTCGGCTGAGCGTGGGATCCCCGGTTGGGGAGCCGGAACCCGCGTGGGAGCAGCGATCGCATCGCGGACCGCGATATCCCGGGGAAAGTTGGGGTCAGGGACGTGCGACGGGGCCGGGCGGCGGACGACCGGGCCGGGGTGCCGGACGGCGCGGGGGCGCGGGGCGGCGCGGGGGGCGCTCGGGTGCCGGACGGCGCGGCGGCCATCGATGCAGTCGATCGGTTTCGAGGGTTCTGGCTCGCTGGCGGCGACGGGGGGCGCCGAACCCGCCGGTTCCATCGACCTGGTCGATGGTGGGAGCGCCTTTGCCGGCTCCAGTCCTCTGGGCGAGCCGGGAACCCCTGGAACCTATCGACGTGGTCGATGTCGCGGGCGCGGGGCACGGGGCACGGGGCACGGGGCGCGGGGCCCGGGGCGCGGGCGCGGGGCGCGGGGCGCGCAGGGCGCCGGGGCGAGGCGGGGCGGGGCACGAAAGCGGGCCGCCGGCGCCTCGGAGGCGGGACTCCTGCGGCCGGAGGCGCAGGACCGATGGGTCATTCCCCGGGGGGACCCGCTGGTCGACACTGATGGCGTTCACGAGCAGGAGTTCCCGGAGGTCCGCGCGCGCCAGGATGCGATGCCCAATGCTTCGCCGCCCCAGCCGCCGCCCGGCGTCCCGCGGGCAGAGCCTGGTCGAGTTCGCGCTGGTCCTGCCGCCGCTCCTGCTCATCCTGCTCGGGATCATCCAGTTCGGGTTCATCTTCAACTCGTACGTGACGCTCACGAACGCGGCCCGGGAGGGCGCTCGCGAAGGGACGATCTACGTCTTCGACCGGACGCACACGAAGGCGTGGAACGACGACGCCCGGAACAACGTGATCCTGTCCACCGTGAAGTCGTCGATGAACCTCCTGGCGACGTCGGCTCCGAACTTCACGAACGGGGCGACCTGGACCTCGAGCAACGGCGGACTCACGTTCACGAACGGGGACCTCGTGGTCACCTACGCCATCCCCACGGGCGTCACCGACAACGATCCGCGGACCGCCGAGCAGGTGACCGTCACAGCGGCCTACCACCAGGACCTGCTCCTCCCGCTCATCGCGAACCTGCTGCCGAGGGACGCGGGTGGCCGGCTTCGGCTGACCGGCCAGGTCACGATGGTGATCAACTGATGGGCCGGCGCCTCCTGACCCCGCGCCGGCGGGCAGCCGCGCTGTGCCGCGACGGAGCAGCCCGCCGAGTTCATGGTCAGGTCCTGGTGATCTTCGCCGTGGCGCTCGTCGCCCTGCTGGCCGCCGCGGGAATCGCCTTCGATATCGGCCGGTTCTACAGCGAACGGCGGTTCCTCCAGAACGCGGCCGATGCTGGCGCCCTCGCTGCGGCCAACGCGCTCGCCCAGGGGATGACCGACACGCAGGCCGACAACCAGGCGCGGACGATCCTCACCCGGAACTTCACCGGCGACCCGAACGGCGTGACGGCGAGCCTGCCGCCCGACGACCCGGTCTACGAGTCCGGCCACGCGGGCGATCCGAAGTACCTCATCAACGGGATCCTCATCAACGGCATCGACATCCGGGTCGCCGTCCAGAACACGATCCCGTACACCTTCGGGAAGATCGTCGGGCTCAACCAGAGCACGATCGGCGGGCGGGCCCACGTCTCGATGCGCGCCGACGTCCTGCCGATCGTCGTCCGTCACTACGTCGGGTCGCCGGGACCGAACAGCGCTCCACCCTCCCCGTGCACGGGCAGCGAGTCGTTCCAGGATCTCATGTCGACAGCGAACACGGCCTGTCTCGGGACCGAGACGAACGGCACGCTCCGGACCGCCCCGTCCCCCGGGATGGCGTTCGACGCGACGAACCCGAACAACGACCCGTCCGTTCACGGGCCAATCATCTCGCTCGTCGGGCAGGGCGCCCAGGCGTCGAACAGCTCGAGCTTCCGCGGCTTCGTCGTCCTCGACACCCGCAACTTCAGCTCCTTGACGTCGAACGTCTTCTACAACGGCGTGACCGCCGGGACGAACTCGCAAACCCTGAAGAACATCGAGGCGGGCTGGATCGCCGCCGGCTATCCGGGCCCGGGCTTCCCGCCGGTCATTTCGCCGCCCGACCCCAATGACCAGATCGGGTTGACCTCCGGGAACAGCGCCGGGGTCGTCGTCGACACGATGGGCACCCGCTACCGCGCCGGTGACGAGATCGTCGCCGCCGTCTACTCCGGGACGGTCATGACCATCCCGGACTTCACGCTGCCCGGACCCACCCAGCCGCTGGCGATCGGGACGACCGAGAACCGGAACAATGCGGTGACGATGTCGGTGACGAAGAACTCGGCGTTCACCGGCCAGGTCACGATGAGCGCATTCGCCGACGCGAACGACCCGACGAACCCCCTCACGCTCGGGACGCTCCTGCCGATCACGTTCAGCCCGAACCCGATCACCCCGAACGGCACGGTCACCTGGACCCAGTTCCAGACGAGCGGCGCGGCAGCGGGGATCTACACGATCTGGATCCAGGGCCACTCGTCGAGTCCGTACCTGACCGACCACTACGTGCCGGTCGCGATCAACGTCGGGTCGGTCGCGCGGGACTTCAGCAGCACGCCCCCGCCGGGGGCGCTGACCCCGGCGGGGGCGCTCGTCTCGATCGCCAGCACCGGCGGGACGGCCACCCTCGACGCCACGTTCAGCGCGACGAGCCTGAACTCGACCTACTTCGGCGGGTCCGTGACGCTCAGCATCGAGGCTGGCCCGGGCAACGGCCAGACGCCCGGCGGGCCGCCCGGGCTCGGCCCGACGACCTTCAGCGCCAACAACTTCACCCTGAACAAGGGGGACCGCCAGGCGGTCACGACCACGTTCAATGCGGGCAGCCTCGACCCGGGCGAGTACCACCTCACGCTCCGGGCGACGGGGACGAATCTCGACGGGCAGAAGGTCACCCACCTCTACCCGATCACGCTCGACGTGGCGACCGCCAGCACCTCGAGCGACTACGTCGACATCATGGGCTTCGCTGCTTTCCGGATCACCGACGTGAACGCCAACGACGTGATGGGCTACGCGATCAGTCCGGCCTACGCCGACATGAACGACGCCAACCTTCGCCGGGTCCTCGTCCCGAAGCTCGCGCCCTGGTGATCGGCCGGAACGCCGTCCGCGGGTAGTCCTCAGGGCCTGCCCGGCTGGTACTTCCGGCCCGTAGGTCGGCGGGACACGCGCGGCCATCATCATCGAGCGGTCGCCGGCTCGCCGGCGGACCACCCCAGCTCGTCCGCGGTCAGGCGGCCCGGCTGGCGCCCAACGATCGGCCGGAGGGCGCGGCGCATGCGGACCGCCGGCCGTCGGCCGGATGTCCCGGGAGGCACGACCCCATGGAGATGGAATACAGGGACACCAACCGGCGCGGCCGGTTCATCGTCATCCTCGGCCTCATCCTCGCCCTGGTCGCCGGCGGCTCGGCGTTCTACCTCCTCAGCCAGGCCCAGCAGCAGGCCGGATCGGGGTCCGCCCCGAAGGTCGGGATCGTCGTCGCGGTCCGCCAGATCCCGGCCCGCAAGCCGATCGAGGCGGACGACGTCGCGATCCTCAACGTCTTGGCCGACACGACGAACGCGACCGGGATCTTCACCGACGTGACCAAGGTGGTCGGGCTCATCCCCGGGGTGAACATCCTGGAGGGCCAGCCGATCTACACCAACCTGCTCGCCTCGCGGACCCAGGGTGGCCAGTTCTCGATCCTCCAGCCCGGCGAGACGGTCGGCCCCGACACGCCGCTCTGGCGGGCCGTCGCGCTGACCGTGCCGGACGACCGCGGGGTCGGCGGCCTGATCAACGCCGGGGACTTCGTCGACATCTTCCTGACCGCGACCGTCCTCGTCCCGCAGGACCTCCTCGACGCCGGCCGGTACTACACGGACAAGTCGACGAAGATCACCTACCAGCAGATCGAGGTCCTGTCGAAGACCGGCACGAGCTACATCCTCAAGGTCCCGCTCGCCATGGCCGAGGAGATGTCCCACCTCCAGGCGACCGGCGCGACCCAGTTCAGCATGGCCCTGCGCCCCGCCGAGGACACCCGCCCGATCGACGCGTCCCGCCTGGGCGAGACGACGAACCTGATCATCCAGCGCTACGGGCTGCCCGTCCCGCAGGTCTACCCGGCCGGCGCGGGGGCGATCCCGTCGGCACCGCCGCTCGCCTCGCCGACGCCGGCACCGTCTCCGTCGACCACGCCGTAGCCCAGCCCGCACGTAGCCCGGCGTTCGTCCCGCCATCTCCCGCGCCGCTGACCCGGCGCGCCTCCCGGCCACCCGGTCCGTGCGTCGCGGACCGGGTGGCCGCGCGTCAGCGGCCCGCCGCTCCGCGAGCAGCGAGCGCGGCCGCCAGCGCCCGGCCGACGGCCGCCTCGGTCACCTCGAGCGTGCCGTTCGTGTCGATGACGCGCGTAGCGACCGGCGCCACGCGCTCGAGGAGCCCGGCCTGGGCCGCGATCCGCCGCTCTGTCTCGGCCGGGTCCAGGCCGCGACCGGCGAGGCGCGCCCGCTGGACCGCCGGGTCGCAGGTCACCAGCCAGACCTCGTCGACGAGATCGACGTAGCCGCCCTCGACCAGCTTGATCGCCTCGATGACGACGGCGGCGAGCGCCGGCCGCGGCCGTCGCCGTCCAGCGCGGCGAGGATCCGCGGGCGCACCGCGGGGTGGACGATCGCCTCGAGGTGCGCGCAGCGCGTCGGCGTCGGCGAAGACGAGCCGGCCGAGCGCGGCCCGGTCCAGCGAGCCGTCGGCCCGGACGACGCCCGGCCCGAACCGCTCGGCGATCGCCGCCGAGCGCCGGCTCGCCGGGCTCGGTGACCTCGCGGGCGAGCCGGTCCGCGTCGATGACGACCGCCCCGCGCGCCGCGAGCCATCCGCGCGACCGTCGACTTGCCGCAGCCGATCGGCCCGGTCAGCCCGATCCGGACCGGACCGCTGCGCCCGCCCCCGTCGGCCCGTGTGCCGGTCACGGCGCGCGCTCCTCCAGCTCGAGCCAGGCCTCCTCGGCCGCCGCCAGCGCGGCTCGAACGTCCGCCAGCTCGCTCGTGACCCGGCGCATCTCGACGAAGTTCGCCGCGACGGCCGGGTCGCCCATCGCCAGCTCGAGATGGCTCTTGCGCAGGCCGAGCCGCGTCAGCTCGGCGTCGAGCGCGGCCCTCTGGCGGCGGTACGCCTCCTTCGACAGCTTCGGCCGCGTCGGCCGCCCGGCGCGGCCGGTCGCGGGGCGCGTCGCCGCGACCGGCGCGACGGCCCGCCGCGACGCGACGGCCGGCGCCGCGCCCGGCCCGCGCGAGCCGTGCGCCGCGCGCCGGCCGTCGCGGCCGCGCCGGCGCGACCGTCCGCCGGCCGGCCGACCGCCGGTCCGGAGCCGCTCCGCCTCGCCTCGATCGCCGCCGGCGACCGTCCAGCCGTCGGCGACCGCCGCCCGCCACGCCCGGTAGCCGCCGTCGAACGGCGACGGCGAGCCCGTCGTCGACGACCCACAGCGCGGTCGCAGATCGTCTCGAGCAGGCGCCGGTCGTGGCGACACGACGAGGAGCGTCGCCGGCGACTCGCGCATGAACGCCTCGATCGCCTCGCGGGCCGGGATGTCGAGGTGGTTCGTCGGCTCGTCGAGCAGGAGCAGGTTCGACGGCATGATCCCGAGCAGGGCGAGCTCGAGGCGCGAGCGCTCGCCGCCGGACAGCGCTGCGGACCTCCTTGAACGCGTCGTCGCCGCGGAACAGGAACCGGGCCAGGTAGCCGCGCGCCTCGCCGGGCGTGACCGGGATCGCCTCGAGCAGGGCGTCGAGGACCGTCGTCGCCGGCGATCGCCGCCCCGCGCAGCTGGGCGAGGTAGCCGAGCTGGACGCGCGTTGCCGAACGTGAGCGCGCCGTCGAGCGGCGGCAGGTCGCCGGCGATCGTCCGCAGGAGCGTCGTCTTGCCCGCGCCGTTCGGGCCCGACGATCCCGATCCGGTCGCCGCGCTGGGCGGCCAGGAACGGGACGCGCGGCGACCGCGCTCCGGCGGCTCGCGTCGGCCGGCGCGTCCCGTCCGCCGTCGCAGCGCGCCCGCGGCCGCGGCAGGTAGCCGACGACGAGGTCCTCCGCCCGGACGACGATCTCGCCCGACCGGGACGGGCCCGCCGCCGGCCAGCGCCGTCGACGCGAGCCGCAGCCGCGTCGACGTCCCTCGGGCGCCTCGATCCGCTCCGCCTGGAGCTTCTCGAGGCGGGCCTCGTGCTCGTGCATCTTCGCGAACTTGCGGTGGCTCCGGTAGCGCTGGACGAGCTCCTTCTCGCGGGCGATCTGCGTCGGCCTGGCGTCTCGGCGTCCTTGACGCGCCCGGGCGTCGCGCTCCTCGCGCTGGCGGTGGTAGGGCTGTAGTCGCCCCGGAAGACCGTCAGGCTGCCGGTCGCGGAGCTCCCAGATCCGGGTCACCGTCGCGTCGAGGAACGCCCGGTCGTGCGACGCGACGAGGAGCGAGCCGGCCCGCCGGCGGAGGTGCTCCTCGAGCCACTCGAGCGCGTCGAGGTCGAGGTGGTTCGTCGGCTCGTCGAGGAGCAGCAGGTCCGGGTCGGCGATGACCAGCCGGGCGAGCGCGGCCCGCGTCTGCTCGCCGCCGGACAGCGCCGTCGGCGGCTTGCGCCCACTCGTCCCGGCGCGAAGCCGAGGCCCGACAGCGCCGTCGTCGACGCGCTGGTCGAGCGTGTACCCGCCGAGCACCTCGAACCGGTGCTGGAGCTCCGCGTAGGCGGGCTCGGTCGACCCGGCCGGTCGTGCTCCATGGCCGCGAGCTCGCTCGGCCATCCGCGTCGAGGTGGGCGGCCCCGGTCCGGACCGCGGACCCGCAGGTCCGGCGCGGCCATGAACGCCGCGTCGAAGTGGGCCTCCTGGGCGAGCAGCCCGATGCGTCAGGCCGCGCTTCCGGCTGGACCGTCGCCGCGGTCCGGCTCGTCGCGGCCGGCGGCGATCCGGAGCAGCGTCGTCTTGCCCGGCGCCGTTCGGCCCGACGAGGCCGATCCGGTCGCCGACGCGCGATCGACGCGGTGATCGCGTCGAGGATGACGAACGTCCCGACCTCGCGGGTCGACGCCCGTCGAGGCGGAGGATGCTCATCGGGCGCTCCCGGCCGGCGCGGCCGCGCCGCGGCGCGGCCGGCGTGGCCGCGGCCGCGGCGCGTCGTCCGTCGGCCCGCGCGGCCGTCGCGGCGCGGCCGGCCTCGTCGCGGCGTCCGGGCCGACGCCCGCCGTCGCCGCCGCAGCTCGCGTCCAGCGCGGTCCGTCGCGGCGCGGCGTCCCGCCGGTCATCGTCGCGCAGGATCGCGGCGCGCGCCTGCCGGTCCGCCGCGGGCAGCCGCTGGCACCACGAGCAGAAGTGGGTCGCCCGCGCCCCGATGACGATCCGCCGGATCGGCCGGCCGCAGCGCGGGCAGGGCTCGCCGGTCCGCTGGTAGACGTTGAGGCGCTCCTGCATCTCGCCGTCGCCGTCGGGCGCCGTGTAGTCGTCGATCGAGCTGCCCCGCCGCTCGACCGCCTCGGCCAGGATCGAGCGGATCGCCTCGTAGAGGCGACGCTCGTCGGCGGCGGCGCAGGGTCGCGGCCGAGCGGAGCGGGTGGAGCCGCGCCGCCCAGAGCGCCTCGTCCGCGTAGATGTTGCCGACGCCCGCGATGAACGCCTGGTCGAGGAGCAGCGGCTTGAGGCGGCCCGTGCGCGACGCGGAGGCGGCCGCGGAACGCCGCGCAGCGTGAACGTCGTCCTCGAGCGGCTCCGGGCCGATGGCCGGCGAAGACCGCGGCGCCGCCCGGCTCCGTGACGAGCTCGCCCGTCGCGGGATCGCGCGCGTAGAGCCCGACCCGGCCGAACTTGCGGATGTCGCGGAAGCGCAGCTCGCGCCCGTCGGCGAGCTCCAGGACGAGCCGCACGTACGGATCCTGCGGCGCGTCCGCGGGCACGACGAACAGCTGCGCCGGTCATCTTCAGGTGGATCGTCAGCGCGACGCCGCCCGACAGCTCGACGACGACGAGCTTCGCCCGCCGCCCGACGCCCTCGACCGCGCCGGCCCGCCAGCGCCGCGGCGAACGCCTCGGGAGCGTGCGTCCGGAGCGTCCGCGCCCAGGAGCAGCGCGCGCCCGACGATCGTGGCGCCGACGAGATGCGGTCGCAGGTCGCGCGCGACCGTCTCGACCTCGGGCAGCTCAGGCACCGGCGACTGCGGCGCCTCGACGGGCGGCTCGTCGGCCTCGGCCGCGACGGCGTCGTCGCGGGTCAGCGGCGTCATCGACTCCCAGTCGTCGCCGACCTTGATGTCGACGGTGAGCGGGACGTCGAGCGGCAGGGCGCCCTCCATCGTCTCGCGCAGGACCGGGACGAGCCGCTCGACCTCGTCGCGCGGCACCTCGAGCAGCAGCTCGTCGTGGACCTGGAGGAGCAGCCGGGCCCGGAAGCCCGCCGTCGCGCAGCCGCTCGGTCGAGCCGGATCATCGCGATCTTCATGATGTCGGCGGCCGTGCCCTGGATCGGCATGTTGATCGCCATCCGCTCGCCGGCGCCGCGCAGGGTCGGGTTGCGCGCCTGCGAGCTCGGGGATCTGAGCGCTTGCGCCCGAGGAGCGTCGTGACGAAGCCCTGCTGGCCGGGCCGGCTCCTTGATGTGGAGCATGTAGTAGCTGATCCCGGAGTACGTCGCGAAGTAGGTGTTGATGAACTCCTGGGCCTCCTTGCGCGGGATGTCCGGCCCGGCTGGACAGCCCGAAGTCGCTCATCCCGTAGGCGATCCCGAAGTTGACCATCTTGGCCATCGAGCGCTCGTCCGCGCGTGACGTCCTCGGGCGCCTTGTGGAGCACCCGGGCGGCCGTCTCGCGGTGGATGTCGGCCTCGCGCGCGAACGCGTCGCGGAGGTGCTCGTCGCCCGACACGTGGGCGAGGATCCGCAGCTCGATCTGGCGAGTAGTCCGCGGCGACCAGCGTCGACGTCCGGCGCCCCGGCCACGAACGCCCGCCGGATCCGCCGCCCGAGCGGCGTCCGGATCGGGATGTTCTGGAGGTTCGGGTCCGACGACGACAGCCGGCCGGTCGCGGCCACGGCCTGGTGGAACGTCGTGTGCAGCCGGCCGTCGGCGGCGATGAGCGTCGGCAGCGCCTCGACGTACGTCGAGCGGAGCTTCGTGTAGATCCGCCACTCGAGGAGCTTGTCGATCATCGGGTGGGCCGGCCGCGCAGCTCCTCGAGGACGGACGCGTCGGTCGAGTAGCCGGTCTTCGTCTTGCTTGCCCTTGGGCAGGTTCAGCTCGAAGAACAGGATCTGCTCGAGCTGCTTGGGGCTGCCGAGGTTGAACTCGTGGCCGACGTCGTCGTAGATCTCCCGCTCGAGGCGCGTCGATCTCCGCCGCGAACTCGACGTCGAGGGCGGCCAGCGCCTCGCGGTCGAGCGCGACCCCGGTCGCCTCCATCCGGGCGAGGACCGGGATGAGCGGCAGCTCGATCTCGCGCGAACAGCCGGTCGAGCCCCTCGTCGAGCGAGGCGCCGCTCGAGCGGCTCCCGGACGGCGATCGCCGAGAGGGCCTCGAGGCCGGCCCGGGCGGACGGCGGCAGCTCGGCCGCCGGGCGGCAGGATGAGGTCGAGCTGCTCGGCCACGACGTCGGCGATCGTCTGGCTGCGCAGGCGCGGCGTTCAGGAGGTAGGCCGCGATCTGGGTGTCGAAGGCGATCGGCGTCGGCTCGGCCGCCGGGTCCTCGGCGAACCGCGCGACGAGGAGCGGCTTGACCTCGTGGCCGACGAGCGGCGTCCCGACCCGATCGAGGAGCGCCTGGAGGCGGCGCGGCGTCGGCCGGACCCTCGGCGGCGACCGTCCGGCCGTCCGGCCCGGCGAGGGCCAGCGCCAGCGGCGTTCCGGCGAGCGGCCGCGGGTCGTCGAGGAGGAGCGCCGCGCCGACCGCCGGCTGGGCGGCGAGCCACGGCTCGAGGGCGTCGATCCCCTCGCCCCGCGCACGCTCGATCCGGCCGCCGGGTCGGCGATCGCGGCGGCCAGCGCGGTCGGCAGGTCGGCGGCGGGCTCGACCGGGGCGGACGCGCTCCGGGCTCCGCCGATCGTGACCGCGGGGACGGGGACGGGCGCGGGGGTCGGCTCGCGGCTCGCGGTCGCCCCGTCCATCGCCCCGAAGTCGAGCGAGAGCTGGAGGCCGCTGCCCTCCCCGACCAGGGAGCCCGGGGCTCCGGTCCGCGCCGGGACGGGCCGGGCGCCGCCGGCGGGCGCGGGACGCGCGCCGGCGCGCGCCAGCCCGTCGGCCGGCGGAGCGACCTGCGCCGCCCGGATCGGCTGGCCGCCGTCGATCGTGCGCAGGGCCTCGACCGTCTCCTCGGCGCGCTCGCCGCTGAGCGACGGGAGCCGCTCGATGAGCGTCCGGAACTCGTACTCGCGGAAGAGCCGGATGACCGCCTCGCGGTCGTAGTCGCCCAGGCGGGCCGCCTCGAGGTCCAGCTCGACCGGCAGGTCGCGGACGATCGTCGATCAGCTCGCGGCTCTCGAGGACCCGCTCGCGGTGCTCGAGGAGCGGTCGCGCGGAGCTTGCTCCGGGGTCACCTCGTCGATCCGCTCGTAGAGCGCCTCGAGGGTGCCGAAGGTCGCGGATCAGCTTGGCCGCGGTCTTCTCGCCGACCCCGGGCACGCCCGGGATGTTGTCGGTCGAGTCGCCCTTGAGCGCCTTGTAGTCGATCATCTGGTCGGGCCGCAGGCCGTAGCGCTCCTCGATCCTGGCGGGGTCGTAGATGACCGTGTTCTCGACCCCGGAGCGGGTCGTCATCAGCCGGGTCCGGTCGGTCACCAGCTGGAGCATGTCCAGGTCGCCGGTGACGATCGTCGTGTCGAGGCCGCGCGCCTCGGCCTGCGACGGTGAGCGTCCCGATGACGTCGTCCGCCTCGAAGCCGGCCAGCTCGTAGACGGGGATGCGGAGGGCCTTGACGACCTCGCGGACCTTGGGGAACTGGTCGCGCAGGTCGTCCGGCATCTTCGCGCCGGGTCGCCTTGTACTCGGCGTACTGCTCGTGCCGGAAGGTCGGCCCGGGCAGGTCGAAGGCGACCGCGACGTAGTCGGGCCGGATGTCCTGGATCCCGCGCAGGACGATGCTGCAGAAGCCGAAGACGGCATTGACCAGCTCGCCCTTCGAGGTCGTCAGGGGCGGCAGGGCGAAGTAGCCGCGGTAGATCGAGCCCGTTGCCGTCGAGCAGCATCAGGCGTTCCATCGGGCGGGCTTCGAGGCGAGGAGTGTCCACTCTCGGAGTGTACCCGGGCGCGAGTGTGGGGCCCCCGGTCGCGCGCCGGCCGGGGGAGATCGGGCGTCCCGCGTTGACACCGATGGTACGCTCGGCGCGTCAGAATAGCGCAAAGGGGAAGCGAGTGGGCCAGACGAAGCTTGAGCGCGCAATCGTTCTTGCTGTGGCGGTCCTCCTGATCTTGCCTCCGACGACATCCGCTACGCACACGGTTGCCTGCTCGGAGTCCAGCGGCCACAATCGCTTTTCCGCGGCATGGAAGGTCCCGGCGGCGGCGCCGACCGGCGTTCGCGGGACTACCGAGGGTCAGGCTCTCGACGTCTGCACGAGCGGAACCGATGATGACAGGGCGAACCTGATATGGGTCAGCATCGACCCAAACAACGGCGATGCCAACGCTGTGATCCAGGCCGGCCGTGGCAACTGCAAGTCTCCCTCAGCTGATGCGAATGACTGCTTTCTGCGCCAGATGCGTTGGTGGGCCTGGGGGAGAACCCAGGGTCAATCTGGCTGCGGAACCGGAGTCAATACCGTAGCTCCCCACGTGATCGAGATATCGACGTGGTCTTCGGGAACCGATGGATTCATCGTGGCGCGGAACGGCACGAATTGGCAAGTGTTCGTGGACGGCTTCCTCGAAGACTTTGTATCACAGGCCAGTATCTGCTGGACGAAAGCTCGCGCGACCTGGACTGGCGAGAGTTGGGATGCCGGGGACGCCATCGGCGGGTCCGCGGGTAACAACTTCGCAATGACTGGCGCTGCTTACCAAACCTCGGTGGGTGGTGGCTGGCTGAGCCCCGGATTCGTTTCGGGCGCCAACTGCAACCTTCGATCAGCGAAGTACGAGTGTGTCACGCCATCTAGTACCTCCGTCATCTACTGGACAACCCAGTGAACCATCGACGGGTGTGGATGTCCGTCGTTGGCGGCATCGTGGCCGTAGCTGCCGTCGTGACCTTCGCCCACGCTCAGGCAGTATTCGCTCTTGACGCACAGGTCAAGACCTGCGGCGCCGGAGTCCCAGGGAATCACGTGCGCACGTCATTCGACATTCCCGTGGCGCGAGACATCCGCCGCTACCTACCGAACATGGGAGACAACCCGGAGTTGCAGGTCGACAAAGGCGCAACCGTTGTGGTCTTTGATGGCCCGACCCAAATCCTGAGCCCAGGAACACTCCCGAGTGCGGACGACGCGGCCGGGCTTGAGAAAGCCACGACGACCGGGATTGCGCTGAAAACGTACGACAATGTCGTTTGCGTGATCGTCGGAACATCCGCCACTGTCTATGCGGATGTCGACACGAGCGGACTGGCGAGCCCATAGCGCCACGAGTCGTCGGAGCGGCGGCGTCAGGCGAGCCGGCGAGCCGCCACGGCGGAGGCCACCGAGCCCGAGCCCGGCGACCAGCACCGACCACGCGACAGGACGAAGAGCGGGGACGGACCGCCGCCCGCATCCGACGATGGCGCGATCGCGGCCGGACCCGGCGTGGCGCGCTCGGCAGGCGCGGGGCTCCCCGACAGCGCCTGGGCGCCCTGGTCGGGAGCGCCGGAGCTCTTCGTGGAGCCGCTGCCGTCGCGCGGACGCCGGGCTGGACTCGGCCGCCGAGGGAGCGCTGCTCGGCGCCATGACGATCGCGGGGCTGGAGGCTGCCTCGCGGATGCCGCTCGCATCCGGCGCCGCCTGGGAGTACGCGCCGCCGGCCGCCTCGGGGGACGTCACCCGGTTGCCGACGGTGGACAGGATCGAGGCCGCGCCTGAGCCGAAGCCGAACCCGCCGGGGAGCGCAGTCAGCAGGAGCCCGGCGATCCCGAGCGTGGTGAGCCCCATCGCGAGCGGCCTGGTGAACGAAAGATCGGGCTCGCCGAACCGGCTCAGGAACCGCCGCCAGCCGGCCGGCCGGAGGCGGGCGGCATCAGCCTGGGTGAGCCGGAAGTCACGGGATCGGCGGGTTGGCCGGCAGGGCGGCGGTCGCGCGGACGATCGCCCGGAGGTCGGCGAGGAGCTCGGCGCAGGCGGGGCACTCCGTGACGAGCGCCCCGGCGGCGTCCACCTCGCGGCCGGCGAGATCGTCGGCGGCGAGGCGCGCGACGAGCGTCTCGTCGTGGTCGGGGCGGAGATGCTGGAGGTCCTGCACGCGGTTCAGACGACCTCAGCCACGGAACAGTTCCATCCGGTCCGCCAGGAGCGACCGGAGCGCCAGGCGGCCACGGTGAATCCGCGACTTCACGGTCCCCAGGGAGACGCCGGTCATCTGGGCGATCTCGCCGTAGTCGAAACCCTGGATGTCGAACAGGACGATCGCGTTGCGCTGGTCCTCGGTGATCTGGGCAAGCGCGACCGTGAGGGCTCGGGAGCGCTCGGCGATCACGACCTGCCGCTCGGGGTCGGCTTCCTCGCCGGCGGGCGGCTGCCAGCTCTCGTCCTCGAACTCCGGGTAGGGCTGGACCGGTCGGCGCCGCCGGGCGCGCTGGACGTCCATCGCGGCGTTCACGCAGATCCGGCTCAGCCACGACTTCACGCTGCCTCCGCGGAACGAGGCGAGGTTGCGGAAGGCGGAGAAGAACGCCTCCTGCACCGCGTCGGAGGCCTGGTCGCGGTCCGGGACCATGCGCGCCACGAGGGCGAACAGCTGGTCCTGGTAGAGGACGACGAGGTCGTTGAACGCGTCGAGATCACCGGCACGGGCGCGCTCGATGAGGACGAGGTCGCGCCGCCGGACCGGGTCGTCGACGGCCGCGCTCGAGCGGGGGTCCTCCACGATCGGGGGGCTCCTCCGAACGGCATGGGTGAGGCCGGCCGAGTCTAGCATCGCGGCCCGCGAGGGCGAGGGACGCCGGCTGGGACGCGCCGCCTGCCGCCGGTCGTGCTCCGGACGGGCCGGTTCTTGCCGGATGATCACCACCGCTCATCGAATCCGACACCAATGAGCATGACCGGGTGGCCGAAATCCACGAATCCGCCGACCGGTCAGGCACGTCCGTCGCGGATTCGATAAGTGACACTCATCACGGGCTCGGGCCGTGGAGCGGGGCTCGGGCCGTGGAGCGGCTACGATGCACCCGCCACGTGCCGAAGTGGCGGAACTGGCAGACGCGAGGGTCTCAAACACCCTTGGCCGCAAGGCCGTCCGGGTTCAAATCCCGGCTTCGGCACCACCGATCCGCGCTCGCAGACCCCGGATCAGCCGGGGTTCTCCTCGAAGCGGCGGCCTGATCCGCGCGGCGCCGGCGCGTTCAGGGTGCGCCGAACGCCCCGAGGAGGTCGCTGAAGCGGTCGGTCCAGGTCCGGGGCGCCGGGGCGACGAGGGGGCGCCAGCCCGCCCGATCCAGGAGCGGCCCAAGGTCGGCGGCGTCCCGGGCCAGGACGACCCAGTGGGACGGGTCGGCGTCGCCGGCGAGCTCGAGCGGCGGCTCATCGACCCGGGCGAGTCCCGCCAGGCCGAGGTCCCCCGCGACGGAGGCCAGGACGGGCTCCATGGCCACGTAGCGGTTCGACACGTTGAACGCGACCAGCCCGCCCGGCCGCAACCGGGCGACGTAGAGCTCGACCGCCTCGCGCGTGAGGAGGTGGACCGGGATCGCATCCGAGCTGAATGCGTCCACGACAACGAGATCGAACGACGACGCCGCGGCCGCGGCGAGAGCAAGCCGGCCGTCGCCGATCTCAACGGAGATCCGGGCCGGGGAATCGGCCAGGTAGGTGAAGAGCCGCGGGTCTCGGGCGATCCGCACGACCGCCGGGTCGATCTCGTAGAACCTCAGCTCGTCCGTCGGCCGCCCGTAGGCGGCGAGGGCGCCGGCGCCCAGACCGAGCACGCCGATCCGGACGCCCGGGGACCGGGCCTGGGCGAGCGCGACGATGTCGCCGATCGGGCCGCCCCGGTGGTAGTAGCCGACGGGCTCGCGGCGCCGCTCCGCCGGCTGGTAGTCCTGGATGCCCTGAACCGTCGTCCCGGCGAACAGGGCGTGACGGCCGGCCACGTCCGCCGCGACCCGGTGGACGCCATGGAACGTGCGGACCACGAGGAGCGACGGCGGGAGGGCCACGACCGACAGCGCCAAGACGACGGCCACCGCCGCGGCGAACACGAAGGGGCGACTGGCCAGGCCGAGCAGGAGGCCGAGCGCGAGCGCCCCGACGACCACGCCCGGCTGGACCTCCGGCCCGGCCGACCCGACCGCGAGGAGGAGGGCCGCGGCACCGAGGAGGTACCAGGCGAAGAACGGCGCCCGACGCACGACAGCGAGCGCCCGGCCGATCGGACGGTCCCACGCTCCGTTTCGGGCCCCGCCACGGTCCTGCCGACCGGCGCCGATCGCGTCGATCGCGCGCGGGCCGGATCGGACGGCGAGCGCGACGACGAGCGCGATCGCACCCTCGATCGCGACCGGCAGGACGAGCGGCGCGACGACGCCCGCCAGCAGCCCGCCGAGCGCTCCGCCGGCCGCGATGGCGAGGTCGTACTCGGTCAGCCGTTCGGGCGCCGGACGCGCGAGGGCGAGCCGTCCGTGGACGACGATCCCGGCGCAGGCCAGGGCGCCGAGGTCGGCCGCCGCGACGAACCACAGCGGGACCGACTCGCTTCCGACGAGCGCGAGCGCCACCCCGAGGGCGAGGAACGGCAGGAGCGCGTCGGCGAGCCGCAGGCCGATCGGGGACGAGCGGACGAACGCCAGGACGAACGTCCCGAGGTAGATCGCGAGCGGCACGACCCACAGGAGCGGAACGGCCGCGACGTCCGTCGACAGGTGGGCGGTCGTCCCGACGACGAGCGCAGCCGGGATCGCGGCGAGGCCGACCCAGCCGAGCCGGGTCCGCACGGTCGGCGCGACGCTCGACCCGGTCGAATGGTCGGTGGCCGGCCAGGCGGGCATCGGCGGCGGCGCGCCGGTGGACCCTGCCGCGACGCGCGAACGGAGGGCGAGGGCGAGGGCCACCGTCAGCGCGGCGAACGTCGCGTAGCCGATCGCCCACAGCCGGGCCTGCTCGGCGAGATCGAGGTTCGGCTCGACCAGGGACGGATAGGCAAGGAGTCCCACGATGCTTCCCGCATTGCTCGCCGCGAACAGCCGGAACGCCCCGACCCGGGCGCCGTGCCGGCCGGCCGCGGCGAGCCAGCCCTGGAGCGTGGGCGTCGTCGTGGCGAGCGCCACGAACGGGGCGCCCACGGTCAGCGCCAGGACGCCGAGCAGCCAGGCGACGGGCTCGACGCCGACCGGGGTCGCAGCCGCGTCGGGCAGGGCCACCGGCAGGGCCGCCAGCGGGAGGACGACGATTGCGACCTGGGCGAGCGCCGCCCGCCGGACCCCGAGCCGGCCGATCGTGAGGTGGGCCAGCGCGTATCCCGCGAGAAGCGCGGACTGGAAGAAGACGAGGGCGGTCGTCCAGACCGCCGCCGCGCCGCCGTACGGTGGCAGCAGCAGGCGACCGACGAGCGGCTCGACGAGGAACGCCAGCACGGCGGCGAGGACGGCGGTCGCGACCGAGAGCGTGGCCATCGGTGGAGTCAACCACACCCGGCCGTCGCCCGGTAGACTCGCCCGATGGACGAGATCGCCCTCCAGGACCGCTACGGGGCCGAGGACGTCTGCTTCGGCTGCGGCCCGGCCAACCCGCGCGGCCTCCGGGTCAAGAGCCGCGTCGTCGGCGACGAGGTCGTCGCCGACTGGATGGCCGGCCCGGACATGGAGGCGTTCCCCGGGATGCTCAACGGCGGGATCGTGGCCGTGCTCCTCGACTGTCACTCCGCCTGGACGGCCGCGAACCGCCTGATGGTCGCCGCCGGGCTCGACCACCCGCCGGTCGTCGTCACCGCCGACCTCCGGGTCCAGTACCACCGCCCGACCCCGAGCGACCGGCCGGTCGCGCTCCGCGCCCGGGTCATCGAGGCGACCGCCCGCCGGGTCGTCGTCGAGGCGGTCCTCTCCTCCGACGGGCTGGAGTGCGCCACCGCCACCTCGACGTTCATCGCCGTCCGGCCGGACCACCCGGCGTTCGGCACCCGATAGGAGGCTCCCGATGGTCTTCCGACGCCTGTTCGGCGGCTCGTCCGCGGCAACCGGTCCGTCCGCGCCGGCGCAGGCATCGCCCGACGCCGAGACGGCGACCGTCCGACGGATCGTCGGCGAGCTCGAGGCGCTCCCGCCCGAGCGGGCCCGCTGGCTGGCCGGGTTCGCCTACGTCCTGGGTCGGGCGGCGCACGCCGACCTCGTGACGACCGACGAGGAGCTCCGCCTGATGGAGCGGATCGTGATGGACCACGGCGGGCTGCCGGAGGCCCAGGCGGTCCTCGTCGTCGAAATCGCCCGGCAGCAGGGACGGCTCGTCGGCGGGACGGAGGACTACCTGGTCACCCGCGAGTGGGTCCGGACCGCGAGCGAGGAGAACCGACTCGCCCTCCTCCGCTGCTGCTTCCTCGTCGGCGCGGTCGACTCGATCTCGGCCGAGGAGAGCGCCGTCCTCAACGAGATCGCCCACGAGCTCCAGCTCGACCCGTCGGTCGTCGCCCGCATCCGGGGCGAGTTCACCGACGCGTTCGCGGTCGTCCAGGCGATGCGCGCCGCCGCCGGCTCGGTCGGAGAGCCGCCGGCCGGCTGACGGTCAGGCCAGCCGGGCGACCCGCTCGCGTGACACGCCCCCGTGTGGCACGGCTCGACCCCGCCGGCGGACCTGGGCTATGCGGCTGCTGCATGGAATCACGCTCGGCCGCGCTCAGCCACGGCTCGGCCACGGCTCAGGATCGACAGAACGGCACCCTGGTCACGCTCGGCCGGTCAGCGATCCATGCGTGGGCCGCATAACCGCCCCGCGCCCGGCCGCATCACCGCCCCGCGACCGCCCGGCGGCCGGGCGCCGACGGGGAGTAGCGCACGGGCGCTCCCGTATCACGACCATTGCTAGCCGGCGCGCAACTGGGCGCTCGAGCGCGCCCAGGTGGCCTCCTCCCTCAGCCTGACGCGCGGATTATCACCGCCATTGCTGACACGACCCACCGGGAGGGCTCGGCGGGCCGATTCGGACCCGTGGGCGGCTCCATGCGCGTCGACTACCAATGTCGGTGATATCGGACGGCTACGTGCGGGCCGACGCCTCAGGCAAGCCGGAGCTCGACCAAGCCGGCCCCGAGCCGCCGCGGGCCCGGTCGGAGAGCCGCCGGCCGGCTGACGGTCAGGCGAGCCGGAGGTCGACCGAGCCGCCGCCCAGCCGGCGGGCGACCTCGGCCAGGAGCTCGGCATCGTAGGCGACCCCGGTCCGGAGCTCCATTGGGAGCTCGGCGGCGCCGCGACCGCTGGGGACGTGGAGGACCACCCGGGTCCCGCCGGGCCGTGACCGGATGAGCGTCCGGAACTCCTCCATCGCCTGCTCCGTCCCGGCGCCGAGATGGAACCGGACGTGGAGGACCTGGCCCGGCCCGGCCTCCACCGGCACCGTCGGGGCGGCCGCCGCGTCGGCGACCCGGGCGCGGGCCTCGTCCGGCAGCGGCGGCTCGTCGTCCTCGGGACCGAGCGCCCCGAAGTCCGGTGACTCGAGGTAGGTGGCGACCGGCTCGGCAGGGTCGATCGGCGGGAGGAAGGCCGGCCCGGGCGGGGGGCTCGCCGGAGCGGCTCCCGGGGCGCCCTCGACAAACGTGCCGGGGCGGAGCGGGCTGACCGCGGCGAGCGGCACGGGCGCCGGTGGCACGGGCGCCGGTGGCGCCGGCGGGACGATCGACGGGCCCGGCCCGACGGCGACCGGCGGACGCTCCCCCGCCCCGCCTGCCGGGCGCGACGCGCCGTACGGACGCCCGCTGCCGGTCGCGCCCGGACGCCCATTGCCGTTCTCGCCCGGGCGCCCGCCGCGACCCCGCCCGCGATCGCCGGCCGCCACGTCCCGGGCGAACGCCTCGGCGCCCCGGGTGACCGCAACGTCCCAGTCGACGGCGAGATCCGCCAGGAGCGAGACCTCCTCGCCCTTGTGGTCGATCCGCCCGGCAACGAGCAGGATCCGGCCCTCCGTCCACGTGCCGCGGGTCTCCTCGAAGAGACGCGGGAAGACGACGACCTCGATCGTGCCCTGGAGGTCCTCGAGCGTGGCGATCGCCATCGTCGCCTTCGCCTTGGTGATCACCATCCGGATCCCGGTCACGATCCCGCCGACGACGACCCGCTGCTGGTCGAGCGTCTCGTCGCGGAGGTCGCCCGAGTACGCCGTGACGAACGGCCCGATCGCCTCCGCGATCTCGCCCAGCGGATGGTCCGACAGGTACAGCCCCAGGAGCTCCTTCTCCCAGCGCAGGCGCTCGCGGGTGGGCGCCTCCGGGATGTTGGGGAGCGGTGCGTCGAGAGCGGCCGGTTCCGCGGCCATCTCGAACAGGGAGGTCTGCCCGGAGATCCGGTCGCGCTGGACCGCACCCCCGGCCGCGAGTGCGTCGTCGAGCCCCAGGAGGATCTGGGCCGGGTGCCCGAACGCGTTGAGCGCGCCCACCTTGGCCAGCGCCTCGAGGACCTTGCGGTTGGTCAGGCGAAGGTCGATCCGCGAGCAGAAGTCGGTCAGCGAGCGGAACTCGCCACCCTCCTCGCGGGCGGCGATGATCGACTCGATCGCGCCCTGGCCCACGTTCTTCACCGCGAGCAGCCCGAACCGGATCGCCTGGCCCTCGACGGTGAACTCCACGCCGGAGCGGTGGGCGTCCGGGGGGAGGACCTCGATCCCCATCCGGCGGCACTCGGCGATCGCGGCGGCGACCTTCTCGGCGTTGTCGCGGACGGCGGTGAGGACGCTGGTCATGTACTCGACGGTGTAGTTCGCCTTGAGGTAGGCCGTCTGGTAGGCGACCAGGCCGTAGCACGTCGCGTGGGCCTTGTTGAAGCCGTAGCGCTCGAACGGCTCGAACGCCTTGAACACGGCGTCGATCGTCTGGGCCGGGACGCCGCGCTCGGCCGCCTGGCTGACGAACTGCTCGCGCATCGAGCGCAGGACGGACGACTTCTTCTTGCGGATCGCATAGCCGAGGGTGTCGGCCTCGGGGCCGCTGAACCCCCCGAGGGCGATCGCGGCGGCCATGATGTCTTCCTGGTACACGAAGATCCCGTAGGTCTTGGCGAGGTACGGCTCGAGCAGCGGGTGGAGGTAGGTCACCGGCTCCTGGCCGTGCTTGCGGCGGATGTAGGCCGGGATGTTGTCCATCGGACCCGGGCGGTAGAGGGCGACCATCGCGGCCAGGTCGTAGACGGATGTCGGGCGGAGCTCGCGGATGTAGCGGCGCATCCCGGCCGACTCGAGCTGGAAGACGCCGGTCGTCTCGCCGCTGGCCAGGAGCTCGAACGTCTTCGCGTCGTCGAGCGGGATCCGGTCGAGGTCGATCTCGATCCCGCGGTCCGCCTTCACCAGCTCGACGGCCTGGCGCAGGATGGTCAGGTTGGACAGGCCCAGGAAGTCGAACTTCAGGAGGCCGAGCGCCTCGACGGCGTGCATCTCGAACTGGGTCATCAGCCCGTCCGAGTTGGTCGCCCGCTGGAGGGGCATGAGCTCGGTCAGCGGCTCGCGGCTGATGACCACGCCGGCCGCGTGGGTGCTGGCGTTGCGGGTGACCCCCTCGAGCTGCCGGGCCAGGCTGACCAGCCGGGCGACCTGGGGATCGGCCTCGACCATCTCGCGCAGCGGCGGCGCGACCTGGAGCGCCTCGTCGAGCCTGATCCCGAGCTGGTTGGGGACCGCCTTGGCGATCCGGTCCACCTCGCCGTAGCTCATCCCCAGGACGCGCCCGACATCGCGCAGCGCCGCCTTGGCCAGCATCGTGCCGAAGGTGATGATCTGGGCGACGTGGTCCTGGCCGTACTTCCGCCCGACGTAGGCGATGACCTCCTCGCGCCGGCCGTCCTCGAAGTCGACGTCGATGTCCGGCATCGTCACCCGGTCCGGGTTGAGGAACCGCTCGAACGGGAGCTGGTAGAGGATCGGGTCGACCGGCGTGATGCCCAGGGTGTAGGTCACGATCGAGCCGGGCGCGCTGCCCCGGCAGGTCGTCTGGATCCTCTGCTCGCGGGCGAACCGGACGAAGTCGGCCACGATGAGGAAGTAGCCGGCGTAGCCCATCGCCAGGATCACGCCGAGCTCGTAGTCGAGCCGCGCCTGGAGCTCCGGCGTGACCGTCCCGTAGCGCCGCTCGAGGCCGCGCTCGCACTCCTTGCGCAGCCAGCTCTCGGCCGTCTCGCCGTCGGGGACCGGGAAGTGCGGGATCCGCAGCTGGCCGAGCGGCAGCTGCAGCCCGCCGGCCATCTCGGCGATCCGGCGCGTGTTGAGGAGCGCCTCGCGCTGGTCCGGGAAGAGGGCCGCCATCTGGGCCGCGCACTTGAGATAGAAGTCGTGCGTCTCGAACTTCAGCCGGCCGGGCGTGTCGATGTTGTTGCCGGTCCCCACGCAGAGCAGGACGTCGTGCGCCTCCGACTGGCTCTCGTGGACGTAGTGCAGGTCGTTCGTGACGACGAGCGGCAGGCCCGCCTCCGGGGCGAGCCGGATGAGCTGCTCGTTGAGCCGGCGCTGCTCGGCCAGCCCGTGGTCCTGGAGCTCGAGGAAGAAGCCGTCCTTGCCGAAGATGTCGCCGTACTCGCCGGCGAGCTTCCGGGCGAGCTCCCAGTCGTCGGTCTCGAGCGCCCGCGGGATCTCGCCGCCGAGGCAGGCGGACAGGCCGATCAGCCCCTCGGCGTGCTTGGCGAGGTGGTCGCGGTCGATCCGGGGCTTGTAGTAGTAGCCGTCGAGGTGGGCGTCCGTGACGAGCCGGCACAGGTTGCGGTAGCCGACGTCGTCCTTCGCCAGGAGGATGAGGTGGAACGGCTGGGCGTCGGCCTTGCCCTCCTTGTCGGTCATCGACCGGCGGGCGACGTACGTCTCCACCCCGATGATCGGCTTGATCCCCTTCGCCGTCGCCGCCTGGTAGAACCCGACCGCCCCGTAGAGCGCCCCGTGATCGGTCAGCGCGAGGCTGTCCATGCCCTGCTGGGCCGCCGCATCGACGAGATCGTTGATCCGCCCGAGCCCGTCGAGCAGGCTGAACTCGGAGTGGACGTGCAGGTGCGTGAAGTCGTTCGGGGCGAGGGTCACGGCCGCAATCGTAGCCCCCATCGCGGCAGGACAGTTGACCGCCAAGAAGCAACCACGTAGAGTACGTGCTACACGTGACTCACGTGGTGAGGTGTCAGCATGAAGCGGAACATCACGGTCCAGCTCGACGAAGCCACTGTCCAGAAGGCCCGGGTCGCGGCCGCCAAGCGCGGGAGCTCCATCAGCCGGCTGCTGGCCGAGCAGATCGACGTCCTCGCCCGGCAGGACGACGACTACGACCGGGTCATGCATGACGCGCTGGCGGAGCTCGAACGTGGGTACGACCTCGGAGGCGGCCCCTACCCTGCCCGCGACGAGGTGTACGACCGATGAGGACGTTCGTAGATACGAACATCGTCCTCTATGCGTATGACCAGCGCGAACCCGAGAAGTCGGCGATCGCCCGAGAGATCCTGTCCGACCTGTGGCGCACCCGAGAGGGGCTTCTCAGTACCCAGGTCCTCCAGGAGCTGTATGTGAACCTCACCCGCAAGCTCCGGGTCGTCGTCCCCCGGTCGAAGGCGCGCGCGCTCGTCGGGCGCTATGGTCGGTGGCCCGTGCACGCCATCACGACGGGCGACATCCTCGAGGCGGCTGATCTCGAGCAACGCCACTCACTGTCGTTCTGGGACGCCCTCATCGTCGTCGCCGCCGTCAGAGGCGGGGCCGAGCGGATCATCAGCGAGGATCTCCAACACGGCCGGACGATCGGCGGGGTACGGATCGAGAACCCGTTCCCTCGCTGACATTGCTGGTCGCCCAGGGGACCCGGGTCACGGAGGACCTGTGAGCCCTGGCCGATCGCGGCGCCAGCCCAGCGCCTGCCGACTCGCTCTCTGAGCGGTGGACTCCCGGCGCTGCTGCCAGTACGCTCGACTGATGGGACAGAGTGAACCGCTGGAGCCTGCACGCGGTGAGGCCAGGCCGGTCGAGGAGGCAACCACACCCGCCATGCAGATCGTTCGGAAGACCATCGCTCTAGCCACCCTCGAGGAGATGGCCGAGAGCATGTTCGGGAACCTCGTGAAGGCCGTCGTGGACGTCGAGCAGGGCATCATGGCGGTCGGGGGTGAGATGCACGCCGACGAGGAGGCGCTGCTCCTCGACGAAGGCTCGCCCCAGCCACGCCTCTGGGGCATCAACCTCTACCCGGCGCAGGTCGGCACCCCGAGGTTCATCGAGTTCGACTCCGTCATCAACATTCGCCCGAGGCAGGGGAACCGCACGCGGTCGGTCGATGACGCGGCGGTGCGCGCGGCGGTCACGTCGATCGTCGAGCGTCTGGTGTCCCGATGACGATGCACGCGGGCCTGGCGAGCGGTCGCTGGTGGACGCTTACGCTCGCGGAGCAGCTCGGCAACGCTGGCGCCGACGTCGGCCGTGCAGTCCGGGCCAGGCAGGAAGGTGACCAAGGGCGCTTCGACGCGGCTCTGGATCGCGCGCTCGAGCTGCTCGACCTGACGCTTGCGGACCCTCGATGGCATGGTCCTCGCCTGCGTGAGATTGCACGCACGCGCGAGGTCGTCTGTGACTTCCTCGTAGGGGACAACCTCTACCGATCCACGCCTGAGCTCCTGGATGCCTACTTTCTCGCCTTCGCCATTGCGGCCCGGCGCGACAGGTAAGGCCGCTCGGTCATCTGGCGGTTCGGCTCGGCCAGCGGCGGGTCGAATGCGCACGGGCACCGCAGCATTGGTGGCCATCCGACGGGGCCATAGGACCCTGCCTCCCACCGCAGGTCCGCGTGCGCAACCTCCCACCTCTTGACCCGACCAGCTGGTAGGCGATGGCCACATCGCCCTTCCAGACGCTTCGAAGCCAGGTGGTCAGACCTTGATCTCGTCGACCCAGCACCAGGTCCAGGTGTATCCGGGCATGTTCGCCCGGATGATCGCGTGACCCGTCTCGGTGAAGTGGGCTCGGGCGTGCCGGTTCGGCGACAGATCGCAGCAACCCACGTGACCGCAGCCAAGACAGAGCCGCAGCTCGACCCACCTGCCGCCGATCGCGAGGCATTCCTCGCAGCCAACGGTTCGCGGCTCCACGTCGCGGACCTGGTCGAGATGCGCGCACGCGGGCGGGGGCGAGCCGATGAGGCGCCGGAGCATGTCGATGAGCCGCGTCATCGCGGCCTCGTCTGGCCGCGTGTCATTCGCGTGACCGTCGCCGTCTGCGTTCGACCCCCAAACTCATCCTCGGAGCGTAGACCGAGCGTCAACCCCTGAACCGCGTGACAGGCGGGTCGCGAGAACCTCGGCGTGGTCACCGTGCTGGGCCTGCTCGATGAGGTCGCGGTCCAACCGATCGTCCTCCCCGGCGTCCATCGGGGACGCCTTCCGACTGTACTGAGTCGCGGAGGGCCGCGCGCGTTCAATCTTCAGATTCGGACAGGCACGGATGCGGTCAGGTGGTCGGACCATGCGATGGCCGCGTGCATCATCACCCGCAACCTGCCCGAGGTGCGTCCCGGTAGAGTGGCCAGCCAGGACTGACCGATCACGACAAGGAGGGCGAACCGTGGACTGGGCGCTCGAGCTCGTGGTGGTTCCCGTCTCGGACGTGGACCGCGCCAAGAGCTTCTACATCGAGAAGGCCGGCTTCGATCTGCATGTCGACCACCGAGCCGGCGACTTTCGCGTCGTGCAGCTGACCCCGCCGGGCTCGGCGTGCTCGATCGCGATCATGCCGAACACGGACATGGCGCCCGGGTCACTCCACGGCCTGCACCTGGTCGTCCCCGACATTGACGCCGCGCGTGCCGAGCTCGTCCAACGTGGGACGGACGCCAGCGAGATCTTCCATTTCGAGTCGGGCAGCCAGGTGCCGGGGCCGGATCCCCAGCGCAGCAGCTACAACTCGTTCCTCTCCTTCCGCGACCCCGACGGCAACAGCTGGATGGTGCAGGAGGTCAGGCGAGCGGAGCCGGGGTCATGACCGGGATGATCACGGACGTCACGTGCGGAGCGGGATGCGAGCCCGTCCGGCCGGGTGCCGGATGCGGGAGACTGTGGAGAGACCACCGCGCGTGATGGCGGGCAGTCGACTCTGAGGTGCAACCTGAGGTGCAACGGATGGAGCGATCACGCGAAGCTCGGGTCGAGATCCGCTCGATGGATCAGCCTGACGAGGTCCGGGACTTCCCCGGGGGTCGGTCGGCGGTGGCGCGCTTCCGGGGAGGCACGATCAGCCGGTCCACCCTCGAGCCCGGGTGGATCTGGTCCCGGGACGTCGGGGCATCGCTGGGACTCGAGTGGTGTCCGACTCCGCACTTCGGGTACGTGATCAGCGGCCGAATGGCGGGTCGGCAGCAGGATGGGCGCGAGTTCCAGTACGGCGCGGGCGATGCGTTCGCGCTGGAACCAGGCCACGATGTCTGGGTCGAGGGCGACGAGGCGTACGTCTCCATCGATGTCGCCCAGATCTCACGACGGTTCCCGCCGGCCTCTCCGGACGTCCTGGGCGGCATCGGCAACACCCCGCTGGTCCACCTGCGCCGGGTGGTCACCCCGGGGATGGCCAGGGTCTTCGTCAAGCTTGAGGGATCCAACCCGACCGGCTCCATGAAGGATCGCATGGCCAAGTCGGCCATCGAGGCGGCGGAACGCCGCGGAACCTTGCCCCCGGGAGCCAGCGTCGTCGAGTACACGGGTGGGTCAACGGGCACCTCGCTGGCGCTCGTCTGCGCAGCCAAGGGCTACCCGCTCCACATCGTGACGTCCGACGCGTTCAGCAAGGAGAAGCGCGACCACCAGGCAGCGCTCGGCGCGACCATCACGCTCGTCAGCAGCGACCGCCAGCAGATCACCGAGCAGCTGGTCAGGACGATGATCGAGACGGCCCGACGGATCAGCGAGGAGACCGGGGCATGGTGGGTCGACCAGCTGAACAATCACGACGCGGCGACGGGCTACGAGTCGCTGGGCGACGAGATCTGGGAGCAGACGGAAGGGCGCGTCGATGCCTTCGTCCAGTCGGTCGGCACCGCCCACTCGATCCATGGCGTGACGACCGCACTTCGAAGACATCGACCGGACATCAAGACGGTGGCGGTCGAGCCCGCGGAGTCACCCGTCCTCAGCGAGGGCCGAACCGGCGCGCATGAGATCGAGGGCATCGGGATCGGGTTCGTGCCGCCGTTGTGGGATCCAGCCGACGCGAGCGAATTCATGACCGTCTCGACCCACGAGGCGGAGGAGATGGCGCGGCGGCTGGCGCGGGAGGAAGCGCTCTTCGCGGGAGCCTCATCGGGCGCCAACGTGGTGGCCGCGCTGCGGCTGGCCGAGCGACTGGGACCGGCGGCAACCGTCGTCACCCTCCTGGTCGACAGCGGCCTGAAGTACCTGACGACCGATGTCTATCGGAATGCGGAGCACGCCGCGCTGTCGGAGGCGGTGCCCCTGATGAGCCCCGAGGAGCTGGGGATGTCCCCTATCTCGTAGCGAGGACGAGGGGGCGCGCTCAAGCCGGGCCGGGCTGTGCCACGCTCGCGATGTCGGGCGGGCCTGATTCGCCTGACGCAACGCCGGTGCATGGCGGACGGAGACAACCCACGGACCGGCGTGGTCCACGCGGCGTTGCATTCAGCCGGGTACCCTGCGCTGATGGAGACCCCCGAGCATCTGGTCGACCCGATCGACGAGATCGTGGAGGCTGCGGTCATGCGGGCGCTCGATCGCCTGCCGCCGGTCTTCGCGGAACGGCTCGGCTCGGTCGCCATCGTGGTCGAGGACGAGCCCTCGCCCGCCCAGCTCGCCTCGGTCGGGACGCACGGCCTGTTCGGGCTCTACCAAGGGGTGCCCCGGACTGCCCTCGCGGCCGATGCCGCTCCGATTCCGAGCAAGATCACCATCTTCCGCGGCCCGCTCGCACGCGCCCACCGCGACCCCGAGGCGCTCGGCCGGGCGGTCGAGGAGACCGTCCTCCACGAGGTCGCCCACCACTTCGGGATCGGCGACGCGCGCCTCCGGGAGCTGCGGGACGGGACGTGACCCGCGAAGCCGGGCCCACCGTCCCCTCGACGACTCGGTAGGGCCGAAGGGACCCCGGGTTCGGGCCGATCCGGCGCTCTGTATCCGGCATCGTCCGGACTATCCTTCGAGCGGCGGTCCGAGCGCGCGTCTTGCGGTGGCCTAGTCCCCACGGCTAGGATGCGCCCAACAGTCGACGCCCGCTCCAACGGGCGGCGCCAGGGACGCGCACCGCGGCCCGCCGGAACCGGCGGTCACCGAACGGTCATCGAGGAGGGATCATGCGCATCCGGTCAACCGGTCTGGCCCTGTTCGCGGGGCTGGCCATCGTCGTCTCGGCCTGTGGGGGCGGCGCCGCCTCTCCGAGCGCGAAGGCGCTCAAGATCGGCATGGTCACCGACATCGGACAGCTCGAGGACAAGTCGTTCAACGAGTTCTCCTGGAAGGGCGTCCAGGAAGGCGCCGCCGCCGTCGGGGGCAAGGCCGAGAACATCGTCACCAAGGACACGGCCGATTACAAGACGAACATCCAGACGTTCGTCGACCAGGGCTACGACGTCATCGTCACGGTCGGCTTCCTCATCGGCAGCGACACGACGGCGGCGGCCAAGGCCAACCCGAAGATCCAGTTCTTCGGCATCGACCAGTTCGTGTGCGTCCCCGCGGACGCCAACGACAAGGAGTGCAAGGGCAATCCGCCCAACTACCAGGGCCTGATCTTCGTCGAGGCGCAGCCCGGCTACCTCGCCGGCATCGTCGCCGCGTCGATCAGCAAGTCGGGTGTCATCGGCACCGTCGGCGGCCAGTCGAACGTGCCGCCGGTCGTCTCGTACATCAACGGCTACAAGAACGGGGCGGCCTCGGTCAACCCCGCCATCAAGGTCCTCGTCAACTACACCGAGAGCTTCAACTCGCCCGACAAGGGTGAGGCGGCGGCGAAGGCGATGATCGGCCAGAAGGCCGACGTCATCTTCCAGGTCGCGGGCCTCACCGGGGCCGGCGCGCTCCGGGCGGCCTGCACCGCGGGCATCTGGGGCATCGGCGTGGACGTCGACCAGTACCTCTCGCTCGCCGATGCCCAGAAGTGCATCGTGACGAGCGCCGAGAAGCGACTCCAGGCCGCGGCCAGCCTGGGCATCCAGCGGTTCGCCAAGAGCGGGCTGCAGGCCGGCAACTTCGTCAACGACGCCAAGAACGACGGGATCGGCCTGTCGGAGATCCGCAACATGACCGCGCCGGCCGGCATGGCCGACAAGGTCAAGGCGGCGCTCGACGGGCTAAAGGCGGGAACGCTCGATCCCTGCAAGCCCATCGCCTGCGACACCATCCCGTAGCTGCGGGCACACCAGTACGATCCCGGGATCGAGCGGGCCGGCCGGAGGTCGGCCCGCTCGGCCATGTCATGGGGCGTATGGGAGACGCATGAGCGCTGCGGCGACGCTCGAGATGCGCGGCATCACCAAGCGGTACCCGGGCGTCCTCGCCAACGACGACATCACGCTCGACGTGGGGCCGGGCGAGATCCATTGCCTGCTCGGCGAGAACGGCGCCGGCAAGACCACCCTCATGAACATCCTCTACGGCCTCGTCCAGCCGGACGCCGGCGAGATCCGCATCGACGGGCGAGGCGGTCGGCGATCCGCGAGCCGTCCGACGCCATCGCCCGCGGCATCGGCATGGTCCACCAGCACTTCATGCTGGTCCCCGTCCTGACCGTCGCCGAGAACATCATCCTCGGCGAGGAGACGCTGGCCAACGGGATCTTCCTCGACCGCGATGAGGCCGAACGCCGGATCGTCGTCCTCGCCGACCAGCTTCGGCTTCGAGATCGACCCGCGACGCCCGGTCGAGCAGCTCGTCGTCGGCCAGCAGCAGCGGGTCGAGATCCTCAAGGCGCTCTACCGCGGCGCGCGGATCCTCGTCCTCGACGAGCCGACGGCGGTCCTGACGCCCCAGGAGACGGACGAGATCTTCGCCGTCCTGCGTCGCCTGGCGGCCGAGGGGCACAGTCATCATCTTCATCAGCCACAAGCTCGTACGAGGTCCTCGAGATCGCCGACCGGATCACGGTCATCCGACGCGGGACGCGTCGTCGGCGAGCGGCTCCCGGCCCAGACGACCGAGGAGGACCTCGCCGAGCTGATGGTCGGCCGCGAGGTCTCGCTCACCGTCGACCGAGGCGTCTCCCATCCGGGCGCGCCGGTCCTCGACGTGGAGGGGCTCCACGTCCGGGACGACCGCGGTCATGAGACCGTGCGCGGCGTCGACCTCCAGGTCCGGGCCGGCGAGATCCTGGGCATCGCCGGCGTCGCCGGCAACGGCCAGGACGAGCTCGTCGAGGCGCTCGTCGGCCTGCGCCGCCCGACGGCCGGCCGGGTACGGCTCGAGGGCACGGACATCACGGACCTCCCGCCGAGACAGACGCGTGAGCGCGGGATCGCCTACGTCCCGGCCGATCGCCAGCGCTTCGGGCTCGTGCTCTCCTTCACCGATCGACGACAACCTCGTCCTGACCTCCTACTACCGCGAGCCGTTCTCCCGGGGGATCGTGCGCAACGAGGGAGCGATCCTCGAGCAGGCCGAGAAGCTGATCGCGGACTTCGACATCCGGACCCCCTCGCCCGACGGCCGGCGTCGCCACGCTGTCCGGCGGCAACCAGCAGAAGATCATCGTCGCCCGCGAGTTCCACGCGCGAGCTCAAGCTGCTCGTCCTCGACCAGCCGACCCGCGGCCTCGATGTCGGAAGCATCGAGTTCATCCACCGGCAGACGATCGCCAAACGCGACGCGGGGGCGGCGATCCTGCTCGTCTCGGCCGAGCTCGACGAGGTCCTCGAGCTCTCGGACCGGATCGCGGTCATGTACCGCGGCCAGCTCGTCGCGATCTTCGACGGCCGCAGACGGCCGAGCAAGAGCGAGGTCGGCCTCCTCATGGCGACCGGCCAGGCGAGCGCGGCGGCCGCCAAGGCGACGGACGGGTCGGGGGGCGCCCCATGACCGCGGCACGGCGCATCCTCGGAGGGGCCCGGCTCGAGTCGTCCTGGCGCGTCGCGGCCCTGCCGATCCTGGCGATCCTGCTCGCCCTCGTCGCCGCCGCCGGCGTGATCATCGTCTCGACCTGGTCGACCGGCGGGGGCTTCCAGCCGCTCCTGCCGATCTACGCCTACGCGAACCTGCTCACCGGAGCGTTCGGGGATCCAGCCGCGCTCCTGAGCGGGAACTTCAACCCGATCGTGAGCACCCTCGTCGCCACGGCGCCGCTCATCCTCGGCGGGCTGGCCGTCGGCCTCGGCCTCGTCGGCGGCCTGTTCAACATCGGCGTCGCCGGCCAGTTCCTCGTGGGTGCCTTCACCGCGGCGGTCGTGGGCGCCAACCTCGCGACGGCCCCATCGATCGTGGCCATGCCCGTGGGCCTCCTCGCCGGGACCGCGGCCGGCGCCTTCTACGGCTTCGTCCCCGGCTTCCTCAAGGCCCGGACTGGAGCGCATGAGGTCGTGACGACGATCATGCTCAACAACATCGCCTTCCTCCTCCTCGCCTGGGCGGTCACGGATATCTTCGGCGACCCCAACGCGTCGTTCCCGCGCACGCCCGACATCGGCAACGCCGCGCTGCCGGTGCTCTTCGGCCGGAACTTCCACCTGGGCATCCCGATCGCGTTCGCCGCCGTGTTCGTGGTGAAATGGCTGCTCTACCGGACGACCGTCGGCTTCGAGATCCGCACGACGGGGGCGAACCCGAACGCCGCCCGCTATGCCGGGATGAAGCCGGTCTTCATCGTGGCCCTGACGATGACCCTCTCGGGCCTCCTCGGCGGCCTCGCGGGATCGATCCAGATGCTCGGGGTGATCGGCTTCTACGCCTCGGGGATCAGTGCGTCGGTCGGCTTCGACGCGATCGCCGTCGCCCTGCTCGGTCGCTCCAACCCGATCGGGATCATGTTCGCCGCCATCCTCTTCGGGGCGTTCCGGGCGGGCGCGCCGCTGATGCAGATCAACACCCACGTGCCGGTCGAGATCATCGACATCATCCAGGCGCTGATCATCCTGTTCCTCGCCGCCGACGTGATCGTGCGCAAGGTCTTCCGCCTGCGGGCCGCGCGCGGCGGGATCGAGGGGGTGGCGACCATGACCTCGTCGCTGGGTGACAAGGTCGCCGGCTGATGGACATCCTGGCGATCCCCCGCCTCCTCGTCGACCTCGTCTTCTACCTCATCCAGGTCCTGCCCGACCTGCTGCCGGTCATCCTCGCGCTGGCCACGCCGATCGCGCTCGGCGCGCTGTGCGGCGTGATGAACGAGCGCTCGGGCGTCGTGAACATCGGCATCGAGGGCACGATGCTGACGGCCGCCTTCACCGCCTACCTGACCGGTTTCGCCCTCCACGGCACGATCGGAGACGAACCGTCGCTCGTTCTCGGGGTGTTCGTCGGGGTCCTCACCGGCGCCGTGCTCGGTCGACGCTCCATGCCTGGCTGTCGATCACCGTGCGGGCCAACCAGATCATCGCCGGGACGATCATCAACATCGGCGCCCTCGGCATCACCGGCTACCTGAACCGGCTGATCATCTCGCCGTCCGGCCTCGGCGGCGCCGGGATCATCTCGCCGCTTCCAGCTGCCCGACGGAGATCACCGGCATCCCGGTCATGGGACCGATCCTGGCGATGTTCTTCGACCAGGGTCCGATCGCGATGTAGCGTGCTGTTCATCGTCCTCGCCCTCCAGTTCCTCCTCTTCCGGTCGCGCTGGGGGCTCCGGACGCGGGCCGTCGGCGAGCACCCGAGGGCGGCCGACACGGTCGGCATCAATGTCATCCGGCTGCGCTACCGCAACGTCATCGCCGGCTGCGCCCTGGCCGGCCTCGCCGGTGCCTTCCTGACCCTCGAGTCGACCGGCTCGTTCCAGAACGGGATGACGAACGGCCGCGGGTTCATCGCCCTGGCGGCGATGATCTTCGGGCGATGGACGCCGATCGGGTCGTTCCTCGGAGCGCTCCTGTTCGGGACGGCGACGGCGCTCGGGATCATCGTGACGATCCAGCCGCCGTCCGGCGACCTCGGCGCGGTGATGATCGGCGATCCCCAGCTACTGGTACGCCGCCCTGCCGTACATCGTGACGGTCATCGTCCTGGCGGGCGTCGTCGGGCGCAGCATCCCGCCCGCCGCCGACGGCATCCCGTACGAGAAGGAGGCTGCGACCTGAGGCCGGGGATCGAGCCGGCCGGCGGGGCGCCTCCGACGAGATCCGGATCCAGATGACGGCCGAGGAGCGCTCCCGGGCGCGGGCGATCCTCGACCTCCAGGAGGGCCGGGGCACCGTCCGGCTCCTCGACGATGCGGGGGTGGCGGCGGTCCTGCGCCAGGCCCGGCGGATCGCGGTCGTGGGCGCCTCGCCGGACCCGACGCGGCCGTCCCACGGCGTCCTGCGCTACCTGGTCCAGCAGGGTTACGACTGCGTCCCGATCAACCCCACGGCCCGCGACATCATCGGGATCGCGGCGTTCCCGACGCTCGCGGAGGCGGTCTCGGCGCGCGGGCCGGTCGACATCGTGAACGTCTTCCGGCGCTCCGAGCTGTGCGTCGCGCACGCCGAGGAGGCGGTCGCGGTCGCGGGGCTCCCGGTGGTCATGGACCGCTGCACGGCCATCGAGCACCGTAGGCTCGGCGAGCGCTGACCACCTGGATCGTGCGCGGGTCGCGTCGCGCCATCCACCCGGGGGGCGGGGCGCCGGCGAGCCTTGGCGCGGAGTGCATGAAACCTGCCATTGGCCGCCGGTTCAGCCCCCAGCGACCGCTGCTGCCCCAGCGCGTCGGCGAGCCTTGGCGCGGAGTGCATGAAACCGGGCCTGGGATCACTCCCGGCGCGCGCTTCCCTGCAGATGCCCCGCGTTTCGTTCATCCGGCGCCAAGGAACTGGCCTCCGCACCTCATTGAGGGCGCCGCAGGGCGAACCGACCGTTAAATCATTCACCCGGCGTCAAGAGATGGGCAGCGGAACCCGGGCCGAACCCGGGCCGAACCGGGCCGGGCCGGGCACCACCGGGCCGGCCCCCACCGGACCGGGCCGCGACGGAGCGAGGGTCTACCGAACGAGGAAGCCGGCGAAGACGAGGACGAACCCGGCCAGGGCGATCGCACCGCCGACCTGCGCCTGGCGGCGGAGGATCTCCATCGCGACCGAGGCGCCGGTCTTCGACTCGTCCCGGAGGCCACCGCGCCAGGCCGCGTAGCGGGCGACGTTGTCGTCCTGCGCCTTGAGCGCCCGGTAGCGCTGCCAGGGGCCCTTCGCGCGGCTGTAACCGGCGGCGATCAGGACGATCCCGGCGGCGATCAGGACGAGGTTGAGCGCGCCCATCAACCCGGCCGCGCTTCGCCCGGCCGTGCTTCGCCGACTTCGCCGAGGCGCTCGCGGAGCGCGACCTGCACGAGCGCGGCGTTGGCCTGGCCGCGGGTCGCCTTCATCACCTGGCCGACGAGGAAGCCGATCGTCGGCTTGCCCGGCCCGGTAGTCGGCGACCGCACCCGGGTTCGCGGCGAGGACCTCGTCGACGATCGTCCCGAGGGCGCCCGCATCGTGGATCTGGCGGAACCCGCGCGCCTCGACGATCGCAGCCGCGGCCAGCCCGGTCGCCAGGTGCTCGACGAGGACCTCCTTCGCGTTGGCCCGCGACAACTCACCGGCGACGACCCGCCGGATGAGGTCGGCCAGCTCCGCGCCGGAAGCCCGGCCGACCAGCCCGTCGGCCGTCCGCTCGGTGCTCTCCTTGGCGGCCCGGCCGTAGTCGCCGGTGACGAGGTTCGCGACCTCCTTGGCCGGCAGGTCGGGCCCCGCGGCGAGGGTCGCCTCGAAGGCGGCCGTCATGGCGGGATCCGCGACGATCACCGCCGCGTCGTAGGGCGACAGCCCGAGGTCGCCCGCGTAGCGCGCCCGGCGGGCCGCCGGCAGCTCCGGCAGGCGCCGCCCGGATCGCGGCCAGCCACGCCGGGTCGACGCGGAGCGGCGGCAGGTCCGGCTCCGGGAAGTAGCGGTAGTCGTCGGAGTCCTCCTTGGTCCGCATGACGTACGTCGCGCCGCGTTCGTTCGTCCCAGCCGCGGGTCTCCTGGCGGAGCGTCTCGCCGGCGTCGAGGGCGGCCGCCTGGCGCTCGATCTCGTAGCCGATCGCCCGCTCGACCGAGCGGAACGAGTTCATGTTCTTGACCTCGACCCGCGTCCCGAACGGCTCGGTCCCACGGCGCCGGAGCGAGACGTTCGCCTCGACCCGCATCTGGCCCCGCTCCATGTCGGCGTCGGACGCGCCGATCGTGCGGAGCAGGAGCTGGAGCTCCTCGGCGTAGCGGCGGGCCTGCTCGGCGGTCCGGATGTCCGGGTCCGTGACGATCTCCATGAGCGGTGCGCCGGAGCGGTTGAAGTCGACCAGGCTCACCTTCCGACCCGTCCCATCGGTCGCGTGGATGAGCTTGGCCGTGTCCTCCTCGAGGTGGGCCCGGGTGATCCCGATCGTGAACGGCCCGTCGGACGTATCGATCGTCAGCCGGCCCCTCGCCGCCAGGGGCAGGTCGTACTGGCTGATCTGGTAACCCTTCGGCAGGTCCGGGTAGAAGTACGCCTTGCGGTCCCAGCGGGTCGCGGCCGGCGTCGTCGCCTCGATCGCGGCGCCGGTGGCGAGGACGCCCTCCACCGCCCGCCGGTTGATCGTCGGGAGGGCGCCGGGCAGGCCGAGGCAGACCGGGCAGGTATGGGTGTTCGGGGGCGCCCCGTCGAAGTCCGCCGAGCAGCCGCAGAACATCTTGCTCGCCGTCCGGAGGCGGCAGTGGACCTCGATCCCGATGACCGCCTCGTAGCGCTCGAGAACGGCCGAGCCGCGGGCGGCAGCCGACGCCATCGCGCTCACCCGGGCCACGCCTGGCCGCGGACGATGAGGAACAGCCCGTAGAACCCGAGGGCCAGCCAGAGAAGAGAGGTGGCCAGCCGCCGGGCGAACAGCTGGACCCGCGGCCGGAGCGGGAACGGACGGGTCGCCTCGATCGCGGTCCGAGTGGGGTCTCCGTCGTGGATCAGCGGCGCCAGGGCCTGTCGGGCGACGGCGTAGCTCCGCCAACCGCCGATCACGACCGCCAGCACGCCGCACGTCTCAAGCAGGACACCAACCATCGGTCGTCAGTTTCCCACACGAAGCGCGCCGGGCTCAGGCACGGTGGCGCCCGACGAACCGGCCGATCCGGGCGAGTGCCTCCTCGAGCTGCTCGTACGAGGTGGCGTAGCACATCCGCACGTGACCCTCGCCGGACGGCCCGAACGCTCCGCCCGGAACGACGGCCACGCGCTCCTCCTGGAGCAGCCGCTCGGCGAACGACTCCGAGTCGAGCCCGGTCGCCGAGGTGACCTCGGGGAAGGCGTAGAACGCGCCGCGCGGCTCGAACGTTCGCAGGCCGAGCGCGTTGAGCCCGTCCACGAGGAGTCGCCGGCGCCGGTCGTACTCGGCCACCATCCGTTCAACCTCGGGCTCGCCGCGGAGAATCGCCTCGAGGGCCGCGTCCTGGGCGATCGTCGGGGCGGACATGATCGCGTACTGGTGGACCTTGACGATCCCCTCCAGGATCCCGGCCGGCGCGCACAGGTAGCCGACCCGCCAGCCGGTCATCGCGTAGGCCTTGCTGAATCCGCCCATGAGGATCGTCCGCTCGCGCATCCCGGGCAGGACCGAGAACGCGCGGTGACGGTACGAGCCGTAGGCCAGCCGGTCGTAGATCTCGTCCGAGTAGACGAGCAGGTCGTGGCGCTCGGCGATCGCCGCCAGCTCGTCCTGCACCGCGTCCGGGAGCACCGCGCCGGTCGGATTGCACGGATAGCCCAGGAAGAGCGCCTTCGTCCGCGGCCCGATCGCCGCCTCGACCACCGCCGGGTCGAGCGCGAAGTCGTCCTCGAGTCGGGTCGCGACCTGTCGGACCACCCCGCCGGCGAAGGTGATCGCGGGCGCGTAGGCGACGTAGGACGGCTCGTGGAGGATGACCTCGTCGCCGGGATCGCAGGTCGCCCGGAGCGCGAGATCGACCGCCTCGGACGCCCCGACCGTGACGAGGATCTCCGTCGCGGGGTCGTAGCGGACGCCGTAGCGTTGCCCGAGGTGGTCGGCGAGGGCGCGGCGCAGCTCGATCGTCCCGTAGTTGCTGGTGTAGTGGGTCCGGCCGCGCAGCAGGCTCGCGACACCCGCCTCGACGATGTCGGCCGGCGTGTCGAAGTCCGGCTCGCCCACCCCGAGGCTGATGACGTCGTCCATCGTGGCGAGGATGTCGAAGAACTTGCGAATGCCCGAGGGCGGAACGGCCCGGACGCGCTGGGCGAGGGCGCGCTCGGCGAGCGGAGCGCGGTACGAAGCGCCCTGGGCGGCGACAGGGGCAGCGGCGCCAGCGGCGTCGGCCGTCGGGGCGGTCACGGCGGTCGCGGCGCCGCCGTCCGTGGGCAGGAGGGCGGGCTCGATCCCGGTCGGCTCGGGCACCATCGGCAGTCCTCCTGTGGGGCTCAGTGACCGGCCGCGCCGGCGAGGGTGGCGGCTCGCTCGGCCGGCGTCGAGGCGGCGGGGTCGTCGGCGAGGGCGAGCTCGGCCGGCTCCAGGCGGCGCCAGTCGGCGTCGGCCGTGATCGCCTCGTAGGCCCGCGACAGGGCGAACAGCCCGGGCTCGCTCCACGGTGCGCCGATCAACTGGAGGCCGACCGGCAGGCCCTCCGAGAGGCCGCACGGGATCGAGATCCCGGGCAGCCCGGCCATGTTCGCCGGCAGGGTGCAGGCGTCGTTCAGGTACATCGCCACCGGGTCGGCCATCTTGGCCCCGAAACGGAACGCCACCCCTGGGCTCGTCGGCGCGACGAGGGCATCGAAGCCCTGCGCCCAGAGCGCGTCGAAGTCCGCCTTGATCAGCGTGCGGACCTTCTGGGCCTTGAGATAGTAGGCGTCGTAGTAGCCGGCGGACAGGGCGTACGTCCCGAGCATGATCCGGCGCTTCACCTCGGCCCCGAATCCCCCGCCCCGGGTGGCCAGGTAGTTGCCCAGGACGTCGCCGTGGCGCTCGCTCCGGCCATAGCGGATCCCGTCGTAGCGGGCGAGGTTCGCCGATGCCTCCGCCGGGGCCACGATGTAGTAGGTCGCGAGCCCGTAGTCCGTGTGCGGCAGGCTGACCTCCTCGACGATCGCACCGGCGGCTTCGAGCGCGACGACGGCCTCGCGGACCCGGGCCTCGACGCCCGGCTCCATGCCGGCCACGAAATACTCCCGCGGGAGGCCGAGCCGCTTGCCCTTGAGCGCGCCGGTCGCCTCGTCGTCGGAGACCGGCAGGCGGAGGAGCTCGTCCGGGACCGGCACCGGCGCCGACGTCGAGTCGCGCTCGTCGCGGCCGGCGACGGCGTGGAGGAGCGCCGCGGCGTCGCGGGCGTCCCGGGCGAACGGCCCGACCTGGTCCAGCGATGACGCGAACGCGACGATCCCGTAGCGGCTGACCCGGCCGTAGGTCGGCTTCATCCCGACGATTCCGGTGAGCGCGGCCGGCTGGCGGATCGAGCCGCCCGTGTCCGTGCCGATGCCGAGCGGGACGTGATACGCCGCCACGGCCGAGGCCGAGCCGCCGCTGCTCCCGCCCGGGACGCGGTCGAGCGCCCACGGATTCGCCGTCGGGCCATACGCGGAGTGCTCGGTCGACGAGCCCATCGCGAACTCGTCCATGTTCGTCTTGCCGAGGATCACCGCCCCGACGGCCCGCAACCGCTCGGTGATGTGAGCGTCGTACGGCGCGACGTAGCCCTCGAGGATCCGCGATCCGGCGGTGCACTGGCCGCCTCGCACACTCACGAGGTCCTTGAGCGCGACGGGCACCCCCAGCAACGGGTGGAGGGCGTCGAGCGCGGCCGTCCCCTCGCGCCGGGCCGCGGCCAGCCTCGCGTCCGCGGCGTCCGCCTCGGCCAGGGCGCGCTCGCGGTCGATCGTCAGCCAGGCGTTGAGCGCCCGGTTCTGGCGCTCGGCGGCATCGAGGGCGGCGGTCGTGGCCTCACGCGACGTGAGCTCGCCGGCGCGCAGGTGGGCGGCCAGCTCGTGGGCGTGGAGGCGGGTGGGGTGGGTCATCGGGGTCGGGGGCTCGCTGGTCGGTCGGTGGCGGGTCGGGGGTCGGTCGGGTCGGGGGTGGGTGGTCAGTCGCCGCCGATGATCGCCGGGACGACGATGAAACCGGCCTGGCGGGCCGGCGCGTTCGCCAGGGCGGTCTCGACGGGGAACGATGGCGTCACGACGTCGTCGCGCAGGATGTTCTCGAGCTCGATCGTCTGCGCCGTCGGCGGAATCGTCTCTGTGTCCAGCTCGGCCAGCTTCGCGTACTGGTCGAGGATGTGGTTGAGCTGGCCCTCGAGCAGGGTCATCTCGTCGTCCGTCAACCCGAGGCGGGCGAGATGGGCGACATGGGCGACGTCGTCACGAGTGAGGGCGGCCATGCCCGGATGATACCCGGGCGCGGCGCCGACCGACCCGGAGGTCAGGCCCGGATCAGGCCCAGGTCGCCGGGCCGTCCCCGGCGCGGCCCGCAATCGGCGCACTCGAGACCCCGGCGGCGCAGTCGATCAGGTGCGCGGCGGCCTCGCCCGGCGTGCACTCTGGGCAGCCCCATGGGGTCAGGCCGCCCTCGTCCGGCAGGAACTCGATCGAGCAGACGTGCTGGCCGGGGTCGCACATGCGTCCGTGGCATTCGTGGTTGCAGCCGATCGGGTGGCTGCAGGTGCAGCTCCCGCCGGTGGAAGGTTGATCCGGGACGGCCATCGATCGCCTCTCGCTCCGGTCCGCTTCACGCGGGCTCACCCCCCGATTGTCCCCCACCTGGCAAGGCCGCCCGACCGCGGGGCTCACCGAGCCGCGGGCTCACCCCCGGAGCCGCTAGGATCGACGGCATGCCGCAGGAACCCACGATCCGCCCCATGACTGCCGACGACGCGGAGCCGGCGTCCGACGTGCTCGTCGGGGGCGGCTGGGGCGACCGCCGGGCCTTCTTCCGGTTCGCGATCGCGCATCCGGGCCTGAGCCCGCTCGTGGTCGAGGCGGACGGGCGGATCGCCGGGACGGGCATCGCGACGGTCAATGGGTCCGTCGGCTGGGTCGGGATGATCTTCGTCGACGAGGCGCTCCGCGGGCGCGGGATCGGGACGGCGTTGACCGCGGCCGTCATCGACCGGCTGCAGGCCGCCGGCTGCGCATCGCTGGTGCTCCTCGCCTCGCCGCTCGGCCGCCCCATCTACGAACGCCTGGGGTTCGTCGCGGAGATGGACTACCGGCTCCTCGTGGCAGGCGCGCGGAGCGCGGAGCCACCCTCCGGCTCCTCGGCCGGCGAGGCCCGCGATCACGGCGCGCCGACGCGCCTCAGACCCTTCGCGCCTGCGGACCTCGCGGCGATCCTGGCGCTGGACCGCGCCGCGACCGGCGAGGACCGCGGCCACCTCCTCCGCGCGGTCGTGGACGCGGCCACGACCGTCGTCGCCGAGGGCCCATCCGGACAGGTCGTCGCGTTCGACGCCCGCGCGCCCTGGGGTCCCCACCCGATCATCGCCCCGGCTCTCGTCGACGGAGTGCGGCTGGTCGAGGCCCGGCGGGCTCGAGCCCCCGTCGGTGCGGAGGTCCGCACCGCGCTCCCCGAGGCCAACAGACGCGGCATCGTCACCCTTGAGAACCTCGGCTGGCGGGGCGAGCGCGGCCTGACCCGGATGGTCCGCGGCGCGCCCATCCGCTGGGACCCGCAGGCGATCTGGGGCCAGTTCAACTACGCGATCGGGTAGACCCCGGGCCGCGGCGCCTGGGCCCTCAGGTCGGTCCGACGATCTGCCACCAGGCGCCGGCCAGGCGGAGCTCGGCGGCGGCGCGGACGACCTCGCGGTACGCCTCGAGCATGGTCTCCCCGCGCGCCTCGAGCTCGCGGATCTGGCCATCGACCAGGCAGGCAACCCGGACGAGGACCGGCCCGTCGCTGTCGATCTCGACGTCGCGGACGATGATCCCTTCCCCGAGTACCTGCTCGAGATCCTCGGCCAGGCGCTCCGCGAAGCGCTCCTCGGCCTCGGTCATCCTGCGTCCGCCCTCGTCTCCGCTCATCGTTCCTCCCCCTCGAGCAGCCGCCGGAAGCCATCCTCGTCGAGGATCGGGATGCCCAGCTCCTGGGCCTTCGCCAGCTTCGAGCCGGCGTTCTCGCCGGCGACGAGGTAGTCCGTCTTCTTCGAGACCGAGCTCCCGGCCTTCCCGCCGGCGGCCCGGATCGCGTTCTCGGCGCTCTGGCGGTCGAGGCCGACGAGCGAGCCGGTGACGACGACGGTCTTCCCGGCGAGCGGCCCCCCGGCGGCCCCCTCCCCCGCCGCGGCGACCGGTCGGACGACCGGGCGCTCCGCCTCGATGCCGGCCGCGACGAGTTCCTCGAGCACCCCGCCCGTGGCCTCGTCCGCGAACCAGCGCGAGATCGACGCCGCCACCACGGCACCGACGCCCGGCACCGCGGTGATCCGCTCCGGATCCTCCACGGCGACCCGGCGAAGCTCCCGGGCGACCCGCATCGTCCAGCCGTCCCGGCCGCCCATCGGCTCATCCGCGGCCGGCGGCCACTCGCGCGCCGCCCAGTCCGCCAGGTCGATCGCGGTCTGCTCGCCGACCTGGGGAATCCCGAGCGCGTTCAGGATCCGGGCGAGCGGTCGGCGCCGGCTCCGCTCGATCGCCGCCACGAGATTCTCGGCGCTCTTCCGGGCGAACCGCTCGAGCGTCTCGAGCTGCTCCACGGTCAGCCGGTAGAAGTCGCCGCGCGAGCGGACCAGCCCACGCTGGAGGAGCTGCTCGAGGACGACCCAGCCGGCGCCCTCGATGTCCATCCCGCCGCGCCCCAGGAAGTGGGCGTACTCCTGGGCCACCCGCGCCGGGCAGCGCAGGTTCGGGCAGTAGTGGCGGACGGCACCCTCATCGCGGACGACGGGCGTGCCGCAGACGGGGCAGGCCTCCGGCATCTGGAACTCGCGCTCCGCCCCGGTTCGCCGCTCCGGGATCGGCCGGACCACCTCCGGGATGACGTCGCCGGCCTTCTGGAGGACGACCGTGTCGCCGATCCGCACGTCCTTGCGGCGGACCTCGTCGAGGTTGTGGAGGGTCGCCCGGGCGATCGTCGAGCCGGCCACCTTCACCGGCCGGAGGTGGGCGACGGGCGTGAGCGTCCCCGTCCGCCCGACGTACGGGACGATGTCCTCGAGCACGGTCTCGACCTGCTCCGGCGGGAACTTGTAGGCAATCGCCCAGCGCGGCGCCCGGGCGACCATCCCGAGCCGGGCCTGCTGGTCGAACCGGTCGACCTTCACCACGACACCGTCGGTCTCGTACGGCAGGCCGTGGCGCGCCTCGCGCCAGCGCTCGGTGAACGCGATCACGTCCTCGATGCCGAGCCCGACGGCGCGATCGGGGTTGACCGGGAGCCCGAGGGCGGCGAGGCGATCCAGGGCGGCCGACTGGCTCGGGAGGCCCGCGTCGGGTCCACCGGCCGCGTCCCCGTCTCCCTCAAGGAGCTGGTAGAACCACGCCGACAGGCGCCGACCGGCGGTCACCGCCGGATCCTGCTGGCGCAGCGAGCCGGCGCCGCTGTTGCGCGGGTTCGCGTAGAGTGGCCGGCCGGCCTCCTCGCGCTCGGCGTTGATCCGGGCGAACTCGGCCTTGGGCATGAACACCTCGCCCCGGGCGTCGAGCGTCAACGGCTCCCGCAGGCGGCCCGGGATGACCGAGATCGTCCGGAGGTTCGCCGTGACGTCCTCGCCGGTCGTCCCGTCGCCGCGGGTTGCGCCCTGGACGAACCGGCCCGCCTCGTACCGGAGGCTGACAGCCAGCCCGTCGATCTTCAGCTCGGCGACGTAGCAAAGCTCCGGGGCGTCTTCCGGCGCGGCCGGCAGGCCGAGGCCGCGCCGGACCCGGGCGTCGAACGCACGCAGCTCCTCGTGGCTGAACGCGTTCGTCAGCGACAGCATCGACCGCCGGTGGCGAACCTCGTCGAAGGTGGAGGTGACGGGACGGCTCCCGACCCGCTGGCTCGGGGATGCGGGCGTCCGGAGGGCCGGGTAGGCGGTCTCGATCGCGACCAGCTCGCGGAAGAGGGCGTCGTATTCCGCGTCGGTCAGCTCGGGCGCATCGTCCTGGTAGTAGGCGCGGTTGGCTCGCTCGATCGCGGTCGCGAGCCACACATGACGCTCCCTGGCGGCAATCTCGCCGATCGCATAGGTGTCCTCGACCGGGCCCGACCCGGCAGGAACGGTTCGCACGTCAATGTCTCCGGTCGGGCGATCCGTCGGCATGGCTACAGGGTAATCGGACCGCCTCCACGTGGCGCGCCCCATCGTCGCGAGCGCTCGGGGCCGCGGGTTGACGGCGGCAAACCGGGCATGCCTGCGGTTCCCGACCTGCCCCGACATTCTTGGCACTGCGCGCCGGCGCGGAGGGGCGGCTGGAACCGGAGTTCCGAGGTCCAGGCGATCTACGCGCCGGCGGGGAACCGCCGGAGACCGCTCGCCGGCCCACCGGAGCCACCGCGCCAGCCGCCTACTCCACCGATCGCTGACGGCTGACGGCCTGCTGGAACAACGAATTCAGGTGCCCGGGGCCCAGCCACGGCCGCCTCTTTGTGCCGATTTTGTGCCGATCGGTATCTGGGCGCGGCGGGTGCGCGCTCCCACCATGGTCGACGTGACGTGGCAGCCAGCCTCGTCGCCAGGCAAATCGCCTTGAGTGGGGTCCGCGCCCCTGCTCAACCCACCCGGAGGAGGATGGCCATGGCCAACCCCACACGTCCGACCGCGCCGCGCACGCACGCCCGCTTCCGTCGTCTGACACTGCCACGGCTCTCGCTCCGGCGCTCGGTGCGCCCGGATCGGCGCCGCGCCGGCCGAGCGTCCACCCTCGCGGCCTTGCTCATGCTGCTCGTGCCGGCCGTCGTCTTCGGGTTCAGCAGCATCGGCACCACCTGGTCGACGATCTACCCGCTGTCGTCGTCTCGCGCCAACGCCGGCTGCCTGCTCTGCCACGGCACCGACACCAGCAACTGGAACCCGTACGGCTGGGCGATCCGGGTGGGCGGCGCGAACGCCGCTGCCATCAGCGCGGCCGAGGGCGCCAACTCCGACGGCGATCCGGGCGGCAACTCCAACCTGATCGAGATCAACGCGAACAGCCAGCCGGGCTGGACGGTTGGCAACAACAACACGATCTACAACGCCGACGGCTCGACCATCACGGGGCAGCCGGTGCCGGCGGGCGTGACCGGGCCGATCGACCCGGCCGCGCCGACCGCGGCTCCGACGGCCGCGCCGACCGCGGCTCCGACGGCCGCGCCGACCGCGGCTCCGACGGCCGCGCCGACCGCGGCTCCGACGGCCGCGCCGACCGCGGCTCCGACGGCCGCGCCGACCGCGGCTCCGACGGCCGCGCCGACCGCGGCTCCGACGGCCGCGCCGACCGCGGCTCCGACGCCGACGGGCGGCGGACTTCCGTCGACCTCGACGGTCGGTGGCGGATCGACGCCGAACAGCGACTCCTGGCGCCTCCTGCTCGTCGCCTTCGCGGCGATCATGGCCGGGATCCTGGTCCTCGTGCCGCGCGACCGGAAGGTTCGCAGCCGCAACCGCTGATCCAGGACATCCACAGCGGCAACGAGACCCGGGTGGGCGACCACCCGGGTCTCTTCTTGTCCGCGGATCGTTCGATCAGATCGTGAAGCGACCGCCCGGCTCGACGAGGGCGGTCTCCGTGCCGGACGCCCGCGTCGCCTCGCGGACCGTCGCCTCCCGATCGTGGCCGCCCAGCAGGTGGGTGAGCAGCAGCCGACCCGCACCTGCACGGTCGGCCAGCCCTCCGGAATCCGTGGCGTCGAGGTGCTCGACGCCCGGGGCCACCGGTCCCGTGCCGAACGACGAACGTCGCGGCGACCGGGGCGGCCCCGACCCGCTGGCTCGGCGAATCCGGGGTGCGCGGGGCCGGGAAGGCCGCCTCGAGCGCGACCAGCTGGCCGGTGGCGCTTGGCCGCCGCATCGGGGCTCGTCGTCGCGACCGCGCCCGCCGGCGCCGGGTCGACCGGCAGCGAGCTCATGACCGGCTCCCGGGAGCGAGGTGCTCGGGCCCGATGTCGGCCACCCGCGGTGTCCCGAGCAGGGTCATCCCCCGCTCCAGCTCCTCGCGCAGGATGGCCAGGGCGCGCGCGATGCCGTCCTCGCCACCGACGGCCAGCGCCCACAGGATCGGCCGACCGACGAAGACCGCCCGGGCGCCGAGGGCCAGCGCGGTCAGGACGTCGAGGCCGCGCCGGACGCCTCCGTCGAGGTAGATCTCGACGTCCCCCCCGACGGCCGCGACGACCTCCGGCAGCGCATCGATCGCCGCCGGGACGCGGTCGAGTTGGCGCCCGCCGTGGTTGGAGACGACGAGGGCGGCGGCACCGGCCTCGACCGCGAGGCGGGCGTCGTCGCCGGTCAGAATCCCCTTGACGACGAGCGGTAGCCCGGACCAGCCGCGGATCTCGTCCAGATCGGCCCAGGTGAGCGGGGCATGGCGGGCGTCGATGAGGTCGTCAAGCCCGACCCCGTCGACCGCGGGACCGTCCCCGCCCGGGAAGTTCCCGAAATCTCGCATTCAATGGCGTCGACCACTGCCGGTCCCGGTCGCGATAGCCGAGGACGGGCAGGTCCACGGTCAGGACGAGCGCCTGGTATCCGGCGGTAGTCGCGCGCTCAACGAGCGAGCGCGAGAACCCGCGATCGCGGTGGACATAGAGCTGGAACCAGCGCGGGCCGACCCCGACGCGCGCGCCTGCGGCGGCGACGTCCTCGATCGACCGGCTGGCGACGGTCGACAGGCAGAACGGGATGCCGGCCGCGGCCGCGGCCCGAGCCGAGCCGAGCTCGCCGTCCGGATGGCACAGGCCGTGGAGCGCCATCGGCGCGATGCCGACGGGCATGGCCACGGGACGGCCGAGGAGCTCCGTCGACGGATCGACGGCAGACGTGTCGACGAGGACGCGCGGCCGAAAGCGGCGCCGCCGGAACGCGGCGACGTTGTCGGTGAGGGTCACCTCGTCCCAACCCCCGCCCGCGATGTAGTCGACGGCCTGCGGATCGAGCCGCTCCCGGGCGAGCTCCTCGAACTGCGCGAGAGCGCCGATCCGGGTCAGATCGACGGGCGGTGGGCTGGGCATCGAGCGGAGCGTACCGGAAACCGGCTAGCCCAGGAGCTCGAGGTTGGCCAGGCTCGCGAGCATCGTCTTGCGGCCGGCGCCCGGGTCGCGGAAGGCGACCGTTACCTCCTCGTCGTCGCGGGTGAGCCGGGCGCTGACGACGATCCCGTCGCCGAACCGGGCGTGGCGAACCCGGTCCCCGTCGCGATAGCGCCGCTCACCGGGGACCGCCGGGCGTGGCGGCACGACGCCGCGCGGCGCGGGCGTCGACGCCGCCAGGGCGGCCGGACGTTCCTCCAGCCGGCGGACCGGGAGATCCTCGGCGGGCTCGACATCACGGGCCTCTGGCTCGTCCCAGGCGGGGACCTCCTCGGGTCGGACGAGCGATCCCGAGCGGGCGCCAGACGCGTACGCGTCCCGCTTCGCGGCCAGGTCGCGGGTCGGTCGGAAGCCGCTCCCGGCCGGACCGCCGGTCGGGGCGCCGGGTCGACCGCTCCCCTGGCGGAAGGCGCCGCCGCCGGCCCGGATCGGCGTCCCGAAGCGCGTCGCCCGCCGGGCCCCGAAGACGAGGTCGAGGTCGAGCGGCCCCTCGGCGTGCTCGTCGTCGACCGCCAGCGCCGGACCGACCATCAGCTCCTGGGGGATCTCGAGCAGGAACCGCGACGGGACCGATGCCCCGCCCACCCCCCAGGTCGCCCGCCGCCAGGCGTGGGAGAGGTAGAGCCGACGCTTCGCGCGGGTGATCCCGACGTAGGCCAGGCGGCGCTCCTCCTCCATCTGGCGCTCGTCGTCGAGGGATCGGCTGTGCGGGAAGACGCCCTCCTCCAGCCCGGCGATGAACACGACCGGAAACTCGAGCCCTTTCGCCGCGTGGAGGGTGATCAGCGTCACGGCGTCCGCCTCGCCCTCGTACGAATCCTGGTCGGCGACGAGGGCGGTCTCCTCGAGGAGGCGGTCGAGCGCGTCCTCGGGCTCGAGGTCGTCGTAGCGGGTCGTGACCGAGCGGAGCTCGAGCAGGTTGTTCCAGCGGTCCTCGCCCTCCTCGGAACCGTCGGCGAGCATGGCCCGGTAGCCGGACCGCTCGAGGACGGCATCGAGCAGCTCGGGCAGCGGCAGGACGCCGATCCTCGAGCGCATTGCCCGGACGAACGCGGCGAAGTCCGCGATCGACCCACGCGTCCGTGCCGCGACCCCCTCGATGCGACCCTCGGCGGCGGCCTCGATCGCGGCCCAGTAGGTGCCCCGCTCCGGCGGGCCCGTCTCGCCGGCCGTCGGTCCGGCCCGCCCCGCGGACGGCTCAGCGGGCTCGGCGGGCTCGGCCGGCTGGACCGGCTCGGCCGCCCCGACACCGGCCGCCACCGCCCCGCGCAGCGCTTCGACTGTCTTCTCGCCGATGGCCCGGGCCGGGACGTTGAGGATCCGCTCGAACGCGACCGAATCCGTGTCGCTGCGCAGGATCCGCAGGTAGGCCAGGGCGTCCTTGACCTCGCGGCGCTGGTAGAACCGCGTCCCGCCGATCAGCTGGTAGCGGATCCCGGAGCGCAGGAGTGCCTCCTCGATGGCCCGGCTCTGGGCGTTCGTCCGGTACATCACCGCGATGTCCCGCGGGCTCAAGCGACCCTCCTCGTCGTCCGCCTTGCGGGTGAGCAGCGAGCGGCCGCCACCGACGAGGTCCTCGACCTGGCGGGCGATCCAGCTCGGCCTCCTCCTCCTCGTTGTAGGCCTCGAAGCGCTGGATCGGCCGGCCGCCCGCGTTCTCCGTCCAGAGCTTCTTGTCCTTGCGCGCCGCGTTCCGGCTGACGACCGCGTGGGCGGCGTCGAGGATGAGCTGGGTCGAGCGGTAGTTCTGCTCGAGCTTGACGACGGTCGCACTCGGCTCGTCCCGCTCGAAGTCGAGGATGTTGCGCAGGTCCGCCCCGCGCCAGCTGTAGATCGACTGGTCGTCGTCGCCGACCACGCACAGGTTGTGGTGCTGCGCCGCGAGCGCCCGGACCCACAGGTACTGCGCCTTGTTCGTGTCCTGGTACTCGTCGACGTGGAGGTAGCGCCACTTCTCCCGGTAGCGGGCCAGGACGTCCGGCGCCTCCTGGAAGAGGCGCACCGCCTCGAGCAGGATGTCGTCGAAGTCGAGCGCACCGACCGCCCGCAGGCGCGCCTGGTAGGCCCGGGCGAGCCGGGCCACGATCCGCTCGTGGTGGTTGAGGGCGACCTCCTCCAGGCCGTCGGCGTCGAGCATCTCGTTCTTCGCCCGGCTGATCGCCCCGAGGACGGCCGCCGGGCGGAACTCGCCGGTCGTGGGCAGGTCCTCCTCGCGGAGGAGCTGCTTCATCAGGGTCTGCTGGTCGTCCGTGTCGTAGATGACGAAGCGCGGGTCGAGCCCGATCGAGGCACCGTCCCGGCGGAGGACCCGGGCGCAGACCGCGTGGAACGTCCCGGTCTGGACGTCGTGCCCCGCCTCCCCGACGAGCGCGACGATCCGCTCGCGGAGCTCGACCGCGGCCCGGTTCGTGAAGGTCACCGCGAGGATCTGCCAGGGCCGGACGCCCTTCACGCCGACGAGGTAGGCGACCCGGTGGGCGAGCACCCGGGTCTTGCCGCTCCCGGCGCCGGCCAGGATGAGCAGCGGCCCCTCGGTGGTCATCACCGCGCGGGCTTGCTCGGGGTTCAGCCGGGCGACGATCTTCTCGGCGAGCGCGGCGGTCGCGGCGGCCCGCTCGGCCGGATCGACCCTGGGCCGTACCGGCGCGTCGGGGTCCGTGGGGGGCGGGGGCTCATCCTCGGAGGCGGCGACGGAGGCGCTGGACCGGTCTGCGGCGGAGCGCTGACGGCGGGAGCGCGACGCCCGGGGATCCGGTCCCCAGAAGCCGCCCGGGTCGTCGCCCGCGGCCTCCTCCTCGAGCGCCTCGGAAGGCGCCTCGAGCGGGAGCGGGACATCGTCATCGGGCGGCTCGGCGAAGAGCCGATCGGTCGGTTCAGGCACGCCTCCATTGTAGTTGGCGCGGCTTCACCGGCCCTCACGGGCTCTCGACGACGTGGATCGCCGGCCACGGGCCGGCTCCCGATCAGGGAGCGGGGGACGCCTCGACCTGGTCGGCCGGGGGTGCGTCGATCGTCACCGCCTTGTCGTAGTCGGACAGCGAGATCGTGATGGTCAGGCTTCCCTGGTCGCCGGCGTTGAACGTGACGATCACCTGGCTCGGGCGCAGCGTCTGCTTGTTGGCGCGAAGCTCGATCGAGCCGTCTCCGGTCACGTTCGGCGCGGCCGATGCAATTGCTCCGCCGAGCGAGCCGAGATCGCTGCCCGAGACCTTCAAGGTGACCGAGTAGCAGTCCGCGTCGCCGCACTTCACGTCGGCACCCTTGACCGGCGGGTTCGGAAGCATGTCGAGGCTGGCGCTGAACTCCTCGATCGCCTTCTTGGGGTCCGTCGCCGCGGATTTGGCCGATGCGGGCGTCGTCGCCTTCTGGTACTTGTCCCCCATCAGGCTGATCTTCGTGTAGGTGTCCTGGTCGATCACGATGAGGTCGGCGGTGAGGCCCATGAGGGCCGGAACGCTGGCCGTCAACTTGACCTTCTTGGCGGCCACGTCGATGTCGCCGGCCAGCGAGGTTCCCTTCAGATCGAGCGCGCTGCCGGACCCGCCTCCACCGGTCAGGTCGACGTTGAACTTGCCGGAGACGTCGGCAGACAGGTGAACGGTCTTGACCGTGGCCAGCGTCTCGAGCGACTTGGCCAGGATCTCCTTGGGATTCTGCGAGGGCAGGCGCGGACGTACCCCCGCAGGCGGCCAGAGCCACCGTCGCTGCGGCCATGAGAGCGAGGAGTCGGTGAATGATCATCGCGGTTGGGCCTCCGACTGGATGGTGGTGATCCCCGGCCCGTCCCGGCCAGATCAGGGCGCCATCTCGCTCCTGAGTGAAGTGTCCGGCGGATGGTGGCCGATCCAGGCTTGGGGTTCGCTGGCTCAATGGTACGGGAGGCACCCCTGTGGTTGCCGGGCCGGGACATGGCCGTCCGCCGGGCGGCGGGGAATCACAACTAGTGCCTCATGCCGCAACGTTGGGCAGCGAATGATGGACCTCGGCGTTGAGACGCCACGGCCTGGCGGGACGAGCGTTCCGGTTGTGCCAGCGCAGGTACGCCCGGATCGCGGCGTCCTGATCGGCATGGCTCTGATAGTCGGAGCCGTTGAGGACGAACGAGCGGAGGGCCTGGAACTGGCACTCGATGAGGTTCAGCCAGCTCGAATAGGTCGGGGTGAAGACCAGCTCGATGTCGTGCTCGGCGACCCAAGCCTGCAGCTCGGTCTTCTTGTGCGGGCTGAAGTTGTCCAGGACGACGATCAGGTGCTCGTTGAAGCGGGCTCGGAGCGAGCGCAGGAGCTCCCGGATCTCGCGCCAGGTCTTGCGGTCGTGGAGATGCCCGTACAGCGCGCCGGTGGCGGGGTCGTAGGCGGCCACGAGCTGGCGCACCCCGGCCGTCCGCGTGTAGGTCGCCCGGAAGCGGGCCGGCTTCGCGAGCGGATGCCAGCCGCGGCCGAGTCGGGGCTGCAGGTTCAGCGGGCCGAACTCGTCGAGGCAGAGCACCCGGGCACCGAGCGGTGGATGGGCGTACAGGTCCAGGATCCGGTTCTTCTTCGTCTCGAACTCGGGGTCGGGGGAGCTCTTCCAGGTCTTGTGGTGAACGAAGCGGACGCCAGCCTCGTGGAGGATCCGCCAGAGTTGGCTGCGGCTGATCGCCGGCACGATCCGGGTCCGGACCAGGTGGGCCCGGAGCTTGGTCAGGCTCCAACGCGTGAACGGTTCGCCCCGGTCAGTCGGACGGGCGAGGGCCACCTTCACGATCTCGATCCGGGCGTCGAGATCGATCCGGCGCGGTCGGCCCCCGCCCCAGCGAGGGTCCAGGGCCGGGAACCCCTGCTCGTTGAAGGCGTGGATGAGGGCGGCCACGTGCGTCGCGCTGGCCTGGAACATCGAGCTGATCTGGCTGACGCTCTGGCCCTGGAACGAGGCGAACAGGAGCATCGCCCGGTGACGGACGACCGCGTTCTTGCCCCGCCTCGCCTGCTTGAGGAGGTGGGCCGCCTCCTCGTCGCTCAACTCACGGACGAAGAGCTCGGCCCGGCGGGCCATCGTCACCTCCTGCGCTTCAGTCGTCGCGACGGGGCTTCCGGAGTGCGATTACCTACCGAGCATTATGAATTAAGGCGCCGGGGGCGACCGCCTGCCGAGCGACGGGTCGGGCCCGAATCCGGATGCTCACAATGCTCGGTGGGGGACGCGGCAGGTCCTTGCCGCGGCCGCGCTCGTGCTTGCCGTCGTGGGCGGACTGAACCGCCCTGGTGAGCCGCCGGACGCCGCCACCATCACCGCCAGCACCCCCGTGGGGGTTCGGCAACGCTGGCGGCTGGGAGCCACGGCCGCCGTGGTAGGCACCTTGCCGCCCGCGATGCAGGCCCGGACGACAAGGCGCCGCGATCCCGGTCGGGTCCTTGCCGTGCCCGGTCCCCACCTTGCCGCCCGCGATGCAGGCCGGCACCCCGTGGTGGACCGGGAGGCCCGAGCGGCCGCGCTGGCCCGCGCCGACCCGTCCCGAAAGGGGAGCCCCCCGAAGACGGTCCGATTCGTGCTCCGCGCGGTCCCGCTCTCGGGCCGATCAGAAGGAGGTCCTTCTGGTCAGGCGATAGGGTCTAGGACCCACCATAGAAGCGATCCTTAAGGCACGCCTTTCACTCGCCGACTCTTGGCGACTCCCCGGGACGGAGGTAGGTAGCCAAGCGGCCAGTCCTGATGAAAGTCTGTCTGGCCATCGTGTGCACCTCGACTCCAATCGCGGGTGGCGTCGCCGCGAGAACCCCCAGGAGGGCCCACGCCGTCCAAGACCCCGCGACTTCTGCGGTGATAAATAGGTCCGTAACGAGATGGCCAGCCAACGCGGCTACAAGACTCGCTAGGAGTAGGCGCTCACGAGGCGAGCTCCCTAGCATGCGGCGCAAGCCCGTGACTAGCGCGATAAGGACGAGCGCGCCGTACGCGAGGACTGCCGGGACGCCCGCGCCATCGGCAATGGCGATCGGGACGTTGTGCGGACTCTCAGGACGGAACCGGGCCATCACCGCCGCCCGCGAGGGTGAAAGGACCACGTCGCGATAGCGGGGAAACATGGCCGGATACATCTCGGGACCCACGCCAAGCATCGGATGGTCCAGGGCGATCCGAAAGCCTACTGCCCACAGGTCCAGATGGCTCGCGATAGAGCCTTCACGAGCATCCGCGATCTGCAGCCCGCGCTCCACGACCCTCGTGACCGTCCGATTGAGTGAGGGAACCAGAACGACGACCGAAATCCCGACAGTTACGACACCAAGCGCAAGAGCGACCCGTCGTCTCGTGAGGATGGGCCTCCGGCCGACACACAACGTCCAGCCCACCAAGCTGACGGCCGCTCCGAGATAGCCTCCCCGGCTCATCGTGAGCGCCAACGCGAGGCCAATCACCAGGGCAGCGCTCGTCCATGCCGCACGCCCGATCCGGGGACTCACGGCCGCCAGCCCAATGGCCAGCGGCAGGGCGAGCACCAAGTAGGCGGCCAGCCAATTGGCCTGGCCGAGCGTAGAGAAGACCCTGCCTCGGTCGAGCACATGCCAGATCGGGTCGAGTCGCATCTCTTGAGCGAGGCCGTAGCTGCCGGCAAGACCCGCGGACGTGACAATCACTGCGATAAACCGACTTCGCCGTGGTTCATGGGCAATCCACCGCCTAGCTGCGAGGAAAGCAGACGCATAACCCAAGGTGGCGAGGAGCCCCTGATACTGGAGCGGTTCTCCGACCAAGCTTTGGCTAGGATCGGAAGAATGGATAGTCGCGAGCAACATGAGCGTGAGGAACACGACGAGAGCCTTCGTCGTTGCCGGCCGCCAGACCTCCGCCAGAGCCGTCCGCCCAGCCAACATCGCCATACCAGCGAGTAGCACGGCTGACAGCGTGAGCATTACTGCGGTCTTTGGGAGGGCGAACACGTCACTGAGGGTGATCGTGAAGACAAGCGGCAGCACGAACGCCCCCGCCCCCAACCCAACGACCAGACCGGACTCGATTGCCGCGGCCAGCGATCGGCGCGAGGCGACCACGCTAGGAGCGTGCGTCGGTAATCGCCGCCAGGACGGCAGCCCAGCGGGCTGACGACCGAAACGCAGCAATCGGAACGGCCGGGGGGTCGATCCGGGCCGGGACGCGCCCTCGGATGACCGCCTTCATGCTCCCACCCGCTGCAGGTCGAGCCTGGCTGTGCGGGTCGAGCCCACGACTTGGCCGGCCTGGCCACTGCGGAACAGCTTGGCGAGGTTGTGGACGGCGCAGACGAGGTGCCACTCGGCGGTCACCTTGACCCGACCTCGGAGGTGGAACCGTCTGAACCCTCGGGCTTCCTTGGTCTGGCCGAAGACCGGCTCGACGATCACCTTGCGCCGGCGGTACTCGGCCCGGCCCCGCTTCGTCACGAGCTTGCGAGCCATCCGCTCGCGCCGGGTGAGGCCGGCCGGGATCCGGCCCCGGGGAGCGCTCGGGGCCTTCGCACCATGGCGGTCGCGCTTCATGGCGACGTAGGCGTCGATGCCCCGTTCTTCGAGGTGGGCGAGGTTGTCGTCCGAGGCGTAGCCGGCGTCCGCGAGGAGCTTCTTCGGCCGGCGCCCGGTGTTCGTCTCGATCGCATCGACGAGCTCGGGCAGGGCGGCCGTGTCGGTCGCGCTGGCGGACAGGGTCGTGGCGACGATGACCTGGTGAGCGTCGTCGACCGCGATCTGGGGGTTGTAGCCGTAGATCCAGCCGTCGGGCTTGCTGAGCATGATCCGGCTGTCCGGATCGGTGAAGTTGCGCTGGGCCTTGGGCTCGGGGACGGCGGCGGGATCGCCGCTCCGCTCGCGGGCCTCGGCCTCGAGGGCCGCCTTCGCCGCGCGGATCCGGGCGAGGCGGGTCTCCCGGCGGCGCAGCTCGGGTGGCAGCTCGTCGCCGCGGGCGTCACCGAACCGCGCGTCCTCGGCCTGGTCGACCGCCTCGGCCTCGGCGAGGATGGTCTGTACCTCGGCCCGCAGCACGGCCTCGCGCTCGGTCATCCGGCCGTAGCTCATTGCCTTGTGCTTGGACGCATTCGCCTTGAGCTTCGTGCCGTCGATCGCGACCCGGCCGAGCTTCGCGAGTCCGGCGGCCTGGCACAGCCGGAGGGCGGCCAGGAAGAGGCCCTCGAAGGCGGCCAGGTGGCGCCGGCGGAACTCGGCGATCGTCTTGTGGTCGGGCCGGGCCTGGCCGGCGAGGAACATGAAGTTGACGTCGGCGCCGAGGCGTTCCTTCATCCGGCGCGAGCTGCGCACCCCGGTCGCGTAGCCGTACAGGAGGACCTTGAGCATGAGCCGGGGATGGTACGGCGGCATCCCCCGTGGCTCGTCGTGGGCGGCCAGGAAGGGCGCCAGGTCGAGTTCGTCGACGAGGTCGTTGAGGAACGCCGGCAGGCCCTCGGGGTCGACCCAGTCGTGGAGGCTGGGCGGCATCAGCAGGATCGTATCCTGGTCGTACGGGCGGAAGGTCTTGGTGCGCATACGAGATTCTCCCACCCTCCAGAGCGCCCTGCTGGCCAATACCGACACACGCTCCTAGCCGCGCTGGAGGACGGGGCGGCCGCGCTTGATGACGGTGCGGACGAGGTCGGCGGCGGGCCAGTAGGGGATCTGGTCGGCGGCGGGGACCCGCCAGACGACGAGGTCGGCCTGCTTGTCCGGCTCGATCGAGCCGACGAGGTCCCCGATCCCGAGGGCGTGGGCCGCGTTGACCGTCGCCCCGACGAGCACCTCGGCCGGGGTGAGGCGCAGCGAGAGGCAGGCGACGGTCATCGCCAGGGGCAGGCTCGCGGTCGGCGAGGTGCCCGGGTTGAAGTCCGTCCCGATCGCGACGGGGATCCCCCGCTCGATGAACGTGCGGGCCGGCGCGCCGCTTTCCTTCATGAGGAACCAGGTCGTGGCCGGGAGGACGACCGCCACGACCGGCCGATCGGAGGCCGCCGCCACGGCCAGCGCCGCGATCCCCTCCTCCGACGGCGCCGCAAGGTGGTCCGCGGACAGGGCGCCCAACTCCGCGGCGAGCTCCGCCCCGCCGGACGGCGCCAACTCGTCGGCATGGAGCCGCGGCCGCATCCCGTACGCCTCCGCCGCGATGAGGATCCGCCGGCCCTGGTCCGCGGTGAATACGCCCTGCTCGCAGAAGACGTCGGCGAAGCGAGCCCGGCCCTGGGCGGCGATCCCCGGGAGCTGCTCGTCGAGCAGGTGGCGGGTGTACGCCTCCGCCGGGTCGCGCCGAGTGCGGAACTCCGGCGGGACGGCGTGGGCGCCGAGCCAGGTCGGGAGGACCTCGATCGGTCCCTCGCGCCCCAGCTGATGGGCGACCTCCAGGAGCCGCAGCTCGGTCCGCAGGTCCAGGCCGTAGCCGGACTTCGCCTCGATCGTGGTGACGCCATGAGTCAGCATCTCGTCGAGCCATAGCCGGCCGTGGGCGAGGAGCTGGTCCGCCGACGCGGCCCGGGTCGCCGCCACGGTCGAGAGGATCCCGCCGCCGGCCGCGAGGATCTCCAGGTAGCCGGCACCCCGTTGGCGAAGGAGGAGCTCGCCCTCGCGCGAGCCGGCGAAGAGCAGGTGGGTGTGCGGGTCCACCAGTCCGGGCGTGACGACCCCGCCGTCGGCGTCGATCCGGGCGAAGCGCGACAGCGGCAGGCCCTGGGCCTCGAGACTGGCCTCCACCTCGTCGCGCGGACCGACCGCCACGATCCGGTCCCCCCACGTCGCCACGACCGGGGCGCCGAGCGCACCAGGGCCGCCGACCGGGGCCGCCTCCAGGGTGGCCGTGTCACCCTGCCCGGGTCCGCGCCGGATCCCGCCGGCCATCGTGACGACGGCGCTCGCGCCGAGGACGAGGAGCCCGGCGGCCGAGCCCTCCGAGAGGCCCCCGGAGATGATCCGCAGGCTCACGGTCGAGTCACCCCGCGCGCATGACGACTCACGGTCGGGCGGCTCACGGTCGCCCGGCGCGGGCCGCCGCGAGCCGGAGCTCGAGCGCCTGGAGCGGTGAGAAGTCGCGCAGCTTCAGGAAGGCCGCGGCCGCGGCCAGGCGATCCTCGACCGGAGCGTCGGCCGGCGCGCCGGCATGGTCGGCCACATCGAGGAACGCCGCGAGCGGGGCGAGGCCGATCAGCTCCGACTCGGCCAGCTCGACCCCGGCGGCGCTCGCCTCCGCCCGGACCGCCTCCCAGGCCCGCCAGAGCGGGGTGACCGCGAAATCGAGCAGGTTCATCGACACCTGGGCGCAGTCGGGGTCCTCGAGGCGGAAGCCGTTGGCCTGGACCTTGGGCAGCCCGCCGCCCGACTCGCGGACGGTCCGGGAGATCCGCTTCGCGAGCTCCAGGTCGGTCGAGGTCAGGTTGACGTTCCAGGCGATGAGGAACGGCCGCGCCCCGACGGCCACCGCCCCGGCCCGCGGGTGCATGCGCGCCGGGCCGAAGTCCGGGCGGCGCTGGGGATCGACGCCGATCTCTGCCTTCAGGCCCTCGTACTGGCCGCGCCGCACGTCGGCCAGCCTCTCCCGGTCCGCCCGGGTCGCCGCGCGGGCGTAGAGGTAGACCGGCAGGTCGAACCGCTCGGCGATCCGGGCCCCGAACGCCCGGGCGAAGGCGACGCAGTCGTCCATCGTCGTCTCGCCGAGGGGCACGAACGGGATGACGTCCACGGCGCCGATCCGTGGGTGCTCTCCGGATTGGCGCTCCATGTCGATCTCGTCGATCGCGACCGCAACGGCGGCCTCCAGCGCATCGGCGACGGCGTCCGCCTCGCCGGCCAGGGTGAGCACGCTGCGGTTGTGGCTGGCGTCGCTGGTTCGGTCGAGGAGGTGGACGCCGGGGGTGCCGGAGACCGCCGCGGCGAGGCGGTCGACCACGTCCGGCCGGCGGCCCTCGCTGAAGTTCGGGACGGATTCGACGAGCTTCGGCATGGCCGCAATCGTGACAGGTCGGGTGCCCGTCTTCAGGACCACCTGGCGTCCCTGGGTCCGGCGGCGGACGATAGACTCACGCCCGTGTCGAACGCGCCCCGCAACCTCCTGGCCCGTCACCGCGACTACCTGAAGCTGTGGACCGCGGCGACGATCAGCCTGTTCGGGACCCAGGTCAGCCTCATCGCGATCCCGGTCATCGCGATCTTCATCCTGGACGCGCTGCCGTTCCAGGTCGCCCTGCTCGGGACCGTCGAGTTCCTGCCGTTCCTGCTGTTCACCCTGCCGGCCGGGGCCTGGGTCGACCGCCTCCCGCGACGGCTGATCCTCGTCGCCGGCGACTTCGGCCGGGCGGGCGCCCTCCTGTCGATCCCGATCGCCCACCAGCTCGGGGTCCTGACGATCTGGCAGCTCTACCTGGTCGGCTTCATCAACGGCTTCCTGACCGTCTTCTTCGACGTCGCCGACCAGTCGTTCCTCCCGGCGATCCTCGAGCCCGACGATCTCGTCGAGGGCAACGCCAAGCTCCAGGTCAGCGGCTCGGCCGCGATGGTCCTCGGTCAGCCGCTCGGCGGCGGGATCGTCGGGTTGCTGACTGCGCCGCTGGCGATCGCCGTCGACGCGCTCAGCTTCATCGCCTCGGGCGGGCTCATCTTCGCCATCCGCAAGCGCGAGCCGAAGCGCGAGGCCATGCCTTCCGCCGGAGGCGTCCTCGCCCCGGTCGCCGGGCTGCGGGCGGAGATCGCCGAGGGCCTCCGCTACGTGCTCGGCCATGAGTACCTGCGCGACATCGCGGCGAGCACGGGGCTGTCGAACCTGTTCTCGAACGTCGCCTTCGCCACGTTCGCGGTGTTTGCCTACCGGATCCTCGATCTGACCCCGCCGGTGGTCGGGTTGATCGGCGGCCTGGGCAGCCTCGGCGTGCTGGCCGGCGCCCTCGTCGCCGGGCGCCTCGCCAAGCGGATCGGGGTCGGCCGGACGATCCTCTGGTCGATGATCCTGTCCGGACCGGGGACGCTCCTGGCCGCGTTCGCCCAGCCGGGATCGGCCTTCGCGGTCCTGGTGGCGTCGATGTTCATCGGGGGTTTCGCCGGCGTCGTCTACAACATCAACCAGGTCAGCCTGCGCCAGGCGATCACCCCCGAGCGGATCCAGGGCCGGATGAACGCGACGATGCGGTTCCTCGTGTGGGGCACGATCCCGATCGGCCAGATCGTGGGTGGCGTGCTGGCTACCGCGATCGGCGTACGCGAGGCCGTCATCGTGGGTGGAGTCCTGGGCTGCTTCGCGTTCTTGCCGATCCTGTTCTCGCCTGTCCGCCGGCTCGCGCGGATCCCGACGCCCGAGGACGGCCCGAGCGACGGTGGCGCCGACGGGGAAGCCGGCGCCGGGGCCGAAGAGAGCCCGAGCCCGCTTCTCGACGCCGACGCTGAGATCGCCAGCCCAGGCCGCTCGCAGCGGTAGTCGCGCGACTGAGCCGTAACTGCAGGCTCATCCGGGGCGAGGCATCGCCATCGTCCGGTCGATCACGGCTGTTGCGGGCAGCTCAACAAACGCGCAGCAGACCCCTCCCCCTGCGACCGCCTCCGCCCGTCCGTTGTCGTCGGTGCAACAAACGCCGCGAATGACATCAGATCGCACGCCACGTCCGGGCGACGGGCACGATCTGTTGGCCCTGCCGCAACTGGCGCTGCCGCAACGAGGTCCGTTTGTCGGCGTCGGGTCCCAGCTACCCCGGGCTGAACCTGGCGCTGCCATCGTCGAGCATCGGGACGTGGACGCCGCGCTCGCGGGCGACCTCGATCGCCCGCTCGTAGCCGGCGTCGACGTGGCGGAGGACGCCCATCGCCGGATCCGTGGTCAGGACCCGCTCCAGCTTCTCGCGCCGCGAGCGTCCGTCCCGTCCGCGACGACGACCATCCCGGCGTGCTGGCTAGTAGCCGATCCCGACGCCGCCGCCGTGGTGGATCGATCACCCACGTCGCGCCGGCGGCGGTGTTCACGAGGGCGTTGAGGAGCGGCCAGTCGGCGACCGCGTCCGAGCCGTCGGCCATCGCCTCGGTCTCGCGGTTCGGTGACGCGACGGAGCCCGCGTCGAGGTGGTCGCGGCCGATGACGATCGGCGCGCTGACCTCGCCGGTCCGGACCAGCTCGTTGAAGGCCAGGCCGGCCTTCGCCCGCTCGCCGTAGCCGAGCCAGCAGATCCGGGCCGGCAGCCCCTGGAACGGGACCCGCTCCTGGGCCATCTCGATCCAGCGGCGGAGGCCGGCGTCGTCGGGGAAGAGCTCGAGGATCGCCCGGTCCGTCCGGCGATGTCCGCCGGGTCGCCGCTCAGCGCGGCCCAGCGGAACGGGCCCGCGGCCCTCGCAGAACTGGGGCCGGATGAAGGCCGGCACGAAGCCCGGGTAGTCGAAGGCGTTCTCGACGCCGGCCTCCTCGGCCTGCGCCCGGAGGTTGTTGCCGTAGTCGAAGACGACCGCGCCGGTCCGCTGGAACTCGAGCATCGCCCGGACAGTGGGCGGCCATCGAGCGCATGCGACCGCTCGATGTAGACGTCCGGCTGGTTCGCCCGCAGGACGAGCGCGTCGCCAAGGTCGATCTCGGCCGGGACGTAGCCGTCGAGGGCGTCGTGGGCGCTACGTCTGGTCGGTGACGACGTCGAACCGCTCGCCCGCCTTCGCCCAGGCCGGCTCGATCTCCGCGGCGTTCCCGACGAGCGCGATCGAGAGGGGCTGGCCGTCGGCGGCGGCGGCCCGGGCCCAGGCGAGCGCCTCGTCCATTGAGTGCGGTGAGCCGGTCGACGTAGCCGATCTCGGTGGCGCCGGCGTGCCCGGGCCTCGTCGACCTCGACGCAGATCGCCACGCCGTCGTTCATCGTCACGGCCAGCGGCTGGGCGCCGCCCATCCCGCCGAGCCCGGCGGTGAGCGTGACCCTGCCCCGGAGCGTCCCGCCGAAGTGCTGGCGGGCGAGCTCGGCGAACGTCTCGTAGGTGCCCTGCAGGATGCCCTGGGTCCCGATGTAGATCCACGAGCCGGCCGTCATCTGGCCGTACATCATCAGGCCGGCCGCCTCGAGCTCCCGGAAGTGCTCCCAGGTGGCCCACTTCCCGACGAGGTTCGAGTTGGCGATAAGCACCCGCGGCGCCCACGGGTGGGTCCGGAAGACCCCGACCGGCTTGCCGCTCTGGACGAGCAGGGTCTCGTCGTCCGCCAGTTGGCGCAGCTCCCGGACGATCGCGTCGAAGGCGGCCCAGCTCCGTGCCGCGCGCCCCGTCCCGCCGTAGACGACGAGCGCGTCCGGGTTCTCGGCGACCTCCGGGTCCAGGTTGTTCATGAGCATCCGGAGGACCGCCTCCTGCTGCCAGCCGCGGCAGGAGATCTCGGTGCCGCGAGGAGCGCGGACGGGTCGTGCGCCGGGCAGCGCGCCGCGGGTGGGCGTCGTCATGCGGTCTCTCCCTCGAGTTGTCGCACGTGCCGCCTCCTCAGGGTAGGCGCACTGATTTCGAGCCCGGCGCGGGACTAACTTGCCACCGCCAAGATTTAGAGTCCAACCTGTAGGACGGGTTCGGTCGGGTGATAAGACCATGGTATCGGCCGTCATGCGTGTCGGCAAGCAGATAGAGCGACCGAAGGCTCGCGGAGTCTGATATTCGGGACACACATTGCCGACTCTCTATTGTTGAAGGCGTGCCGTCCCCGTAGTGTCTCTACCGTTACCGCCAACCGCGCTACGCTCGCCAGACATCTCGTGGAGGAGGTCACCATGGCTGTTGCTCAGGTCCGGAACAAGCGCCCTAGGATCGCCTCTCTCGCCGCAGGCCTCTCGCTGCTTATCGCCGCTTGCTCGGGCGCGGCATCGCCGAGTCCGAGCAAGCCCCCGGCGACGGCCTCACCAGCGGCCGTGTCGAGCGCGTCTACGGCCCCGTCCGCGCTCCCGAGCCCTGAAGCCGGCACCTTCCGGATGGGAACCGAACCGTGGCTCGGCTACGGCCCCTGGTGGATTGCCGACAGCAAGGGCCTCTTCACCAAGAACGGCGTGACGGCCACCGTCACCAACTTCGACACCGACGACGCGATCAACGCGGCCCTCGTCTCCAGCCAGCTCGACGGCGCCAACATCGCGACCCACACCGCGCTTCGCCTGATCTCCGAGGGGACGCCCATCACGATCGTCCTGCTCCTCGACCAGTCGAACGCCGCCGACGCCATCCTCGCCGGCCCAAGCATCACGTCGGTGGCCGACATGAGGGGCAAGAAGGTCGCCTACGAGGAGGGGACCACCTCGGACATCCTGCTGCGCTACGCGCTGTCGCAGAACGGCATGACGATCGACGACATCGTGAAGGTACCGACGCCTGCCTCGGACGCTGGCGTGGTGGTCATCGCCAAGCGGGTCGACGTGGCGGTCACCTATGAGCCATACCTGACCGGGGCGCTCCAGAAGGACCCCACGTACCATCTGGTCTACGAGGCGGCCGACAAGCCGGGCCTGATCGGTGACGTGTTCGTCGTCCGAAACGACTATCTGGCCAGCCACCCGGGACAGATCGACGCCCTGATCAAGGCCTGGGGCGACGCGGTCGACTACTACCGCTCCAGCACGAGCGACAGCCAGGGGATCATCGAGAAGGCTGTAGGGGCCAACCCGGGCGACCTCAAGACCGCCTTCGACGGCGTCCAGCTGTACAGCCTCTCCGAGGCGAAGGATCTGATGACCGGCGGCGGCTACCTGGCGACCCTCGCCGAGGTCAAGAAGATCGCTACCGATGCCGGGATCATCGCCAAGCCGGTCGATGAGACAAAGGTGATGGACACGACCTTCCTCAGCGCAGTCGCCCCCTAGGCGAGGCGCCATCACCGCACCACCCGTGAGCACCAGCGCACAACGTTCCGGCGCCGCCCCCCGACCAAAGGGGCGGCGGCGCGGCCGCAATCCCGCCTTCGCGATCGGCGGGACGATGTCGCTGCGGCCCTACGCGGCGACGGCAGCCCTCGCGTTCGGGCTCTTCCTACTCGCGTGGGTCCTGGCCCGCGAGCTCCGGCTGGCCGACCCCCAATTCCTTCCCGGGCCGCTGGACGTCGTGTCGCGGCTGGGTTCCCTCGCCGCCGACGGGACCCTGCGCGACGACGTCACCGTCTCGGTCGGGCGGATCATGGCTGGCTTCCTGCTGGCCACGGTGCTTGCAGTCCCGATCGGGGTCCTGATCGGGACCTACCGGGTCGCCGAAGCCTTCATCGAGCCGTTCGTTGACTTCCTGCGCTACATGCCCGTCGTCGGGTTCGTGCCGCTGACCATCGTCTGGATCGGCATCGATGAACCACAGAAATGGGCGATCGTCTTCATCGGGACCTTCTTCCAAGAAGTCCTGCTCGTGATGGACAACGTCAAGCGGGTGCCCCTGGACCTGGTCAACATCGGGCGCACGCTCGGCATGCGCGATCGCGGCATCCTGGCCCGGATCGTCGTGCCGTCGGCCGCGCCCGCGATCTGGGATACGCTCCGGATCTCGCTCGGCTGGGCGTGGACGTGGGTCGTCCTCGCCGAGCTGGTGGCCGCCAGCACGGGCCTGGGCTACCGGATCAACGTCGCGAAGCGCTACTTCGCCACCGACACGATCATCGGCTACCTCATCGTGTTAGGAATCCTTGGGCTGGCCACGGACCAGACTATGAAGGGCCTGGGTCGTCTCTTCTTCCGGTGGTCGGACCGATGACGGGTGGTGGGGTCCGCGACGGAGACGTTCCACGGCTCGAGGTCCGCGACCTCGAGAAGGTTTTCGAGGGCCGACCACCGGTCGCCGCGTTGGGACCGATCTCGCTGCGACTGGCAGAGAACGAGTTCGTCTCGATCGTCGGAACGTCGGGCTGCGGCAAGTCCACACTTCTGTCGATCGTGGCGGGCCTGATCGAACCGACCGAGGGCGTCGTTCTCGTCGACGGCAAGCCGATCGGTGGGCCCGGACGCGACCGTGGCGTCGTCTTCCAGACGTACACGCTGTTTCCCTGGATGACCGCCCGTGGCAATGTTGAATTTGCCCTCCGGGGGGAGCGGATGACCGCGGACGAGCGGCGGAAGGTGGCCGGCGAGCACCTCGACGTCGTGGGTCTCGGCGAGTTCGCAGACGCGTATCCGCGTCAGCTCTCCGGCGGAATGAAGCAGCGCGTGGCGATCGCCCGCTCGCTCTGTTACCGGCCGAGGATCCTGCTGATGGACGAGCCATTTGGCGCCCTCGACGCCCAGACACGGCTTCTCATGCAGGAGCTGCTGACGCGCGTCTGGGAAGCGCATCGTCTCACCGTGATGTTCGTCACCCACGACGTCGACGAAGCGGTCTTCATCTCCGATCGGGTGGTCATGATGTCCAATCGACCGGGGAGACTGAAGGAAGAGGTTTCGATCGACCTCGCTCGGCCGCGCCAGTTCGAGATCCAGGAGACGCCGGCCTTCGCCGAGTTCCGGGGCCGGATCCTTGGGTCGATCCGGGAAGAGTCGCTCCGGGCGGACCCGGGCGTCGCCGCGGGGATCGGGTGAACGCGACCACCGGCATGTCCGAAAACGACATGTCCGGGACGGTTTGGACCGTCACCGGGCCCGTGGCAGCCAGCACGCTCGGACCGACGAGTCCGCACGAGCATATCTTCGTCAACATCGAGTGCTGGTTCGATCCGCCGACTCATGACGATCGCGCGGCCGCTGTGAGCCGTGTCGAGGCAGGGACCGAGGCGACGGTGCGGGCCAATCCGTTCGCCGTGCGGGACAATCTCATCCTCGACGACCTCGCTCTCGCGGTCGCGGAGGTCGGGCGATTCTGGGCCGCCGGAGGGCGGACGCTCGTCGACCTCACCCTCGACGACATCGGGCGGGCGCCGGCCAGGCTGCGGACCGTCAGTGAAGCGACCGGAGTGCTCGTCGTCATGGGCTGCGGCCGCTACATCGCGGCCGCTCACCCGCCGGAACTGCGCGACCGCTCGCCCGCAGCGTTCCGCGACGAGATCCTATTCGACCTCCTGGTCGGCCCCGACGGGATCAGGGCCGGCGTCATCGGCGAGATCGGCACCTCGGATCCGATCGACCCTGTCGAGGCGCGCGCCCTCGCTGGCGCCTGCGCCGCCCAGCGCGAAACCGGGCGGACGCTGTTCGTCCATCTGGACCCCTGGGGCCAGGCCGGCCACGATGTCCTGGACCGTTGCGAGCAAGCCGGCGTCGACCTCGATCGGGTCGTCCTCAGTCATCTCGACCCGTCGCTGGCGGATATGGCGTATGCCCGTTCGCTGGCCGCTCGCGGGGCCTTCGTCGGCATCGACATCTGGGGCGACGAGGACGCGTACGGCGGCCGCGGCATGCCGTCCGACGCCTCACGGACGGCTGCCGTCCTGGTGGCCCACGAGGAAGGCTGGGCCGATCGTCTCCTCCTGGCCCAGGACGTCTGTACGAAGACCCAGCTCCACGCGTTCGGCGGTCGTGGCTATGACCACCTCCTGACCGGAGTCGCCTCCGATCTACACACGGCAGGCCTGTCGGTCACAGAGGTCGACCGACTCCTCGTGGACAACCCGCGACGTGCCCTCAGCGGGCTGCCTGTCGCCGTCAGCCCCTGACCTCTGGAGGGTCCCCATGTCTGAGAGCTACCGTGGAATGCAGGCCGAGATCAAGGACGGCAATGCCGTCGTCGTGCGGACGACCCGTGAGGCGGACGTCCGCCTTGACGTGGGGCTCGGGCCGCGCGAGGAACCGTCGCTGGACACCGGGATCGCCTTTTTCAACCATATGCTGGAGATGATCGCGTGGCACGGTGGCCTCAATCTGAACGTCCGCTTCGCCGCGAAGACGTTCGCCCTGCGGCACGTCGTCTGCGAGGACATCGGGATGGCGCTCGGACTCGGGATCGGCGCGCTCATCACGCGCGCGATCGACGACGGTGTCGAAGGGGCTTCCGGGGCTTGGATGGCGATGGACGAGGCGCTCGCGTTCTGTGCGCTCTCGTTCGAGGGTCGGTCGATGCACTTCATCGACCGCGAGTCGGAGGGGTCACGCCTGGAGCAGGTCGAGGACATGACTGGGGCCGACATGGTGGCCTTCTACGAGGGGTTCGCCCAGGGGGCCCGCTGCACGCTCAGGCTGCGGGTTACCGAAGGCCGTGATCCGCACCACTCCTGGGAGGCCGCCGCGCGGGCGTTTGCGGTCGCGCTTCGGGGCTGTTTCTCGCCTCTTCCCTGGCGGGCCGGGCTGACCGTCGGCGTCAAGGGAACCCTCGACTGACCAGGCGACCCATCCTATCCGTGGTGTTCCAGGGGACTCAGCCGATGCTGATCAAGCCGCGCGCCGCGCTCGACGCGATCGTCCCGTATGTGCCGGGCGCCGCGCCGGCTGAGTCCGCGGACCGCGCCCTCAAGCTCGCCTCGAACGAGAACCCGTTCGGTCCTTCGCCGCGGGCCGTCGAGGCGGCTCGGGCCGCGCTCGACAGCGCCGAGCGTTACCCCGACGGGGGGTCGAGTTTGCTGCGAGCGCGGCTCGCCGAGCGACACGGCGTCGCGCCGGACCAGATCCTGCTCGGTGGCGGCAGCGACGAGATCTTCTACCAGCTGACCCGGGCATACCTGGAGCCCGGGCGACGCGTCGTGATGGCCCGGCCGCCGTACGAAATCCACCTGATCGCGGCGCAATCGATGGGTGCCGAGATCATGTTCGTGCCGCTCCGCGACTATACGCACGACTTGGAGGCGATGGCGACGGCGGCCGCGCCGCAGGGCTGCGTCTTCGTGGCGAACCCGCACAACCCGACTGGGACCGCCGTCCGGCCGGACGACCTGCGGGCCTTCGTCGAGCGCGTTCCGTCCGACTGCCTGGTCGTCGTCGACGAGGCCTACCACGAGTTCGTGGAACCAGCGATCCGCCTGACCGCCATCGACCTCCTCGACCGGCATCCCGGCCTGGTCGTCACCCGAACCTTCTCGAAGGCCTACGGCATAGCCGGACTCCGCGTCGGGTACGCGATCGCGTCGGCGGCCGTGCTGGAACCGGTTGAACGGATCCGCCCGCCGTTCAATGTCACCTCGGTATCGCTGGCCGCAGCGGCCGCCGCCCTGGACGACGCGGCCCACGTCGAGATGACAGTTCGCGAGACGGCCTCTTCGATGAGGATCCTCGTCGAGGCATGCGAGCGCCTTGGTCTCGCTTACGTGCCTTCCCATGCGAACTTTCTCCTGGTCGAGGATCGCGATGGCTGGCCGGTGGCGCTCCTCGCGGAGGGCATCACCGTCCGGCCGGGCGCGACCCTGGGCATGCCCGGATGGGTCCGCGTGAGCCTGGGGCGGCCGGACGACATGCGACGGGTCGTCGGGGTGATCGAGCGGACCGTTCGGGCGCGATGAGGGCGCGGCAAACGATGGGCAGGCCCTGACGATGATCGGTGCCGTCCTCGCCGGACCTCGGGACCTCCGGGTGCGCGAGCTGCCGGACCCGGAGCCAGGCTTCGGCGAGGTTCGGGTGCGCGTTGCTCGGGCCGGCCTGTGCGGGTCGGACGTGCACGTCTGGAAGACGGGCGAGTTCGTCACCCACTTCCCGGTCGTGCCAGGTCACGAGGTGACGGGAGTTGTTGAGATGATCGGGGAGGGGTGCGAGCACCTTGCCTCGCACCGCGTCGTGCTGGACTCGCGGGTCCCGTGCCGCAGTTGCGTCCAGTGCCTCGAGGGACGGTTCCAGCGCTGCCCGCAGCTCGGTTTCCTGGGCGAGGTCTGCAACGGTGGGTTCGCCCAATTGGTGGTCGTGCCCGGCGATCGCGTCTGGACGATTCCGGAGGGGCTGCCGCTCGAGGTGGCCGTCCTCGCCGAACCCACCGCGGTGGCACTGCACGCATGGTCCCGCCTGCGCACCGTCGCGGGTGACGTTAAGCGGGTCGCCATCCTCGGCGCTGGTCCGATCGGCGTGCTCCAGACTCTCGTGATCCCGGAGGCGATCGAGGTCCTGCTCGTGGAGCCGAATTGCGGGCGGGCGGAGGTCGCGCGCAGGATCACCGGTCGGCAGGTCGTCGCGCCTGACGCGTTGCCTGCTGGCGCTGATGGGTTCGACGCCTGCTTCGACTGCGCGGGTGCCCGCGGTTCGATCGCAACGGCCGCCCGCATGGTGCGGGCGGGCGGAACGGTCGCCGCCGTCGCGCTCCACCACGACCCAGAGGAGCTCGACACGAACGCGGTCATTGCGCGCGAGATCGTCATGACAAGCGCTCACGTATTCGCCGACGAGATGCCCGAGACACTGGAGTTGCTGCGCCTGCAGACGGGTCGCTTCGCGCCGGTCGTGAACCGAACCGTTGGCCTGCAAGAGCTTCCGGCGCTGGTCGCCGCGGCCGCGGACGGGTGCGCCAGGAACACCCTCAAGCTCGTAGTCTCGCCCTAGACGAGCCGACACGCCGTCGCGCCGCGTTTCCCGATCGGCTCAGCGCCGCATTGTTGTATCCCGCGAGTGACGGAGCGGGGGACGTGATCTGAACAGCACCAGTCGGTCACGGAGGTTGGACCTGGAACTCGCCGGTATCGTCGAACCTGTGGCGGAGATCGTTCCTCTTCGGCTGCCTCCTCTACTTGAGCGGGCCAGCCACAGCCGGACCTCGTGGTCCTCGGGGCGCGACATGGCGTCCTCTATCCCGGTGACCACTCACATGCCGCCGACGCACCGGCAGCGATCAGGCACGCCTCGCGCCGGCTCGCCGAGTTCGCTGGCCACCACGACTTCGATCTCGGCGCCCCCTTCGGCCCAGGTCACCTCGCCCTCGTCGATGCTGGCGACGTCACCACGCGCGTGGGCGCCTCCTCGCAGAACGTGGAGCTGATCTGCGACGTGGTCAGCCGGGTCGTCGCGACCGGCGCGATCCCGATCGTCCTGGGCGGTGACGATTCCGTGTCGGCGGCCGTCATTCGGGGACTTCGCGGGCACCCCGTGACCGTGCTGCACCTCGACGCCCACCTGGACTTTCGCGACGAAGTCCACGGCATTAGCGAGGGGTTCCCGAGCGGCATGCGCCGCGCGACGGAGGCCGATTGGGTCCGAAGGATCGTCCACGTGGGTCTCCGGGGTGTCGGAAGCGCCCGACTTCTCGACCAAGCGGATACGCTTGCGGCAGGCAACCTCATCGTCACCGCTAGGGAGCTCGCCCACGCGGGACCCGGTCCCGCTCTCGACCGCCTCGACGAGGGCGAGCCGTTTGTAGTGTCGTTCGACTGCGATGTCCTCGACCCGAGCGTCTTCCCGGCGGTGCGCGCTCAGGTCCCGGGCGGATTGGGCTACCGCGAGGTTCTCGACGTCCTTGTCGGCGCCATCGCGCGCAGCACTTTCCGTGGCGCAGTCTTCACGGAGTATGCGCCCGATCGGGACGTCCACGGACGCTCCGCCGAGACGATCGCACGTCTCATCAGCCAGATGATTACCGCCCTCGCCGCCACATAGACGTCCGACACCGGGGCCATGACCAGGTATCCGCCGCAAGGCGCCGGCCCAGTCTCCTTCGATCAAGCGGGCAGCGTCGTGACGGCGACTGAACAAAGGCCCGCCCCGAGCGGAGTCTTGGAGTCCCTCCGTTGCCCAAAGTCGGGCGTCTCTCGCCCGAACGACCAGCGTTGAGTGGCTGATACGTAGTGGCATCCTCGACCGCGCGAGTCGCTGGACTGGCCAGGCGTGAGCTGGATATCCGAAGACCTCGGTCCGTTGACGTGTTAGGAGACCGCCGGGCCGACCGCGACGCTGCGATCGTTAGGCCGCCCTCGCAGACCACTGCCACGCGGCGTCGCGCGATCGCTCGACTAGTGTTGCCTTGCGGAAATAGCTAGACGATTATGACGGTCGCAGCTACGATCCTCGACATGGCTAACCACCCCGCGCCTCCCCTGTCGGTCAACGAGTCCGATCTCGAGATCCTCCGGGCGCTCGTTCGAGCGCGGACGACGGAGCAGCGGCTGGTCCAGCGCGCGAGGATCGTCCTGCGCGCCGCCGAGGGCACGCCGAACCGCCGGATCGCCGCCGAGCTCGGCTTGGCCCCCATGACGGTCCTCCTGTGGCGAGAGCGGTACGCGCGCTCGGGCCTGGCCGGGCTCGCGGATGAGGCCCGCCCCGGGCGCCCGCCGACGTACGGACGCGAAGAGCGGGATTGGGTCATCGCCCTCACCCTCGAGCCTCCGTCCGACGGGACGACCCACTGGAGCGCCCGCCGGCTGGCGAACCGGGTGACGATGAGCGAGACGACCGTCTGGCGGATCTGGCAGACGGTCGGTCTCAAGCCCCACCGGACCGAGACGTTCAAGTTCAGCTCTGATCCCGACCTCGTGGCGAAGGTCCGCGACGTGGTCGGGCTGTACCTCGCCCCGCCCGAGCGGGCGATCGTCCTGAGCCTCGACGAGAAGACCCAGATCCAGGCGCTCGATCGGACCCAGCCGATGCTGCCGATGAAGCCCGGGCAGGTCGAGCGCCACACCCACGACTACAAGCGCAACGGGACGACGAGCCTGTTCGCCGCGCTCGAGGTCGCGACCGGCAAGGTGACGACCGAAGCCCGAGCTCGCCACACCGGGGCCGACTTCCTCGCCTTCCTCCGCCACGTCGAGCGGGACTACCCCACGGGCGAGCTCCACGTCGTCCTCGACAACGTGTCGCACCCACAAGACGCCCGACGTCCGCGCCTGGCTCGAGCGCCATCCGCGGATCACCTTCCACTTCACCCCGACCTCGGCGTCCTGGATGAACCAGGTCGAGACCTGGTTCGGGATCCTCACCCGCGAGGCCCTCCGCCGGGGCAGCTTCGGTTCGGTCAAGGAGCTCATCGCCAAGATCGACCTGTTCGCCGCCAACTGGAACGCCGGGGCCAGCCCATTCGCCTGGGTCAAGACCGCCGACGAGATCCTCGCCAAGGCGGTCCGCAAGCGCCCAGCCATTTCCGAATCG
>CAWJIC010000033.1:0-130919 GCA_963842755.1 uncultured Chloroflexia bacterium | reverse complement strand
AAATGGCTGGGCGCTTGCGGACCGCCTTGGTGAGGATCTCGTCGGCGGTCTTGACCCAGGCGAATGGGCTGGCCCCGGCGTTCCAGTTGGCGGCGAACAGGTCGATCTTGGCGATGAGCTCCTTGACCGAACCGACGCTGCCCCGCGGAGCGCCCCGCGGGTGAGGATCCCGAACCAGGTCTCGACCTGGTTCAGCCACGACGCCGAGGTCGGGGTGAAATGGAAGGTGATCCGCGGATGACGCTCGAGCCAGGCTCGGACGTCGGGCGTCTTGTGGGTGGACACGTTGTCGAGGACGAGGTGGAGCTCGCCTGTGGGGTAGTCCCGCTCGACGTGGCGGAGGAAGGCGAGGAAGTCGGCCCCGGTGTGGCGAGCTCGGGCTTCGGTCGTCACCTTGCCGGTCGCGACCTCGAGCGCGGCGAACAGGCTCGTCGTCCCGTTGCGCTTGTAGTCATGGGTGTGGCGCTCGACCTGCCCGGGCTTCATCGGCAGCATCGGCTGGGTCCGATCGAGCGCCTGGATCTGGGTCTTCTCGTCGAGGCAGAGGACGATCGCTCGCTCGGGCGGGTCGAGGTACAGCCCGACCACGTCGCGGATCTTCGCCACGAGGTCGGGATCAGTGCTGAACTTGAACGTCTCGGTCCGGTGGGGGGCGGGGCGACCGTCCGCCAGATCCGCCAGACGGTCGTCTCGCTCATCGTCACCCGGTTCGCCATCCGGCGGGCGCTCCAGTGGGTTGGCCCGTCGGACGGAGGCCCGAGGGCGAGGGCGATGACCCAGTCCCGCTCTTCGCGGCTGTACGTCGGGGGGTGCCCGGGGCGGGCCTCATCCGCGAGCCCGGCGATGCCCGAGCGCGCGTACCGGCCTCGCCAGAGCTTGACCGTCATGGTGGCCACCCCGAGCTCGGTGGCGATCCGGCGGTTCGGCGTGCCCTCGGCGGCGCGCAGGACGATCCTCGCGCGCTGGACCAGCCGCTGCTCCGTCGTCCGCGCTCGAACGAGCGCCCGGAGGATCTCGAGATCGGAACTCGTTGACCGACAGGGGAGGCGCGGGGTGGTTAGCCATGTCGAGGATCGTAGCTGCGACCGTCATAATCGTCTAGCTATTTCCGCAAGGCATAGTCAATCCGGGCGGGGCACACCGCCCTCTATGCGCGGGTGTCGCGCCTGCTCGCCGAGTTCGCCACCGCGCGGACCGACGGCCGCCTGCCCCGGCCCATGCAGCCTTGGCGCGCGTCGACGTCCTTGTCCTTGACGACTTGAACCGCCCTGGGTTCTATGGTGACTCTGGCGGGGCTGGTCCTCGGCGCGGTGATGGGACTGTCGATGCTGCTGGCCGGGCCGCTCACCCTGTTCCCGGGACTCATCATCTGGACCTGGCTGATCGCGAAGCGACTCTGTTTCGTCGGCGCGTCGGCCGGCTTCGTCGGCTTTGGGGTCGCCTGGCTCCTGCTGCTGGGCCAGGCGGTCTGGAGGTGCGCGAACGATCAGACGTGCACTCAGGTCGATCCCGCTCCGTGGCTCGCCTTCGGTGGCGCCTTCATCGCGATCGGGGTCATCCTCGGCCTGTTCAGCTGGCGGCGACTGCGCGGTGGCGCTGATCGAGCCGGGGCGACGCCACGATCGGATGCCGCGTCATAGTCTGCTCTGTCAAGCAGTCTGCGTGCGATCGCACGCAGATCGGGTCATTGGACGTTCAAGCCAGCGGCCGGAGGCCCCGGAACTGCCATCTGCGTTCGATCGGCGGCAGGGGTCGGTCGCCGTGGCCAAGCCCATTGGGCGGCTGGCCGACGGCCGGGGTCACAGTCGGAACGCCAGCGCGACTGCCGTCGCGAGCAATGCGAACGCCACGATCCCGAGGATCAGCCAGTCGACCCGAGTCAGCGGTCGGGGTCGCCAGCCGCCACCGCCGTAGGTTCGCTGCGACTCGGGCAGCGGCGGCAACAGCACGATCAGCAACGTCGCGACGGGTCCGATGAGGAGCGAGGCGAGAAACCACCACGCGCCCGGACGACCCTTCCCCTGCGCCAGCCCGGCGTTGATCAACGCGAGGGTGCCCCACCCGACGGCATATCCGGACTGACCCGGCATCGTCACCCCCCCCAATTGGTGCGGAGTCCTGGAGGCGCAACACGAGCCTCGCTCAGTTCCCACCACTCGGGGGACACTCCGCTACGAGGGCCGGCGACGGCTGACGACGAGGCCGCCGAGGCCGAGGGCGACGATGGCCAGTCCGCCAAGGGCGGCGCTCTCGACACCGGTGACCTCGGGGTAGCGCCACCCCGGCACGACGAAGACCACCTGGTCGAAGCGCGCCTGGAGCCAGGTCTCGTCCTGGTTCCCGTCGGGCAGCGTGGGAGCCCCGACCAGCACGGTGTCGTAGTCGACGATGGCGCCGGTGGCCTTGTCGCGGTATCCGACGCGTCGAGGGTCAGGTCGCCTGAGGTCGTCTGCTCGGCCGTCCGCCATTCGCCGAGCGTGGCGCTGAACGCCTGGACCCCGATGGGGACGACGCTGATGAGCAGGATCGCCAGAAGTCCGCCGATGATGACGGCCGGCAGCTGGCGGCCGACGACTGCCCCGGCGAGCACGCCGACGCCCATCGCAAGCAGACCGCGGAAGAGGACCACCGGTCCGCGCAGGCTGCCGTCCGAGAACGACGCCCAGGGATCGACGTCCGGCTGCCGGGCGCCCTGCATGATCACCGTCGCGGCCGCCGGCAGGAGCAGCGCGAGGCCGACGATGGCCGCCAGCGGGATCACTCGCCGGAGATACCAGCTCCGCCGCGAGCGGCTCAAGGTCCAGGCCAGCGACGCGGTGCCGGATTCGAGCTCGCGGGCCACGAGCGGCACGCCGATCAGCAGGCCCGCGACGCACGGGATCAGGACCGTCATGGCCAGGACCTGGCCGCCGGTGTTGACCAGCTCGTAGAACCGGTCGCGCGCGGCCTGGCAGGTCGCGTCGAGCGTGGCATCGTACTGCTCGCCGAATGGCGAGTTCGAGTACAGGCACTCGTGCGGGATCCCGACCTGGCCGAGCCGCCAGGCGAGGTACAGCGCGACACAGCCGAGCAGGATGACGGCCACGCTCATCGCGACGATCTCGAAGCGGAGCGACTTGACCATCAGCCGGATCGTGGTCCGCATCAGGCTGCCCCAGCCACGGTCGCGCGGCGCGGCGGTCGGCTCGACGCCAGCCGGCCGAGGACGAGCTCCTCGAGGGTGGCCCCGCGGAAGCCAGGAGGGTCGGCTCGGCCGTCGTCGAGCCGCCAGAGGGTCATCAGCCCGCCGAGCGGGCCCGGGAACGCGGCGACCCGGATCGCGCCGCTGGTCCAGCCGGGTCGCCGTCGGCGACGCGGTGAGCGGCCAGCGCCGCCGCGATCGACTCGTCGAGGATCTTGTGCCCGGTGCCGAGCACGACGATCCGGTCGCAGGCCTGCTCGATGTCGGTGATCACGTGCGACGACAGGACCGCGGTGGCGCCCTCGGCCCGCACGGCGTCGACCAGGACGTGCAGGAACTCGCGGCGGGCGAGTGGGTCGAGGCTCGCCAACGGCTCGTCGAGGACCAGGACAGGGGCGTGGGTCCCGAGCGCGAGCGCGAGCATCACCTGGGCCTGCTGGCCGCCCGACAGGGTCCGGCTGTCCTGGCCGAGCGGGATGTCGAGCTCCTCGAGCCGCCGCTCCGACAGCATCGCGTCGAAGCCCGGCCGAAGGCTGACGGCCAGTGCGACATGGTCGCGGACCGTGAGCCCGCGGTAGAGCGCCGGTCGCTGCGACACGTAACCGAGCCGATCGAGGGCCGCCGCTCGATCTCGCCACGGGTCGACGCCGAGGACTGCCACAGACCCGCGGCTCGGCCGCTCGAAGCCGACCCAGGCCTTCATCAGCGTGGACTTCCCCGCCCCGTTCGGCCCGACGAGCGCGGTGATGCTGCCGATCGGGATGTCGAGGTCGATCCCGTCGAGCGCCCGGACGCCACCCCGATAGCGCTTGGCGACCGCCCGCGCACTGAGGGCCGGGTCAGCGTCCGGCGCGAGCGACGTCCCTCCCGCGATCATCGCGCGAGGATAGCCGACCGACCGTGTCGGCGATAGCCGGCGGCGGCCGTAGCGGGGTCAGCCCTCGCCACTGGTCGGCGCTTCGTCATCGGGTTCTGCGCGACGGGGCCGTACCGCGAGAACCACGAGCAGGCCAAGACCGATGGCCACCGCGGGACCTGCCCAGCCCAGCCAGACCGTGCCCCTGGTCGGGTCGCCGGTGAGCAGCATCAGGCCGACGATCGTGAACGGCAGCCCGAAGATGAGCGAGACCGGGTCGACATCGTGGCGCTCCATCTCAGCCTCCGTCCGATGCGGTCAGAACGAGCACCTCGCCGATCCCGGCCTCCAGGTTCAGGACCAGCTGCGGACCCAGTCCTGTCAGCCGCTCGACGCGGTCGGCGAGGCCGGTGCCGATCTGGCGGTTGCCGAACAGGGAAAGGCGGCCTCCGCTGACCCGGGCATCAAGCACGAGCCTCGCGTCGTCGGGAACGACCACGACCAGGAGCCCCACGCCCACGCTGGCGTTGAGCACGATGGGGCCGCCGCCGGCTGGCAGGTCCGTCAGGTCGAGGCGGATCTCGCCGCCCGCCAGACGGTAGTCGGTGCGCAGCTCCCCGACCGTCTTCGGCTGGAACGCCTGATCGGCGAACCCGCCATCGAGCGGCACGTTGATGAACGCCGCCGTTGCCGCAACTGGCAGAACGAACAGACCCAGCAGGATCGGCAGCCTTGCTCGGCCCCACCAGGCACCCACGACCAGTCCGATGCCGAGCACCGCGAGACCCGCTCCGAAATACTGGCCGAGCGCGACGTCAAGTCCAGGCGCGTTGCCGACGACGGCCAGGAGGCCGACCGCGACGAGCACAGCAGCGAGCACGTACCAGCCGAGTGGCGATCGCGGACGCGGGAGCGATTCGCCTGGGCGGGCCTTGATCGCACCCGCGGTCGGGAGCATGGCCTCCGCGGCCGTCTCGATCGCGGCACCTGGGGCGGTCGCCTGGGTCGGCACACCGCCCATCGCGGTCGCCGGACGTGCGGACCCTTCCCGCCAGCGGAGCACAACGATCCCGACACCGATGATCGCGATCGCGATCAATGCGGCGTCGCGCAGACGAATGGGCTCGTAGTCGAACAGCCAGCCAAAGCCGTTGCTCGCGCACTGCCCGGAATAGGGATCGTCGACGGACACCATGCACGGTTCAGCCTGACCGGCCAGCCAGAGCCCGCCAAGGATGACCGCGATCAGGACGAGGATTGCGGTTCCGGTGCTCCCGAACCGAGCCCTGAGACGGGCCAACCACTCCTGGACGATCGAATCGTCGCGCCCGCATGCGGGGATCAGGAGCCACGCGACGACGTAAAGCAGGAGTCCGGCTCCACCGAAGATCATCAACCCCGCGAACGCCACTCGAAGCAGCAGCGGATCGATGTTGAGGTAGTCGGCGACCCCACCCGCGACGCCGCCGATCACGCGATCGGTCGTCCGGCGTCGGAGACGGCGCGCTTCGCTGGGGGTGCCGTCAGGGTGGAGTGCAGTCCCCGGTTGTTCGCTCGTCATGGCAGCCATGGTCGTGGAACGCTCATCCCGGCGCCATCGGTGGAGTCCCCGATCCAACCCTGACCCTTCGAAGGTCGCGCTCAGGGTCTTCACCCATCGCGCCCCGCGCCGTCCCTATGGGAACATCACGGTCCATGGCAGAGATCGAGCCGCAGCCGACGACCGTGACCGCGATCGCGACCGCTCGCCCGAGCCTGCGTCGCGGCCGAACGGATCGAGTCGTTGCCGGCGTGGCCGCCGGCGTCGCCCGGCATCTGCGCATCGAGCCGCTCGTTGTCCGGCTTGCGTTCGTCATCCTGGCCTTTGCCGCTGGCTTCGGGGTCATCGTGTACCTGCTGCTCTGGCTCCTGGCCCCGGTCGAGGTGGCGGATGCGGCCGACGAGACGGATGCGGCGACGCGGCGACCGCTGCCTCGACCGTCGCCACAGCAGCTCGTTGGGATGAGCCTGATCCTGGTCGGTGTGGCCACGCTCTTCCTCGTCACCGGGCTGTGGTTCGGTTGGGAGCTGGGCTGGCCGGCCTCGTTAGCGGCGATCGGCTTCGCCATCCTGTGGGCGCGCGGCACGGACGAGGGCCGCGGCCGCTGGGATCCGGCCAGCTTCAGGAGCCCGATCGAGGCCATGATCAGCGGCCGCGCCTCCCTGCCGCGCATCCTCTTCGGGAGCGCCCTGATCGTGGGTGGCATGGCGGTCTTCCTGGCCGCGACCACCTCCCTCTCGGCGGCCGCCAACGTCGTCCTGGCGGTCATCGTCACCGTCGGCGGCCTGGCCCTCCTCGCTGGGCCATGGGTCTGGCGACTGGCCGGCGAGCTGATGGAGGAGCGCAACAGCCGGATTCGTTCCGAGGCACGGGCGGAGATGGCGGCGCACCTCCACGACTCTGTCCTTCAAACCCTGGCGCTTATCCAACGCTCCCACGAGCCCCGTGAGATGGCAAGCCTCGCTCGAACCCAGGAACGGGAGCTTCGCGCCTGGCTCTTCGGTCGGGCTCCGAGCGTCCGGGGCGTCACGCTGCGCGATGCGCTCGACTCGATGGCCGGTCGGGTGGAACGCAGCCATCACGTCAAGGTCGAGGCGATCGTGGTCGGCGACCTCGAGCTCGACGAGGAACTCCGCGCGCTCATGGGGGCGTGCAGCGAGGCCACCCTGAACGCGGCGAAACACTCTGGGGTCGACGAAGTCTCTGTCTACCTCGAGGTCGAGGACACGCAGGTCAGCGCGTTCGTCCGTGACGAGGGTGCCGGCTTCGATCCGGGCGCGGTCCCCGAGGACAGGCGCGGGATCGCGGATTTGATCGTTCGCCGAATGGAGCGGCATGGTGGAACCGCGGAGGTCCGGAGCGAACCGGGGCGCGGTACCGAAGTGGTCATCCGACTGCCGAGGCTCGGCCAGTGAGCGTGCGCGTGTTCATCGTCGACGACCACGAGCTGTTCCGGTCGGGGGTCCGTTCGGAGCTGAAGGGCGGCGTCGAGATCGTGGGTGATGCGGCCACCGTCGAGGAGGCCATTCCCGCGATCCTTGCCAGCGCGCCGGACGTCGTCCTGATTGACGTCCACATGCCCGGCGGTGGTGGCCGGGCCGTCATCGAGGCCGTGTGCGCGAAGCAGCCGAACGTACGGTTCCTGGCGCTCTCGGTCTCTGATGCCGCCCAGGACGTCATCGACGTCATCCGGGCCGGCGCCCGAGGCTACGTGACGAAGTCCATCTCACCGGCCGAGCTCGATCTTGCCGTACGCCGGGTGCACGACGGCGACGCCGTCTTCTCGCCGCGCCTGGCCGGCTTCGTGCTCGACGCCTTCGGTCGCGAGGCTCCAGCGCCGGCCGATCCGGAGCTCGACCTGCTGTCGACCCGGGAACGCGAAGTGCTCCGGTATATCGCTCGGGGCTACGCCTACAAGGAAGTCGCCCACGAGCTCGGGATCGCGATCAAGACCGTCGAGACCCATGTCTCGGCCGTCCTGCGCAAGCTCCAGCTATCGAACCGCTACGAGCTCAGCCGCTGGGCCGCCGATCGTCGGCTCGTCTGAGCCTTGGTCCGCGCCGCAGAGGTCGCGGCCCGTTTCGAGGATGCGTGTTACTAAGACCCTCGCCGGATGGCTGATGCATTCGGCGTCGAGTTCGCCGTGCCTGCGCCGGTGGCTGAGGCCGCCCGCGCCTAGGTGAACAGGCGTCGCCCAGCCTCCTGGAGCGCCGGCACGCCGCGGATGTCGGAGTCGAGCAGAGGCACCACCGCGCGCACGTCGCCGTCGAAGGTCTCGCCGATCTCGCGCAGGTAGCCCTGCTGCATGGCGATTCGGTTGCGGACGAACTCGCCGCCCTCGCCGGTGCCCTTCGTCTGCGTGCTGTCGATCACCATGTTGACGATCACGCCGCCGACTGGGATCCCGAAGTCGGTGAACCAGTTGATGAAGCGGCGGACCACCGCGATGGGCAGCGCCTCGGGCAGGGTCACGAAGAAGAAGGCGGTCTTGGCCGAGTCGGTGAGCAGCTCGCGGGCATGCTCGATCCGCCCGCGGAAGTCGACGAGGTAGGTCATCAGCGGGTCCGCCTCCTTCTTCTTCGTGAAGGAGAGGGCCTCGCGCAGGGTTTGCGCCTCCTCGCGCGACTTCACCATCTTGCTGACCCACAGGCCGTAAACCTTGCTCATGCCCAGCAGGCGCCGCGCGTTCGCCGTGGGCGCCGTGTCGAAGACGTAGACCTCGTACTCGTCGTGGAACATGAGGTCGACCATGTTCTCGAACATCGCCGATTCCTCGAACGCCGGATTGGTCGTGGCCGCCTCGACAAACTCGTCGGCCTTGGTGCTGATCTCGGCGAACTTGAGGAACCACTGGATCTTCTCGCGGATTTCCCGCTTGGAGCGTTCGATCGCCTCGCTGGTGTCGATCTCCAGCGCCCACAGGTTCTCGACGCCGCTCACCGGGGTGTGCTTGCCGTAGACGTCCTGGCCCAGCAGGCCGGAGAGCGAGTGGACCGGATTGGTGGAGGCGAGCAGCACACGACGCCCCTGGCGCGCCAGCTCGACCGCCGTCATGCCGGCCATGACCGTCTTGCCGACCCCGCCCTTGCCGCCGAAGAAGACGTAGCGCAGGTCCGCGTGGGCGGTCATGAAGTCGGCCATCGAGGTGCTGACCAGGCGGGTCGGATCGGTCGCGAGGCTCATCGGGGCACCTCTCCGTACATCAGCGTGGCGATGCGCTCGATCATCTCCAGCCCGGTGACGTCGCGCTCCAGCTCGGGGACTTGAGCGCGCACGTCGCGTCCCAGCTCCCGCTCGATCTCGGCCAACTGGCCGCGCTGCATCTCCATCCGGCTGCGCAGGTAGGCCGGCACCCCCTCGCTGTCGAGTGACTCGGGCAGGACGCGGTTGACGATGTAGCCCGCGATCGGCACGTCGAAGCGGGCGAACATCTCGGCCGCCTTGCGGGTGTCGATGAGGATCATCTGCTCGGGCACGACCACAAAGAAGAAGGCGGTCCGATCTCGATCGGTCAGGATGCGGGAGGCGGCGTTGATGCGCTGCCGGATGTACTGAAGCTCGCCCAGGATCTCGTCCGCGGCCACCTCCTTCTGGCGCCGCATCCGTGCCGCCACCTCCTCGTACTCGCGCATCTCCTCACGCAGGTGGGTGATCTTGCCGATCCATTCGTCGTAGATCTTGGCCATCGACAGGTAGTAGAGGGCGTGGCCCAGCGGCACGAGGTCGTAGATGTAGTAGTCGTAGTCGCCCTCGGACAGGATGTCGACCACGGCGTCGAAGATCGCCGACTCCTCCATCGCCGGCTCGGCGCTGGCGGCGGCGATGTAGTCCTCGATCTCCTCGGGCACCTTCTCGAGCCCGTACATGTCGAGGATCTTGGCGCGCACCTCATCCTGGTAGTCGCGGATGTGGCGGTCGGCGTCGATCTCCTGGGCCCACAAGTTGTCCATGACCTTGACCGGGCCCTTGCCGAAGATATCGGTCTGGAAGATGTCGGACAGGCTGGCCTGGGGGTCGACGCTGAAAACCAGGACGCGCTTGCCCTGCTTGGCCAGCCAGTAGCCGGTCGCCGCCGAGAAGGTCGTCTTGCCGAGCCCGCCCTTGCCACCGAACATGATGTAGTGGCGATCAGGGTGGGCGTTGAAGAAGTCGGCCAGCGGCGTCGTGCGGCCCTTGCCCGCCTCAGCCTGCACGGTCATGGCTAGAACATCGCATCGGTCACATCCTTCTCGCGCAGCATGCTTCGCTTCCAGGTCGAGATCTGGGGCACGACGTAGGGGAGCAGGCGCAGGGAGTAGTAGGGTGGCAGGATCGGAACCCCGACCAGGTCGCCCATGGTGATCAGGATGAAGAGGTGCTCCATGCTCGCCCGGGTGCGGAGGGCGGAGCGGGTCATGTCGTGGGCGGCCATCCCGTAGGTGACCTCCCGGAGCTTCCCGACCAGCCCACGCAGCCCGCCCCGGCGCTCCTCGGGTTGCTCTTGGTCAGCCATCGTTGCCTCCCGGCTTAGACGCCATGCAACTCATAGTCGTGCTCCTCGCTGAAGTGGCGTTCGCGCAGGACGCGGCGCTTCCAGGTGGCGACCTGCGGGATCACGAACGGCAGCAGGCGGAGTGAATAGTAGGGCGGAATGATCGGCAGACCGATCATGTCGCCGACGCAGGTCACCATGAAGATCGTCTCCAGGTTGGCGCGCATGGCGACCGACTGGCGCGCGAACTCGTGCCCGGTCATGCCGTAGAGGAATTCGCGCAGCGCAGTTCGCAGCCCTCCATCTGCCGCGTCGCGCTCGTTGGTCACGGGCCCTCCCGACCAATGTGGATCGGTCCAATCTAGCACCCGGCCGCCAGAGCCGCTTGACCGATGCCCGCCATGCTCCGTACAGTCGCCTGCACTACTCATGCCCGATCTCTCGGCCTTTGGCGCCTCGCTCGCGATCGCCCTACTCGCGGTCGTCATGCTGTGGTTCGCCTTCGGCACCCAGCGCAACATCCGGCGCGGCAACGAGCTGCTGCGCTGGCTCCAGGATGGGCTCCCGCTGCTCGGCCAGCGGACGACCCTGCGCTGGCTGGGAAGCTCGGTCGTCGAGCTGCGCATCTCGCAGCCCGAGGCACCGTTCCGTGAGGCCGCGCTGCTGGTCGTGCTCGAGCCGCGTGACCTCGGCGCGCTGTGGGCGCTCGCTCACCGTCGCGGCCGCCGCGACTTCCTGATCCTGCGCCTGCGCCTCGTGCGGGCGCCGCGCTTCAGCGCTGATCTCGCTGATCCACGGGGCTGGACAATGGGCGATGTCAGGCATCGTTGGGCGGGCGAACGCGCGGGCCCGAGCTGGAGCGGGGCGTGGGACGGGACGGCGCTCGAGGCGCGGCACGACCCAACCGTGAAGCTCGACGAGCTGCGCGGCTGGTGGGAGCAGCTGGCCAGCGTCAGCGGAGGCGTCTGGCGGATGTCGGTCAGCCCGACCGTGCCGCACCTGGAGCTCCACCTCCTGCCGCCGGCGGATGGCATCAGCTCGCTGCGGCTGATGGGAGCCGTTCGCGAGGTTGCGCGCCAGGTCGCGCCAAGCAAGTAGCAGACGGGTGGGTCGGGCCCGGAGGCCCGGCCCACCCGAGGCGGAGCGATACGGATTTAAGCGCCCGGCGCCGCCGGCGCGGGAACCGGCTCGGCTGGCAAGGCCCGGTAGCGGCCCCAGGCCTTCCACGCGTCGAAGGCGATGAGCAGCGCCGCACCCACTAGCAGCAGCGAGACCGCGATCATGGCCCAAGCGCCGAGAATGGAGATCAGCGCCGAGCCCTCGCGGATCACGATCGTGACGTACAGGTTGTACGCCGTCACCAGGCTCGCCGCCACGGTGGTCACGTACATGAACAGCATGGGGATCCCGGCATAGGCCGGATTCCGCCGCGTCGAGGCCAGCCACAGCGTCACCAGCAGCAAGCTGAGCGCTGCCAGCAGCTGGTTCGAGGCGCCGAAGAGCTGCCACAGATAGACCCACGTGCCGGACAGCACCAGGGCCAGCACCAGGATCGATGAGATGATCATGGCGACGTGCTGGTTCTTGAAGCCGATCCACGTGTCGCCCAGCCACTCGCCCAGCGTCACGCGCATGACGCGGAAGACGAGCTGCACCACGGTAAGCACGATCACGACGAAGGCGCCGAAGCCGAGCGCCGTCCCGAAGGCGAGCGGCACGAGCCCAAAGGTTGCCACGTTCAGCAGGTTGCCAACCCCCGCGGCGAACGCCCCGGCTCCCGCGCCGCCGGAGATCGCCACCGCCGTCAGCGACAGGAGGCCCAGCGTGTTCTCGCTGAACATACCCCCGCCGCCGACCGGCAGCGCATCGGTCTCGTACTGAAGCTGCCGAGCGGTGCCAACCGATCCGATGAGCGCGTGCCAGCCGGAGATCGCCCCGCAGGCGATGGTGACGAAGAGCATGGGCCACAGGGTCTGGATGGCCCCCGCCGCGGCCGGCGCGAAGCTCGTGAACGCCTGAAGCTTGAAGGCGGCCACCTCCGGTCGGAAGAACGGTGCCAGGATGGCGCCCACCGCCGAGAGGCCAATGGTCAGAGCGGTGATCCAGAAGCCGATGTAGTTCACCGGCTGCGCGAAGCGCCAGATCGCCATGTTAGTGCCCAGGTAGCTGAAGGCCAGCAGAAAGAGGCACCAGAACAGGAAGCTGGGCAGGACGTTGATCTCGCCCGTGGCGGCGTTGAAGACCGCGGTAGAGGGCCGCTTTCCGGTCTCGGGGTTGACCGGCGGAACGCGCGGATCGGCGTTTGTCGGGTCGACCACGGTGTAGATGGGATTTCCGTCGCCGTTCAGCGTGGCATTGATGCCACGCACGACACCGCTCACCGGCCCGGTCTCCCAGGTCGGCGGCTGGCCCTTCTGGAAGGTCACGCCCAGCGGACCGAGCACCATGGCCAGCAGCGTGGCGACAACGATGAGGAGGGTGACCCGGATCAGGTCAACCTTTCGGCGGTAGATGAGGTAGCCGCCGAGCATTCCCATCGCCGCCAGCACCAGGATCCCGAAGGGGACGTCGGGCCTGGCGTCCAGAACGGCCGCCATGATCCCGACGAAGGCACCGCCGAGCAGCAGCAGGTAGAAGAAGATGAACACGAACAGGATCGTCCGCGTGCGTGGGCTGATGAGCCGGTGGGAGATCGCCGCGAGCGAGTTCCCATCGTTGCGCACGCTCATCATGATCGCGCTGTAGTCGCTCGCCCAGCCGATGAAGGTGACGCCGATCATCAGCCAGAGGATCGATGGCAGCCAGCCCCACAGGTTGGCGGCGGTGATGACGCCGACGATGGGGCCGGCGGCGGCGATCGACTTGAAGTGGTAACCGTACAGGACGAAGCGGCTGGTCGGCATGAAGTCGGCCCCGTCCATGTACATGGTGGCCGGCGTCGCCCGCTTCGGGTCCGACTGAATGACGACCCTATCGATGCGGCGGGCGTAATAGTTGTAGGCGAGGTAGATGACCACCGCGCCGATGACCACGACCCATAGCGAACTCATGCAACCCTCCCGTTCAAAGGAGCGCGCACAAATGGCGGGGGCAGTCACCCGGATGGTGAGCCTGCGGCGCCGTCTAGCGCGCTGGCGTCCCCATATGGATCTTCCCTTTAGGCCCCTCCTCTCCCTCCCGAGGACGACACGTGGCGGTCGATGACGCGATCGACGGCCCCAAAATCGGTACCGATCGCCGTCTCGCGCCCAGCCACGATCGTTGCCGGGTAGCGGCGCACGCGGTGGCGCAGCGACTTCCAGACCCCCTCGATCGAAGCGGCGTCGATGACGGAGACCGCGAGCCGGCCGGGGTGGCGTTCGAGCAGGCGATGGACCCAGTCGGACACCTCCTGGTATTCACGGGCCAGGTTGTCCGGCAGCGAGCTGGAGACGGCCTCGCGTTGCACGCGCTGGCCGATGCCCATGCCCTCGAACGCCACCTCGCAGTGCTGGCAGTGGCGGAAGGCCGTCGGCGCGTAGGTGATGATCTGTACGCTCACCGGCTGCATCGAACTCTCCACAGGCACATCACACCCATCGGTTCCGCTCGGGCCCACGAAGGCAGGGTACACCCCCTCCGTGGGGAGCTGTCGGATGAGGCCCAGCGCATCGCCATGGACGCCCACTACACCGGCCGCCAACACCTGGCCGTGGGGCAGGATTCGCATCGCCGGAGGCCAGGGGTTCGAGTCCCTTCATCTCCACCAACTCCTCCCCTGACCGTGCTCCAGCTGCTGTTGTCAGACATACCATCGGTTGGCATCCATCGGTGATGTACTTAGCCCGCTGACTAGGAGGGTCGCTGGCCTGTCTAGGGCCCTCGCTCTTCTAGTGTCGTAGAGTGGCCCCAGGGAGATCGCAACTGCGCTTGATCCGCGCTTGTTAGAGGGCCAATCGATGGAAGAACAGGACGTTCGTGAGCGCGCCGAGGCTCTCTGTGCTGCGCTCGTCGCCGGGGACATCGAGCGGATGACCGAGGACTTCAGCAAGGAACTTCGACAGAATCTCGGAGAGGTGCTGGCCCTCCTGCCGCTCCCGTCGAACGAGGCGAGCGTCGACTCGATCGACCGCGGCGGCGGCTCCGGCTACACCGTCGTCCTTCGGCTCGTCGGCGAGACCGATGAGATCCTGATCCAGACTCGCTGGAAGGAGCGCGACGGCCGGGCGACGATCATCGAGGCGAGCCACCTGAGCAAGACGGAGACGGCCGCCCCGAGCGGCGAGGCAGAGGGCGCGGGCGAAGAGACGGTCTGATAGGTCCGCCATCTTTTCCTGCGGCGTCAGGTGAGATTGGTATTGCCCCTCGGCGTGGGCCCAGAACATGGGCCTGCTCGTGAACAGCGAATCCGGCCAATATGCACGCAACGAGTCACCCATCCAACCGCGAAGCGTGACCTACACGCTGCGCATGGCGACGTCATGCAATCGCACCGGAAATGGCGCGCCGGCTCGCGGAACGGCGAGTTGAGGATCGGGTTGTCGATCACGACCGGTGGCAAACGAGGTCCCCCTCTGGACGGTGCCGGGTCGGCGTTCCGTGGAGGATACGCGGCGGGCGTGCCACCTTGAGTGGCGCGAGCGCGGCACCCGCAGCGAGACGGTCCGAGCGCGTCCCGCCGGCAAATCGACGCGAGCTTCCCGACCAACGGCCCTGTTCGGGCCGTGACCCCGGCGAGAACATCAGCACCGCCGCCAGCATCGATGCCCGGAGCCGGGTGAAGGAGCGAGCGATGGCCGGGAAGAAGCAGAAGAAGCGCCAGAAGCGCCAGAAGGAACTGAAACTCCAAAGGGAAGAGAGGCCAAAGCAACGCGACGACGCCGCCCTCAGGGAACAGAAGCCCAGGGCCGCCACACAGCCGACCCCGACGAAGAAGCCCTGACCGGGCCCCGCATCGCCATCCTGTCCCGGTTTCAGCTGGACTTCGAGCGACGAGGCTCGTGCGACGACGTCGCGCTCACGACGATCACTTGCGAGCCGGATGGCGTTCTGGCTGGGAGATGATTCGGGCACTCCCGCCATAGGGCAGGAACGTGCTTTCATGCCCGTCGTCCCAGCGGACCCGATAGCGAGTGCCAGTCGCCGACTGGATCACCTCCAGGATCTCGCCCTCCCGGGCTGCCTTGCCCACCTTCTCCGACTCGACGACGATGCGGTCTCCTGCCTTCGCGGCCATGGGGCACCTCCAAGACTGGAGCATGAGGGGCGAACGCCCCGCCGGACAGGGGCGGAGGTCACGAACGCAGCCCCGTCACTCCTGTGGACCTCCGAGGGTCGTCCACCAGGACGAGATCAGGGAGTGGGCCACCGCGATCGCCCGAACGCTCCAGGCGGAGCCGCCCAGGACGGCCTCGTCCTGAGTCTCGCGGTCCCGCCCCGGCAACCACGGCACCCCCGCCGGCGTCTGAGGGTCATGAAGCGCCAGATCGCCGCCCTGCTCGCGTTGGTCCTCGCCGTGTCGAGTGCATGCACGGGACCCGGGGACGTCGGCCTCGCCCGCGCCAACGCGCCGCGCGCCTCGGCCGATCCCGTCGACGCGATGTCGGCGGCCACGGCAATCAACGGGTTCGGGCTGGAGCTCCTCCGGCGGAGCGGGGCCGGCGACGGGAACGTCGTCGTCTCGCCCGCGAGCGTGGCGCTCGCCCTGGCGATGGCCCGAGCCGGCGCCCGCGGCGAGACCGCGGCGGAGATGGACGGGGTCCTCGGCGCGGTGGCATCCGATGAGCATGCCGGCTGGCTCAACGCGCTCGACGCGGCCCTCGCCGGCCGGAGCGGGACGTTCCCCGATGCCGCGGGCAAGCCATATCCGGTGGCCCTGCGGATCGCGAACGCGCCGTTCGCCCAGCGCGGGATGACCCTCGTGCCGGCCTACCTCGACGCGCTCGCCGCGCGCTTCGGGGCGGGGCTCCGGCTGGTCGACTACCGGGCGGATCCCGAGGCCGCCCGCCGGCAGATCAACGGCTGGGTCGACGAGCAGACCGTGCAGCGGATCCCGGAGCTGCTGGTCCCGGGCATCATCACGACCGACACGCGCCTCACGCTCGTCAACGCGATCTACCTCAAGGCCCCCTGGCTGACGCCGTTCAGCCCGGACGCGACGAAGCCCGGCGCCTTCAGCCGCCCGGACGGCTCCACCGTGGACGTCCTGATGATGTCGCTCAGCGAGTCGTTCCCCTATGCCGAGGGAACCGGCTGGCGCGCCGTGGAGCTGCCCTACGTCGGCGGCTCGCTCGCGCTGACGATCATCGTTCCGGACAGCATGGCTGCGTTCCAGTCGAGCCTCACCCCCGACCTCCTGGCCGGGGTGACCGGAGCGCTCCAGCCCCGCCCGGTCCAGCTCGCCCTGCCGAAGTTCGGGATCGAGAGCAAGACGGACCTCGCGACGACGCTCGCCGCGATGGGCATGCCGCTCGCCTTCGATCCGGATCGGGCGGACTTCTCCGGGATCACGACCGAGGAGCAGCTCGTCATCTCGGCGGTCATCCACCAGGCGAACATCGACGTGGACGAGAAGGGCACGGAGGCGGCGGCCGCCACGGCGGTCGTCATGCGCACGACCGGCGCTCCCGAGGAGCCCCTGACGCTGCGGGTGGATCGCCCGTTCCTGTTCGCCCTGCGCGACGTCCCGACCGGCGCGATCCTCTTCCTCGGCCGCATCACGGACCCCTCCGCGAAGGACTAGGGTCCAGGGCCCGGCAGCGGACCTAGCCGCCTCGGCGCGGTCGGGCGGGCTCCTTGGGCGGGCGCGGCTCGTGGCCCGGGCGCGGCGGGCGCGGGGCGGTTCCGGGGGCCATGTCGGGCGGGCGCACCTGCGGGCCGCGTGCCCGGGCAGCCTCGACTCCGAGCGCGAACGCCTTCGCGGTGGCCGGCGGCACGCTGCCCATCCAGGCGGCCTCGATCTGGCGGACCCGCTCGGTCTCCTCAACGCGCCGCTCGCGCTCTCGCTTCGAGTGCTTCGTCATCCGTACCTCATCCGGGCCGCACCTGCACGGTGTTCGGCCGCGAGCAGTGTACCCTCCCGGCCAGCGCGGTCGGTCGAAGGGCACTGGAGCCCGAGGGTCTATCCTTGGGATACTCCCCGCTCCCCAGAGGAGCGCCCGCCCCACGACGAGCTGGCTGCGTGACCGACCTCCACTCCACCGCCCTGAACGATGCCCCGCTGACCGACCTCGAGCCGGTGGAACACGCGTCCGTCGAAGCGGACGACCCGGCGGCGGACGGCTTCGGCGCGTTCGGCCTGGATCCGGCCCTGCTCCGGGCCCTCGCCGCGCTGGGGTATGAGGAGCCGACGCCGATCCAGCGCGAAGCGATGCCGCCGCTGCTGGCCGGCCGCGACGTGCTCGCGGAGGCCCCCACGGGCACCGGCAAGACGGCGGCCTTCGCGCTGCCGGCGCTGCAGCGGGTGGCGACCGGCACTCGCGACGCAACCGGTCCGATGGCGCTCGTCCTGGTGCCCACCCGCGAGCTGGCGATGCAGGTCGCCCAGGCGACCCATCGCTACGGTCGCGACCTCGGCGCGCGGATCCTGCCGATCTACGGCGGGCAGCCGATGTCGCCGCAGCTCCGCGGCCTGCAGCGCGGCGTGGACATCGTGGTGGCCACGCCGGGCCGGGCGCTCGACCACCTCCGGCGGGGCAGCCTTCGCCTCGACCGGGTGGGCCTGCTCGTGCTCGACGAGGCGGACGAGATGCTCGACATGGGCTTCGCCGAGGATCTCGAGGCGATCCTTGGAGCGACGCCCGCGGAGCGACAGACGGCTCTCTTCTCGGCGACGATCTCCCCCGCGATCGCGCGGATCGCCGCTCGCCACCTGCGCAAGCCGGTGCGGGTGACCGTCGTCCACGAGCGCCCCAAGGGCGAGGCTCCGCCGGCGGTCCGCCAGGTCGCGTACGTCGTGCAGCGCAACTACAAGCTCGCCGCGCTGTGCCGCCTGCTCGACATCGAGAGCCCGACCTCGACGCTCGTCTTCGCCCGCACCCGGGGGAACGTCGACGAGCTCGCCGAGGGTTTGACCGGCCGCGGCCACGACGCCGGAGCGCTCCACGGCGGGATGTCCCAGGAGCAGCGGGACCGGGTGATGGGCCGCTTCCGGGACGGGACGCTGGACCTCCTCGTGGCCACCGACGTCGCGGCCCGCGGGCTGGACATCTCGCACGTCTCCCACGTCGTCAACTTCGACATGCCGGCGTCGCCGGAGGCCTACGTCCACCGGATCGGCCGGACCGGGCGGGCCGGACGCGAGGGCATGGCGATCACCCTGGTCGAGCCGCGCGAGCACCGCCTCCTGCGGGACATCGAGTCGTTCACGAGGTCGAGGCTCGAGCTGGCGAAGCTGCCGACGGTCGCCGACCTCCAGGAGCGGCGGCTGGACGTCATGCGGGCGAGCCTGCGCGAGACGCTGCTGGGCGACGGGCTGGACCGCTACCGGGCCGTCATCGAGCCGCTGGCCGACGAGTTCGACCTCGTCGACATCGCCCTCGCGGCCGTCAGCGTGGCGGACGCCGGGACCGGCCGGTCCGAGGAGGAGGTCGAGGTCCCGACGGCGACCCTGCAACAGCCCCCCGAGGCGCGCTGGCCGGTCCGGCCGGTCCGGCCGGGACCGCCGGGCCGGGGGTTCGGGCCGCCCGGCCGTCCGGGCCCCGGCCCGGCCCGACCACAGCGCCCGAACGAGCCGGGCATCGTGGTGCTCTTCGTGGGTGGAGGTCGAAGCAGCGGGATCCGGCCGGCGGATCTCGTCGGTGCGATCGCCAACGAGGCGGGCATCGGCGGACGTGCGGTCGGGGCGATCCAGATCGCCGACGCCTACTCGCTCGTCGAGGTCCCGGAAGCCGCTGCCGACCGGATCGTGGCCGCCCTGCGGGCCACCACGATCAAGGGCAAGCGCCTCGATGTCCGGCGCGAGCGGCCCACCCCGCGAGGCTGACCGCGCGCAGGGTCCCGGCCGAGCGCAGAGGGGCACCGCCGATCGGGCCGACCGCCGCTTGACGGCGCAACCACCCGGTTCAGACTGGTCCTGATGCCCGACCGCGCGGTGACCGAGCCAGGTGCTCCGGCGCCGGCCGTGAGGGTTCACGGCCCGGCCTGGCTTGCCCTTGTCGCCGCCGCGATCCTGCCCGGGTGCGGACACGCCGTCCTCGGACGGCCGAGCACGGCGGCCCTCCTGCTCGCGCCGGTCATCGGGCTCGTCCTGGCGGTCGTCATCGTCGTCGGGCTGGCGCCCGATCTGGCGTCCCTCATCGGCGAGGCGCTCTCGCCGGATGTCCTGGCGGTCCTCGCCGTGCTCGTCGCGATCGTCGGCGTCTACCGGCTCGCGGTCCTGGCCGCCACCGGCGTGCTGGCCGAACGGCTCGCGCCGACCGTCGGGCGGGCCCGCTCGGCGAGGTTCGCCCTGGCCGCCATGCTCGCCCTGTTCATCCTGGTCCCCCACGTGGTCGTCGACGCAGTGATCCTCGACACGCGCGACACGATCATCGCCGTCCTCGCGCCGGGCGGACCGGACGAGGGGATCGGCGGCCTGCTGCCCCCCGAAGAGCCGGAGTCGACCGCCTCCCCCGCCGCGATCGCGACGCCGACGCCGGGGCCGGCCGGGAGCGGCCCGCCGTTTGCGACGTCCCTGCCCAGCTCCTCACCGAGCCCCTCCGCCAGCCCAACGCCCGGCCCCACGCCCACCGCCACGCCCGGCCCCACGCCCACCGCGACGCCGGGCCCCACGCCGGCCTGGGCGGCGAACGGGCGGCTCGACCTGCTGCTCATCGGCTCGGACGCCGGGCCGGATCGCTGGAGCCTGCGGACCGACACGATGATCCTGCTGTCGGTCGACGTCGCCTCGGGGCGCGCGGCGATGTTCGGCTTCCCGCGCAACATGGTCGGGGTGCCGCTTCCGGCGGAGACCGCGGGGGCCGTTCCCGGGGGTCGCTTCCCGGGGCTGCTCAACGCGCTGTACGTCTATGCCAACGCCCATCCGGACCAGTTCCCGGGCGGGCGGACCCGGGGCTTCCGGGCGGTCGGCGGCGCGATCGAGACGCTCGCCGGCGTCCACCTCGACGGCATCGCGGTGGTGGACCTGGCCGGGTTCGTCCGGCTGGTCGATGCCATCGGCGGGGTCGACATCACGATCCCGGAGCCGCTCCACGACATGATGTATCCGCTCGAGGACGGCTCGGGGCTGGTACAGATCTACTTCCCGGCCGGGCGCCAGCACCTCGACGGCCATCGGGCCCTGATGTACGTCCGGTCGCGCCACCAGGACTCCGACTACGGCCGTATGGAGCGCCAGCAGGCGATGCTCCTGGCCATCCGTCGCGACCTGAACCCGTGCACGCTCATCCCGAACATCGCGAAGCTCCTCAAGATCGCCCGGGACGACCTCTGGACGAACCTCTCGCCGAAGGACCTCCCCAGCCTGTTCAGCCTTGCCGCCCGGACGAACACCCGGCAGGTGAAGACGATCCTGTTCGCCCCGTCGGCCTACCCCGCGCACCTGACCGACGACGAGATCGGCCGGATCCGGCGGGTCGTCCGCACGGTCTTCGCCGGACCCGCTCCATCGCCGTTGCCGACGGAGACGCCGGATGGTGGCGGCCTGGGTCCCTGCGGTTGACCGGACCCGGGAACGGGCGGTGTCCCGGCGATGGGTACTCGTGCTCGGCCTGACGGTCGCCGTCGCGCTGGTGCTCGCGCTGGTGCTCGGGGCGGTCGTGGCGTTCGCCCTGCGAGCGTAGAGATGCCCGCCACCTGGTGCGGTGACGGGCATCCGAGGTTCCATCCGAGTCAGATCACGGTGCGGCTGTCACCGTGATCGTGCCGGACATGCCCGCCTCGAGATGACCCTCGATCTCGCAGACGAGCTTGTACGTCCCGGCCTGTGTCGGGATCAGGTAGAGCTCGACCTCCTTGCCCGGGAAGACCTCGACCTCGCGGGGAGCCCAGGCCTTGAACTCGCCCGAGGCGTCCTGGGCCTTGCGGAAGGCGACCAGGCCGAAGAAGTCCTCGGCGGTGAATTCGTGCTTGACCTTGCCCTTGTTGACCACCTTGACGACGTACGGCTGGCTGGCGGTCAGGGTGATCTCCTTGGGCGTGAAGGCGTACTCGGAGAGCTCGATGGTCACGGTCTTCATGGTGTCCCAGTTGGCCGCCTCCACGAGGGCGGGCCCATCCTTCGCCCATGGTCCCGCGGCGACGTCGGCGAGCTTGATCGCCGGGGAGGACGGGGTCCGGCCGGTGACGGTGATCGTGCCGATCATCCCGGCTTCGGAATGACCTTCGATCTCGCAGACCAACTTGTAGGTGCCCGGGATGAGCGGGATCAGGAAGATCTCGGCCTTCTTGCCGGCGAAGACCTCGATCTCGGTGAAGAAGGGCACCTTCACCTCGGTCTCGGCGGTCTCGGCCTTGCGCGTCGCGACCGTCCGGAAGAAGTCCCCGGCGGTGAACTCGTGCTTGAGCTCGCCCGTGTTGACGACCTCGAGGACATACGGCTGGCCGGCCTCGAGGGTGATCTCCTTCGGCGTGAAGGCGTACTCGGAGAGCTCGACGGTGATTGTCTTCCTGGTGTCCCAGTTGGCCGCCTCGACGAACTCGGCCGCATTCTCGACGTACTGCTCCGCGGCGGGAGCTTGGCTCGGAGCCGCAGTGGTGGGCGGGACGGTCGCCGGCACCTGGGCGGCGGATGGGACGGCCGACGGCGCGGCCGACTCGTTGGCGCCAGCAACGCCTGCCCCCGAGCAGGCGGCGACAACGAGCGTCAAGCCGATGAGGGCTGTCGGAACAGGTGCGGTGCGTCTCATGGTTTACCTGTGGTACCTGGGGTTGGAATGAGGGATGCTTGGTCGTTGCTTCACGCCTGAGCCATGGGGAGGGCGAGAGACCCAACGCTCCTCGGGCAAGCGCAGCCGTGCTGACGCTCGTGGCGGACGATGAGCACATCGAGCGCGACCGCGTAGCCATGGGGCCCGCGGCCGGGCAGAAGGACCGTCGACGTTCGCCCGTGGACGCAATCGAACTGGAACCGCTTCGCCCCGGCGCCGAGGATGGAGGCGTCGCAGATCGCGAGGGTGGGCTTGATCATGGCTGGTCTCCCATGCCGGTCTGGCGCCGGTACTCACAGCATCCGGCGCCGGCCCGCCGGCGGGAATCCCGCCAGCGCCGGGAACGGACATGGGGCACACGACCCAATCGGGATGGGCGATACGAGGGATGGCGCACGAAGGCGCCCGCGGGCGGCCAAGCCGAACCGGTCCCGAGGACGGGCCGCCCGCTACAGTTCGATGAGGCCCCGCGAGATGGCGTACTTGATGAGTGCCGCCTTCGAGTGCAGGCCGAGCTTGGTCATGATGTGATCCCGGTGCGACTGCACGGTGTGTGGGCTCAGGAAGAGCGCGGTCGCGATCTCGTTCGCCGTGAGGCCCTGGGCGATCAGCGCGAGGATCTCCCGCTCGCGGTCGGTCAACCCGTCGTACGTCGTCCGATCCTCGCCGGCCTGGCTGCGGCGCAGGTAGTCGGCCACCAGCTTCTTCGTGACGCTCGGGAAGAGATAGACCTCGCCGCGGTAGGCCGTCCGAACCGCCGACAGCAGGTCCTGAACCTCGGCGCCCTTGAGGACGTACCCAGCGGCGCCGGCGCGGAGCGCCTGGAAGAGGTAATCCTCCCGGTCGTGGATCGTGACGATGAGGACCTGAGCCGAGGGGAACCGTTCCCGGATCTCACGGGTCGCGTCGAGACCGCTCTGGCCGGGCATCGCGATGTCCATGAGCACGACGTCAGGCGAGGCCGACGGGATCGCCGCGAACGCCTCCTGGGCGCTGCCGGCCTGACCGACGACCTCGATGTCGGGCTGACTCTCGAGCAGGCCGACGATTCCCTGGCGCACCAGGGTGTGGTCATCGACGACGAAAACGCGAATCGCCACTCAGGCTGCCTCCGGCACAAGCGGTACGTCGACGACGATCTCGGTCCCGGTGACAGCGCCCGAGCGGATCTCGATCGTCCCGCCGAGCAGCCCGACGCGCTCCTGCATTCCGACCAGGCCGACGCTTCCATCCGAACCGGCTGGACCGATCGTCCGGGCGACGTCGAAGCCCGCGCCATCGTCGACGATGGTGACACGCGCACTCCCGTCCGTGACGCTCAAACCGACACGAACGTGCGCAGCGCCGGCATGCCGGGCAATGTTGCTCACCGCCTCCTGGATGATCCGGAAGAGGGTCACCTCGATGTGAGCGGGAAGCCGGATGCCCGCCGGCTGCGCCTCGATCAAGACCTCGATGCCTCGGTCGGCAAGGCTCGCCTCGCAGAGCCAGCGGATCGCGGGCACGAGACCGAGGTCGTCGAGCACCGACGGGCGCAGGCCGAGGATCAAGCGCCGGATCTCCTCGAGGAGCCGTGCCGCGATCCCGCGCGCCTCGACGATCCGCTCCAGGGCAGCGGGGGTCCCTGCCTCGAGGTCGTCGCGCGCCCGGTCGAGCGCGATCGTGAGGGCGGCGAGGGCTTGGGCGGTCTCGTCGTGGAGCTCGCGCGCGAGACGAAGCCGCTCCTCCTCCTGGGCCGAGATCGTCTTGCGGAGCACCTGGCCGAGGCGCGCAGTCCGGTCGGCGACGCGCGATTCAAGCTCACGGTTCGCGTGCTCGATCGTCTCCTGGGCAGCGTTGAGTCGCTGACGCATCGTCTCGAGGCTTTCCGCAAGCTGGCCCACCTCGTCCTGGGCGCTCACCTCGATCGGGCTCGCGAGGTCACCTCCAGCCATCCGCTCGGCGGCCCGCATCAGCAGCTCGGTCGGCTTGACGACCCGACGGGTGGTGATCCAGGCGACGACGAGGATCAGGATCAACCCGAACCCGATTGAGAGAAAGAGACGGTCACGGAGCTGGATCGGGAGGGCGAGGGCCACGTCGACGGGCTGTTCGAGCACGACATAGAACGGGCTGGAGCCGAGCGGGACGGCGGCCATGACGTGTGGTGCGCCGTCCCCATCGCCCCCCGGATCGTGCAGCAGTGTCGATGCGGAGCCGGTCGCGACCAGATCGCGGATCGCGGCGAAATGCGGGCTGGGCTGTCCCGGATGCTCGTCCGTGCCGATCCCAAGCAGGGTGATCCCGTCCGGATCAACGACCTCGAGATGGTATTCATCCGTGATCCCGGTGGATGGCCCGGCTTCCCCGAGTCTCCGGGGTTCGCCGTGGTCGGCCGGCACGAACGGCTCGCCGCGGCTGAGCGAGACCGTGTGAACGACCACGATGGGTCCGAGCTTCGGCGGGGACGAGGCGATGCGCAACGTGAGCGCGGCAAACGACTGGGCCCCGCTGGCCGAGCCTGCTGCCGGGAGCACCGCCAAGCGGCCGTCCTGCGTCCCGGCGATCCGCGCGCTGACGACCTGCCCGGCTCCTGGCTGGAAGTCAGGCGCGCCGGCCTCGTCGAGAAGCCGGCCCGCACCGTCGAGGAGCCAGACTCCCTCGATCGCGAAGAAGGGGTACACCTCGGGCGTGCGTTGGAAACGGGCGAGGAGCCGGGTCGCGGTGCCCGCGGGTACTCGCGATCCCGATCCAGGGAACAGCTCGGCGTGCGCCTCCTCGATCGCGGCGGCGACCCGGGCGAAGTCCCGCTCGAAGATGCCCGCCGTCGTGTGAGCAGTGCTGAGCCGCTCGTGGTACACGAGCCGGGTCGCCTCGTCGATCGCGTCGAGGCCAAGCACCGCGACGACACCGAACATCACGGCGAGCCCCAGGGCGACGTAGAGCATGATCCGTTTCTGCAACCCGAGGTGACGGAACCGGTGCATGGGGACCTGCTGGGCTTGGGTCGCGACGCGGGAGGCCGCGATCTCCGCTGGGTCCCACGGTACGCCTCTCGGCGCAGCCGCGATCACCGCCGATGGCCTCCGCAGTCTCCGGATCCCGGGGCAGTCCGGGGGAACCCGGGCCGATCGACGCGCGACCCCGCCGCCCCGTCAGCCTCGTCGGGCCGATCGGCCCTTGTACGGCGCAGTCGTCCGCTGCGACGATCCGGCCGGTCGCGCGATCCGCGGACCGACCCCATCTCGAGGAACAGGCGTGATCCGATCGATCGTCTTCCGCCGTATTCCGGACCTGGCGGGGATGGACGGCCGCGAGCCGGCCAACCCGCACGAGTCGCGCGCGAACGGGATCCTCCGCCCGGTCGTCTTCGGAGCAAACGACGGGCTCGTCAGCAACCTGGCCTTGGTCATGGGCGTGGCGGGCGCCGCTCCGGCGCCGGGCGTCATCGTCCTGGCGGGGATCGCCGGGCTGCTCGCCGGCGCCTTCAGCATGGGCGTGGGCGAGTACATCTCGGTCCAGTCGCAGCACGAGCTCCTCGCCCACCAGACCGCGTTCCAGCGGCGGCAGCTGCGCGAGACGCCGGACCAGGAGCGGGCGATCCTGTCCGGGATCTACCGCTCGCGGGGCTTCACCCCGGACGAGGCCGACCACTTCGTCGACCGGGTCTTCGCCGATCCGGACCACGCGGTCTCGCTCCTGCTCCACGAGGAGGTCGGCCTCGATGCCCGCTCGATCGGGTCGCCGTTGAGCGCGGCGATCGGCTCGTTCCTGGCGTTCACGCTGGGCGCCCTCGTCCCGCTCGTGCCCTACCTGCTTCTGTCGAGTCAACCGGCGTTCAACGTCAGCCTCGGGGTCAGCCTCGCGGCACTGGCGTTCCTGGGCTACGGGATCAGCCGCCTGACCCACCGTCCCGCGCTCTACTCGTCGGTCCGCCAGGTCGCCCTCGGCGGCGTCGCGGCCGCCGTGACGTACGCGGTCGGCGCCTTCGTGGGCGTCCAGGCGTAGCCGCTCTCCCGCCGGCGACGGACCGTGGCCGCCCTCGCTGGGCCGGGGCTGCCCTCGCCGAGCCGGGGCTGCCCTCGCCGGGCCGAGCCCCCGTGGCCCTTTCGTCACACGAATGAACGTGACCGCGCCGACGCCAGAACCGTCGAGGTCATTCGTCTGGCGCAAAGATCGTCACGATCCATGCGTCATGCGAACAGATCCGACCGGATCGGCGTCCCTCGTGTCGAGTTCATTCGTCAAGCGCAAACGGGGCATGGTCGTCGGCTTCCGGACGTAGCGCGCCGGTCGCCGCCCCGACGCGGTACCCTCCGCACGATGTTCACCCCGCGCGGCTCGATCACCGTCATCACCGGCCCGATGTTCTCGGGCAAGACCGCGGAGCTCATCCGCCAGTGCGAGCGCGCCCGGATCGCCCGGCGCAGAGTGGTCCTCATCCGGCCGGCGCTCGACGACCGGACGGAGCCGGAGACGGTGCGCAGCCGGTTCGGCGTCGCCTTCCCCGCTCGCCCGGTCCGGGACTCGACCGAGATCGAGCCGGTCGTGGCCGAGACCCGGGCGGACGTCGTGGCGATCGAGGAGGGTCAGTTCTTCGACCGCGGGCTCGTCGATGTCTGCGAGCGGCTGGCGGACCGCGACCGGGCGGTCATCGTCGACGGACTGAACCGCGACTTCCTCGGCCGCCCATTCGGGCCGATGCCGGAACTCCTGGCGCTGGCCGAGGAGGTCGTCATGCTCTCGGCGATCTGCATGGTCTGCGGCGGCGAGGCGTCGCGAACGCAGCGGCTCGTCGACGGGCGGCCGGCCAGCCGCGACGACCCGCTCGTGGTCATCGGCGGGATCGGTGACGAGCGCTACGAGGCCCGCTGCCGAACGCACCACGCGATCGGCTGACGGCGATGCCGGGCCCGGCCCCTACCAGGTCCCGGCGCGGAGGAGCCGGAGCAGGTCGGGATGGTCGTCCGTGAGCGGCCTCACGCCGGCGCGGACCGGCTCCCAGCCGGCCGCCAGGAGCTCGGCCAGGTCGGAGGAGACGCTCGTCGCGGCGAGCCAGTGGGAGATCGAGGCGCCCCGACCGCGGTCCTCGGGCGTCGGCTCGTAGATCCGCTGCAGGACGGTCAGGCCGGCTCGCCCGGCGGCGCTCGCCACCGCGGGCGCCAGGTCGTAGTAGCGGTTCGAGACGTGGATCGCGAGAAGGCCGCCCGGTCGCAGGACGCGGGCGTCATCGGCGAGCGCCTCGACGGTCAGGAGGTGGGCCGGGATCGAGTCGGACGAGAACGCGTCGAGGACGAGGAGGTCGTACGTGCCGGACGCGACCGGCTCGAGCGACAGCCGGGCGTCGCCCAGCACGATCGTCGGCCGCGTCGGCGCGTCGGACAGGTAGGTGAAGTAGCGCGGGTCGGACGCGACCCGGGCCACGAGCGGGTCGATCTCGAAGAACGTCAGCGTGTCCCCGATCTGGGCGTACGCCGAGATCGTCCCGGCCCCGAGCCCCACGACCCCGATCGACCGCGCCGCCGCCGCCCGGGCCCGCCCGCGGACGAGCGCGACGACATCGCCCAGCGGCCCATGCGGGGCGTAGTACGAGCCGGGGATCCGCCGCAGGGCGGGATCGGTCGACTGGACGCCGTGGACAGTCGTCCCGTTCATCAGGATCGTGACGGGTGGATCCGCCGAGCGGAGGACCTCGGTCACCCCGAAGAAGCTCCGGTCGCGCAGCACCGCGGCCGGGGCGAGGACGAAGACGGCGAGCGCAAGGACGAGCCCGGTCGACAGGGCGAGGAACCGCGGCTGGCCGCCGACGAGCAGGATGAGCCCACCGACGAGCAGCCAGCGGACGCCGGCTTCGAGGCCGATCGAGCCGGCCGCGAGCAGCCCGAGCCCGAGGCCGGCCGCGACGAACGCGTACGGCAGGACCCGGCCGGCCGCGCCGGCGAGGAACGGCGAGAGGTCGAACCGGCGGCGCGGCCTGGGCAGCGGCCCGGAACGCCCCAGCGCCAGCGCCGCGAGCGCCAGGACCAGGAGCAGCGGGTACTCCCAGACGCCCTTGAACAGGACCGGCGCGACGATCGCCACGAACGAGCTGGCGAGGACGCCCCCGGCGGACAGGACGAGGTAGAACTCGGTCAGCCGCGCCGGCTCCGGGCGGTCCGTGGCGAGCCGACCGTGGAGGGTCGTCGCAACGACGGCCAGGCCACCGAACTCGAGCAGGAGGAGCGGGGCGATCGGCCAGCCGGCCGCCGAGCCGAACGGGACCCACAGGAGGGTGATCGCCGCCGGCGCCAGCCACTCGGCCACCGGGAGGATCCGCCGGCCGCGCGCGGAGAAGGCGACGACGAACGTCAGCAGGTAGATCGCGAGCGGCCCGACCCACAGCAGGGGCGCCGAGATGAGGTCGGTCGTGATGAAGTTCGTGACGGCCGAGAGCAGGCCGGACGGGATCGCGGCGAGCAGCAGCCAGCGGCCGCGCCGGCCCCACGTGATCGGGGCTGCGGCAACGCGTGAGCGTTGCGCGACCGCCGAAGCCGAGCGGCCGACGACCGGCCCGGCCCGGCGCAGGACGATCCCGGCGCAGGCGGCCAGGCATCCGGCCAGGACGACCACGCCGAGTCCCCAGGTCGACCGCTGGGCGGCCAGTCCGAGCGCGGGCTCGATGACGAACGGGTAGGCCAGGAGGGCGGCGAACGACCCGGCATTGCTCAGGGCGTACAGCCAGTACGGGTCCGCCTCCGCGCCCTCCGCCCCGCGCACGGCGGCGAGCCACGACGAGAGGAGCGGGGTCGTGGCGGTGATCAGGAGGGCCGGCGCACCGACGGCCAGGCCGAGGATCCAGAGGAGGTTCACGACGGCCGGCTGCCCGACGTCGCGCAGGTCGCCGACGCGGGCCGGCGCCACGGCCAGCGCCCCGAGCGCGAGGACGGCGAGGCAGACGTGAACGACCGCCCCCCGACGAGGCCCGAGCCGGGTGGCGGACAGATGCCCGTAGAGATAGCCGACGAGGAGGACGGCCTGGAAGAAGCACAGGACCGTGGCCCACACGGCCGGCGTCCCGCCGAAGGCGGGCAGGGTCAGGCGGCCGACCAGCAGCTCCACGGTGAACAGGAGGAACGCCGAGAGCGCGATCGTCGTGCCGAACACGATGAGGGTCGCCGCATCGCGGCCGGATCGGGCCCGAGCTGCTCCGGAGGACGCCGGGGCATCCGCCAGCGCCGCCGTCGTCATCGTCGCTCCACGTCGCCCTCCGCGGGGATTCGGACTGTGGCCCGCCTCCCCGGCATGAGGACGCCCCCGACGGTGCCGGGGGCGTCTCCGAATGGGCGCGGTCGTGGCGTCAGCCGACCGCGCGCGCCGCCTTGACGACCATCGTGTTGGCGAACGTGTCGTGGAATCCCTGCTTCGTCGCGCTGTTCGCCGTCGTGTACAGGAGGTAGATGAACCAGCCAAAAGCGACGAGGCCGAGCAGCATGCCCAGCGCCGGCAGGGGGTTGAACGCCTGGGCGACGGAGAACGGCGCCCCGAGCGCGATCCAGCGGCGGATCGCCTGGTCCATGGTCAGCGTCTTCCCGTCCCCCGCGTTGCCGACCTGCATCCCGAGGACCTTCATCCCGACCGTTCCGCGCATCGCGGTCCAGGTGTAGAGGAAGTACCCGCCGCTGATGACGAGGCCGACGACGGCGAGGATGATCGACGCGAAGTAGTTGTAGGTGATCCCCGAAGTGTCGATCGACACGACGCTCAGTCCGATCCCACCGAGGATCCCGAATGCGACGATGCTCACGATCCCGATGATGACCGCGTCGATGATGTAGGCGATCGCGCGGTTCGGGACGTCGGCGTAGACGAAGCCCGCCGGGCCGGGCTGGACGGGAGGCGCGGGCGGCGCGGGCGGCGCGGCCCATCCGCTGCCCGATGGGGTCCCCGAGTCGCCGGTTGGTGCGCTCTGATCCATCGCTGCTCCCTCATGCGAACTGTCCGATCGCGCCGGATCCGTCGACCCCGTCGCGAAGGCGGGACCTTCGCCCGCCCTATGCAGCGGAGGATACCGGGTCGGGACGGCCGCGTGTCAGAGGAAATCGCGGCAGACCGGCCGTCAGGGCCGCTCAGTCGGCGGGCAGGACCGGCGGCACGTGGACGACCGGCGGCAGGTCGAGCGTCTCCACGTGGGCGGCGATCTCGGCGCAGGTCGCCAGCCACACGCCGCCGAGGCTCCTGGCCCGCTCGATGAGCCGCTCCAGGGCGGCTGCGCGGGACGCGCGGCCGCTGACGAACGGATGGTTCGTGAGCATGAACAGGCCGCCCTCGTCGGCCAGCGCGTCGAGCTCGAGGGCCCAGCGGGCGGTGACGTCCGCGGGGCTGGCGATGACGCCCGAGCCGGTCAGGCCGGGCAGGTAGTTGTACGGCCCCCAGTCGTCGAGGCTCCAGTGGGCGGGCAGCTCCACGAGGGTCGGCGCGCCGGGCTCGGCGCTCACCGCGAGGCGGTACGGATGGTCCGCGTCCATCAGCCCTGAGTCGTAGCGGATGCCGTGCCGGGCGAGGATCGCCGGTAGGGCGTAGCTCAGCTCCCAGTTGGGCGCCCGGTAGCCGATCGGGCGGACTCCGGCGACCGCGTCGAGCGCCTCGAAGCCGCGCTGGAGGCGGCGCTCCTCCAGCTCCGGGTCCGCGCCCCGCGAGCCCTCGTGGAGGTAGCCGTGGTGGGCGATCTCGTGGCCCGCGTCGCGGATGGAGCGAACCGCGTCCGGCCAGCGCTCGGCGGAGTAGCCCGGGATGAAGAACGTGGCCCTGATCGCCTGGCGGTCGAGGATCCGCAGCAGACGCGGAACCGCGGTCCGGGGCCCGTATGCCTGGTGGCTCATGACGTCCAGGTAGCCGGCCGTCTCCGGGTGGTCGAAGAGGATCCCGCTCTCGGCGTCGAGATCGAACGTGAAGGCGGCGGCCGCGCGATACCCGGACGGCCAGTTGAAGCCCCCGGACGGATCGTGGAAGCTCATCGGAAGTCGGACCTCATCGAGCGTGGATTTCCTGCCATCAGGCCATCGTGGTGCCGCCGTTCGGCTGCAGCACCTGGCCGGTGTAGTAGCTCCCGGCGGGCGAAACGAGGAAAGCGACCGTGGCCGCGATCTCCTCCGGCGCGGCGATCCGCCGGAGCGGCGCCGCCGCAGCGTAGCGCTGCCGGATCACGTCGAGCGACACGCCGGCGGCGTCCGCATCGACCAGGAGCTGGGGCGTGTCGATGACGCCCGGGGCGATCGCGTTCACCCGGACAGCGGGGGCGAGCTCCCGCGCGAGCGCCTTCGTCAGGCCGATCAGGCCGGCCTTGCTGGCCGCGTACGCCGACGCGTCCGGCCAGCCGGTCACCCCCCACTCGCTCGACACGAAGACGATCGAGCCGCCGGCCCTGGCGACGTGCGGCGCCGCCGCGCGGGCCAGGCGGAACGAGCCCGACAGGTTCGTGTCGACGATCCGCCACCAGTCATCGACGGGATGCTCGTCGACCGGCGCCATGTGCATGGCGGCGTGGTTGGCGACCAGGACGTCCAGGCGGCCGAACCGGGCGAGGACCCGCTCGACGAGGTCGCCTGCCGCGGCCGGATCGGCAAGGTCGGCGGCGAACGGCCCTTCCCTGTGGGTCGCCGCGGCGACGGTCCAGCCGTCCGCCCCGAGGACGTCGACGAGCGCCCGCCCGAGGCCGCCGCCGGCACCGGTGACGAGGGCGACGCGCACGGAGGCGGCGGTGTCGCGCTGCACTCCGCTCCCGGTCACTGGATGACGACCCCGCCGTTGGGCGAGTAGAGCGCGCCGGTCGTCCACGGCGCTTCGGCGATGTGGAGGATCGCCTCGGCGATCTCCCCGGGACGCCCGATCCGCCCGAGCGGCACGGTCGAGGTGTAGGCGGGCCCCCGGTCGCGATCCGGGAGGAGCGGCGTGTCGACAGCTCCCGGCGCGACGACGTTGACCCGGATCGCCGGGGCGAGCTCCCGCGCGAGCGAGCGCGCCAGGCCGATGACGGCGGCCTTCGCGGCGACGTAGTGGGCGATCTCCACGCCCCCCATGAGCGCGAGCTCCGAGGCGACGGCCACGATCGAGCCTTGGCCGCGCTCCCGCATCCCGGGCACGACGGCGCGCGCGACGTGGAAGCAGCCGCCCAGCATGACCCGCAGGCTCCGATCCCAGAGCTCGTCCGTGACCTCGGCCAGCGGGCGCTCCTCGTAGAAGCCGGCATTGCAGACGGCGACGTCGATCGGACCGAGGGCAGCCTCCACGTCACGGACCATCCGCTCCACCGCGACCGGGTCGGCGACGTCGCAGCCGAACGCGGCGCCGCCGATCCTGGCGGCGATCGCCTCCCCGGCGGTCGCGTTGGAGGCGTAGTTGACCGCCACCCGGTAGCCGGCGGCGGCGAATCGCTCGGCCGTCGCGCGACCGATCCCGCTGCTGGCCCCCGTCACGAGGGCGACCCGGCCGCGCGCGACGGCCGGGTCGTCTCCGGGGCTCATGTGCAGCTCCGCGCCCTCACTCGGGCGGGATCTCCGCGAACGCCCGCTCGATCCGGACTCCCCGCTGGGCCTGGATGAAGCGCGCGCCGAGGTACCAGGCGGCGCCGGTCGCGAAGACGAGGATCGTCAGGATCTTCATCCGATCGTCGCCCAGCGTCGCCGTCGTGGCGTCGAGCCCGTTGACCGGGTCCGCCCACCAGATGTACTCGACGATGAGCAGCGCGACCGTCGCGACGGCCCCGATGATCGACATGAGCGGGATGCCGGCGATCCGCCAGTTCACCGGCGACGACTCGAAGACCGTCTTCAATCGGTACGGGAAGACCATCGCGGCGATCGAGCAGACGAGGAACGAGAGGACCCAGCCGAAGATCCCGTACAGGGTGTTGATGATCCCCCGGGTGTAGAGGAACAGCGAGATCCAGCCCATCACCGCAACGATGATGATCGCCACGGTCGGGGTGTGGCGGTCCTCGCTCACCTCGCTGACGCGGGCCGGCATGAGCCCGTCGAGCGACCAGGCCAGGAGCGCCCGGGTCGAGGCCAGGAAGTTGATCGGCAGCCAGACGTACGTCCAGAACACGAACGTGAAGCCGAGCAGCAGGGCGACCACGACGTTGCCCGGGTAGGCGGCGCCGACGACCTCGTTGTAGGTGGGCACGAACGAGAGCCCCAGGGCGTCCGGGCTGAAGTAGTTCGCGCTGATCGCGCCGAGGATCGGCTGGCCCACCAGCTGGGCGACCGAGGCGGCCAGCAGGAACATCAGGATCGTCACGAAGACGACCCCGCCGGGCATGCCCAGGAGCTGGCTGACCCGCGCCTTGCGGACCTCGCCGCCCAGGAAGCTCGAGGTGATCGCGAAGAGGACGATGAACTGCGGCCAGGTCGAGCTGTAGAGGGTCTGCAGGAAGTCGTACGGCGCGGGCTGGACCGCCAGGCTGCTCGCATTCGCGATCCCGCCTGCACTCGCGACGTACGCGTCGAAGTGGCCCGCGAACTCTGCCGAGTTGCCCAGGAAGGCCAGCGCGATCGCGAGAGCGATGCCGACCATCCCGAGCGCGAAGACGGCATTCTGGAGCCGGAAATAGACCCGGGTCCCGAGCGCGAAGATGACCGCGAAGAACCCGATGAGGAGAGTACCCACGACGAGGGTCACGTCCATGTTGACGAAGGAGTTGCCCAGGTCGATTAGCCCCGTGTTGGTCGTCGCGACGCCGAGCATCCGGAACATCCCCGAGAGGCCGTACTGGGCGAAGTAGGCCGCCGGGACGCCGATGTAGACGGTCATCCAGAAGACCCAGTTCCAGCTGGCCACGAAGCCCAGGAGCGGGTGAAGCGTCCGGCTGATGTAGACGTAGTCGCCGCCGGAGCGCGGGATCGCCGCCGAGAAGAACGCGTAGACCAGCGCCATCGGGAGCGCCAGGACGGCCGCGATGAGCATCGACTGGAAGATGTCCGCCCCGGCGTAGAAGCCCGGGATGAACAGCAGGACGAACGCAACCCCGATGCCGATGTTCTGGTTGTTGACGTTGTAGACGAACGTATCGAGGGTGCCGATCTCCTTCGTCAGGCCGGTCGCCTGACGGGTGAAGATCTTCACGTCACGCAGTGCCACTCGGTTCCTCCTCCTCCTCCTTCTTCCGCTCCCGGCCGCCCTCCGCGACCGATCGGCGAACCACCGACCTACTATCCGGTCACGAGCTGGTGCGAAAGCACCTTGCCGTGCTTCAAGGTCACGATCGCCCCGTACAGCGCCCCGGTCGAGTAGGCGCTGCCGGGATTGATCGTGAGGGTCCGTCCGAGCCGGGTTGCCCCGCGCGACTCGTGGATGTGACCATGGAGCGACAGCATCGGCTGCGTGCGCTCGATGAAGTCGCGCACGGCAGTGCTCCCGACGGGGACCATCACCGGCTCGCCGCCCTCGGTCACGACCGAGAGGTCGTCGCGCAGCTTCGGCGCGACGTCGATCCCGGTCCCGTAAGGCGGCACATGGGTTGTGACGACCAGCGGCTTGGCCGGGTCGACCTGGGCCTCGAGGGTGACCAGCCGATCGGCGATGTCCGACTCGTCGAGCTCGCGGTGGGTGTGCCAGGGGGTGCGGTTCGACGGCCCGAACCCGAGCACCTGGAACTCCCCGAGGTCGAGCACCCGTCCGTCCGAGTTGATGACCTCGGCCGACTCGGTGAGGACGTCGTCGACATACCAGCCGTCATCGTTGCCGGGCATGACCAGCGCCCGGATGCCCGTGCCCTTCAGCCGCTCGTCGGCCAGCCGGAGCCAGGACCGGAGCGTGTCCTCCATGACCCCGGTGAAGACCTCGTCGCGGTGGGCCGGGTCGGCGTCCAGCTTCGCGTACGACGCCTCGTCGCAGCGGTACGGGTAGAACCCGTTGAAGCGGATCCGGGCCTCCAGCTCGGCGACCTCTTCCGCCGTCCGAGCCAGCTGGACGCGCCCGGCGACGCGAGCCTCGATGCGGCCGTCACGACGCTCGATCATGGGCACGAGTGCCTTCCCCGTGACGTCGCCGCCGACGATGATCGTGTCGACACCGTAGAACTTCGCCGCATTCAGGAACTTCCGCCAGCAGACGTCCGAGCCGTGGATGTCCGCGACGAAGTAGATGCTCGAGGTCTTCGCCATCGCTCAGGCCGTCATCGGCCGGACTTCCGGAGGGCATGGAGGGAGAGCATCTCGAAGGCGAGGTTCGCGGCCAGGAAGGAGGTCTGGTCGGCGGGGTCGTAGGCCGGGATGACCTCGACGACGTCGAACCCCACGAAATCGATCCCGGTCAGCCCGCGGACGATCTGCAGGGCGTCGTGCGAGGACAGGCCACCGGGCTCCGGCGTCCCGGTGCCGGGCGCGAAAGCCGGGTCGACGACGTCGATATCGAAGCTGATGAAGGCCAGTCGGTCGCCGACCCGCGCGCGGATTGCCGCCGCCGTCGCATCCGGGCCGATCCGGAGGACGTCCTCCGTGGTGAGGTAGTCGAGGCCGAGCTCGGTCCGCAGACCGGTCCAGTCCTCGCTGTCGTAGAGCGGCCCGCGCAGGCCGACCTCGATCGAGTGGTCGACGTCGACCAGGCCCTCCTCGATCGCCCGGCGCATCCAGGTCCCGTGGTTGTACTTCTCGCCGAAGTAGCTGTCCCAGGCGTCCGTGTGGGAGTCGAAGTCGATGACCGCGACCGGGCCGCGGCTGCGGGTCGCCCGGAGGTGCGGCAGCGTGCAGGCGTGGTCCCCGCCGATGAGCAGCGGGAGGACACCGGCCTCGACGATCGGCGCGACGGCCTGCTCGATGGCGACGTAGCTCCGGTCGATGTAGCCCGGGATGATCGCCACGTCGCCGTAGTCCACGCAGGACAGAATGTCGAACGGCTTCACGTCCAGGTTCGCGTTGTAGGGGCGGAGCATGACGCTCGCGGCGCGGACGCCGTTGGGGCCGAACCGCCCGCCGACGCGGTACGTCACCCCGGTGTCGAACGGGACGCCGACGACGGCCACGTCGACCTCCTCGAGCGTCCGGACGTACGGCAGCCGGGCAAACGTGGATGGGCCGGTGAAGCGAGGCGACTTCAGCGAGTCCTCGGGTCCGTAGCGCGGCATCGTTCCTCCTGGTCGGTGATGGTAGCCCAGCCCGACGGTGTGGCGCAGCCCCACGGCGCCGGGACCTCGCGACTACACTCCCGGTCTGACCGTCGTCGCCTTGCGAGGAGCCCACCATGCGCGCAGCCGTCCTGGAGCAGCCCGGGCAGCCCGTCAGCGTCGAGGATCTCGTCCTGGACGAGCCGCGGGCGGGCGAGGTTCGCGTCCGGATCACGGCCAGCGGCGTCTGCCACTCGGACCTCCACGTGCGCGACGCCGAGTGGGAGCGGCCCGGTCCGATCGTCCTCGGGCACGAGGGCGCCGGGGTCGTCGAGGCGATCGGCCCGGGCGTCACGGGTCTCGAGCCGGGCCGGCAGGTCGTGCTGAGCTGGTACTACCCCTGCCTGCGCTGCCGGGCCTGCCAGTCCGGTCGGCAGTGGCTGTGCTCCGACACGCCGGCCCTCGAGCACCGGAGCCCGGACGGCACGACCCGCCTCCACCGCGCCGACGGCCAGGACGTGCTGGCCTATCTCGCGATCGGGACGATGGCCGAGCGGACGGTCGTGCCGGTCGAGGCGGCGATCCCGATCCCCGACGCGGTCGCCCCGGAGGTCGCGGCGCTGATCGGCTGCTCCGTGAGCACCGGTGTCGGGGCCGTCATCAAGACCGCGGAGGTCCCAGCCGGGGCGTCGGTCGCCGTCTTCGGCCTGGGCGGGGTCGGCCTGTCGGTCGTCATGGGCGCGACCCTCGCCGGGGCGACCCGGATCGTGGCCGTCGACCGGGTGCCCCAGAAGCTGGAGCGGGCCCGCGAGCTGGGGGCGACCCACGTGGTCCTCGCCGGCGATCCGGAGGAGACGATCCGGGCGGTCCGCGCGGCGGCCGGCGGGGAGGGTCCGGACTTCACCTTCGAGGCGATCGGCCTGCCGGCCACGATCGAGCAGTCGATCGCGGTCCTGCCGCGGGGCGGGACGGCCGTCCTCGTCGGGCTGACCCGCTTCGGCGCGCGGGCCTCGTTCGAGGCGTTCCCGTTCGTCGACGGCAGCCTGCGGATCCTGGGCTCGAACTACGGGTTCGCGGTGGCCGCCCTCGACTTCCCGCGACTGGCCGAGCTCCATCTCGCCGGGCGGCTGCCGATCGAGAAGCTCATCGACGCCCGGATCGGCCTCGAGGACCTCGAGGACGCCTTCGCCAGGATGCGCCGGGGCGAGAGCGTCCGGCGAGTCATCACCTTCTGACTAGCGGGGGACGGCTCGTGGACGGTCAGCTCGCATTCCTTGCCGGTCTGGTCAGGGACGGGCGTGTCTCGGCGGTCGCACTCGTCGAGGAATCCCTTCGGCGAATCGATGCCGCGCGCGATCTCAACGCCGTGGTCGCGCTCCGCCCCGAGGGCGCCCTGGCCGACGCCCGGGCGCTCGACGCGACGATCGGGCGAGGCGAGCCGGCCGGTGAGCTCGCCGGGCTGCCCCTGCTCGTCAAGGACATCGAGGACGCGGCTGGCCTGCCCACGACCTTCGGCTCGCGGCTGTACGCCGACGCGCCACCCGCCTCGCATGACGGGGTCGTGGCCGGTCGGTTGCGCGCCGCCGGCGCGATCCTGATCGGCAAGACGAACGTGCCCGAGTTCGCCTTCGAGGGCTTCACCGCGAATGCGCTCTTCGGGGCCACCCGCAACCCGTGGGCTCCGGCCTGGTCCCCGGGAGGCTCGTCGGGCGGCTCGTCGGCAGCGATCGCGGCCGGACTGGCCCCGATCGCGACGGCGACCGACGTCGGGGGCTCGATCCGGATCCCGGCCTCCGCCAGCGGCCTGGTCGGCCTCAAGCCGACGGGCGGCCTGATCGGGCGCGACCCGATGCTGGCCTCCCAGGACCTCAACAACCACGGCCCGCTGGCGACGACGGTCGCCGACGTGCGCCACCTGCTGGCTATCCTGGCCGGTCCCGTCGCTGGAGACCCGGGAGCCCTCCCCCGCTGGCAGCCCGGGCCGGGGGGACGACCGCGTCGAGTCCTGGCGGCCCCCCGGTTCGTCGCCGGTCCGCCGCTGCCCGACGCCGTCGCGGCGGCCTTCCGGGCCGCCCTGGAGACGGTCGAGCGGGACCTCGGGCTGCCGGTCGAGGAGCTTGAGCCGGAGGCGATCTTCCGCTCGGGCTACGAGGTGGACGACCTGTTCCGAATCGTGGCCACCGAGCAGGCGTTCGACCTTGGCCGCGAGACGATCGAGCGCGCGGCGGACCTCCTCGACCCGGTCTTCCTGGGCTACATGCGGATGGCGCTCGAGTTGCCGTGCGAAGCCTACGTGGGGGCACGGCGGCGCCGGTTCCGCTACACCCGCGAGCTCGACGAGCTCCTCGGCACCGATGGCCTGCTCCTCACCCCGACCCTGGCGGTCGAGGGCTGGAGCGCCGAGGGGGTGCTGCCCGGGCGAACCGAGCCCGGCCTGCCCGCCTGGGTCTACAACACGGAGCAGCAGGACCTCACCGGCCATCCCGCGCTGTCAATGCCGGCGGGGCGCCACCCAAACGGCGTGCCGTTCGGGCTCCAGGTCACCGGACCGCGCTTCGGCGAGGACCTCCTGCTGTCGTTCGCGGAGGCCTGGGAGGCGGCCCGACCCTGGCCGCTCGTGGCCGACGGCTACGCGCCGTTCGGCGTCTGAGGCGACCGCCCCCCGCGGCCGATTATCACCAGCATGATTAGCAGGCGCGGTTCGCGGGCCGCCTGGCCTCCGAATCGCCCGGCCGCGGCCCCGAGACGGCTCGGCGCAGCAATGGTCGTGATATCCCGCCAGCTATCGTGCTCCGGGCCGGCCTCAGGTGGTCCGGAGCACGCCCGCCAGCAATGGTCGTGATATCGGGACCGGGAGTGACCGCCCGGGCCTACTTGTCGCGCTCGGCGGCGCCGGTGAGGGCGGCCTGGGCGGCGGCCAGGCGGGCGACCGGGACGCGGAACGGCGAGCAGGACACGTAGTCGAGGCCGATCCGCTCGCACTTGGCGATCGAGGCGGGGTCCCCGCCGTGCTCGCCGCAGATCCCGATCTTGAGACCCGGCCGGGCGCCGCGGCCCTTCTCGACCGCGAGGGCCATCTCGGCGACGATCACGTCGTCGAGCGTCTGGAACGGGTTCTCCGGGAGGATCCCGTCCTCGACGTACTTCAGGAGGAAGCCGCCCTCGGCATCGTCGCGGCTGTAGCCGAACGTCATCTGGGTCAGGTCGTTCGTGCCGAAGCTGAAGAACTCGGCGTACTGGGCGATCTCGTCGGCGACCCAGCAGGCGCGCGGGATCTCGATCATCGTCCCGAACTTGTAGTCGACGGTCACGCCGGCCGCCCCCTCGACGGCCTTCGCCTCGGCCTCGAGCAGCCCGCGGGTCACCTTGAGCTCGTTCACGTGCCCGACGAGCGGAATCATGATCTCCGCCCGCGGGTCCCCGCCGGCGCGCTTCACGGCGATCTGGGCGTTGAGGATCGCCCGGGTCTGGACCTTCACGAAGTCGGGGATCATCAGGCCGAGCCGGCAGCCGCGCAGCCCGAGCATCGGGTTCTGCTCGCGCAGCCGCTGGACGGCGGCCAGGAGGGTCCGGGCCTCGGCGTAGGCCGGGTCCGCCTCTGGGGTCCCCAGGGTCCGCAACCGGACGACCGTCTCCAGGAGCTCCTCGTGGGAGGGCAGGAACTCGTGGAGCGGCGGGTCGATCAGGCGGATGACGACCGGCAGGCCGTCCATCGCCCGGAAGATCCCCTCGAAGTCGCCCTGCTGGAGCGTCTCCAGCTTGGCCATCGCCGCGTCGAACTCGGCGACCGCGGCCGCCTCGGCCGCGTCGAGCGCCTCGCCGGCCGCGCGCCTGTCCTTCGCCCGGGTCGCCACGTTGGCGACGAGGATCGCGCCGCGGACGATGTCCAGCCGCTCGCCCTCGCGGAACATGTGCTCGGTCCGGCACAGGCCGATCCCCTGCGCGCCGTAGCTCCGGGCCTGGGCGGCCTCCTCGGGCTTGTCGGCGTTCGTCCAGACCTGCATCCGGCGGACCTCGTCCGCCCAGCCGAGGACGACCTGGAGGTCGTGCTGGTCCTCGTAGCGTGCCGAGACGGTCGGCAGCGCGCCGGCGTAGAGCTGGCCGGTCGAGCCGTCGAGGCTGATCCAGTCGCCCTCGGCGAAGCCGGCCCCGGACTCCGAGCTCCGGGCGGTCTTCGAGGCGTAGTCGATGACGAGCTCGGCGCAGCCGGCGACGCACGGCTTGCCGATCTGGCGGGCGACCACGGCCGCATGGGAGGTTGCCCCGCCGCGGGCGGTCAGGATCCCCTGGGCGACGGCCATCCCATGGAAGTCGTCCGGCGAGGTCTCGATCCGGACGAGGACGACCTTCTCGCCGCGGGCGACCCACTCGACGGCGGTGTCGGCCGAGAAGACCGCGCGACCGACGGCGGCCCCGGGCGAGGCATTGAGCCCCTTGGCGACCTGCGTCGCGGCCGCCAGGGCCTTGGGGTCGTACTGGTCGCGCAGGAGCTGGTCGACCTGGGCCGGCTCGATCCGGGCGAGCGCCTCCCGCTTCGTGATGATCCCCTCGTCCACCATGTCGGCGGCGATCTTCACGGCGGCGGCGGCGGTCCGCTTCGCGCTCCGGGTCTGGAGCATGTAGAGCTTCCCGCGCTCGATCGTGAACTCGAGGTCCTGGACGTCCCGGTAGTGGCGCTCGAGCTGCTCGCCGATCCGCTGGAACTCGGCGTAGGCCTCCGGCAGGTCCTCGGCCAGGTGGCTGATCTTCTTCGGCGTCCGGATGCCGGCCACCACGTCCTCGCCCTGGGCGTTGGTGAGGTACTCGCCGTAGAGGACCTTCGCGCCGTGCTCGGGTCGCGGGTGAACGCGACGCCGGTGCCGGAGTCGTCGCCCATGTTGCCGAAGACCATGGTCAGGACGTTGACGGCGGTGCCCAGGTCGTGGGCGATCTTGTTGTACTCGCGGTAGTCGCGGGCGCGCTTGCCGAACCACGAGGCGAAGACGGCCTTGATCGCCAGGTCCAGCTGCTCGTACGGGTCGCTCGGGAACGTCGCGGCCGGTGTCGACTCGCGCACGATCGCCTTGAACGCGTCGGCGACCTCCCGCAGGGCGCGCCGCGTCGAGGTCCGTGTCGAGCTTGGCGCCCGCGGGCGTGCTTCGCCGCGTCCATGGCGTGATCGAACTGCTCGCCCTCGACGCCCATCACGATCCGGCCGAACATCTGGATGAACCGCCGGTAGGCGTCCCAGCCGAAGCGCTCGTTGCCGGTCAGGGCGATCAGGCCCTGGAGCGTCTGCTCGTTCAGGCCGAGGTTGAGGACGGTGTCCATCATCCCGGGCATCGAGAACTTCGCGCCGGATCGGACGCTGACCAGGAGCGGGTTGGCCGGGTCGCCGAAGCCCTTGCCGGTCTCCCGCTCGATCTCCCGCACCGCCTCGAGGACGTCCTCCCAGAGCCCGTCCGGGAGGCGCTCGCCGGCGGCGAAGTAGTCGTTGCAGGCCTCGGTCGTGATCGTGAAGCCGGGCGGGACCGGGAGGCCCGCGTTGGTCATCTCGGCCAGCCCGGAGCCCTTCCCGCCGAGGAGGTCCTTCATCCTGGCGTCCCCCTCTGCCCGACCGCCGCCCCAGGCGTAGATGTAGCGCTTCGCGGCGCGGTGGGCGCGCTCCGGCCGTGGTCGCGGCGGTCTGGGTCATGGGGGCGGGGTCCTCCGGGATCTGGAGCTCTGGCGCCGGGCGGCGCGGGACCGGTCTGCTGTCGGGAGGATTGTACTCGTGGGCGTCCCGACGGGCGCCTGACGGCAAGGTTGCGGTCACCGTTCGGCACGGACGCGGCGACCGAGGCGACACCGTCCGGAAACGGCCCACCTCGGTAGACTGGATATCGTCGCCGGGGCCTCGCGCCGGGGCCTTGGGCCGGCGACCCCGACCACCGACTCCAGCCATCCCGCCGACCAAGCCCGCCCACGCAAGGAGGCGCGACGCCCGCGATGACCGAGCTCCCCGAGGACTCTCGCGCGATTCACCCGAAGGCCGAGCAGTACAACGCCCGGCTCGTGCGACGCGTCGACCAGACCGACGACCTCGCCTGCTTCTGGGTGAAGTTCGACGGCGAGCCGGTCCGGTTCGAGCCCGGGCAGTACATGACGATCGGGGTGTTCGCGGACGGCAAGCTCGTGCAGCGCCCGTACTCGGTCGCCTCGGCGCCGGTCGAGGCGGGCGAGGGCGGCTACGAGTTCTACGTCCGGCTCGTGCCGATCCTCCGGTTCACGACCCTGCTGTGGCGGTTGCCGATCGGACAGGAGATGCGGATGATCGGACCGAAGGGCAAGTTCCTGCTCGAGCCAGACGACGACCGGACCCACCTGTTCGTGTCGACCGGGACGGGTCTCGCCCCGTTCATCTCGATGATTCGCGAGGCGATGGCCGAGGGCCGGCCGCGGAAGACGGTGGTGCTCCACGGTTGCTCCTTCGAGGACGAGCTGGGCTATCGCGACCTGCTCGAGGGTTGGGAGCGCGACGGCACGTACCCGGTCCGCTATGTCCCGACGATCTCCCGCCCGAACGACCCCCGGAACGCCGCCTGGACGGGACGCGTGGGCCGAGCCGAGGCCGTCGTCGGCGCGGTCTGCCATGACCTCGAGCTGCGGCCGGAGCGGACCGTCGTCTACATCTGCGGCAACCCGGACATGATCCTCAACGTCGAGGCCGAGCTGATGGACCGCGGCTTCCCCGAGTTCCACGTCAAGAAGGAGCTCTACTGGCCGAAGGGCAAGGACGCCGGGGTCGCCGTGACTCCGGCCGGCGCCGAGGTCCCGGATCGTGGGTGACCTTCGGCACGCCGATTCATGCGCAACGGCGAATGAGTCGACCGGGCTGCGTGCGCGACGATCCCCCGGGAAATTGCAGAGGGACGGAACCGGATGCACCTGATCGTCGCGAAGAGCCAGCTCTCGCCCAACGTCACCCGCCTCATCGTCGAGGCGCCCCGGATCGCCGAGATCCGCCGGCCCGGCCAGTTCGTCATCGTCCGCCGCGGTGAGGGCGCCGAGCGGATCCCGCTGACGATCGCCGACGCGGACCCGGTCGCCGGCACGATCAGCCTGATCATCCAGGCGATCGGCGCGAGCACGATGGATCTCGTCGCGCTCGAGGTGGGTGAGGCGATCCAGGACGTCGCCGGGCCGCTCGGGCGGGCGACCGACCTGATCGAGCGCGGGCATGCCGTGTGCGTCGGCGGCGGGGTCGGGACGGCAGTCGTCTACCCGATCGCCCAGGAGCTCCACCGGCGCGGGGTCAGGGTGACCAGCGTCATCGGCGGCCGGTCCCGGGAGTGGGTCATTCTCGAGGACGAGCTGCGGACCGCCGGCGAGGTCATCGTCTGCACGGACGACGGCAGCTACGGCCGGCACGGCTTCGTGACCGAGGCCCTGAAGGACCTGTGCGAGGCGGGTGGCATCGACGAGATCTTCGCCGTGGGCCCGGTTCCGATGATGCGCGCGATCTCCGAGTTGACGCGGCCGTACGCGATCAGGACCACCGTCTCCCTCAACGCGATCATGGTCGACGGAACCGGGATGTGCGGCGGCTGCCGGGTCTCGATCGGGGGCGAGACGAAGTACGCCTGCGTGGACGGCCCGGAGTTCGACGGCCACCTGGTCGACTTCAAGAACCTGTCGGACCGGCTCACGACGTATCGCGAATTCGAGCAGCAGGCCCTCGCTCGCCGGGAGGCCTGCCTCATCCCGGCCTTGGCCCAGCGCGCCGAGGCGGACCCCGCGAGCGCCGCCGCGGCGGCCGGCTCGGCCATCGAGAATATCGCCCGATGACCGAGCAGCGTCCCCCGCTCACCCCGAAGGAACGAATGGCCATCGATCGGGTGGCCATGCCGGAGCAGGACCCCGCCGTCCGGGCGGTCAACTTCCGAGAGGTCAATCTCGGGCTCACGGTGCAGATCGCCATGCTCGAGGCCGAACGGTGCCTCATGTGCCCCAAGCCGTACTGCGTCGGCGGCTGCCCGGTCAGCGTGAACATCCCGCGGTTCCTCAAGCTCCTCCGGGAGGGCGACCTGCCGGGGGCCGCGGACTCCCTGCTCGACGACAACGCGCTCCCCTGCGTGACCGGCCGGGTCTGCCCCCAGGAGACCCAGTGCGAAGGCGTCTGTCTGCGCGCGAAGAAGGGCACCTCGGTGGCCATCGGTCACCTGGAGCGGTTCGTCGCGGACTGGGCACAGGCGCACCCAGCCGCCCTGGCCCACCACCGGCCGGAGCCGACCGGCAGGACCGTCGCGATCGTCGGCTCCGGCCCGGCCGGTCTCACCGCGGCCGGTGAGCTCGTCAAGGTCGGCCACGACGTGACGATCTTCGAGGCATTCCATGCCGCCGGCGGTGTCCTGGTGTACGGCATCCCCGAGTTCCGCCTGCCCAAGGACATCGTCCAGGCGGAGGTGGACCGGCTGAAGGCCGATGGCGTGAAGATCGTGCCCAACTCGATCATCGGCAAGACCTGGACGTTGCCCGAGCTGCGCGAGCGCTTCGACGCCGTCTTTCTCGCCGTGGGCGCCGGGCTGCCGGTGTTCATGAACGTCCCGGGTGAGAACCTCAAGGGCGTCTACTCCGCCAACGAGTACCTGACCCGGGTGAACCTCATGGGCGCCTGGAACGCGGAATCGGAGACCCCGATCCTGCACGGCCATCGGGTCGCCGTCGTCGGCGGCGGGAACGTGGCGATGGACTCGGTCCGGACCGCCCGACGGCTCGGCGCCGACGACGCGGTGATCGTCTACCGACGGGGCCACGACGAGCTCCCCGCGCGGGCGGAAGAGGTCCACCACGCGGAGCAGGAGGGCATCCGGTTCGAGTTCCTGTCCGCACCGACCGAGGTGCTCGGCGACGACGCCGGCTGGGTCCGGGCACTGCGCTGCGTTCGCATGGCGCTGGGCGAGGCGGATGCGTCGGGGCGTGCGCGACCCGAGCCGATCCCGGGCTCCGAGTTCGAGGTCCCGTGCGAGATGGTCGTCGTGGCGATCGGGACGCGGTCCAACCCGCTGCTGACCTCCACGGCGCCGGACCTGCGGGTCAACCAGTTCGGCTACATCGAGGTCGATGAGACCGGGATGACCAGCATGCCGGGGGTCTTCGCCGGTGGTGACATCGTCCGCGGCGCGGCGACGGTCATCCTGGCGATGGGCGACGGCAAACGCGCCGCGGCCGCGATCCAGACGTACCTTGGCGGTGGCCCCGCGCCGGCCCTGACGACGCCCGCCGCCGCGAGCTGAGGCGGGGGCCTCAGAAGCTGGGAGGCGTCATGACGAAGATCGCCTTCGCCGGCGCCGACCCGACGTTGCGGGCCACGTGGGGAACCTGCGGCGAGTACGTGATGGCATCGCCGACCTCGAGGATGTAGTCGTCCCCTCCCACGACGACCTCGAGCCGGCCTTCGAGCACCAGGACGCACTCCTCGTCGGACTCGTGGACGAAGGGCACCTCGGCGCTGCGTCCGCCGACCTCGAACGTGCAGATCGCCACTTGTAGCTTGCCTGCAGGGTCGGCCGTGACGTACTCGTCAACCTCACCGAGGCCGCGCAGGAGGATCGTGCGTCGCTCGTCGCGGCGAACAAACCGACCGGTCCGCGGAGCCGGCTCGAAGAAGTGGCCGACGTTCACCTCGAGAACCTTGGCGAGTCGAGCGAGCGACGCGATCGAGGGGCTGGCCCGGCCTCGCTCCACCTGCGAGATGAAGCTCGCAGTCAGACCGCTCTGATCGGCCAGATCCCGGAGCGAGAGCTCGCGCGCGGACCGCAGCTTGCGCAGCCGCTCGCCCAACTCGATCTCGACCTGAATCGCCACGCTCAGCCTTCCCTCCGTCCCTTCCACGCACCCCGGCGCCCCTCGGCCGCCCGGAGCGGGCCTTCAACAGTCCTGTGAAGCATGATCACACTGTCAAGACCAGCGCCAAGCTGAGGCTCGGTCCAGGCTGTGATGCCGGGATCGAGTCAAGGGACGGAATCGTCCCTTGACGCCAGGAGAACTGACCGCATAATGACCGGGCCCGTCAAGTCCTGGTTCACGTCGGCGGACCTCTCGGCGACACAGGGGACTCATCGGGCTGAGGAGGATGATCGGTGGAACGAGACGAGTTCCTGAAACACTATAGGGCGTTGGAGCGGGGCCACATCTCTCGCCGTCAGTTCATGAAGGTGACCGGCCTGACGACGGCTGCGGCCGTCCTGGCTGCCTGCGCGCCAACGGGTTCGGCATCCACGGCACCGGCCTCCGCGGCCCCGGCCTCGAGCGCGCCGGCCTCGAGCGCGCCGTCGGCCGCCCCGACGATCGACCCGAACGCGGACTGGGCGCCGCCGGCGGGCGTCGACCTGGGCAAGGAGCTCTACCTCACGACCTGGCCGAACTACCACGACCCCAAGACGATCCAGCAGTTCAGCGACCTGACAGGCGTGAAGGTCAACCTGACGATCTTCGGCTCGAACGAGGAGATGCTGGCCAAGCTGCAGGCCGGCGGCACCGGCTGGGACGTCCTCGTGCCGACGAACTACACCTTCGAGACGTACGGGAAGCTCAAGCTCCTCGAGCCGCTGGACCTCACCAAGATCCCCCGCTTCGACGCCAGCCGGTATGAGCAGCGCTTCCTCGAGCCGGGCATCTACCCGGCCGGCTCCGGGACCCGGCTGGGCGTCAACAAGGACTGGGGCACGACCGGTTACGTCATCAACACCGAGTTCGTGACGAAGCCGATGACGAGCTGGAAGGACTACTGGGATCTTCTGCGGACCGACTACACCGGCAAGGCCACGATCCACGACTACCAGCTGACCGGGATCGGCAACGCGCTCAAGTACTACGGCTACTCGTTCAACTCGGTCGACACCGCCGAGCTGGCCAAGGCCGAGGAGCTGCTCGTCGACGCGAAGAAGCACTTCTTCGCGATCACCAGCGACTACCAGCCGCCGATGCGCAACAAGGACGCCTGGATCGCGATGGCCTGGACCGGCGACGGCGCCCAGCTCAACCGCGACATCCCGACGATCCAGTACGTAATCGGCAGCGAGGGCGGCGAGCTCTGGTCGGACTTCTTCGCGGTCGTGGCCGGCGCCCCGCACCGCGAGGCCGCCTACGCGTTCCTGGACTTCATGAGCACGCCGAAGGTGGCGGCGAAGGACGCCGAGTTCCACGGCTATCCGGTGGTCGACTCGGCTGCCACCGAGCTGCTGCCGGCCTCCTTCACCGGCAACCCGATCATCTATCCCGACGCGAAGCTCCTCACCCCGCTCGAGTTCGGCGCGGCGGTGACGCTCACCGACCCGAACCGGGCGGAGCTCTGGGCGCGGTTCAAGTCGGCCTAGTCGACGCCCATCCGGCGGCCGGCCAACGACGGTGACGTCGCAGGGCGTCCGGAAGCAGACCGCAGGACGGTGGCGGCAGCGAGCCGCAACCGTCCTGTTCCTGCTGCCCACCAGCGCGTGGTACTTCCTGCTCCTCATCGTGCCGCTCGGGATCCTGCTCGTCTTCAGCGTCGGGCAGCGGGCCCCCGAGGGCGGCTACGCACCCGGCCTCACGCTCGAGAACTACCTGCACCTGCCCACGCGCGCGACTGCCTTCACCAACACCCTCTGGATGGCGGCGGGCGGGACGGTGCTGTGCCTGCTCGTCGGCTACCCGCTGGCGTACTACCTGGCGACCCGGGCCGGCGCGAAGAAGACCCTCCTGCTCGTGCTCGTCATCGTGCCCTTCTGGACGAGCTTCCTCATCCGGACCTACGCCTGGCTGACGATCCTCGGCAACACGGGCATCCCGGCGATCCTCGAGGGGCTCGGGCTGGGCAAGACGGTCCTCCTCAACACGCCGCTGGCGGTGATGATCGGGATCGTCTACAACTACCTGCCGCTGATGGTCTTCCCGCTGTACGTCAGCCTCGAACGCCTCGACAAGCGGCTGCTGGAGGCCTCCAAGGACCTCGGCGCGGCGCGCTGGCGAACGTTCGCCCAGGTCACCCTGCCGCTGACGTTGCCGGGCGTCCTGTCCGGGATCATCCTCGTGTTCATCCCGGTCATGGGCGAGTACCTCATCCCGGCGCTGCTCGGCGGCGGCAAGGTCTACTTCGTCGGCAACGCCCTGGTCGATGCCTTCCTGCAGTCCCGGAACTGGCCGTTCGGGTCGGCGATGGCGATCGGCCTGATCCTCGTCGTCCTGGTGGCCGTGGCGCTCTACCTGCGGATCGGGACCCGCGGGCAGGTCCAGCGGGACATCCCGCTTGTCTAGCCTGCCGATCCAGGGCGGCCCGGCTCGGCCGCGGCCCGGCGCCGCCGGGCGTCCTGCGATCGACCGCGCGGGGCGGTGGGTGGACCGGGTCTTCCGGAGCCAGGCGATCGTGCTCTACCTGTTCCTGTACGTCCCGATCGGGCTGGTCGTCCTGTTCAGCTTCAACGCCGGCGAGCGGACCGGGGAGCTGCGCGGCCTGTCCCTGCGCTGGTACGAGAAGGCGCTGTCGGACGACTTCGCCCTGAGCGCGCTCAGGAACAGCCTCATCGTCGGGATCTGGACGTCAATCATCGCCACGACCCTGGGGACGATGGCCGGCCTTGCCCTCAACCGGGCGGCGCGGCCGGTGCGGGTCGCGCTCGAGGCGCTGACCTACGTCGCGATCATCATCCCGGGGATCGTGATCGGGATCGCCACCCTCATCTTCTACGTGAACTCCTTCGGCTGGCTCAACCCGTGGCTGGGGTACGTCTGGAAGAGCCTCGGGCTGGGGGCGCCGCCGATCATCCAGTCGGGCCTGCACACGATCATCGGTGCCCACGTCGTGTTCACCATGGCGATCGTCTTCGTCCTCATCCGGGCGCGCCTGTCCGGCATGGATCGCTCGCTGGTGGAGGCGTCGGCGGACCTCTTTGCGACGCCCTGGCGGACGCTCCGCCAGATCACGATCCCGCAGCTCCGGCCGGCGATCCTCGCCGGCGCCCTGCTGTCGTTCACGTTCAGCTTCGACGACTACATCATCGCCTCGTTCGTGCAGGGTCCCGGCCAGCCCACCCTGCCGCTGTTCGTCTTCGGGTCGATCCGGCGCGGGATCACGCCGCAGATCAACGCGATCGCCTCGCTGATCCTGCTCATCACGCTGACCGTGCTGAGCGTGGTCTACATCACCTACCGCCGCCAGGCGCGCCAGTCGGCGGTGATCCCGGACGCAGTGGCCGACGAGCCCGGCCTGGGCATCGCGGCACCGATCGGAGGGTCCCGTGGCTGACTCAACGCGGACCAGCGGGTCGACCCCTGGCCTCGACAATGTCGACAGCTGGCGAGGCCCGACGGCGTCGCAGGCCGCCGGCCTGACCTTGGCCGCCGCCCGGGCGGTCATCGCGGCGGTGCAGGCCGAGGCCCGGGCGCTGGGCGTGGCGATGGGCTGCGCCGTGGTCGACTCGGGCGACCAGCTCGTGGCCTTCGAGCGGATGGACGCGGCCGACCTGATCGGGATCACGCTGGCCCGCGACAAGGCGTTCACCGCGCTGGCGAACCGGATGCCGACCCGGGACCTCGCGCCGATCACCCAGCCGGGCACCGAGTTCTTCGGCTACCACACCGTGAGCGCGGGCCGGACGATCATCTTCGCCGGCGGCATGCCGCTCGAGCGCGACGGGGTCCTGGTGGGCGCCGTCGGCGTCTCCGGTGGTGACTCGGAGCAGGACCAGCGGGCGGTCGACGCCGGCGTCCGCGCCTTCGCCGGCGGCTGACGCCCGGGCGAAGCTGCCTGTGGCCGGGCGCTGCTGAGACAGGGACTACGGCACGCGGAGCACGCGGAGAGGATCGCGGGTCGCGGCGAAGGAGGCGGGCAGCGCAGACGCAACGACGAGCGTGATGACCGACAGGATCCCGATCGAGAGGGGAAATCGCCAATCCGCGAGATGGCCCAGGCTCGATCCGATGTAGGCCCAGCCCGTCGCTGTGCCGATCGCTGCGCCGAGGAGAGCCGGCCAGAGCGTCCCCAGCATGACCAGCAGCGTGAGCTGCCCCCGTGTCGCACCCAGGGCTCGCCGCCTGCCGAAATCCCGGCGCCCGGCGACGGTCCCGGCGAACACGACGACGCAGGCGAGCGACATGGCGACGCCGAGCACGGCGAGGACGAGCGTCCGGTCTCGCCTGGTGACCTCGTCGCGCACCGCCTCCCGCGCCTCGAGCAGGGCGGGGCTGCGCTCGACCGAGATCGCCCGGGCCGCGTCGGTTCCGACCATGGCCTCGAGGTTCGCCACCACGAGGTCGACCCAGCCGACGTCCTCCACCGCAACGATGATCCTCTCAAGCCGCAGCTCCGCGTGGTCACTGGGGATGAGGATGAAGGCTTCCAGGCTGCCGAGCGGCTCCTCGGCCCGGAACCAGCCGACCACCGGTATCGCGCCCGGATCGAGAATCGAGTACGCACCGCCGAGGCCGACCCGCCGGCCACTCGCGCTCGACAGAAACCCTCCCGGCTCACCGCTGAGGCTGCTGAACGTCACCGGAGCCCTGACCGCCCGGTATGACCGGACGGGCGTGAGTCCACCGCCGGGCTGCCGGTTGCGGACATCGAAGACCGGGCCCAGGCCCACCACCCACGCGACGCCGTCGAGTCGAGCGATCCGGTCGACGGCGGCCGCCGGGATGGCCGCCTCCGACTGCGATGAAACGATCGTCGCGGTGCGGGCACCGACCTCGTCGACGCGCCGGAGAATGGCACCCTGCGCCTCGATGTTCAGTCCGGTCGCGCCAAGGACCGCCACGGGCACGACGGTGGCGAGCAGCGCGACCAGCCCGGATACCACGCGGGTCGCGGCTGCGACTCGCGCCGACTCGGCCACGAGCGCCCACCACGAGCGCCTCACAGCTGGTAGCTGCGGCCGCATCTGCCTGCCAGGCCCTCATCGTGGGTGACGATGACGACCGCCGCCCCGGCCCGGGCCTGCTCGAACAAGACGTCCTCGACGGCGCCGGCGTTGACCCGGTCGAGGTTGCCGGTGGGTTCGTCGGCGAGGATGATCGGGGGTTCGTTCAACAGGGCTCGGCAGAGCGCAACCCGCTGGGCTTGCCCGCCTGACAGATCGGTGGCTCGCCGACTGGGCTCGACGTCGACGCCGAGCTGATCGAGGAGGGATCGCGCCCGCTCCAGGGCTGCCCGACGATCTGCGCCGCGATAGATGGCTCCCTCGACGATGTTGTCGAGCACCGACCGGCGCGGGTCGAGCAGGGCGTCCTGGAAGACGAACCCGAGCGCCGCCGCCCGCACGTCCGAGCGCCGCGCATCACCGAGCGCCTCGACGTTGACGTCTCCGATCCGGAGCGTGCCCGACCACGGCCGGACCAACGTCCCGAGGACGTAGAGCAGCGTCGACTTGCCGCTCCCGGACGGGCCGACGATCGAGACCACCTCACCCCGGCCGATCGACGCACTCCAGCCGTCGAGCACCGGCTGACCGGGCCGGTAGCCGAAGGTGATCCCGACGGCTTCGATCATGGACCAGGCGCCGAGGGGAGCTGGATGATCGTCCCCGGTTCGAGGCCTTCGACGACGGCAAAGCCGTCCGCCTCGGCAACGACCCGGACCCGCCGGACGGTGCCATCGGTGAGGGTCACGGCCAGATCGCCGGATGGTTGCTGAACGAGCGCGGACGTCGGGACGACGACGCCTGTCGTCTGGGGCACCAGCTCGATCGTTCCGGTGAGCGCGGTTTCGTCGCCGACCGGCACGAGATCGCAGCCCCCGCCGCACAGGCCACCCGTGATCTCGACCGAGTAGCGGCCGTCGTCAAGCGGATCGAACGAACCGAGTACGCCCGGCCATGTCCCCCCTCCCGGCGCCCCGATCGCGACCGGCGTGCCGGAGGTCAGCTCGGCTCGCTGCGAACCGCCGACGGTTGCCACGAAATCGGGACTGTCGTCGAGGACACGAACGAGGTCGCTGCCGGCGCCGATCCGCTGGCCGACGACCGCCAGGACCTCCAGGCGAGCGGGAAGGCTGTCGACGAACAGCAGCGACCCGGTCGCCACGATCCCGTCATCCTCGGCGCCCACCGAGCGCTGCCAGCGCTTGGTCGCTGTCACGGTGGCCGCACCGAAGCGGCCATTTGCCGACCCACGGTAGAAGCCCAGCGTTCGCAGGAGTCTCTGAAACTGGGCGACGTCCGGGCCCTCGACGCCCTGCCTCAACGTCCGGAACATGGGGACGGCTCCCGTGGCGACGACGAGGGGCTCGAGATCGACGGTGGCGATGACGTCACCCGGCTCGGCGTACGCTCCCGCCCCGTGAGCCACCGAGGTCACGACCCCGTCTGTGCCGGCAAACAAGGTCCGAGTCGTGGACCACGAAGCGGTCACCGGCACGCGGATCGACCGCGCCACGGTGCCGGCCTCGACCGTGTAGGTCTGCAGGGCGTGATCCTCGACCGGAAGCGCGGGCGGCACCACGGCGTTGGTTCCCGCCCAGTACGCCGCTCCGACGACACCCACGAGGATCGCACCCCCCACCACGATCGTCGCAACTCGACGCAGCACTCGGCCCCCTTCAGTCTCGGTCGAAGAACTCGAGGGTGCAGCGACGCTTCGCCTCTGCATACTCGGCGTCAGTCCATGAGCCCGTATCCACCCCGAACAGCGGGTCCCAGGGACCGTGGGGACTCCGCCAGTCGGACACGAACGTCTCGAACGATGGCGGCTTGTCCGGCTGATAGCCCAACTCGATCAGGCAGCCGCGCTCGCCGACCCACCGATCGTAGATCACCCGGAGCTCTTCGTCGGTCTTCTCGCGTCCCGGCGGAGCGAGCTTGTCGCACTCCAGGGAGATCGCGAACGCCTCCGCCGCCGGAAGGTCGGACTGCAGCACGTAGCCCGGAGCGTCCCCTTCGAACTGGGGCGGCTTCACCTCGACGAGTCGAAAGCCGTGGTCCACCGCACACTGGATATCCCGTGGCAGTTGGCCGGTCGGGATCGAGATGCCGCTTGACCGGCTCGGAGAGCCGGTCTCCGCGACCCCGCTGGACACGGGGGTACATGCTCCGACGACGAGGAGTCCGAACGCGACAAGGGTAGGGGCCGCGACCCGTACCACGATCGTCGCAACTCGACGCAGCACTCGGTCCTCTCAGCCTCGATCGAAGAACTCGAGGACGCAGCGCTGCTTCGCTTCGGCGTAATCAGCGTCGGTCCACAAGTTCGTATCCACCCCGTCGATCGGCATCCACGGACCGATCCGCCAGTCCGACACGAACTTCTCAAACGAGGGCGGTTCGTCAGGCTGGTAACCGAGCTCGATGAGACATTCGCGTTCGGCTACCCAGCGATCGTAGATCACCCGGAGTTCTGCCGTGGACTTCTCCTGGTACGGCGCATGCTTGTCACGGCACGCCGTAAGGATCGCCATCCCCTGGGCCGCCGGATAGTCCGCCTCGAGAACATAGCGCGGAGGGTCTCCCTCGATCTCAGGCGGGTCCACCCTGGCGACTCGGAAGCCCTGATCAACCGCGCACTGGACCCACGCCGGGAGCTCGCCGGTCGGAATCGAAACGCCGCTCGATGCGCTCGGAGGGCTCGTCTGCAGGGTCGGGCCCGACAACGGGTTGCACGCTCCGACGACGAGCAGTCCGAACGCTGCCAGGGTACGGGCCGACACCCGCACTCTTGCGCGACCCAGTCGATGTCCTCGCACCGCGGCGAACCGTCCCGTCAAGAAGACGCCTGCGGGAAATCGATCCAGCAGAACCACAGGCGTGCATTCGACCGTGGCGCCGCCATCGGCGACACCGTCATTCCGTCGCGGATGGGCCTTCCATCCCACTATCATGGCCGGACGCCTCGGATTGCCCAGGACGAGGGGAACATGAAGCGACTCGCCTCGGCAGGCCTCCCAGGAGGCCGATCCGTGCCTCGACGTGCGCGGTTACGCGGCATCACGATAATCGTCGCTGCCTTCGAACTGCTCATCCTCGCGGCCTGTAACGCCGGGCCCGCACAACACCCGCGCCGAGTGCGGCAGGCGGTGTCGCGATCCCGACCGAAGAGCTGTCGGCCTTTGACCAGTGCATGCTGGACAGCGGTTTTCGAATCTCCGACGTCCACCAAGGGTATCCCGGTTCTAAGCCGTGGTACTCATGGGACTCCGACTATTCGGTATCCGAGGGAACGGCAAAGCTAGATGAGTGCCAGAAGCTTGCGCCCCCTGCTCGTCAGAAGACGGATGAAGAGTTGCGCGAGATCTATGACCGGTGGGTCCAGGAACGAGCGTGCCTGATGGATCTAGGCAACTCGCCCGTCAACCCGCCGTCATTCGAGAAGTTCGCGTCCGATTGGAGATCGACGGGCCCCTGGATGCCGATCGATGGCGTTGACTACAGCTCCTGGACGGACGCCCAGTACCGAGAAGCCAAGGAACGGTGCGGACTGGAGATGTTCGACCGGTAACTCGTCGTCCTCATGCGGCCAACTGCCAACCTTGCTCGCCTCCGCTGCTCTCCTCGGAGGCTCGGCCCTACTCGGATATTGGGCAGCTACGAATGCGGTGGTCCAGTTCTTGTCGCCCGGGGCTGGCTGCCCTTACGGTCGGACGGCCGCCAGCCGGTCGAGGATGACCCGCTTGACCTGGTCGACGCTGACCCGCTCCTGGGTCATCGAGTCGCGATCGCGGATGGTGACCGCGCCGTCCTCGAGCGAGTCGACGTCGACGGTGACGCACCACGGCGTGCCGATCTCGTCCTGGCGGCGGTAGAGCTTGCCGATCGCCGCCGTGTCGTCGTAGACGGCCATCACGTCGCGCTTGAGGTCGTCCTTGATCCGGTGGCACAGCTCGACGATCTCCGGCCGCTTCTTGAGCAGCGGCAGGACGGCCACCTTGTACGGCGCGAGTTCCGGATGGAGGGCGAGCGAGACGCGCTTCTCGCCCTTGACCTCCTCCTCGCGGTAGCTGTCGATGAGGAACGTGAACGCCGCCCGGTCCGCCCCGGCGGCCGTCTCGACGATCCACGGGATGAAGTGCTCCTCCGTCGCCGGATCGAAGTACTCGAGGTTCTCGCCGGACGCCTCGGCGTGGCGCGACAGGTCGAAGTCGCCCCGGTTGTGGACGCCCTCGAGCTCCTTCCAGCCGAACGGGAAGCGGTACTCGACGTCGACCGCCTTCTTGGCGTAGTGGGCCAGCTCGTCCGGGGCGTGCTCGCGCAGGCGCAGCCGCTCCGGCGCGACGCCGTAGGCCGCGTACCAGGCCAGCCGCCTGGGCAGCCACTCCTCGAAGGCGGCCGCGGCCGGCTCGCCGGGGCGCACGAAGTACTGCATCTCCATCTGCTCGAACTCGCGCATCCGGAAGACGAAGTTGCCGGGACTGATCTCGTTGCGGAAGCTCTTGCCGATCTGGGCGATCCCGAACGGGACCTTCTTGCCGGCTCGACTGCTGGACGTTCTTGAAGTTGACGTAGGAGCCCTGGGCGGTCTCCGGCCGGAGGTAGACGATCGACGCCTGGTCCTGGACCGGGCCCATGTACGTCTGGAACATGAGGTTGAACCGGCGTGGCGCCGAAAGCGCGCCGCCGTCCACCGGGCACTTGAGGCCGAGCCGCGCGACGATGCCCTCGTCGAGGAGGTCCGTCGCGGACAGGCTCTCCGCGCCGGGCAGCTCGTCCAGGCGGAACCGCCGGCCGCAGCTCGCGCACTCCACCAGCGGGTCGCTGAAGGAGCCGACGTGGCCGGAGGTGACCCACACCTGCGGGTGCATGAGGATCCCGGCGTCGAGCCCGACGACGTCGTCGCGCTCCTGGACCATGGCCCGCCACCAGGCCCGCTTCACGTTGTTCTTCAGCTCGACCCCGAGCGGACCGTAGTCCCACACGGCGTTGATCCCGCCGTAGATCTCGGACGAGGGGAAGACGAACCCCCGCCGCTTGCTCAGCGAGACGATCGTCTCGAGGTTGGCGACGGCGGGCGCGACGGCATCGGGCTCGGGGGTCCGGGGGTCGGTCACGAGGGGAAGGCTCCGCTTCGGCGGCCGGCCGTGGCAGGGACGGCCGCGGGTGACGTTGGTCCCCCGATGCTAGCAGACGTGAGCACCGCACCGGCCGCGCGCGCCCTCTCCCCGCTCGCTGATCACCACCACTCCCGGCCCGCCTGATCACCACCACTCATCGAATCACGTCCAGGCGAACGTGACCGGTTGACCGAATCGGCGTTCCTGGCCACCCGGTCACGCTCACTCATCCCGAAACTGATGAGTGGTGCTCATCAGGCGGCGGCGGGCCCGCCCCTGGAGGCGGAGCGCGCTACCCGACTCTGAACCGAGTCGGGCGGATCCGGATCGCGATCGGGTAGTCCGTGCTGAACTGCTCGGACGTCCAACCGTAGTCAGCGATGAGTCCGCGGTACTTCGCGAGGTAGGCGGGAACGGCCGTGGCCGGAGGCGCCGTGAGGTCCACGAGGGCCTCGCCCTCGATCGTGACGATATCGCCGCCGACGTCGTCGCTGTTCAGGTGGAGCGAGACCCGCGGGTTCGCTGCCAGGTTCCGGATCCGCGGCGTCACCGCCAGGCTGTAGACGAGGAACTCGCCGGCGTGCCACAGGAACCAGACCGGCGAGCTCTGCGGCTGGCCGCCCGGCGTGACGGTCGTCAGCCAGGCAATGAGCTCCCGCTCGAGTCGCTCGGCCGCCCGGGCCCCAGCCTTGGTCGTCGTGTCCAGCGTCGCGATTGGCGCCAACTCGCCCACGGGATCTCCTTTCAGTGTCCGGCCCGGACCTCGTCGAGGAACGGCAGCGAGCGGGCGTCCCGCTCCAGGGCGATCCGTACGAAATCGCGCATCGCCGCCTCCACCTCGCGCTCGACCGGTGCCGGGATGCGCAGCCCGGCGAGCGCCTCCACGTCCAATCGCTGGTACGCCTTCAGCAGCTTGAGCGCCTCGAGCGACAGGGCCGTCCGCTCGGCCGGCGGACCGGGCTCGCGCTGGCACAGCACCCCGCCGAGCGGCGGCACCCAGCGGAACGAGTCGGTCGTCTCGAGCATCCGGTCGCACTCGACGCAACGGTCCACCTCGGGCCGCTGGCCGAGCTCGTCGGTCAGGTGCATCTCGTACCAGCGGGCGACCCGGCCGGGCGCCATCCCCGCGTCGAGGAGCTCGTAGGCGCGGCGCAGGAGGAGGTAGAGCGGCTCGGCCGGGTGGCGCTCCTCGAGGGAGCGGTCGGCGAGCTCGGCCAGGTACCAGGCCGTCGCGGCCGACTCGAGGGAGTCGCGCAGGCGGAGCCAGGCGTGGCTGACGCTGACCGAGGTGACCACGTCGAACGTCCGGCCGTGGGCCAGGACGAGCCGCAGCTCGGCGAACGGCTCGACGCTCCCGCCGAGGCGGCTCGTCGGGCGGCGGACGCCCTTGGCGATCGCCTTGAGCTTGCCGTCGTGGGGCGTGATCAGGGTCAGGACGCGGTCCGCCTCGCCCAGGTCGAACCGGCTCAGGACGATCGCGTCGGTCGTGAGGGTCCGCAGTCTGGCCACGGCCTCACGGTAGCATCGGGCCGGATCGAAGGTCGGGCCCGCATCCAACCAGCTACCGAGGCTGAACAGGTTGTCCTGCCTTACACTCGCTCCACGATGACCGCCACGACCCCCGGGTTCGACCTCACCGAGCTGATCGCCGCCACCGAGCGCGAGATCCTCCGGCTGGTGGTCGACCGCGACCCGTCGACCCACGGCGTCTACGAGATGGTCCGCTACCACCTGGGCCTCGACGGGTCCGGCGCCCCGGCCGGCAAGCGGATGCGACCGCTCCTCGGCCTGCTCGCCTACGCCTCGATCACGGGTGAGTACGAGCCGGCCCTGCCCGGTGCCGCGGCCGTCGAGCTCGGCCACAACTTCAGCCTGGCCCACGACGACATCGAGGACGGTGACATCGAGCGCCGCCACCGGGCAACCCTCTGGGCGAAGCATGGCATCCCCCAGGCGATCAACACCGGGGACATGCTGTTCAGCCTGAGCCGGGTCGCCCTCCACCGCCTGACCGAGCTCGGCTTCAGCGATGCGAAGGTCCTGCGCCTGATGCGCCTGTACGACACCACCTGCGTGGCGCTGTGCGAAGGCCAGTACATCGACATCTGGACCTCCGAGCACGACGAGACGATGTCGGTCGAGCTCTACTTCGACATGATCGGCCGCAAGACGGCCGCGCTGATCAGCGCCTCGATCGAGGCGGGCGCGCTCCTGGCGACCGACGACGAGTCGGTCATCGCCCGCTACCGGGCGTTCGGCTGGGCGCTCGGGCTGGCCTTCCAGCTGAACGACGACCTGCTCGGGATCTGGGGCCAGGAGCAGGCCACCGGCAAGGAGCCGACGGACCTCGCCCGGCACAAGAAGACCCTCCCGGTGATCTACGCCTTCGAGCACGCCGGCCCCGATGACCGCGATCGGCTCCGAGCCATCTACGCCGCCGTCGAACCGAGCCCCGACGAGCTTGCCGAAGCGGTCGCGATCCTCGAGCGGTCGGGTGCCCGCGACTACACCCGCGACCAGGCCCACCGCTACCGCGACGAGGCGCTCGCCGAGCTCGACGCGGCGGGCACGGTCGACACCGCCGCCCGCGGTGAGCTCGAGCGGATCATGATCTCGGTGATCAGCGCCTGAGTCTGTCGTCAGACCGGCGGCGAGGCGGCATCGCGCCGCGTGCGGGAACCCGTGGCGCTAGCGGTCCGCCTCGTGGTCGCCACCGGCGTCGTGGCGCTCGCGGACGGCGAGGACCTTGCCCACCCGCCGGCCGTCGGTCGTCTCGACGGTGAGCCGGAGCCCGTCCACGTCGATCTCGTCGCCCGGCAGCGGAACCCGTCCGATGCGGTGGAAGACGAGGCCGCCGATCGTGTCGTACTCGTCCTCATCCTCCAGCTCGATGGTCATGTCGAACAGGTCGGCCAGCTCGTCGACGGCGACGCGGCCGTCGATGCGGACCTCGTCGTCGGAGAGCCGCACGATCATCGGCTCCTCCACGTCGTACTCGTCCTGGATCTCGCCGACGATCTCCTCCAGGAGGTCCTCGATCGAGACCAGCCCGGCCGTCCCGCCGTACTCGTCGAGGACGATCGCGACGTGGACCTTCTTGCGCTGGAAGTCGTGGAGGAGGTCGTCGATCGACATCGACTCCGGGGCGAACAGCGGCGCCCGCATGATCGAGCGGACTGTGGGCCGCGGCCCGGAGGATGTCTTCAGGAACGGCAGGAGGTCCTTCGCGTACAGGATCCCGACGACCTCGTCGATCGACTCCTCGTAGACCGGGACCCGGCTGTGGCCCTCCTCGACGATCGTATCGACCGCCTCGTCCAACGTGGTCGACGCGGGCAGGGCGACGATGTCGGTCCGCGGGACCATGACCTCGTGCAGGCGGCGCTCGCCGAGCTCGATGACCGCGTTGATCATCTGCTCCTCTTCGGCTTCGAGGATCCCCTGCTGGCCACCTCGCTCGATGATCAGCTTCAGCTCGTCGGCGGTGATCTGGGCCGCGCGCGAGACGTCGGCGCCGAACGGTCGGGTGACGGCCCGGGTGATCCCCGTCAGCACCGCGACGAGCGGGCCGAGCAGCCGACCGAGGAGGTCCACGGGTCGGGCGAGAGCCAGGGCGAAGCGCTCCGGGAACGCCAGCGCGAGGGTCTTCGGGACGAGCTCCCCGAACACGATCGTGAACAGGGACAGGACGATCGTCACGCCGACCAGGGCGAACGGGCCGCTCAGCCCCGGATCGAGGCCGGCATCGCTCAGCGACTTCTCGAGTGCCAGGGTCAGGCTGATCGCGGCAAACGCCGAGGCGAGGAAGCCGATGAACGTGATCGCGATCTGGATGACGGCCAGGAAGCGACCCGGGTCGTCGGTCAGGCGCCGGACCAGCCGAGCTGCCCGGCGACCCTCGTCGACCATCTGCTCGACGCGGCTGCGCCGGAGGGTGACCAGGCTGATCTCCGCCGCGACGAAGACCCCGTTCAAGACAACGAGGAACGCCAGGATCAGGATCTCGGTCGTCGTGCTCATCAGCCGGATGGGTCGATGGTCGGATCCGGCTTCGGGTGGGGCTCGCGGATCCGGGCGGGAACGCCGACGGCGAGCTTGCCGGCAGGGACGTCCCGGGTAACGACCGCGCCGGCGCCGGTCTTCGCCCCGTCGCCGACCGTCACCGGGGCGACGAGCATGGTGTCCACCCCGATGAACGCCCCTTCGCCGATCGTCGTCCGGGACTTCCTGGTTCCGTCGTAGTTCGCGGTGATGGTGCCCGCCCCGATGTTCGTCCGGGCGCCGACGTGGGCATCCCCGAGGTAGCTGACATGGTGCTGCTGGACGCCCGCCTCCAGCCGGCTGTTCTTCACCTCGGCGTAGTTGCCAAGCTTCGCGCCGCGTCCGATCGAGCTGCCCGGCCGGAGATGGGCGAACGGACCGATCGAGACCTCGTCCTCCACCTCGGACGACTCGAGCACGCTGGCCCAGATGCGGCAGTCGCGTCCGACGACTGCGTCGATGAGCTGGCTGCCGGAGCCGATCCGCGTCCCTGCCCCGATCGTCGTCCGGCCGCGCAGGATGACGTTCGGCTCGAGCACGACGTCCGCCTGGAGCTCGACCGTGAAGTCGACGTACGCGGTCGAGGGGTCGTCCATCGTCACCCCGGCGAGGAGGTGCCCGCGGTTGATCCGCTCCCGGAGCCGGTAGGTCGCGTCGGCCAGCTGGGCCCGGTCGTTGATCCCCGCGAGCGATCCGTCGTCGCCGACCTCGACCGTCGCGATCGTCCGGCCGTCGGCGCGAGCCAACGCGACGAGCTCGGTCAGGTACAGCTCGCCGGTCATCGGCGACGGGCGAAGGTCGCCGATCCGGGCGCGCAGCCAGGCGGCGTCCATGGCGTAGACGCCGGCGTTGATCTCGTCGATCTCGAGCTCGTCCTCGTCGGCGTCCTTCACCTCGACGATCCGCTCCACGTTCCCGTCGTCGTCCCGGACGACCCGCCCGAGGTTCGCCGGGTCCATGGTGATGACGCTGACCAGCGAGAGGGCGGCGTCCGACGCGCGGTGCTCGGCGAGGAGCTCCTCGAGGAGGTCCGCCTCGAGGAGCGGCACGTCGGCGTACGCCAGGACGATCTCGGCGACGTCAGCGGGCAGCACCGCGAGAGCCGCCCGAAGCGCGTCGCCCGTTCCGCGCGGCTCGTCTTGGAGCGCGAAGTCGGCCTCCTCGGCGAAGGCATCGCGGATCGCGGCCGTGGGCGGGGAGTAGACGACCAGCGGCCGCTCCCCCGTCGCGGCGCGAGCCGCGTCGAGGACATAGGCGAGCATCGGCCGGCCGCACAGCGGGTGGAGGACCTTGGACGTGTGCGACTTCATCCGCGTCCCGAGCCCGGCGGCAAGGACGACCGCGACGGTCCGGGACGGGAGAGGGTCGGGGTTCATCAGGGCCAAGGCATCGTAGGGGCGGTCCCTCCGGGGTGTCAAACCAGGCCGGTCGGGCTGGCCGGTCGGGCGTTCCCTCATCGTCGGCGGGCGATCGCCTCGATCTCGATCCGGCCGCCCTTCGGGAGCGCCCCCACCGCGAACGTCGAGCGGGCCGGGGGCGGATCGGGCATGAACGTCGCGTAGATCGCGTTGACGGCGGCGAAGTCGCCCATGTCGGCGAGGAAGAGCGTCGTCTTGACGACGTCGCCCCAGGTGGCGCCGGCCGCGTCGAGGACCGCGGCCAGGTTGCGCAGGGCGCGCTCGGCCTGGGCCTCGACGCCCTCGACCAGCTCGCCGGTCGCCGGGTCGAGGCCGAGCTGGCCGGAGCAGAAGACGAGATCACCGGCCGCGATCGCCTGGCTGTACGGGCCGATCGCGGCCGGGGCCCCGGTCGTGGAGATCGCCTGGCGGGTCATCGTTCGCTCCTCGTTTGGATCGTCGGCTGGATCGTCGGCTGGATCGTGGTTGCGGCGATGAACGGCTGTCCGGCGCCGGGCACCGCGAGGTGCCCGTCCGCCACCGCCGCGCGGACCGTCCCCGCGGCCGCCTCGGCCTCGGAGACCGAAGGATAGAGGACCCACAGGGTCGGGCCCGAGCCGGACTGGCCGACCGGCCGGCCGAGCAGCCGACGGAGCGCCCTCCGCAGCCCGGCGAGCTCCGGGACGACGGCCGCCGCGGCCGGAATGAGATCGTTGGCCACCGCCAGGATTCCCGCCCGGTCGACGAGCGCCCGCGCGTCGAGGCCGCTCCGGAGCTCGTCGGCGAGGTGGATCGAGCTCGTCCGGGCCGCTCCGCCCGCCGGCCGAGCGCCGGCAGCGTAGGCGCCGAAGACCGCCGGCGTCGGGACGGCGACCGGCGGCGTGACGACGAGCACGCCCGGCGGATGCCCGATCACGCCCCGCAGCGGGGTGACGGTCTCGCCGCGACCCTCGACGAGCGCCGGGCCCCCGGCCAGGAAGAACGGGACGTCCGAGCCGAGCCGGGCGGCGATCCGCAGCCGCTCGTGGATGGACAGCTCCGCGCCCCACGCCTCGAGAGCTCCGTCGATGGCGGCGACCGCATCGCTCGAGCCGCCGCCGAGGCCGGCCGCGACCGGGATCCGCTTCTCGAGCCGAGCCGCCAGGGCCGGGGGCGGACCGGCCGGCCCGGCCCAGCCCGCCCCGACCGCCGAGCGAGCCTCGGCCAGCGCTCGGAGGACGAGGTCGTCCGATCCGGCGCCCGTCGGGAAGCCGTCGACGTGGAGGGTGTCCTCGCGCCCGCCGGCCGGGGCGAGGCTGAGCCGGTCCGCCAGCCCCAGCGGGACCATCACCGAATGGAGCGCGTGGTAGCCGTCCGGCCGCCGTCCGACGACGGCGAGGGTGAGGTTGAGCTTGGCCGGGGCGACCCGGACGACGGTTGAGCCGATCACCGATCGCTCGCACGCCGCCCGCGGACGTCGTCCCCCATCGGCCCGAGGACCTCGAGAAGCCGCAGCCACTCGCCGACGGCCAGCGTCTGAGGGCGGCGGTCCGGCTCGATGGCGGCGGCGGCGAGCGCCGCCGCGACCCGATCTGGCGGGACCGGCAGCTGCCGGACGAGCACGTTGTGAATCATTTTCCGCCGCTCGCGGAACCCGGCCTGGACGAGCCGCCAGAGCCGCTCCTCCGACGCCGGGTCAAGCCGGTCGTCCGCGGGATACGGCTCGGCGACGATGACCGCGGAGTCCACCTCGGGCGCCGGCTCGAAGGCAGCCGGCGAGACCCGGAGGGCGATCCGGACCGCCGCGTGGTACTGCACGAAGACCGACAGGTAGCTCATCTTCCCGGGCGGCGCGGCGATCCGCTCGGCGACCTCGCGCTGGACCATGAGCACGAGGCGATCCGGCCGCGGCGGCGTCCCGAGGAGGCGGTGGAGGATCGGGCTCGTGATGTGGTACGGCAGGTTGGCCACGACGTCGTACGGCGGCAGGCAGAGCTCGGTCAGCGGCTGGTCGAGCGCATCGCCCTCGATCAACCGCAGGACGCCAGGTGCGGCCGGCTCGGCGGCGCCGCGCTCAAGGGCGGCCGCGAAATGGAAGCGGAGCCGCGCGGCGAGGCTGCGGTCGAGCTCCACCGCCGTGACCGCGGCGCCCGCGTCGAGGAGCCCGCCGGTCAGGATCCCGAGGCCCGGCCCGATCTCGAGCACGCGCCGGCCGGGGACCGGGCCCGCCTCGGCGAGGATCGCCTGGAGGACGTCGACATCGGCGAGGAAGTTCTGGCTGAGCGCGTGGCGCGCCCGGAGGCCCGCCTCCCGGAGGGTTCGGCGGACCTCGTCCGGGTCCAGCCTGGGCGCGCCCGCGGTCATCGGGCGGCCAGGGGCAGCGACGGGCGCGCGTCGAGGTCCAGGCCGGCCCGCTCCCCCGCCTCGAATCGCCGGGCGCCGGCGGCGCCGATCATCGCCCCGTTGTCCGTGCACAGACCGGGACGCGGCACGACCACCGGGATCCCGGCCGCCTCCGCCTCGCCCTCGATCCGTGCCCGCAGGGCGCGGTTGGCCGCGACCCCGCCACCGACCACGATCGTCCGGGCGCCGATCGCGCGGGCCGCCCGGAGCGTCTTCGTCGCGAGGACGTCGACGACCGCCTCCTGGAAGCCGTGGGCCAGCTCCGCCGTCATCGCCGCGGAGAGCCGGGCGTCGGGGTCGTCGATCGGCAGGCCCTCGTCCGCGCGGGCGGCGGCCACGATCCGCCGGGCGGCCGTCTTCAGGCCGCTGAAGCTGAAGTCGTACGTATCGCCCAGCCACGCTCGCGGGAAGAGGACGTCGCGCCGGGTCGCCCCCTCCGCCGCCTGCTGGATCGCCGGTCCGCCCGGGTAGCCCAGCCCGAGCAGCCGCCCGACCTTGTCGAACGCCTCCCCGGCCGCGTCGTCGACGGTCTGGCCGAGGAGCCGGTAGGTCAGCTCGTCACGCATCTCGACGAGGAACGTGTGCCCGCCGGAGACGACCAGCGCGACGAGCGGGAATTCCGGCGCCGGGCGATCCGCCTCGCCGGGGTCCAGCAGCCAGCCGGCGTAGACGTGGCCCTCCAGGTGGTTGACCCCGACCAGCGGCCGGCGGTGGACGTGGGCGAGCGCCTTGGCGAAGTTGATCCCGACCAGGAGCGAGCCGGCCAGGCCCGGGCCGTGGGTCACCGCGATCGCGTCGATGTCACGCCAGGCGACCCCGGCGTCCGCCCAGGCCGCGTCGAGGACCGGAACGATCCAGCGCAGATGGGCCCGCGCCGCAACCTCCGGCACGATCCCCCCGGTCGCGGCGTGCAGGGCGGCCTGGCTGGCGACGACGTTGGCATGGATCCGCCGGCCGCCCTCGACCACGGCGATCCCGGTCTCATCGCAGCTCGACTCGATCGACAGGACCAGGGGCCCGCTCACGCGCCCGACTCCGGGGCCGGGCCGGCGCCCCGTCGCGCGTCCGCGCCGGGACCTCCCGTGGGATCCGCCGTCGGGTCCGGCGCCGCCTCCAGCTCCGCGCGCAGGCGCGCGATCCGCTCGGGCATCGGGGGGCCGTCGAGACGCTCCGTGGTCATGATCAGGGCGTCCTCGTGATCGTCGCTGTAGTAGCGCGGCCGGATCCCGACCGGCCGGAACCCGAACTTCTCGTAGAGCCGCCGCGCGGCCAGGTTGGACAGGCGCACCTCGAGGGTGGCCTCACCGGCCCGGCGCTCGATCGCGAGGTCGAGGAGGGCCAGGAGGAGTCGCTCCCCGAGCCGGCGCCGGCGCCACGCGGGGTGAATCGCGAACGTCGTGATGTGGGCCTCGTCCACCATCAGCCACAGCCCGCCATAGCCGACGAGCTCATCGCCGACCCGCACGACCACGTAGTGGGCGAGCCGGTTCGTCTCGAGCTCGGTGCGATAGGCGTGAGCCGGCCAGGGCGTCGTGAAGCTCGCTCGCTCGATGGCCTGGACACCGTCGAGGTCGTCGATCCGCATCGGGGCGATGACGACGCTCACCGGGGGTCGCGCGACCATTCCATCGTTCCCGTCTCCGCGCGGATCCCGCGCGGCAGCGTCACGTACTCCGGGACGAGCCGGGCCAGGTCGTCGGTCAGGCCCGCGGACAGGCGCTCGGCACCGATCCGGACGAGCGCCGCGCCGAGGCCGGCCCGAGCCCGCCCGCCGCGCTCGACGGCGTCGACCGGCGCCCGACCCGCGAGGTCGACCGCCACCAGGCTCGTCCCCGGCGAGAGCTCCGGCTCGGTGCCGCCCGGGAGGAGGATGGGCGCGCCGCCCGCGACGAGCACCCGGTCCGACGGCCCCGCGGGCAGGAGCAGCGCGAGCCGTGGCGCCGCGAGCGCACCCGCGGCCGCGGCCGCGCGGAGGAGCGCCGTCGACGTCGCCACGCCGACGATCGGGATGCGCAGGGCGTGGGCGAGGCCCTTCGCCGTGGCCAGCCCGACGCGCAGTCCGGTGAACGCGCCCGGTCCGGTCCCGACGATGATCGCGCCGAGGTCGCCGAGCCCCACCCCGAGCTCGGCCAGGAGCCCGTCGACCCGGACCAGGAGTTCCTCGCCGTGGCGGTAGCCCGACGTCCAGCGGGACTCGCCCAGGAGCCGGCCGCTCGGGTCGCCGACGGCCACCACCGCCATGGTCGTGGCCGTATCGAACGCGAGAACCGGGGCGCCCTCTGCGGGCGCGCCCTTCACCCCGGTCACGGGACCGCCCGGAGATAGCGCCGGTACGCAGGATCCGCGATGCGGAGGGTGATCGTCCGAGGCTCATCGCCCGTCCCGTCGATGCGGACCTCGAGCCGGCCGGCCGGCAGCGCGGGCCCGAGACGCTCGGCCCACTCGATGAGCGTGACGCCTTCCGCCTGGCGCTCGTCGATGAGTCCGCCGGCGAGCGCGTCGCCCGCGTCGGCGAGCCGGTACAGGTCGAGATGGAAGAGCGGCAGGCGTCCGGCGTACTCGGCCATCAGCACGAAGCTCGGCGAGTTGATCGTGGCGGTCACCCCGAGACCCAACCCGAAGCCCTTCGCGAACAGGGTCTTGCCCGCCCCCAACTCCCCGATGAGCGAGATTACGTCCCCCGGCGCCGCGACGCGGGCGAGCGCCGCCGCGAGATCGCGGGTCGCGCCCGGGTCCGGGCAGATCACCACGCGTCGTTCGACGAGCGACGTGATGGCATGGGCGGACGGCGTCGGGGGCATGGCCGGAGCGTAGCGGACTCGGCCGCCGGCCGCCGTCAGGTGAAGCGCTCGAGATCGGCGAGCGGGACGACCGCGACCTGACCGTCCTCCAGCGCGATCATCGCCGCCTCGAGGTGAGTGCCGGCCGCGAACCGGCGGACACCGGCCGTCCTGAGCCAGCGCCCCTCTCGCCCGGCCAGCTCACCGGCCCGGACACGGACCCAGCCGGGCGGCGGCCGCGGCGGTTCGGGAGTGGGCGGGTCGAAGACGAGCATCGGCGGATCGATGACGAGCGCGACCTCGCGGCCCTCGAGCGCTTCCAGGAGCGCGGCGACCGGCCCCGGGATCGGCCGGCGCAAGGCGCCCTCGAGGGCGAGCACGGCGAACGCGGCCAGCGGCTGGAGGCTCGCCCGCTGGCGCGCCTCGGATGCGACCAGGTCCCGAAGGTCCTTGCCGGCGAGCCCACTGACGACGACCCCGCGCACGCCCATGGCCCGGGCCCGGATGATCGCCTCCGAGTCGACCCGGCCGTCAACGACGAGGACCGAGCCCGCCCGGCCGACGCCTAGCGCGCCGCGCAGGCCCGCCTCCCCGGGAATGCGCTCGAGCCGGCCGCGGGCCGGCGTCCCCGCTGCGAAGGCGGCCGGCAGGCCGCTCCCGGTGAGCGCGACCGCGATCGCCCGACCGGGCGTCGCCTCGCGCACGACCCCGGCGGCCGGCGCCTCGAGCACGTCGACGTGGTCTCCGCTCGCGATCCGCCAGCGTGCACCGGCCGGGTGGAGCAGCTCGCCGGCCGGTGTCCGCGGACGGCGGCGGCGCAGCGGGCCGCCCGACTCGTGGCCGTCTCCGGGCCACCAGTCCCCGGGCCGGAGAGGATGCTCCGCTGCGGTCGCGCCAGCGAGCGGCGGTCCGTCCTCGACACGCGGGTCGCGCTGCCGCTCGGCCAGTCCCAGGCCGGGCGTCACGGGATCGCCCGGTGCGACGAGGATCCGGTCCCCCGGTCGGAGGGCGAACCAGGCGACCGGGTCCGGCGCGATGAGCATCCTCGACGGGACGAGGGTGTACCCCTGCGCGAGGGACCCGGCCGAGGCCTCGAGCTCCGCGCGGGTGAGGGCCTCGGCCCGGGCGGCCTTCGCGGCGGTCCTCGTGACGGCGCGTGCGCTCATTCCGCGACGCCCGCCCAGAACGCGGCCTGCCACGCCCCGAGGAGCGCCCGACGCGGCTCGGCCCGCTCCGGCAGGCGGAGCGGCACATCCCGAAGATCGACGAGGAGACCGCCGAGGCCACCGCCCACCTCGATCGAGAGGTGGCGACCCCGGGTCCCGAGTCCCACCTGGTCCCGGAACCGGAGATCCGCCGTGGCCAGCTGCCCGGGCGGCAGGTCGACGAGCTGGAGGCCGCCGGGGACGAGATCGAGCTCCGTCTCACCGGCCTGCCCGCGGACGACCAGGCGACCGGCGCTCCGGCCCGCCCGGAGACCCTGCGGGATGATGACCGTGCCGAGCGGCGCGAGGAGGTCGTCGGCGAGCTCGCCCAGGAGCGCCCGACGGACGACAGCGTCCCCGAGCGAGCCGATCGGGCCGAGCAGCCGGGCGTGGTCGAAGGCGAGCTGGCTCGCGCCGGGGCGCCGGAGGACGTCGGCCACGGCCAGCGCGATCGCGGGGCCGGGCGCGGCCGCCCACGCCCCGCCGGCGACGACCACGAGGTCCGGGGCCGGGAGCGCCCCCAGGTCGGGCGTCGCGCGGACGAGTCGCTCGAGGGCCGCCCGAGCCGCGGACAACCGGAGGAGCGCACCATCGCCGTGCGCCTCGACCCAGGGCGCCAGGCGGAGCTCGCGCAGCCGATCGTGCATCCGATGGCGATCGAGCGGGACGGTCGACCAGGCGAGGACCCCGTCGACGACCCCGTCATCGAGTTCGGGCGGGACGAGCCCGGCGGCGGGCATGAATGCCGCAGGCCCCTCCAGGCCGTCCGGCCCCGCGACTGCCCGGAGCCCCCCGTCCAGGCCGATGTCGATGACCTCCACCCGGCGGCCGAGGACCGCCGCGAGGTCGATCGCCGCCGAGGGCGTCGCGCGCCGCCCTGCGCTGGAGACGGGGACCAACCGCTCGAGGAACCGTCGGAGCGGCAGACCCGCGGGCTCCCCGACGTCCGGACCGGGAGCGAACAGCGGGTCGTCGCCGGTCGCGCCGGCCGGGATCGAGCCGGCCTCGGCGGCCACGGCGCCGACAAGGAGCACCTGAGGTCCCGGGTTGCGCTCCGCGATCCCGCGGGTCAGGGCCACGAGCTCGGCGAGGGCCGCCTGCTCCTCGCGGCTCGTCGCCTCGCCGGCGGCGACGGCGATTGCCCGGACGCCCCGCTCGAGAGCGAGGCGGGTCAGCTCGATCGGCCCGTCGACCTCCAGGCTGGCGCCCCGCGTCCGCCACCCGGCGAGGCCGGCGATGCGCTCCACCGCCTCCCGCTCGCGCACGGTAGACGCCAGGACGGCCAGGACCGGCGGCGGATCTGAACGGGCGACGAGCCGGAACCACCGCTCGACGGCATCCGATCCGGCTCCGAGCTCGGCGGCGATGACCGGGTCGGCGGCGGAGAACCGGCTGACGAGAGCGGCGAGAAGGTCGTCGGGGTGAACCCCCGCGGGGACCGAGACCGAGGTAAGCAATCGTCGTCGGCCGTCGATCTCTCCGATGATCGCCGCGGACGCGGTGGCCGCGCCCAGGTCGAGCGCGAACATGGCGCGGGGGTCGCTGGTCACCCGCCCATGCTAGCCGACGGGGTCGACTCCCCGTTCGAGCCGGTCAGGCGTCGAAGGTTCCGTCGTCATCGAGCTCCTCGAGGCGCTCGATGAGCTGCTCGATCCCGATGTCGTCGGCGAGGATCGCCGAGGCCGACGTGTCGTCGCCGCCGAACAGGCCGCGCAGGGTCGGGTCGAAGAAGAGCATCGCGTTGCTGCCGAGCGGACGGTACGGCCGGCTGGCATGGAGGAAGTGGACCGCCGGGCCGGTCAGTCCCAGGAACTGGATCTCCCGGGCGACCTGCTCGACGAGGTCGTCGCGCTGCTCATCGGACCGCTCCCTGGGGAAGCTCATCCGGGCACACCGCGACCGCGGTCGACGCGCTCCAGAGGGGTGGCGGGTTCGGCCCCGATCTCGATGGCGACCGGCTCCCTGATGGCCGCCAAGTAGGCTTCGTAGGCGGCTGCGCCGTGGAGCGCAAGGACGACCGACTCGATCCCCGGCGAACGGCGGAGCTCGTCGCGCACGGTCTCGACCGTGATCCTGGCGGCCTCCTCCAGCGGGAACCCGCCGACGCCCGTGCCCAGCGCCGGGAAGGCGATCGTGGCGACGCCGTGCTCGCGTGCCCGGGCGAACGCGCTGCGGATCGCGGCCTGGATCACCGCCGCACTCGTCCGCCGGTCCCGATCGAGCGAGACCGCGTGGATGACCATCCGGGCGGCCAGCTGACCGGCCGGAGTGACGATCGCGTCACCGAGCGAGACGGGAGCCTGGCGGACCGCGGCGAACTCGATCTGCGTCGCCGCCGGCCCGCTTGAGCGCCCCGCCGACGCCGGTCGACATCCACAGCGCTGGCGTTCGCCGCGTTGACGATCGCATCGACCTCGAGGTCGCAGATGTCGCCGTTCCAGATCTCGATCCGTGCCACCGTTCTCTCCCCGTCGCGAGCGTGCGGATGCCCACGGGTTCCGAGCCGGCATGGTACACCCGTGACAGCCTGCGAGCCATCGCGGTGACCGTCTCCCATGTGTTCGTGGTGCGCAGTCGCGCCAGCTCTTCGACCGGGATCGCCTCGCCGTCCTGCTCGCCGAGCAGGACGAACTCGTCGTCGACGGTGACCGGCGGGCCGGGCACGTCCGTGACGTCGACCATGACCGCGTCCATCGCGACGTTGCCCGACGAGCGGCACGCGCCGCCCCCGGACGAGAGCCTCGGCGCGGTTCGAGAGCGAGCGCGGCGAAGCCGTCGCCGTAGCCCAGCGGGAGCGTCGCGATCCGGCTCGGGCGGGCAGTCGTGAACGTCGGCCCGTAGCTGATCCCCGTGCCCGCCGGAAGGTCGGCGACCCGGACCGGCCGAGCGTGCAGGGACAGGACCGGACGGAGCTCGCTCGCCGGCGGCCGGGAAGCCTCCGCGCGGGCCCAGCGTCGTCCGGCACGATCCCGTAGATCGCCAGGCCGAGCCGAACGCCGTCGTACGCCGGGACGGTCCCGGCGAGCAGGCCGGCGCTGGCGGCGAGGTGACGGTACGGCACCCGGAGAACGCCGTCGCTCAGCCGCTGGATCGCCTCGCCGAATCGCTCGATCTGGCCGGGCGTGCGGACTCGGTCGCTCGGCGGCCTGGAGATGGGACCAGATGCCCGCGAGGCGCGCCCCGGGGGTGGCCTCGATGGCGGCGGCCGCGGCCGGGATGCGCCCCGGGGCAAGTCCGGCCCTGCCGAGACCCGTCTCCACCTCGAGGTGGACCTCCAATGCCGGGGTCCTGGAATCCGCGTCCGGCCGCATCCGCCCAGGCGCACGCCGCCGCAGCGAGCATCCGCTCGAGGAGCGTCGTCGTCCGACGCGGTCACGGCGACCCGTCGCCGCATCGCCTCCGGGACGACCTGGGGCGGGACCGGGTAGAGACGCAGGATCGGCGCCCGGAGGCCCGGCGTCGCGGAGTTCGACCGCCTCGTCGAAGGCCGCGACCGAGAAGCCATCGGCGCCGGCCGCCTCGAGCGCCCGACCGACCGGCACCGCGCCGTGCCCGTAGGCGTCGGCCTTCAGGACGGGCTCGACCCGCACGCCGGGTCGGCACCGCGGCGCGAAGCGCCGCGAGGTTCCCGCGAAGCCGGTCAAGGTCGATCTCGAGCCACGCCGTGCGGGGCAGCGGGGGCAGCCCCGCCGCGACGAGGCGCGCCTCGATCGACGGGCGGGCGGCGGGCCCGGTCACGAGCCCGGGTCGGCGCCGGGGCCGTCACCAAAGGCGCGGAAGCCGAGCCTGCGGGACGAGGACCGGCGCTTCGCCATCGCCGCGAGCCGCTTGCGGGCGAGGGCGATCTCGAGCGGCAGATCCCCGGCCAGGAGACCGGCGTCCCCGAGCCGCTCGCGGAGGACGTCACCGGCCGTGCCGTGGAGGTAGACCCCGAGGCGGGCCGCATCGTACGGCGCGAGCCCCTGGGCGAGGAGCGCCCCGATCGTCCCGCCGAGGACGTCGCCCGGTGCCGCCCGTCGCCAGGCCGGGATTCTCGAACGGCGCCACGGGCGAGCCGCCCGTCCGGGCGCGGCGATCACGGTTCTGGCGCCCTTGAGCACGACGACCTGGCCCCATCGCGCGGCGGCGGCTCGCGCGGCGGCGACGCGCGCTCGGTCGTCCGCGTTGAGGTCGCCATCCGCGCCCGGTTCCACCCCGCTGCCGGCGCGCAGCCGGGCGAACTCCCCGGCATGCGGGGTCAGGACGCAGGCCCGACCGATCCGCTCCCACCACCCGTCCAGCGCGGCGAGCGAGCGGAGCGCCTCCGCGTCGAGCGACCGCCGGCGCCGGTCCGGCGTCCTCCTCGACGGACAGCAGACCGCGGACGAGCTCGGCGGTCGCCAGGCCCGGCCGGAGCCCCGGACCCGACCACGATCGCATCGTGCTCGTGGTCCAGGATCCGGGCCAGCGCGGGCTCCGGGTCGACCTCCTCGACGTCGTCCTCGGGCAGGGCCATCGTCGTCGCCTCGACGACCTTTGCCGCGAACAGCGGCTGGAGCGATTCCGGGACGGCGAGCGTCACCAGGCCCGCACCCGCCCGGCCGGCGGCCCGGCAGACGAGGAGGGCGGCGCCGGCGTAGTCGAGCGAGCCCGCGAGGACGAGGAGCTTCCCGAACGTCCCCTTGTGGCCGCGGACCGGTCGCTCCGGAAGGAGGGCTGCGGCGATACGGTCGTCGAGCAGCTCGACCTCCGGCGGGCGCCGGCTGCCACGACGACGTCGCCGGTCGCCGCCGCCCGAAGCCGACCGGTCGCGCTTCGGCGGCGGGCCTCGTCTCCGGCTCAGCCGACGGTCCGCTTCGGCCACGACGGCCGCGCAGCCGCTCGATCCGGGCCAGGATTCGCCGCTCGCGCTCGTCGAGCCGCTCCTCGATGTCGAGCGGGAAGACGTACCGGCCGCCGGCGGTCCGGACGCCGAAGGCGATCGCGACCGCGTAGTCCGACTCGTGGGTGATCGAGAGCGCGATCCGCGCCCATCCCGAGCTGCTCGGCCCGAGCCGCCGCCCGGCCGTGGAGGCGGACGGCGGGCTGGCCGGTGGGCAGCCGCTCGATCTCGATGTCCCGCCAGCCGATCCCCCGGACGCCGAGCCCGAGGACCTTGCTCACGGCCTCCTTGGCCGCCCAGCGGCCGGCGAACGTCTCCGGGCCGATCGCGCACGTAGCGCCGCTCGGCGGCGGTCAGGACCCGGTCCGAGAAGCGCGCCGCCGAACCGCTCGAGCGCCGCCCGGATCCGCTCGACCTTGATGATGTCGATCCCGAGCTCGGTCGTCCCGGGCGGGACGAGACCGGACCGCCGGACGCGTCTCGAGCGGGGACCGCGTCCGGTGCCATCCGGCTACTCGACCGTGACCGACTTGGCGAGGTTGCGCGGCTGGTCGACGTCCGTGCCGCGGGCGATCGCCGATGTGGTAGGCGAACAGCTGGAGCGGGATGATCGCCAGGACCGGGCTGAGCGCCTCGTGCGTGTCGGGGACCCAGCAGACGTCGTCGGCGTAGCGCTCGATCTGCGGCGTCGCCCTCGGTCGCGACGGCGATGACCCGGGCGTCGCGGGCGCGGCCCTCCATGACGTTGCTGATGAGCTTGTCGTAGACCGACGAGCGGGTCGCGACCGCGACGAGCGGGCACTCCGCGTCGAGCAGCGAGATCGGGCCGTGCTTCAGCTCGCCGGCCGCGTAGCCCTCGGCGTGGACGTAGCTGACCTCCTTGAGCTTGAGCGCGCCCTCGAGCGCGGCCGGGTAGCGTGTAGCCGCGGCCGACGAACATGAAGCCCGCGCGAGTTGACGTAGCGGCGGGCGAGCGTCCGCCGACGCCGGTCGCGGCGTCGAGCGCCCGCTGCGGCCGCCTGCGGGCAGCGCGCGCAGGCGCGGCGCCGAGCTCCAGCTCCTGCTCGGCGCCCGAGCGTGCCGCGGGCCTTGGCGATCGCCGCCGCGAGGATGACCAGCGTCGTCACCTGGGTCACGAACGTCTTGCGACGCCGCGACCGCGATCTCCGGGCCGGCCTGCAGGAAGAGGACCGCGTCCGCCTCGCGGGTGATCGCCGAGCCGACCGTGTTCGTCACCGCGATGATCGGGCAGCCCCGCTCGCGGGCCAGGCGGGTCGGGGCGATCGTGTCGGCCGTCTCGCCCGACTGGGTGACGGCGATGACGAGCGTCGTGCTCGTCGAGCGGCGGCGGGCTGTAGCGGAACTCGGAGCCGACGGTGGCCCGGGCCGGGAGGCCGGTCCAGTCCTGGATCGCGGCCGCCCCGACGAGCGCCGCGTAGTACGCGCTGCCGCAGGCGACGAGCTCGACCCGGGTCGACCGTGCGCAGGAGCGTCCTCGAGGCCGGCCAGCTCCGTCGACCTGGATCCGGTCGTCGCGGCGTCACCCGGCCGGCGATGCGACTGGCGCAGCGCCTCGGGCTGCTCGTGGATCTCCTTGAGCATGAAGTGCTCGTAGCCGCCCTTCTCGGCGGCCTCGGGCGTCCAGTCGATGATCGTCACCGGCCCGCTCGAGCGGCGGCGCCGTCGACGTCGGTGATCGTCGACGCCCGATCGGCCGGAGGTCGGCGACGTCGCCCTCCTCGAGGAAGACGACCCGGTCGGTGTGGGCGAGGATCGCGGCGACGTCGCTGGCGAGGAAGCTCTCCTCGCCGTCCAGGCCGACGACGAGCGGCACGTCCTGGCGCGCCCCGACGAGCCGGTCGCTCTCGCCGCGGTGCATGACGACGATCGCGTAGGCGCCCTCGACCTGGCGCAGCGCGGCCCGGACGGCGTCGGCGAGGTCGCCCTGCGTAGGCCTCCTCGACGAGGTGGGCGATCGCCTCGGTGTCGGTCTCCGACGTCGAGCGATGTGGCCGCGCGCCTCGAGGCCGTCGCGGAGCTCCCGGAAGTTCTCGATGATCCCGTTGTGGATGACCGTGATCTCGCCGGTGCAGTCCTGGTGCGGATGGGCGTTCAGGTCGTTCGGCCGGCCGTGGGTCGCCCAGCGGGTGTGGGCCAGGCCGATCGCGGCGTGCGGGGTCCGGTCGGCGATCGCCGTCTGGAGGTTGGCGAGCTTGCCGGCCTTCTTCTCGACGAACAGGTCGCCCGCCTCGTCGACGAGCGCGATCCCGGCCGAGTCGTAGCCGCGGTACTCGAGGCGCTGGAGCCCCTCGATGAGGATGGGGCCCGCCTCACGCGGTCCGGTGTAGCCGACGATGCCGCACATGCGTCAGTCCTCCGTTCGTCCCGCCGGCTCGACCGCGGGTGCGCTGGCTCCGTGGCTGGGCACCGGGCTAGTTTAGTCGCTCGCCCGCGAGGGCCGCGATCGCGTCGGCCAGCTCGGCGACGAGGTCCGCGTCCGGCCCCTCGACCATGACCCGCAGCGCGGGCTCGGTGCCGGACGGCCGGACGAGGATCGCGGCCGGCGCCGCCGAGCCGCGCCGTCGGCGTCGGCGATCGCCCGCTGGAGGACCGGGTCGCCCTCCCACTGGTCCTTGTGACGAGCCGGCACCGCGCGCTGCTGCTGGGGCAGGAGCGGGATCTCGCGCGGCGAGCTCGGCCAGCGGCCGGCCGCGCCGGCGCCATCACCCGCAGGACCTCGAGCGCGGTGACGATCCCGTCGCCCGACGTGGTGTGCTCGAGGACGATGACGTGGCCGCTCTTCTCGCCGCCGAGGCCGGCGCCCGAGACCTGCATCCCCTCGAGGATGTACTTGTCGCCGACCGGCGTCCGGATGACCTGGCCGCCGGCCGCCTCGACGACCGCCTGGAGGCCGCCGTTCGACAGGACCGACACGACGAGCGCCGCCGCCGGGCAGGGCGCCGCGCGCGAGCCGGTCGAGGGCGAGGATGCCGAGGACCTGGTCGCCGTCGACGACCCGGCCGCGCCGCATCGACCGCGATGCAGCCGGTCGGCGTCGCCGTCGAGGGCGAAGCCGACGTCGGCGCCGCGCTCGACGACGGCCGCCGCGAGCGACGCCGGGCGCGGTGGCCCCGCAGCCGACGTTGATGTTGATCGCCGTCCGGGCTCGTCGTGGATGACCTCGACGCGTCGCGCCCGGTCGCCGCGAGGATCTCCGGCGCCGACGACGCCGCCCGAGCCGTTCGCGCAGTCGAGGACGATCCGCAGGCCCGGCGCGTCGATCGTCCGCGGCCAGGCCGAGCCGGTGGCTCGCGGTAGCGGTCGAGGAGCGTCGCGCGGCGTCGATCGACCGGCCCGAGCTCGGCGTTGCCGGACGCCGCCGAGCTCCTCGGTCCGCCAGATCAGCTGCTCGAGCTCGTCCTCGACCGCGTCGTCGAGCTTGAGCCCGGCGCGGTCGAGGACCTTGAGGCCGTTGTCGTCGGCCGGGTTGTGCGACGCCGAGACCATGATCCCGGCCGCGAACGGCGCCGGTCCCGGCGAGGATAGGCGAGGGCCGGCGTCGGGACGACGCCGAGCCGAGTGGACGTCGACGCCCGAGGCTCGTCGCGCCGGCGGTGATCGCGGCCACGAACATGTCGCCCGAGCGCCGCGTGTCCTGGCCGACGACGATCGCGCCGCCCGGGCCCGACCAGCCGTGGGCGGTCGCCCGGCCGAGGGCGTAGGCGAGCGTCGGCTTGAGGTCGACGTTGGCGACGCCGCGGATGCCGTCGGTGCCGAAGAGGCGGGCCACGTCAGGGGCCGCTCGGCGTCGGTGCCGGCGTCGGCGACGGTGCCGGCGTCGGCGTCGGCGACGGCGGCGCGTCGAGCGTCGACGGTGACCGTCACCTCGGCCGGACTGACCGCGACGAGCGTGACGTCCGCGGGGAGCGAGACCCGGAGCGTGACCTCGTGAGACGCCGGAGCCGAGCCCGTCGACATCGGCGACGAGGGCATACGAGCGCGGCGTCGAGGCGATCGAGGTCGGCCACCGTTCCGCCGAGGGTGACGAGCACCGAGTCGGTCGACAGACTGTAGGTCCGGTCGTCGCGGGCGCCGGACAGGACGAGCCCGGCCGAGTAGTCGCGCGTCGCGGCGATCGGCCGGACGATCACCTTCACGGTGACACTGTCCCCGGCGATCGGCGACACGCCCGTCGGGCAGGGCGAGGCGACCGTCCGGGTCAGGTCGCCTGGTCGCGCCGCTGAGCGAGATCGGCATCGTGTCCGCCTTCGCCAGCAGGGCCGAGCGCATCGGCGTCGCCCTCGACCGCGACGGCCAGCGGCGTCGACCGTCACGGAGGCGATCTCGAAGCCGGTCGCCGGGGTGCCCGTGACGACCGGGTTCACCGGCAGGGTCTTGCTCTGGAGGCCGCTGCCGACCGCGATCTTCACGTGGACGCTCGTCGGGCTCGACGTCGACCGGGCCGACGACCTCGCCCCGAGTCTCGACCGCAACGAGGTCGACCGTCTGGTCCACGTCGATGCCCGACGGCTGGATGACGACCCGCGCCTGGGCGGCGGTCACCAGCCGGACGATCGACTCCGGGCCGGACACGGTCGCCGTAGTGGCTGACAGGACCGGATCCCGGATCTCGAGCCCGGGCGGGACCTCGCCACGCTCGACCTGGACCGGGACGGTCTTCGTCACGAGCGGATCGAGCTGGACCAGGATGGACGACGGGCTGAAGTCGACGATCGTCACCCGGGGATCGATCGCCCTCACGTCCACCTTGACGATGACGGACGGGTTGCCGGGCTGGGGCTGCGCCTGCGACAGGTCGACGGTGGCCCCGAAGCTCGCGCTCGTCAGGTGCTCGGCGACATCGGCCGGGGCGAAGTAGCGGATCGAGGTGACCGGCGGCAGGTTGCTCAGGAGGACCGCCGACGGTCGAGCAGCTTCGGGACGATCGGGCACGCTCCTGGACCAGATCTGGGCGTTCTGGGACAGGACCAGCGCGGCGTACAGGAACGTGGCCAGGGCGATCGCCGCCAGCTTCAGCGGCCAGTTGTGGACGACGAACCGGAGGAGCTCGCCTCATCGCGGCGCGCTCGCGGCCGAGGTCCGGGTCGGGTCGTCGTCGGCCGTCGGACGGTCGACCGACGAGGCCGGCGGGACAGCGGCCGGGCCGGCGTCCGGCGAGGCGGCGGAGGCCGGCCATCCGGCGCGGCGGGCGGGCGATCCCGCGCGCGCGGAGCGTACGGCCGCCGGTGCCGCGTTCGACGAGCGACCGACCGCCGCCGGGCCGAAGGAGGTCCACGATCGCCCGGGCGAGCTGCTGCCTCGTTGAGGTTGCGGACGATCCGGGCCCGCTCGACGAGGCTGACCTGGCCGTTCTCCTCGGAGACGACGACGACGACCGCGTCGGTCTGCTCGGTGATCCCGAGGGCCGCCCGGTGGCGGGTCCCGAAGCCGCTCCGACGTGGACGGTCGTCTCGGCCAGCGGCAGCAGCGCGCCGGCGGCGACGATCTGCTCGCCGCGGATGATCACGGCGCCGTCGTGGAGCGGCGGTCCGCGGCGCGAAGATCGTGCGCGAGCAGGTCGGCGGACAGGTCGGCGTGGATCATCACGCCGGTCTCGGCGATCTCCTCGAGGCCGGTCTCGCGCTCGAGACGATGAGCGCGCCGTGGCCCTCGGCGGACAGGATCGGCGGCCGCCCGGGCGACCTCGTCCGCGACGTGCTCGGCCGATCGCTCGCTCGGCCGGCGAGAAGAGCCAGCCGAACGAGCCGACCCGGCCGATCCGCTCGAGCGCTCGGCGGAGCTCCGGCTGGAAGACGACGACGAGCGCGAACAGGCCGACGACCGCGCCGGCCTGGAGGATCTGGGTGAGGAGCCGCAGGTCGAAGAGCCGGGCCGCGGCGTAGACGAGCGAACAGGACGCTCACGCCGATGACGAGGCGGACCGCCCGCGTCCCGCGGATCAGGCTGAACAGCCAGTAGATGAGGAGCGCGGTGATCCCGATGTCGACCAGCGTGGTCGAGCCGGACCTGCTCGAGGATCGACTGGAGGAGCTGCGGCATCGTCGGCCAGAGTGTAGCATCGTGCCTCCCTCGGACCGGCCGCGAGACGGTCCCGCGGCGGGTCCGGTCCACGCGTCGATCGCCGCTCCGGCGCGGCGGGTCAGGCGCAGATCGCGGTCAGTCGAGGGTCCTCGGGGAACCGCTGGCCAACGATCGCGCAGAGGCGCTGGCGGGCTGGCTCGTCGCCGGTCAGCTCGACGAAGCGGCCGAGGATGGCCAGCTTGTCGGCGGCCATGTCGATCCAGCCGTGGTCGAGGTAGAGCTCGGCCAGCGCGAGGTGCACGTCCGGGTCCGCCGGGCAGACCGTCGAGCGCCAGGTGGCAGGCATCGATGGCGGCATCGAGCAGACCGGCCCGCCGGAACGCCGCCACCGCGCGGAGGACGACCTCGTGGACGACCGACGGGTCGCCGGCCTCCACCGCCGCCTCGACCTCCGACGATCAGGTCGACCCGGGTCCGGCGCGGGCTCGGCTCCGTCACGGGCGCGGCCGTCACCCCGGCGCTGGCGTCCGCAACTGCGGGCGCGTCACCCGCGGCGGTCGCCCGGGCGCTCGCCGGCAGGCGCGGCGATCGGGGCCTCCAGCGTGCGCAGGGCGCGGATCAGCCGCTCATCCGCCACCGAGCTCGCCCGCCGAACGACCGGAGCTCGGCGACGAGCGCCTCCAGGTGGCGTCGGCGAGCCCGCGATTCGGCCAGCTCGAGTGCCTCGTCGCGCCGTGTCGCACGCCTCCGGGATCCGGCCGGCCGTCTCGTGCGTCTCGGCGAGCAGGTCGAGGACGCCGGCGGCCTCGACCGGACGCCCGGCGGCGGCGAGGGCCTCCGCGCGACCGACGCAGGGCGGCCTCGTCGCGGGGCGCGCGGGCGAGGGCGGCGGCGTACGCCGCGAGGGCCTCGTCGACCCGCCCCAGCCGGAGAAGGACCCGGCCGATGCTGGTGTGCGGCAGGGGCCGGTCCGGGGCGATCGCAGCCGCCTCGGCGTACGCCGCGAGGGCCGCGCTCGAGTCGGCCCCGGAGCGGCGGCGACGTGCCCGCGCCGGAGGGCGTCCTTGTAGCGCTCGTAGAGGACGTCGCTCATGTCGCTCATCTCCAGCGCCGAGGCTCTCGACCAGGAGCGCCTTCTGGACGTGGAGCCGGTTCTCCGACTGGTCGAAGATCAGGCTCCGCGGCCCGTCCATCACCTCCGAGGTGATCTCCTCGCCGCGGTGGGCGGGCAGGCAGTGCATCACGACCGCGTCGGGACCGGCCGCGTCGAGCAGGGCCGTCGTTCGACCTGGTAGCGGGCGAACGCGTCGCGGCGCTCCTCCGCCTCGGCCTCCTGGCCCATCGACGTCCAGGCGTCGGTGTAGACGACGCCGGCGCCTCGGACGACCGTCGCCGGGTCGCTGGCGAAGACGAGCCGCCCGCCGCTCGCCGCCGCCAGCTCCGTCGCCCGCGGCGACGATCCGCGCGATTCGGCTCGTAGCCCGGCCGGATGGGCCAGGCGGACCTCCAGCCCGAGCGTCGCCCCGAGCAGGGCGAGCGAGTGGTAGACGTTGTTGCCGTCGCCGACGAACGCGACGACCAACCCGTCGAGCCGGCCGAACCGCTCGCGCATGGTGAACACGTCGGCCAGCGCCTGGCACGGGTGCTCGCGCAGGGTCAGGCCGTTGATCACCGGGACCGAGGCCTGCGCGGCGAGCTCGGCGACGACCTCGTGGGGACCCGTCCGGACGACGATCCCGTCGACGAACCGCTCGAGGTTGCGGGCCACGTCCCGGACGCTCTCGCGGGCGCCCAGGACGACGTCGTTCGTCAGGTAGATCGCGTGGCCGCCGAGCTGGGCCATCCCCGCCTCGAACGTCACGCGCGTCCGCAGGCTCGGCTTCTGGAACAGCATCGCCAGCGTCCGCCGGCGAGCGGCGGCTGGGCGTGACGCCGCTCGACGCGGAACTCCGCCTTGAGCGCCGCGGCCGGTCCGAAGACACGCGTTCGACCTCCGGCCGCCGACAGGTCCGCGACACTCGAGCAGGTCGCGACCGCTGGAGCGAGCGACCCGGAGGTCGACGATGGCGAGCGAGCACGCGGGGCGGTCGTTGGCTGCGCCGACTAGCGCTTGGTGTACTGCGGCGCCTTGCGGGCTCGCTTCAGGCCGTACTTCTTGCGCTCCTTCATCCGCGGATCGCGGGTGAGGAGGCCGGCCTGGCGGAGCGGCAGGCGGTTGCCCTCCGGGTCGACCTCGAGCAGGGCCCGGGCGATGCCGTGGCGGATCGCGCCGGCCTGGCCGGTCACGCCGCCGCCCTCGACCTTGATCATCGCGTTGAAGCGGCCCTCGGTGCCGGTGACGCGGAACGGCATCCGGACCTCGGACTCGTTCACGGCGTTGCCGAAGTGCTCGTCGAGCGTGCGGCCGTTGACGACGATCTCGCCCTCGCCCGGCAGGAGCCGGACGCGGGCGATCGCCGTCTTGCGGCGACCGGTCCCGGAGTAGAACGCAGGGGTCGTCATGGTGTCTGGCTCCTCGTCAGGCGAGCGGCTCAGGCCGCTGGGCCTGATGCGGATGATCGGATGCCGGCGTAGACCTTCAGCTTGCGCAGCTGCTGGGCGCCGAGGCGGTTGTGCGGCAGCATCCCCTTGACCGCGCGGCGGATGACCTCCTCCGGGCGGCGCTCGAGCAGGTGACCCGAGGGTCTCCTCCTTGAAGCCCTGGGGATAGCCGCTGTGGCGGATGTAGAGCTTGCGACTCGAGCTTGTCGCCGGGTCACCGCGATCTTCGACGGCGTTGAGGACGATGACGTGGTCGCCCGAGTCGAGGTGCGGCGGCGTAGGTGGGCTTGTGCTTGCCCTCGAGGACGTGCGCGATCCGCGACGCGAGGCGGCCGAGCGTCTCGTCCGTCGCGTCGACGACGTACCAGCGTCGCTCGATCTCGCTCTCACGAAGCGTGATAGGTCTTCGCGTTCATCGTTCCTCGTGCTCTCCGTTCGTCCGCCGCGGCGCGCCGTCCGAGGACGACGCGCCGGAGGCACAGCCCCTTGGCCGGGGCGGCTGCCCCGTCGAGGGCCGGTCGTCCGGCCGGCGAGCGCCGCGGCGACCCCTGTCTCATCCATCTTGCCATGGCCGACCTCCAGGAGGACGGCCACGATCCGCCGGACCATCCCGCGCAGGAAGGCGTCGGCCCGGACGTCGATCGTCACGAGCCGGCCTCTCCGCCGGACCCGGACCGCATGCACGGTCCGGACCGGTGACCGGTCCGTCGCCCCGAAGGCGCGGAAGTCGTGCCGGCCGACGAAGACCGACCCGGCTCGCGCCATCGCGGCGATGTCGAGCGGGGCCCGCACCCCGAGCGCGGTGCGCTCGCGAAGCGGGCTGCGCGGCCCGTTCCAGACGGTGTAGCGGTACTCCCGGTACCGCGCCGCATAGCGGGGGTGGAACCCGTCCGGGACCCGGCGCAGGATCCCGGATCGCGACGTCCGCGCGGGAGGAGCGCATCGAGCGCCCGTCCCAGCTCCGCCGCCGAGAGCCGTCCCCGGTAGGTGAAGGCGATCACCTGTCCCGAGGCGTGGACCCCGGCGTCGGTCCGCCCGGCCCCGTCGACCCGCCGCTCGCCCGCGTCGGTCGAGGCGTGCCAGCGCGGCCTCGAGCTCTCCCTGGACCGTCCGCCTTCCGGGTTGACCTGGAAGCCGGCGAAGTCCGTTCCGTCGTATTCGACCCGCGCGCGGTAGCGCACGGGCGCGCCCTCTCGGACGCTCGATCGTCGTCGTCAGACGAGCTCGATCTGGACGATCTCCGCCGCGTCGCCCTGACGCTGGCCGAGCCGCACGATCCGGGTGTACCCGGACGTGCGATCGGCGTACTTCGGGGCGATCTCGTCGAACAGCTTGTTGACGACGAGCGGCTCGTTCGGGAACTGCGGCGACCACGGCGCGCCGGGCGGCGAGGTCGCCGCGCTTGGCGAGCGTGATCATCCGCTCGACCCGGCCGCGGATCTCCTTGGCCTTCGCCTCGGTCGTCTTGACCCGCTCGTAGCGGAGGACCGACACGGTCAGGTTCTTGTACAGCGCGAGCCGCGGGCCCTGCTTGCGCGACAGCTTGCGGCCGTCGATCCGGTGGGCCATCGGTCAGACCTCCTCGGACTCGTCGTCGAGCGGCATCGTCGCCTCGTCGAGGCCGTCAGCTCCGTCTCCGGGACGATGAAGCCCCGCATCCGGAGGCGCTCCTTCATCTCGTCGAGCGACTTCTTGCCGAAGTTGCGCATCCGGAGGAGGTCGTCGTCCTAGAGCTGCAGAAGCTGGCCGACCTTGACGATGTTGTTGCGCTTGAGCGAGTTGTAGGCCCGCATCGGCAGGTCCAGCTCCTCGATCGGCATGTCGAGCATGTTCGGGGGGAGCTGCGGCACGCCACCCGGCACCGTCGGCGGCGGTTGCCGACCATGCCGATGTTCACGAACGGCGGAACTGGCGGACGAGGATGTCGGCGGAGCGGGCCAGCGCCTCTTCCGGGCTGATTGTCCCGTCCGTCTCGATCTCGATCGTCAGCTTGTCGTAGTTCGTGATCTGGCCGACCCGGGTCGGCTCGACCCAGTAGTTCACCTTCCGGACCGGAGTGAAGATCGCATCGATCGCGATCACTCCGATCGGCAGGGACTCCGACCGCTCGGCGGCGAGGTAGCCGACGCCACGCTCGACGGTGATGTCCATCTCGATCGTGACGTCATCCGTGTCGAGGGTCATCAGGACCAGTTCGGGATTGACGATCTCGACGTCGGCTGACTCGGCGATGTCCGCGGCGGTGACCAGGCCCGCGCCGCTCTTGATGAGCCGGAGCTGGACCGGGTGGGTCGCGAAGCTCTTGAGGCGGAGCTTCTTGACGTTCAGGACGATCTGGGTGACGTCCTCCTTGACGCCCGGGGATCGTGGAGAACTCCTGGTAGACGTCCCGGATCTGGATGGACGTGACCGCCGCACCCTCGAGCGACGACAGGAGGACGCGCCGGAGTGCGTTGCCCAGCGTCACGCCATAGCCGGCCTGCAGCGGGCCGGCCTCGTACTTGGCGTACGTGCCGAGCTCCTCGACGGGCTCGATCTGCGGGCTCTCGAGTTCGATCATGGTCTGGGGCTTACCTCGAGTAGTACTCGACCACGAGCTGCTCGTTGAGATCGAGCGGCATCTGGTCGCGGCGGGGCTGGTCGAGGATCGTTCCGGCGAGCTTGGCGGCGTCGATGCTCAGCCACTCCGGGGCCTGGTGGGAACGGAGAGTCTCCTTGGCCACCTTGAACGGCTCGCGCTCGCGGTGGGATTCGCGGACCTCGACCCGGTCGCCCGACTTGAGCTGGTACGACGCGATGTTGGTCGCCCGTCCGTTGACCGCGAAGTGACCGTGGGTCGCAAGCTGGCGGGCGGCCGCACGGGAGGGCGCGAAGCCCATCCGGTAGACGACGTTGTCGAGTCTGAGCTCGAGCATCCGCAGGAGGTTCTCGCCGGTCACGCCCGGACGAGTCTCTGCGGTGTCGAAGTAGTTCCGGAACTGCCGCTCGAGGACCGAGTAGACGCGGCGGACCTTCTGCTTCTCGCGAAGCTGGAGGCCGTAGTCGCCCACCTTGCGGCGGCGGACGCCGTGCTGGCCCGGCGGGGTGGGCCGGCGCTCGAAGGCGCACTTCTTCGAATAGCAGCGCGTGCCCTTCAGGAAGAGCTTGGCGCCCTCACGACGGCAGAGGCGGCAGACGGATTCGGTGTAACGGGCCATGTGATCCTGACCTGGCTAGACCCGGCGCCGCTTGGGAGCGCGGCAACCGTTGTGCGGGATGGGCGTGACGTCGGTGATCGCGGTGACCTCGAGACCGGCGGACTGGAGCGAGCGGATCGCCTGCTCCCGGCCTGCTCCCGGCCCCTTGACATAGACCTCGACCTGGCGCATCCCGTGCTCCATGGCGCGCTTGGCGGCGCCCTCGGCCGACAGGGCGGCCGCGTACGGGGTGCTCTTGCGGGAGCCCTTGAAGCCGGCCGTGCCGGCGGACCCCCAGCTGATCACGGCCCCGGTCAGATCGGTGATCGTGATGATGGTGTTGTTGAACGTCGCCTGGATGTGAACGTGCCCCTGGGGGACGTTCTTCTTTTCCTTGCGGCGCTGCTTGACGGCGCGCTTGCGTTCGGCCATGGGTCTGGTCGGTGCCCCTTACTTCTTCCGCCGCACGCCGACCGTCTTCTTCGGTCCGCGACGCTGGCGCGCATTGGTCTTGGTGCGCTGGCCGCGCACCGGCAGGTTGCGCCGATGGCGCACCCCGCGATACGAGCCGATCTCGATGAGGCGCTTGATGTTGAGCGCAACCTCGCGCCGAAGGTCGCCTTCCACCTTGTAGCGGCGGTCGATGAGCTCGCGCAGGCGGTTGACCTGGTCTTCGGTCAGGTCGCGGACGCGAGTGTCCGGGTTGACGTTCGTCTGGGCGAGGATCTTCTGGCTGGTCGGCAGACCGATTCCGAAGATGTAGGTGAGGGCGATCTCGACGCGCTTCTCGCGCGGGATGTCGACGCCGGCGATACGTGCCATCGGTTACCCCTGCCGCTGCTTGTGCTTGGGATTGGTGCAGATGACCATCACGGTGCCGTGGCGCCGGATGACCTTGCAGTTGTCGCAGCGCGCCTTGACGGAGGCTCTGACTTTCAACGGATCCTCGATCGGTCTTCGGTGGGCCGGTTGACGGTGGTTCTGGTCACTTCAGTCGGTACGTGATCCGACCGCGGGTCAGGTCGTAGGGCGACAGCTCCACGCGGACGCGGTCACCGGGCAGGATCCGGATGAAGTTCATCCGCAGCTTGCCGCTGATGTGGGCCAGGACGCGGTGGCCATTCTCCAGCTCGACGGCGAACATGGTGTTCGGCAGCGGCTCGATGACCGTTCCTTCGACTTCGATCGCGTCCTTCTTGGCCACGGGCGTTCTGGTTCCCTTTCTCGCGCGGAGTGCCGGCCCGGTGGGCCGACACACGAACGGTCAGGATATCAAAGCATCCCCGATCCGGCAACCAGCCGGCGGGATCAGATCGTGGTGAGGATCTCCGGGCCCCGCTCGGTGATCGCGATGGTGTGCTCGAAGTGGGCCGCCAGTGACCGTCCCGGGTCACGATCGTCCAGTCGTCGTCGAGGACGGCCGTGTCGTGGGCCCCTGCGGTGAGCATCGGCTCGATCGCCAGGCACAGGCCGGGCTCGAGCTTGCGGCCCGGCCGGCCGAGACGGTAGTTGGGGACCTGGGGCTCCTCGTGCATCGCCCGGCCGATGCCGTGGCCCACGAACTGGCGGATGATCCCGTAGCCGGCCGGCGCGGCGATGTCCTCGACGGCCGCCGAGATGTCCTCGATGTGGGCGCCAGCGACGGCGGCGGCGATCCCCGCCATCATCGCCAGCCTGGTCGTATCGATGAGCATCCGGACGGACTCTGGCGCGGTCCCGACGAAGAACGTCCGGGCGGCGTCGCCGTGCCAGCCGTCGACGATCGCGCCCGCGTCGATCGACACGATCTGGCCCTTCGCGGATCAGCCGGTCGCCCGGGATCCCGTGGACGATCTCCTCGTCGATCGAGATGCAGATGCTCGCCGGGAACGGCCGACGCGGGTTGATCCCCGGGTAGCCCTTGAATGACGGCGTCGCGCCGGACCGGCGGATGTGCGCCTCGGCGAGCGCGTCGAGGTGGGCGGTCGAAACCCCCGGTCGCAGCTCCGACTCCACCAGGGCGAGGACTTCGGCGACCACCCGGCCCGCCCGGCGCATCGTGGCGATCTCCGCCGGCGACTTGAGGGTGACCGCCATCAGCCGCCGCTCCGGGCAGTCATGCCCACGATCGCCAGCAGGTCGCCGGTGACCTCCTCGACCGAGCGGAGGCCGTCGACGGACCGCAGGACGCCCCGGTCCCGGTAGTGGAGGCTGACCTCCCGGAGCGCGCCCAGCTGCTGGGCTAGCCTGGCTCGGATCGTCTCGGCCCGGTCGTCGTCGCGCTGGATGAGCCGCGACGCATCGAGATCGCACCGACCGGCGACCTGCGGCGGATTGCTCGCCTCGTTGTATACGTGACCGTTCGCCTCGCAGATCCAGCGACCCGACAGGCGGCGGACGAGCTCGTCCACGGGAACCTCGATCTGGAGGGCGTGGTCCACCGTGGCACCGTGCTCGGCCAGGGCGGCGTCGAGCGCCTGCGCCTGGACCCGTGTGCGCGGGAATCCGTCGAGGATGACCCCCTCCGCGGCATCGGGCTCGGCGAGCCGGTCGAGGAGCATCCGGACGGTGATCTCGTCCGGGACGAGCTGCCCGCGCTCCATGTAGCGGCGCGCCTCAAGGCCGATCGCCGACCCCTCGCGCACGGCCGAGCGGAAGAGATCGCCGGTCGCGACGTGGGGGATGCCGAGCCGCGCCGAGAGGATGGCCGCCTGGGTGCCCTTGCCGGCGCCCGGGGCGCCGAGCAGGACCAGGGAGATCACCGGATGAAGCCCTCGTAGTTGCGCATCATCAGCTGCGCCTCGATCTGCTTCATGGTCTCGACGACGACGCTGACCACGATGAGCAGGCTGGTGCCACCCAGGGTGAGGCCGCCGAGGCTCTTGAAGACGACCCCGACGAGGATCGGCGACACGGCCACGACCGCCAGGAAGAACGCCCCGGCCACGGTGATCCGGTAGACGACCTTGGTCAGGTAGTCCTGGGTCGGGCGCCCGGGCCTGATCCCCGGGATGAACCCGCCGTTCTTGCGGAGCTGTTCGGCCGTCTCGTCCGGCTTGAACGTGAAGGCCGTGTAGAAGTACGTGAATCCGAAGGTCAGGACGAAGTACAGGATCGCGTACACCGGCTTCTGCGGGTCCATGAAGCCCACGATCCCCTGCGACACGTTCTTCACGATGTCGACCTGGGACGTGGTGAAGTACTGGGCGATCTGGCTCGGGAAGAGCAGGATGCTCACCGCGAAGATGATCGGGATGACCCCGGCCTGGTTGACTCGGAGAGGCAGGAAGGTGGCGCCACCCTGGTACATCCGCCGGCCACGGACGCGGCTAGCGTACTGGATCGGGATGCGACGCTGGCCTTCCTGGATGTAGACGATCACGAGCGACCGCCAGGATCGCGACGGCCGCGAACACGACAAAGGCCATGATGTCCGGCGAGTTGATGAAGCTCAGCAGCGCCTGCGGAGCGCGGCCGACGATCCCGGCGAAGATGATGAAGCTGATGCCGTTGCCGATGCCCTTCTCCGTGATCAGCTCGCCCAGCCACATCAGCAGGACCGAGCCCGCCGTGAGGGCGGCGATCTGGGTCAGCGTCTCGAGGTCGGACAGGCCGAAGCTCCCGGTCAGGACCGGCGTGTTGCCCGAGTGGAGGAGCGCCAGGAACCCGTACGACTGGAGCATCGCCATCGGCACCGCCAGGTACCGCGTGTACTGGTTGATCTTGTTCCGTCCGTACTCCCCTTCCCGACTCAGGGTCTGGAGCCGGGGGATCACGCCCTGCATCAGCTGCATGATGATCGACGCGTTGATGTACGGGTTCACCCCGAGCCCGACGATCGAGAACCGGGCCAGTCCACCGCCCGAGAACAGGTCCAGCAGGCCGAGGATCGAGTTGCCCTCGAAGAACTGCTGGAGCGCGACCGGGTCCGCGCCCGGGACGGGCACGTGGGACAGGAAGCGGAAGACGATCAGGATCCCGCCGACGAACAGCAGCCGTCGACGGATGTCCGGCGCGCGGAAGGCGTTGAGGAGGTTCTCGAGCACGGTCAGGCGTCTTCGCCGGCCGGGGCGTCATCCTCGATCGGGGCGGCCGCAGCGGCCTCCGCCGGTTCAGTGGCGAGCGGCTCGAGGCCGAGAGCGGCGAGCGGCCCGGTCGGGATCTCGAGGGTCTGGACCGTCCCGCCGGCGGCCTCGATCTTGGCGATGGCGGTCTTGCTGAACGCGTCGGCGACGACGAACAGCGCGACGCCGATGTCGCCATGGCCGAGGACCTTCATCGGCTTGTCCAGCGTCCGGACCAGCCCGACAGCCCGCAGGATCTCCTGGTTGACCGTGATCGGGGCCGGCTTCGAACCCTTCCTGCCGGCCGGCGTCTCGCCGAGCTCGAACGCACCGAGCTGGGCGAATTCGGCGATCCGCCCGATGTTCACGACCTCGTACTCGATCTTGAACCGGTTCTTGAAGCCGCGCAGCTTCGGGATGCGCATGTGGAGCGGCGTCTGACCGCCCTCGAACCAGGGCGGGATCGAACCGCCGGCGCGCGCCTTCTGGCCCTTGGTGCCGCGGCCGGCGGTCTTGCCCTGACCTGCCGCAATCCCGCGGCCGACGCGCTTGCGCGCCGTTCGCGAGCCGTCGGCCGGACGGAGATCGTGCAGCTTCATGCCTTCTCCTCGGGGCTCGGGGTCCCCGGGATCTCCTCGACGGTGACGAGGAAACGGACCTGGCGGACCATGCCGCGGGTGGCCGGATTGTCCGCGATCTCGACCGTGTCACCGATCCGGTGAAGGCCGAGCGCTCGGATCGTGGCCCGGTTCCGCTCGATGTGGCTGATCGTGCTCTTGACCTGGGTGACGCGAAGCCTAGCGGGCATCGGCGGCCCCCACGGCCTGGCCGGGGATGAACACCCGAACCTTGACGCCCCTACGGGCGGAGATCTCTTCGGCCGAGTGCAGCCCGGCCAGGGCGTTGATCGTCGCCCGGGTCACGTTGACCGGGTTGGTCGACCCGTGGACCTTGGCCAGGATGTCATGGATTCCGGCCGCCTCGACCACGGCGCGGACGGCACCGCCCGCCACGACCCCGGTACCGCGCGACGCCGGCTTGAGCATGACCCGCGCGGCGGCGTACTCCTCGCGAACCTCATGGGGGATCGTCGTCCCGATCATCGAAACCTTGATCAGGTTCTTCTTGGCGTCCTCGACGCCCTTCCGGATCGACTCCGGGACCTCGCCGGCCTTGCCGATCCCGACCCCGACGTGACCGGCGCCGTCACCGACGACGACGACCGCGCTGAAGCTGAAACGACGCCCGCCCTTGACGACCTTGGCGACGCGGTTGATCTGGACGACGCGTTCTTCGAGCGTCAGCTTGTTCGGATCGATCCTGGCCAACTCGGCTGCTCCCTTCAGATCAGAAGTCGAGACCGGCCTCGCGGGCGGCGTCGGCGAGCGACTTGATCCGTCCGTGATACCGGAACCCGGCCCGATCGAAGACGACGCGTTCGACGCCGGCTGAGCGGGCGCGCTCGGCGACCAGGCGACCGACGACCTTCGCCTCCTCCGACTTGGTCGCCTTGGAGCCCTTGAACTCCTTCTCGACGGTCGAGGCGGTGGCGAGCGTCCGACCGGACGCGTCGTCGATGACCTGGGCATAGATGTGGTTGAGGCTGCGGAAGACGGCCAGGCGCGGTCGCGCCGGGGTCCCCTCGAGGCGAAGGCGGATCCGCTCGTGGCGCTTCTGGCGCGCGGCGCCGCGGGTGGCGACCTGCGTCATCGTGCTCGTTCCTTCGTCATGACTACTTCTTCCCGCCGATCTTGCCGGCCTTGCCGGCCTTGCGACGGATGACTTCGCCCGCATAGCGGACGCCCTTGCCCTTGTAGGGCTCCGGCTTCCGGCTGGCACGGACCCTGGCAGCGATCTGACCGACCAGCTCCTTGTCGATCCCGACGACCGCGAGGCGGGTCGGGGTCTCGACTTCGAAGCTGATCCCGCTGGGCGGATCGATCTCGATGGGGTGGCTGTACCCCAGGTTGAGCAGGAGCTTCTCGCCGACCTTGGTGGCTCGGTAGCCCACGCCGGTGATCTCGAGGCCCTTGCGATAGCCCGCCGTGACCCCCTCGACCATGTTGGCGACGAGCGTCCGGGTGAGGCCGTGGAGCTGCTTGTGCATCTTGTTGTCGGTGGGCCGCTGGACGAGGAGCGTGCCCTCTTCCTGGATCACCCTGATGTCCGGGTGCAGATCACGCCCGAGAGTCCCCTTCGGGCCCTCGACCGTGATCGCGTGCCCGTCCAGGGTGACCGTGACGCCGGCCGGGACGGTGATGGGTAGGCGACCGATTCGCGACATCTATCCTCTCCTACCAGACGTAGGCGAGGACTTCGCCGCCGAGCTGGGCCCGGCGGGCCTGCGCGCCGGTCATGATCCCCTGGCTGGTGCTGACGATGACGATGCCGAGGCCGCCGAGAACTCGCGGGATGTCCGTCTTGCGCGCATAGACGCGCAGGCCGGGCTTGCTGATCCGCTTGAGTCCGGACACGACCGGCACCTTGCCGTCAACGTACTTGAGTTGGAGATGGAGGATCGGGACGGTGCCGTCGCGATCCTCCCGGATGTCGGCGATGAAGCCCTCATCCCTGAGGATGCGGGCGATCTCGCGCTTCGTCCGCGACGCGGGCACGACGACCTCGGCATGCCGAGCGCGCGACGCGTTGCGGATCCGCGTGAGCATGTCCGCGATTGGATCGGAGATGTTCATCGATTCCCTACCAGCTCGACTTCGTCACGCCCGGAAGCTCACCGAGGAGCGCACGCTCCCGGAAGCAGATCCGGCACAGGGCGAACCGACGCATGTAGCCCCGGGGTCGACCGCACACGGTGCAGCGGTGGTAGCCCTGGACAGGATGCTTGGGCGTGCGCTTCGCCTTGGCGATGAGCGATTTCTTGGCCATGTCTGACTCCTCTCCGCGCCCTAGCCGGCGAAGGGCATGCCGAGGAGTTCGAGCAGGCGCTTCGACTCCTCGTCGGTCTTCGCCGTCGTCACGATGCTGATCTCCAGCCCGCGGAGACGGTCCACCTTGTCGTAGTCGATCTCCGGGAAGGCAAGCTGCTCCCGGAGGCCGAGCGAGTAATTGCCGCGCCCGTCGAACGACTTCGAGGGGATCCCCCGGAAGTCGCGGATGCGGGGCAGGGCGAGCGATGTCAGGCGATCGAGGAAATCCCACATCCGATCGCCGCGGAGGGTGACCTTCGCCCCGATCGGGTTCCCGGTTCGGAGCCGGAACTGGGCGATCGATCGCTTGGCCTTGGTGACGATCGGCTTCTGGCCCGTGATCAGGACCAGGTCGCCGACCGCCGCATCGATCGCCTTTGCGTTCGTGAGCGCCTCGCCGAGTCCGATGTTGACGACGATCTTCGACACCTGCGGGGCCTGCATCGGGTTGCGGTACTCGAACTGCTTGATGAGCGCCGGAGCAACCTCGCTCTTGTAGCGCTCCCTGAGGCGGTTGGCCATCAGCCCTTCACCTCCAACCGCTCGCCGCAGTGACGGCAGATACGGACACGTTGGCCGTTGTCGAGAACGGCGTGCTTGATGCGGGTCGGCTTGTCACAGCTCGCGCAGACCACCATGACCTTGCTGACTCTCAGCGGCTTGGCGATCTCGAGGATCCCGCCCTGCTGGACCTTGGGCATCCGCTCTGACGTGGTACCCGTCGCGCGCGGCTTGGTGTGCCGCTTGGCGATGTTCAGGCCCTCGACGACGACGGCGACCTCGGACAGGGGACCGATGTGCTTCCACGCCCCGCCGCCGCGAGCCTTCGTCTTGGCCATCCCCTGCGGGTTGCGCAGGACGCGCTCGACCACGCCGCGCTTGCCGGCGTCCTTGCCGGTCAGGACCACGATGGTGTCGCCCTTGCGGATCTCGGGGACCTTCGTCCCCGCCTTGACCTGGAGCTGCGCCATGTCAGAGCACCTCCGGGGCGAGCGACACGATCTTCATGTAGTTCCGGTCGCGGAGCTCGCGGGCGACGGGCCCGAAGATCCGGGTCCCGCGCGGGTTCCCCTGGTTGTTGATGAGGACCGCCGCGTTCTCGTCGAAGCGGATGTAGCTGCCATCCGGGCGACCGTATTCCTTGGCCGTCCGCACGATCACCGCACGGACGACATCACCCTTCTTCACGGCCGCGTTCGGGATCGCCTGCTTGACGCTGGCGATGATCACGTCGCCGACGCCGGCGGCCCGCTTCTGGGAGCGGCCCATGATCCGGATGCACTCGATCGTCCGGGCGCCCGTGTTGTCGGCGACCTTGAGACGGGTGGACTCCTGGATCACGCCTCGGCCTCCGCCGACTCGGTCGACTCGTCCGCCCGGTGGCGGCCCGGGTGAGCCGCGGCATGGATCACCTCGGAGGTCTCGGCCTCCTCGGCCACGATGTCGCTCGTGAAGGCTTGCTCACCGGACCGCGCGACGACCTCGATGAGACGCCAGCGCTTCGTCGCCGAGAGCGGGCGCGACTCCTCGATGAGGACGGTGTCGCCGACGTGCGCCTCGTTGAGCTCATCGTGCGCCTTGAACTTGGTGGACAAGCGGATGACCCGCTTGTACAGCCGGTGGCGCGCCAGACGCTCGACGGAGACGACGATCGTCTTGTCCATCTTGTCGCTGACGACGCGGCCGACCTTCGTCTTCCGCTTCCCGTTCACTGTTGCTCCTGTCATCGCGTGATCTCCCGTCAGGCGGTCCGGCCGAGCTTGCGCTCGTTCTGGACCATCAGGATCCGCGCGATCGTTCGACGCGTCTGGGGGATGGTGCTGTAGTCCTTGAGCTGGCGGGTGGACAGCGCGAACCGGGCCGTCCAGAGGTCCTGCTTCGCCCCGCGAAGCGCCTCCTCGAGCTCGACGTCGGACAGCGCTCGGACCTTATCGATGTCCATCGGTCGCCGCCTCCGTGATCGCGCTGGTCTCCCGGACGACCACGTGGGTCGCGACGGGCAGCTTGTGGCTCGCCAGGCGCATCGCCTCGACGGCCTCGGCGTGGCCGATGCCGGCCATCTCGAACAGGATCCGACCCGGCTTGACGACGGCGACCCAGTGATCGGGAGCGCCCTTGCCGGAACCCATCCGGGTCTCGGCCGGCTTCTTGGTGGCCGGCTTGTCCGGGAAGACCCGGATCCAGATCTTGCCTCCGCGCTTGACCGAGCGGGTCATGGCGCGACGAGCCGCCTCGATCTGGCGGCTGGTGATCCAGGCCGGTTCGAGGGTGGCCAGGCCGTAGTCGCCGAAGGCGACCGTGTGGCCGCCCTTGGCCACGCCGGACATCCGTCCACGCATGACCTTGCGATGCTTGACGCGCTTGGGCATGAGCATGGCTACACCCCCTGCGCCGCGGCGGCCGCGACCTGGGCGGCGACCACGTCGCGCGCCGGCGTCCGCTCCGGGATGATGTCGCCACGGTAGATCCAGACCTTGACGCCGATCCGACCGTAGGTCGTGTGGGCGTGAACCTGGCCGTAGCTGATGTCGGCGCGGAGCGTCCCGAGCGGGATCCGGCCTTCCTTGTCCCACTCCCGGCGAGCCATCTCGGATCCGCCGAGGCGACCCGAGACCATGATCTTCACGCCCTTGGCGCCCGCCTTCATCGTCCGCTGGATGCCCTGCTTGAGTGCCTTGCGGAAGGCGATCCGGCGGGTCAGCTGCTGGGCGATATTCATCGCGACGAGGTAGGCGTCGAGCTCCGGCTGGCGGATCTCCTTGATCTCGAGCTTCACCTTGCGCTTCGACAGCGCGCCGATCTGCTGGCGGAGGATCTCCACGTTCTGGCCGCCCTTGCCGATGACGATCCCCGGCTTGGCCGTGTGGACCGTGACCGTGACGTGGTTGATTCCGCGCTCGATCTCGATCTGGCTGATGCTGGCGTTGGCCAGCCGCCTGGCGACGAGCGAGCGGATCGCGATGTCCTCCTGGAGGAGCGTCGCGTACTCCTTGTCCGCATACCACTTCGCGGTCCAGGTGCGCGACACACCGAGCCGGAAGCCGTACGGGTGGACCTTGTGTCCCATCTACTAGGCCTCCCGGTCCTCGACGACGACCGTGATGTGCGTCATCGGCTTGTGGATCGGGAACGCGCGGCCCTGCGCCCGCGGCCGATACCGCTTGATCGTCGGTCCCTCGTCGGCATGCGCCTCGACGATGACGAGGTCCTCGGCGGACAGGTTGTGGTTGTTCTCCGCGTTGGCCGTCGCGCTCTTGAGAACGAGGGCGACGTCTCGTGCGGCGTGCTGGGGCATGAACCGCAGGAGGGCGGCCGCATCCTCCACCTTCCGGCCCTTGATCGCCTCGGTGACGAGTCGGGCCTTGCGGGTGGAGCCGCGGAGGTACTTGGCTGTGGCGGAAACGCGCACGGTCCGCTCTCTCCTACTTGACTGACGTCGATCGTTCGGTGTGCTTCCCGTGGCCGCGGTAATTGCGGGTGGGGGAGAACTCGCCGAGCCGATGGCCGACCATGTTCTCGGTCACATAGACCGGGATGTGCTTCTTGCCGTTGTAGACGGCGACCGTGTGCCCGATGAAGTCGGGGAAGATCACCGACGCCCGAGACCAGGTCTTGATGACCTTCTTCTCGTTGCGTTTGTTCATCTCGGAAACGCGGCCGAGGAGCCGCGCCTCGACGAACGGCCCCTTCTTGACCGATCGCGACATGCTCTCTTCTCCTCCCCGCTACTTGCGGTGCCGGGATCGGACGATCAGCCGATCCGTGGTCTTGTTGCGCCGGGTGCGATAGCCCATCGCGGGCTTGCCCCACGGGGTCTTGGGCGGCATGCCGGTGGGCGACTTGCCCTCACCGCCGCCGTGCGGATGGTCGCGCGGGTTCATGACGACACCGCGGACCTCGGGCCGCTGGCCCATGTGCCGAGCGCGGCCGGCCTTGCCAAGGTTCTGGTTCTCGTGGTCCAGGTTCGACACCTGGCCGATCGTGGCCATGCACCGGACACTCACCCGGCGGACCTCGCCGGACGGGAGCCGGATCTGGGCGTAGTCGCCCTCCTTGGCGAGGAGCTGGGCCGAGACGCCGGCGGACCGGACGATCTGGCCACCCTTGCCCGGGATGAGCTCGATGTTGTGGATCGTGGTCCCCAGCGGGATGTTCGCGATCGGCAGGGCGTTCCCGACCCGGGCCTCGGCCTCCGGACCGGCGACGACGACGTCGCCGACCTTCAACCCGTGGGGCAGGAGCATGTAGCGCTTCTCGCCGTCACGGTAGAAGAGGAGGCCGATCCGGGCGGATCGGTTCGGGTCGTACTCGATCGTCGCGAGACGGGCGGGCACGTCCAGCTTGTCCCGCTTGAAGTCGATGCGGCGGTAGTGCTGCTTCTCACCGCCGCCGCGATGGCGAACGGTGAGCCGACCGACGTTGTTCCGGCCGGAGCCTCGCTTCTGCGACTCGAGGAGCGGCTTGTACGGCTCCCGGGTCGTGATCTCCTCGAAGGTCGATCGGGTCATCTGGCGAAGACCCGGAGAGGTGGCCTTGTAGCTTCGCAGCGGCATCCCTACACCCCCTCGAAGAATTCGATCTTCTGGCCCGCGGCCAGGGTGACGATTGCCTTGCGCCAGGGGGTCGTGAAGCCGCTGATCCGCCCGCGCTTCGTGCCGCGGCGCTTCTCCTTGGCCTTCGTCGTCAGGACGTTCACGCCCGTGACGTTGACCTTGAAGAGCTCCTCGACGGCGGCCTTGATCTGGATCTTGTTGCAGTCGTCGCGGACGGCAAAGGTGTACTTGCCGCGTCCCGACTCGTCCATTGACTTCTCGCTGATGACCGGGCGGAGGATGATCTCGTGGGCGGTCAGGCTCATGTGTAGGTCTCCTCCATCCGCGCCAGCGCCGGCTGCTCGATGAGGACCGTGTCCGCCTTGAGCAGATCGACGACGTTGAGCGAGTCGGCGAGGATGAGCTCGACGGTCGGCAGGTTGCGCGACGACAGCTGGAGCATCACGTTGCGCCCCGGCGCGACGAGGAGGACCCGACCGGTCGCACCGATCGCGGTCAGCACGCCGACGAGATCCTTCGTCCGGATCGCCTCGAGACCGAAGGCGTCGATCACCCTGATCGCGTCGTCGGTGAACTTCGCGGTGAGTGCGCCTCGAAGGGCGAGCTGCTTCATCTTGCGCGGCAGCCGCTGGACGTAGGAGCGCGGGTGCGGCCCGAAGACCACCCCGCCACCGCGGAAGTGCGGTGCCGTCCGATGGCCCTGGCGGGCGCGGCCGGTCCCCTTCTGGCGGTACGGCTTGCGGCCGCCGCCGCGGACCTCGCCGCGGGTCTTCGTGTCGTGGGTGCCGAGATGGCGACCGGCGAGCTGCGCCGTCACGACCTGGTGGAGGACTGCGGCGTTGACCGGGGCATCGAACAGCTGGTCGCTGAGCTCGACGCTGCCGATCGAGGCGCCGGTGCGGTCGTAGAGCGTGGTCTGCGGCATCGCTACGCCTTCTTCACGAGGATGAGCGCGTTCCGCGAGCCCGGCAGAGTCCCCTTCACGAGGAGCAGGTTCCGCTCCGGATCCGTCCGGACGACGCGCAGCTTCTTCACGGTGACCCGCTCGTCGCCCATGTGGCCGGCCATCTTCATGCCCTTGTACACACGGCCCGGCGTGGTCCCGGGGCCGATCGAGCCCGGTGCCCGATGGTGGTCCGAGCCGTGCGTCTTCGGACCGCGCTTGAAGTGGTGGCGCTTGATGTGACCGGCGAAGCCCTTGCCCTTCGAGACCCCGGTCACGTCGACGATGTCGCCGGCATTGAACAGGTCACCCACCGAGAAGGTCTGGCCGACGCTGTAGGGATCAAGGTCGTCGACCCGGAACTCGCGGATCGTGGCGACCTTGGGCAGGTCCCGCAGCTGGCCCGCCTCGGGCTTCGTCAGCCTGGTCGTGACCTCGGTGCCGACCTGGACGGCCGTGTAGCCATCCCGTTCGACGGTCCGAAGCCGCGTCACGGTGTTGGGCTCGACGGACAGGACGCTCACCGCGACCATCGTTCCGTCGGCCTGGAAGATCTGGGTCATGCCGACCTTGCGGCCGATCAATCCGATGCTCATCGTCCGGTCACATCTTGATCTCGATGTCGACGCCCGCTGCCAGCGAGAGTCGCATCAGTGCATCAACCGTCTTCGCGCTCGGGTCCAGGATGTCGACAAGCCGCTTGTGGGTGCGGATCTCGAACTGCTCCCGGCTGTCCTTGTCGATGAACGGCGAGCGGAGGACGGTGAACTTCTCGATCCGGGTGGGCAGGGGCACCGGGCCGACGACGTCGGCTCCGGTCCGCTGGGCCGTCTCGACGATCTGGGCCGCCGACTGATCGAGCAGTCGGTGGTCGTAGGCCTTGAGGCGGATCCTGATCCGTTGCTTCGCCATCGTCCTACTCGATGATCGTGATGACGGCGCCGGCACCGACGGTGCGGCCGCCTTCGCGGATGGCGAAGCGCTGCCCGGTCTCGAGCGCGATCGGGGTGATCAGCTCGACGGTCATCGTGACGTTGTCGCCGGGCATGATCATCTCGGCCCCGTCGGGCAGGCCGATCGCCCCGGTCACGTCGGTCGTGCGCAGGTAGAACTGCGGGCGGTAGCCGTTGAAGAACGGGGTGTGCCGGCCGCCCTCCTCCTTGGTCAGGACGTAGACCTGGGCGGTGAACTTGGTGTGGGGCTTGATCGAGCCGGCCTTGGCCATGACCTGGCCGCGCTCGATCTCCTCGCGCTCGATACCGCGCAGGAGGCAGCCGACGTTGTCGCCGGCGCGACCCTCGTCGAGCAGCTTCTTGAACATCTCGACGCCGGTGACGACGACCTTGCGGGTCGGCTTGACCCCGACGATCTCGACCTCCTCGCCGACCTTGACGACGCCGCGCTCGATCCGGCCGGTGGCGACCGTGCCCCGGCCCTTGATCCCGAAGACGTCCTCGATCGGCATGAGGAACGGCTTGTCGATCGCGCGGTCGGGGGTCGGGATGTAGCTGTCGACCGCGTCCATCAGCTCCTGGATGCAGACGTAGGCCGGATCGGACGGGTCGTCCTTGGCCTCGAGCGCCTTGAGCGCGGAGCCGCGCACGACCGGGATGTCGTCGCCGGGGAAGTCGTACTTGGACAGGAGCTCGCGGACCTCGAGCTCGACGAGGTCGAGCAGCTCGGGGTCGTCGACCGCGTCGCACTTGTTGAGGAAGACGACGATGTAGGGCACCTCGACCTGGCGGGCCAGGAGGATGTGCTCGCGGGTCTGGGGCATCGGCCCGTCGGTCGCGGCGACGACCAGGATCGCGCCGTCCATCTGGGCCGCGCCGGTGATCATGTTCTTGATGTAGTCGGCATGACCGGGGCAGTCGACGTGCGCGTAGTGGCGCGCCTCGGTCTGGTACTCGACGTGGGCGATCGCGATGGTGATCCCGCGCTCGCGCTCCTCGGGCGCGTTGTCGATCGTGTCGAACGCGCGGTACTCCGAGGCGCCCTTGAGCGCAAGGTACTTGGTGATCGCGGCCGTCAGGCTCGTCTTGCCGTGGTCGATGTGACCGATCGTGCCGATGTTGACATGCGGCTTCGTCCGCTCGAACTTCTTCTTCGCCATCGTGGCTGCTCCCAAGCTCCTCTGACCGGTCGACCCGACCGCCTGGCTAGACCTTCGACTTCTGGACGAGCTCCGCCGCGAGATTCGCGGGGACCTCGGCGTAGTGGCTGAACTCCATCGAGGACGTCGCCCGGCCCTGGGTCATCGACCGCAGGTCCGTCACGTACCCGAACATCTGGGCGAGGGGCACGTAGGCCCGCACGACCTGGGTCGTGCCCCGCGACTCCATGCCCTCGATCTGTCCGCGGCGACTGTTGAGGTCGCCGATGACGTCGCCCATGAACTCCTCGGGCATGAGCGCCTCGACCTTCATGATCGGTTCGAGGATCGCGGGATCCGCCTTGGCGAACGCGTCCTTGACCGCCATCGAGCCGGCGATCTTGAACGCCATCTCCGACGAGTCGACCTCGTGGAACGACCCGTCGAACAGGGTCACCTTCACGTCGACGACGGGGAACCCGGCGAAGATGCCCGTCTGGAGCGCCTCGCGGATCCCGGCATCGACCGGCTTGATGTACTCGCGCGGGATGGTCCCGCCGACGATCTTGTCGACGAACACGTAGCCGGCGCCCTTCTCGGATGGCTCCAGCTTGATGACCGCATGGCCGTACTGGCCCTTGCCGCCGGTCTGCCGGACGAATTTGCCGTTGCCCTCCGCCGCCCGGCGGATCGTCTCCCGGTAGGAGACCTGGGGCTTGCCGATGTTCGCGGCGACCTTGAACTCGCGAACCATCCGGTCGACGAGGACGTCGAGGTGGAGCTCGCCCATCCCGGCGATCAAGGTCTCGGCCGTCTCCGGATCCGTCTTCACGCGGAAGGTCGGATCCTCCTCGGCGAGGCGCTGCAGGGCGATCGCGAGCTTGTCCTGGTCGGCCTTGGTCTTCGGCTCGATCTTCACCTCGATGACCGGCTGGGGGAAGGTCATCGACTCGAGGATGACCTGGTGATCCGGGTCCGTCAGGGTGTCGCCGGTGAACGTGTCCTTGAGTCCGACCGCGGCGGCGATGTCGCCGGCGTAGACCTCCTCGATCTCCTCGCGGTGGTTGGCATGCATCTGGAGGAGCCGGCCGATCCGTTCCTTCTTGCCCTTCGTCGGGTTCATCACGTACGAGCCTGACTTGAGCGTGCCCGAGTAGACCCGAAAGAAGGCGAGCTTGCCGACGAACGGATCCGCCGCGATCTTGAATGCGAGCGCGCTGAACGGCTCGCTGTCCGACGGGGTCCGGATGATCTCCGCGCCGGTGCGCGGGTCGAGGCCGATCATCGGCGGGACGTCCAGCGGCGACGGGAGGAAGTCGATGACCGCGTCGAGCATCTTCTGGATGCCCTTGTTCTTGAGCGCCGAGCCGGTCAGGACCGGGATGATCTTCCTGGTTAGCGTCCCGAGGCGCAGGCCGCGCTTGATCTCGGCGACCGTCAACTCCTCGCCTTCGAGGTACTTGTGGGTGAGCTCGTCGTCCATCTCGGCGACGGCCTCGATCATGACGTGACGGTGCTTCTCGGCTTCGGCCCGGAGCTCGTCCGGGATGTCCACGACGTCGATCTGGTTGCCGAGGTCGTCGCGGTAGTAGACCGCCTTCATCTCGACGAGGTCGACGACGCCCTGGAAGCGGTCCTCGCGCCCGATCGGGATCTGGACCGGGATGGCGTTCGCACCGAGGCGCTCGCGGATCGACTCGACGCCGCGCCAGAAGTCGGCGCCGGTCCGATCGAGCTTGTTGATGAAGCAGAAGCGCGGGACGCCATAGCGGTCCGCCTGGCGCCAGACCGTCTCGGACTGGGGCTCCACGCCGGCGACACCGTCGAACACGACGACGGCACCGTCGAGCACGCGGAGGCTCCGCTCGACCTCAACGGTGAAGTCCACGTGCCCGGGCGTATCGATGATGTTGATGCGATGGTCGCCCCAGAACGCGGTCGTCGCGGCGGCCGTGATGGTGATCCCCCGCTCCTGCTCCTGGGGCATCCAGTCCATCGTGGCCGCGCCCTCATGGACCTCGCCGATCTTGTAGATCTTCTTCGTGTAGAAGAGGATCCGCTCGGTGACGGTGGTCTTGCCGGCGTCGATATGCGCGATGATTTCGATGTTCCGCGTCTTCGCGAGCGGAACCTGACGTGCCACGATGCTTCTACGCTCCCGGTGTGGTTGTCGTGCTTACCACTTGAAGTGGCTGAAGGCCTTGTTGGCCTCGGCCATCTTGTGGGTGTCCTCGCGGCGCTTGACCGCGGAGCCGAGGCCGTTGCTGGCATCGACGAACTCGGCGGCGAGCTTCTCGCCCATGCTCTTGCCGCTGCGCTTGCGAGCCGCCTGGACGAGCCAGCGGACGCCGAGCGAGAGACGGCGGTCGCCCCGGATCTCGACCGGAACCTGGTAGGTGGCACCGCCGACCCGGCGGGGCTTGACCTCGATGATCGGGGTGGCATTCCGGAGGGCGGCCTCGAGGACCTCGATCCCCGGCCGGCGGGCCTGGGCCTCCGCCCGGGCGAGCGCCTGGCGCATGATCCGGTCGGCCAGGTTGCGCTTGCCGTCGTGCATGAGCTTCGCGCTGAAACGGGCGGTCGTCCGGTTCGCGGGGACCGTCTCGTACTTGGTCTTGCGGGCGATGGATGCTCGGCGCGGCACTACTTCTTGCCTCCGGCGGGGACGTTCTTCTTGGCGCCGTACTTGCTGCGACCCTGCTTGCGGTCCCGCACCCCGGCGGCGTCAAGGGTGCCGCGGATGATGTGGTACTTGACCGACGGGAGGTCCTTGACCCGGCCGCCGCGGACGAGCACGACCGAGTGCTCCTGGAGGTTGTGGCCGATACCTGGGATGTAGGCGGTGACCTCCATCTGGTTGGTCAGCCGGACGCGGGCGATCTTCCGGAGCGCCGAGTTCGGCTTCTTCGGCGTCATCGTGCGGACCTGAAGGCAGACGCCACGCTTCTGGGGGGCGCCCGGAATGGGCTCCTGGCGCTGCTTCAGGCTGTTCCAGTTCTTGCGCATGGCCGGCGCTTTGACCTTCGAGATCTTGCGCTTGCGGCCGTGTCGCACGAGCTGGCTGATCGTCGGCACGAAGACGCTGCTCCTTTCATGTTTGAACGGCGGTGGGCCGCCCCGGTCGACCGGCGCCGCATGGGCGGGGACCGGAGATTGAGGTCGATGTAGGTGGCGGGGTCTTCGACGCACGCATGCGCCGCGGACCGTTGACGGCCACGAAAGCGGAGGATATCAGCGGCGCCGATCGGGTGTCAAACGAGCGGGCGCCGCTGAGCGTGGTTGCGCTGGGTGCCGGTCCTCAGGCCAGCTCGACCGGGGCGGCCTCATCGGCCTCCCCTCCGTCGTCGGCAAGGAACGGGTCGACGGTCGGGTCGTCCGCGGAGTCGGCCTCCGTGACGGTCCCGTCGAGGAACGCATTGGCGAGGTCCTCGTCGTCCACCACCTCGTCGTCGGCCGGCGTCGCGGCGAGGAGCGAGGCGAGCCCCGCCGTCTCGTCGTCCGCCGGACGGGCGGTGCCCTCCTCGAGGAACGGGTTGTACTCCTCGCCCGGCAGCCCCTCGATCGCCTCGCCGGCGAGCGCCTCGAGGGCGGCCCGACGACGACGCTCCTGGGCCGCGGCGAGGTTCGCCGGCGCGCCGGTCCCGGCCGGGATCAGCTTGCCGATGATGACGTTCTCCTTGAGCCCGATGAGGTGATCCTTGGCGCCGTTGATGGCCGCCTCGGTGAGCACCCGGGTCGTCTCCTGGAAGGACGCCGCCGCGAGGAAGCTGGACGTGTTCAGTGAGGCCTTGGTCACGCCGAGGAGGACGGTCTGGGCCGTGGCCGGCTCGCCGCCCTCGGCGAGGACCCGGTTGTTCGCCTCCTCGAACTCGAGCCGATCGATGAGCTCCGTCGGCAGGAGGGCGACATCGCCCGGCTGGTCGATGCGGACCTTCCGGAGCATCTGCCGGACGATGATCTCGATGTGCTTGTCGTTGATCGTGACGCCCTGGCTCCGATAGACCTTCTGGACTTCCTTGACCAGGTAGCGCTGGACGGCGTCCTTGCCCCGGGTGTCGAGGTACTCCTGCGGGTTGATCGGGCCATCCGTGATCGCGTCGCCCGCCCGGATCTCCTGGCCGTTCTCGACCTTGAGCTTGGCGTTGTGCGGGATCACGTACTCCCGCTCGACGACGTCCTCTGCCCGGACGACGAGCGCGTCGCCCTCGCGGACGAGGAAGCCCTTGGCCGGGGCCTGGACCTCGACTGGACCCTCCCTGCCCTCGCCCCGGGCGATGACCTGGCTGGCCTCGACGGCGTCACCCGGCGCGGCGAGGAGCTCGGCCCCCTCCGGAATTGCCAGTGACGTGTCGTACGATTTGCGGCTGGTGACCTTCACCTTGGTCTGGACATCGCGGACGATCTCAACGACGCCGTCGATGTGGCTGATCTCCGCCTTGCCCTTCGGGACGCGGGCCTCGAACAGCTCCTCGACCCGCGGCAGGCCCGCGGTGATGTCGAGGCCGGCGACGCCGCCGGTGTGGAACGTCCGCATCGTGAGCTGGGTGCCCGGTTCGCCGATCGACTGGGCGGCGATGATGCCGACCGCCTCGCCGGTGGCGATGAGGAAGCCGGTCGCGAGATTGCGGCCGTAGCACGACCGGCACACGCCGTGGCGGGCCTCGCAGGTGAGCGGCGAGCGGACGACGACCTCGTCGACGCCCGCCTCATCGAGCGCCTTCGCGACTTCCTCGGTGATCTGCTCGTTGCGCTCGACGATGACCGTCTTGCCCTTGCTCCGGGGATCGACGATCGGCGCGGCGGCGAGCCGTCCGACGAGACGGCGGCCGAAGGCCCCCTCCTCGCTCCCGGCGATCTCGACGGATTCCGTCCGGGTGATCCAGCTCCCCTCCTCCGTGCCGCAGTCGTCCTCGCGGGTGATGACGTCCTGGGCCACGTCCACGAGCCGCCGGGTCAGGTACCCCGAGTCTGCCGTCCGGAGAGCGGTGTCGGCGAGGCCCTTCCGGGCGCCGTGGGTCGAGATGAAGTACTCGAGGACGGTCATCCCCTCCCGGAAGTTGCTCCGGACGGGGACGTCGATGATCCGGCCCGACGGGTCGGCCATGAGGCCGCGCATCGCGCCGAGCTGGCCGATGTTGCCCTTGTTCCCCCGGGCGCCCGAGTTGGTCATCATGGTGACCGCCCCGAACGGGTCGAGGCCGGCCATCATCGCGTCGGACATCTCGGACGTCGTCCGCTGCCACACCGAGACGACCTGCTCGTAGCGCTCATCGTCGGTGATCAGGCCGCGCTGGAACTGGCGGTCGATCTCGTCGACCTCGCCGTCGGCAGTCGTGAGCCGCGCGGCCTTGTCGGCCGGGATCTCGATGTCGAACAGGCCGATCGTCATCCCGCCGCGGGTCGCGAACTTGAAGCCGACGTCCTTGATCCCGTCGACGAGGTGGGCGGTCTCGGTCGGACCGAGGAGCCGGTAGCACTCATCGACGAGGCGGCGCAGCTCGGCCCGCTTCATCTGCTTGTTGTTGAACCGGAGGCGGTCCGGGAGGATCTCGTTGAAGATCACCCGGCCGACGGTCGTGACGAGCCGCCGGGTGACGATCGCACCGGCGTCATCGTCCCACGTCCGGACCTCGACCTCGACCGGGTCGTGCAGACCGACCGCGGTCTTCTCGCGGAGCTGGTAGGCGAGGACCGCCTCCTTCTCGTCGGCGAAGAGGCGGGTCGGCGCGGCGTCGGGGCCGGCTTCGCCGTCCATGGTCAGGTAGAAGCAGCCCAGGACCATGTCCTGGGTCGGCGCGACGACCGGGCTCCCGTCGGCAGGCGACAGGAGGTTGGCCGTCGAGAGCATCATCTCGCGCGCCTCCTCCTGGGCGGCCGCGGAGAGCGGCACGTGGACCGCCATCTGGTCGCCGTCGAAGTCCGCGTTGAACGCGGTGCAGACGAGCGGGTGGATCTGGATCGCCGAGCCCTCGACGAGGACGGGCATGAACGCCTGGATCCCGAGCCGGTGGAGGGTGGGGGCGCGGTTGAGCAGGACCGGGTGGTCCTTGATGACCTCCTCGAGGACGTCCCAGACCTCCGGCCGGACCCGCTCGACGATGCGCTTCGCGCTCTTGATGTTGTGGGCGAAGCCCTTCTCGACGAGCTGGCGCATGACGAACGGCTTGAACAGCTCGAGCGCCATCTTCTTGGGCAGGCCGCACTGGTGGAGCTTGAGTTCCGGCCCGACGACGATGACCGAGCGGCCCGAGTAGTCGACCCGCTTGCCGAGGAGGTTCTGGCGGAACCGGCCTTGCTTGCCCTTGAGCATGTCGGACAGGCTCTTCAGGCGATGGTTGCCGGTGCCCGCGATCGCCCGGCCGCGGCGACCGTTGTCGATCAGGGCATCGCACGCCTCCTGGAGCATCCGCTTCTCGTTGCGGATGATGATCTCCGGAGCGCCCAGCTCGAGGAGCCGCTTGAGGCGGTTGTTCCGGTTGATCACCCGGCGGTAGAGGTCGTTGAGGTCGGAGGTCGCGAAGCGGCCGCCGTCGAGCTGGACCATCGGCCGAAGGTCCGGCGGGATGACCGGCAGGACCGACAGGATCATCCAGTCGGGCCGCGTGCCGGAGCGACGGAAGGCCTCGATCAGGCGGAGCCGCTTGATCGCCTTCTTGCGGCGCTGGCCCGAGGTCGTGCGGACCTCCACGTGGAGCGTCCTCGACATCTCGTCGAGGTCCATTCGCTGGATGATGTCGCGGACCGCCTCCGCGCCCATCCCGGCATGGAAGATCCGGCCGCCGCGCGCGCCGCTGCCGTACTTCGCGTCGAGGTCCCGGAAGTTCCAGCCGTCCAGCGAGGTCTCCGGCAGGGTCATCATCGGCTGGAGCTTCTCGATCTCCTCGCGAGCCTTGCGGATCTCGTCCTTGAGCCCCTCCGCGTCCCGGCGGAGCTGCTCGCGCTCGACCTCGAGCTCAGCGTCGATCTGGAGCTCGGCATCGACGATTCGCTGCCGGGCAGCCGCTTCCTCGTCCGCGACGCGGCGCTTGAGGTCGTCGTTGACCTGCTCCGTGTGGGCGGCCACGATCTTGCGCAGCTGGGTGGTGGCCGCCTTGCCGCCCTTCTCGCCCGCGGCGAGGACGACCTCGCCCGTCGGCGCGAAGGCGATCGTCGTCTCGGCGATGCCGGAACCGAGAGCGGCGAGCTGCGCCTGGACGGCCTGGGCCGCCTCGACGATCGCTTCGGTCGACTCTGCCCGCTGTCGCTCGATATCGGCCTTCGTCGCGGCCAGCGCCGCGTTCAGCTCGTCCTTCTCGCGATGGAACGCCGAACGAAGCTCGTCCTCGCGCTCGGCGAGAGCCTTGCCGCTCTTGCCGCCGCGGCCCTCGGCCTCCTCGTCGAGCTGGCGGAGCGCCCGAGCGCGGGCCTCCTCGTCGACGTGGCTGACGATGTACAGGGCGAAGTACAGGATCCGCTCGAGGTTGCGCGGGCTGATGTCCAGGAGGATGCCCAGCCGGGAGGGCGTCCCCTTGAAGTACCAGATGTGGCTGACCGGGCTGGCGAGCTGGATGTGGCCCATCCGCTCGCGGCGGACCTTGCTGCGGGTCACCTCGACGCCGCACTTGTCGCAGATGATGCCCTTGTAGCGGATCCGCTTGTACTTGCCGCAGTAGCACTCCCAGTCCTTGGTGGGACCGAAGATGCGCTCGTCGAAGAGGCCGTCCTTCTCCGGCTTGAGCGTGCGGTAGTTGATCGTCTCGGGCTTGGTGACCTCGCCCTTCGACCACTCGCGGATCTGGTCCGGGCTCGCGAGCGAGATCCGGATCGCGCTGAAGTTATTGACCTCGAGCATGGTTCTCCTCCGCGCCGCAACCTGGCTCGGCGACGCGATCTGGACCGTGAGCGAGCGAGATCGGGCTGGCCTGGCGCCGAGCTCGCGAGTGGTTCGCCGTGGTGATGCCTAGTCTTCGAAACCGGCGAGGTTGATCCCGCCGAGGTCCGGCAGGGCGTAGACCGTGCTGTCGTCCTCGCCGAGCTCGATCTCCTGATCGTTCGGGTCGAGGATCTCGGCGTTGAGCCCCAGGCTGCGGAGCTCCTTGATCAAGACCTTGAACGACTCGGGGACGCGCGGCGGCTGGATGTCCTCGCCCTTGACGATCGCCTCATAGGTCTGGACGCGACCCAGGACATCGTCCGACTTCACGGTGAGGAGCTCCTGGAGGATGTTCGCGGCGCCATACGCCTCAAGCGCCCAGACCTCCATCTCGCCGAACCGCTGGCCGCCGAACTGGGCCTTGCCACCGAGCGGCTGCTGGGTGATCAGGCTGTACGGGCCGGTCGAGCGGGCGTGGATCTTGTCTTCGACGAGGTGGTGGAGCTTGAGCATGTAGATCTGGCCGACGGTGATCCGCCGATCGAACGCCTCGCCGGTCCGGCCGTCGCGGAGCTCGATCTTGCCGTCCTCCGGCAACCCGGCCGAGACGAGCTCGGCCTGGATCTGGGCCTCGGTGGCGCCGTCGAAGACCGCCGTGGCGGCCTTCTCGCCCTTCACGCCCAGCGCCCACCCGAGGTGGGTCTCGAGGATCTGGCCGATGTTCATCCGGCTCGGCACGCCGAGCGGGTTGAGGATGATGTCGACCGGGGTCCCGTCCGGGAGGAACGGCATGTCCTCCTGGGGCAGGATCTTGGCGATGACGCCCTTGTTCCCGTGGCGCCCGGCCATCTTGTCGCCAACGCTGATCTTGCGCTTCTGGGCGACCGACACGCGAACGAGGCGGTTGACGCCCGGCATCAGCGCCGAGTCGTCATCATCGCCGCGGCTGATCTCGCGGATCTCGATGACCTTGCCGCGCTCGCCATGAGGCAGGCGGAGCGATGAGTCCTTCACCTCGCGGGCCTTCTCGCCGAAGATCGCCCGGAGAAGGCGCTCCTCCGCGGTCAGCTCGGTCTCGCCCTTGGGGGTGATCTTGCCGACGAGGATGTCGCCCGGGGCGACCTCGGCGCCGACGTAGATGATCCCCTGCTCGTCGAGGTCCTTGAGGGATTCCTCGCCGACGTTCGGGATGTCGCGGGTGATCTCCTCGGGGCCGAGCTTGGTGTCGCGGGCCTCGATCTCGTGCTTCTCGATGTGGATACTGGTGAACAGGTCGTCCTTGACGAGACGGTCGCCGATGACGATCGCGTCCTCGTAGTTGCCGCCCTCCCAGCTCATGAACGCCACGAGGACGTTCCGCCCGAGGGCCAGTTCGCCGGCGTCAGTCGAGCTTGAGTCCGCCAGCGGCTCGCCCGCGGCGATCCGTGCCCCGACGTCGACGGTCGGTCGCTGGTTGATGCACGTCCCCTGATTCGAGCGGACGAACTTCCGAAGCGGGTAAGTGACCAGCTCGCCACTGTCCGTCTCGATCTGGATGCGCTCCGCCGTCACGCTGGTGACGACGCCGGCCTCGCGCGACGTGAGGACTTGGCCCGAGTCGCGGGCGGCGCGGACCTCCATCCCGGTCCCCACGATCGGGGCTTCGGGCTCGAGGAGCGGCACGGCCTGGCGCTGCATGTTCGAGCCCATCAGGGCCCGGTTCGCGTCGTCATGCTCGAGGAACGGGATGAGCGCGGTCGCGACCGAGACGACCTGCTTGGGCGACACGTCCATGTACTCGATCTGGTTCGGGCGCGCCTCCGGGAACTGGTCGCGGTAGCGTGACGGGATCCGTTCGGCCAGGAAGTGGCCCTGCTCGTCGAGCGGCGCGTTGGCCTGCGCGACGACGTGCTGCTCCTCCTCGTCGGCCGGCAGGTACTCGATCTCGGCGGTGACGATCGGCCGGATCGGGAACGCCTGGGCCTTCTGCTTCTTCAGCTCGGCCGCGGCCGCGTCCGTGAACGACTGGCCGGCCTTGAGGACGACGGTCTTGTCCTTGGCGACGAGGTCACCGCCGGCCTCGTACTGCAGAAGCTTCGGGTCGTCCCAGGCGACGGTGCGCTTGACCTTGCGGTACGGAGTCTCGATGAACCCGTAGCTGTTGATCCGGCCGTAGGTGGCCAGCGAACCGATGAGGCCGATGTTCGGACCCTCCGGCGTCTCGATCGGGCAGATCCGGCCGTAGTGGCTGTGATGGACGTCGCGAACGTCGAACCCGGCGCGCTCCCGCGAGAGCCCGCCCGGGCCGAGCGCGGACAGGCGCCGCTTGCTGGTCAGCTCGGCGAGCGGATTGGTCTGGTCCATGAACTGGCTGAGCTGGCTGCCGCCGAAGAACTCCTTCATCGCGGCCACGACCGGCCGGATGTTGATGAGGGCGTTCGGGGTCGCCTTGTCGATCTCCTGGATGGTCATCCGCTCCCGGACGACCCGCTCCATCCGGAGGAGGCCGATCCGGAACGCGTTCTGGATGAGCTCTCCGTTGGCGCGGATCCGGCGGTTGCCGAGGTGGTCGATGTCGTCCGCGGTCCAGCGCCGCTCCGAGACCGCCTTCTGGCCCTCGATGTTGAGCTCGACGAGGTGGCCGACGATCGCCGCGATGTCTTCCCTGGTGATCGTCCGCTCGTCGCGCGGAAGCTCGATCCCCATCCGGAGCGCGACGGCGTCCAGCTTCTTGTCGAACTTGTAGCGGCCGACCCGACCGAGGTCGTAGCGGCGGAAGTTGAAGAAGAGGCTCTCGACGAGCTGGCGGGCGTTGTCGCCGGTGGGCGGATCGCCCGGACGCAGCTTCTTGTAGACCTCGATCAGGGCGTCCTGCTGGGTCTTGGTCAGATCCTTGTCGAGGGTCGAGGCGATGTACGGGTGATCCGGATCCGTGTCCACGTTGACGAACAGCCCGGCGATCTCCTCGTTCGACTCGTAGCCGACCGCCCGCAGCAGGGTCGTCGCGGCGATCTTGCGCTTGCGGTCCACCTTGACCGACAGGAGGTCCTTGTTGCTCGTCTCGAACTCGAGCCAGGCGCCCCGGTTCGGGATGACCTTCGCACTGAACAGGGTCCGACCGCTGGTCGGATCCTCCACGTCGCTGTAGTACACGCCCGGCGAGCGGACGAGCTGGCAGACGACGACCCGCTCGGCGCCGTTGATGATGAACGTCCCCTGGTCCGTCATCGTCGGGAAGTCGCCCATGTAGACGCGCTGGCGCTGGATCTCGCCGGTCTCCTTGATCAGGAGCTCGACGTCGACATAGAGCGGCCTGCTGAAGGTGAGGTCCTTCGTCCGGCACTCGAGCTCGGTGTACTTCGGCGGCCCGAACTCGTAGTCGAGGAACTGGAGCTCCATCACCTTGCCGGTGAAGTCCTTGATCGGGCTGATCTCGTCGAACAGCTCGCGCAGACCCTTGTCCACGAACCACTTGAAGGAATCGAGCTGGAGCTCGATCAGGTTCGGGATCGGGAGGACCTCGGGGATGCGCGCGTACGACTTGCGCGCCGAGGCCAGGGTCGCCCGGGGCGACGACTCAGCAGACAGCATGAACCGCTCCTTCGGAGGAGGAATGGGAAGAAGGGGAAGGCCGCGCTCACAGAAGGAGTAGGATACCGCGATTCCGACGCATGTCAAACGGGGCGATGGCACTCGGCCATCGCCCCGTCCGCCGGGCAGGGCGGGGAGAGGTGAACCGCGGGACCGCGGTTCCCGGTCGCAGCGTCCGCCGAACCTACTTGATCTCGACCTTGGCGCCGACTTCCTCGAGCGCGGCCTTGATCTTCTCGGCCTCGTTCTTGTCGACGCCCTCCTTGACCGGCCTGGGGGCCGCGTCGACGACGTCCTTGGCCTCCTTGAGGCCAAGCCCGGTGAGCTCGCGGACGACCTTGATGACCGGGATCTTGTTCGGGCCGACCTCGGTCAGGACAGCGCTGAACTCAGTCTGCTCCTCGGCGACCTCCGCGGCGGCGACCGGGGCGGCCGCGGCGGCAACGGCGACCGGGGCGGCCGCGGTCACGCCGAAGCGGTCCTCGAACTTCTTCTTGAACTCCGACAGCTCGAGGACGGTCATCTGCTCGAAGGCCTCGAGGAGCTGGTCGGCGGTGATGTTCGCCATGCGATGGATCCTCCTGGGATCTTGACCGGGGCCGCCCGTGAGCGGCCCCGGCGTGGGCTAGGTTCGGGTCGGTGAGCTAGGCGGCTGAACTCTTCCTGTCGGCGAGAGCCTGAAGGCCGCCCGCCATATCGCGGAGCGACGCTTGCAGGAGCCCCGCCATCGTGGCGAGCGGGGCGGCGATCGCACCAGCCACCTGAGCGAGGAGCACGTCCCGCGCTGGCAGCGTCGCCAGGCGGGTCACCCCGTCGGCGTCGATCGCCCGGCGGCCCAGCACGGCGCCCTTGACCTTGACGATCTTGAACGGCTTCGTCGCGTCGAGGACCGCCTTGGCGATCGCTGCCTCATCACCGGATCCGAAGGCGATCGCGCTCGGTCCCTCGAGGAGGGGCGACAGTGCGTCGTTGCCGGATTCGGCCGCGGCGATCCGCATGAGCCGGTTCTTGACGACCCGATACGAGACGTTCTGCTTGCGCAGCGATCGCCGGATCTCGGCGATCTCGCTCACCTTGAGGCCGCGGTATTCCGAGACGATGAGCGTCGTGCTTGTGGAGAGCTCCTCCTTCAGCGCGGCGACGGTCTCTCGCTTGGCCTCGGTCGGCATGGGTACCTCCCGTGTGTCTGGCGCGCAGCCGGCGCGCGGCGGTGGCGTCCGTCCGGCCGATGGCCGGACCTGGCCCCTGCGACGGTCCCTCGGCGTTCGCAGGGGCGCGCCGTCCCGCGTGGGAGGCTCGTCCTGCCTCGGCGTGCTCGCCGTCGTCCCCGGGGCGGTCCCGGTCCGGTGCGGCGGTTCAAGCCCCGACCGTCCCTCCCCCACCGATCGGTGGGGGAGGCGCGGTCCGCGGGCGCAGGCTGTCTTGGGCGTCCGTCGTTTTCGGTTGTCAGGCGACGCACCCGCAGGCCAGGCCTGCGGGCCGTCACCGCGTCTGTTGGGGCGCTAGGCCGCCGCGGCGGCGAGGAGCGCGGGAACGTCGACCCGGATGCCCGGGCCCATCGTGCTCGCGATGGTCAGGCCCCTGATGTACTGACCCTTGGCGCCTGACGGCTTCGCGCGGTTGACCGCATCGATGAGCGTCGCGAGGTTCGCGACGAGCTCGTCCGCGCTGAAGCTGCCCTTGCCGCAGCCGACGTGGATGATCGCGCCCTTGTCGACCTTGAACTCGACCCGGCCGGCCTTGACCTCGCGCAGCGCACGCTCGATGTCGAAGGTGATCGTGCCGGACTTCGGGTTCGGCATCAGGCCGCGCCGGCCGAGGATCTTGCCCAGCTTGCCGACCATGCCCATCATGTCCGGGGTCGCGAGCGCGACGTCGAACTCGAGCCAGCCGGCTTCGATCTTCTTCACGAGATCCTCGCCACCGACCTCGTCCGCGCCGCCGCGGAGGGCCTCCTGGGCCTTCTCGCCCTGGGCGAACACCGCGACGCGGACGACCTTGCCGGTCCCGTGCGGGAGTACGACCGTGCCCCGGACCATCTGGTCGGCGTGGCGCGGGTCAACTCCGAGCCGGATGTGGGCCTCGATCGTGGGATCGAAGCTGACGGTGCTGGTCTGCTTGACGAGCTCAGCCGCGGCGAGCGGCTCGTAGACCGCCTCGCGGTCGACGAGCTTCGCGGCTTCCTGGTACTTCTTGCCGTGAGCCATGGTGGCTGGTCCTCGTGGCGGCCGGGTGACGGCCTCCCCCTGGCGCGGGGTGAACGACCGGCGATCCGTCTCGCGGCCGGTGCGCGTGGTGTACCGTCGGGCCTAGCCCACGACCTCGATGCCCATCGAGCGGGCGGTACCCTCGATCTGGCGGGCGGCGGCCTCGACGTCGTTGGCGTTGAGGTCGGCCATCTTGATCGCGGCGATCTCGCGAAGCTGGTCGCGGGTCACCCGTCCGACATCGGCGCTCCCGGTGGTCGCCGAGCCCTTGTCGATCCCGGCAGCCTTGCGGAGGAGATCCGCAGCCGGCGGGGTCTTGAGGACGAACGTGAACGAGCGATCCTCGAAGATCGTGATCTGGGCCGGGATGATCTGGCCGGACTTGTCCGCGGTCTTCTCGTTGTAGGCCTTGGTGAACTCGATGATGTTGATGCCGTGCGGGCCCAGCGCGGTGCCGACCGGCGGCGCGGGCGTCGCCTTGCCGGCGGGCAGCTGGAGCGTCAGGACGATTCGGATCTTCTTGGCCACGGGAGCGAGGTTCCTTTCTTAGAGCTTCTCGACCTGCAGGAAGTCGAGCTCGACCGGCGTCTCGCGGCCGAAGATGCTGACGAGGACCTTGACCTTGTTGCGCTCGGGGTTGACCTCGTCGACCGTGCCGATGAACTCGGCGAACGGCCCGTCGGTGACGCGGACGCTCTGGCCCTTCGTGAACGCGACCCGGTACTTGGGCGTCTCGACGCCCATCGTCCGGAGGATCTGCTTGACCTCGTGCTCAGTCGAGCGGGATCGGCTCGTTGCGCTGGCCCGGGATGTTGCCGCCGCCGACGAAGCTCGTGACGCCCGGCGTGTTCCGGACGACGAACCAGCTGTCCGGGTCGAGGATCATCTCGACGAGGACGTAGCCCGGGTAGACCTTCTTCTGGACGGTGTGGCGCTGGCCCTGGCGGATCTCGATCTCGTCCTCCATCGGGACGAGGACCTGGAAGATCTTGTCCTCCATACCCATCGACTCGATCCGGTGCTCGAGGTTCGCCTTGACCTTGTTCTCGTAGCCCGAGTACGTGTGGATCACGTACCAGTACTTCGGGGTGGCCTGGGTTTCGGTGGTCGCGTCGGTCATCATGTCCCGCCCTAGCCCAGCTTCCCGAGCAAGTCGAGGCCCTGGGTGAAGAAGAAGTCGAAGACCGAGATGAAGAGGCCCACGACGAAACTCACGAGGAAGACCAGGACCGTCAGGTTCACGGTCTGCTCGCGGGTCGGCCAGGTGACCTTCTTCAGTTCGGACCACGTCTCGTCGATGAACCGACGGATTCGCTGCAACACTGGGGGTTCTGTGCCTTCAGGCTACGGGTGATGGCGGAATGGCAGGCGCGGCCGGACTCGAACCGACAACCACTGGTTTTGGAGACCAGAGCTCTGCCAAATTGAGCTACGCGCCTCCGAGATTGCCGCTACTTCGCCTCCCGGTGAAGTGTATGGCGGCGATCGCGCGGACAGTACTTCCGAAGCTCGATCCGGTTGGGATCGTTCCTCTTGTTCTTCCGCGTCGTGTAGGTCCGCTCCTTGCACTCGGTGCAGGCGAGCAGGATGACCGGGCGGTTCTCGACCTTCGCCATCGTCCTACTCGATGATCGTGATGATGGCGCCGGCACCGACGGTGCGGCCACCCTCGCGGATGGCGAAGCGCTGGCCGGTCTCGAGGGCGATCGGGGTGATCAGCTCGACGGTCATCGTCGACGTTGTCGCCGGGCATGATCATCTCGGCCCCGTCGGGCAGGCCGATCGCCCCGGTCACGTCGGTCGTGCGCAGGTAGAACTGCGGGCGGTAGCCGTTGTAGAAGGGGGTGTGGCGGCCGCCCTCCTCCTTGGTCAGGACGTAGACCTGGGCGGTGAACTTGGTGTGGGGCTTGACCGAGCCGGCCTTGGCCATGACCTGGCCGCGCTCGATCTCCTCGCGCTCGATGCCGCGCAGGAGGCAGCCGACGTTGTCGCCGGCGCGGCCCTCGTCGAGCAGCTTCTTGAACATCTCGACGCCGGTGACGACGACCTTGCGGGTCGGCTTGACGCCGACGATCTCGACCTCCTCGCCGACCTTGACGATGCCGCGCTCGATGCGCCCGGTGGCGACCGTGCCCCGGCCCTTGATCCCGAAGACGTCCTCGACCGGCATGAGGAACGGCTTGTCGATCGCGCGCTCGGGGGTCGGGATGTAGGAGTCGACCGCGTCCATCAGCTCCTGGATGCAGGCGTAGGCCGGATCGGACGGGTCGTCCGTGGCCTCGAGCGCCTTGAGCGCGGAGCCGCGGATGACCGGGATGTCGTCGCCCGGGAAGTCGTACTTGGTCAGCAGCTCGCGGACCTCGAGCTCGACGAGGTCGAGCAGCTCGGGGTCGTCGACCGCGTCGCACTTGTTGAGGAAGACGACGATGTAGGGCACCTCGACCTGGCGGGCCAGGAGGATGTGCTCGCGGGTCTGGGGCATCGGCCCGTCGGTCGCGGCGACGACGAGGATCGCGCCGTCCATCTGGGCGGCGCCGGTGATCATGTTCTTGATGTAGTCGGCGTGGCCGGGGCAGTCGACGTGGGCGTAGTGGCGCGCCTCGGTCTCGTACTCGACGTGGGCGATCGCGATGGTGATCCCGCGCTCGCGCTCCTCGGGCGCGTTGTCGATCGTGTCGAAGGCGCGGTACTCCGCCGCGCCCTTCAGCGCGAGGTACTTGGTGATCGCCGCGGTCAGGCTCGTCTTGCCGTGGTCGATGTGGCCGATCGTGCCGATGTTGACGTGCGGCTTGGTGCGCTCGAACTTCTTCTTGGCCACGTGACCGTCTCACTCCATCTATGACGCGATCGGGCCGGGCTTCGGGCAGACGGCCCGTTGCGGCGGGGACCTCGGTTGCGGTCGGGGCCGCGTAGGTGGAGCCCACAATCGGACTCGAACCGATGACCTCTTCCTTACCAAGGAAGTGCTCTGCCAGCTGAGCTATGTGGGCCCGGTGGATCCTCATCAGTGCGTGAACGGGAGAATGGTGGGCAGGGAGGGAATCGAACCCCCACAGTCGAAGACGGCTGATCTACAGTCAGCGGAGCTCACCACCTGCTCAACCTACCCACTGTGACGTACGTGCCAGGTGACGCTGCGGCGTCGTGGTGACCCGGCCCGCGGACGTTATTCGCGCTGGAGCCGACGACGGGACTCGAACCCGGAACCTGCGGTTTACAAAACCGCTGCTCTGCCAATTGAGCTACGTCGGCGCGCGCAGGACCCTACCGCAGGTGACCCCGTGGCGCCCGCGAATGATAGGGCGACCCGGGTGCGAGCGTCAACCGCGCGGTCAGTCACGACGTCGGTCGACCGCCGGTCCGGCAGGAGGGGGCCCGCCGGGCAGCAGATCGCTCGCCAGATCGTCGGCGGCGTCCGCACCGGCGATCGACTCCGTCTCGCTGGTCTCCACGGCCCCTCGATCCAGCGCGGAGGCGGGCTCCGGCTCTGGCTCCGGCTGGGTGGTCGCCACGATGGGCGCGGGCCCGCCCCGCTGGGTGGCCGCCTCGTAGAGCAGGATCGAGCCCGCGACCGACGCGTTGAGCGAGCCGATGGAGCCCCGCATCGGAATCCGGACGAGAAGGTCGCATCGCCGTCGAACCGCCGGCCCGAGGCCCTGGCCCTCGCTCCCGACGACGATTGCGATCGGCCCGCGGAGGTCCGCCTGGCGCACGGTGAGCGGGGCGTCCGCGTCCGCGCCCACGATCCGCAGACCCCGCGCGTGGAGGTCGGCCAGCGCACCGGCGAGATCGTCGACGGGGGCGAGGAGAAGGTGCTCGACCGCGCCGGCCGAGGCCTTCACCGCCGAGGGACTGAGCGGCGCCTGGCGCTTCGTCGGAAAAACCACGCCGTGGGTCCCGGCCGCCTCGGCGCTGCGCAGGAGCGTGCCCACGTTCTGAGGATCCTCGAGCGAGTCGAGGACGAGTACGAACGGCGGCTCGCTCCGCTCGATCGATCGGGCGAGGATGTCGTCCACCTCGGCATAGCGCCGTGGGGCGACCACGAGGGCGATCCCCTGGTGGCCGTCGAAGCCGGCCAGGGCCGTGAGCGAGCCGCCTTCGACCTCGACGATCGGGATTCGGAGGTTCGTCGCATGCAGGACGAGCCTCTCGAGCGCCTGCCGGCGCTGCGGGACGACGAGGAGCCGGCGAGCCTCCCGTCGGGCGACGAACGCCTCCTCGACGGGTCTCCGGCCCGCCACGATCTCGTCCTCGGGACCGATCAGGTCCGGCGACGGGGCGATCGGAGCCTGGCGGATCGGCAGCCCGGGGGCTCGGCGACGATCGAAGGACGAGCCGCCCCGACCGGGCGCGGGACGGTACGGAGCCGGGAGCGGCCGGGTGAGGCCGGCGGCGTGCTCACCCGGCGGGGCCGGTAGCGGCTCCGGGCGCGGGGGTGCGCCCCGGAACGGAGCGTGCGGGCGCGACGATCGATCCGGACCGCCGGACGGACCCAACGACCGCGGCCCGGTCGGGCGTGGGCCGAAGGCGCGTGGCTCGGCAGGACGTGGACCGAACGAACGCGGTCCCGTCGGGCGTGGGCCGAAGGCGCGGGGCTCGGCTGGGCCGCCGGAGCCGCCGGGGCCGCCGGGGCCCTCCGGGAGCGACCGGCCTTGGCCGGCGGGACGGCCGCCGTGCGGACCCGAGGGCCGGGCGGACCCAGGGCCGCGGTCGTCGGCATCGCGGAAACCGAAGCCGGGTCGCGATGGACGGTCGGGTCCGCCGGCGGCCGGCCTGAACGGTCGTCCCGCGGCCGGGCCACCGGTCGGACGAGGACGGCCGCCGGGCCTGGGTCCACCGCCCTGACGCGGACCAGCGGGATTGGGTCGACGCGAAGCGTCCCCATCGCTCGGCCGATGCGGACGCTTCGAGCTAGGCACGGGCGAGACTCCCGGCGCGGCGCCAGCGTTGTCCATCGCGAGTGTCCTCGACCACGATGCCTCGCTCGGCCAGCTCGTCGCGGAATCGGTCGCTGGCGGCCCAGTCGCGTGCCTCCCGCACGGCTGCCCGAGCCTCGAGGAGAGCTGCCAGCTCCGGCTCGAGCGCGTCGCCGGCCGGTTCCGGCCCGATCGCGAGGACGCGGTCGAGCTCGCGCAGGAACCCTGCCGCCCGACCGGCGTCGGCGGTCGACAGGCTCCGCGCGTCGATCCGCCGGTTCAACGCCCGGACCAGGTCGAAGACGGCCGCCAGTGCCGGAGACACGTTGAGATCGTCATCGAGGGCCGCCTCGAACGCGGTCTTCGTCTCGTCGAGGAGCACGGGCAGCGTCGGATCGTCCGGTCGTTCCTCGCGGTACGTGCCCAGTGCCAGCGAAGAGCGCATCGAGACGCTCGATCGCCGCGGCGGCTGCGGTCAAGGAGTCCTCCGTGTAGTTCAGGCTCGCCCGATAGTGGGCGGAGATCAGGACGTAGCGCAGCGCCCGGGGCGAAACCCCAGCCTCGAGCAGCTCGCTCGACGCCGGCGATGTTGCCCGACCGACTTCGCCATCTTCGAGCCGCCCATCTGGAGGTGGGCGCAGTGGAGCCAGGTCCGGACGAACTCGCGGCCGGTCGCCGCCTCGCTCTGGGCGATCTCGTCCTCGTGGTGCGGGAAGATGAGGTCGACGCCGCCGGTGTGGATGTCGAACGACTCGCCCGAGGTGCTTCATGCTCATCGCCGAGCACTCGATGTGCCAGCCCGGCCGGCCCGGCGCCGATCGCAGTGTCCCACGACGGCTCGCCGGGCTTGGGGCCCTTCCACAGCGCGAAGTCGCGGACGTCGTCCTTGCCGTACTCGTCGGCCTCGACCCGCTCGCCGACGCGCAGCTGCGTCGGGATCGAGCCGGGCCAGCCTGCCCGTAGGCCGGCCACGACGCGATCCGGAAGAAGATCGAGCCGTCGTCGGTCCGGTAGGCGTGGCCCCGGTCGAGGAGGCGTCGCGATCGAGCGCGACGATCTCGTCGATGTGCTCGGTCGCCCGGGGCAGGACGTCCGGGTCGGGTCATCCGCAGCGCGCGTCGCGTCGGCCAGGAACCGCTCCGAGCCAGCGATCGGCGAGCTCGCCGATCGTGCGTCCCGTCGGCGGCGGCGCCCCGGATGATCTTGTCGTCGATGTCGGTGATGTTCATCACCCAGGTGACGCGCAGCCCGCGGTAGCGCAGGTAGCGGACGAGCAGGTCGGCGAACAGGAACGACCGGAAGTTGCCGATGTGGGCCGGGCCGTAGACCGTCGGGCCGCAGCTGTAGATCCGGACGTGGCCGGGCTCGAGCGGCTCGAGCGGGCGCGGTCTCGCCGGTCAGGGTGTCGTGGAGGCGGATCGTCATCGCCCGGGCTCCACGAGCGTGGCGACCGCGCGCGCGGAGATCGCCTCGGCCGGCGCCCTCCGTCGCCGGCGAGGTTGCCGGTCGACGCCTTCACGTTGACCGCGGTCGAGCGGCAGACCGAGCGAGCTCGGCGATCGCGGCGCGCATCGCCTCGAGGCGGTCGCCCAGCCGGGGTCGGGCGGCCGACGATCGTCAGGTCGAGCGAGGCCGGGCGCAGGCCGGCGACGGCGAGGCGTCGAACGACCTCGCGGACGAGCTCGGCGCTTGCGATGCCTCGCGGCGTCGACGGGCCGGCCGGGAAGAGCCGCCCGAGGTCGCCCAGGCCCGACGCCCCGAGGAGCGCGTCGGCGACGGCGTGGAGGGCGACGTCGCCGTCCGAGTGGCCGTGGAGTCGGGGAGCGCCGTCGATCGAGATGCCGCCGAGGGAGAGCGGCCGGCCGGGCCCGAACGGATGGCTGTCGTCGCCGAAGCCCGATCCGCGTGGCCGCGTCCGGCCGAGCGAGCGCGAGCCTCCGCCCGACGCGAGGTCGTCGGGCAGCGTCACCTTGAGGTTCGCGGGGTCGCCGGGGATCGCATGCACCGGGATTCTACAGGCCTCGAGCAGGGCGGCCTCGTCGGTCCAGGTACCCGGGCCGTCGACCGGGAAGCGCGCCAGCGCCGAACGGAGCAGGCCGCGCCGCACGCCCTGGGGCGTCTGGGCCGTCGCCAAGCCCGGAACGATCGACCGTCCCGACGACCAGCCCGTCCTCGATCCGCTTCACCGTCTCGACGATCGGCAACACCGGGATCGCCGCGCCGTGCTTCGCCGCGGCCCGCACCACCGCCGCCACCAGCGCTGGCGAGACGACCGGCCGGGCCCCGTCGTGGACCAGGACCACCCTGTCGTCGTCGACGGCAGCCGGCGGCGCGCCACCGTGGCCCGCGTCCAGGGTGAAGAGCGCCTCCAGGCCCGCGGCAACCGAGTCCTGGCGGCGGCGGCCGCCGCCGACGACCAACTCGACCTTCGGCGGCAGCCACGGCGCCTCGACGACGGGGACGATCCCGCCGGGCGCCACGACCACGACGATCCGCTCCGACCTCCGGCGCGGCCGCCAGCGCGGCGAGCGTCCAGGCGAGGAGCGGTCGACCGCCGATCGGCGCGAACAGCTTGTCGACGCCGCCCATCCGGCTGCGAACTGCCCGCCGCGACCACGATCGCGTCCGCGCCGATGCGCCGGTCGTCGCGCCGGTCGTCGCGCTCGCCCCGGTCCCGCCCCGCTCAATCCAGTCGCGGCTGGGCGAAGATCATCCGCCCGGCCACCGTCTGGAGGACGCGGGTGACCGAGACGTCGAGCTCCCTGTCGATGAGCCGCGCGCCGCCCTCGACCACGATCATCGTGCCGTCGTCGAGGAAGCCGACGCCCTGGCCGGCCTCCTTGCCCTCCTGGATGACCCGGACCCGGAGCTCCTCGCCCGGCAGGACGGCCGGCTTCACCGCGTTCGCCAGCGAGTTGATGTTCATGACCCGGACGCCCTGGAGCTCGGCGACGCGGTTGAGGTTGAAGTCGTTGGTCAGGATCGACCCGGCTGCGGCGCTTGGCCAGCGCGACGAGCTTGGCGTCCACCTCGGCGATGTCGGGGACGTCGTCCTCGACGATCTCGACCGGCGTCGGCGGCTCCTTCTGCATCCGGGCGAGGATCTCGAGCCCGCGCCGGCCGCGGTTGCGGCGCAGCGTGTCCGAGCTGTCGGCGATGTGCTGGAGCTCGTCGAGGACGAAGCGCGGGACGACGAGCGTCCCGTAGATGAACCCCGACTCGACGATCTCGGCGATCCGGCCGTCGATGATCGCGCTGGTGTCGACGACGATGTGCGGGATCGCCCTCGCGCGGCCGCCGCCGTCTCGACCGCCGGCCGGCGGACGAGCCCGATCGCCTCGGCGGCGGTGATCAGGTCCTGGCGCTTGGCGACGGTCAGCCCGACCATCCCGAGGCCGAGGAACGAGCGAGATCGCCGAGCGGCAGCCAGGTGCCCGAGCGGCGGCGGCGAAGCTGCGACAGCGGGAGGCCGAGGAGCAGGCCCATCAGCAGGCCGATGAGCAGGCCGACGACCGCCGTGACGAACTCGGCGGTCGAGAGCTCCTGGACGCCGGCGGACGAGCCAGCTCGGCCGGCACGACCGTGAGGTACGGCAGGATCGCGAAGCCCGACGACGATCCAGGCGATGACCCAGGCGGCAAGGAAGAACCCGGAGTACGGACCGCCACGGTCGAAGAGGTCGCGCCGGCGACGTCGCCAGCGCGAGGCCGACGAGCCCGCCGAGGGCGGCGCCGAGCAGGCGGATGTTCCGGATCACGGTTTCGGACGGGCTCCCAGGCTGGCGCTGAACGTGCCCGCGGCCGCACCCGCGGTGCGGGCGTCAGCCTAGCATCGCCGGCCGGCGACCGTCAGTCTCGAGCCGGGACCAGGGCTGCCGAGGGTCCTCCGGGTGGTCGTCGAGCGCCTCGCCGACGCGGCCACGGGCGATCGGGCGGCACGGCCCGAGTCGAGGGCGGCAGCGATCGCGTCCCGGAGCGTCGCTGCCGGCACGACCTCCAGCCCGTGCACGGCCGGGCGCGGCCGCCGCGCGCGGCCGCGGGACGATCGCCCGCGTGAAACCCGAGCCGGGCCGCCTCGCGCAGCCGGCGGTCCAGCCCGGCGACGCTGCGCAGCTCGCCGAGCAGGCCGACCTCGCCGATCGCGACCGTCGCCGCGCGCGACCGGCCGGTCGCGGAGCGACGAGGCGAGGGCGAGGGCGAGCGGCAGGTCCAGGCCGGGCTCGTCGACGGCTCAGCCCGCCGGCGAGGTTGGCGTAGACGTCGTGGCTGCCGAGCGCCGACGCCCGCCCGCCGGCCGAGGACCGCGACGAGCAGGGCGAGCCGGTTCGGGTCGATGCCCGCTCGCCGTCCGGCGGGGCGTCGCCGTAGCCGGCCGGCGCGACGAGCGCCTGGACCTCGACGAGGAGCGGCCGGCGTGCCCTCCAGGGTCGGGGCGACGACGCTCCCGGGCGCCGGCGCCGTCGTGCTCCGCGAGGAACGCCCGGGCCGGGTCGGCGACCTCGGCCAGGCCCGCGCTCGCCCATCTCGAACACGCCGACCTCCTCGGTCGAGCCGAACCGGTTCTTCGCCGCGCGGAGGAGGCGCAGCGCCGCCGGACCGCTCGCCCTCGAGGTCGAGGACGGCGTCGACGAGGTGCTCGAGCGTCTTCGGCCCGGCGATCGTGCCGTCCTTGGTGACGTGGCCGACGAGGACGACCGCGATCCCGTCGCCCTTCGCGAGCTCCATCAGCCGCGAGCGCGGACTCGCGGACCTGGCCGACGCTGCCGGCCGGGCCGTCGAGCTCGTCGACGGTCGACGGTCTGGATCGAGTCGACGACGAGCGAGCGCCGGCCGCTCGGCGCGGCGCGACCTCGACGATCCGCCCGACGTCGTTCTCGGCGAGGACCGCGGATCGCGCTCGCCCGCCGGGCCGGCCAGGAGGCCCAGGCGGGCCGCGCGCAGGCGGACCTGGGCCGCCGATTCCTCGCCGGTGGCGTACAGGACGCGGCCGTCCGTGGCCGCGACCGCGCGCGACGCCGGCCGCCGCCTGGAGCAGGAGCGTCGACTTGCCGATGCCCGGCTCGCCGCCGAGAGGACGAGCGAGCCCGGGACGAGCCCGCCGCCGAGGACGCGGTCGAGCTCGCCGATGCCCGATCGGCGAGCCGCGGGACGTCGGCGTCGCCGACGCGCCGAGCGCCGGCGGCGGGCGCCGCGCCGCCCGGACGCGCCGCGGCGCGGCCGCGCCGGCGCGCGGCGGCTCGCCGGACGACGGTCTCGACGAGGCGTGTTCCAGGCGCCGCACGCGCGGCACTGGCCCTCCCAGCGGAGGAACGCGTCGCCGCAGGCCTGGCAGACGTAGCGGCTCTGGGCCTGCGCCACGCGGCGCGACCGGCCGGCTAGCGCGGCTTCGACCGGGGTCTTGCTGGCTCGGCGGCGTGGATGTCGAGGCCCGGCCTCCGGGTCCTTGTCGACGACGATCGTCGTGCCGGGCTCGTACCTGCCGAGCAGGAGGTGCTCGGCGAGGACGTCCTCGATCATGTTCTGGATCACCCGGCGCAGCGGCCGGGCGCCGTAGGCCGACGTCGTAGCCGAGCTTGATGATGTGCTCCTTGGCCGCCTGCGTGACCTCGAGCTGCATCTGCTGGGCCCGGAGCTGGTCGCGGACCCGCGCGAGCATCAGGTCGACGATCTGGGTGATCTCCTCGACCGTCAGCGATGCGGAACACGACGGTCGCGTCGATCCGGTTGAGGAACTCCGGCCGGAAGTTCGTGCTTCAGCTCGGCCGCGACCTTCTCCTTCATCAGCTCGTACGAGCGTCTGCGGCGCGGGTCGCGTCGGTGTCGCCCTGCGGCCCGGAAGCCGAGGCGCGAGTTCGTCTGGAGCTGCTTCGCGCCGAGGTTGCGAGGTCATGATGATGATCGCGTTGCGGAAGTCGACCCGGCGGCCCTTGGCGTCCGTGAGGTGCCCGTCCTCGAGGATCTGGAGGAGGATGTTGAAGACCTCCGGGTGGGCCTTCTCGACCTCGTCGAGGAGGACGACGCAGTAGTTCTTGCGGCGGACCGCCTCGGTCAGCTGGCCGCCCTCGTCGAAGCCGACGTAGCCGGGAGGCGCCCCGACGAGGCGGCTGACGTTGTGGCGCTCCATGAACTCGCTCATGTCGATCTTGATGAGCGCGTCCTCGCTGCCGAACATGAACTCGGCGAGCGCCTTGGCGAGCTCGGTCTTCCCGACGCCGGTGGGGCCGAGGAAGATGAACGAGCCGATCGGGCGCTTCGGGTCCTTGAGGCCGGCGCGGGCGCGGCGGACGGCCTTGCGAGACGATCTCGATCGCCTCCTCCTGGCCGATGACCCGGCTGTGGAGGGCCTCCTCCATGTGGAGCAGCCGCTCGGACTCCTCCTGCGGCGATGCGGGTGACCGGGATGCCGGTCCACATCGCGACGACCTGGGCGATCTCCTCCTCGTCGACCGTCGGCTGCTCGCCGGCGACCTGCGGCCTGCCACTCGGCGCGGAGCGCGTCGACGTTCTCGCGTGGCGGTCGCCTCGGCCTCGCGCAGGCGTGGCGGCCTCCTCGTACTCCTGGGCGTTGATCGCGGCGTCCTTCTCCTTGGTGATCCGGTCCAGCTCCTTCTGGGCCTCGCGCAGCGCGGGCGGCGCGGACGCGTGGCGGAGGCGGACGCGGCTAGGCGGCCTCGTCGATGAGGTCGATCGCCTTGTCCGGGCAGGTGGCGGTCCGTGATGTAGCGGATCGACAGGTCCGCGGCGGCCTTCACCGCCTCGTCCGTGATCGTGACCTTGTGGTGCTGCTCGTAGCGCTCGCGGATGCCCATGCAGGATCTCGATCGTCTGCTCGAGCGTCGGCTCCTCGACCATGACCGGCTGGAAGCGGCGCTCGAGGGCGGCGTCGCGCTCGATGTACTTGCGGTACTCGTCGAGCGTCGTCGCGCCGATGCACTGGAGCTCGCCGCGGGCGAGCGGCGGCTTGAGGATGTTCGCCGCGTCGATCGCGCCCTCGGCCGCGCCGGCCCCGACGAGCGTGTGGAGCTCGTCGATGAACAGGACCGCGTCGTTCGTGTTGCGGAGCTCCTCGATGATCTTCTTGAGCCGCTCCTCGAACTCGCCGCGGTACTTCGTGCCGGCGACGAGCGAGCCGATGTCGAGGGTCAGGACGCGCTTGTTGAGCAGGTCTCGGGCACGTCGCCGGCGACGATCCGGTGGGCGAGGCCCTCGGCGATCGCGGTCTTGCCGACGCCGGGCTCGCCGATCAGCGCGGGGTTGTTCTTCGTCTTGCGGCGCGACAGGATCTGGATGACCCGCTCGATCTCCTTCTCGCGGCCGATGACCGGGTCGAGCTTGCCCGCCCGGGCCGCCTCGGTGAGGTTGATGCCCGAGCTGGTCGACGGTCGGGGTCTTGCTGGCGCGCTTCGTCTCCTGGGCGCGGCCCGGCCGACGAGCTCTGCGACAGGACGCGGATGACCTCGTGGCGGACCTTGTCGAGGTTGACGCCGAGCGACTCGAGGACGCCGGCGGCGATCCCCTCGCCCTCGCGGACGAGGCCGAGCAGCAGGTGCTCCGTGCCGATGTAGTTGTGGCCGAGCCGGCGGGCCTCGTCGATGGCGAGCTCGATGACCCGCTTCGCGCGCGGCGTCAGGCCGACCTCGCCGACGACCGGCCGATCGCCGCGGCCGATGATGAACTCGACCGCGGTCCGGACCTTGGGCAGCTCGACGTTCATGTTCTCGAGGACGCGCGCGGCGACGCCCTCGCCCTCGCGGACGAGGCCGAGCAGCAGGTGCTCCGTGCCGATGTAGTTGTGGTTGAACCGCTGCGCCTCGTCCTGGGCGAGCGTCAGGACCTTGCGCGCGCGGTCCGTGAACTTGTCGAAGCGATCCATCGGTCGAACGCCTGTTCCTCTTCGAGCGCCGGGCGGGCGCTGCGGCCATGCTAGCACGGCGACCCCGCCCTGCAACCGTGCGGCCGGGACCGGGCGGCGTGGGTGGTCCATGGCCGGTCTGCGCGGTCCGCACCGGTGGAGCGGGCGGGGAGGGATCGCGGGACTGGAATTCGAGACGACCCGCCGGGCGAACCGGCGGGTCGTCGTCGATGTCGGGCGCGAACCGGGCGTCAGGCCTTCGAGCTCGGCCTCGACCGGCCTCCTCGGCGGCTCGGCCTCGGCCGGCGGGTCCTCGGCTCGGCGGCGCTCCGGCGGCGGCCGCCTCGGCGGCCGCGGCCTCGGCGGCGGCCTCGGCCTCGACGGCGGCCGCCTCGGCGACTCGGCGGCCTCGGCGGCGGCGTCCTCGACGGCGGCCTCGGCCGGCGGGGTCTCGACGGCTCGGCGACCTCGGCGGTCGCCTCGGCGGCCGGCCTCCGCGGCCTCGACGCGCGGCCTCGGCCTCGGCGGCGGCCTCGACGGCGGCCTCGGCCGGCGGCGGCCTCGACGGCCTCGGCCTCGGCGGTCGCCTCGGCGGCGGCCTCGGCCTCGACGACCGCGGCCTCGGCTCGGCGAGGCCTCGACGGCGGCCTCGGCCGCGCGGAGCCTCGACGGCTCTCGCTCGGCGCGTCGCCTCGGCGGCGGCCAGCTGCTCGCGGACCTGGGCGAAGGCCGAGGCCAGGGTGTTGTCGATCCCGCCCTCGGGCTCCTGGACGGCGTCGGACATCGAGTAGCTGCGCTCCGGGCGCGGACGGCGCTCGGCGCGCGGGGCGCCGCGTCGCCGGCGGCGGCCGCGGGCCCGGCTCCGGCATGGCCGGTCGAGCCGGCGGCTCCTCGGCCTGCTTGAGGCTGAGGCCGAGGCGATGTCGCTCGGAGTCGAGGCGAGATGATCTTGAGCTTGAGCGTCTGGCCCTCGTGGACGACGTCGCCCGGGTGGGCGACGCGCTGGTGGCGACAGCTCGCTGATGTGGATCAGGCCCTCGAGCCCGTCGCGGACGCGGACGAACGCGCCGAAGTTGACGAGCTTCGTGACGGTGCCGTCGATGACGTCGCCGACCTTGAAGTCGGCGACCGTCGAGTGCCACGGATCCGGCTGCAGGCGGCGGATCGACAGGCTGATCCGGCCGCGCTCGTGGTTGATGTCGATGACCTCGGCCTCGACCTCCTCGCCGACCTTGTAGCCGGCCTCGGGGTTGTTGACCTTGTTCCACGAGAGCTCGCTCTTGTGGACGAGGCCGTCGATGCCGCCGAGGTCGATGAAGACGCCGAACGGCGCGATCGAGCGGACGGTGCCGGTGACCTTCTGGCCGACCTGGAGGCTGCTGAACAGCTCGTCGCGCTTCTCGCGGCGCTCCTCGTAGAGGGCGACCTTCTCGGACAGGATCAGGCGGTTCGCCTTGCGGTTGACCTCGAGGATCTTGAGCCGGAGCTTGCGGCCGACGAACGGCTGCAGCTTCTCGGCGATCTCCTGGGCGGCGTCGCGCGGCTGGTCGTTCTGCGGCCGGCGCGGGAAGTCCACGATCTGGCTGATCGGCACGAAGCCGCGGATCCCGCAGTCGACGATGAGGCCGCCCTTGTTGTGGTCGATGACCGGCGCCTCGATGATGACGCCCGCCTCGAACTGCTCCTGCATCGAGCGCCACTTGCGCTCGAGGCCGGCGCGGCGCAGCGAGAGGACGACGTGGCCCTCCGGCGACTCCGGCTGGAGGACGTAGACGAGGACCGTGTCGCCGATCGCGAGCTGCGGCTGCGACTCGCGCGTTGCGACCGTACAGCTCGCGGTTGCTGACGACGCCCTCGCTCTTGGCGCCGATGTCGACGAGGATCTCGTCCTTGTCGATCCGGACGACCGGTGCCCTCGACGACGTCGCCGTGCTTGAAGCTCTTGATGTCCGAGTCCTGCTCGGCGAGCAGCTCCTCCATCGTCGTCGGCTCGGGGCCGAGCTCGGCGGGGCGCGGGCGCCTCGTCCTCGTCGCTCGGCGCGGCCGGCGGCGCGTCGGCGGCCTCGCGCGGCTCGGCTCGGCGGCCGCGCGGTGCCGCCACGGCGGGCGTCGGCGACTCGCCTCGGCGGCGGGTGCGTCGCTCGGCCGCGCGGCGGCCTCGGCGGCTGCGGCTCGGCTCGGCGGCCTCGGCTCGGCGTCGAGGCGCGGCTGGCGCCTCGGCGACGGCGACGGCCTCGGCGGGCGTGTCGTCCGGGGTCGGCTCGTGGCGGTCTCGGTGGCGGCGGGCTCGTCGGCGACGGCGATCGCCGCGACGGTCTCCTCGGACGCCTGCGTCGGCGACGGCGGCGATCGCCTCCGGCTCCGGCGCGGTCCCGCCCTGCTGCTCTTCGGTCAAGTGATCGTCTCTCCTGTCGTGGATTCGCCCCGTGGAATCACGAACGGCCCGAGCGACGCTCAGGCCGTGTCGGAGACGATCAGGTGGTCCGTGGTGATCGCTGGGCCGCGGTCCGCTCCTTCGTGCTCGAGTGGCGCTGGATGACGCTCTTCAACTGTCCTGCCCGCGAGGGCCGGGTGAGTCTAGCACGCGGCTTCGCGCGGCTACAATCGCCGCGCCGTGCCCGAGCTGCCCGATCTCGCCGTCGTCGCCGAGGCGCTCCACGCCGCGCTGGCGGGCCGGCCGATCGATCCGGCGCGACGGCGCCGGCGCCGCTCGCCGTGCGGGGCACGCCGGCCGAGCTCGGCGGCCCTCGTCGGGCAGCGGGTCGCGGCGATCGCGCGGCGCGGGCAAGTTCCTGCTGGTCGACCTGGACCGCGACCGGATCGTCGTCAACCCGATGCTCACCGGCCGGTTCCAGCTGGCCGCGCCCGGCGACGAAGCCGCCGACCAAGACCGCGGTCGTGCTCGGCTTCGGGCCACGTGCCGGCGAGCCGCCGGCGGACGCGGCCGCCTGGACGCGCGGCGCCGCCTGGCTGCCGGCCGACGACGCGGCCGTCGAGGTCCGCTACCGCGACCCGACCCAGATGGGCAAGGTCTACCTCCTGCCGCCGGCGTCGACCGGCCCGTCCCCGGGCTGGGCGACGGCGAGCTAGGGCCCGGACGCGCGACGATCCCGGCGCTCACCCTCGACGTCTGGCGCGAGCGGATCCGGCGGCATCCGGGCGAGCTCAAGAACCTGCTCGCGCAACCAGGCCTTCGTGGCCGGCATCGGCAACGCCTACAGCGACGAGATCCTCCACGCCGCCCGGCTGCTGCCCGTTCCGGAAGCGCTCCAGCCCTGGCGCGCCGAGGAGGTCGACGCGCTCTACGCGGCCACGCGCGACGACGCTCGACGGCCGCGATCGACGTCCTGCGGGAGCGCGTGCCGCCGACGTTCGAGACGCAGGTCCGCGACTTCCTCGCCGTCCACGACAAGGGCGGTCAGCCCTGCCCGCGGTGCGGCACGCAGGATCAGCGAGGTCAAGCGCCGGCGGGTTCGTCGACGTCGTTCTGCCGGGGCTGCCAGCGCTGAGGCCCGACGCCGGCCGTCAGCGCGTCCGGCGGTCACGGGATCTTCAGCACCTGGCCGATGCGGATGATGCGACGGGTCGGAGATGCCGTTCAGTGCCCTGAGGATCTTCACCGTCGTGCCGAACCTGGCGGCGATGCCGCTCAGCGTGTCGCCCGCACTTGACCCGTGTACGTGCCGGGTCGCGGTCGGTGTCGCGCGCCGGCTCGGCGTGCGGCGTCGGCGTCGGGCGTGGCCGTCGAGACCGGCGTGGGTGTCGGAACCGGCGTCGGGCTCGGCGCGAGTGACGGTAGCGGGGAGGGGCGAAGACGCTCGACCCCCGGCGTCACGGTCGGCGATCGCGCCGATCGCCGCCCGGCACCGGGACGCGCCGGTCCGGGCGAAGATGAGCGCAGCGACCGCGAGGGAGCATCACGAGGCGCGACGAGGCAGGCCTGGCCCAGGGTTCGGCGCTCGGCGACGGGCGGCAGCGCCGATCGAGCCGGCGCCTCGATCGAGGACCACGGGCGCGGTCCGGGCGATCACGGCCGGCCGTCGGCGCGAAGCCGGCGCGGCCACGCCGGGCGAGCCTCATCGGCGGCCGGATAGGTCGCGCAGTCGCGATGTCGGCGTCGAGGCACAGCCGGCGCTGCTTCTCGAGCGCGAGCGGGACCGGCGGGCGTCACGGCCGCGCAACGGTGGTCGCGAGCCGGACGGCGCTGCGCCAGGCGCCGTCGGCCGCCGGCCAGGTACGGGCACAGCGCGGACGGCGCGGCGGCACGCGGTTCGCGGCGATCGGACTCGACGGACGGCTCGGGTGGCTCGCGGCGTCGACGGTCATCCGGGCAGGCATACCGCGAGGCGGTCCCGGACGACGCGCCGTCGAGCGGAACGCGGAACCGCGGCAGGAACGCAAAAAATCCCGGCGACGACCTATTTTCCCGAAAGGCTGCCCTCTCAGTATCTTCGGCGCTGGAGAGCTTAACTTCCGTGTTCGGGATGGGAACGGGTGTGGCCTCTCCGCTAGAGTCACCGGGATTCTCTGCGTCTGGACGTGATCGGCAGCGGCCGACGCGATCGCGCTGCGATCGCGCGGGCGCCGAGAATCGATCTTCGATCTCGTCGTGAGTCAGTCGGGATCCGATCCCGATCCATCCCAGCCACTGACCCCTGGTCAGTTGCTGAAGAGGTCAAGCCCTCGACCATTAGTACCGCTCAGCTTCATCCGTCACCGGACTTCCACATGCCGCCTATCAAACAGGTGGTCTCCCTGCGGTCTTACCCGGTTGACCCGGTGGGGAACCTCATCTCGAGGCGAGCTTCGCACTTAGATGCTTTCAGCGCTTATCCCGACCGAACATAGCTACCCAGCGATGCCCCTGGCGGGACAACTGGCACACCAGCGGTTCGTCCACTCCGGTCCTCTCGTACTAGGAGCAGCTCCTCTCAAGTTCCCTACGCCCACGGCTGGATAGAGACCGAACTGTCTCACGACGTTCTGAACCCAGCTCGCGTGCCGCTTTAATTGGCGAACAGCCAAACCCTTGGGACGTACTTCCGCCCCAGGATGCGACGAGCCGACATCGAGGTGCCAAACGGTGCCGTCGATGTGAACTCTTGGGCACCATCAGCCTGTTATCCCCGGGGTAGCTTTTATCCGTTGAGTGATACCCCTTCCACTCGGAGGTACCAGATCACTAAGCCCGACTTTCGTCTCTGCTCGACTTGTAGGTCTCGCAGTCAAGCTCCCTTATGCCTTTGCACTCTTCGGCTGGTTTCCATTCAGCCTGAGGGAACCTTTGGGCGCCTCCGTTACACTTTAGGAGGCGACCGCCCCAGTCAAACTGCCCGCCTGACACTGTCCCGCGCCCGGATTACGGGTCGCGGTTAGAACCGAAATCCAACAAGGGTGGTATTTCAACGTTGGCTCCACCGAGGCTAGCGCCCCAGCTTCTCAGCCTCCCACCTATCCTACACAAGCTAAACCCCAATCCAATGTCAGGGTGCAGTAAAGCTCCACGGGGTCTTTTTGCCCTGCCGCGGGTAACCTGCATCTTCACAGGTACTTCAATTTCGCCGGATCCCTCGTTGAGACAGCGCCCAGATCGTTACGCCATTCGTGCGGGTCGGAACTTACCC
>CAWJIC010000032.1:0-50534 GCA_963842755.1 uncultured Chloroflexia bacterium | reverse complement strand
CACCCCGACGAGTTCATCTCGATCCTCGTCGAGCACCCGCACCCCGACGGCCCGTTCGGGGCGAAGGGTGTGGGAGAGACGGTCTCATCGCCGGTCCCGCCCGCGATCGCGAACGCGGTGGCGGACGCGCTCGGCGGCGTCCGCCTCCGTGACCTGCCGCTGACCCCCGAACGCGTCCTCGCGGGCATCGCCGCCCAGCAGGTGCGGAGGGCGCCCGGGATGGTCATTAGCGTCCGCTTCAACGGGCGGGAGGTAGAGGTCGACATCCGGCCGAACGAGACGCTGCTCGACGTGCTGCGGGATCGACTCGGCCTCCGCGGTGCCGTCGAGGGCTGTGGCGTCGGAGTCTGCGGCTCGTGCACGGTGCTCGTCGATGGGCATCCGACGAGTTCCTGCCTCGTGCTGGCGACGAATGCGGAGGGCCGCTCCGTTACGACGGTGGAGGGCCTCGCCGAGGACAGGGCGTATTGAGCGAGATCCAGCGAGCGTTCGTGGAATGCCAGGCGTTCCAGTGCGGGTACTGCACGTCGGGAATGCTGATGGCGTGCGCCGCGCTCCTCGCGGAGATCGAGTCGCCCAGCGATGCGGAGATCCGCGACTACCTGAGTGGCAACATCTGCCGCTGCGGCACATACAAGGAGGTCCTGGCGGCGGTCCGGTTGGCCGTGTCTGCCCGGTGAGCCTCGCGCGGCGCGCTCGCCTCTCGGGGAGGGCACCCGAAATGGCCACCAGCGGGGACTTCTACATGGCCATTGACACCATAGGACTCCCCACGTGTTGCGCGGACGGTCGTAAGCCGTCGCCGCGACTCCTCTCACGCGAGGACGCCAGCTCACGCGGACACGGACCCTACCCAAACAGCTCTGCTGTTCCGCCGCCTGCTTGGTCACGATCCGCTCCGCCTCCTGGTACGTCGGAGAGGGGAACGGTGGCAGCGTCGGCTTCTTGCCCTCCTCGAGCAGCTCGCGGATGGAGCAGGATCTGGAGGCGCGGGTAGTCGCGGCGCCGATTGCCGAGTGGTAGAGGCCGGCCGTAGTCGGCCTCCAAGTGCATCTCGCGCGTTGGCTCCTCGAGGCGTGATGAAGAGGCCGATGGCGGCCTTCTCGCGCTCGATAGTGCCCTTGAGGTCGCGCACCATGCCCGCGTTGACGTGGCCGCTCTTCACGCTGACCAGCAGCCGTGCGCAACTCGCGGCTTGGGTCCGGTGAACGTGATCAGGCCGTCGATGCCGCGATCGGCGCCCTTCTTCTCTGCCCCGCCGAGCGGCTTGGCGTCCACGAGCTTGAGCGCCCACCACTGGAACTGGTACGCCCCGCTCCGCAAGCTGCGCGCGCCCTCCAGTTCCTTGGGCGTGCCGTGGACCTCGATACTCGATGCCGGCGAAGGCATCCTTCAGGCGGCTTCCCGATGAGGCGATCGCCAGGTGCGTGATGTCGATGCCGATCCACGACCGCCCCAGCTTTTGCGCCGCATGGACCGCCGTGCCGCAGCCGCAGAAGGGATCGAGGATCACATCGCCGGGGTTGGAGCTGGCGTTGAGGATGCGTTCGAGGAGGGCCAGGGGTTTTTGCGTCCCAGCCCAGTCGCTCACCCTTGGCAAGCCCGCGAAGCATGTCGATGTCCGACCAGATGTCCTGGAGGGCAACGCCCTTGCTCTCGTCGAGGTACCTCTTGAGGCTTGGGACGGTGCCGGGCTTGCGCTGCACGATGAGTCCTTGAACCGCACAGGCCGCCGATCTTGCGGTACCTGAGGGACTAACCGTGGGTGGCCTCCCACTGCGGGCACTTTCACTGCTGCGGGCTTGGCCCACTCCGCGCGCAGGCTACCGGGAAAGGAGTACCTCAATGACGAAGCCGCAATTGATCATGCTGCTCTCCCTGATGGCTGCTCGCCTTGGCGTGGTTGGAGTATCTCGAGCGACCCAGCAATAGCTAGTTTTTCGGGCGGTCGCGCGGTCTTTCGGCGCAGCAGGGCTTTGAATGCCCAAGCGCAGAAGATCCCACAAGTGGAGACGCCTTGGGGGCGCCGATTGGGGGTGGCGCTGTTGGCTACAACGCAAGCTCTTCGCGCGGGTCCACGGCGAGCGTGTCGGCGAAAGGCGCGAGGTTCTCGGGATGCAGCGCGAGCTCGTCGGCGAGATCTTCGAGCGTGAAGCCCCGGTTGGCCGCCAGCAGGCCAACGGCTCGACCGAGTAGCTCCGGTTGCTCGGGAGAGCCGAGATCGATGGGCTCGACTTTGCGCCAGCCTCGCCGGCTCATCTCCATCATCGCCCGGCGGTAGGCGGCGTCCGAGATGAAGGTCAGATCCCGCGCGCGCCGCAGCAGCATGGCGATCGAGACGCCCCAACGGACCTTCAACTCAGCGAACCTCGGGCCAATCGAGTCTGTTGGGGAGCTCACGCCGGATCGAGGCGGCCGGCGCCAGAAACTCGGCGGCAAAGCGATGTGCGGCTCGCTCGACCTCGGCATCTCCCGGCTGGGCGTCCTCATGCAAGAGGAGATGCGCCAACTCGTGAGCCGCGTCAAAGCGGGCCCGGTCGGCCGCGTCCTTGTTGGTAGCTAGGACGATGAATGGCCGCTCGCCGATTTGACATGAGAGCGCATCGACCTCGTCGGTGGCCGCCGGCAACCGAGACACGATGACGCCCTTGCGCTCAAGCAAACCAACGACGTTGGCGATCGGGCCGTCGCCGAGCTCCCACGCGACTCTGACCTCCATCGCGGCGTCCTCGGGCGAGAGATCGGGAGGGAGCGTGGCAAGTTGACCGCCGGGAGTCGCACCCGGCGCTCTAAGAGGCCGACGATCTCGGACAGCAGCTCGACCTGCACGCGGGCCCGGGCGCGGTTTCGCCGCGAAGTCGAGCGCAGGCTGCGGAAGTGAACCTGGTCTTCGCGGATCTCGGCCCGTGGCCGGTTGGCGGCAAAGAAGCCGACCGGCACGCCGAGAGCCAGCGCCAGCTTGCCTAGGGTCGGGATGCTCGGTTTGGACATCCCATTCTCGAACTGCCCAATGGCCGCTGGCGTCACGCGAACGCGCTCAGCGAGATCCCGTTTCAGCAAGCCTGAGAACTGCCGAGCTTGCGCGAGTCGCTGGCCGTCGAACAAGAGCCGAACGGTCTCCAATTCAGCCGAGAGGTCAGCCGGCGGCATCGGCACCGGCTGCTTCGTCCAGGAGCGCGATCTCGAGTTCGGGCAGTGGGGCTGCCTCGGGCAACCCGACGGGCGGCGCGACGGGAAACTCGGCTGCGGGATCGTCGGCGCTCCAGATGGCGACGGTCGACCGCCAGCCTGTCACGCGCTCGCCATCCACCTCGATCGGCGCGGCAAGGTAGATCGCCCGCAGGCCGTCGCGCGGATTGCCCAGGTGGCAGATGATCCAGTTGAGCGGACGGACGTCGTAGTTGGACGGGTCGGACCACAGCGTCATCTGCTGGTTCTCTAGGGCCATGAAGACGGCCGCCCGCGACCCCCGAGGAAACGACCCGGCGATCGTCTGTCCAGCCTCGCCTCGGCCGACCTTGTTCCAGCGGACGCGCAGGTCGCCGACCCGCAACTGTGGGCCCTGACCGCGGGACTCGAATGACACGCCGGGTAGCTCTGTCGCGTCGCGCTCGAGCAGCATGCAGAGGACGTCGTAGATGGCAATGGCGTGGACGCGGTCGCCAAGGCCGCGGTCGGGCGCGTAGACGGTGTCCGCCTCGGCGTAGGCGGCCTGAAGCGCGGCCGTGATCCGCGTGCGGAGAGGCGCGGTGAACTCCGGCGGGCAGTCAGCGCGGCTCATTGCGCGATCCTAGCACAAGGGGTGGCGTGCTATCGCCGTCGTGTGCTAAAGTGACATAGTCGCCTTCAGCGACACTAACGAAAGTCTGGCGTCCGCGGATCCTCCACGACCCAGCCACGACAGGAGCTGGTATTGACCGATCGACACGGCCCCTCATGACGTCGACAGTCGATCCTGCTGGCCCGGCCTTCATCAGCCATCGCTCCGATGATGGCACGGATGCCGCGCTCGATGTCGCACGACGGTTTCGCTCGAGCGGCGTACCCGTGTGGCTCGACATCGATGACCTGCCGCCTGGTGACATCGCCGGCCGGCTCGGCGAGGCGCTCGAAGGGGGTCTCGCCGGCGGCGTCCTGGTGGTCACCCCGAACGTCGTCAAATCGATGGTCGTCCGTGAGCAGGAGGTGCCGCAGCCTGCTGGCCCTTGCCCGCGATCCCACCTTCACGCTCGCGATCGTGAACGAGATCGCCAGCCCGAGCGACCCCACATCGGTCGACCGAGCCAAGGCCAAGGAGCTGCTCGACCCGGATGGCCACCATCCGGAGCTCGGTGGCATCAAGCAATACAGCTCGATCGACGGCAGCCTGGACAAGCTGGAGCCGTGGTTCGCGCGCCGCCGCCTCGACGCCCTCCGTTCCTCTCGTCCGACCGACCCGCTCATCATCGAGATCCAGACGCGCGTCGCTGCCGCGGCCTACCGCTCGCAAGCCGATCTCGTCTTCCGCTCCGCTCCGCCGCCCGACGGCCAGCGGGTCCTCGCTCCCCTCGTGTGGACCGACCTGCAGCGCTTCCTGGGCTGGCTGCCCAGCGTCGTCGCGAACGTCGCCCCGCCTGCGATCGTGGTCACCGGCGGTAGCCACCTCTCCGCGGCCGTCGCTCTCGGCGCGGCCTTGCCCGAGACCGTGGCATCCCGGTCGCCGTCGCGACCAAGGACGCAACCTGGCGACTCGCGGGGCGCGATCTGAACCTGCGTGAGCGACTCCCGTTCGTCGGCATCGCGCCGCGAACGCGGATGCTGGGCGGCGGATCCGGCCCGGCTGTGGCGGTGTTCGTCGACGTCGCCCACAGCGATGGCCCGGTCGACACCTTCGGAGCGTGGGCCCGCGACAACAAGGGCTCCTCGCGCGTGCGATCGTCATTTCGCAGCGCCGACGCCTGGATCCCGACACCGGGCCCCTCATCACGCAGGCGATCGTCCAGCGGATCCGTCGCGAGGCTCGCGCCGTCGACACCCGTGACGTCCTGCTGTTCGTCCGGGCGCCTGGCAGCTCGCCGTGCTGCTCGGGATGAGCCTCAACACGCTGACGCTTCCGCCTGTTCGAGTGGGAGGACGCCACGGCATCGCCCTGCTACGTCCCCGCCGCCGTAGTTCGTTCGGGCGCAGGCGGCAGCCTGGTCATTGAAGTCGCCGGTACACCGGCTGTGCCCTGAAGGAGACCCTCAACGTGGAAACCCTCGCGGACGAGTTCAACACCGCGCTCTCGCTGATCGGCCTGGGCGACAAACGGACAGCGGGCGATGGACGCCCACGCACGAAGGTCCGGCCAGTGCTCGAGGCCGACGACGACCTTGTTGCCAGTACGGCGTCGACACCATCCTGATCGGATCGTACGGCCGCGAGACGGCCATCTACCCCGGGCGCGACGTCGACGTCTTCGTCAAGCTCCCCGACTGCGAGGAGGGACCGGACGAGACGTACGAGATGGTGCGAAAGGCGCTGGAGACCGAGTTACGGCGAGCGCCTCGATGACAGCGGCAGCCGATCCATGAAGGTCGAGTTCGCCCGAAGACTTCTGGGTGGACGCCGTACCCGCGGTGCCGTCGGAGGGCGGGCGCTGGCAGATCCCTCAGGCGAATGAGAGACGGCGAGCGGACGGGCTGGGAGGAGACCGACCCAGGAGCTCGGGCGCCTTCACGGTCGAGCGGAACAAGGAGCCGAAGGTGGACGGCCAGGGGGCGTACGTGCCGACGGTCAAGCTCGTCCGACAGACACGCCGACACCATTTGGCCGACCGCAAGCCGCGCGGCCTCTACTTCGAGCTGGAGACATACTGGGCGTTCGAGGGGGGCGTGACCGGAACCACCTTTGCCGAGATCTTCGCCAGTACCCTCGAGCGCATCGCCACCCGACTCGAAACTGGCGTCGTCATCAACGACCCCGCGCTCGCCCGCGAATACAACCCAGCGCCCGAGTCGGCCGACCTCGAGCACGCCGCCGCGATCTTTCGCGACGTCGCCACGAAGGCCGCGCTCGCCCTCGCCGCCGACCGCTGCGAGGCGGCGCGGCTGTGGCGCGAGATCCTAGCAAGAACGATCGGAACTCGGTCTTCCCGATCCCCGCCGGTTGCGACGAGTTCGGCAAGAAGGCGGCCACGATCACGCCGATCGCTGACCGCGGCTCCCGCGAGGCTCGGCCCTTTGCCTGATATCCAGACCGTCGACCACGCCTCGCTCGACCGCTTCATCGCCGATCTGGTTACGGCGGGCTTCAAGCCCTTTGGTACGGACGGTCGGACGTTCGAGGGCGCGCTCCACCCCGCTCTCGCTGCCGAGACGCGGTCGACGACGATGCGGATCGAGGTCCGCGACGGCTGGCCCTTCGTCCATCCGGCCGTCCGCGTTGAGGGGCTCAAGCCGAGCGTCCACCTCACGGGCTGCCATCTCTGCCTCTGGCGCCTCGGCGACGACAGCTACGGATGGCTGCGCCTCGAGACGCTCAACGAGCGAATTGGCCAGTGGGCGGAGCGATACCGAGGGCGTGCCACGGAGGAGGATCCGGTCCTCGACCCGCAGCTCTACTGGAGCCCGTTCAACGGCGAGGTGCTCGCGACCGTCGACCTGCATGACGTTCCTTACGGCAACGGCGGCTCGGGTGACCTGCGGGCCGAGAGGGATGAGTTGCTGCTGAAGATCGGCGCGGCGGGGCCCTTGCGCGTGCGCTGGTACGGCCGCGACGAGATGCGCCATCCGCCGGCAAACCTGGAGATGATCGAGGCCGGTCTGAAGCCCGACCAAGCCGCGAACTTCCGCGACGAACTCGAACGCGTCGGACACGCCGACGGTCCGAACATCATCATGGTCGTCTGGGACACGCCGGCGGGCGAACCGAACGCCCTGGTCCTCGGCCTGTCCCGCGGCCCCCGTCGCGCACCCGTACGAGCGGAGGCGTACGAGGTGGCGCGCGTGGACCACGGGGTCTTTGATCCGCCGGGCAGGTCCAGACGCGCCATTGCTGCTCGACAGGTCGGTCGTCATCTTCGGCCAAGGCGCCATCGGCTCGCACCTGTCGGAGTGGCTCGCGAGCAGCGGGCTCGGTCGGCTGCACCTGGTCGATGGCGAGAGGCTGCGGCCAGGCGATGTTGTAAGGCACGCTGGCCCCCGCGCCGCCGTTGGCGCCCCCAAGGTCGTCACGATGGATTTCGTTGCCCGCCAGCGTGCCCCATGGGTGACGGTCGACTTGTCGCCCGCGACGTGGTCACCCGCCGAGATCCGGCCGCTGCTTGAGGGACGCTCGCTGCTCGTCGATGCGGTCGGCGAAGAGCCGTTCACGGCCCAACTGAGTCGTCTCGCGCAGACCGCTGGCGTGCCGTTGCTGTCGATCGCCCTCTACCGCGGTGGCTTCGTCGCGCGAGCTCGGCTGTACATGCCGGGCGGGGTGGCGATCCACAGAGCGGACCGCCGCGGAACAATTCCCGCCTATTCCTGCGGGGCCGCAGGAGACTGCCACCACCTGGGAGACGGGCTGTGCCTCACCGGTCAATAACGCGCCGCCAGTCTCGGTCGTCTCCGCTGCGGCTCTGGCCTCGCGCCTCGCCGTCGAGGCCCTCACGGGCCGCGAAACCGGCAGCGCGGACATCGTCGAGGTCTACCGCGCACTCGATCAGCCCCCGTTCGACGTCGTGGGAACGCGGCGGTTCGAGTGATGCGGAGGGCATGGATCTCGGAGGCGGCACGGGCTGCGCTAATCGAGGCGGCCGAGCGGTCCGAGCCTTACGAGACCGGCGGGGTCCTGATCGGCGTTCTGCGAGACGGCGACGCCTGGATCGTCATGGCGGTCGAGGTCGAGGATCCGGCTCGTGGACGGAGTCGCTTCGTGATCCCCGAAGGCGTGACGCCCGCGGTCGTGGAGATCGCACGTCAGATTGACATCCGCTTCGGGTACGTCGGCGACTGGCACAGCCACCCGGCAGACCTGCCAGCGAGTCCCACCGACAGGAGCACTCTGGCCAAGTCGGCGCGTCGGCGCCGAACCGACATCCAGCCCGTCATGCTCATCGTCGTCCGAGCCGCGCCGGACGGTTGGAGCGCCGAGGCCCTCTGCGACGCGGGGAGCGGCCCAGAGGCAATCGAGCTGCGCCTCACCGGTGCGTTGCCACCGGTGGAACCGGGAGACGACGTCGTGACGGCCGGCCGGGTCGGCGATCTGATGTGCGCGGGAGCGAGACGGCGCGGCCGTATCCGCCATCATCCGGATCTAGGACTCTGAGGTGCGAGTCTCAAGGAATGGTCCGCTCTTTCGGGCAAGCCCCTGGTTACAGTTCCACGCGACGATCCGGACAGGTGGGGCTGCGGGCTCGATCACGCGGTCGCTTTCCTAGCCACGGGCTCCGGGCGAGCGTGGCCCTATGTCGCCATCCCCAGGCGCCTGGCGACATCCTCGTAGTCGGGTGCCTCGGCGTAAAGGCGCTCGAGGTCGGCCCGAGCCCGCTTCGGTTGGCCTGCGGCCTCCAAGGCGAGGGCTCGCTCGCACCGGAGGGCAACGGGGCCACGATTTCGCGGCGTATCCGCCAGCCGAGGCGGTCTATTCTCGCTTAACGCGACGTGATTTGACAGGGAGGGACCGGATGCCAGGTGCCCGTTTCGTTCGCGCGGATCTGCATGTGCATACCGTGCCGGATAATGGCGGGCCCGCCGGTGACCCTGCTGCGTATGTCGCCGAAGCCCTCGCCCGCGATGTGCGGGTACTGGGGATTACGGACCATAATCACATCGACAACGTGCGAGCAGTGGTCGATGCCGCCAGCGGTCAAGAGGTCTTGGTCCTCCCTGGGATCGAGATTACGACCCACCAGGGTCACATAGTCGCCCTGTTCGGCCCGAACGAGATCGAGACACTACGGGATGTCGAGCGGTCTCTCGACCTTCGCGCTGATCCGATTGACGGTTCCCGTCGATCAACACGATCGTTGCTGCAGCTCGTCGGGGACATTCACGGGGCGGGCGGACTAGCAATCCTTGCGCACGTCGACCGCGATGAGGGCCTACACACTCGCGTAAGTCGGACTGAGTTGATCGAGCTGCTCTCGCACGAAGGGCTCGCTGGATTGGAATTCGTCAATCAAGACAGCCTGAAGCAGTGGTACAGCGAAGACGACGCCGATCCGGCCGGCCTCATTCGTCGTGATGCGTGGCGGGCTCGGCAAGCCAACGCGGAGCTCCGCGTTCGCGGGCTGGCGCGAGTCATGTCCTCCGACGCTCATGACGCGTCGCTGCTGGGGAAGGACGGCACAAACCGTCCTCTTGCCAAGCTTCGCCTTGACGACTTGAACTTCAGCGCTGTCAAGAACGCGCTCCTCTACAACCCGAAGGGCCGGACCAAGGCAGAGGCCCTTCTGCCTGTCGCCTACCCGAGGGTTCTCTCCGCGTCGTTCCGCGGCGGTTTTCTCGACGGTGTCGAGTTGGAGTTCTCCTCCAACCTCAACTGCCTGATCGGCGGACGGGGCTCTGGAAAGTCAACGGCCCTGCTCGCAATCCGGACGGCACTTGGCGCCCCTCCCGCAGCGGGCGAGGACCAGACGCCCCTGGTCGCATGCCGGATGCGACGATCGTGCGCTTCATCGACGGCGCCGGATCGGAGCGCATCGCAATCCGCGACCGCGGCGGGGCACCGTTTGACGAGGACGGCGATCCGGTCCGGTTGTCCCTGGCCGACCTCGCGCAGGACGAATCTGGCGCTGTGGCTCGCGACTACGTCGAGAACCCCAGCCGGCTACTCGACTTCTTGGACGCGTTCTGCTCCACGCAACGCGCGGAGGAGCGTGAGAGAGATCTCCTCGATCGTCTGCGCGAGAATGGCGAGGAGCTCAAGCGCACGTCCTTTCGCGATGCTGACCTCGAGAAGCTGGTGGTCGAACAGGCCCAACTCGACGCGCAGTTCAAGGCAGCCGAGGGTGGGAGGCTGGAGGAGCTAGCGGACTGGGCGCGACGTCTCGCTACGCAGGCGGCCCTGATCGCTCGGCTACGAGACCGCGTGACGAACCTACTGGCGCCGCGGCGCCCTGTCCGGTTGCCGACGCTGGCTGAGCTGGCGGAAGAGACGAAGACCGACCTGACGGTGAAACCAGCGTTGCCTTTCGTAGCAGACGTGCAAGCGGCGCTGCTCGCAATCAACCAGCGAGTGGAGGCGTTGGAGGCGACTGAGGCGACGTCTCTCCGCGAGGTGACGTCCCAGCTCGACGGCATTCTCGATACCTGGCAGACCGATCACACTGCTCTCCAACGAAGGTTGGATGCGAAGCAGCAAGAGCTCGAGAAGCAGGGCCTCAAGGTGGAGGCCGGTGAGATTCGTCGGATTGCGAAGCGGATGCAGGAGGTTTCAAAGAGCCTTTCGGATCTGAAGGAGAAGCGGCGACTGCACCGCGAGACTCGTCAGCGGCGCGACGGACTTCTCACAGAGCTCCGGGGGAACCGCGACGAACTGCATGGGCTCCGTCGCAGCACGCTTAGGAACATCTCGACCCGTGCCAACGATGGCTCGCTCGGGCTGGAGGTTCAGGTTTCATTCAAGCGAGAAGGTCAGAAGGGAGGTTGGACGGACTGGCTCCGTTCCAAGTTTGGCTTCAGGTCACCGCGAGTTGAGCGCCTCGCCCAGTCTCTGTCGCCGGTTGACATGTGTGATGGGTGGCTCAGGGATCGGAACGCGTTGGTTGGCAAGGTCGATACCGACGGAGACGGCAGCGCATTCTTCAGTGCGGCACAACTGGAGGCGGATCTCGGGAAACTGACCTGGGACGACCTCTTCGACCTGGAGACGATGCGCTCGGAGGACCGGCCGCGCATCGTCATCGAAGAGCCTGGTCGGGCTCAACGAGAGTTCGACGAGCTGTCTGCCGGCCAACAGCGATCCGTGCTCCTGAGCCTCCTGCTGGTTGCCGGTGGGAGTGAGCCTCTGATCATCGATCAGCCTGAGGATCATCTCGATGCCCCATTCATCGCCACCGCCATCGTCCAACACCTTGAGGCAGCCAAGGAGACGCGGCAGCTCATCATCGCTACGCACAGCGCGAACATAACCGTGCTTGGGGATGCTGAACTGGTGATCCCCATGTACGCGGAGGCTGGTCGCGGCGCTCCGAGGGACATCGGCGCCGTTGATCGACCAGAGACGCTGCGACGCGTCTGCGAACTCTTGGAGGGTGGGGTCGTCGCCTACCGTCGGCGAGGCGAGCGCTACGGCTTCACCTTCGACCGAATGCCGCCCACCTAGCGCCGAGACCTGCGTCTGCATCCTGGCGCACTTCTCGGGCTGGAACGGGCGCTGCGCGACCGCGTCGGTCTCGGCGATGTCTAGGGTGGATATGCGGACCATGGGCCGGGCGCTCTGGCGGTACTCTGCCGAGCATCAGACGGCAACGTATGAAATGCGGCGCATCCGTCAGCGCCCCAGATCGGAGAGTCGCGCGTGCGGGAGCGGGAGGTTGGCGGATGGTGAGTCAAGCATCAGGCTTGCGGGTCGAGTCGGTCGCCCAGGGGCTCGCGATGGCCGCGAATTCTGACGCGCGCCTCGTCCTGCTCGTCGGCCAATCACCGCAGGCCCTTCGGCGAGCCGCCGATGCCGCCGCCGAAGAGCTCGGTTGGCCAGCGATCGACCTGAACAGGGACCTCGCACAGCGGCTGCTGCCGTTCACCGCTCAAGAGCGCCGGGACGAAGCGTGGGAGGCGCTCGAGGATGTGGTCGGCGACCAGCGCGCCGGCATCGTCCTGTGCGGCACCGACATTCTCTTTGAGCCCTCGCTGGGCTACCGGCCGTACGAAGCCCTCCGTCGGCTCGCTCGCCGCGGACCGATCGTCGCGTCATGGTTTGGTACCGTGGACGGCGGCGAGGTTATGCGGGCCGAACAGGGCCACCCCGAGTACGTCCGGATCCGACTGGACGTCCCGTTCGTCATGGTCGAAGGATAAGGGGGAGCCGACAGTTGAAGTACAGCGAGCTGGTCCAGTTCGATCCGATCGAGACGGTCATCGAGCTGCGGGACGCCGACAAGGCAGACAAGGCCAAGCGCCTCGTCGGGACCTACGTCATTAGCGACTCGATGACACGCCAACTCGCGGACGTCATCGCTCCGCATCTGGACTTCTCGCACCTCGATGCCAAGGGCATCTTTGTCGTCGGCAACTACGGGACTGGCAAGTCGCACCTCATGGCCGTCGTCTCAGCACTGGCCGAGAACGCCGAGCTCCTCGATGAGCTCCGGAGCGACGCCGTCCGTGAGGCATTCCGCCCGGTCGCCGGCCGGTACCTGGTCGCCCGGTTCGAGATCGGCGCGGTCAAGACCCCTCTCCGCTCGATCGTCATCCGGGAACTCGAGAAGCACCTGAAGGCGTGGGGCGTCGACTACGCGTTCCCGGCGGCCGACCAGATCACGAACCACAAGGACGCGATCGAGGCGATGCTCGCGGCGGTCGAGGCGAAGCACCCAGGCAAGGGCGTTCTCATCGTCGTCGACGAGCTGCTCGATTACCTCAAGGCGCTCGGCGAGGGTGCCATCGACGCCTTCAACTTCCTCCGCGAACTCGGGGAGGCATCGGGCAATGGCCGATTCCGAGCCATCGCGGGCGTGCAGGAGAGCCTCATCAGCTCCCCCAGTTTCGGCTTCCTGGCCTCGCTCATCCAGAAGGTGTCCGCACGGTTCGTCGAGGTCTGGATCACCCGCCAGGATCTCGCATTCGTCGTCGAAAGCCGATTGCTCGCCAAGACGCCCGAGCAGCGCGAGCGGATCCGAGGGCACCTCGAGAAGTTCATGCCGCTCTTCCCGACGATGTCAGCACAGAAGGATGACTTCATCCGGCTCTTCCCGGTCCACCCGCGTTACCTCCAGATGTTCGAGGAGATCGACATCGCGGAGAAGCGCGAGGTCCTCCGAACGCTGAGCCAGGAGATGAACCGACTCCTTGACCAGGACGTGCCAAGCGACGATCCAGGGCTCATCGCCTACGACTCGTACTGGCGGATCGTCAAGAACACGCCTTCGCTCCTTGCTTCGCCGACGGTCGGCGAGGTCGAGCAACGCTCGAGCGTCGTCGCCAGCAAAGTCCAGACGTCGTTCCCGAAGGCCCAATACCGGCCGGCCGCGACGCGCATCGTCGATGCACTCAGCGTGTTCAGACTCGCCGTGGGCGGGATTCGCACGCCGATCGGCCTCTCGGCGACGGACCTCCGGGATGACCTCGCCTTGATGCTTCCCGTGCCGGAAAAGGACCCAGACTTCCTCAACACGACGATCGAGTCTGTTCTGCGCGACATCATGCTCGCGGTCGGTGGCCAGTTTGTGAGTCGCAACGAAAGCGGCCAGTACTACCTCGATCTGGACAAGTCGATCGACTACGAGGCCCAGGTCGACAAGAAGCTTTCCTCGCTCGACCCGGTTCCCGACATCTACGACCGTTACTACTTCGACATCCTCACCCGGGTGCTCGACATCACCGCATCGGCGCACGTCCCGGGGATGCGGATCTGGGCGTACGAGGTCGAGTGGCCGGGGCACAAGGTCACCCGCCCTGGCTATCTGTTCTTCGGAAGTCCGAATGAGCGGTCCACGGCTCAACCGCCACGTACCTTCTATCTCTACTTCCTCGCCCACTTCGCTCCCAAGCCGTTCGAGGATGCTCACCGCGACGACGAGGTCTTCTTCCGGCTCGCTCGACCGACGCCAGACGTATCTCAGCGATTGAAGCGCTACGCCGCTGCCGTGGAGCTGGCCGGCGTTTCCAGTGGCGAAGAGAAGGCGCAATACCAGGCCATCGCAGACCTTCAGCGGAAGGCGATCGCGAAGTGGCTCGCCGAGAACTTGGTCCATGCCTTCGACATCACCCACGCTGGAGTGACCAAATCCGTCGGCGAAGCGGCCGCAGAGCCACTGAAGGTTCTTGGTACGAATTCGCCGCGCGATCTCATCAACGCCCTCAGCAGCACCGCGCTCGCGGCCAGCTTCGAGGGCCGGTCCCCTGGCTATCCCAGCTTCGCTGGACTGAATGGTGTCGTGACCGAGGCGAACCGGGCCCAGACCGCCTCGGAAGGTCTCCGCTTCATCGCAGGCTCCATCAAATCCGATCAGGGTGCGGCGGTCGTCGACGGGCTTGGGCTCAGGGAGGCCGGAACGATCAACCCGACCAACAGCCCCTATGCAGGGTCGGTCCGGAAGGTCCTCGCCGGCAAGGCCGAAGGCCACGTCGTCAATCGAAACGAGCTCGTCGTCACCAAGGACGGGGTCGAGGTCGAGGCTACGTTCGGGCTCGAGCCGGAGTGGCTGTCCGTCGTGCTTCTCGCGCTCGCCTATCGAGGAGAGATCGAGATCTCGATGGGCGCGCAGGCCATCGACGCGACGAACCTGCCGGTCGGGGCATCCCTCGGGGCAGAGGCGCTCGGGCGGTTCAAGACGATCCAGCGACCGAAGGCGACGCCGATCTCGGCGCTCAAGGCGCTCTTCGAGATGCTGGAACTCAATCCAAGCCTGCTTGACTTCGACCAGGACGATGCAGCTGCAAAACTCCAGTCCGCCGTCGCGTCCGAAATAGAAGCTGCGCTCGCCGCAACGGTCCGGATTGAGGGCGCCAAGATCGGTGGCGCCCCACTCTGGTCGCAGCCCGAGGCGCAGATGCTGATCGCCCAGATCGGCGTCTACAAGGACTTCCTCGATCGCCTGACGAGCCTCAACACCGGTGGGAAGCTCAAGCAGTACAAGACGACGATCGATGCCCTGGGGCCCCACGCGAAGGCGCGTGCGGCCCTGCGAGACGTCAATGCGCGACTGGCTCGGCTCCGAGAGTTTGAGATCCTCGATGAGTACTTGCGCGACGCGACCGCGACGTTGAACCCAGACGACCTGTGGCAGATAACGGCGAAGGCATCCCTCGAGGCCGAGGCGACGGCAGTCGGAGGTGGCGAGGCCGATGTGGCGGCGGCCAAGAAGTCATTGCGTGAAGCGAAAGCCGCGTATGTCAGCCGCTACCTTGACCTCCACAACGCCGCGCGGCTCGACCACACCGGGGATGACGCGAAGAAGCGGCTCATGGGCAGCGACACCATGCGTCGGCTCAACCTGCTCGAATTGGTACAGATGCTGTCATCGAGCCTGACCGCGCTCAAGACGGATCTCGCAGGTCTCGTCATGTGCCGCAACGTTGACGCCATCGAGCTTGAAACCGCGACGAGTTGTCGTGCGTGCCATTTCAAGCCGGCGCTGGACCCAATCGGTGGCGATGCCGGCCAGCGACTCGCGACTCTCGAGACGGCGTTCGAGACGATGAACGTGGAGTGGTCGGCATTCCTCGCCAACGCCCTCAACGACCCGATCGCCGAGGGTGGGCTGGCGCTCCTAGGCGCGGATCGGGCGTCGGCAGTCAAGAACGTCGCCGACCCGACGGTGGTGCCCGATGCTTCGGCGATCCAGGACCTGAACCGTGTCCTGCAAGGACTGCAGAAGGTCGTCATCGAGGGCGACACGTTGCTTGCGGCGCTGCGCAGCGGCGGACCAGCTACCGAGGGCGATCTTGAAGAGCGGTTCCAGCGAGTGATCAAACAGTCCCTGAAGGCGAAGGACCCTGCCACTGTCCGTCTCGTGATCGAATGACCCGGCGCGACCGAAGTTCAGATCGCCTTCTGATGCGCTCCGATCAGTTGGAGCTCATCGACCGCTCGCTCGAACAGCGGGCAATCGACCGAGCGATCGAGGACGTCGACCAGGCGCGCCGAACCGAGTATCGCGAGCGACTCCGCACCGCCCTGCCCACGCTGCGCAAGATCGAGGGCTTCCCGATTGGGACCGACGAGGACATCCTGGCCCTGTCCGATCCGCCCTACTACACCGCCTGTCCCAATCCGTTCCTCGCGGAGTTCATCGCCGAGCATGGCACGCCCTACGCCGAGGCGACCGACGACTACCACCGGGAACCCTTCGCTGCCGATGTGAGCGAGGGCAGGAACGACCCGATCTACAACACCCACAGCTACCACACGAAGGTACCGCACAAGGCGATCATGCGGTACATCCTCCATTACACGACGCCAGGCGACATCGTGTTCGACGGCTTCTGTGGGACCGGGATGACTGGAGTCGCAGCCCAATTGTGTGGCAGCCCCGACCCCGACTTCAAGGCGAAGGTTGAGGCGGAGTGGGCTGCTGCGGGACAGCTCGTGGAGTGGGGAACGCGCTACTCGGTCCTTTGCGACTTATCTCCTGCGGCGACTTTCATCGCGCACGCCTACAACGCCCCTCTGGACGAACAGGCATTCCAGCGAGACGCCACGCAGATCCTCGCCAAGGTCGAAGCTGAATGTGGCTGGATGTATGAGACGGCACATGCGGATGGCAAGACCACGGGCTTCGTGAACTACACCGTCTGGAGCGACGTCTTTGTCTGCCCTGGCTGTGGGGTTGATGTTGCGTGGTGGGACGCGGTGGTAGACCGCGAACTGAGGCGGATGCGCGATATCGGTGTGTGCCCAGTCTGCTCGACAAGTTTCGCCAAGACCGGAGCGACCCGCGCGACAACATCGGCCACGGATCCTGTCCTCGGAACCGTCATACGCCAGGCGCGAGCCGAGCCTGTGCTTATCAACTACTCGCTCGGCGGAAGAGGCAGGTCCCCTCGGTTCGAGAAGTCGCCCGATGAAATGGACCGAGACAGGCTCCGTCGCATTGAGGCATCACCCGTACCTACCGGCGTGCCCACTCGCCGAATGCCCGACGGGGACGAGGGACGCCGGAATGATCCCGTCGGGTGGACGCATGTCCATCACTTCTTCACCCCGAGGGCACTGCGAGTGTTCGGAGCACTCGACGCCATGTGTCGGACATCGACAACACGCGCCGCCCTCTACGGTGGATACAGCGTTGGCCTCCGCCTTTCGAGATTCCTCGCTCCACAATGGTTCGCAAAGACCACTGGACCGATGAAGCCATCGACGTCGGGCACCCTATATGCGCCTTCTCTCAGCGGGGAGCAGAACTGGCTGAGCATCTTCGAGAACCGAGTGGCTGCGATTGGTCGCGGTGCGTCCGGAGGAACCCACGCCGGGCTTGTCGCCGTGTCGACCGCATCCATGACCGTTTCTCAATTGCCGGATGAGTCGGTGGACTACGTTTTTCTGGATCCACCCTTCGGATCGAACCTCAGCTACTCGGACCTGAACGCCTTCTACGAGACGTGGCTCCGGGTGGCTACAAACGTCGAGTCAGAAGCCATCGTCAGTCGGCGTCACGAGAAGACGCTTGGCGTTTACACGGAGCTAATGCGCCGGTCATTTGCGACTGCTTATGCAGCCCTGAAGCCCGGTCGCTGGATGACGGTGGAGTTCCACAACAGCAGCAATGCCGTCTGGAACGCAATTCAAGAGGCGATCCAGCGCGCTAGGTTCGTCGTCGCCGACGTGCGGATCCTCGACAAACAGCAGGGTTCGTTCAAGCAATACGGTGCGGCGGGAACCGTCAAGCAAGACCTTGTCATAAGTGCATACAAGCCGCGAGCGGGTTTCGAGCAAAGGTTCGCGCTTGAAGCGGGGACCGAGCAGGGCGCCTGGGACTTCATCCGCGAGCACCTCGGTCAGCTACCGGTGTTCGTGGATCACGACGGCCGGGTCGAGGTCGTCGCCGAGCGCCAGAACTACCTGCTTTATGACCGGATGGTCGCCTTTCACATCCAACGCGGCGCAACGGTTCCGGTCTCGGCCGGTCACTTCTACGCCGGTCTCAACCAGCGGTTCCTCGAGCGCGACGACATGTACTTCACGGAGCTTCAGGCAGCCGACTACGACCGGCGCCGGCTCGAGGCCCGCGATATCGAGCAACTCTCGGTGTTCGTCGTCGACGAGAAGAGCGCGATCCAGTGGATCCGCGCCGAGCTGCTCGCTCAGCCCCAGACGTTCCAGGACCTTCAGCCCAAGTTCCTCCGCGAACTCAACCAGAAGCGCTTTGAGGAGCTGCCTGAGCTGCGCGACATCCTCGACCAGAACTTCCTCGAAGATGCGAGCTCCCATCGCTGGCGAGTGCCCGATCCTGGCAAGCAGGCGGATCTCGAGGCCCTCCGTATCCGCGCGCTGCTCAACGAGTTCGTAACCTACGTGCCCGGCACGGCAAAGCTCAAGCGGTTCCGCCTCGAGGCGATCCGGGCCGGTTTCGCCGATCTCTGGGCCAAGCGCGACTACCGCGCCATCATCAGGCTCGCCGAGCGACTCCCCGACGAAGTCGTCCAGGAGGATCCTGCTCTCCTGATGTACTACGACAACGCGGTGACCCGCGAAGGCGCCGGGTGAAGCCGGGGGACTGGCTCCGAAGTCGGTCCTTCCGGGATCTCGTGCAGGTAGTCGAGGTCACCGAGGCGTTCGGCGTCGCAAGCGTGCGGGTCTGGCACCCGGCGAGCGAGCGGGTGGCCGTCGTGGCGACGAGCGATCTCGGTTCTGGACCCGAACCCGACCAGGTGAACACGCTGGTCGCGGCCGTCGCCGCGGCCCGGATCGCGGACGCACTCGCCAGTGGCGCGCTTCTCGCACCGACGCAATCGGTCGTCGAGCCGCTGCCGCACCAGCTCCGCGCCCTCTCACGGTGCGTCGCATCCGACTCCACCCGGATGCTGCTCGCCGACGAGGTCGGTCTCGGCAAGACGATCGAAGCCGGTCTCGTGATCACGGAGCTCGTTCTCCGCGGCTTGGTGAAACGCGTCCTCGTCGTCGCGCCGAAAGGCCTCGTCGCCCAGTGGCAGGGCGAGCTGCTGCATCGGTTCGGCGAGGAGTACGTCGCGCTCGCGTCGGCCGAGGTCGGCGCCCTGGCGGGACGGCGGGAAGACAACTTCTGGCTTGCCTATGATCGCCTGATCATTCCGCTGGACGCAGTCAAGCCCGTCGAGTCCCGCCGGGGCTGGAGTCCTGACCGGGTCGAGCGCTACAACATCGCCCGCTCCACCAACCTAGCGGCGGCCGGATGGGACCTCGTGATCATCGACGAGGCTCACCGTGTCGCTGGCTACGGCGAGCACGTGGCTCGGCACAAACTCGCCCGCCTGTTAGCGGAGGCGACCCCGAACCTGCTGCTCCTGACGGCAACACCGCATGTAGGGAAGTCCGACGGATTTCGTCGAGTGTTGTCACTCCTTGATGAGAAGGAGTTCATCGGAGACGCGCCGATCACTCCATCCCGCGTCCAGCCATACGTCGTACGGACGTCCAAACGGGTTGCGATCGACGGCAATGGAAAGGCGCTCTTCCAGGCCCGCTCGACGAAGAAAGTCGTTCTCGACTGGCCGACCGATCGACCTCGCCAGCGGCAGCTCTACAACGAAGTCACCGCCTACGTCCGCGAGGGCTATGACCTCGGTCGGCGCGAGAAGAACAACTCCCTGGTGTTCCTCATGCTGCTCATGCAGCGGATCGTCTCGAGCAGCACCCGCGCCATTGAGGTCGCGCTTGAGAAGCGCCTGGCCTCGCTTCGAGGGATGGAAGAGCGGCTTCGTGCGTTCGAGGGTCCGACCCAGCTCCGCCTGGACGACGACTTCTGGGAGGCCGACACCAACGAGCAGCTCGAGCTCCTGCTGGATGCCCAGCTCCCGGCGATGCGCAACGAGAGTGTGACCGTCGAGCGTCTCGTCCGCCTGGCGGCCGACGCCCAGCAGGAAGGCCTGGACGTTAAGCTCGACCGGCTCTATCAGCTCCTCGTCGAGGTCGCCCAGGAAGAGAACGACCCGCTCGTGAAGGTCCTCGCCTTCACGGAATTCCTGCCGACGCAGGCGGTGATCGTGGAGTTCCTGCGGTCGATGGGGGTCACCGTCACGGTCCTGAACGGCGGCATGTCGGTCGAGGAGCGCGACCGAGCTCAGGAAGCCTTCGCCAGCGAGGCGCGGGTGCTCGTGTCGACGGAGGCCGGCGGCGAGGGCCTCAACCTCCAAGTGGCCCATCTCGTCGTGAACTTCGACATCCCATGGAACCCGATGCGGATCGAGCAACGGATCGGCCGGGTCGACCGGATCGGCCAGACCCACCCGGTGCGCGCATTCAATTTGGTGCTGCGTGACTCTGTGGAAGACCGAGTCCACGATGTGCTCGAGGTCAAGCTCGCCCGGATCCTCGCTGATTTCGGCGTCGACAAGCTGTCCGATGTCCTCGACAGCAGTGCGTTCGAGGGCGCGTTTCAGACCGTCTACGCTGATGTGGTCCGAGGCCTGGAGGTCGACGAGGTCACGTCGATCATCGCGGCAGAGGTCAAGGAGTCCGGAGCCTATCTCCGAGATTGGCGGGATCTGCTCGGCGGAGAGATGCCAGATGCCGCTGAGGCTCGGGCGATGCGAGATCATCCGTTGCCGCGTTGGGTGGAGCGCATGACGCTTGCCGGCGCGCTTGCACTAGGCGGGTCGATCCAGCAGCAGACCCATGGCTGGCTGATCGAGTGGCCTGATCGGCGATCGATCGAGGCCACCTTCCACCGCGCAGACGCAGGTCTCCGGACAACCCTCATGACGCTTGCCGATGAGCACGTGGCCGCGATCCTGGCCACGAACACCGTCCGGTCCGTCGCCGAGCAGGTCTCGCAGTTCTCGCTCGATGGTTTACCGGGAGATCTCCTCGGGGTCTGGTCCCTCTGGTTGATCGTTGCGCATGCCGGCTCGACCGAAGAGGTCCGTGCGCTTCCGATCTTCCACGATGCTGCCGGTGCCGAGCGAGCGCCGAGTGCCCGAGCCATCTGGGACCGGCTCCTCGAACCGGATGCGGTCCTGGAAGTCCGCGGCGAGCTTGCCAGCGACGCGGCGTCTGGGGCGTTCTCGCGATCGCGAGCGGAGGCCGAGCGGCAGGGGCGCTCAACGTACGAGAGCGTGCGGCTTGCGCTTGAGCTGCGCCTCAAGCGCAAGCGCGAGCGGTTCCTCGAGTACATCGAACGGCGCCGGGGCATCGTCGAGCGAGTCGGTCTCGAGAACGTGCGCCGTCGCCGTCTGGCTGAGCTGGACCGTGAGAAAGAGCGAGAGCTCGCGACGATGCCGCTGATCGACGTCGCGCCGGAGTTGCGGTGCGTTGCGATCTTCGAGTTGGTGCGGTGAGCGGATCGCTGGTTGACGCGGTCGTCGACCGAGTGCGGACGATGGCCGGCGAGACGATCGTCGTCGTCGATCCGGATGGGATGGTTCGGTCGGTGCCTGTACTCGATGCCCTGCGCGCAAATGCAGTCGATGCCGTGTCGTGGGAGGAGCCGTGGGAGTCGCGTCTGGCCTGGGAGAAGCCGGCATTGGTCGGCGGTCGCTTGGTCGTGGTTGAGCAGCCGTACCGCGCGGACGTTCTGCCGGCCGATGTTCTGGACGCGGCGAGCCGGAGGGTCACGATCTCCGCAGATCATCTCTTCGGACCGCTCGACCGATCGATCGTCATCCAGCTCGATTGGGCCGATCGAGAGGCGGCGTTCGTCGTTGCGGCGCAGCTGCCAGCGAAGGCGCTGACCGCGACGGAGACCGCATCACAGCTCCTGCGGCGACTCTACCGGTTCGACCCCGACGTCATGAGTCAGCCGGCTCCGCTGCTTGAGGGGCTCCTCCGTCACCACCGTACGGTCCGTGGCGCACCGATTCTCGCGGTCACTGACGGAAGTGTTCGCGGTCGCAGTGGGCGATCCACTGTCCGGCCTGCGGACTGTTGACGCGGTCGTCGATCGAGGCGCGTTCGTGGCCTGGTTACAGGCCAGTTGGGACCAAGCGGCGACCGAATCCGACGACGGAGCGATGCGCGTCCTGCTTATCGCTGACGGACCGGCGCAACTCCTCGACGACTACTTCGACGATGGGATGTTGCGGCCGGTCGACAGCGAGGCGAGCGTCGGGAAGCTTCCGTTCGGCGTGAGCAACGACCCTGGTGTCGAGACTCGGCGTCGTGTTGCGAGCGGGATCGCGGCCATCGGCGAGGCCCTCGATGGCGGGGCGGTCACCTACGACGGGTGGCGCGCGATCGCGGAACGCTGGGCGGACGTGCTCGCAGCGCAATACTCGGATGTCGTTGAGCCCGGTCCAGACCTCGGAACGCTGCGGGTTCGTCTCAACGAGGCGTTCGTCCGGTGGCTCTTCGACCATTACGCAGAACTCGCCACTTTGCCCAGCGTGACGGTTCCGGCGATGGTGCATCGGGCATCGCGTGTGCTCGAGGTTGCGGCGCGCGACAGCAAGGTGGCTCTCGTCGTCGTTGATGGGCTCTCGATCGCAGTGTGGCGGACGATCCTGCCGATCATTCGCGGCAATGACTGGCGGGTTAGCGAGGCCGCCACCTTCGCGTGGCTACCGACGATCACCTCGATCTCCCGCCAGGCGATCTTCGCCGGGCGACCACCGAACCTCTTCGGGAGCTCGATCGGGACCACCTCGAAAGAAGCCATGCTTTGGCGGGCGTGGTGGTCGGAGTCGACGAAGCTTCCCGACCACGAGATTGGGTACGTGAACCTTCACTTGCGCAATCTGGGCGAGGGTGGTCTTCGCGCGGACACGGCGTTCGCCGGTCAGTTGGGGCGTCGGGTACTCGGCATCGTCGTCGAGGATGTCGACCACGAGATCCATGGAGAGCGGCTCGGGGAGGGCGTGCTCCACGCTGGCCTGCGAACCTGGGCGAAGGAAGGCCATCTCGGGCGGCTGCTCGGAGTCTTGCTCGACGAGGGTTATCGCGTCACCCTCACGTCGGACCACGGCTTCATCGAAGCGGAGTCGGTGGGTGTCTCGCAAGCTGGGGCGACGGCCGACGCGCATGGTCGTTTCGAGGTCTTCACCGATCCACTGATCGCGAAGCACGCGGTCGCCAAGTCAAAGCTCGAAGGTCGTCTGCCATGGACGAACTTCGGACTCCCGCCCGACTACCTCGTCGTGTTCGCGCCCCTGTTCGGAGTCCTCAAGCCGAAGGGCGATCATCTCCTGACCCATGGGGGACCGACCCTTGAGGAAGTTATCGTCCCCTGGGTGACAATCACCCGATGAACGATAGGATCGGCTTCGATCGGCTGCTGGAACTCGACTGGCTTGATCTTGTCGCCAGTCGGTTCGCCGAGACCAACGATGCGAAGGCGGCCTTCTACGACGCACGAGCCGTTGTCGGCGCGACCGTCGGAGGCGGCGCCTCGCACCACAACGCCACTGGAAAGACGTTGACTGTGCTTGCCCGCGTCTGGCTCAAGGTGCCGCCAGAGGCGATGGATCTGCGCGACGCAGCCGCCGCGGTCCTTGCCACCCTGGGACCGGTCGACCGAGCCGCGATCCACTGGGGGATGTGCGAGCTCGCGTATCCCTTCTACCTCGATGCCGCCGGTATTGTGGGACGCGCGGTGCGGCTCCAGGATGAGGTCAGGCTGGCGGCGGTGCGATCTCGGCTGACCGAGCGCTGGGGTGCCCGCGGAACCATGCCTCCGGCCTCACAGCGGCTGCTGCAGATGTGGGCGCGGTGGGGCGTGTTGGGGTCGACCGAGGAAACCGGCTGCTACAGGTCCGTTCCACTGCGACCCGTTGGTCCGGTCTCCGCGCGGTTGCTCGCCGAGATCCGCGTTCTTGCCGAGCCGAACGGCGCGGTCGATCTGGACGATCTCCAGCGGGCGCCTGATCTGTTTCCGTTCCTGCTTCCAGAGCTGCGGCCGCTCCTAGCGGGTTCCGACGTTCTCCAGCTCAACCGAGAAGGTGGTCGCCGCCTGGTGGCGCGGGTCGCCTCATGACGGCACGCCGATCTGTCTCGTTCGAACTCACGGCGCATGCAGCAAGGAATCTGGCTGGTCTGCTAGGACAAGGCCGCCAGCTCCACGACGAATCGAAATTACGCCGACCGACCAGCATCTGCTCTTGCCGACTTCGTTCACCATCGTGAGCACACTGTGACTCTTGCCAGCAAGCTCCACCCCGACCGCTTCTCGGCGATGAGCGGCAAGATGGCCGCGATCGTCGGCTTACATCCTGGGCGAGTCGTGGACCGAGCCCGAGATCGCGGCGCTTTCCGTGACTTCGGATGGCTTCGTCATGACCGACGCCGAGTTCTTCGGTGAGGCGGCCGACCTCGACCGGAACCTCTTGAACCTGCTCGTCGCCGCCGAGGTCACGCCTGAGGAACGCGCTGACTTCGAGCGTCTCTACCGCGAGCGAGTCGACGACTGGCGGCCCGTCCTGTCCGGGCCGCAGCCGGCAACAGACCGGCTTATGCGACCGGACTTCGGGGCGCCGCCGGTCCTGGCTTAATCGCCGGACGCGCCTCGAGAATCAATACACCAAACAATACACAAAACTCCCTTGAACTCGGCCGGCGCCGGTGGTAGCGTCGTGGGCATGGAACAGACCATCCCGAGCGGCGCACTTCGACGGCAACCTGGCATCTGCCTGGCCCGGGTATCACGCGGCGAGACGTTCGTCGTCCTGCGCCACGGCCGCCCCATCGCCATCCTCCGTCCGCCCAAAGATGACGAGGTCTGCGAGCGCCGGTCTGCCACCTTGCTCTGGCGCAACATTCGCGACCTCATGGCCCTAGCCCGCCGAGAGGCGGTGCTCATCACCTGGTATGGCGAAGGGTCCGCGGTCCTCGAGCCACTACCAGCCGGCTGGCAATGGGGAGCCGAGTCGTGATCGCCGGCGAGCTGCGGACGATGGCGATGCACGAGCTGCGCGACAAGGCCCGGCTCGGGATCGCGTACGCGCAGGCCGGAACCCCGGTCATGATCTTCCAGCACGGCGATCCCGCGGCCGTCCTGGTCGCCGGCGACGAGGTCGAGCGCTGGGTGGCGATCGAGCGGGCGCTGTCGGCCCTTCACGGCCTCGACGTGTACCCGGAGCTCGCCGACGACACGAGCACGCTCGGGTCGGTGCTCGCTGGGCGCGATCGGGCGAGCGGAGCCGCCATCCGGCGGCTCGGGCGGCAGCGCGCGGGAGATCCTCGAAGTCCCGGACACGATCGGGATCACCGAGATCCAGCGCCGGCTCGCCTCGATCCTCGATGAGGTCGGCGAGGGCCGACCGACCGCCATCTACTCGAGCGGGAAGTACGTCGGCGTCTTCATCACGCCCGCCGAGTATTACCGGCTCCGCCGCCTGTCGCGGGTTGTCGCCTGGTTCCGCACGGCCGGGCTCGACCTCGCGACGGCCGACGAAGGCGAGATCGCCGACTTCGTCCGTCGGTTCCGGGAGGCACCCGGAACGGCGACCGGATCGGCCGTCGGCTGAGCGAGCCTCCATGCGTCCACTCACCCGCGCCTTCGCTGCCGCTCATCTGCCGCTTATCGCCGGCTTCAGCTGCGACTCTCCTGCTGCTCATCTGGGTCGGGCCAGTCCTCGCCGCTGACTCCGTGCCGTCGGGTGCCCAGAAGGCGCTGGCGCCGGTCACCAAGATGATCGCGACGCTCGTCGCGATCGCGATTGGCCTCGGTATCGCGATCTGCGGCGCGGTCATCGTCTGGGGCGGGATCGAGAAGACGCTCGCCGGCGCGAACGCCGGACGCCGAGCACCGCGCCCAGAAGCGGATCACAAACGGGGTCATGGGTCTCGTCTGGATGGTCCTGGCCGGCGTCATCGTCAGCACGATCACCGCGATCGCCGTCGCCTACGGGCTCATCGAAAAGCCCTTCTGAGCGGTGGCCCGATGGCGACGATCTCGCGAATCCGGCCACACCTCCCCGAGGCGCTCCTCCATGCCGCCGTACCGACGCCCGTCGCGCCGGCGGCGCTGCTCCTCGTGGCCATGGCGTTCGGTGGCCTCGGTCTCACCGTTCTGGGCCGTCCGCCCACTGCGCCGGAGGCGCCACCTCCGGCGACCGTAACCGAGACCGAGGCCGCCGATCTTCCCCGCGGCGACCTGCCGATCATCGGCGACCCGATCCGCGACCTGACGATCTGGTGGTCGAACCGCCTCACTGACGCCAACCGGGCCGGGCTCGACAGCCTGCGCGGGCGAGCCCTGACGCCGATCGACCCGATGGCCGACGACGTGATCAAGACCCTGTACGGCAAGATCCTGCTGATCACGATCCCGCTCCTGACCCTCGGCGGGATGATCCTCGGCTACATGATCATGACCAGCCGGACGACGGGCGAGTCGGCCTACACCGCGCGAGCGGTCACGCCCCGCTTCGTCGTCGGGGCGACGCTCTCGGTCCTCGGGATCTTCCTCGCCTCGGTCTTCGCCCAGTTCGTCACCGCGACCGACCTGGCGATGGTCGGGGTCTCGATTCCCGGCAACGCGGTCGGCGGATCCGACGCCTGGCCGGCATCGGGTGGCGTCTTCCAGGTCCTCCAGAACGCGAGCTTCGATCCGCGGATCAGTGAGGGCCCGAACAACTGGAACGACGGCGCCTGGTTGTCGGCCGGGCTGGCGGCGACCGTGCTGATGACCTTCCTCCAGATGGTCAACGCCGCGCTGTCGGCGGTCGAGCGGCTGCTCATCCTCGTCGCCCCGATCTGCCTCGCCGCCTACGCGTTGCCGGCGACGCAGCGGATCACGAACGGCTGGCTGAAGGTCCTCCTCGCGATCCTCGTCGTCCGGTTCGCCTGGACGATCGTCTTCGTCCTGTTCAGTCTCGAAGCCCTCGGACACATCGGCCCGGACGGGAACCCGCCGACCGTCGGCGACACGAACGCGCTGCTCGGTCTGGCGACCGGCTGTGCGCTGCTCATGTTCGTGCTGCCGTTCGCCCTCATCCCGGCCGCCCTGTCGGGTCCCGGACCGCTGCGGACCGAGACGTGAACGAACGCGGATTGGTCGAGGTCCCCGAGAACGCCGTTCGCGACGAGCCGATCGCCTTCGGGCTCACGGCGGTGCAGCTCGGGATCTGCGCCGTTGCCGTCGTCGTCGCGGCCGTTTTCAACCTCCTGCCGATCTGGGAGCCGATCCGACTCCTCCTCGTCCTCATCGGGGCGGGGCCGATCGCCCTCGCCGCGGCACTTCCGGTCCGCGGCGAGCCCGCCTATCGCTGGATCGTCCGAGCGGTCCGCCACCGACGCGGACCGCGGGTCTGGGAGGCGGCGCTGCTGACCCCAGATAAGCCGCAGCTAAGCGGACTGGAGGATACTGGGAAAATCGAGGCTCCTGAACCCACGATGCCTGAACCCCCCGTCCTCCTCGCCGCCCAGGAGCGGGAGGCGCCGCCGGAGCTCCCAGCCGCGTCGCCCGCCGGACCGAGACTCCATGTGGTCGGCTCGAGGCGAGACGCCGCGATGGATCCCGAATCGCCAGCGGTCGTGCCTCACCTCGTGGGCGGGCTGCAGATCGCCTGCCTCCTGTCGTTCGCCGGCGGCGTCGGCAAGACGACGCTCGCGGTCGAGATGGCGTCGCTCATCGGGTCGCGTGCTCGGTACCAGACGCTTGACGGCGAACAGAAGCCGGTCCGGGTCCTGCTCATCGATGCCGCCCGCTCGAATCCGGCCTGTCACCTCCGTCTGGGGGTCGACCCGGCGACGGTCTCGCGCCTGCTCAGCCGCTTCGACTGGCCAGACGCGATGACCTTCGCCGGTCGGGTGGTCGAGACACGCTTCGGCGTCAGCCTGCTGTCCCTGCCGCAGCTGCCCCTCCAGGGCCTCGGACCCGAGGTGCCGTTCGGCCCGATCGAGGTCGATGCCATTCTGGAGGCGGCTGAGAGCGCCGGGTTCCAGGTCGTCGTCGTCGACCTTGGGATGCAGCTCGAGGAGGGGCACCGCCACCTGATCGGCCAGGTCGAAGACCGTGCTCGGCGTCGTCACCCCGCGGGTCGAGGCCCTGCCCGACGTCCTCCGTATCACGTCCTACGTCCGGGCTCTCGGCGCCGGGCGCAAGCTCGCGCTCGTCGCGAACGAGGCGTCGGATGAGGGCCAACTGCCCACCCTCGCCGACGAAGAGCAGGTGCCGATCGCCGCGACCATTCCGCGTCGCGAGGCCTTCGACACCGCCGGAGATCGGGGGATCCCGGCCTGGACCGACGACCCCGAGATCGAGCTCGCGATCCTGCCGCTGGCCGCGTCGGTGTGGCCCCTGATCGGCGGCATCCCGCGTTCGAGCGAGCATCGCTTCCGGCGTGGCGTGCTCGGTGCCGTCCGGCGGCTCCTGCATGCGGAGGGCGAGCGCCGATGACGGAGCTGCGTGGCCGGCCGCCCCTGAGCGCGAAGACCCTTGGCTCGATCCGCCAGCGCCTCGTCGCCCGCCTGTCGCCGGAAGCGCTCAACCCGTTCGATCGAACACCCGAACGCGAGGCCACGGTGCGGGCCGCGATCACGGCGATCCTCGAAGACCCTGAGCTCGAGCTCGACGCCAACCCCGCCCTGGTCGCCGCCGTCGAGGCCGCCGTCTGCGGCCTCGGGCCGCTCCAGCCGCTCGTCGACGACCCCGAGGTCTCGGACATCCTCGTCAACGCCCCGGATGCGGTCTTCGCCGAGCGGGCCGGGCGGCTCGAGACGACCGACATCGTCCTCGGCTCCGCTCGCGAACTCATCGAGATCGCCGAGCGGATCGCCGCCCTCGCCGGCCGCGAGCTGTCCGTCGCCCACCCCATCGTCGATGCTCGGATGGCCGACGGCTCCCGGGTCAACGCGGTCATCCCGCCGGTCGGCGGGCCGTATCTCTCGATCCGCAAGTTCAACCGGCTCCGACTCGATCTCGTCCCCGGCGGGCGCCACGGTCGCGACTGGGTGACCGAGCGCGGGATGGACCCTGCGATGGCCGACTTCCTCAGTCGCGATGGTGCAAGCCAAGGCGAACCTCCTCGTCGCGGGTGAGACGGGCGCCGGCAAGACGACCCTCCTGCGCAGCCTGACTGACCTGTTCGACCCGTCGGAGCGCGTCGGCGTCGTGGAGGACACGGCCGAACTCGCCCTCGAGAACGCGAACCGCTTCAACCTCGAGACGATCCACCCCCATGACCTCGTCATGGGCGAGGCCGAGAACCGGCTGCTCGACGTCGGCGACCTCGTGGCGAACGCGCTCCGGATGCGGCCCGACCGCCTGATCGTCGGCGAGATCCGTCTCCCGAAGGAGGCCTTCTACACGCTCCAGGCGCTCCACACCGGCCACGACGGATCGGCGACGACGATCCACGCGAGCTCCGCCGAGGACGCCCTGTTCCGGCTCGAGCTGCTCGCGCGCCAGTCGATGCGCGACCTCACGCTGGCGGACCTTCGGAGCTACATCGAGCGGGTCTTCGACCTCGTCGTCGTCCTCCGGCGGTTGCGCACCGGGCGGCGGATCGTCCGCCAGATCGTCGCGCTCGACGGCCTGACGCCCGACGGCGCCTACCGCCTCGCCGATGTCTTCCACGCCGACCGCCACGATGGCTCTGACGCTGTCGGATGGGTTGCCGACCCGGCGTGGCGGCCCTCGAGTCGCCTGGCGGCTCGGATGGAGCTGGAGGGGTAGCGGCCGTGGACACCGCGCTTCTGTCTGCCCTGCTCGTCGGCGTGGCGGCCTTCTTCGGGCTCATGGCCCTGTTCCCGGGCCCAGCGACCGAGTCGCCGCGGGTCGGCGAGCAGATCCGGGCCTGGCGGTCGCGCCGGGTGGCGGGAGCCGCGGAGCTGATCGGGAAAGCGCGTCTCGAGCTGTCCCCCAGGACGTTGATCGCGATCACGATCGCCGGGCCGCTCGTCCTCGGTTTCGTCGGGCTCCTAGTTTCGCCGATCGTGGCCCTCATCGGCCTCGGGGTCGGGCTCCTCCTGCCGCGTCTGTACCTGCGTTACCTCGTAGGCTCCGAGGCGCGGGCGGCCGATGAGGACGCTCCACGCGTCCTCCGGGCGATGGTCAACCGGGCCTCCGCTGGTGGCACGTACCCGGACCTGTTCACCGCTGCGGCCGAGGTCGCCCGGCACCGCTGGGTCCGCTCCGACTTCGAGGAGGTCACGGCCCGCTACTACGCGAACGAGCCGCTCGGCGAGGCACTGCTCGAGCTGCGGCGCCGGCAGGCAAGCCGGAACCTGCGCCTTGTCTACGACGCCCTGGCCGTCGCGGTCCGGACCCAGCAGGCCGCCTCGGCCGCGGGCGAGGTCCTCACCTCGCTCGGAGAGGCGGCCCGGGCGAACCGCTCGATCGCGCGCGCGGCTGCGGCGGAGAGCCGGGGCCTACGTCTCCAAGCCGCGATCCTCGCCGTCGTCATCCCGGGGCTCTTCCTTTATCTCTCGGCCGTCAACCCCGAGCTCATCGCGCCCGTGACCTCGACGGCACTCGGGCAGTTCGTGCTCCTGCCGGGCGGCGTTCTCCTCGAGGTCACCGGCATCGTCCTCTCCTGGCGGATCACGAGGCTGGACGCATAGCGATGGACCTCGTGCTGGTCGGTTCGATCATGGCCGCCGTGGCGGTGTTCAGCCTCCTCATGGCGATCTTCGAGCCGTGGCTGTTCCCGCCCCAGCCCAAGCTCGACGCGGTCCGTGCCAGCGTGCTCTCGCGCGAGCGCTATGAGCGCCTCGTCGTCGCCGAACGACCGTGGTGGGAGCGGCTCCTGGCGCCGATTGCAGGCCGGCTCGCGGCCGCCATGCCGGCCCTCAGCTCCCAGGTGAGCGAGCGCGACATCGTCCGTGCCGGGCTCGATCCGGCGATCCTCACGCCGGCCGAGGTGTACGCGGCGAAGCTCGTCCTCGGGCTCGCGATCCTGCTGGTCGGATTGGCGCTGACGCCGCTCTTCGGCCTCGCCCTCATCCTCGCCCTCCCGCTCGCCTTCATCGGCTACATCTTCCCGACCGAGTACCTCGGCTCCCTCGGCCGTCGCCGCAAGGCGCAGCTCATGCGCGAGCTACCCGACTTTCTCGCCCTCGTCCGGCCGCTCGCCGAGCGGCGCGGCCTGGAGCAGGCGATCAGCGCGGTCGCCGACCAGCTCCACGCGGCGTCCGAGGGGACGAACCTCCTCGCCCGCCAGGTCCGTTCGGCCGTCGCCGCCTACGGTGCCGGGACCGAGTTCTACCGCGCCCTCGCCGACGTCGCCGCCGCGGCCGACATCGAGGAACTCGACGAGCTCGCGGGAGCGATCGGCCAGGCGCGCCGAATCGGCAAGGGCGTTGGAGATGTGCTCGCGGAACACGAGCGATCGCTCCGCGAGGCCGAGCGCAATCGGCTCCTCGGGGCAGCCTCGACGGTCCAGCCGAAGCTCGCGGCGATCCTCGCCGGGGTGTACCTGCCGGCGTTCGTGCTGCTCGTCATTCTGCCGCTCTTCCTCTCCACCCTCGGACGGCTTTGAAAGGGAGGTTCATGTGAATCGCGAAGACATCGAACGGTTCGTACGGCGGGCGTGGCATCTGTTCCGGACCGACCAGCGCGGGCTGACGACGCTCGAGTACGTCATCGCGGCCGGGATCATCCTCGTCGTCCTGGCGGCGGCGATCCTCGCCTGGAACAACGGGCTCGCCCAGAAGATCGGCGAGCTCATCTCGCAGCTGCTCGGCGGCTGATGACTCGGCTTCGGCTTGGCTCTCGGGAGGACCCGCGCCGCTTCGAACGCGGGGTGGCGACCGTGGAGGCCGTCCTCGTCGTGCCGCTCGTTCTCGTGCCGGTCCTCCTGTCGGTCGTCGTGTTCGGCCACCTCGAGCATACGAAGCTCGTGCTCGACGCCGCGGCTGCGGCCGGCGCCCGCCAGGCTGCCGTCGCCGGTGCCGACACGGCCGCTGTCCGGACCCGGATCGACGACGAGCTGCGAAACGGTGGGATCAATCCGAACCGTGTCGTCGTCACCATCGAGCCTGGGGTCGCCGATTGGGGCGACCCGATCCGCGTCCGCCTCGAAGTCGGCGAGCAGGCGTCGATCCCGTTCCTCGGCGCTTGGTCGGTCCCCCTGAGCGCCGAGTTCGTCACCCGCAGCGAGGTGACCCATTGAACGCGCGTCGCCGCGGCGAGCGCGGCCAGGTCGCGGTCTACGCCATCCTGCTCTTTCCGGTCCTGACCCTCGTGCTCGCACTCGTGCTGGCCGTCGGTTCGGTTGAGTCGCTGCGGACACGCATCGGGGCCCAGGTCGATATGGCCGCCCTGACCGCGACGCAAGCGCTCGATCTCTCCGCGCTGTCCCGAGGCGAGCAGCCGCGTCTCATCGAGGCCCAGGCAGAGGCACTGGCGCGGGAGTACCTCGCCCGGAACCTCGCCGCGACCAGCGACCTCCTGGCCGCCTCGCCTTCCGAGATCGCGTCGGCTGCCGAGATCGTGGTGACCAACGAGACGGGGACGGACCCGCTCACGGGAGCCCCGATCGATGCCCCAACCGTGAGCATTCGTGTTGCTGTTCCGGCACGGATCCCGCTGCTCGGGCTGGCCGGTCTGGCGCCAACGGTGACGATCACCATCACGGGCTCCGCGGCGGCGCGGACGTGATGAACGTTCCCGAGCGCTATCGCCTCGCACTCGTGGCGGCCACAAGCCTGATCGTCGTGCTGATCGTCGCTGGAACGATTCTCCTGTTGAGCCGGCCAGGCCCGACCCCGGTCGAGTCGCCGACGCCAACCGCGGTGGTGTCCCCGAGCCTGGACCTGGCCACGCCTGAGGGAGCGGTTAGCGCGTTCTTCGACGCTTTCGCTCGCGCCAGGCGCACGGACGATCCTTCCATCGTTGCGCCGTTCGTGACCGGAACGGGCTCGTCGGCCTATCGAACCGTCGATGGCTTCCTCAGCGGACAGAAGGCGGTCGGCAAGGCATCCGTCATCACGACCAACACCCTGTCCGGTTTCGGGGTCGACGTCCAAGGCCAGACAGCGACGGTGATGGTTAGCCAGCAGCTCGGCGGCTACGACATCGATGTGAAGACGGGCGAGGCGCGCGAGAGCCCGACATTGCTGCCGTCGACCAATTTCAGGGTCGTCCTCAAGCAGGTCGATGGCCGTTGGCTCGTCGATGAGTTCGAGGCCTTGCAGTGAGCCGTCGACGGCTGATTCGATGGATTGGCTCGCCTGCCTTGGGCCTGGCGCTCGCGCTCGTGGTCGCCGGCCACGTCAAGGCCCTCGACCAGATATCAATCAAGGTGGAGAGCTGGAGCTCTGAAACGGGGCGGGCATACGTCGGCGTACAGGCCACCGGCCAGTGGGCCCCGCCAGCGGACACTCGTACGCGCGTTCGCACGGAGTTCTTCTCGGAGTGGCGGAACATGGGTAACCCAGGTGCCTTCTGCCATGACTGGTGGGTCTTCGTTCACCGAACCGCCGACGGGAGCATCGTCAACTTCGACAGCCCGGTCTCGCTCGTCACGTGCGGTCCCGAACCGGTGATCGGCGTGACGCCCGTCTGGGTTCGGCGACCTCAGCCTCTACCTCGCGGTGTCGGTCGACCCGGTGACCGCGCCTGCCGGCAGCGACCGCACCGTGACGGCCGAGCTGACCGCAGGCTGGCGCAACTGGATCGATGACGCGATCTCGTCGTACGTCGTGCCGAGTTCCGTCCGGGTCCAACGCTGGACGATCGATTTCGGCGATGGTGCAGTCCGAACCTTCCCGGGCGATCGGTCGGTGCCGGACCGGCTCACGACGACGCATGCGTACGGCACCGGGCAGTTCGACGTGATCGCGACCGCGCACGTGACCGGCGAGGCGTACGGCGCCTTCTTCACCCCCGACGGCGTGCCGCTCGAGCGGACGGTTCCCTTCGAGCTCGACATCAGCAACCGCGCCTCGGGCGTGACCGCGCTCCCGATCGAGTACGTGCCGCCCGTCGTCACCGTCGGCGCGAGTCCCTCGGGGACGCTGCCAGACGGCACGGTCGTCGCTCCCGACGTGAGCGGCCACACGGCGCTGTGGTGGCCCCGGGGTCTCGGCTGCGCCCTGTACGTCCGCCCGATCGTCGAGCGCGAGGGGTTCATGCGCTCTGGTGGAATCAAGATCGGCGGCGCCACGACGCGGCTTCTCAGCTACCGCTACGAGGCCGGGGTGAACGACGCCAGCGACGCGAGCGGCAGCGGCTCCTACGCCGCCGGCGTGCCGATCCGGATCCAGTGGAACACGCCATTGCCGGGCGAGGGCACGTATCCCGTGCGCCTGGTGCTCGAACTCCAGACGACCTACGACGACGGCACCGTCCGGACGTCCGAGGTCACCGGCGCGGTGTCGGTCACGGTCGTCTACTCGGCCGTCACGCACTAGGGGAGAGGAGTAAGCCGTGCGCGGTCGTCGGTCCGCCTACATCGTGGTCTTCCTGGTCGCAGCGCTCGGCGCCGGCGTCCTCGCCTATCTCGCCCAGCCCCGGACCGAGATCGTTCGTGCGCGCTCGAACATCGCGGTCCTCACCCCGATCACGGCGGACATGCTGGAGGTCGTCCGCGTCAGCCCTGGCGACGCCGCGACCCAGACCGCTCGCGCGCTCGACGCGGTCGTCGGCCGCTACGCCGCGACGCCGGTCCTTGCCGGCCAGGACGTCGACCTCCGATTGCTCGAGGACAACCCTGGTCAGCGCGCGTTCGGCTTTGGCGCTCCGCTCGGCCCGGGCGAGGTCGCCTTCGCGCTGCCGGTCGATGCGTCGCAGGCGGTCGGCGGAGCGCTCGCGGCCGGAGCCCGGGTCGATGTCGTCGCCGTGCCCAATTCGCTCAAGACACAATCTGGGAGCGGGGCGGGTGGCACTGCGCCGACGGCCACCTCGATGGGTCAGGGCCTGGTCGTTCTGGCGATCCGGACGCCGGACGGCCAGCCGCTGACCAGGGGCTCGTCTGGGGATCAGGGCGCGCGCGCCGTCGTGCCGCCGAAGCTCGGGTCGGTTGTCGTGGCCATTCCAGAGGGGCGTGTCGCCGATTTCGCCACCGCGGCGCTGACGTCGACGTTCTACCTCGCGCTCAGCCCGGCTGGGCCCGCGTCGGCCAACCCATGAGCGTCGGCACCCTCCTTCGACGCCGCACCGAGGCCTCGGAGTCGCCGTCTGCTCCGGCCTGGCCTGCGGCCGCACTCGAGGATGGGCGGCTGAGCATCGATGGCCGGCTGGTGGCGGGCCTGGAGCTTGCTCCGCTCAACCTCGAGCTCATGGCCGAGGCCGAGCGGGAGGCGACGATCGAGGGGCTGGCGGCCCTGTACGACGCCGTGCCCGGCCCGTTCCAGCTCCTGTCGGTGCCGACGCAGCGCGATCCGGCCGAGCACCTCGCCGCGATCGAGCCTTTGGTTCACGGTCGTGGCCAGCGTGTCTTCCGCCCATACACGGCGGCCTACCGGGAGATCGCCGAGGCTCCGCGGCGGCCGCCACGACGCACCGTCCTGGTCGTCGACTCGGCCAGCGAGCCGGAGTTGCGGCGGACGGTCGACCTGCTCGCGCGGGTGGCCGAGGAGCGCGGGCTCGGCGCTCGGCCCATCGACGGGGAGGCACTCGCCGGGCTGTGGGCGAGCATCGCGCGGCCGGGCGCGACGTACCGGATCGGGCCGACGTTGGCCGAAGGCCCATCGCTCCTCGTCGCGCTCAACCTCGGACGCCGCTGGCCGGCCGAGGTGGCACCGGCGTGGCTGACGGGCCTCCTCGCGGTCGATGGGCTGGCCGCGGTCTCGATGCGCTGCCGACCGCTGTCTCGAGCCGAGGCGATGACGTTCATGACGACGCGGCTGCGTGTCGTCCGCGCCGGCGAGCGCCTCGCGGCCGAGCGCGGCGAGGTAGCGGACGTCGAGCGGGAGCGGCTCGGATCGACGGCGGCGTCGGCCCGCCGGGCGCTCGCCGCGGGCGCCGGGCGGATCTACTTCGTCGACACGGTCCTGCTGCTCGAAGCGCCCGACCGGCCGACCCTTCAGGAGCGCCTCGAGACGATCAACCTCGAGGCCCGGAGCCTCGGCGCGGAGCTTGAACCATCGACCATGCGGATGGGTGCGGCGTGGGCATCGGCGCTTCCGGGAGCCAAGGCAAGCGCGATCTGCGAGCGGAACCTCGACTCCGACAGCCTGGCCGCGTCGCTCCTCCACTCGGCAGCGGATCTGTACGAGCCGTCGGGACACCTGTTCGGCCGAGCCCGGACGACGGGCGCGCCGATCGTCCTCGACCGGTTCGCCCACGCCAGCCACAACGCGATCGTGCTCGGTCAGACCGGGACCGGCAAGACGATGTTCACCGGCGCCGAGATGGCGCGCTGCTTCATGCGCGGGATCCGGGTCCTCGGGGTCGACCCCCTGGGCGACTACCGGCGGCTGACCGACGCGCTTGGGGGGACCTATGTCGAGCTCGGCGCGAGCGGTGGGCTCAACCCGTTCGCCATCGGCGGCGCGGCAACCGAGGCCGCCTTTGCGGCGAAAATCGCCGCGCTCTCGCGGCTGGTCGCGGCCATGGCCGGCGGGACATCGCGCGACGAGCGCCCCGCCCTCGACCGGGCCCTGCGTGCGACGTATGCGGCGGCCGGGATCGGGCCCGATCCCGCGACGCACGATCGGTCGGCGCCGACGCTGGCCGATCTCGTCGGTCATCTCGGCGATATTCGCGGCGGACAGGCGCTCGCCCAGCGGCTCGAGCGCTGGGCGACGGGCTCGCTCGCCCCGATCTTCGCTGGCGAGGGCGGCCTGCCACCCGACGCGCGCTTTCTCGTCATCGGCCTATCGGCGATCGGCGACCCAGAGGTCCGTGACGTCGCCCAGCTCGCGGCGCTCGGCGTCCTCTGGGACGCGGTCCGGGCCGACCTGGCACCGAAGCTCGTCGTGGTCGACGAGGCCTGGAAGGTCATGCGCCAGAGCTCCGGCGCGGAGTTCGTCGAGGAGCTCGCCCGATCGGCGCGCCACTACCACGCCGGGCTCCAGCTCGCGACCCAGGACATCGCCGAGTTCCTGCGCTCCGACTACGGCGAGGCGATCGTCAAGCAGTGCGACCTCCGCGTCCTCCTGGGCCAGACGCCCGAGGGCGTCGAGGCGATCGGGCGGTACTTCGATCTGACCGTGGCCGAGCGCCGCTCGCTTCTTCATGCCCGACCCGGCGAAGGGCTCCTCTTCGTCGGGCGCAGCCATGTCGCGTTCGAGGCCCGGGTCAGCAAGCGCGAATACGAATGGCTCACCACCCGTCCAGCCGACCTGGTCGGCCAGTCCCACTTGGGTTACGACGCTCCGAATAGTTCGTGAGGCGCCGCGGGTGCGGCTGCGCGGCGGTTGGCTGCGCGGTCCCACTCGTCGTCCTGCTCATCCTTGTCGGCGCGATCGGGGTCGTGGCCGGCAACTGGGCCGCGCTGCCGCGCCCGAAGATCCCGGCCGCGCCGCCCGCCGTCGCCGACATCCCGGCCGACTACCTCGTCCTGTACCGCGACGCCGCCGCCCGGTTCGGCCTCGACTGGCCGGTCCTCGCCGCCGTCGGGCGGGTCGAGACGAACCACGGCCGCAACCGGAACGGCTGCGATCCGAACTACGCCGGCGCCCGCGGCCCGATGCAGTTCCTCGAGCCGACGTTCGTCCACGCGGCGAAGCTCGCCCGCATCTCGGATCCCGACATCTGCGACCCGGCCGACGCGATCCCGGCCGCAGCGGCCTACCTGAAGTCGAACGGCGCGCCGGCCGACTGGCAGCGCGCCCTCTTCCGCTACAACCCGGCCGACTGGTACCCGCCGCTCGTCCTCGGCTGGGCCGAGCGCTACGGCTACGGCGCGCGCGTCGTCTGGCCGATCGAGGGCGGCCGGATCAGCCAGGGCTTCGGCCCGACCACGTTCACTCTCGAGCCGCGGCTCTGCTACCAGGGCACCTGCTACGAGCACTTCCACGACGGGCTCGATCTCGCCGCGCCGATCGGCACACCGGTCCGGGCGATCGCCGCGGGTCGCGTGACGATCGCCGGGCGCCTATCCGATGGCGCGGTCGTCGTCGAGATCGAGCACAGCCCGGGCGTCCTCTCGCGGTATGGCCATCTCGAGTCAGGACTCCGTGTCCGGGTTGGTGAGTCGGTGACAACGGGCGAGGTCATCGGGTCGGTCGGCCTGACCGGCAACACGACCGGGCCACACCTCCACTTCGAGATCTACGCCTCGGGCGAGCCAATCGATCCACTCCTCGTCCTGCCACCGATCCCATGAAGGAGAACTGGCCATGACCGACGCCCTCCTCGGACCGCTCCTCGACGTCATCCGCTCGTTCGCCGTCCTCGGCGGCGGGACGCTCATCGTGGGCGCCGTCATCGTGCTGTCGCCGCGAGTCATCGGATTCCTCCGGCAGCGTGCCTACGACCATGCGACCGAGCGCGACCGGCAGCGCTGGGCGCTGCGGCTCGATCCCGGGTCCGCAGCGGACCGGGATGCCGCCCGACGCCTCGTCGCGGCGCTTCATCCGGGAGGCCGGCGAGGCGTGTCGGCGTGGTCGAGCGGCTGGCCTCGGTTGGTCCTCGACGTCCGCTGGGTCGGCGGCCGGGCGCGCTGGGAGATCGATGCGCCCCGCCAGCTCGCCCGGGCCGTCGAGACGGCCGTCGCGGCCGCCTTTCCGGGCGCCGAGCTGGACCGGCTCGAGCCATCCGCTGAGGGCCCAGCGGCGATGCGACTCGCACTCCGCGGCGAGCCGCCCACCGAACCCCTCGCGCGGACCGCGACCGATTTCGGTGCCATCCTCGTCGAGCTGCTCGCTCGCCTCCCCGAGGGCGCGTCGGCGGCATGGCGCCTACGCGTCTCGCCGCTGCCAGTGCGCGAGGAGGCGCGATCGGCCGACGTCCCGGGCCCGGGCGAGATGCTCCTCGACTCGTTCCTCAACCGGCCGGCCAGGTCGCATCCGTCGGGCCCGACCGCGCGGCCCGACTCGCGCGCCGGGGCCCCTGTTCTCGGTCAGCGCCAGCCTCGAGGCGACTGCGGCGAGCCCAGCGGCGGTCCGCGCCTGGCTGTTCGACGCGACGGGCGCGGTCGGCTCGCTCCGCGCGGCCGGCTGGCGGATCGAGACGACCGTCGGCGGGCGGTCCAGCCCCATCCAGGCGACCGCTCAGGATCTCGCCGACCTGTGGGGCCTCGCTGGAGCCGGGTCGGACTCGCGGCCGGTTGACGCCATCCGCAGCCGGCGCCTCCCGCCGCCGATCGTCGCCCTCCAACCCGGCCTCCGGTCGATCGGCCTGGACGGCGGCCGACCGATCCTCGTCCCCGACGACCTTTTCGCGCGACACGCCGTACTGCTCGGGCGGACCGGCGCAGGCAAGAGCACCGAGCTCGTCGCCCTCGCTGCCGACGACATTGCGTCCGGCCGCGGGCTCACCTTCCTCGATCCCCATGGCGACGCCGTCGCCCGGCTTCTCGACGCGGTACCGGCCGAGCAGGCCCACCGGGTCCACCTCCTCGAGCTCGCCACCAAGGATCGGCCCCGGGCCTTCAATCCGATCGAGCTCGACGGCGCCGATCCCGAGCTCGTCGCCGCACAGTTCGTCGACACGATGCGCGACCTGTACTTCGCAACGCTCGGGTCGGCCCATCGCCAGATCCAATACCTGCGCAACGCGCTGATGACGCTCCTGACGATGCCGCCCGGAGCCGACGGTCCCTGGACGCTCGACTCGCTGTACAGCCTGTTCGTCGACCCCCGCTTCCGCCAGAACTTCACCCGCGGCCTCGAGGACCCGGTCCTGGCCGCCTTCTGGGAGCACCAGTGGCAAGCGGACTCGCGCCGCGGCAACGACCCGTCCGCCGACGCGATCCTCTCCAAGCTCGGCGCCTTCCTCAGCTATCCGTCGATCCGGGCGATCGTCAGCGCGCCTGTTTCGACGATCCGGCCGCGCCGGATCATGGATGCCGGCGACGTCCTCCTCGTCGACCTCTCGGGTGTCGGTCGTGACCACATGCGGCTGTTCGGCAGCCTCCTCATCGCCCGCTACGGCGTCGCTGCGCTGGGGCGCCAGCGCGTCCCGCCGGCCGAGCGGACCCCCCACACCCTCTACGTCGACGAGGTCCAGAACTTCGACACGAGCTCGCTCCGCGGCATTCCCGCCGAGGGCCGCAAGTTCGGTCTCTGGATCGTCATGGCGACGCAGTACCTCAGGGGCCTCGGAATGGAGCTCCAGAGCGCCATCCGGGCGAACGTCGCGACGATGATGCTGCTCCAACCGTCCGCCGAGGATGCCGGCCCGCTCGCCGACCTCGTGGCGCCGCTGACCGAGCGTGACCTTATCAACCTGCCCCGCTTCCGGATGGCGGTCCGGACCGAGCTCGGCGGCGAGACGTCGGTCCTCACCGCCGATGTTCTCCGGGAGCCGCCCAACCTCGGCTCCGCCGGCCTCGTCCGGCGCCTCTCCGACGAGCGCGACGGCCGCGCGCGCGGTGGGTGAGTGTTGAGGGTCACGACAGTGTCGCGCCACCCAACGCGCTCTGCAACGCGCCTCGCAACGTCATACACGACGGCAGGCTGACGATGAGCGCGACACCTGATCGTGCGGGGGCCCAGACGGGCGCGAAACCCGACTCACTACGCTCCACGCGGGCCGGTGCCATCTGGACCGCCCTGCCGGCTCGCGACCAGCACCTCCTGCTGTGGCTGCTGGCGGGCGACATCGTGACCGCGCAGCTCGCAACGCTCCTCGTCTACGGGCAGCTGCGGGTGGCCCAGCGTCGGCTGTCCCGCCTCGTCGAGCTCGGCCTGCTCCGCGGCTTCTGGAGCGCGACCGCCCAGCGGCCTCGGGGGCGCTATGCGTATGTCCTCACCCGACCGACGCGGCTCGACGTCGAGCGCCTCTCGTGGCCCGAGGGTCGGCCCGATCGGCCGCCGGAGATCCCGGCCTCGGCCGCCGTCCACCAGCTCGCGACGCACGACCTGTTCGCAGCGTTCCTGCGCCATGGCGATCCATTGCTCCGTGAGGGCATCTTCGCCTGGATTCCCGAGCGAGCCTGCGGGCAGCTGTTCGACGGCTTCCTGCGACCGGACGCCCTGGCAGGGATCAGGGTCGCCGACCGCGCAATCATGATGTTCATCGAGCGCGACCTCGGGACCGAGCGGGGCGAGGTGCTGGCCGAGAAGATTCGCCGCTATCGCTCGGTCTTTGCCCGGGCGGTCGACGTCCCGATCCACGTCGGCTTCGTTGTTGAGTCGGATCGACGCGCCAACACGGTCCACGGGCTCGTCACCGGTCGGAACATGCCGGGCAGTGGCGTTCGCTTCCTCACCGCTGTTGATGCCCGGGTCAGCGCCGACCCGCTGGGTGCCCGCTGGACGGATGGTCGAGCGTCGTGGTCGACCAGGGATCTGGCACCGGCGTCGACGCCCATCGATTGGCCAATCCTCATCCCCGGTTGTCTATCCGATCCGGATGCGCTCTCGGCGCTCGACGATCGCGGTTCGTCGATGCTGCCCGCGCTGCGGCCTTACGTGCGCTGACCAATGCCCGATCGTTCACGCCGAGCTGACGAGCCCTTGTCACTGGCGGCACGAAGACCGCCGGTTGCCCGGCAACGGACGCCGCCCGTGGCCAGTCACGCCGACGACGCCTGGCGGTGGAGTCTGACGAAGAGCCGAAGCCTAGCCCGCTCCGCCGGCGAGAGCTGGGTGACCCGACGCCCGCGCGTCGCTCCCTCGAGCTGGAGGAGCGTCGTCCCAGTGGCGAGCCGCGGTTGGGTGTCACGGAGTCGCTCCCAGGCCGGCACGGCACCGAGTGCCCGCAGGTCGGCGACGGTCGTGACCCCGACCTCGCGGAGGACCGCGGCGAGGGTCGCTCCGATGTTCACCGCATGACCGATGTCGTCCTCCGCTGCCGTCGTGGCCGACCGGCGCCCGCCTTCACGGGCAGGTGCGACGCTCGGCGGGACGGGCAGATGGTCGCGAGCGGAGCGCACGATCCGCGCGGCGAGGGCCGGACGCCCGAGCCGGTAGCCCTGGGCAAGGGCCACGCCGAGCTGCCGGAGCTGGCGGGCCTCGGCTTCGGTCTCGACGCCCTCGGCGACGAGGACCGCCCCGGTCTTGGCGGCGAAGTGGACCATCCCCGCGACGAGCGCCTGGCGGGCCGGGTCGCGGTGGATCTGCTGGACGATGCCGCGGTCGAGCTTCACGTAGTCGGGTCGCAGCTCGAGGATGTGGCGCAGGCTGGCAAAGCCCGCGCCCGCGTCGTCGACGGCGAGCCGGACGTTCGGGCCGAGCCGCTCGATCGCCGCGCGGAGGGCCGGGTAGTCGGTGACCGCGATGTGCTCGGTGAGCTCGAGGACGATCTGCCAGCCCCAGCGCCGCAGGATCGAGGCGAGCGGCTCGCCGGCGAGGACGAGCTCGGCCGACACGTTGAGGTTGAGCCAGGCCGACGCCGGCAGGGATCCGGACGCCTCGAGGACCGCCTCGAGCGTCGTCGCCTCGAGCTCGATCGCCAGGCCACAGCGCGCCGCCTCGGCGAAGACCTCGTCCGGCCGCGAGCCGTCGGCGAAGCGGGTGAGCGCCTCGTAGCCGACGACGACCCGACGCGCCAGCTCGACGATCGGCTGGAAGACCGGCAGGAACGCGCGATCCGCGATGATCGCCCGGATCCGGGCCTCGCTGAGGGCGCGCGCACCCGCGCGACCGGAGCTGCGGCCCGAGCAGGGCGCCGGCGAACGCGGCGCACTCGACGAGGGAAGGCAGGCGCTCGGCGAGCGCCAGCGCGTCGCCGTCCGCGGCGCTCACGACGAGCAGGCCGACCGCGTCGCCGTCGCTCCGGACCGGGACGTAGGCGAGGGTGCGGACGTCATGTTCGACGCCGATCGCGTGGTACGGGTGGTCGGGTCGGGGGTTCCAGTCCTCGATCCACGGACCGTGGCTCGCGCGCTCCCGGAGATAGGCGCTCCGCTCGGCCGGCAGGCTTCCGGGCAGCGGGACCGGGCGACCGTCGCGGTTGAGCGTCGCGAGCGGGACGACGTCGCCGCTCGGCTCGAAGCCGAAGAGGCCGACGCCGCCGAACCCCGACAGGCCGAGGAGGGCCAGGCCGATCGCCTCGGCCGTCGCCTCCGCCGTCGCCCCGGAGCGCATCGCCGCCAGCGCCGCGGCCAGGGCCGTCCGCTCGCGGTGGTACTCGTCGAGGCGCGTCTCCAGGGCGCGCTGCGCGCTGATGTCTCGCTTGACGGCCACGCCCCCGACGACCGCCCCGGCCGCGTCGCGAATCGGGGCGACGGTCGCCTCGGCATGGGCGAGCGTGCCGTCCGGCCGCCGGTTGATGAGCTCGCCGGTCCAGACCTCGCCCCGCCGGATCGCCGCCCACAGGCCCTTGATCGTGGCGGCCGGCTGCTCGTCGGCCGCGAGGATGCGGACGTCCTGCCCGATGACGCAGTCGCGCCCGAGGCCGGCAGTTCGCTCGAACGCGGGGTTGACGTAGCGGATCGTGCCATCGAGGTCGGCGACGACGATCGCGTCGGCGGCATGCTCGATGGCCGCCATGTGCCACGTCGGCGTCAGGTCGGGGAGTCGACTCGTCGAGTCGCGCTGCGGCTCTGCCGGTGGCGATCCGCCCCGTCGACCGTCAGCCGGGCGCGCGACCCCCGCGAGTGGATCGCGCCCCCACCCGCGCCGCGGGGGGGGGGGGGTCGAGGGTCGTCATCGTCGGGTCCTTCGATCGAGACCACTCGCGAACGGTGGCGAGCGGTCAGCGGTGGGGATCGGTCACGTAGGTATTGACCCACGGACAAGGAGTGTGCGGCCCCGCCCACGGCGACACCACTACCCAAGGGGACCAATGGCTCCACTCCGATGGTACCGCCGTCCGTTGGCCGTCAAATGGAGAGTCAGCGCGTCGGACCCCCTGTCGGCGGCCGGGGTCGGCCCTACGTCGGAGGTACTGGGCCCGAGGCACCCCACTGCCGATTCGCCCCGGACGACTGCCTCATAGCGTGGCCGGTACGTCCGCGGATAGGGTGGACCCAGATCTCCGGCATCCCCAGCGGCCGATCCGGACGACTACTCCGCCGATGGCCGACCGGGCACCCGCGGGAGGAACCAACATGCCCGGATCGACACCCAGAAAGGTGGAGTATTGATGGACAGGACTCGGATCGGCCGGCGGCTCGCGCTGGCCCTCGGGACGAGCGCGCTGCTCGTCGCAACCGTCGCTGGCCCGGCCTTCGCGGCCGACACGGTGGCCCAGGCGGTCAACGCCGGCACCCGCACCGCGAGCAACGCGAATCTGACGCTCGCCGCGGTCACGACGACCCACACGGCCCAGACGACCACGGGCACGATGACCCTGACCGCCGACGACAGCTCGGGCTCCGGCGCCGGCTGGAACGTGACGATCCTCACCTCGGCCTTCGTCTACAGCGGCACGAACAGCGGCACGAACATCCCGGCCGCGAACTTCTCGCTCACCTCCGCCGCGGCTCCGGCCATGACGGCCGGCCAGGCGATCGACGCGACCGGGACCGACGTGGCCCCGACCGGTCCCCAGCTCGGCACCCTTGCCGGGGTCTCCGGGACGCTCGATGCCGCCCGCAAGACGATCCGCGCCGGCGTGAACTTCGGCCAGGGCACCTACACCCAGGCCCTGAACGTCTCGCTCAGCATCCCCGCCAACAGCCGCGCCGGCACCTACACCGGCACGCTCACGACCACGATCGCAGCCGCTCCGTAAGCCTCGATCCCACGGCCGGTGGCGTCCCGCTCCGCGGGGCGCCACCGGCCCTTGTCTTCGTCACTAGACTTCCACCCATGACCGCCGACCGACCAACCTCGCGGCATCGTCGACTGTCCGACCGACTGGCCGGCGTCACCATTGTGCTCGCGCTGTCGATGGCCGCGATGCCCGTGACCGGGTTCGCCGCTGGCTTGCCGTCACCACCGGCGGATCGGATCCGTTCGCGCTCCTCGACCTGTCACAGCTCAGCGAGGCGCTCGGGCGAGGCGAGCTCCCGGTCGAGCTGCTCGTGGCCGGTTCACTGGTCGCGCTCGCGGTCGGGATCCTGCTGACCCTCTTCGTCGCGACGCTGCGGCAACGACGCCACCGGTCCACACCCGTTCCCGATAGCGTGCCGGTCGAGCCTGCGGAGAACGTCCTCGAGTCGCGAACGACGCTCCCCTGGCCGGCCAAGGACTCGGTCCCCTTCCGGACAGCACCCCCGGAGGTCAATGAGGAGGAGCCGAACCCGCTCCGGGGCGCCTCGCCGAGCGGGTTCGACGCCGTCCAGGCCGAAGCGCTGGCCGCGCGCGAGGCGGCGATTGACGCCGCCCGTCAGGCTCGGCCGTGGTCTCCCGACCGGGAAGCCGGTCCGAGTTTCGAGGATGCGGCCGTGGCACCATGGGCTCCGGTGTCACGGTCACCGACCGAGGGATCCGGCGGGACCGAGGCACGAGCGGTCGCGGGCGATGCCACCCGCCCAGATTTGCCTGGCGGCGTCGCTCCGCCTGGGAGCGAGCCGAGGTCGCGCTCCCGTCCGCGAGTCCTGCCGCAGTCGCGCCTCACGAAGCAGTGAGCCGCGAGGTCGCCTACCGCTTGTCCACCTCGGCACGCCCCAGGCGCCGCTCGTGGTCGAACTTCACGACGAGCGGCGCGCACCGCCAGCCGCCGCGTCGGACCCAACCTCCCCCTCGTCGCCGTGATCGGGACGGTCGCGGTCGGCGTGGCCTTCTCGGCCGGGGCCGCCGTCGGCGCCACGCTCGGGGTCGGGGCCGGGGCGGCGATCGGGCTGGCCTTCGCCGGCGGCGCCGGCGTCGCCATCGGCGCGACCGTCGCCCTGCTCGGCGGTGGGCGGCGGTGACCGCGGCGAGGTTGCTCCCGGGGCGTCATCGTCGCGGCTCCCTGTCGGCCATGCTGGCGCTGCTCGCCCTGCTCGCGGCGCTGCTGGCGCCGGTGATGGCACACGCCCAGGACGGCACGGTCGAACTCGCTCTCCGTCCGATCGACCAGACGGGACAATTCTTCGACGTCACGATGCACCCCGGTGAGACCCGCACCCTCGAGGTCGAGCTGGCCAACGTCGGCGACGCGGCGATCGCCGTGCGGACCTACGCAGCCGACGTCTACACGATCATCAACGGCGGGTTCGGGGCGCGCCTGCGCGACGAGCCCCAGACCGGCACGACGCTGTGGCTCGACTATCCGACCGACGTCCTGCAGCTGCCGGCCGGCAAGGGCATCCGGCGGACCTTCACGGTCGCCGTCCCCGCCGATGCCGAACCCGGTGAGTACATCACGAGCCTCGTGCTCGAGAACGACGAACCCATCCGCGGCAGCGGCGACGTCGCCCTCGACCAGATCGTTCGCCAGGCGATCGCAGTCGTCGTCACCGTGCCCGGCCAACGGTCGCCGGCGCTGGCGATCGGCGCAGGCGAGCCACAAGGTCGTGACCGACAAGTCGGTCGTCGCGGTCGCGCTCGAGAACAGCGGCAACGTGCGGCTCAAGCCCGTCGCCGAGTTCGTGCTGCTCGATGCCGCCGGTGCCGAGGTCAGCCGGGCGACCGTCCCGATGGACACGTTCTACGCCCACACCGACGACGCTCGTCGAGGTGCCCCTCGCCGCGCTCCTCCAGCCCGGCACGTACAGCGTCCGGCTCACGCTCGAGGACGCCGCCCAGGACGTCCGGGCGGACGAAGCGGCGATCCCGCTCGTCGTCGAGGCGCCACCCGAGCCCGACGCGGGTCGGGGGTCTGATACCTGGCCTGACCGAGGTCATCCAGGCCGTCCAGGATGGCCGGATCCCGCTCCCCGTCGGGGTCGCCATCCTCGTCGGCAGCCTCGTACTCGGCATCGTCATCGGCTGGCTCGTCCTCGTCCTGCGCCGCCGTCGCCGGACACGGGCCTCCAAGCGGTAGTCGGTCCCATGCTCGCTGTCCCCTTCCCTGGGGGTTTGCGGAGCAGGCTGCCGGTGCTGGTCGTCTCCGTTGTCGCGTTCCTGTCCGCACCCGCTGCCGTCCAGGCGGCGCTCACGGCGAGCGTTGCCAATCTCAACCTGCCGTCGGTCACGTCCTCGCACGTCGCCCAGACGAGCACGGGCACGATGACGCTCACGGTGACAGACTCGGCGCCAGGGGCCGGCTGGAACGTGACGATCCTCTCGTCGGCCCTCGCCTACTCCGGTGCCTATGCCGGGACAAGCATCCCGGCGGTGAACCTCTCGATCACCGCGGCGAGGAGTCCGGCCCTCGGCTCGGGTCAGGCGATCGACCCGATCGGCGGGCCAAAGGTGCCGCTGTCGGGCGCCACCGGGACCCTCGATATCGCCCGCAAGACGATCCAGGCCGACGTCGGATATGGCGGCGGCACGTACACGCAGGATCTCGGGGTCAGCCTCGTGGTCCCGGCGGACAGCCGGACCGGTACCTACACGGCGACCCTGACCGTGACCGCCAGCGCCGGTCCGTAGCGACGCGAAGAGCGGCGACGGTCGCCGTCCGGGTCGATCCCGCGAAGTGGCGGACGCGTCAGCGAGACCGTCCCGCTCGTGCAGCCGGTTGGACCGACCGACGGAGGGGCCGTTCTCGGACGACCTATCGAGGGGCTGACCCGCCGATCCCCGGGCTGCCCAGCGCTTCGCGGACCTTGCGCACGAGCGCGGTAGGCGTGAAGGGCTTCGGCAAGAGCGCGACGTCGGCGTCGAGCACGCCGTGGTGGACGATGGTGCTCTCGGCGTAGCCGGACACGAACAGCGTCCGTATCTCGGGCCTGAGCTGGCCAAGCTCCTGCGCCTGCTATCCACTCATCCCGCTCATGACGGCATCGGTGATGGTCAGTTGGATCGGGCCGGCATGACGACGGGCCAACTCCATGGCCGTCCGGCCACCCTCAGCGGCCACCACCTGGTAACCGGCGCGGGTGAGCGCCAGGACGGTGATGCCGCGAACCGCCTCGTCGTCCTCCGCCACCAAGAGCGTCTCCGTGGCCCGCGAAGCCGTCCACCTCTGGCGTCGTATCCGGCAAGCTCCTCGTTCATCTTTGCCCGCAGCGCTAGGAGCATTTCATCTGCCGGCAGCGTCCGCGTTACGGCCCGGTTGCCGTTGGCCTGGATGATCTCCGGCACACGGTCGCGAACGAGCTTGTCGTAGCGGGGCATCTCCTCCTTCAGGTGTCAAGGGACATGTGAATTTGGACGGAGACGGTCACGGGATCTGGACGCTGGCGGACGGTGGCACTGGACGCTGGCGGCCATGAGAACTGGACACCCGTCGTTCTCTTCTTCGTCGGTGACGCTGACAGGAGTCGCGCTGCCGACTGTGGTGTCGGCGGCCGTGATGATCAGCCCTCGCCCGCGGCCAGCGGCCGGACGCCGCGCCCGTCGAGCGCCTCGGTCGAGGCGGTGGCTGCGGCCCTCGGTGACGATCACGTGGGCGTGGTGGAGGAGCCGGTCGACCGCCGCGGTGGCGAGGCCCTTGGGGAAGATCGTGTCGAAGCGGGCCGGGTGCAGGTTCGAGGTCAGGATCAGCGAGCGCTTCTCGTACGCGGCGTCGACGAGGCGATAGAGCGCCTCGGCCTCGTCGGCCCCGGCGGGCAGCAGGCCGATGTCGTCGACGACGATCAGCTCCGAGCGGACGATCCGCTCGACGACCTTGCCGGTCGAGGCGTCGATCCGCGAGCGGGCGATCGTGGCGGTCAGGGTCTCGAGGCTGAACCAGCTGACCCGCAGGTCGCGGTCGATCGCGGCATGGGCGATCGCCTCGGCGAAGTGGCTCTTCCCGGTGCCCGATGGGTCCGACGAGGACCAGGTTCTCGGCCCGCCCGATCCAGTCGAGGCTGCGGAGGGCCCACTGGGCATCGAGCCGGGATCGCCGACGCCTGCAGGATCCCAGGCCTCGAACGTCTTGCCCGACGGCAGCCGGGCCGCCTTGCGGTGGATCTCGCGCGTCGAGCGGTCCCGCCCGGCCGCCTCTTCGGCGAGCAGGACCCTGAGGAGCTGGGTGTGGTCCCAAGCCCTCGTCAGCGGCCCGGGCGAGGACCGCGGGTCCCGCCAGGCGGGCATAGCGCAGGCGCAGGCCGATGGAGCAGGCGGGCGAGGTCGGGCGGCAGCGGTAGCGGCTCCACCGGGTGGAGCCGGGGTGGCAGGTCCCGCCAGCGGTCGAACTCGGCGGTCAGCTGCCGCGCCGCGGATGCGGCGGGTCGATCTCGATCGGGATCGTGGGCGTCTGCTCATCGCCCGAGGAGCTCCCAGGCGCCGGTGCCGGGCTGGAGCGTCGTCGGCGTCGCCCGGCACCGAGGCGCTCGCTCCGCCGGTCGCCCATGAGGCGGCGGTGGTCGAGGATCGACTCGAGGTCGCCCTCGGCGAAGCGGCCCGCCTCGGCCGCGAGGGCCAGGGCCTCGTCGACCGAGGCGGCGCCGACGAGGGCGGCAAGCTCGGTCGCCCGGCGCATCTTGGTCCGGATCCGCTCGGTGCCCGAGGCGGCGGCGAGGATCAGCCAGCGCTCGGCACCGGCCCCGAGCCCGAGGAACGCGCGTCTCCTCGGGGCTCACGGCCGCGCGGCCGCGGGTTGAGCGGGTCGGTCGTGCGCTCGGGATAGTGGGCCGGATCGATCCGCGGGTTGCCGGGCGTCGTGAGCGGGTGGCGGGCGACCTCGCGGGCTCCGGGCGGTCCCTGGTGGACGACCACGAGCTCGTCGCCGTCGACCCGGACCCAGACCCGCTCGCCCACGAGCTTGTGGGGGACCGAGTAGCGCGCGGAGCCGTGGCGGACCGTCGACTCCTCGTCGACGACCCGGGTCAGGCCGAAGGCGACCGTGTACGGCTCGGCGGGCACCGGATGGAGCCGGCGGCGCTCGTCGGCGAGCAGCTCGACCGGTGGCCGCCGGGTCTCGCGGTGCTCGCGCTCGTTGACCTCCGTGCAGAACGCGGCGCAGGCGACCCGGAGCGCGGTGAACGAGGCGTACGCCTCGAGCAGGTTCGCCTCGGTCGGGACGAGGTCGGCCTTGGCGATCTTGACCGTGCTCTCCGAGCCGCCCTTCGACGCCGGGTCGGCCGGCACGCAGGCGTGGATGACCAGGCCATAGTGGCGGGCCGCGGCGACGAGGATCGGGTGCTTGACCGCGATCCCGGCCACCCGGTCGACCGTGACCGTCCGCTCGTTGTCGGTGAGCGCGTACGTGGGCGCGCCGCCGAACCGGCGCAGGGTCTCGTCGAGACAGGCGATCACCGTCGGCATCGTCCGGTCCCAGGTCGGGATGATCACCCGGAAGCGGCTCCAGGCGAGCCAGGCGCACCACAGCAGGGTGTCGCGGCCGCCGATCCCGGGACCCTTGCCCCAGTCGAACTGGAACCACATGCCGGGCTCCGGGATCCAGGGCCGGAAGACGCGCCGGTGCCCCGCCGCGTACGCGCGCTTGATGTCGGCCACCGCACGCCTCGTGGTCCGCTCCGAGCCGTCGAAGCCAAGGGCGCACAGCTTCTCGTGGGCGACGTCGGCGCGGACCCGGCCATGGCTGCGCTCGACCCACTCCTCGAGCTTGGCGAGGTACGGGTCGAGGATCTGGTCCGCGGCGCACCGGGTCGGCCGTCGACCTTGCCCGGTCTCGCGCAGCCGGACGTCCGGCCGACCGTCATCGGCGAGCAGCCGGTCAGGCGGGCCGCCTCGCGCAGGCGGCCCGTCAGGTCGAACGCCTCGAGGATCTCCACCACGTCTCCGGCATGCTTCACCACGTCCCTCCTCTGGCTCACTGGGTTGTCTCAGCAACCCCCAGCGTGAGCCGGGAGGGACATGTCAGTTCACGGTGTCCTCAGGGGAGACCGTGGGGCGGGGTGTCCAGATTCGTGGCCGCGAGCGTTCGGTTCTCCTGGCCGCCAGCGTCCGCGTTCGTGTCCGCCTGCGTCCAGATTCCCATGGCCGTCGTCACTTCA